>CAYXXF010000003.1:130844-486011 GCA_964469005.1 uncultured Anaerolineales bacterium
AAGCGTTGCAATTATTCCGTGCGGTGGGTTCTCGCTTGGGCGAAGCGAATGCGCTTGCCAGCTTGGGTGAATTGAAATTTGCCGAAGAGGATTTTGATGCAGCATTTGAGAATTACCAAAAGGCACAGAAATTATATGAAACTATCGGTGACAAATACAGTCAAAGCAGAAATCTTGTCAGAATCGGCGACGCGCTAAGAAGAAAAGATGAGTTTGCTGGAGCGATGACGGCATTTGAGCGTGCCATTCAAGTCTTTCCAGAATTTCCCAGCGCGTGGATTGGCAAAGCAAACCTGTTCCAAATAAATGGTGACACTTCAAAAGCAATAGAGACTTTACGGCAAGCGTCTGCCATTATGCCCAACAACTGGGAGCTTGAGGCGGCGTTAAAAAGTTACGGTATGTTGACAGGAGAGCAAGTTGATATGCCCGAAGTCTTTTCAGCACTATCCCCAATGCTTCCAATGTTGTTGAATGCGAACGATTCACAATTGGAGATGATGATGCAATTGGGAAAGCAGATGAATTTGCCGGGTATGAATGAATTCACTCCTGCTTTGTTATTCACCTCATTTGCAGAAATGCTGAGGACTCAAGGGGACTATGTCCAAGCACTCCTCATGTATAGCCGTGCTACCGAGTTGAGTCCTGAAGATGCACAACTGTGGAATGGTTTGGCGAGCGTACTCGAATCTCTCGAACGTTACGACGAAGCGATTGATGCGTATTCACATGCAATTGAATTGAAACCCGGTGCGCCGTATCTCATCCGCAATCGCGCGAATGTTTTGCTAAATCTGAATCGTTTGCAAGAGGCGGAACGCGATATTGCGCGCGCGGTGGAATTGGACGCGGACAATTTTTACACACATGCGCGGCAAGGTGAACTCGAACTGCGGCGCGGTGAGTTTGCAAAGGCAGTGCAACATTATGAGTATGTCGTCGCGCGTGATGAGGATGTAGGATGGAAATTCGGACTCGCGTTGGCAAAATATGGCGCGGGAGATAAAGCGCAAGCAAAAACAATTCTTGAAGAGGCGTTGAGTAAAGCGAGTGACGACGACAAAAAATCACAACGCGAATGGTTCGAGCGCGTGGCACAAGTGAGACCCGAATTGACAGACGCCGCGCGCGAGTTGGGATTGACGTAAATCATCAATCTGAAATCTGAAATCCGAAATTCCTTACAGCCCCAATCCCCTCCCAATCACCTCTTTCATAATCTCATTCGTCCCCGCGTAAATGGATTGCACGCGCGCGTCGAGATAATTTTTGCTGATGGGATATTCCGTCATGTAGCCGTAACCGCCGAACAACTGCAAACATTCATCGGCGACGCGCTTTTGTAAATCGGTGGTCCACCATTTCGCCATGCTCGCCTCTTCGGTGGTCAATTCGCCCGCGTTCAAGGCGAGAATGCACTTGTCAACGAACGCGTAACCGAGTTCGATTTCCGTTTTCATTTCCGCCATCTTGAAACGCGAATTTTGAAACGAGCCGACAGGTTTGCCAAATGCGTGACGCTCTTGAATATATTTCAGCGTCATTTCAAACGCCGCTTCTGCCGAGCCCATCGCGCCAATCGCCACGTGCAAACGTTCTTGCGGTAACTGCTGCATCAAATACACAAAGCCCTTGCCTTCTTGCCCCAACAAATTTTCACGCGGCACGCGCACATTATCGAAAAACAATTCCGCCGTGTCCTGCGCTTTCAATCCAATTTTGTCGAGTTTGCGCCCACGCTCGAAACCTTCCATCCCGCGTTCCAACACCAAAAGCGAAATGCCTTTGTGTTTGAGTTCGGGATTCGTTTTCACCACCGTCACCACAATATCAGACATGATGCCGTTCGTGATAAATGTTTTCGAGCCGTTGACAATGTAATGGTCGCCGTCGCGCGCCGCCGTTGTGCGAATGCCCGCGAGGTCACTGCCCGCTGCAGGTTCGCTCATCGCAATCGCCATAATCCATTCGCCCGCAATCAATTTCGGCAGCCAACGTTTTTTCTGTTCGTCATTCGCGTAATGCATCAAATATGGCATCACAATATCGGTGTGCAAGCCCCAACCGATGCCCGTCGCGCCCGCGCGCCACAATTCTTCGGTGACAATCGCATTGTAGCGAAAATCCTTGATGCCCGCGCCGCCGTATTCTTCGGGCGCGTCGAAGCAAAGAAAACCCATGTCGCCCGCTTTGCGCCAGACCTCGCGCGATACCTTGCCATCTTTTTCCCACTGCGCGTGATACGGCGTCACATTTTTTTCAATGAATGCGCGCACCGTCTCGCGAAACATTTGATGTTCCTGTTCAAAAATTGGACGTTTCATTTTTGGGGTAGCAGGCAGCAAGTAGCAGGTAGCAAGTAGTGTATGAACCTGCTACCTGCTACCTACTACTTGAATTCTTTTCCTTCATTTACCATTTCCGACAACAACTGTGGCGGCTCGAATCGCGCGCCGTATTTTGCTGCGAGTTCGCGGGAACGCGCGATGAATTTTTCAATGCCATACGCGTTGATGAATTGCAGGGTACCGCCCGAATACGGCGCGAAACTCCAGCCGAAAATGCTGCCGATGTTCGCGTCGGCGGATGATGTGAGAACACCTTGCTCAAAACACCGCACTGTCTCCAAACATTGCACAAACAACAAGCGGTCAATCATTTCTTGCTGCGGCAATTCCACATCGGACGGCGGAAAATGATTTTGCAATTCGCGCCACAAGAATTTTTTTCCATCTTCTGGGTACTCATAAAATCCCGCGCCTTGCAACTTTCCCGTGCGCTTTACTTGATTCACCATGAAATCTACTACGCCGTCGCTCGCGTCGTTCGGAAAAATTTTTCGTTCGCTAGCAAACTCGTTTGCCAAATCCTTGCGCGTCTGTTCGCGAATGTGCCAAATCAAACCGATGTTCACCTCATCGCTCACCGCGAGCGGACCGACAGGCATTCCCGCTTTAATACCCGCCGATTCAATCGCGCGCGGATGTTGTCCTTCGGCGAGCAGCATCATGCCTTCGCTTACGTACGTTCCAAAAACGCGCGACGTATAAAACCCGCGCGAGTCATTCACAACGATTGGCGTCTTGCCAATCTGTAAGACGTAATCGAACGCTTTGGCAATCGCCGCGTCCGACGTTTGCTTGCCGCGAATAATTTCGATGAGCGGCATTTTGTGGACGGGCGAGAAAAAATGAATGCCGACGAAATTCGGGGGATGCGAGAAACGAGAGGCGAGCGAAGTAATTGGAAGCGTTGAAGTGTTGGAGCCAAAAATCGCATCGGACGAAATTACGTTTGCCGTTTCACGCGTCACGTTCGCTTTCACCGCGCGGTCTTCATACACCGCTTCGATGATTAAATCGCAATCGCTTAAATCATTCACATCGTCTGTCGCGTGAACACGCGCAAGAATTTTTTCTTTTTTTGCCGTATCCATTTTCCCGCGCGATACGCGTTCGTCCAATAATGCCGCGATTTTTTCTTTGCCCGCGTCCGCGCGTTCGCGCGTCACATCCTTCATCACCACATCCATTCCCGCCGCCGCAGAAACATACGCGATGCCGTGTCCCATAAATCCCGCGCCGAGTACGCCCAACTTTTTTGTTTCTTGTTTGGGAACACTTTTTGGACGACTGCGCCCCGCTTTGATTTCGTTCAACTGAAACCAAAACGCGTTCATCATGTTTTTCGCGGTCTGGCTCGTCAGCAGTTTCGCAAAATAGCGCGACTCGATGCGTGTGGCGGTTTCAAAATTCACCATCGCGCCTTCGACCGCTGCGCTCAAAATCGCTTCGGGCGCGGGATAATTGCGATGCGTTTTTTGCGTGAGCATCGCGGGGGCGAGCGGCAAAATCTGCGACATCACTGCGGGTCGCCGCGGGTCGCCGCCCGGGATGCGATAACCGTCCGCGTCCCATGCTTGCTGCGTGCGCGGATTTTGCAGAATCCATTCGCGCGCGCACTGCATCAATTCCGCTTTTGTCGAAACAATCTCATCAATCCACCCCGCGTCTTTTGCTTCCTCGACGTTCAAGCGCGTGCCTTCCACCATGAACGGCAATGCGGTCTGCAAACCAAACATTCGTACCATCCGCGTCACGCCGCCACCCGCAGGCAACACGCCGAGTGTCACTTCGGGAAAACCAAATTGCGCTTTTTTATTATCAAGCGCGATTCGATAATGACACGCCAACGCGATTTCAAAGCCACCGCCGAGCGCGGAGCCATTCAACGCGGCGACAACGGGATTTCCGCAAATTTCAAATTTGCGTAACGTTGCTTTGAAGGCTTGCGTCATTTCAAATACTTGTACTGCATCGCTCGCACGCGACAGCATCTCAATGTCCGCGCCGACGAAAAAAGTTTCTTTGGCGGAAGCGAGAATTATTCCGCGCGCAGAATTTTCATTTGCCACACGCGCAACAGCAGCATCAAACTCGCGCAAAAAATTTTCGTCAATCAAATTGACGGAACCCGCGTGGTCAAAGGTGAGCGTGATGATATTTTGTTCGTCTTGAGAAAAATGAAGTGCCATCTGCTATCTGCCATTCGCTATCTGCTATACGCGTTCCACAATCGTCGCAATCCCCATCCCGCCACCGACGCACAACGTCACGAGTCCCGTTTCCAAATCATTGCGTTCCAATTCGTCGAGCAATGTTCCCAACAACATCGCGCCGGTTGCGCCGAGCGGATGTCCCATCGCAATCGCGCCGCCGTTGACATTTACATTTTCCGTGCCGTCCAAATTCATGTCGCGCACAAAGCGCATCGGCACAACGGCGAACGCTTCATTCACTTCATACAAATCAATATCGCGCGCGTTCATTCCCGCTTTCGCCAATGCTTTTTTCGACGCGGGCGCGGGACCTGTCAGCATAATTGTCGGTTCCGTGCCAATGACTGCGCCGGCAACAATTTTCGCGCGCGGTTTCAAACCCAAACGTTCGCCGATTTCTTTTGAACCAATCAACACCGCCGCCGCGCCGTCCACGATGCCCGACGAATTGCCTGCGGTGTGAACGTGTTCGATGCGTTCGAGTTTTGGATAGCGGTCGAGCGCGACAGCATCAAATCCCATCACGCCCATCATTTCAAATGCGGGTGATAAATTTCCGAGTCGTTCCAATGTGGTGTTTGCGCGAATGTGTTCGTCGCGGTCGAGGATGAGCAAACTGTTTTGGTCTTGGACGGGGACGCGCGATTTGAAATAACCGTTTTGTTCGGCGTATGCTGCGCGTTGCTGCGATTGGAGCGCGTAACGGTCAACGTCATCGCGCGAGAAATTTTCGATGGTCGCAATCAAATCTGCGCTGATGCCTTGTGGGACGAATCCGCTTTCGAGATTGACGCGCGGGTCCATGAACCACGCGCCGCCGTCGGAACCGAGCGGCAGACGCGACATACTTTCGACGCCGCCCGCGACAACCAAATCATGCCAGCCCGATGCAATTTGCATCGCCGCCGTGTTCACCGCTTCGAGTCCCGACGCGCAGAAACGGTCGAGCTGCACGCCCGGCACATTCGTCGCCCAGCCCGCGTGAATCACCGCCGAACGCGCAATGACGCCGCCCTGTTCGGCAAGCGGCGTGACGCAACCGATGACAACATCCTCCACTTGCGAGGTGTCAAGATTGTTGCGCGATTGCAGTGCGCGCAAAACGGTGGCGAGCAAGTCAACGGGTTGAACTTCGTGAAGTGAGCCGTCTTGTTTTCCGCGTCCGCGCGGCGTGCGGACAGCATCATAGATGTACGCGTCGTGTGGCATGATTTTTCAGAGTCGTGAGCGTTTTCTAACGCTCATGATTGGAGATAGGTTCGCAGTAGAGAATGCGAACTACGCAAGGAAATTTATAAAATTATAACGCACTGCGTCATAAATTACAAACCGTTTGCATTGGCAACACTTTTGTCAACGAACTGCAAACTGTCATGCGCGCAAGAAGCATAAAATGCGCGATAATAGCGGCGGAAAATTCGACATGGACAAAATCAAAATCGGCATCGTCGGCACAAGTTTCGGCGCAGTCTTTATTCCACTTTTTCGCGCGCATCCGAACGTGCGGGCAGTGTGCATTGCCGACTTGATGCCCGAACGCTTGCAGTACGCGCAAGACTTGCACGGCGCGATGGAGACGTTTGCGTCGCTCGATGAAATGCTCAAGAGCGATGTGGATGCGGTGTGCATTTTCACACAGCGTTGGTCGCACGCGAAATTGGCGATGCAAGCCCTGCGCGCGGGCAAGCATGTGTATTCTGCTGTGCCGATGGCAATTACGCTCGAAGAAATCAGCGCGTTGATTGAAACGGTGAAAACGACGGGACAAATGTACATGCTCGGCGAAACGAGTTATTACTATCCCGCTGCGTTGTACTGCCGCGAAAAATTTGCGCGCGGCGAGTTTGGACATTTTGTGTACGGCGAAGCGGAATATCTGCACGACATGTCGCACGGTTTTTATGAAGCGTACCAATGGGCGAACGGCGATGAATGGAAAAAGTTCGCGAGTTTTCCGCCCTTGCTGTATCCGACGCACAGTGTGAGCATGATTGTTTCGACGACGAACGAACATTTTACGCGCGTGTCCGCGTTGGGCTACACGGACCGCGAGAACGATGGAGTGTTCACGCGCAAGGTGAGCGCGTGGGGCAATGATTTCAGCAACGAGACCGCGTTGTTTCGCACGTCGAACGGCGGTATGGCGCGTATCAATGAGTTTCGTCGCGTCGGTTGGAGTGAAAACGCGCGCGCCGCTTCCGTGCGCGTGAGTTTGTTTGGCACGTTAGGCAGTTATGAAGAAAACGGTCTGGTCAAAGTGTGGAACCGCGTCGATTCCGAAGAACCGAAAGATGTGACCGATTTGTTGGTGTGTGAGCAAGTGGAAGTGAGTGAAGCAGAGCGCGCGAATTTACATGAAGAATTGATTCGCGATTTTCACACGGGCTTTGCAAAGGTTCATCCGCGCGAACGTTTGCCAAAAGAATTTTCGGGATTGAATAATGGACACGAAGGTTCGCATCAATTTCTCGTGGACGATTTTGTGCGGGCGTGTGTGATGATGCAGTTGCCGCCGAATCATGTGTGGCAAGCTGCGCGGTACAATGCCCCGGGGATTGTGGCGCACGAGTCCGCAATGCGCGATGGCGAATCGCTGGCGATTCCTGATTTTGGTGACGCGCCGATGTAGGGGCAAAGCATTCACATTTGCAAACGCGACACAATGCGCGGACGCGTCTGTGAACGCTTTGCCCCTACGGTTCTTCTGCCATCGCCTGTCCGATTTCGCGCAGCTCGAGCCATGTCTGCACTTTTGGGCGCTGCACGTTTTTTTGCGTCAACTCGGGCATGTCCGCCAATGATGTATAGGTGATTTTTCCTTCCACGCGTCCAATACAGCCCACCACCGGTTCACCGCGCTGCACTTGTTCAATCAAATATTGTAACGCGCGTCCCGTCAAGCGCGTCGCTTGAATTCTATCAAAAGGCGAAGGGCGTCCGCCTTGCTGCATGTTGCCAAGAATCGAACGGCGCATACTCAATAACCCCCCCCCCTCACGTTCGTACAATTGCACAATAAAGTCTGTCGTGTAATACAAATCAGTGCGTTCACTTGTGATGAGTAATCCGACGCGTTTGCCCTGATGAAAATTTTTCACCAACACGCTCACATCGCGCTGCAATCTATCGAGTGAGATTCCTTCTTCGGGAAAATACACTTGCTCCGCGCCCGTGGCGAGTCCGCTCATCAATGCCAGATAACCGCAATCGCGCCCCATCACCTCAACGGCGAAACAGCGCCGCGACGCCAATGCCGCTTCTTTGAGTTTATCCACATTTTCGACAATTGTGTTTAATGCCGTGTCCGCGCCTATCGTCAATTCGGTGCCGGGCAAATCGTTGTTAATCGTCGCGGGCATACAGATGATCGGCAAGTTGAACGCGGGATGTTGCTGCCGACGTTGATGCAATTGATACGCCAACTCGTAGCCCATGTATCCGCCAATCATCAACAATCCATCAATACCATGTTCGGTGAGTTGCTGCGCAATCAACGGATAATCTTCTTCACGCATCTCGCGCCGATTTGCGCCCAACTCGGCGCCGCCGCGCGCGACCCAGCCATGCACACTCGTCCATTTCATTTCTTGAATGTTGCCTTGCGCCAAACCTCTCGCACCGTCTTGAATTGCCAAGATGGTGTGACCTTGGTCCAGTCCGAGTCGCACTGCCGCGCGCACGGCAGTATTCATCCCCGGCGCGGGTCCGTCGCCGTGCATAATCGCGAGCCGCAGTGATTTTTGTCCCTCGCGCGGCGGACGCGGTTGCGCGCGCAGTAACGTATTCAAAATTGAAAATGCTTCGACAAAGCCGCGCCCGCGCATTTCCATCGCTTGTTCGTACGCGTGCGCGTGAATCAAATTTTCGACGCGACGCGTTTTGTGAACATTCTCCATGAGCGGCGTTACCGCAACGCGATTGTCGCGGATGCCAATAAGCTGCGGTTCCTGTTCCGGCGTACTCGCAAGTAATTGATGCACTGCCGCGTAACCCAATTGCGTCGGCATGATGCGGTCGTACGCGCTCGGCGCGCCGCCGCGCTGCACGTGTCCCAAAATCGTCACGCGTCCTTCTTCGTTCAAACGGTGCATCAAAACATCTTTGACATAGTTACTCGAAATCGGATTGCCCGCTTGATTGATGGCGCCTTCGGCAATAAGAATGATATTGTGTCGCCGTCCGCCCGCGCGCCCTGCGCGAATGTTTTCGCACATGGCATCTTCCCAACCCATCTCCGGCGGACTTTCAGGAATCAATACCCAATTCGCGCCCGTTGCAAGTCCTGCCATCAACGCGAGATAGCCGCAGTGCCGCCCCATGACTTCGACAATGAAACTGCGCTGATGACTGACGGCGGTGCTGATGATTGCGTCCACTGCTTCGACGATGCGATGAAGCGCCGTGTCCGCGCCAATCGTCATGTCCGTTCCGAACATATCATTGTCAATCGAGCCGACCATACCGACGATTGCCAATTGCGGATGTGCTTCCGCTTGCGCGCGCGTAATTTTTCCTTCCGCGACAAGTTCGCTCAATAATTCGCGCCACTCTTGACGAAATAAATTCGCGCCCGTCAACGAGCCGTCGCCGCCGATGACCACGAGTCCATCAATTCCATTCTCCACCAAATTGCGCGCGGCTTTTTTTCTTCCTTCTGATGTTTTAAATTCAAGCGAACGCGCGGAACCAATGAACGTACCGCCTTCTTGCATTTTGCCGCTTACATCGCTCCACTCCATTTTGCGAATGCAGTCTCCGCCCGCAATCATGCCTTGATACCCTTCGTAAATCGCGTACACGTCGAGTCCCGCGCGAATGCCCGTACGTACGACAGCACGCACTGCCGCGTTCATGCCTTGCGCATCCCCGCCGCTCGTGACGACGCCGATGCGATGGATGGAGGAGCTGGTCATTTTGTCTCTGTCACTTTACGCAAACCGCGCGGGTGGTCCACATCATAGTCGCGCACATTCGCCAAGTGCATGGCAAACAATTGTCCCGCGACGATGCTCGTTAACGGCGATGCCCATTCCGGAACACTCGTGCGCAAGGGCAAGGCGACGCGCGCGTGTTTCAAAATTTCGGGCGCATCACTAATCGCAATGACTTCGGCGCCGCGTTCTTTCAAGGTTTGAATAAATTGTCCAATCTCTTTTTGCATCACACCCGACGGCGCGATGACGATAGTTGGAAATGCTTCCTCGACGAGCGCGACAGGTCCGTGCAAAAAATCCGCGCTGCTGTACGGTTCCGCGAGAACGTACGTGAGTTCCTTGATTTTCAACGCGGTCTCGAATGCAGTCGCGTAATTGAACCCACGACCAATCACCACGCAAACGCGCATGTAGCGATAGCGTTCTGTGATGCGCGCGATTTCATCACTCGCTTCGAGAATCGTATGCAAGTGCGGATGAATGTTTTCGAGCGTCGCGAACATTTCATCATCACGCGCCAGCGCGGCGGACAATAACGCGAGTGACATCAATTGGGTCGTGTACGTTTTCGTCGCGGCGACAGATTGTTCTTGCCCCGCGTGCAATGGAACAATGTAATCGGCAGTTTTTCCCAACGCCGAGTCGGGAACATTCGTAATCGCCAACGTCGCCGCGCCTTGTTGTTTCGCGGTGGCGACGACAGACACCATATCGGGGCTTGCGCCGCTTTGCGAAATCCCAATCACGAGCGCGTCTTGAAATTTCGGCGGGCGATGATAAATGCTATAGAGCGACGGCGTGGCGAGACCGACGGGCAACTGATTCACTGCGCCAAAAAGATATTGCGCGTAGCGTCCCGCATTGTCACTCGTCCCGCGCGCCGCAATGAAAACGTTGGTTATGCGTCGTGTTCGCAAATCATCCGCGATGCGTTGAATGTTGGCGCGTTCGGCGGCAAAAAGATTTTCGAGAATGTGAGGTTGCTCGTGAATTTCTTGGTAGAGGTGGGAATTGGAAAGCATCGGTGGTGTAGGGGCGAAGCATTCACACGCGACGGGTTTTGTCGCAGAATGCTTCGCCCCTACGTTTGTTCATACACAATTTCGCCGCTTGCAATCGTCATTTTCACATTCAACGATTCATCGAGCATGACCAAATCGGCAATCATGCCTACTTGAATTTGTCCCCGTTCGTTTTGAATGTTCAGTAATTCTGCAGGAGTTGTAGTGACGGTTTGCAATGCTTCAGCGAATGAACAATCGGTGTACTTTATAAAATTTCTGACTGCTTGGTCAAGCGGCAGAATGCTGCCCGCGAGTGTGCCATTGTGCAAACGCGCGTCGCGGTCGGAAACGATACAGTCAAAATCGTGCAGGCGATATTTGCCGGGCGACATGCCTAACGCCGCCATCGCATCGCTGACAAGATTGACGCGCGTTTTTTTCGCGAGCCAAATCAATCGTACGAACGCGGGGTCCAAATGAATGCCGTCTGGTATGACGCCTGCAATCCATTCGGGATTCGCCAACACCGCGCCCGCCGCGTTCGGCGCGCGATGTTCGAGCATGGGCATTGCATTTGGTACATGAGTGGCGTAGCGAATTCCCGCGCTGTAACCCGCGTTCGCTTCATCGAGCGTTGCCATCGTATGTCCCATGCTGACGATAATGCCCTGTGATGCCAATTCCTCAACAAGCGCGAGCGCGTTCGGTAATTCGGGCGCGAGCGTAACGAGCCAAACGCCATTTTTGCGCGACCAATTTTTTATGGCATCGGAATTGGGTTCGCGCAAATACGCGGGATTGTGTGCGCCCTTTTTTTGTGGATTGAGAAAAGGACCTTCGACGTGCAGACCGAGCGGCTCTGCGCCGCGAAAATCTTTGGGGCGATTTTGCAAAACATGACGCGCCGCGTCAATTTTTTCGAGAGGGGAGGTGATGATGGTTGGCAAAAAACTTGTGACGCCGTACCGCGGCAATTTTTCGGCGACGCGCCAAATGGTTTCGGGGTTGGCAGTGAAATCGTCGCCGAACGCGCCGTTTAGCTGCAAGTCAATCAGACCGGGCGCGAGAATGTTTCCGCGCGCGTCAATGATTTCGGCATTGAGTTGGCTTGTGAGCGCGCCGCTCGCGCCGATGCGTTGGATGATTCTATTTTCGATAATGAGCGCGGCGTCGTCAATGCGTGTGTGCGGAGTGTAAAGGGTCGCGTGATGAATGTAGAGCATCGCGGTTTCAAGTGTAAGCAAACCGCGATTTAGGTCAAGAACTACGCCATGCAAGTTGGGAAAAATACGCGTCCGTCCCACTTCCAATCCAAAGCGCGATGGCGCCGCGCCGCTCGCCCAATTTCAAATCATTCACGATGAGGCACGGCTGCTTGGCATCGTTCACGTACAACTGCGCGTGCGTTCCCAATACGACGATTTTCATTTTTGTCCATGCGCCGGTGACCAAATCGGTGTACGACTCATACACGCCGGGATTTTCCTCACGCAATTTGTACCACGGAAAATCGGGATGCGAAATGTATTGCGTCGCGTGATTGCGGCGGAGTTGGTCAGCTGCGCGTCCATTCGTCGGGCGCAAATAAAAACATTCAAACTGTTCGCCGCGCGGCGCGACGCGAAACGCAATGCCGATGAATCCGCGCGAACCTACCGGCGCGCCCGCGCGCGGCAGACCGGCAACCCGCGCCTCGATAGTTCCGTTTTGAAAATCGGAATTGGGGAGAATGACGAGCGAATGCTCTGCGTTGTCCGCCGCTTGTGTTTCACGGACGCGGAGCGCGCGCTTCCCGCGATAGGTCGCGTCGCGGATTTCCACGCTGTGCAATTCCAATGAGGAGGATGTCTTGAAGCGAACAAGGTGCTGTTGCGATGTTTCGCGCGTTTTCATTCCATGCTCCTTGTGGTACGAAAAAATTTTGTGCTTTCTATTCCTAATACGCAGAAATGATGCGCGCAGACACCTGTCGTCACATAAGCGGAATAAACGATATTGACAATTGATACGGCAATGCCGTATAATGAATCATGCTCTTTATCGAGACCCAAGTCTTCACCAAACGAATATATGATTACCTGTCGGATGATGAATATGCTGCATTACAGTGGGTCTTGGCAATTCGTCCTGACATTGGCGATGTGATTCCGGGAAGCGGTGGGGTCAGAAAACTTCGATGGGGTGGGTCAGGACGCGGCAAGCGCGGAGGTTTGCGCGTAATTTATTATTGGCAGGCAAAGGACGAAATCTGGCTGCTTACCTTGTATGCAAAAAACGAAGCGAGCAACATTCCATCACACATTTTGAAAAAGATTGCGGAGGAAATTAAAAATGCCAAAACGTGACATTGGTGCGGAAATCTTGCAAGGGATTCAAGAAATCAAAGCGTTCAAAGCAAATCAATTGGAATTAAAAACGCGTACGCTCAAATCGCCAGCGCCCGCCCAAAAAATCCGCGCGCGACTCGGCTTGTCACAAGCCGCGTTTGCCGGATTGATGGGGGTGAGTTTGCGTACCGTTCAAGATTGGGAGCAAGGACGACGCGAACCAAGCGGTCCCGCGAAATCTTTGCTCCGCATTGCAGAACAACATCCGCGTATCTTTCTGGAACTGGCGTGAACTCTTGAACACAAAACGCCCGAACGCGTGTGTTGCGTTCGGGCGTTTTCAAGAGGAGGTGATGGGCAAACGAAATTATTGGCTCCAACTCATCATGCGCGCGGATTGAAAATCATAACGTATCTCTATCGCGTCGGTGATATTTTTCAACACCTGTTTCACATTTGTTCCGTCATTATTCATGACAAAAAACTCCCAACGCCCGTTGCGGTTTGACAAAAATAGAATGTGTGACGAGTCGAGAGACCACTGCGGCGCGACGTTGCTCGGATGGTCATAGGCGAGTGTCACATCACGCGTAAGCAAATGTTGGTTACTGCCGTCCGCGTTCGCCAACGCGATTTGCCATGTCGGTGGCTGCTGCACAATGTATGCGATGTGTTTTCCATCGGGCGAATACTGCGGTGACATGATGCGTAATGGATTGTACGAATCAGAGGTGATTCTCAAGTCGCCGATGAATGGCTGCGCGTCAGGTTCGCCGCGCGAACTCGTCGTGAACAATCCAACCGCCGTATCGTTGTATGCAATTTTGTCAGTGACGGAATTCCACGTTGGCGTGAACGCGTTTTCGCTCGAACGGACATCGTGATACGCGCCATCGTTCACACTCACCGCACCGAGTTTCCATTCGGTTGTCGAAGGTGTTTCAAAGCAGCGTCCGCGAAAACAGCGTTCCTCACCGCCTTTGGTGGTGCCTTGATATTGAAAAACAATTTCGGAATCATCGGGACTCCACACGGGGGCGCGCGGTTCGAGCGTTTGATATAACAATTTTTCATTCGCGCCATTCGAATCAATTACATAAATTCCCGGTACCGGTCCTTGTCGCGCGAACGCGATTTGTGTGCCCGCGTGATTCCATACAGGGTCAAGTCCGAATGTGATGCGCTGCAAATTTGACCCGTCTCCATTCACTGTGTAGATGTTGCCGCCCGACGCGTCCACGAAAACGAGTTTCCCGTTGATGCCTCCACCGATTGCGGTTGGTGTAATCAATGGGTCAGGGCGTCGCGTCGGTGTTGGCGGCGGTGCGCTCGTTGTGACAGAATCGCCCTCGACGCGCACGCGCACTTGAACCGCGCTATCGCTGTCGTTGTACACGACCGCAAAGTACGTACCCGATTGATTGAATACGCCGCTCCAGCCGAGTGTGTGCGCGGGCTGTGGACTTGCAACGCCGATGGCTTTCAACGTCTCGCCGCTTTGCCACGCCGCGATTTGTTCGGGCGTGTAAATTTCCAAACGCAGTCCGCTTGCTGAATTCGCGTCGAGAGTTGCAATCACGTCCGCCTTTTTTCCGCCAACCTCAAATTTGTACCACTGTGCGGAATGTGCTGCGACGTTTTGCGATGCTCCGATTGGATACAGCGCGTCATTTGGACCCGTACCGTCTGCCGCATAACTTACTTGTACGCGAATTCCCAGCGCGACGAACGCGCAGAGAACGCAAACAAAAAATCCAAAACGTTTCAACATGAGACCAAATGCAATGTACGGGCGAAGCATTTGCAACTGTATGCGCGTTCGCGAATGCTTCGCCCTTACTTGATTATTGATTCGGCTGCGGCAAATTTCTTTGCAATTGAATTCCGCTTGCGGTGGGATTGTTTCCTGTTTCATGGCTGAATACCGTTACGCGGTCGCCGACTTGCAAATCAGTGACTGCGCCGCGTTCCGTTTTGGTAATCATTGTCGCGTCATTCACTTTGACTGTGACAACGGAATCCGCAGTGCTGATTTCTACCGTACCGCCATTCACCGATTTGATTTGTCCGCGCGCAACACAGTTGCCCAATTGCGCACCCGCGAATCCGCCAAAACCGGCGCCGCCAAATTGTCCTTGTCGGCGTTGTCCTTGCGCGGCGTTCGGGTCAACCGGCGCGTTGCCGTCTTGCGCGCCCGCGGGCAATTGAAAGACTTGTCCGCCAAAGCCGCAAGGGTTATTCGGCGCGCCGTTTTGTGTCGTCACGTTGCCCTGTTGATTTTGAATCGCGCGCTGTTGCGCGAACGTGCTGACGGCGTTTTGCGCTTGCGATTGCGCGTAGGTCATTCCGCCAAAAAATCCGCCGGCTGCGGCTAAAGCCGCCAATACGATTGCGCCGATAATGACGTATGCAATTTTCATTTCTCTCTCCTATGGTTGTCGTTCGTCAAAAAAGGTATCATACAAAGTTTTTCCGACATACACGATAAAAATAAAGACTGCAATAGGTACGCGAATGAGCGTGATGAGTTCGGTGCTACGAAAGGGCAGGGGCACTGAAATCACTGCCCACAAAATCGCGGCGGCGACAAGAACGCGTACGGCGAAACGCACGAGTTTGGAAATCATCGCACTTATTCATACCGTAACGCTTCAATCGGACGCAGCGCGCTCGCGCGGAACGCGGGATACGTGCCAAAGAACAAACCAATTAAAACCGAAAAGACGACGCCGATGACGATGGCACTGGTGTCCACGACAGGTGTGATTTGCGTGCTGCCGAGTGAAATGCCGCCCATTAAACTCGCGATGCCCCACCCAAGCGCGATACCGATAAGTCCGCCGAGCACACTCAACACCGTCGCCTCGGTGAGAAATTGCATCAAGATATCGCGTCGTTTTGCGCCCACGGCTTTGCGAATGCCAATTTCGCGCGTGCGTTCGGTGACGCTCACGAGCATGATATTCATAATGCCGATGCCGCCGACGATGAGCGAAATTGCCGCGATGCCGCCGAGAAAAATTGTAAGCGTATCGGTGACTGCCGTTGCCGCGCTCAAAATATCTTCTTGACTCGTAACGGTGAAATCGTCTTCGACGACGCGATGGCGTTCGCGCAAAATTTCGCCGACTTGTTCTGTCACCGCATCACCTATGTTCGCGTCGGTGAGTTTAATGTTCAAAACATCAACATTGTTGCCGCCGCGAAAACGTCCGCCGCGTCCGAGCCGCGTTTGCGCGGTAGTGAGCGGCACAAAAATTTGTGTGTCCTGACTCAGGAAGCCCGTCCCGCCTTTGGGTTCCATCACACATGACACCCGAAATGGGACATTGTTGATGCGCACCGTTTGTCCAATCGGGTCTTGTTCGGGAAATAACGTTGACGCGACCGTGCTGCCGAGACATACCACGAGCGACCTGCCCGTCACTTGCGATGCCGTGATAAATTCGCCAGCCGCAGGAGCAACCGTGCTGGCATCCAGATATTCGGGGGTCACGCCCAACGTGCGCGCGTTCATGTTGATGCCTTGATACACAATTTGCCCAAACGAATCCACTTGCGGCGCGACCGCAACAATGCCTTCGATATTGTGCAATGCCTCACCGTCTTCCAATGTCAATGTTCCTGCGCTGCCTTCTGCGCCGCGCACACCGGAAGTTTGAGACGCGCCCGGACGCACATACAACAAATTTGTTCCGATGCTTTGAATTTGATTTGAAATGGCTGCCGACGCGCCGCGTCCGATGCTCATTAACGCAATCACTGCGGCAACGCCGATGATGACGCCGAGCATCGTCAAGCCCGCGCGCAATTTGTTGGCGGTGAGCGAACGGAGCGCAATGCGAATGGATTCGAGAAGGTTCATAATGGCGAATGGCGTATGGCTAATAGCAGATCGCAAAAACAATTTGCAGTACGCTATCAGCCATTCGCTATCGGCTATCGGCTATCATCCCGTCCTTCACCCGAATCGTCCGCTGTGCGATTCTTGCGACATCAGGGTCATGGGTGACGAGAATGATGGTCATCCCTTTTTCTTTGTTCAATGATTTGAAAATGTTGATAATTTCTTCGCCTGAGGTGGAATCGAGATTGCCCGTCGGTTCGTCGGCGAGAATAATCGCGGGTTCGTTCACCAGCGCGCGCGCAATCGCCACACGCTGCTGCTGCCCACCGGACAATTCGTTCGGGCGATGGTGTGTGCGGTCTCCCAAACCGACGAGCGATAACGCATCCAACGCGCGTTTGCGGCGGTCGGCTTTGCCCGCGTACACCATCGGCAGTTCCACTTGGTCGAGCGCAGACGTGCGCGGCAAAAGATTGAAACTTTGAAACACAAATCCGATTTTTTGATTGCGAATGTCTGCGAGTTGGTCGTCGTTCATCTCGCTCACGTCCACATCGTCGAGCCGATAGAGTCCGCTGCTCGGTTGGTCGAGACAGCCGATAATGTTCATCAACGTGGACTTGCCGGAACCGGAAGGACCGACAATCGCAACCATTTCGCCGCGCGCAATTTCGAGAGAAACGCCGCGCAGCGCGCGCACTTGCGTTTCGCCCATCTGATATGTTTTGGTGACGTTTTCGATTTGGATGACAGACATGGGAATTAATGGGAGATGCCAAATGACAAATGCAAAATGATAACGTTAGATTACCGAATCGGCACGGCGAATCCGCCGCCACCGCCGGGACCAAAGACATTTCCGCCTTGAGTGCGACTGTTTGTGGTTGTGGTGTTGAGCAAAACGGTATCGCCTTCTTGCAAATTCACTGCCTGTCCATCACTCATCGTCGCGCTCAAAATTTCCGTACTTGTATCATTTTGCAGACCGGTTTGGACGAAGACAGGAATTTCGCGTCCTTCAAACAATAAGGTCATGAGGCGGCGATTACCCTGCGTGCGAACCGCTCGATTGGGCGCGAGCAACGCGTCGTTTCTTTGCGCGATGATGATGCGCGCCTGCGCGGTCATGCCGGGCAAAATTGCGGGGTCGGGTTTGGTCAATGCAATGGTAACATTGTAATTCACGACGCCTTGCGATGATGTTCCAAGTGGAGATACTGCGACGACTTGACCCGGGAACGTTCGTCCGCTCAAGGCGTCAAGGGAGAGTTCGACCTCTTGATTCGGTTTCACATCGGCGACATCCACTTCGGAAAGGGACACGAGAATTTCCAAATCATTTGTGTTGACGAGGGTTAGCGCAGTTGCGCCTGAGGACGCGGTTTGTCCGACAAAGGTGGCAACATTCGCGACAATGCCGTCAAACGGCGCGATGATTTTCGCATCGTCGAGCGCGCGCTGTGCTTGCGTCAATGCGTTTTGCGCGGAATCCACACTTGCTTGTGAATCCAGCAATTCGATTTCGGTTGCGCCTGTTTTCACGTCCGCCAGATTTTGTTTCGCTTGAATGAGATTCTGTTGTGCCGATTCAATTGCTGCTTGCGCGGACGCGAGTTCGTCATCGGTAGGACTGCTCGTCAAATCATCGAGCGATTTTTTTGCGTTTGCGACCGATGCTTCCGCAGAACGCAGCGCGCTGTCGTTCATTTCCGTCATACTCAAATTGTAATTCGCTTGCGTCGTTTCGTAATCAATCGTCGCGGTTTGTAAATCTTTTGCCGCGCTTGAATTGGGTGCGTTGTCTTGCCACGCAATCGCGTTGTATGCGGCTTGCGCCGCTTCCAAAGCGATGCGCGCTTTTTCCAGCGACGCGCGTTGAATCAAAATTTGTTCGCTGGTCATTTTGGATTTTGCCAACGCCGTTTCGTATGACAATTGCGCGGCGGCAAGTTGCGCGCGCGTCGCTTGCAGTTCCGTCGCGGACGGCGGCGCTTTTAGCGCCTCGAGTTTCGCGACGGCGGAATCATACGATGCTTGCGCGCCCTTTACTTGAGATTCCGCAACGGCGAGTTCGTCACTTGTTGCGGGCGCTTTTACATCGTCGAGTTTCGCTTGCGCGCTCTTGAGATTTGTCTCGGCGGTTTTTACTTGTTCATTCAATTCCGTCGCGTCCGCTTCCGCCAAGACGTCGCCTTTTTTCACCGCGTCACCGATTTTCACATTGACCCGTGTGACGGGAACGCCATTGACGCCGAAATTCAAATTCGCTTGCTGCGGCGCAGCGATGTTGCCTGCGCCGCTCACACTCGCGGACAATTGCCCGCGCGAAATGGTTCCGGTTTGACGCGTCGCGGTGGCTGCCGCGCGCTGCGCGTTGGATTGTTGCCAGAAATAAAAGGCACCCGCGCCGACAAGGACAAGAACGATTGCGATTACGATAAGGGTGATTGTTCGTCGCGACATGCGACACTCCTTGAAAGGGTAGAACAAATTTCTGCGATGGGGTTCATCGCCTTTGTTCTATATCATTCTATCGTTGACTTGTTTAGAAGTTGTTTAGAGCAGATTAGAATTGAATGAACGTCTTAACACGTTTTGAACAACTCTTTGGTATGATGGTTGTCATGTCACAAACCATTCTCGTCGTTGACGACAAACCGAATGTGCGCGCGATGCTCAAGGATTATTTATCAGAGCAAGGGTATCGCGTCTTGATAGCCGAAAATGGACAGGACGCGCTCTATTCCGCGCGATACGAGAAACCGGACCTCGTGCTGCTCGACGTGATGATGCCGCGCATGGACGGGTTTCAATTTTTGCCCGCGTTTCGTCGCGAATCGCAAGCGCCCGTCATTTTGCTCACGGCGAAAATCGAAGAACAGGACAAAGTGATTGGGCTGGAACTGGGCGCGGATGATTATGTGACGAAACCGTTTGGCATGCGCGAATTGTTGGCGCGCGTCCGCGCTCAATTGCGTCGCGCGGGACAAGCGCCGCTCGAAAGCACAATTCTGCGCGTAGGCGAATTGCATTTGGACAAAGAAAAACGCGAGGTGCGCGTGGGTGAACGCGCGGTGAATCTCACGCCCACCGAATTTGATTTGCTCGCGCGTTTGATGGAATCGCCGGGGCGCGTCTTTACGCGCGCGGAATTGCTGGACGGTCTGAACGCGGTGGCAATGGTGGAGCGCACGGTGGATGTGCATGTGCGAAACCTGCGCGCAAAAATGGAAGACGACCCCGCCGAACCAAAATTTATCGAAACGATTTTTAGTGTAGGGTATCGCTTGAACGATGAAGTGGATTCATAAATTGTCCAAGTCGTTGACGTTCAAATTGAGCGCGGCATTTCTCGCGGTCAGTTTGGGTGCGATTGTTTTGGTCGCGGTCATGAGCTGGCTCGCGGCGACGAATGAATTTACGCGCTTTGTAGGACAACAGGCGCAAGATGATTTTATTGTTTTCGTCGCGGACTATTACGCCGAGAACGCGTCGCTCAACGGTGTGGATAAAGCCATTCGCGTGCGCGTCGAGAAACCATTTGACCAACCGATTGACCAAGTGCGTTTTTTTCCGTTCGCGCTCGCGTCGCCTGACGGCGTGGTTGTGAATCCGAATGAGGGTTTTCAACTGGGCGAACGAGTTACAGCCGAACAATTGGCGGGCGGCACAAAAATTATGCAGGACGGGCGAGTCATTGGCATTATTCTCCAACGTCCGCCGCCTGCATTTCCGCGCAATCGCGCGCAAGAAGAATTTGTGCGGCGTACGTTGAACACGTTATTGATTTCCGCAGGCGGCGCGGCAGTGTTGGCGATTTTGCTCGGCGTTGTGTTGGCGCGCACGATTACGCGTCCGGTTCAAGAGTTGACGAGCGCGGCACAGCGGATGGCGAAAGGGGAATTGGGACAAACGGTGCGCGTGCAATCGCGCGATGAAGTGGGTGAACTCGCGAACGCGTTCAATCAAATGAGTTCGGACTTGGAGCGTTCGGACCAAGTGCGGCGGCAAATGACGGCGGACATTGCGCACGAGCTACGCAATCCGCTCACCGTTATCGGCGGTTATCTCGACGCGATGCGGATGGGCGATTTGCAGCCGACGCCGCAGCGTTTGGACGCGGTGTATGACGAGATTCAGCATCTCGAACGTATCGTCGAAGATTTGCGAACGCTTTCGCTCGCGGACGCAGGCGCGCTCGTTCTGAATCGCCAGCCAGTCTCACCACGCGAATTGTTACAACGCGTCGCGAATCGTTTCGCGCCGCAAGCCGCGCAGAAAAAAATTACGTTGAATGTTCATGCTGACGCGGCATTGCCTGCGTTGAATCTCGACGAAGCGCGCGTGACGCAAGTCTTGGATAACTTGGTGAGCAACGCGTTGCAGCACACAGAAGGGGGGGGTGAAATTCAACTCGCCGCACAGACGCGCGACAACGCGGTCTTGTTTTCCGTGCGCGATTCCGGCAACGGAATTTCGCCGCAAGATTTGCCCCACGTCTTTGAACGTTTTTATCGCGGCGATAAAGCGCGTCCCACGTCCGAAGGTTCATCGGGACTCGGACTCGCGATTGCAAAAGCGTTGGTGGACGCACACGGCGGAAAAATTTTCGTGGAAAGCGAATTGGGCAAAGGCGCGACGTTTTTTGTCGAATTGCCTATGGCATCGAATGTGGAATTGTGATGGTCAAGCCGACGAGCCATTCTTTGAGGCGCCCGCCGCCCAAATCTTCATAGAGAATCCGCATTTCTTTTTGATGTTTCGCCGGCACGGTCTGAAATTTGGGCTGCACTTCGGACGGCTTGGCGTACGAAATTTGCATCGTCGGAATTTTTCTGCCGCGCTTGTCATTGATAATAATTTCGCGGATAAAATGAATGTGGTCTAAATTCATACTAATGCTCCTCGCAATGAAATTTATTGAATCGTAATGACTGACGCACTGCGCGCCAAAATCACCGACACAATGTGGTCCGGTGATTTTTTTTGGTCAGTGCATATCTATTTTCGAACGGGTACCGGGGGACCGGGTTCGAGTTCAAACGCGCCGCCGACTTTGGCATGTTCCTTTTGAACGATTGCGTCAATGTCTGCTGCGACTTGTACGAGGTCGGCGCCAAAATGCTTGGCAATCATGTTGGCGTCCATGGGGGGGGGAACTTGCTTTAACAAAATAAACGTTGCCGCGCCGCGCACCAGTCCACGATATTCTTTTTCTTGAAGCTCATCCATTTTCTCTCCAAACTTGAATCGAGGGCGCAAAGGGACGACTCGGACCTTTCACGGTTGAGCCGCGCCGATAGCCGTCGGGGCGGGTGCCACCCCATTCTTGGTACAGCGAACGCGCTTGCGTGACATCTACTGCTGGTACGCGAAAAAAGCGCGGCGTTTGTGCTCTGCCGGTATCGTATGAAAATTCCAAGCCAACGGTGTCTAGACCCTTGGCATCCGTTACAACAATTTCGCGGAGCCAGCAAAGATGTTCAATGTCCATGTCATTCCTTTTCCTGCAAGCGGCGCTCAATCGCGCATCAACCGATTGCGCGTACTCGCCTTGTCGTGTCGCAACGTTTCCATTGCGGCTGTTTCCGCGTCGGTAGTTTCCATCACGCGGACTTCGCCGGCGGTGACGCGCCACAACTGCGCCCAACGCGTGCGATGCGGAATGATGACCGTCGAACCCATGCGCGCGCCTTCGCGCCGACCTCCACCGAGTTCGTGATACAACGCGCGCATCGGTTCGCTTTCATAGAATGCGGCAGCGCGGTACGGCGGGTTCGTACATGAGGAATTGGCGGTGGACGATTGCATTGTGGCAACATCTTGTCCCAAATAATTCGTGAGCAAAATTTCGCGTAGGAAATGGATATCGTTAAAGTTCATGGTTGCTCCTTTGCGGTAAAACTGAGCGTGAGCGGCGAGTGGACGGACTGAATCGCGGCGGCAACTTGTTCGACTTCATCTGTCGTCATCCAAATGCGTTCATAGTCCAAGGTCATCACTCCGAGCGCGAGCCCTTGCGCCGCGTTGTGGCGCTGCCAATCGCGATGCACAGTTTGAAATTGGCGGGTGTTGATTTTATAGGTGTGCGCGCCCACGGGACGTTGTGTCGTAATCGTGGTGGTGAGCCCATACGCGCTTTCAATTTTCAAAATTTCCATCTTGCCTCCGCAATCCCGCACACTTGCCTTGACGGACCGCCGCAATCAGCGGTCAGGAATAATCACCGGCAAACCGATGCGCATATCTTCGCGACGGCTGCCTCCAAACAATAAATACAATTCACGCGCGCGCGCCTGGTCTTGAAACGGGACCTGCGCAAAGGTCGGGCGAAAGTGCGATGTGTTTTGGGTCGAGTATTGCATAATACTCATCGGCTTGCCTTGCGTGTCAGTCACCAACACTTCGCGCAAGTGCCGAACGTTCTTGAAATCCATATGAAACTCCAATTTGGGGGAATACCGTAAAAACAAAAAACCGACGCTGTGGCATCCTATGCCAAGGTCGGTTTCATTCGTCTCGTGCCGCGATTACGCTCTCATCGAGAGCGCCATCAGAAAATTGGTGATGGAGCAGGGGACGAAAAGTGTTTAATTGTGGACGATTTGCCTATGGCGGCATGTGGCGCAACTCTCCACACGCACAATCATCATAGCACCGTTCGATGTGCTGTCAATAAAACGGCGAAGGTTGAATCACGTTCGCGCGAAATCTGCGCGCACACCCATCCGAATTTTTGCTATAGTGTGCAACATGAATAGTTCAATGCCCACGAAAATCATGATGATTCGTCACGCAGAAAAACCTTCCGATGACCCGCCACCGCACGGCGTCACGCCACATGGCGCGCATGATAAAAAAGCATTGTCGGTGCGCGGTTGGACGCGCGCGGGCGCGCTCGCCGTTTTGTTTGCGCCTGCGAACGCACAATTTCAAAATGAACATTTCGCGACGCCAAATATGATTTATGCAATGGGCGCCGCATCGGACAATGACACACTGCGCCCACAGCAAACGGTTGAACCACTCGTTGAAAAACTCGGCGCGCGTACACAAACAAATTTTCATTTCTCGAAAGGACAAGAAAAAGAAATGATTGCGTCGGTATTGGACAAAGAAGGTGTCGTATTGATTTGTTGGGAACACGAACGTCTCGCGCACGCTGCGCGACATATTCCCTTGAGCGCAAACAACGCGGGACCTGTGCCGCACGAATGGGACGCTGCGCGTTTTGATTTGGTGTGGATTTTTGAACGCGCGCCGAACGCGGACGAATATATTTTTTCGCAAGTGTCGCAGCGCGCGTTAGCAGGCGACCAAGAATAGGCGATTCTGTCTTGACCGTTGGTGGTACAATTTTAATGACGACATTAATCACAGGAGGAAACCATGCCCGTCTATATCAGTTTAATCAACCTAACCGACCAAGGTGCAAAGACCATCAAGGAGGATGCCGCGCGCGTGCGTTCTGCCGCGCAAATCGCAGAACGCGAGGGCTGCAAGCTGCTCGCGGAATGGTGGACGATGGGACCGTATGATGCGGTGATGATTACCGAAGCGCCCGACGACGAAACCATTAATCGTTTTCTCCTCGGCGCCGCGCGGCAAGGCAACATTCGTACGGTGACACTGCGCGCGTTCACGCCTCAAGAGATTGGGAGCATTCTTGAGCGGTTGGAGTGAATTCTGTGTGTTGCGGGATTGATTTTCTCGGCGAGCCACGTGAACAAAGAACGGGCGCGAGGTATTTTCTCGCGCCCGTTTCAAGGTTCGTCTAGGCAGAGAAGTGGCTTTTAATTTGCCAAGCGTCCGCGGAACGAAAGACGAATCCGCTCCAAAATCTGTTGATATTCGAGGCGGTACTTGCCATTCAGATTGATTTGCCGCGTTATTTCGCGCCCCATATATTCCCAGTCGCGCTGCATTTGCTCGGTCACATATTGCGGACCTCCCAACCTGTCCAGCTCCGCATAGTAATCAACGAGGCGTTCTTTTCCGTTACCATAGTCACTCAACTTGTCCAAGACGCGTAACAAATCATTTCTGTCAGCGTCGTCAAAATAAAGTTCGCCCTCTTGGACGGTGAGTTTTGTTTCCCGCAATTGTTTTGTAAATGTCACAACATTGTCGGGATTGGGATTTTCCCAAAGGTCTTCGCCCGCCAGATTCAAAGCTTGCAAACTTTTCCACGTCGCGGAATATGCTTCGAATTGCGAACTCGTAAATTTTGCGGCGCGGATGCTGCGCATCCCAAGCTCGCTGCTGAAAAATGCAAGTTGGGTCTCCAAAGGCAAATTGCCATTGACGTACAATTGTAGGGTAACACCTCCAACACTCACGTACTTGTGTCCGCCAACCATGTCGCCGTCAGTAATTGTCACTTGACTATTGCCGCCGATATTGATGCTCGACTGAGATTCGGTTGGTTCTAGCATAACGACCTCCTATCTGTTCTGCACGCGTTGCTGAATTACGCGCATCCCCACCGCCATCCACAAAAACACCCGCGCACGCAGCCACGCTCGAATTACCGTATCGCGTTGTTGCGGTGAAAACGCGTGCGCGCCGTAGGTGGTTTCGACGTACAAGGCGATGATTTGATTCACTGCTGTAGAGGTGGATTGCCACGCGCGGTTGAGACGCTGCGGACGCGCGGGCGAGGCAAAATAATTTTCAAGTAGTGTTGCCACTTGATACGGCGTTTGACTCGCGCTGACGTTCAATCCAAGTTGCCGCGCGACGCGCAGGATGCGTTCGTACAAGCGCGCCAACGCGATTTCTCCTTGCAATCTCCCCAAACGAATCCAGTCCACAATAAAAAATAAAATGGCGCTCAAGAAAAAAATGGCAAACATGCCAGGAACGACGAATGAATAATTTGCGAGCGTTCGGTTCAACGTGCTGCTGTCGCCATTCGCGTTTTCAAATGGTGGTTCGGGCAGCGAAGATTCCAATTCCTCTGCCGACGCGTCGTACGCAAACGCCGCGCGTGCGCTCGTCGGCTCCATGTCCACCCAACCGTATTCGGGAAAATAAATTTGCGTCCATGAATGCGCGTCCGCTTCCGTGACCACATATGTTGCGGTGGACTCGTCATACTTGCCCGCCGCGTAACCCACCGCGACGCGCGCAGGCACACCTGCTGCGCGTGCCAGCACCGTCATCGCCGTCGCGTAATAATCGCAATAGCCGCGTTTCAAATCAAACAAAAAATAATCCACCACATCGCGGTCACCGGGCGGCGCAGGCACATCGAGCGTATAAGGAATTGCGCGTAAATAACTTTCGATTGCGCGCGCGCGGTCATATGGCGTCGCTTCCGTCGCGGTGAGGTCGCGCGCGAGCGCCAACACGCGCGGCGGCAGATCATTGGGCAGCACCAGATATTGCGCGTGAATCCAGCCGGGATAATTTTCACCCGCCGCGCGCAAATCATTTTCATTGAACGCGCCGACGCGTGATTCCACGCGATATTGTTGCGCTTGCACTTGGGCGGCAAACAAATCTTGATTCATCCGCCACGCAATTTGATAATCGTGGTCAACGCTCACAACATTTCCCGCCGCGTAAAGCAACCCGTTCCCGTTCTCCATGCGAATCGTTTGTTGCAGCGTGCGTCCGACGGGCAGCGTCTCGAACGGCACGCGTTCGCCCGCGTTATACTCGCGCAATTGCAGCGCGCTCGTCACCCAACCATGCCCCGTGTATAAATCATACGTACTGCCGAGCCAATAATGCGCGGCGTTTTCCGCATTCACCGCATTCGTTTGAATCGTGAACGCGCGTTGTCTCAAGAGTTCGGGGCGCGCGCCGAGTAAATGACTGCGCGGCAAACCGGGCGAAGTTGCTTGGTCAAACACGGTCGTCGGACGCGGCGCGGGAATCAAGCCGAACGAATCCGAAAGTGCGGTGGAACGATTTGTGTCGGACACTCCCCACTCGCGCGCCCACCGCGCGATTTGTTCGGGCGAAAACGCGGGTGCGAACGCGGACACTACGAGAATGAATAGAGTCGCAGGAACGGCAGTGAACGCGAGGTCAATTCCCAAATCTTGCGCGGCGGGGACGTTGACTTGTTCCCATCGGTTTTGGCGCGCGCGATGCGGGATGACGACGAGCAAAATTAAAAACGCCGCGAGTGGTGGAAGCATGGTCAACGCGTTAAAGCCGGTGTATGCGAGTACAAGCCCCAGACTCAACAACAATGGCGCAAAGGCAAAAAACGCGTTTCGGTTGCGCCGCAGCATCCATGCACACCACGCGGCAACGAGCCAAATGCCGATACTCCACACAAGCGCCAACGCGACCAAATCGCTTTTCGGTTCGCCCCTTGTAACCGCGCGCAGCCAACTTTCCAAACGCGTTGCGAGTGTGAATGTGTCCACGCCAAGGAGCGCGTACGCTTGCATCAAGGGCTCGCTGTTCACACGTCCCAGTTGTGCTTGAGCCATGAATTGCGCGGACGCGTTCAACAGTGCAATGACCTTGTTGCCAAGCTGTCCCACGCGCACAAACGCAGTCGCACTTGCGAGAACGATTGCGAACAATAACGCAACGCGTCCGCGTAAACGCGCGCGCGCGAGCAACCAGCCCGTGAGCGCGCCCGCCGTCGTCATCGTCGCGAGCAATTCCAAATCGAGCCCGCGCACAATTTGACTCAACGTCCATGCGACAGAGGTGAGCGCGACGAGGAGTATCGTCAACACGAGCAGATGAAATCCGCCGACGCGTTGGACGAGTAAATCAAACACGCGCCTCATGCAAGCGGTCTCCATTCTTGGTCACGCGGCGCCGTCCGCGCGATGGCGCGTCCCGTCGCGCCAACCGTCCATTCCCAATGTCCTTCGCGTTGTGCCGGTGCGCGCGTACGTTCAATCAAATCGCGCGTGATAAGCACGTGCGCGATATTCCATTCCGCGAGCAGCGCCATCACGCGTTCCACATTGCCTGCGCCGCCATACGTCGCGCGGTCGAGCAATAAAATTGTCGGCGTAGCGCCACTCGACAGAATCGGCAACACTGCGTCCAACCAATTTCCTTCCAACGCGGGCGTAATGACAATGACGCTGCGATTGCGATGCAGCGCGGGTTGACTTGAAGCGAGCATCTCGGCGAGCGAAATTTTTCCGGGTTCAACCGTTGCCAGCGCGCGCAAAATTTGAAGGCGTTGCGCTTCGCCGTTCGAGGGCGCGAGCCAAATCGGTTCGCGCGCGTTCACGCCCAACCCCACCGCGCGTCCATTTTGCAGACCGCGCGTCGCGAGCGATGCTGCGAGAATCACCGCATGTTCGCTCGTGGAATCTTCACCGTCGCCCGCTTGCGCGTTTTGGTCGAGGTCGAGCCAAATGAACCAATCGCCTGCGGGCGTGCTATCAAACGTTCGCACAAACAAATCATCGTAATGCGCGACCGCACGCCAATGAATTGTTTTGAACGAATCGCCGGGCGTGTACTCGCGCAATCCCGATGCATTCACCGTGCGCTCTAATGAACTCGCGCGTCTTTTACCTTCGTGGGCTTTGCCGCCGGGCGCAACCTCGATTTCGGGCAATGGCAAAACAGAAGGCAGTACCATCAACGCGCTGCGCGCGGTGTATTCAAATTCGAGCGTGTATAAATTGAACGGTGTGCCTGTGCGAAGCGTTGTGGGACCGATTGTAAAAATTCCGCGCCGCGTACAAACATGCCTCAAGCGCCACGCGGTTTCGGCATGACTTTCGACGCCTGTCGCCACACTCGCTTGATAGTCGGGCAAAGTCGAGTGGTCAATGATTTCAACCCACAGCGCGGGCGACCATGTTGGATTCGCCAACGTAAAACGTTCCTCCAATTCATCGCCGACGTGCGCCCAGTCGTACCGCATTTCCCGCGCAAAATAAAGAGCGCGTTTCAAAGAACGCGCCCACAAAAAATCCAACAGCCAAATGCTTGTCAACGCGACAAACAAAATCATCCACACGCGCTGCGACCACAGCAGCTCTGCCATCGCGAGCAGCACGATGAGGATGGGCAGCACGCGCAGATTGAATTTCACGCGGACGATGGTGGACTCGGACATTTTTCCATTGCAATTATATCGCCGTAATTCAATTCTTACACGCGTTTCACCACCACCGCCGTAATGTCGTCGAATTGCGCTGCGCCATTCACAAATTGATGCACCGCGTTTTTCAATGCGGCAATAATTTCGTCTGCCGACGCGCGCCGTTGCTGCAGCAACAATTCACACAAACGCGTTTTGCCAAATTCTTGCTCGCGCGCGTTGGTCGCGTCGGTGACGCCGTCGGTATAAAACAAAACGAAATCGCCGCGCGCCAATTGAATCGTGCGTTCGGAAAATGTTTGACTTGCGTCAATGCCCAACGCCATTCCCGTCAGGTCAAATTCGCACAACGTCTCGTGCGCGGCGCGATACCACAACGGGCGATTGTGTCCCGCGTTCACATATTCCATTTCGCCACTCGACGGCTGCAATTGCGCGTGACACACCGTCACAAACATTCCATTCGTTGCATCTTCGCACAAAACTTGATTCACATGCGTGATACATTCGGCGGGACAACACCGCATCGTGATACTCGCGCGCAAGGTCGCGCGCGTCAGTGCCATAAACAATGCGGCAGGCATTCCTTTGTCCGCCACATCGGCAATGCTGATGGATTGCATACATTCGTTCGGCGAAACATTGAGCGCGAGAAAATCGTACAAGTCGCCGCCGACAATGTGCGCGGGCTGCCACAACGCGGCAAATTCCCAACCCGCGAGTTGAGGCATTTTGCGCGGCACAAAACTTGTCTGTACGGCGCGCGCCATTTCCAATTCATGTTCCAACCGCGCGTTTTCGATGGCGAGCGCGTGCAAGCGCGCATTGTCAATCGCGAGCGCGGCTTGGCGCGCCATCAGGTCAAGAAAATTGCGCGTATCCGCGTCGAACGGATGTGGTTCCCAATAGCCCAAATTCAGCGTGCCAAGAATTGTTGCCCC
The DNA here is from genome assembly GCA_964469005.1 of uncultured Anaerolineales bacterium. Lineage (GTDB taxonomy): Bacteria > Chloroflexota > Anaerolineae > UBA4142 > SHND01 > SHND01. The sequence goes on from CAYXXF010000003.1 coordinate 160,502, forward strand.
TTTGCTCAACGGCAAACACGCGAGCGCGCCCGGTCTCTCTTTGGCGGGAACGTTCGCATACGCGTCATGCGCGCGAGTGTTGGAAATAAATTCGGGTGTGCCGCTGTGCGCAACGCGCGCCGTAATGCCACTTGCGCGCGGATGTAGTGGAATCCGGCGCTGTTCGCGCGACCAATGGCTTGCCGCAAGCGTCAATTCATCACGCGCCGGGTCGTACAAAAAAATGTGCGAGTGCGCGGCTTCGGACAATGTTTGCGCCATCTCGACCACGCGCTCCAACACGTCCGGCAAATCCAATGTGGATGTGAGTCCGAGTGCGACTTGTTGCAGCGCGGCGAGCCGCGCGTTTTGCAAGCACAGCGCGTCTTGCATGTCCGCTGCAGTCTGGTTCAATGAGATTGACGCAATCATTTTTGGTCTCACTTTCAAGCCGTCGAGCCGCTGCTCATGCCGAAATTTCTCAATTCGTACACTAGCCGCATTTGGTCAAAACCGCGTCCAAATTGGGTCACATACGTTACGCCTCGAACTTGCAAGACGCAGAAAATAATTTTGAACTCGTCAATGCTCATGCTACACTTGATTTGCCGTCGCGCATTCGCGCGGATGAGTTATTGCGTAATTTCTTGGGTGAACAATTCATGTCCAACAAAACAACAGCTATCGCCAACAGCAATATCGCTTTTATCAAGTAATCACAATAACAACAATCTAACCGTCACACTCACCGCGCGGCTTGTGTTGGAACAATTGAAACCGCGCAAGTTATATCCAAAACGAATGCAAGCACCTTTCGCGCGGCGCAACGTCGCCGCGCAGAACTCAATGATGAGTGCATGAAACAAAAAACCGTCCGAGCAACATCGCTTAGGACGGTTTTGTTTTCCTATCTGATTTTGGATTATGCAGGGACAAGCACGCTTGCTTGACGCCCCGCCAGCCCCGAATACTGCACAATTTTCAGTTCTGCCCTTTGAGCAGGTTTTTCGTTCCGTAAGTAGTCGGGCTTGTACTCTAATTTCTGAAAATGGCTAAAATGAGCAGCCATCTTGTACTCGTACCAAAGCGATTTGAGTTTTGGTACTTTCGGCAAAAAATCAGATTGGTAATCAGGAATTACAACGCCCACTACCGTCTTGTCTTCCTTGACCAAGAGTGCCAAGTCATCAATAAAGTATTCAGACGCGAAAACAGACGGCTCGACCAACCGAATGACCAATTGGTCTTCTACTTCGTCGTACAGTACATAAGCATTGTGCTTTTTATCAGCGAAAGATTGTTGGAGCAAATTCATTTTCAGTTCGTCAGGTGCATACGCTGGTTGATACGTATTCATTCTTTGTGCCATATGAGTTTCTCCCCTTCTGGTCTGCGCGACACTGGAATGACAGAAACTACTTTCCCTTCTTTATCCGATTCAAACGCGACGACAACTTTTATTTCGATTGCGCCTTTGAAACTGCCGTAATAAATGTGACGGTCTGGATATTTTTTGTCTTGATAAATGCAGTCATGTCGTGGAGTTCGGATTGCCTGTTCTGCGTGCTTTTCACAGTCTTTTAGGGTAGCATGTCGTCGTAAAACGTGAGTTTCCCAATAAAACGCAGAACAACGAACCATGCGTCCGCGAGGGTCAGTTACGGCAATGTCTCTTGGCATGGAACGGATGAAATGCTATTGAGTTTTACAACTTACCGAAAACTTGAGAGCATAATGAAATATAAAGCGTAACATCTGTCGCTGCAATCCGAAACAAGTACCGTGACTGCTATGCAACCGCGCAAGGGATTGGAGTGCGCGCGTTACACTTATCTTACGTATGAGGACAGATTCTAGTATAAACGGAACAATGTTAAAGTGTCAAAGGGCATTTCAGAACAAATGAGTTAGAACAGCGCGCGCCATTGGGCAAAGCACCAAACAAAAAATCAAGTATAATTCCCAACTCCAAATCCTAGCGGAGTTGCCATGCACCTCTACGAACAAATCGCCGCGCGTGTGGACGAATGGCGCGCGCGCGATTATCCTCATTCTGACTATCCCGCAATCGCAGAAATTTTAGAATATGCCGCGAATCCCGAAGGCAGCGGCTTTCGTTTGCGTCCGCCCCAAGTGCGCGCGCTCGAAACGTATTGGTATTTGCGTCTTGTCGAGAATACGCCGCACATTTTCGACCTCTACAAAAAATACTTTCCCAAGCGCGCCGACATGCTCGCCGCGTTAGGAATACCGTCCCCCGCGTTTGAACGCGCGGACTATGACATGCCCACGTTGTTGGAGAACATCAAGAGCGACGATGATTTTGTCCGCGAGTTCAAACTTGAAGCATTGCGTGAGACCATGACGCTTGATTACGCGAGTTATATTCTCGCATTGGCAATGGGCGCGGGCAAAACGATTTTGATTGGCGCGATTTTTGCATCAGAGTTCGCGATGGCGTTCGAGTATCCTGATGCGAATTTTGTTCAAAACGCGCTCGTGTTTGCGCCCGGCAAAACCATTATCGAATCGCTGCGCCAATTGCTCGAAACGCGCTTTGACCGCATCTTGCCGCCGCGTTTTTTCAAACCGTTCGCCGCATCCGTGAAATTCACATTCACGCGCGATGGCGAAAAGGATATTCCTGTCATTCGCAGCAGCATCTTTAACGTCGTCGTCACCAACACCGAAAAAATACGGATTCAAAAACCGAACGTCCGCGCGGCGAAAAATCTATCGCAAATGAAATTAGAAACGCGCGAGGAACAAGAGCAGGAGATAGCGAATCTGCGCTTGCAAGCGATTGCGAGTTTGCCGCATCTCGCCGTTTTTTCTGACGAGGCGCACCACACTTACGGACAATCGCTTGATACCGAATTGAAAAAAGTTCGCAAGACCGTTGACTATATCGCGGACAACACTAATGTGATATGCGTTATCAACACGACAGGCACACCGTATTTCCAAAAACAACCGCTGCGCGATGTAGTGATTTGGTACGGACTTTCGCAAGGTATCCGCGACCAAATTCTGAAAGAGGTTGGCGAAAACATTCGCGCGTATGAATTCGAGGACAACATCGAAGCATACATCGCCAACGTGATTGAAGATTTTTTCAGAGTGTACGGCGAAGTGACGTTGCCCGATGGCACGCCCGCGAAACTTGCGATGTATTTTCCGCAGACCGATGATGTTGCCGCGCTGCGTCCTGTGATTGACCAGAAACTTGTCGAATTGAATTTGTCGCCCACGCTCGTTTTGGAGCATCACACCGCGAACGACAATCCCGCCGACTTTAATCGGTTCAAGAGCAAAGATTCACCGCATCGCGTTGTCTTGCTTGTGGACAGAGGCGTAGAAGGTTGGGACGCACCCGCGTTGTTTGCGTGCGCGTTGGCGCGAAAACTAAAGACCAGCAACAATTTTGTGTTACAAGCCGCGTCGCGCTGTCTGCGCCAAGTTGCAGGCAACAACACGCCCGCGCGTATTTATCTATCCAGCGACAATCGCAATGTGCTTGATAAAGAGTTAAAAGAAAATTACGGCGAATCGCTCCAAGACTTGACGCGCACGACAAGCCACAGCCGTTACGAAAAAATCACCCTAAAGAAAATCAACATCCCGCCGCTTGTCGTCAAGCAAATTGTCCGCACCATCGTTCGCAAAGAAAACGCCGCGCGAACATTCGCGCTTGTGCGTCCCACCACGCCAATTGATTCAACCATCGAGGTTGTCACCTTTACACTTTCCGAACAGCGCGCGCAGCAAAGCGTCTTGCAGCAAGTTTCCAACGCGATTGAAATTCAAGCCGCGCCCAAGACAATGGATTTGTATTCCGCCGCCGTTGAACTCGCCGCGAATTATCGCCTTGAACTGTGGACGGTGTTGGACGAATTGCGCCGCGTGTACGACAACGCGAATGATTTGCCAATCGCGCACCTTTCCGAAATCGCGCAGCAAATTGAGGAACAAACGCGCGCCTATGAAGAACGCGAAGAGGTGAGAGAAATCGCGCTCGCGCTCGTCAAACCCGATGGATTTGATAAAACTATCAATGCGGACGGGACCGAAACCTACACCGCCGAAATTTCCTATCCCATCAGCCGCGAAGACATCATCGCGCGTGTTGATGAATGGCGCGACAAGGCGGGCGCGTTCGGTTTTCACTATGACCCCTACAATTTTGATTCGAGACCCGAAGCCGATTTCTTTGAACAAGTCTTGCGTCAATTGAATTTGCATCCTGACAACATCGAGGACATTTATTTCACAGGCGCGCTCACCGATAGCAAGAAAACAGATTTTCGCGTCGAATACAAGGGCGAAGATAACAAGTGGCACGACTACACGCCCGATTTCATTATTCGCCGCAAGGATGGCAAGTGCTTGATAGTGGAAATCAAAAGCGCGCAATTCAAAAATGCGACAGAGCAAGACATGGAACGCGCGGTACGCGGCGAACCTGTCATTACGCTTGAAGGACGCAAAGCGATGGCGTTAAAAAAATGGGAACAACTCGACCCCGACAAACTCAAATACGAAATTCTGTTCGCGGGAACGACGGTAGAATTTGACCAATTGCAAAACACGCGCGAATTTATCAAACAGGATTGACCAATGGCTAACACGAAAAAGAACGCGAAACCCACAAAACCATCGAAAACCGCGAAAAAGAAAATCGCGCGCGCAATTAGTACGGAACGTTCGCCGCAACGTTCCCCACGTTCGCCGCAACGTTCCACTGCGCGCGTCGTCAAGCCCTCGAAATCCTCACGCGCGCGCCGCGTCGCCGCCGAACCAAAAGCGGAATATGCCGAGCCGATTGCAGCCAAGCCAACGGAAATTAAAATCACTGCCGCCAAAGGACGCCCCATGCTCACATGGGTAGGCAAACGTCCCTTGCGCCAAGTCACCGCGTTCCCCGCGCAACTTGTCGAAACCTTTAATCTCCCCTCTTCTGAATCCGCACTTGATTTAGGAGAGGGGCAGGGGGTGAGGCAAGGACTTTTATTTCACGGCGACAACAAAGAAGTGTTGGCATACCTGTTGGCGAACGGCTATCGCGGCAATGTGAATCTCATCTACATTGACCCGCCGTTTGATTCGGGTGCGGACTATGTTCGCAAAGTGCAACTGCGCGGCATCGCGGGCGCGGCAAAGCTCGATGGACAAGAATACACGCTCGGCGAGCAAATCCAATACACCGACATTTGGGCGAACGACAATTATTTGCAGTTCATGTACGAACGCCTGTTGATGTTGAAAGAATTGCTAGCGGAAGATGGGAGCATTTACGTCCACATGGACAGTAACCGGGGATATCAAATCCGATGCGTACTTGACGAAGTTTTTGGCGCGGAAAACTTCCAGCGCGAAATTGTTTGGCGTATTGGATGGATTTCTGGATATAAGTCTGCCGCCGAAAACTGGGTTCGGAATCATGACACAATCTATTACTACTCAAAGGACAAGCGCCAATTCACATTCAACAAAGAATATATTCCATATCCAACAGGATACACGCGCCGCGATGGGAGTATCCCCGAAGGTGAGGGTTATCCGATTGAAGATACGTGGAATTCTAACGATTTGGACAGGATGGATTCAATTCAAATCATGAGCTTCAGTGGCGAGAAAGTTGGATTCAATACGCAAAAGAACGAAAATTTGCTTGCGCGTATAATCGGTGCCTCGTCAAATCCTAACGACCTCGTCCTCGATTGCTTTCTCGGCAGTGGCACAACCGTCGCCGTCGCGCAAAAACTTGGACGCCGATGGATTGGCTGCGACATTAACAAAGGCGCGATTCAAACGACGAGCAAACGCTTGCAAACCATCATTCTCGAACAAATCGCAGAGGAACAAGAACGCGCCAATCAAGAACCCATGCCGCACGTCGAGCAAGCCGACGCGGACGAACCGCGCCCCGCGCAACTCGCGTTTTCCGTCTATCGTGTCAACGATTACGATTTACAGATTCAACACAACGAAGCAATGAATCTCGCCATTGAGCACGTTGGCATCAAACGCACCAAGAGCGATTCGTTTTTCGAGGGCGAACTTGGCAAACAACTTGTCAAAATCGTTCCATTCAATCATCCCCTCACGCCGCTTGACCTCGAACAAATCAAAAACGAACTCAACAATCGTCCCGATGAAGAACGCGACATCAAAGTAGTTTGTCTTGGGCAAGAATTGGCAGTGGACGCATGGCTTGTCGAATGGAATCGCTATCGCAAACAGCGCAACGTTCCCAACAAAATCGAAATCATCGAACTTCGCACCGACCCCAAGTATGGCAAATTCTTTGAACACAAACCCGCGTCCGCGCGCGTCGAAATCAAACGCGCCGCCGACAAAATCAAAATCGCAATCCGCGATTTCATCTCTCCGACCATTATCGAACGTCTGCAATCACAAAACGGCATCCTCACCGCGCAAATCACCGATTGGCGCGCGATGGTAGATTCGGTAATGATTGACACCGCGTACAACGGACAAGTATTCAACATCGCATACCCGGACATTCCCGCCAAGAAAAATGATTTGGTCAGCGGCGAATACGAACTTGATGCGCCCGAAGGTAAAACAACCGTCGCGGTAAAAATTACAGATATGTTGGGCGAGGAAGTTTTGGAGATAAGGGAGGTATAGGCGCAGAACAGACCTTGCGAAACAAGAACAGGGGTGCTAAGATACTGATGTAAAAGGTTGTCTCAAGTTTGAATCGTATGTTTAGTGGCGTGAAGGTTGAAAGGTTGACCAGTGAATGAAGTTAGAAAGGCAGACAACCAATATGAATAACAAATTTCGATTTGACCAAGAAAAAGCGCTCGAAGTATTACTCTACGTTGCACAACGCTGTCCCGACATGTATCACGCCTTAAAGATTCTGTATTTCGCAGACAAGAATCATATTTCCAAGTACGGACGCTTGATTTGTGGGGATAGCTATGTTGCGATGAAACATGGTGCAGTTCCGAGCGGTACTTATGACATCATAAAAGCCATACGCGAGGGTTGGACATTTGAACTTCCCGAATCTGCGAAAGATTCTTTCGAGGTAATCGGTAATCGCATCACACCAAAAAGAGAGCCGCACCTTGATTTATTAAGTGAGTCTGACATCGAGTGCTTGGATGAAGCCATCAAGCAATATGGTAAAATGAATTTTGGGCAATTGAAAGACATTAGCCATAAACAGCCAGAATATGAGCGCGCCGACGAGAATGATTTCATATCTGTTGAAACTTTGGTGAAAAGTCTCCCCAATGGCAATGCACTTTGGGACTACCTCACAGACGATTAAATAGTATGAGTCTCTTGGGTAAATTTTTTTCTGCAAGCGATAGGAGAAATCACGCGTTCCGCCAGCTCGTCCCCGGTTGTGTTCTCTATCTGTCGTGTGATTTCACTACTCCCCCAAAAGAAAAGTTTGTTGTTCTATTGAGCAGAGGTACACCACCTCTGCTTTTTGTTATCAATTCTGGTCTTCGCCCGTATGTGCGCGATGACCCTGTGCGGCGAGCGTGCCAGCTTAGTATGGCTGCTGCCGATTACAATTTTCTTCGACGCGATTCTTTTCTTGATTGCATAAACGTTGTGGATTCAATGACAGAAGAGGAGATAGTCAATCAGTTGACAAATGATATTGACCGGGTGAAGGGAATGTTGAATAGCGCAACGAGAGGACGGGTTCTTGAAATTACTGCAAAGTCTCGTACAATCAGTCGCATAAACAAGAATCGCATAATCGAGTCTCTAAAATAGTTGTGTTCTGGGAATGTCTATAATCGAATAAAGAAACGCCGCGCAGTGTGGGGACACTCGCGGCATCGGCTTTCGTGATTAACGCACGACAGCGGGGTTAGCATACACCTTTCGCCTGCGTGATGTCAATCATGCAGGCGAATTTTGTTGTGAGGCAATTGAGACGTGGGAGAACCAAAGAAAAAGGCATCAAGAAAGCAACGCGGTCATGTGCCAAGAGCAAAACTATTCTTGGAACGACTGCTCTATGCCATTAACGAAACTTGTGAGCGCATCGGATGGGAATGGTCAGTAGAACGAAAAACAATTTCGTTCTGCAAATCAGTGGCATGGTTGCCAACATCGAAAGGCGACGGCTTCAAAATATCAGTTGAAATTTACTTTGACTTGGAAACAAAAGGTAGAATGTTTCGTTATGTAATTGTTGACGGATTCTTTACACCAGCGTATCTCAAAGCGAGTAACAGGATTGAAGCAGAAGCGTTTCTTGATGCACTTGTGGAGAAAATAGTCGCGCAAACTCATAGATGGGTCAAAGAACACCCTGAAGATTCCCAACGAATAGATTACCTTCTTGACCGCACAAAGAATGATAAACCTGCCCCTAAACGAACCCCAGATGTTGTCAAGCAAACGAATGAAGTGAAACAAGCTTTGAATCGGGAACTGGACAGAGAAAGTAGGCGTGCGGTAGTGCGAAAGGCGAATGAATTAAGGTTGGCTGACCCAAAACGGCAATGGAAAGAAATCGCAAAAGAACTAGACCTTCCAGAACGTACATTGCGTGAGTGGCGACATAATCCCCACTATCAGATAAAACGAGAAGCGGCAAATAGCGGCGAATAACGGCAAATAACGGCGGTGGATTTTCCACCGCCGTTTTATTTTGGTAAGGTCTCTCTCGATGGAGGATAAATCCGATATGAGAACTCGATTGACGCTCTCTCTTCAACAAGAAGAACGCGATGCCTTACGACAATTTGCAGACACCGAACGTCGCGAGATGCGCGACCAAGCGGCACTTATCATCCGACGCGCATTGGAATCGGCAGGCTATCTAGTAAACAGTCACAATCGCGTAAATGAGGATGCAAGCGGCTATCAGGGTTTACATGGGAGTTTAGAAAATGTACGGGGAAACGCACAACGTTGAAAACCTTGAAACCGTTCTCGCCGCGTGCTATCGCATTGCCCGTGAACGCGCCCGGCAGTTGAAAAAAGAAACCGCGCCCGCCGAAACCTTGCAGGGTGACACGGCGAACGCGGCTAGCTCATCGAGTGCAAATGATGTTGACGCATCACGTACACCCAAGCAAACACAGTCTACGCCAAAATAATTCAAAAACCAAATGGCATCTGTCGAGCAGTGTGCAAAGCGTCGCAGAGTGAGAACCGCGCGCAATGTTCACTCAAGCAATATCCGACGCGCGCACAACATACGACGCGCTCGGCTATGACACGTTGCCGTTACTACCCAATACAAAAGACGCATTTCTGAAAAATTGGCAAAATCGCAAATCGTCCGAATTGTGGCAGCACGCGCCCGAACACGCAAACATCGGTATCCGTTGCGGTGGAAAATTGCACGTTGCGGGATTGGATGCAGATAACAAGACCGCGCCGCGCACGTCGGAACACCTTGTCAATTTTTTTACAGGACTTGGTTTGAATGAAAACGATTATCCAAATGTTGCAACCCCGAACGAGGGGCAACATTTTTATTTCGCATTTGCTGACCAACTCGCAGGCGACTATTGCCACCTTTCGCCCGCCGTTGGCGCGGGGGAATTTCGATACGGCAGCGGCGCGTATTTGGCTGCTCCACCGTCACAGCTCGGCGAGCGAAAGTATCATCTTGATTCAGGCGATTTTGCAAAATTGCCACAAATTGCATTGGAGGACTTGCGCCCAATCCTTGCAAGAGAAATACTTAGCTCATCACCGAACGCGCCGAATGTACTTGCGGAACTGCTTAATCCACCATCCAAAAATAGAACCCCATCACGCAAAGCATTCGCACTCTTGCGTGGCAATGGGATGGACGAATATCACTCACGCAGCGAAGCGGAACAAGCCATCATCACCTCACTTGTTAATTCGGGTTTTGACTACGACGAAATACTCACACTCTTTTTTTTGCATCCGTGCGCGGGCAAATTTAGCGAACTGAATGCCAAGAATCGAAAAAACGCTCGGCGTTGGCTGCGTCATTCCTACGAGAACGCGGTCAAGTGGACAACAAACAATGAAGGCAAAGCGCGCCAACTCGCCCGCGCTGCAATGCAATGGGCAGACGCGCACATTTGGACAGGACGGACAGGCGAAGTAGATAAACAAGTTTTCATCGCCCATGCGAAATTATGTTATCGCGCGGGGCGCATGATTTACGCGGCGGGCGTTCGGGAGTTGGCAGAATTAACAGGTGTTGGCGTAATGACCGCCGCGCGCGCAACTCATCGGTTATGCACCGTCGGCTTGATAGTTTTGGAACAGGAAGCAACATTCAATCTCGCTGCGACTTATCGGATTGTTCGTACTGATACACTCTCTAACTACTCTTATGTGGGAGAGTGTATCAGTAAAAACAACGTCGCACACGACCTCTTTCGACGTGCAGGACTTGGAAAAGTCGCATTCGCAGTATGGAACGTTCTGCAAACAGAAAACCTAACCGCGAAAGAAATCATCGCCAAGACAGGGCGAGGCGGGTCAGCCGTAAATCGCGCGTTGGAGCGAATGTTCCGTTTGCAAATGCTCGGTGTGGATTTATCCGAACGCGGCAACGTTTGGCGCGCGTTGGAAAACGTAGATTTGGACGCCATCGCAAGAGAACTCGGCACATTGGGAATGGGCGCGCGTCAACGAAAGGAACATGAACGGCAGCGGGCTGCACGACGCAAATGGAGCGAAACATATCTCCGTTAGCAGCCATTTGTTGCTATCTTGTCGCTCTTTCCTGTTCTTTTCCTGTTAGCAGGAAACCCAACACGCGCGAAAACGGCTGTATGTCATAAATAATTTGCCTAACTTTAGGACTGTTAGCAAATTTTTCGGAGCAACATGGGACGATTCGGCGGCAGAGGGGGAGCGCGACACGGACGCGAACACAACACCGTAGAAGTATGCCATTCTCTCACGCCAAAAGGGTATTACCAGCGCGCGCTAATGGGACATCCCGACGAAACATTCGAGATTGGTTATTTCGTGGACGGTGACGAGGGGCATTTGTTGTATTGCCATCATGGGACGCGACGCGCGCAGAGACTTGCTTTTGATTACACCGCCTGTCATTTTGGAGGAAAACGCCGATGGTTTATCTGTCCGCGTTGTCGTCGTCGAGTTGGCAAAATCTATTTACCTAATTTTCCGAGCGCGTCATCTTGGTATTGCCGCCATTGCTACGATTTAACTTATGTGCAAAGGCAAGAGCGCGCAATGAAATGGTGGACGTTCAACGGCAGGGCGCAGCGCATCGCGGAACGTTGGCTAATTATTCGAGAGGGTGACGCCACGATTTACAAACCGAAATGGCAAAGGTGGAAAACGTATCGCCAACGCGCACGACAATACAACGACCTTTCGCTCCGCGCGAACTTGGAAGGCATGGCAGGACTGATGAACCTTTCGATTATCAAGCGGCATCTGCCTGCACACGCGCCCGAAATTCTCGCCAAGCTGCAAGCCGCGCGGAAATAACTAAGGCATCCTCACATTAACAAATCAATAATCAAAGAGCCATTGCGCGCGAGTGGAACGGCGCGTTATAATGCGCGTATGCAATTTTCAGAGGGAGCAAGCGGAACATGACAGAATGGATAACAACAAATGAGGCATCCCAAAAAAGTGGGTATCATCCCGAACACTTGCGGCGATTGATTCGAGAGGGGAAAATCGAAGGTCAAAAATTTGGAATCGTCTGGATGGTCAATCTGAAATCACTTTTGAAATTTATGCAGGATGCAAACAAGTCAAATGACAAACGGCGCGGAGCAAAACATACTTGACACGTATGTTATAATTGTGTTGTAACATACAACACAATTTCATAAAGACAAGCCGCGCAAGTGCTAGTAACACTCGCACGGCTCTAACCAAACCCACCGATTACGCGGCGGGCATGGCTAAACGCATTATAGCAAATGTGCGGGCAGTCTGCCTATATGGTGGACTGCCCTTTTTTATTTTTGCGAATGAAGTTCATTCGATTAGCCAATGCTCGCTCACGAGGAGCAGCACCAATGTTAGTACAACAAACCCTAACTCAACTCGCACCGATGCCATTGCAGTTTATCGTCTTGGACGTGCAGCGCGTTGATGATTGGCTTGTGCGCGAATGTCCTGAATGTCACCACATCGGATACGTCAGCATTTATCCGAACCGTGAACCCGAAGCGATGAATTTCATCACGCGCGCGGGTTGGGTGTGCAAACCCTGTGCGGACATTCGCCGCGAGGTTGACCAAAATTTTAGTGCGAGAGGAGGTGATGCCCTTGTCTGTTGACATCAAACCGATTGCCGAAACCGAGCAGCACCTTTCGGCATTTGCCGAAAGTCTCGCCGCCATCTTTGCAGCATTTGTAAGGGTATGGCGACCCAAACCGCAAGCAAAACAAAATCGGCGTTCACGTCCTGCCAAGAACCTTGAACGCCGACCATAGCACCGCAAAAGGATTGCGGCGACACTTGAGATTTTAACACAATCCCTCTTGTTGCCGCAATCTCTCCAAAACATAGGAGAGATTCTAATGCTCACTACATCACGCAAAACCGCAGTTGTCCCCGCGACGCATCCCGCCCACGTTCCCGGCGTTGGTATCGTCAAAGGGAATCCGAAACGCTGCCTCATATGTCAGCAAGAAATCCGCGACGGAGACCGCTGGTTGAAATATACCTCGCCAAGCGAACCCGACTTGCCCGCGTACTCCATCATCGTACATGAAAACTGCGAACGGAAGGCGCGCTAGAAATGGACAAGCAGGGGCATTGTGTAATGCCCCTGCCAATTCATTCTGACAAATTGAGGCACATTATGAAAAAGGCATTGCTTTATGCACGTGTTAGTACCGACGAACAGACGAACGGTTATAGTCTCAAGACGCAGCTTGATGCCATGCTCAAGTATTGTACGGAAAATGGCTACACGGTTGTAGGCGAATACAAGGACGATTACACAGGCACGAAACTAGACCGTCCCGAATTGGACAAACTGCGTGAACATCTCAAACGCGAAAAGATTGACGCCGTGATTGTCTATGACATTGACCGACTCGCGCGCAAGAGTGTTTATCAAATGCTCATTGAGGAAGAATTTGAGCGAGCAGGCGCGCGCGTAATTTATGTGAACGGTCAATTCGAGGACACCGACGAAGGACGCCTGCAAAAGCAAATTCGCGCCAGCATTGCAGAATACGAACGCGCCAAGATTCTTGAACGAAGCAAACGCGGTAAGCGCGGCAAAGCACAAAGCGGATTCGTTCTCGTCGGAGCGCGCGCGCCGTATGGCTATCAAGTAAAATCCGAACCTCACAAGGCATGGCTTGAACTCTGTGAGGACGAAGCGAAAATCGTTCGCTTAGTATATACGTGGTATTTGTATGGCGAAGGGCAAAAACCGCCGTGCAGTATTCGCGGGATTGGCACGCGATTATATGAAATGCAAATTCCGACACGCGGCGACAAGCTAAAGCATATTGCCAAGAAACGCGGATTCGCAATATGGACGGATGCCATGATACGCCATATTCTAACCAACGAAGCATACACAGGCATTTGGCATTTCGGCAAGACCCATATGATTAGCGATGGGAAGGAACAATCGCGAAAGGCAGTCAATAAGCGGGGGCTTGGAAAACAAGTTGCCCGCCCGCGCGAAGATTGGATTCCCGTTGACGTTCCACCAATTATTGACCGTGTGACTTTTGCCCATGCTCAAGAACGTCTCAAACTCAACCGTGAACAGTCAAAACGCAACACCAAGCGCGAGTATCTATTATCAAAGCGGATGCGTTGTGCAAGATGCAACTACACTATCGCAGCGTTCACACGTCGCGAAAAGAACAAATACTATCAATGCAACGGACACCGCGCGAAAATCAATGATTGTGACATGCCCGTTTTCCGCGTAGACCAAGTAGATGCAGTTGTTTGGAATTGGGTAAAAGACGCTATGCAACATCCCGAAAAGGTGACAGCGGGACTGCGCGGGACACAGGCAGAAACAGAGCGCGAGAACATCGCGTTATATGAACGATTGACAATTATTGAATCTCGCATTGCCGATACCAAAGCAAAACTAGAAAAATTGCTTGACCTGTATCTCGATAGTGATTTTACAAAGGAAGCACTTACCGAGCGCAAGCTACGCCTTGAAAAGATAATTGCCGACTTGGAAAGTGAGCGCGAAGAACTTGCCGCGCACCTGAACAAAACAGTAATAACGGATGAACAAGTCGCACTAATCGAGGAGTTTTGCGCGGACGTGAGAGATGGACTAGAAGGCGCGACATTCGAGGACAAGCGAAGGTATTTTGACCTACTCAACGTGCGTGTTAAACTCGTGGTGGAAAACAACGAAAAGGTAGCGTACATACAATGCAAAATCGGAAAGTCACGGCAATCAGTTGTAGCAACATCGCATTTATTAAATACTGGGGTAATTTCGACGCGCGCTTGCGAATGCCCTTGAACGATTCTCTTTCGATGAATCTCGACGCGTTGATGACGGAAACAACAGTTGAATTTGATGACGCGCTGGAGCACGATGAAATATTCCTCGACGGTGAACCGGCGGATGAAAGAACGAAAACGCGTGTCGCGGAACATCTCAATCGGATTCGCGCGGAAGCGAAAATAAAGTCGTGGGCGCGGGTACATTCGAAAAATAATTTTCCGAGTGCAACCGGTCTCGCGTCGAGTGCGTCCGCGTTCGCCGCGTTGACGCTTGCGGCAACACGCGCGGCAGGTCTGGAACTGGGCGAACGTCAATTGTCCATTCTCGCGCGGCAAGGTTCGGGCAGCGCGGCGCGTTCCATTCCGGCGGGCTTTGTCGAATGGTTTGCGGCAACCAACACTATTTCCACCAGCGAGCAATCGTATGCGCGGCAATTGTTGCCGCCCGACGCGTGGGATTTGCGCGATGTGATTGCAGTTGTTTCGCGCGATGCGAAAAAGGTTGGGTCGTCCGAAGGACATGCGGCAGTGAATACGAGTCCGTTTCTCGGTGAACGCATTTCGCGTTTGCCGATTCGGTATCATCGCGTGCGCCGCGAATTGTTGAGCAAGAACTTGAAAGGCATGGGCACAGAGATAGAAGCGGAAGCGATTGAATTGCACATGCTGGCGATGACTTCACGCCCGCCGATTTTTTATTGGGCGCCCGCGACGGTGCGCGTGATGGACGCCGTGCGGCAATGGCGCGAGGAAGGATTGAACGCGTATTACACACTCGACGCCGGACCGAACGTGCATGTTTTGGTTGAGGCAAAAGAGGCTGACGAAGTGGCGAATCGTTTGCGAACGTTCGCCGATGTGCCGGAGGTGCTTGTGAGTGGCGCAGGGGAGGGGGCGAGATTGAGCGAGGCGCATTTGTTTTGAGTCTGTAAAAAACCCGTCGTTCCATGTGACGGGTTTTTTCGTAAGATTGGGTGCGCACTTCTCACGTATGTTTAATGCAGGGCGTTAGAACGCATGTTATAATCGTTCTGCAAGACTCTTGTGTTTGACGATGTACTCTTTGCAATACGAGAGGTCTCGGTTACAGGGTTTTTTCAGGAAAGGAAAAGCGAATGGGTTCGTTGATTGCATTAGTGCCGTATCTGCCGTTGTTGTTGGTAATGATTATTATTCTCGTGGTCGTTCACGAGTTGGGTCATTTCCTCGCGGCAAAGCGGTTTGGCGTCGAAGCGCCGGAATTTGGAATCGGGTTTCCGCCGCGCATGTTCACTTTTTGGAAAACGGATGGCTGGCTGCAATTGCAGGGTCGTAAAATTGTCATTCCCAAAAAATTTGTTTTGCCTGAAGCCATTCAACACGGCGCGTGGGTTACATACAAAACCGAAAAACAAAACGAGCGTGAAGTCCTGACGGCAATCACGCCGGTGGATGAAGAAAGTCGCGGACTCGTGGCGGCGAGTCAAATTCAAGCGTTGGACCGTGGTACCGAATTTACGCTCAATTGGATTCCACTGGGCGGTTTCGTTCGCATGAACGAAGATGAAAATTCTACGTCGCCAACCGCGTTTGTCAACAAACCTGCGTGGCAGCGCGCGATTATTTTGGTCGCGGGCGTAGTATTTAATTTCGTTTTCGCGTTCGTGGTGTTTGCGTTCGTCGCCATGTCCATTCCGCAACTATCGAACCCCGCGACGACGACAACGCTGCAAGGCATTCTCCCAAATTCGCCCGCCGCGAAAGCGGACTTGCGCGTGAATGACACAATTCTCGCAGTGAACGGTGTCACAGTTCGCAATGACCGCGAAAAAATGATTCGCGAACTCACGACAAATTGTAACAAGCCCGTTACGTTGACAGTGGAACGTCCGATGGCGCGCGGCAACTTGGAACAATTGCAAATTCCGTTGACGCCCGGACCTGCCGGTGATTTACCGTGCGCGCTCGGTGTCCAAATCGGACAACAAATCGGCGTGCAAATCGCGAGTGTGAAACCCGGTTCGCTCGCCGACCAAGCGGGGATGCAAGCGGGGGATGCACTGGTGTCATTCGGTTCGTTTTCGATGATTCCCGCTGATGCCGATTCCATTTTTAAATTGAATGACGAACAAGACCTCGCCGCGTTTGTCACTTCACAATCCAAAGTTCGCACGACCTTGATTGCAACATATCTGCGCGCGGGACAATCCGTTCAAACAAAAATTACCATTCCTGAAGATTTGCCTGCCGAACAAGCTGACCTCGGGCTCGGTTTTCATTTGAATGTGCCGCAAGCGCTCGCGATTTCAGCCGAGCGCATGTACACGGCAATGACATTGCTGCCGCGCACGTTACAGCGCGCGTTCACCGCATCACTGCAAGGACAGAACGCGGGCTTGATGGGACCCGTCGGCATGACCCAGGTGCTGCAACAAACCGTGCCGAGCGCGGGTTTGCTCGCAGTGGTCGGGTTGTTGATTGATTTGAGTTTGAGTCTCGCTATCTTTAATCTCTTTCCGATTCCGGGACTCGACGGCGGGCGACTCGTGTTTGTGCTTGCGGAAATGATTACGCGCGGGCGGCGCTTGAATCCGCGCATCGAAGGGATGATTCATCTCGCGGGTTTTGCAGTACTGCTCGTGTTTGTGATTTTCGTTTTCTATTCCGACATCTCGCGCGTGATTGCAGGCAAGACACCATTCAGTCCGTAACGCGCGAGACGTGACAGGTTTCACGATGCAAGCATCATAAAATCTGTCACAGCTCTAACGATTTGAATTTTATGGTATAAAGAACCTTGCCCGCGATAAATCGGGCGAGGTTCTTTATTTTTTTTCGACAGGTTACGGTTCATGTCCACGTTGCGTCCACGTCTCGCTCAAAAAAAATCTCTATACGAATTTCCTCCGCCTCCCCAATTCACAGACCCTGCGCGGCGCGCAAAAGTGCAAGCCGCGATTCCCGACGTTCGACAATTTCTTGAACAATATTCTGCCGACCAACATGTGCCGGGGCTGGCATTCGGTGTTGTGATGGACGGCGCGCTCGTGTATGATTTTTTTCACGGCGTGCAAAATGTCGAAACGAACGCGTCCGTCACGCGTGACACGCGCTTTCGCATCGCGTCCATGTCCAAAAGTTTTGTCGCGATGGCGATTCTGAAATTGCGCGATGAAAAAAAACTGCGGCTCGACGACCGCGTGGCAAAATACATTCCCGAATTGAAAACCCTCGCGTATCCCACAAAAGATTCGCCTGAAATTACCATTCGGCATCTGCTCACGATGTCGCCCGGTTTTCCCGAAGACAATCCGTGGGGCGACAGACAAATGGCAATCGGTGAACGCGAATTTTCAAAATGGCTGCGCGCGGGAATTCCATTTTCGAACGCACCGAATGTGATGTTTGAATATTCGAATTATGCATACGCGATTCTCGCGCGCGTGGTGACGCGCGTATCAGGCAGAACGTTTCAAAAGTACATTACAAAAAATATCTTGCAGCCACTCGGAATGAACGCGACGGTGTGGGACAAAACGCGCGTGCCCATCGAACATTTTGCCTCGGGCTATCGTTGGGAGGATGAGCAATTCAAACCCGAACCGATTTTGTCTGACGGAGCGTTCGCCGGCATGGCGGGACTCTTTACGACGATTCCCGATTTCGCGCGATACATGAATTTTTTGCTCGATGCGTTTCCGCCGCGCGATGATGCGGACAGCGGTCCGGTGAAACGTGCGACGGCGCGCGAAATGCAACAGCTCGCGCGTTTTGAAGAAGTGGTCGAACGCACAACCGCGCAAGATTCAAAATGGCACGCGGCGAATGGTTACGGATTTGGTCTCGCCGTTTGGCACGATGATTTTTTGGGCTATGGCGTTTCGCACGGCGGGGGCTTGCCCGGCTATGGCAGTTACTATTACATGCTGCCCGAACATGGCATCGGCATTGTTGCGTTCACAAACAAAACCTACTCTGGCGTCGGACGTATTTTTCCCGAATTGTGGGTGCGACTGGCGAAAGCGGGCGGAGTGCATCCGCGTCAAATTCAACCCGCGCGTGTTCTCGTAGAAATGCGCGATGTTGTGCAAAGATGGCTTGAAGGCGGTGACGACGCGGAATTAATTTCCAACGCCGCCGATAATCTTTTCCTCGATCGCGATTTGGCACATCGCGGCGCGGACTTGGAAAAAATTCGCGCGGAACTTGGCGCGTTCCGACATATTGGAGAATTTGTATCGTTGAATGCGCTGCGCGCGAAATGGACGATTGAATGTGACAAGGGCGCGCTCGATGTATTTGTCACGCTTGCACCGACGATGCCGCCGCAATTGCAGATGTTGAATTTGACCGCGCGCGTGGACAACCCGGAAGCGAATTGAAAGCCGGCATTCCCAAATGCTCTTGGCGTACGGCTTGAATCTCTCGCGTATCTCTAGTACAATTTTCTTGTGGCAAACGAGAATCCTTTGAATTCCACTCCGCGTATTCGTTGTAATTATTGCAGCAAACGGATTCCCGCCTCGTCGGTGGTGTGTCCGAATTGCCAACGCAATCCGCGCGCGTTTTATTGGAAGCGCGCACATTTGCTCTTGTTGCTCGGATTCGTGTTGATTGCACTGCTTGTCGGCGCGCTTTATTTCGCGAACGATTTGCAAAAACTTGTGCCTGCAAATTTGGCGTTGAATGCAACTGCGACACGCACTGTCACGCGCGCGCCCATCACCGTCATTCTCGTCGCAACCAACGTTCCTGTAACCCAAACGCGAGTACCGCCGACACCGACGCGCGCAAACACGGCGACGGTGCCGCCAACGCGCGTGCCGACCTTGACCGCGACGCCGTCTCTCACCGCTGCCAATCCCGCTACACAAATCGCGCGCGCAACGGAAACCCCTTCGCCGATTCCGACGCCGATTCCCGTGACGCCGCCCCAGCTCATCTCGCCAACGGATAGTGAACGCGTACTCGGGGCGAACAAACGCGTCATTCTGCAATTTCAACCCGCGCAACCATTAAGCGCGCAGGAATGGTACCGCATCCAAATTGATTTTTTGGACCGCGCAAACAATCCGGTCAGCTGGTGCGCGTTTACCAAAGAGAGCGGGCAAGAATTCCCACGCGAATTTTTTGATGATTCTTCACCGACAGTGCGCTCGTTTTTGTGGCGCGTGAATGTGGTGCGTTCCAATCAAATCGCGCCTTCCACATGCGACGCGCCGTATGACGTCTTGAGCGCGCCAAGTCAGGTGTGGACATTTTATTGGTATTAGAATTGCAAGTTAGAAGTTAGATGTTGGAAGTTGGAATCCAATATCTAGCCTCCAGCTTCTAACATCCAAATTTGTGAACATTGCAATCGTAGGTGCAGGCATCAATGGCGCGGCGGCGGCGGTTGAACTCGCGCAGCGCAGACATGCTGTCACGTTGCTCGACCCCGGTCCGATTCCGCATCCACTTGCGGCGACGACGGATATTTCCAAAGTCGTGCGGATGGAGTACGGTGCGGACGAAGAATACATGGAACTCGCGGAACGCGCGCTCACCGGTTGGCAAGAATGGAACCGCGAATTTGGCGTTGACCTGTTTCATCAAACGGGCGTGTTGTACTTGCGGCGCGGGGAAATGAAACGCGGGACGTACGAATGGGATAGTTGGAAATTACTAAACAAGCGCGGGCATCATCCACAGCGTTTGAGTGTTCCCGAAATCAAAAAACGATTTCCAATGTGGAATGCGCGCAAATACGTTGACGGTTTTTTTGATCCCGAAGGCGGTTATGCCGAAAGCGGGCGCGTCGTTTTGCGTTTGGTAGAAAAAGCCAAAGCGTTGGGTGTGAAATTGCGCGAGGGAATGGCATTTCAGGAATTGATTGAAAAGAATGGACGGGTGCGCGGACTCGTGACGACGGATGGAAAAAACATCGCGGCGGAGGTCGTGATTGTCGCGGCAGGCGCGTGGACACAATTTTTGCTGCCGTGGTTGAAACCGTATTTGCGCTCAAACGGAATGCCCGTGTTTCATCTTGCGCCAAACAATCCCGAAGATTTTCGCGCAACAACATTTCCCGTTTTCGCGGCGGATACCTCAGCAACGGGCTACTATGGCTTTCCCATCAATCGCGATGGCGTGGTGAAAATTGCACGACATTGGGACGGACGCACAATGCATCCCGAATCATCCGAGCGTGTCGTGAACGAATACGAAGAAAATAATTTGCGCGAATTTCTTAAGGTAACATTTCCCGCGCTTGCCGATGCGCCCATTGTGTATCGGCGCATTTGTTTGTATTCGGATACGTGGGATGGACATTTTTGGGTAGACCATGACCCCGGTCATACGGGACTCGTCGTTGCGGCAGGGGATAGCGGACACGGTTTCAAATTCGCGCCGTTGTGGGGAGAAATTATTGCGGACGCGGTGGAACAAAAAGAAAATCGTTGGCTGCAAAAATTTCGCTGGCGTCCTCAAGTGAGACCCGCGCGAACAGAAGAAGCGGCGCGGTTTGTGGGAGAAGAAAACGAACAGGTGAGGTGGTGACACGGTTACCAATGCTTCTCAGTTACCTTGTCACCTTGTCATTGGTTCATTCCGCCAACAATTCTTGAATCACTTGTTCACTCCCCGCGTAGTCTCCCTCGCCAACGTGTGTGTAACGAATGTATCCCTCTTTGTCCACAATGAACCACGTGGGCCACGCCCAAACATTGTAGCGATTCCAATTGGCAAAATCGCCGTCAATCGCGACGGGATATTTGATGTTGTACTCCTTGACTGCTTTGCGAACGTTCTCTACATCTTTTTCGAATGAAAGTTCCGGCGTGTGGACACCGAGAACGACGAGACCTTGCGCACGATATTTTTCATCCCACGCTTTTTTGTACGGCAACGTATTTTTGCAGTTGTAGCACGCGAACGTCCAAAAATCTACGACCACCACCTTGCCGCGCAATTCATCCCAATTTATTTTTTCGGAATTAATCCACGTCTCGCTCGCAATTTCGCGCGCGAGTTTGAATTGGCGTTTGTCCAATTTTGTTTGCGTAATCACTTGTCCATCCTCCCCGGTCTGCTGCGCCTGCGCGTTGGGCGCAATCCAATTCGCCGCAACGCATGCGTTCAAGACCAACGTCAAACATATAATGAGCAAAATAGATAGCACACGAGTATGTCGCACGCGTTTGTGCATTTCGACCTCCGCAAACAATTTTTGCCGCAATCTGTTGCCAACATATCAAGCATTTCTTACAATTTTGTAACAGACTGATCTTTGATTTCTTGATTGAATTTATAAACTCGTAAGAATTGCGACAGTGTGATTCAAGAACTATCAAAGAAACTGAAGGAATGACGGCGATGCAAAAAGTTTTGGTCGTGGACGATGAGCCGCAAATTTTGGAAGTGGTAAGCAAATATCTTGCGCGCGAAGGATTTCAAACTTCCACCGCGCGCGACGGCGAAGCTGCACTCACCATATTCAATACAAACAAACCTGACTTGGTGGTGTTGGATTTGATGCTGCCGAAAGTGGACGGTCTCGAAGTGTTTCGCCGCTTGCGTACCATGAGCGCGGTGCCTGTGATTATGCTGACCGCAAAAGGCGAAGAGACGGACCGCATCGTCGGTTTGGAACTCGGCGCGGATGATTACATTACCAAACCGTTCAGTCCGCGCGAATTGGTGGCGCGCGTCAAAGCTGTCTTGAGGCGCGCGACGACAGGCACAATGCTTGAAACGGGCGAGCGAACGCTTGTGCGCGGCGAATTGCGAATTGACCCGCGCGCGCGTGCGGTGTCGGTTGCAGAAAAAGAGGTTGAACTGACGAGCAAGGAATTTGATTTGTTGTGGTTTCTCGCGTCGCATCCCGGTCAAGTTTTCACGCGCACGCAATTGCTCGACCATGTGTGGGGGTTTGAATATTACGGTGATTCGTCCACTGTCACCGTTCACATTCGCCGCTTGCGCGAAAAAATTGAAAGCGACCCCGGCAACCCGCACTATCTTTCGACGGTGTGGGGCGTGGGGTATAAATTTGAGAAAGAAGTGTAGCGTATTAGGTAGCAAGTAGTAGGTATTAGGGACTTGCAAAATTACCTGCTACTTGCTACTTGATACCTGCCCCTCACAATGCGTCGTTCACTCACCTTTGGCGTCCTTCTTTTAATCGCTGCGCCGCTCGCCGCGCTGATGCTCGCGCGCATCTGGCTCGGCGCGCCGATGGGCGAGTTGATGGAATTGACGCGCTTGTTTTTGATTGCGGAAAGCGCGGCGTTGATTTTGGGTTTTGTCGCATACTATGCGGTGCTGCGAATGGGCATTGGCGGCATCAGTGGCAAAGTCGCGCTCGGTTACGCGTTGTGTGTTGGCGTGACCGCGCTCGTGATTTTGCTCGTTTCGATGCCGATGTTTATTTCCACACATGACGCGCAATTTTTATTGGTGCTGTTGGTTTTTTCGGGAATTATTTCGCTCGGTTTTGGTTATTTAATTTCGCGGACGATTACGCGCGGGTTGAGTGAATTGACGTTGGGCGCAGAAAAAATCGCGCAAGGAAATTTTTCTGCGCGCGTGCATGTGAAATCGGGCGATGAAGTGGAACGACTCGGCGCAGCGTTCAACAACATGGCGGAAAAATTAGAACAGTCCGCCGCGAAGCAAAAAGAATTGGAACAAGCGCGCCGCGATGTGGTTGCTGCCGTGTCGCACGATTTACGCACGCCGCTCGCCTCCCTGCGCGCAATGATTGAAGCCATCAACGACGGTGTGGTGACGGATGAAGCGACGACGCGGCGTTATTTGACGAGCGCACAAATGCAAGCGGAAAATCTTTCGCTGCTCGTAGATGATTTGTTTGAATTGTCGCAACTCGACGCGGGCGTAGTACAGTGGAGTGTAGAACCGAGTTCACTGCGCGATTTGATTTCAGATACGTTGGAAACGATGCACGTGCAGGCGTCAGAAAAAAATATCAAATTGAGCGGATGGGTTGACCCGAGCGTTGACCCCGTGTTGATGAATTCGCACAAGATGCAGCGTGTGCTCTACAACTTGATTCAAAACGCAATTCGACATACGCCAACCGACGGCACAATTTTTGTGGAAGCACGCGAACATGAGGGGCAAGTGCAAGTAGATGTGATTGATACGGGCGAAGGCATTCCCGAAAGCGATGTGCCGCGCATCTTTGAACAATTTTATCGCGGCGAAAAATCGCGGGCGCGCGAATCCTTGGGTTATCACTCGGGAGGCGGCGCGGGTCTTGGTCTCGCCATCGCGCAACGCATTGTGCAAGCACATCGCGGAAAAATTTGGGTGGAATCAAAAGGTGGCGCGGGGAGTCGGTTTAGTTTTACACTGCCGCGTGCAGTGACAGGAATGAATTGACCATCGCTATGTTTGGTCTATACTTGCACATTGAAAGGTGGTGAAGTTCCATGACCAAAATCGCAATTTTATCAGTCCCAACCCAAAAAGGTGGTGTCACGTTTCGCGCCGTGACGGGTGCGACTCAATCGCAAGGCAAAACCGCGGGCGAAGCACTGGACGCGCTGACGGCGCAATTGCCCGCGGAGGATGCGGGCATGATGGTTGTGGTGCAAAATTTCCGCCCCGACAAATTTTTCTCGCAAAAGCAGCAGCAGCGACTTGCAACCATCATGGCGCGTTGGCAAGACAATCAAGCACAAGGCAGAGATTTGCCCGACGGTGAACGTCAAGAATTGGAAACTCTGATTGACGCAGAATTGCGCGGTGCTGCGGCGCGCGCTGCCGAACTTGCAGATGAGTTGGGGCGATGAATCCGCACTATGTCCAAGTTGCGTTGCGCGCGGGGCATCGGTGCGAATATTGTCACGCGCCAGAAGTCGTTTTCAATTTTCCCTTTGAGGTTGAACATATCATTCCACTTGCGCGGCAAGGCAAAGACCATGAAACGAATATGGCTTTGGCTTGCCGTTCTTGCAATCTTCGCAAGGCAACGCATGTCAAGGGAGTTGACCCCGAGAGTCTGGAAGAGGTCCGCCTTTTTCACCCGCGTACTGATAAATGGCAGGAACACTTTCGCGTGAATGTTCGAAATGGAGGATTTGAGGGCTTGACCATAATCGGTAGAGCGACTGTCGCTAGATTGGAAATGAATAGCCAATTGCAAGTAGCGGCAAGAATACAATGGATGCGGCTTGGTCTGTTTCCATAAGCACATTCAGTCTTGAACATTACTAATGAAAAGGTCTAGCGCAATCGAGTCCAGTCTCTATCGCGGTCAATTTTGCGGTCGAGTTTTACTCGCAGATAAATCAACCAAGAGAGCGCAATGATTGCAGATACAAGCAAGATAGCCGCAAGAATCGTACTCAAGAATTGATTTTGAAGAATTTCTTTCCGCAAACTGAACAGGACCACAAAGCATCTGTAGAGCAAGACAAGAATACTTGCCACCGCTATCAAATAGCGTTTGAATTTGAACGCAAAACATCTGCTGCTTGGGTTGAGAAGCATCCCAAGCATTCCAATGCCTGCTCCCAATAGGCAAAGATAAAGAACGCCCAATCCAATTAAAGAGTCCGTCATGGTAAGTGCTGCTGCAAAATTTCAACCACTTGCTCATCCGTCACCTGTTCAAAGTCCTCATAAAAATATCCCACCGCAATAAATGGTTCGGGCGCGTCCAACAAAACAAGTTCATCACATTCCGCGCGCAATTGCGGCAGCACTTGGAGCGGCGCGACGGGGACCGCGAGGATGACGCGCGCGGGATGAATGTGCTTGAGCGCGCGTAACGCTGCGATGGTTGTCGCGCCTGTGGCAATCCCATCGTCCACCAAAATCACAATTTTGTCTTGCAGCGCGAGCGGCGGTTTGCCATGCCGATAGAGTTCTGCGCGACGTTGAATTTCACGCATTTGATTGTCGCGTTCGTGTTCCACAAGTTTTTGTGGAATGTGCAATTCGTGAATCAACGCTCGGTCAAGAAAAACTGTGCCATCACTTGCAACCGCGCCGAGCGCGAGCTCTTCATTAAACGGCGCGCGAA
The DNA here is from genome assembly GCA_964469005.1 of uncultured Anaerolineales bacterium. Lineage (GTDB taxonomy): Bacteria > Chloroflexota > Anaerolineae > UBA4142 > SHND01 > SHND01. Next base: position 185,932 of record CAYXXF010000003.1, read on the forward strand.
TTTTTCGTGCAATAAAAACGTCGAGCGGCGCATGTAACGCGCGTGCAATTTCATCCGCGACGACGATGCCGCCGCGCGGAATACCCAACACACTCACTTGCGTGTTATGTTTGTAGTACACGAGTTGCGCAGCGAGTTGTTTTCCCGCATCGCGGCGGTCAGAGAAAAGTGTCATGGAACAACCGGCGAAACAGATTGCGCGGGCGTGTTGGGACGTGCCCACGTTGGCGTTTCATCCCTCCACACGAAAAAGTAAAAATAGATTGGCATGGCGAAGTAGGCGAACAGGAAAATGCAGATGCCAAAAATAATTCGCCACACGTCGGCTGTCGTATTGTTTTTGATTATGTGCGCCCAATAAATGCCCATGAGGACGAGATTGAGGAACACGGTAAAAAAAGTGATCGGCATGGAACATATCAGAATCGCAAAGAATGCAATGGGGGGGTCACCGCGCGAATCTATCATCGTTAACATCGCCGCGAACATTGCAAACCAAAGAACTAGGAAAACAAACGGATATACAAGCATCCAAAGGGTTGCCGCACCGAGGATGCGTTTTTGAGTTAGCGAAAGTTTCATTGCGCTATTCCCTTCCAAGTTTGGCTTGCGCCAAGAATGTATAAATTGGTCCCGTTGGTTTTAAATCACTCACAATCAAATGAATCGCGTCCGCGCGTATCGTTCCATACGTTGTTGTTGGAAAATTTTTGATAAGCTCGCCTAGTGTCGCGCGTTCGTGATTCGATCCTTCACGTTTGACGCGTCCGAGCGTGAGATGCGGCGTGAAACCGCGTTCCTCGCGCGCAAAGCCCAACGCGTGCGTTTCGTTTTCAATGTGTTGAGCGAGCAGGGCAGCGGTGTTGACATCGCCTTCGAGTCCAACCCAAACGTTGTTGGGGCGACGCGCGTTTGGAAAACAACCGAGACCGCGCGCTGCGAGTACAAACGGCGCGCTATGTTTTGCCGCGCGTTCGAGGGCAGTGGTGAGGGAGGGAATTTGCGCGTGGTCGCAGTTACCCAAGAACTTTAGTGTGAGATGAATGTTTTGTGGTGCGACCCAACGAATCGCTTTTGCAACCGAAACGCGCCAACATTCGTCTTGTAATTGTTTTTGCACGCGTTTCAATTCGGTGCGCAGCGCGTCGTTCAACTCGATGGCAATAAAGAGACGAAGGATTGTCGAATCCATCGCAAAAATTGTAGCATATTCCGGTATAAATTTGGTCGCGCCGTTTTGCGATATGGTTTAATCTCGGTAAAATCACCACGTCATTTTCCCGCTTCCCAAAATGACACTCGTACCGTGACGTTTGACGCATAATGCTTTCCGTTTGACGTTTCACGTTTGAATTTCGTTTATGAGTTCTCTTCCGATTTACAATCGTCGTCGCCGCACGCGCTATGAGAAAAAACATGGCGGCAGTTGGATTCCGAAAGTGATTCTCGGCGCGCTCGCCGTTATTGTTTTAGGCTCCGTGTTGGCGATTCTCGGCGCGGTCGCGTTTTCGGCGTTGACAGTAATGAATGTCTATGCCGACTATGCCAAAAATTTGCCGCAGCCCGAAAAAATTTCCCAACAGGCATCTACTCAATTCAAGACCACGAAAATCTATGACCGCACGGGCAAAGTGGTGCTGTATGAATTGTTCGACCCCACCGGCGGCAATCGCACCAATGTTTCGCTCGACAAAATTTCTCCGTTCTTGATTAATGCTACCATTGCGCTCGAAGACAAAACCTTTTGGACGAACGAAGGGGTGGATTACATGGGCATGGTGCGCGCGGTGTACAACATGACCCGCGGGCAAGCGTTGCAAGGCGCGTCCACGTTGACACAGCAGCTCGTCAAAAAAGTTTTGATTCCTGAACGCGAAACTCGGTCGCGCACCAACGTTGAATTGAAAATTCAAGAAACGATTATGGCGCGCGAAATTTCGCTCAAGTATTCCAAGCAGCAAATTTTGGAATGGTATCTCAACACCATTTACTATGGCAATTTCGCGTACGGGATTGAAGCGGCGAGTGAAGCGTATTTTGGCAAGCACGCAAAAGATTTGACATTGAACGAAGCGGCGACGCTCTCGGCGATTCCGCAATATCCCGCGCTCAATCCGCTGGACAACCCCGAAATCGCGCGCGAACGCCGCGACATTGCGCTCGACCGCATGGTGGCTGAGGGCTACATTACCGAAAAGCAAGCGACAGAAGCGAAAGCGCAAGAGATTCAAGTATTCCAAAAAAAGTTTGACATCAAAGCGCCGCATTTTGTTTTTTATGTGCGTCGCTATTTGGAAGACAAGTACGGACCCGATGCGGTGAACAAAGGTGGTTGGAGTGTAATTACGTCGCTCGATTACGACATGCAGACCAAAGCGGAAGAAATCGCGCGCAATCAAATTACCAAACTCACTGCCGAAAAACGTAATGTGACAAACGCGTCGGTTGTGGTCATCAAACCCAAAACCGGCGAAATCAACGCGATGGTTGGTTCCGTGGACTATTTCAATCGCGACATTGACGGACAAGTGAACATTGCAATTTCAGACCGCCAACCGGGTTCATCGTTCAAAATGTTTAGCTACTTGCAGGCGTTTGAAGTGGGCGCGTTGGATGGAACAAAACTTTCGCCCGCGAGTGTGGTGTACGATGTTCGCACTGCCTTTGAAGACCCGCCGAATCCGCCGTATGTGCCGGAAAATTATGACCGCAAATATCATGGACCTGTGCGACTGCGAACGGCACTTGCGTCCTCATACAACATTCCGGCGGTCAAAGTTCTCGATACCGTCGGCATTCGCAATGTGCTTGACCTCGCGCATCGCATGGGCATTACGACGCTCGATAAAAATTATGGACTCGCGCTGACGCTCGGCGGCGGCGAAGTGAAATTGCTCGACCAGACCTATGCCTATTCCGTGATTGCGAATGGCGGCGTCATGGCAGGACAAGAAGTGCCGCAGAACGAACGCCGCGATGGTTTTCGTAAATTGAATCCCGTTTCCGTTTTGAAAATCACGGATGCGGATGGCAAAGTATTGGAAGAATACAAGCAACCCAAAACCGAACGTATTGTTTCCGAACAAGCGGCGTATCTCATCACCGATGTATTGAGTGACAATAACGCGCGCGCGCCTGCCTTTGGTTTGAACAGCGTTCTGAAAACATCGCGTCCGACGGCGGTGAAAACGGGAACGACTTCGTCGTGGAAGGACAATTGGACGCTCGGTTACACGCCCGATTACGCAGTGGGCGTTTGGGTCGGCAATGCGGATAATGCCGAGATGGAACACATTTCAGGTATCACGGGCGCCGCGCCGATTTGGCACGACATGATGGAAGCAATTCATCAGAATCTGCCCGTCACCGAATTTGTGGAACCGCCAAATATCGTACGTCTTCCGGTGTGTCTCGCCAGCGGTTTGTTGCCGACCAAAGAATGTCCGCAAGTGGTGCGCGAAGTTTTTATTCAAGGCAATGAACCAACCCAACCTGACAACATTTGGAAACCGTTTCGCATCTTTACGCCGAATGGAAAACTTGCGACGGCGTTCAATCCGCCTGACCAAGTGACGACGGTCGTGTATCCGATTTATCCGCCGCAAGCCGCCGATTGGGTCAAAGAAAATAATATCCCCCAGCCGCCGACAGAATTTGATACAACCTATGCGGCGAGCGCGGCGGGTGGTGACCTCGCAATTTTTTCGCCCGCGAATTACTCATCGGTCAAAGGCGCGGTCGAAGTGCGCGGTAATGCGAAAATGGGTGACATGCGCGAATGGCGTCTGAATGTGGGCGCAGGTCTCGACCCCGCCGAATGGTTGACGATTGGACAAGGGGGGGGGGGAATTGATAACGGCACGCTCGCGGTGTGGCAAACAGGCGCAAGTGGTTTGTACACGTTGCAGCTCACCGGCATTCAAAACGACGGCAACGCGCAAACAGCAACTTCGCAAGTGACGGTGGACAACAACGCGCCGCGTGTGGAAATCATCAATCCGTGGGACGACAAACAATATCTGATGGAAGATGATGAATGGGTCAGTGTGGATGCGGAGGCGCAAGACAATCTCTCGATGGGCTATGTGGATTTTTGGGTGGACAATTCCTATCTTGGACGCACTCAAGTTTCGCCCTTTACGCTCAAGTGGACAATTTCAATGCACGACGCGTTGACGCCCACGTTGAAAGCCGCGTTGGCATTGCCCGTAGATTCGCCGACGCTGCCGACGATTGCGTACAATGCGACGACGCGCAAATTGGAAGATGACGGCAAGACCATTACGACCATTACCGAAACGTTGGTTGCGACAATGACAAAGAAAGCCGACCGTGTTGTTGGAGTTTTCCCGAATGGGTTTGGTGTGATTATGGACGCGGGTGGCTATACCGAAACGCATCAAGTGAAAGTGAAAGCGTATGATGCGGCAGGAAATGTGATTGAAAGCGCGAGCGTACGTTTTCTCGTCTCGCACAAACCGCGCCCGCAAACGGAAGAAGGCGCGCCGACGGGTCTGCGTTATTTTTGGGATGAACGGACACGCGTCCTGCTAAATGTGCGCCGCGAATTTTTGGCGAAACGAGAAACGTAACACCCATCAGACCCGAAATATCGGGTCTGATTTATTTTATGCGGAGATTTTTGGTGATTTGCCAACTCTATCGAAATGTCTAAAATAGATGCTCCGACTTTGTGAAATCCGTATCAAAGTCGGATAAACGTTTATTCACACAATTTAATTCGTTGGCGCAAGCTTTCATTGCGCTGACCTACGAGGAGTACCATGGCAAGTCGCAAGCTCATGTTTTTGGTCGGACTGTTGACGATTGTTGTGGCAGTGGTTTCCGCCTGTGGACCCGGTGGAGGCGGCGGCGCGCCGGCAGGACAAACGATTAATGTCGAAGGCGGTGAATTTTATTACCAGCCGCTCGACATTAACGCCAAGCCCGGTGAAAAAATAAACATCAATTTCAAAAATGCCGGAACCGTTGAACACACATTTGTTATCAAAGACCTGAATTTCAAATTGGTCGTGCAGCCGGGTCAAACCGTCAAAGGCAGTTTTACCGCTCCTACGACACCGGGCTCGTTCGAAATTCATTGTGACATTCCCGGACACACAGAAGCGGGAATGCTTGGCAAGCTAACGGTCACTGCAGCGAACAACTAATGTAAGAATCAAAAGGTGTGTTGCCGCCACTGAAAAATATCGCGCCCATTTCAAAAGTGGGCGCGATATTTTTTTGATTCATGCAAAGAGAGCGATAATTCAAACATGTCTGAATACATTCTAATCTCAAACGATGATGGTGTGGATGCACCGGGCTTGTTGGCATTAAAGCAGGCATTGGAAAAAATTGCAGAGGTGCGCGTGCTTGCGCCCGATACAAATTGGAGCGCCGCGGGTCATGCAAAAACATTACACCGTCCGTTACGCATTCGTCTGACAAAATTGCGCGATGGCAGTGACGCGTACAAATGTGACGGCGCACCCAGTGATTGTGTCGCGGTCGCGCTGCTGGGATTTTTTTCAGAGCGTCCCGCGTTGGTCGTAAGTGGAATCAATCCAAACGCAAATGTGGGAAAAGACATTACCTATTCGGGAACGGTCGCGGCGGCGATGGAAGCGGCGCTCGATGAAATTCCCGCGCTTGCCGTTTCGCTCGACATGCACAATGGTTCGGACAATTACGCGCCTGCGGCGGAATTTGCCGCGCGGCTCGCGCAACGCGTTCTCCGTGATGGAATGCCGCAAGCTACCTTGTTGAATGTAAATGTGCCGGATGTGCGCGCGCAAGACATACGCGGCGTGGAAATTACGCGCGCGGGCAAACGCATTTATTACGACCAACTCATCCAGCGCGATGACCCGTTCGGCAAACCGTATTATTGGATTGGTGGCGAGAGACCGGGCGGCAACAGAGAATTGGCGGGAACCGATATTTGGGCGCTGGCGAACAATCTGATTTCTATCACGCCCATTCATTTGGACATGACGAATCATACATTGATTGAGGAATTACAGGCGTGGGGTAAAGAACTTGCTTGAATTTTTCGAGTCTATTGATTTTGCTCGAGTGGAATCGAATACACTTGTACGCCCTGCGTTTTGCCTTTGAGTTGGACCTCGCCTTGCGGTTGAACGCGAATCGCGTCGCCCAAATCGGCGCGCGTCGTTTCGTCAATCAAGATGGGTTCACCAACAACTTTGGTGTGTGTTTCCAAACGCGCGGCAAGATTGACCGTATCGCCCACGCACGTGTACGTCGCGCGCATTTCCGTTCCCGTATAACCCGCAATCACAAGTCCGGATGCGATGCCGATACCGATCTTGATGGTGCGTTTGCCTGCCGCTGTTTGTGCCTGATTGAAATCCTCAATGCGGCGTATCATTTTCAGCGCGGCGCGCACCGCGCGTTCGCTGTGGTCTGCGCGCGGACGCGGCGCACCAAAAATTGCCATGAGACCATCGCCGACCATTTGATTGACGACCCCGCCTTCGGACGCAATCGCTTCCATCACATAACCAAAATAATTGTTCAAGAGCGCGATGGTCTCGGCAGGCGTTTGTGCTTCGGCGATGGTGGTGAAGGAACGAATGTCTGAAAACATCGCGGTTGCTTGGACGTATTTTCCGCCGAGGGCAAAACCCTCTGCCATCAATTCTTCGACCACTTGGTCCGTTGCAAATTTCCGAAAGAGCGCGCGCTGTTGGTCGCGCAAGCGTTTCTTTTCCAAACTCGATTCGATGCGCGCATTGAGCAGCACCGGATTGAATGGTTTGGGCAAATAATCCTCCGCACCCATTTCGATGCAATGCACTACGCTGTCCATTTCATCCAGCGCGGAAATCATAATCACCGGAATCTCGCGCCAGTCGGGGTCCGACTTGACAGCTTGCAACACCTGATACCCATTCAGTTCGGGCATCAAAATATCAAGCAGGATTAAATCAAACGCGCGTTCTTGGAGCAATTGCAGCGCGCGCCGTCCATCTTCGGCGGCAGCCACGCGATGACCTTGCCGCGCCAAACGCTGTGCGAGAATATCGCGATTGGTCGGATTGTCGTCCACGACCAAAATATCGCCGCCTGCCATTTGCGTCGGTTCCGTTTGGGGCTGAAACGTTTGCACTGCCTGCGCGACAAGTTTCTCGGCATCCGTAGGCTGCTCGATACCCGCCAACGCATCGGCGCTAATCGAGAACTTGATAATGTCATTGATAACGTCCACAAAGCGATGCGCCGACGCGTGAATTTTTTCGAGGTCGGAAATGACTTGAATCTTCCCCTGCCCACGCGCTTCTTCCAATAACAACTCACTGTAGCCAATCACCGCGTCCGTAGGAGTTCGCAGTTGAAATTGAAGATTGGCGGCGAGCTGCTCAATGTCCGCGTCCAATTCTCCCGACGAAACTTTTTCGTTTGCCAGAATATCGTTAACGCGCGCGAGCAGTTCGGCTCCTGCCGCGTGGATTTTTTTTAGGTCAGGCAGTAACGAAATATCTTGCCCATCTTGCGTGTCTTCCATCAAGATTTCGCTATAACCAAGGATCGCGTTGATAGGCGTGCGCAGGTCATGGCGCAATTTGGCGAGCAGCGCACGATGTGTCCGCTGCTCGCCATCTGTACTCTCGGCATAAGGTGGCACGGAAGCGGCGTCGGGGGGAAGCGGAATCATGGTTCGACAGTCTGATTTAGGAGGGACTGAATTTTTGGCAGTAGGCGTTCCAAATCAATCGGCTTGGTATCATATTCGTCGCAGCCCGCTTCCATAGCTTTCGCGCGGTCATCCGACATGGCGTGCGCGGTGAGGGCGATGATGGGAATATGTCGTGTTGCAGGATTTGCTTTGATGCGGCGTGTCGCTTCCCAACCATCAATCAAAGGCAAGCTCATATCCATCAAAATTAAATCGGGCGCGGTGGTTTGCGCGGCTTGAACACCCTGCGCGCCGTCAAACGCCATGACGATTTCGTACCCGCGTTTTTGCAAACGCCGCGACAACATGTCGCGGTTCATTTCATTATCTTCGACCAAAAGAATTTTTGGCATATTCCTGTTGTGTGGCTCCTTGTAGTTTATTCTCTCTGCGCGGTAAGCGCATTGACTAAATCACGTACTTGTTCCAATAGTTCATCGCGTTTGCTGGCGCCTTTTTGCAAAATCTTTTCCACATAGCCGTTGAGGCGCACGCGGTCTTGCGGTGTCAAGTCTTTGGCAGTCACTACGATAACGGGCACGCGATTCCATTCGGGATGTTGACGCAATTCCTCGACAAATTCAAAGCCGTCCATCTCGGGCATCATCAAATCGAGCAGAATTAACTGTGGAATTTGCTCATTCATGCGCTCCAACGCGACGCGTCCGTTTGCGGCTTGAACGACATGCCATCCTTCTTTGTCGAGCATCCGTCCCAACATTTCGCGCGTCGGGGTGTCATCTTCAATGACTAACGCGTGGTGCGCGGTATTGCTTTCGCGAAAGCGTTCCAAAATTGCGGTCAGACGTTCGCGGTCAATCGGCTTGGTGAGATAATCCGTCGCGCCCAACGCATATCCCAAATTTTTATCGTCGAGAATCGAGAGGACGATGACGGGAATGTCTGCCGTTGCGGGGTCGGCTTTGAGCTGTGTCAACACTGCCCAACCATCTACACCCGGCATCATCACATCGAGCGTGATAATGTCCGGATGAATGGCGCGGACGAGACGCAATCCTTCTTCGCCGCCTGCTGCAGTGAGGACATGGAATCCTTCCGCGCGTAACAAGCGTTGGAGTAAATCGCGCGCCGTGGGTTCATCATCAATGACCACAACTTTTTTCGCGTTGGGTGCGAGTGTTTGCGCGGGGAGCTGTTCATCGGATTTCGGTTCTGCTTTGGGGTCAACCACCTCTGCAGGCAGAACGAGGGTGAACGTGCTGCCATGTCCCGGCGCGCTCGCGACGGTAATGTCTCCGCCCATCAGTCGGCAAAAGCGTCGGCTCAACGCGAGACCCAAACCCGTGCCGCCGTACTTGCGCGAAGTGCTGGCATCCGCTTGCGTAAATTCTTGGAAAAGTTTTTCGCTCTGCTCATCGGTCATCCCAATGCCGGTGTCAGAGACAGTGAAAAGGATTGAGGACGGAGGATTAAGTGAACCTTCCAACTCAGTCCGCAGTCCTTTTGCCTCAGTCCTAACTTGCAGCGTAATTGTCCCACGTTCCGTAAATTTCGCGGCATTGCTCAAAAGATTGAACAAGCTCTGGCGCACTTTGGTCAAATCGGCGCGCATCGCTCCCACATCATCTGCAACATTCACTTGCAGGGTGTTGTGATTTTTGGCGACGAGCGGCTGAATGACAGAAACGACATCCTTGACCATCTTTTTGATTTCGAACGTTTCGAGATACAAGTCCATCTTGCCCGCTTCGATTTTCGACAGGTCGAGAATCGCGTTAATGAGGTCGAGCAGATGTTTGCCCGCGACATTGATTTTTTCCAAATCAGGCACCATCTGTTCCTGCCCGCTGTCTTGTGCTTCTTCGGTCAACATTTCGCTGTAACCGATGATCGCGTTGAGCGGTGTGCGGAGTTCGTGGCTCATGTTGGCGAGGAAAGTTGATTTGGTGCGGTTCGCGGCTTCGGCGGATTCGCGCGCTTGTTTTGCTTCTTCGAGCAGGCGCAAACTTTCGTCAAACAAACGCGCGTTTTGAATTGCAATCGCGGCTTGCCGCGACAAGCCGACGATGAAATCCAAGTCACTTTGCACAAAGGGTCCACTTTGGGTGCGGTCGCGCCACAATACCATCACGCCTGTTACGACGCCGCGCAGCAAAAGCGGCGCGAACATCATTACTTCGGTTGCTTCATCTTCTTCCGTGCCGGGCAAATCCTGCGCGCGCGGGTCATTGTCGGGGTCATTTACAATTTCAGCAATGCCCGTTTGCGCAATGTTACCCGTGATGCCTTGTCCGAGATAAAGGACATCGCCTTTGTTGAGTGCCGCATACTTGCCGACGGCGACGACGGTGGGCAAGGAACCATCGGGCTGTAACAAACGAATCGAGACATCGCGCGCCTGTAACACACTTTTCGCGTGGGTGGCGATTTGTTCCAACACCGCGTTCAAATCGAGCGTCGCAGAAATTTCGCGTCCGATTTCCGTGAGCGCGGTCATTTCATTCGCGCGGCGCGTCGTTTCGTCAAACAAGCGCGCGTTTTGCAAAGCCACACTCATGGACAATGCAACGGTCGTGAGCAAACGCACTGCCGCGTTGTCGAACGCGTTTTCGCGGTCGAGATTTTGCAAAGAGAGAATCCCGATAACTTGGTCGCTGTTGAGAATCGGCACGCTCAACCATGACTTGGGCGCTTCGCCGACGACGGCGAGACGCATGCCAAGTTCCGCGCAGCGCTCCGCGTAGTTTTCCTTGATGAGCAGAGGTTGACGCGTACGGATAATTTCCATGCGCAACGCATCGGGCGGTGTTTCGGAAACGGGCGCGAGTCGCGTTCCGCGTTCCATCATGTATTCGTGGTCAATGCGATTTGCCGCCGCGTCGTACAGACTAATCATCAAACTTTCGGCAGCAAAAATTTCGTGGAATTTCGCGCCAACCAATTCGATAATGGCGCGGAAATCAAGTTTCGAGGCAAGCCCTTGTTGAATGCTGTTGATGGTGCCGAGCTCTGCTGCGCGCTGTTTGGTCTCGTTCAAGAGGCGATTGGTTTCGTCAAAGAGACGCGCGTTTTCCAAGGCAACACTCATGGATGACGCGACAGTTTCCAACAATCGCGTCACACCCTCGTCGAATGCGTTCTCGCGGTCGAGATTTTATAGACTGATGATGCCCGCGACTTGTTCGCCGCGCGAGATTGGCACACCGAGCCAAGACTTGGGGCTCTCGCCCGCAATCACATCGGTCATGCCTAGCGCCGCGCAGCGTTCCGCGAAATTCGCGTTGATGACGAGTGAGTGGCGCGTGTTGAGAATTTGCGCGCGCAGCGCATCGGGCGGCGTTTCTGAAAGCGAGGCAAAACGTTCGCCGCGTTCGAGCAGATACAAATGGTCCATGCGGTTCGCGGCGGCATCAAAAACACTAATCATCATCGTCTCGGCGGAAAAGATTTCGTGAATCTTGTTGCCCACCAATTCGACGACAGCTTGATAATTGAGCTGCGAGGCAAGTCCTTGCTGTACGCTGTTGATGATTTGCAATTCTGCCGCGCGCTGTTTGGTCTCGCTCAAGAGGCGATTCGTCTCGTCAAACAGACGTGCGTTTTGAAACGCCACGCTCATTGAAGAAGTGATTGTGGTCAGCAAACGTGTCACCGATTCATCGAACGCGTTTTCGCGATCCAAGTCTTGCAAACTGATGATGCCTATCACTTGGTCGCCGCTGAGAATCGGAACCCCCAACCACGATTTCGGCGTTTCGCCCACCAACACATCGGTCATGCCCAACGCGCGACAGTACTCGACAAAATTTTCGTTAATGACCAACGCGGCGCGCGTGCGCAGAATTTCCGCGCGCAATGGGTCGGGCGGAGATTCCGATTCGGGAGGAAAGCGCTGCCCGCGCTCCACGATATAGCGATGCTCTATCCGATTGGTCGCGGGTTCAAACAAACTAATGACCATGGTGGGCGGACCAAAAATCTCGTGGAATTTCGCGCCGACCAAATCAATAATCCCTTGAAAGTCGAGTTGCGAAGCTAGTCCTTGTTGAATGCGGTTGATGATTTCCAGTTCTGCTGCGCGTTGATTCGTTTCATTCAACAGTCGCCGTGAATCGTCAAAGAGGCGCGCGTTTTGAATGGCAATGCCCGCTTGCCGCGCCATGCCGTCGAGAAAGGTCAAGTCGTCCGGTGCGAACGATTCATCTGCCGCGTCGCGCCATGCGGCAATCGCGCCGCTGAGACGATTCGCGCTGAACAGCGGCGCGACCATCAATTTCTCGCCTTTTGCCGTCGGACCCGTACCGGGCAAATGAATGGTGCGCGTGTCGAGCGTGGTATCCGCAATCGCTTCGGCGACGCCGTTTTGCGCGATGCTGCCAATGAGTCCTTGTCCAAGTTGCGGACGAAATTCGAGTACTGCCTCCGCCGTCGCGCCGCTCGCAGAAATCGCGCGCAATGTTTTTCCGTCAGGTTCAATCAAATAGACTGCGCTTGTACTCGCGCGCAAAACCTTTTGCGCGTTTTGTGTGACGCGTTCCAACACGATATTCAAATCGAGCGACGCGGAGATTTCGCGCCCGATATCGGTGAGTGCAGTCATTTCATTGGCGCGCCGCGTCGTTTCATCCAACAGGCGCGCGTTTTCGAGCGCCACGCTCATCGAGTTGACAAAGGTTTCCAGCAAGCGCATATCCGATTCACTGAACGCATTTTCATGGTCGAGATTTTGCAGTGAGATTACACCGCGCGCTTGATTGCCGACAATCATTGGCACGTACAATGCAGAGATAGCAGCCTCACCTTGAAAGGCGATTGGATTGCCGTATTGCGCTGCGACCTCAATCATTTTTTCATTGATGAGCAAAGGTTGACGTGTTTCAATCACATGTTTGCGAAAGCCAATTACTTGCATTGGCTCATCGGGAAAGCGGACGCCGCGTTCGATAGTGTAGAGAAAATGAAAGAGATGCGCGTCACGGTCATACAAACCAATATCAACCACTTGCGCGTCAAAGATGCTTTGAATCTTGTCGCCGACCAAATCGTAAATTGCCTGCATTTCCAATTTTGACGCGAGCCCTTGCTGTACGCTGTTGATGATGGCTAGCTCTTGCGCGCGCTGTTCGGTCTCCTGAAGCAAGCGCGTTGTCTCGTCAAACAAGCGGGCGTTCTCCAGCGCAATGCCCATGCTTCCCGCGAGCGTTTGCAGCAAACGCACATCCGACTCGGTAAACGCATTATCGTTGTCAAAATTCTGCAGACTGAAATAACCGTTCACCTGATTGCCCACACCGAATGGAACATATACTAAGGATTTGGGCAACCGCGTTCCTTCAATGGTCTTTAGCCCATAACGTTGTGATTCTTGCCGTGCGTTCTCATTGATGACCACCGGTTGGCGCGTGCGGATGAGATGGTCATTCATCGGACTGAACGCGAGCAATTCGTCGTCATACACGCGTTGACCTTCTTCATATCCATAATCCAACTGTGAGACCTGCTTGGCGTGGTCGAAAGAGCTGATGATGACCGACTGCGCGCTGAACATGTCGCGAATTTTTTCGCCCACCAAATCGTAAATGGCTTGCATGTCCAACTTGGATGCAAGCCCTTGCTGAACGCTGTTGATGATGGCGAGTTCTGCCGCGCGCTGTTCGGTCTCTTTCAAGAGTCGTTGCGTTTCATCAAAGAGCCGCGCGTTTTCGAGCGCGACACTCATGCTGTTGGCGAGCGTTTGCAAGAGACGCACATCCGATTCGCTAAAGGCGTTCTCCTGATTCATATCCACCAAATCAATAATGCCGCGCGCTTGATTGCCCGTAACAAGAGGGACAAAGAGTTGGGACTTTGGCATTTCTGTGCCGGGCAAAAGATGACTGCCATAATGCTCTGCCACTTGCCTGATATTTTCATTGATGACGATTGTCTCGCGTGTGCGGATTACATGCGGGGCGATGCCGCGCGCCGGCAGCGGTTCCGAATCAATTGTGACGCGCACACCGCCTTCGTATGCATACGGATAATGCACGAGATTGGTCTTGGGGTCGTAGATGCGAATGCCCACATCCGCATTGTTAAATATCTCGCGCACTTTATCGCCGACGGCTTGGTAAATTCCTTGAATGTTGAGTTCGGCAGCGAGCGCGGCTTGCACGCTGTTGATGATGGCAAGTTCGGCGTTGCGTTCTTCGGTAATTTTTAGCAAGCGTTGCGTCTCATCAAACAACCGCGCGTTTTCCAACGCCACACTCATCGAGTTGGCGAGCGTTTGCAACAGCCGCACATCCGATTCACTAAACGCGTGTTCCCGTTGCGTATCCACAATGTCAATTAGCCCGCGCGCTTGCTCGCCGACAACGAGCGGCACATACAGCGCGGATTTGCTCTCCTCTGTGCCCGGAATCGTAAAACTGCCGTACTGCTCCATTGCCTGCGCCATGTTCTCATTGATGACGATGGTCTCGCGCGTGCGAATCACGTGCGAAGCAAAACCGCGCATAGACAACGAATTGGAAGGAATTTCGATACGCGCGCCATTTTCATAGACATAAGGGTATTGAACCTGATTGGTTTTGGGGTCATAGATGCGGATACCGACATCGGCTTGGTTGAAGATTTCGCGAATTTTGTCGCCGACCGCATTGTAGATGCCCTGAATGTTCAACTCTGCGGCGAGAGCAGCTTGCACGCTGTTGATGATGGCAAGTTCGGCGTTGCGTTCTTCGGTAATTTTTAGTAAGCGTTGCGTCTCATCAAAGAGACGCGCGTTTTCGAGCGCGGTACCGAGCGACGCGGCGATGGTGGTCAACAGGCGCAGTTCCGATTCGCCGTAGGCGTTCTCGCGCTCATAGTTTTCGATTTGAAACGAGCCAATGAGCCGGTCACTGCTGACAATGGGAACACTAATCATTGACTTGCTCATGTCCGTGCCGGCGATGACGGTGCCCCCGGTTCTAGCAGCTATCTCGGCTGTGTTCCCAATGATTGGCTGACGGTCCGTGAGAAACAATTCAAACGTTCCGCCGGGACTTGGAGTTTGAGGCGGAATATCGAGCCGTGTGCCATGTTCGTATTCGTACAGATAGTGGACCAGATTGGTTTTTTCGTCGTACCTGCGAATCGCAAAATCACGCGTGTTAAACACCTCACGCAATTTGTCGCCCACCAAATCCACAATCGCTTGAAAGTCTAGTTTGGATGCGAGACCATGTTGAATCGAGTTGATGATGGCAAGTTCAGCAGTGCGCTGACGCAGCTCGGCTTCAAGCGCGACGATGCGTGTGCGCGATGGTGACGCGGCACGTGTCGTGGGCTTGCGCGTTATGCGTTTCGTTTTATCTTTGGCGGTTTGGTTCTTGGCAGCGTTCGGGGATTTTTTCATTTCTGCTCGTGTTACGTGTATAGATAAAGTTATGCGTAGTTATTCTACAATATTTTCGTGAATGTGTCTGTCATCACTCTGACAGACAGAAAATTCTATTTTGTTTTCACTCTCAATAGGTGTATCATCGCGTTCGAAGATAAAGAAACCGCGTTGCAAAGATGCACGCACCCGATGTACGCACACTGGGGCGCATCGGAAAAATTCTGACGGAGGATTTCATGATTGAAACAATCGTTTCACCGCTTCCCGTTCTCTCGCAGCGCCGCGAGAAATCCAAACGCGTGGTGCCGATGGGCAAGTGGGCGTTTTTTGAAGAAGAGTTTGTCCCGCTGGAAGATGCAAAAATCGGGATTGCAACCCATGCGTTCAATTACGGCACCGGTTGTTTCGGCGGGATTCGCGCGTATTGGAATAATGAACAACAGCAGCTATACATTTTTCGCGCGCGGAAACATTTTAACCGCTTTCTTGAATCGTGTCGGCTACTCAATATCCAACTACCCTACGGTATTGACGATTTGATTGCCATCACGTTGGAGTTGTTGCGTCGAGATAATTATCGCGAGAACGCGTATATGCGTCCGATTGCGTACAAGGCGACGGAAGACATTACCCCACGTTTGTATGATTTGGATGATGCATATGCAATGTTCACGCGTCCGCAGGGAAATTACATCAAACTTGAAGTAAGCGCAGGGACATCTTCGTGGCGGCGCGTGGATGACAATTCGATTCCCGCACGCGGAAAAATTACCGGCGCGTATATCAATTCCGCGTTCGCGCGGACCGAAGCACATTGGAATGGATATGATGAAGCGATTGTGTTGACGCAAGATGGGCATGTGTCGGAAGGCAGCGCAGAAAATTTCTTTATGATTCGGAACGGCAAATTGATAACGCCGAGTACGCACGACAATATCCTCGAAGGCATTACGCGCGCGACGGTGATGGAACTCGCCAAAGATGAAATGGGCTTGGAAGTAATCGAACGCTCGATTGACCGCAGTGAGTTGTATCTTGCCGACGAAGCATTCTTTACGGGAACGGGCGCTCAAGTCGCAGCGATTACGCAGATAGACCATCGGATGTTGGGCGACGGCACGATAGGACCGCTCACTCGGCAGATTCAAGAATTATTCTTTCGCACCGTGCGGGGTAATAATGAACGTTACGCGCATTGGGTGACGCCGGTGTATCCGCGCTAGAGACAAGACGTGACAGGTTTCGGCGGTGTCGAGTTCACTCGTATCAACGCAAAAACCTGTCAAGTCCACCAATTGAATGCGTCAACTTTCACTGCCGCCAAGTTTTTTGGACCGTTTGCCGCAATGGCTTCAAGCGGTTTTGCGTGACCGCTTTGTATGGGCAATGGTCATCATTGCACTGTTTGTGAATTTGGGACTGTTTGCTTTTTTGTTTTTGGTCGCGAATCAATTGCCGCCATTGGTGCCGTTGCATTTTGATGCGGCGGGACAACCTGACCGCATCGAAGACAAGAGCGCGATTTTTTCTTTGCCGCAAATCGGTTTGATTATGATTCTCATCAATTTTCTGTTTGGGTTTGCCATCTATCGGCGCGAACCATTGGCGGCGTATTTGCTTGGTGCGATGGGGATTGCGGCACAATTTTTATTGTGGTTCGCGGCAGTTTCCATTGTGCGCGCGGTGTTGGTATAGAATTTCGGCGCTGCTTTATATGCCCGATGGTGGGCAAGCACAAGGCGTTGCCCCTACGTGTGATGTCGCTCCCCGTTTCTCTCCTCATTGGATTGGCGCTTGGCAGTTTCATCGGTTTGTTTGCGTACCTGCGTGGTTCCTTGACGCGCAGCGGCGTTCTTGGTGCAATCCTTACCGGCACGGCGGTTTTTGGGTTTGGTGGTTTTGTCCCCGGCATTCTCCTCATTGCGTTTTTTGTTTCCTCCACCCTTTGGTCCAAGTACCAAGCACGCGCCAAAGAAAACGTAGCCGAGAAATTTCAAAAAGGTTCGCGGCGCGATTTGGGACAAGCATTGGCGAATGGTGCATGGGCGGCGCTGCTCGCGATTGGCTATTGGTTTGCCGCGTCAAATTCGCTCGACGAGCGCGCGGTCCATTTTTTCTTTGGCGCGTTTGTCGGCGCGATGGCAACGGTCACGGCAGATACGTGGGCGACGGAAATCGGTGTGTTGAGCAAAGCGCTGCCGCGCATGATTTCGACGGGACGCGTTGTGCCTGCGGGAACATCGGGCGGAATTACTGTACTCGGAACCGTGACGGCATTGCTCGGCGCAATGTTTATTGGCGCGATGGTGAACGTGGCGAATGCGCTTGTGTTTGTCGCCGCTCAAATTCCGATTCTGAATGTTGCAGGTGTTTTCGTATGGGGCGCGACTGTATCCGGCATCGGAATTATTTTTATTGCGAGTATCAGTGGTTTGGCAGGCGCGTTGTTTGATTCGCTTCTGGGCGCTACCGTTCAGGCAATTTACTTTTCCGAATATGATGAACGCCAAACCGAAAAGCAATTGGATTCGCAAGGCAATCCGACGCGTTTGATACGCGGCTGGCGGTGGCTCGACAATGATTGGGTGAATTTTTTCGCGTCCGTGTTTGGGAGTCTTGTCGCGGGGGTGTTGGTATTTTTATTTTTATGACGCACTGCGTCATTTGTGCTATAATGGTAGTGCCTACCGAGTGGTAGGTAGAATCCGGTTTTTTATGGAGGGCAAAGATGTCCAAACCCTTGTTCCCATCCGATGAATGGGTGAAACAACTCGAGAATGAACTCAACACCAGCGGCGCGTATGCGGATGCTGCAAAGAATTGGGAAGGCGATTTTTATTTTGTCATTGACCCCGACAAAGAGAATCCCCAAAACTTGGAAACGAAATATCTGTATATGGACTTGTGGCACGGTAAATGCCGCGAAGCATATTCCGTGACCAACAAAGAGGAAAAGCACCCCGCGTTCATCATGTCGGGTACGTATTCGAAATGGAAACGCGTGGTCACCGCGCAATTGGACCCGATTCAAGGCTTGATGACGGGACAATTAAAACTCAAGGGCAATATGGTGATGGTGATGAAAAATGTCAAAGCCGCGCAAGAGATGGTGAAAGCGTGTACGCGGATTGACGCGGAATTTTTGTCGTAATTCGACAAGGAGGAATCAACGTGGCACGTTTCATTGTCGTACACCAATTGAGCGAAGGCGCCGCCAACGCCGATTTTCAAGACCTGCGCGTGACGCGCAAGCACTTGTTCAAGTTGGCAGAGAATCCCGATGTCCAATGGCTCAACGGCTGGTTTGTGTTTGAGACGGCGCGACAAATCTGCGAGTATGAGGCAAAAGACCAAGAAACCATTTTGCGCGCGCTGCGCGAGTCGGGGATTGACAAACTCTATCCCGCTGTCAGTGTTGACGAAGTGATGTTGAGCGGTCCGAACGATTTTCCCGGCGAATTTTCCGAATGAGCAACTGACGCACGCAGATTCGCGCGCGTTGTCTTGCGCCTACGCGACAGACAACGCGCGCTTTGCTTTATGCTGATATGAATGGTTACACCGGCAAGTTGTTATTTGTAAATCTCACAACGGGCGATATTTCTACGCAAGAATTGAATCGCGCATACGCGGCGCAATATCTCGGCGGCAGCGGTCTCGCCGCGCGTTATATGTATGATTGGATTGACAAGGATACCGACCCGCTCGGTCCCGAAAATCCATTGGTCTTTATGAATGGACCACTCGACGCGGCAGGCGCGCCGGTGTCGGGACGTTTTGCAGTATGCGCGCGTTCGCCGCAAACGGGCTTGTGGGGTGAAGCGATTGCGGGAAATTTTTTCGGACCCGAATTAAAGTACGCGGGCTATGACGGCATTGTGTTGCGCGGCAAAGCGAACGCACCATGTTATTTGCACATCACGCCTGACAAAATCGAATTGCGCGACGCGAAACATCTGCTCGGCAAGACGACATTTGAAACAGGCGACGCGATTCGCGCAGAATTGAACGACGCGCATCTGATAACCGCGTGCATTGGACCGGCGGGCGAGAATCTCATTAAATATGCATTGATTCTCACTTCGTCGGCGCGAGCAGGCGCGAAAAAAGGGATCGCGGGGCGCTGCGGCATGGGCGCGGTGATGGGTTCGAAAAATTTAAAAGCGATTGCCGTGCGCGGCTCGAAACATCATCGTCAACACAAATTGCATTTGCACGACCCCGTGCGTTTTCGTGAAGCAATGTTGAACGCGCAAAAATTTTTGAGCGACGACATGGCAACCGAAGTTCTGCGCGCGGTGGGTTCTTCGGGCGCGCTGGACTATTACGGCTTGCTCGGCGATGTGCCAACCAAATACTGGACGCAAGGCACATTCGATTACGGCAAAGTTTCCGGCAATTTGATGGCGGAAACAATTCTCACCGGACGTGCGACGTGTCACGCGTGCATGGTTGCATGTGGACGCAAAGTGGAACGCGCGGGCGAATATGTTTTGCCACACGCCGAAGGTCCCGAATTGGAAACATTGGCGGGTTTTGGTGCGTTGATTTTGAATGACGATTTGCACATTGCGACGTACATTGGTTCACAGTGCGACGCGCTCGGTCTGGATTCCATCACGACCAGTGCGACGATTGCGTTCGCATATTATTTGCGCGAACTCGGCGTTTTGCCGCGCAGCGATTTGAATGGCACCGATTTGGTGTGGGGTGATGCGCAAGCTGCATTAAAGATGGTACAAGATATTGCATATCGCCGCGAGTTTGGCGAAATTCTTGCACACGGTTCGCGCGAACTCGGCGCGCGCTACGGGGTTGAAGGACTCGCCGTGCAAATTAGTGGAATGGATTTGGCGATGCACGACCCGCGCGCGGCGATGGGCATGGCGGTGACGTACGCGACCTCGCCGATTGGCGGCAGTCACAATCACAGTGATTTTTTCATGGTCGAAACGTCGGGACGCCCAATTGATGATTTGGGTATCGAGACGATGGACCGTTTCCAAAGTACGGGCAAAGCGGGCGCGATTGCGCGACATCAAGACTGGCGCACGGTCAACAACGCGTCAGTGACGTGTTACTTTCCGAATCCGCCCGCGCACGAGATGGTGGAAATGCTCGCCGCCGCGACGGGTTACGACATCACGATGCAAAATGTTTTGACCTACGGCGAACGCATTTGGAATTTGAAACGCGCTCTAAATTTAAGGTTGGGATACAATGCGCGGCGCGCGGAAATTTTGCCCGAGTTGATTTTGCGTCCACTGCAAGACGGCGGCACGGAAGGACACGTCCCCGATTTTGAAAACATGCTGCGCGAGTATTACGCATATCGCGAATGGGATTGGGAAACGGGGAAACCATCGCGCGAAAAATTAGAACAGTTGGGGATGGATGAAATAGCAAACGATGTGTGGAGGATTAAATGATTAACGAAAAACGACTCGTACAAACATTTCTTGACCTTGTGCAAATTGATTCACCGTCCGGTGATGAAAGCGCGATTGCGGAATTTGTTGCGGCGCGTTTACGTACGCTTGGCGCGGACGCGCATGTGGACGCGATGTTTAACGTGAGCGCGAAAATTCCCGGACATGGCGTAAGCGAAAAAACGAAACCGTTGTTTCTCAACGCGCACACGGACAATGTTGCGCCTGCGCGCAACATAAAACCTGTCGTCGCGGGTGGTCAAATCGCGTCGGATGGCACAACCGTTTTGGGTGCGGATGATTTAGCCGGCGTCGCCGCGATTTTGGAAGCAGTGCAATCGCTCGTCGAGGACAGCAAAAAACATTTGCCGTTGGAAATCGCAATCACTTCGCAAGAAGAGATGGGACTCGTCGGCGCGAAAGGTTTGGACCTTTCATCGTTTCAAGCGAAAGAAGGAATTGTATGTGACAGCGGCGGACCCGTCGGTTCGATTACGCTCGCCGCTCCGACGCACAATTTGTTGGAAGTGACGATTACGGGCAAAGCCGCACATTCCGCGATGCCCGAAGGTGGCATCAACGCGTTGACATTGGCGGCACACGCACTTGCGCAAGCCAAAGTTGGAAAATTGGACAAAGATACGACCGCGAATTTTGGAATCATTCGCGGCGGCAATGCGCGCAATATCATTCCCGAAAAAGTTGAATTGGTCGGTGAAGTCCGCAGTCGTAATGTAAAGAAATTGGAACGCGCGACGCGCGCGATTCAAAGCGCGTTTGAAAAAGCATTAAAGGGCAGCGGCGCGCAGCTCGAGTTTCGTGTGACGCGCGCGTACAATCAGTACGAATTTGGAAAAAATGACCGCCTCGTCAAACGCGTGGCGCGCGCTCTGAAAAAAATCGGACGCACGCCGCAATATCGCGCGACGATGGGCGGGAGTGATGCAAACATTTGGAACGCCAAAGGCATCAAGTCCGTCGTCACCAGTGTTGGCTATGAACAAATTCACACTACGAGCGAATACATCCCCATCGCGGAATTGGTCAAAGCGGCGGAATTGGTGGAAACACTTGCGGCGGGTTAGGAATTCGGCGCAGTTTCCCCATTTTTCACAGCTCATTTTGCATTCGCTATTTGGCATAGTCTCTCGTTCCGTGTAAAATGCCCCACGTGTTGTATATTCCCTTTGTAAGGCAACTGCGTGAATATTACGAATGAGGTCGCGCGATGCGCTTGACCTTTTGGGGCGCGGCGCGTGAAGTCACCGGTTCGATGCATTTGGTCGAATCTAACGCGACGCGTTTGTTGCTCGATTGCGGCAGCAAGCAAGGACATCGCGCGGAAGCGAATGAGCGCAATTCGCATTTGCCGTTCGATGCGTCCGACATTGACGCGGTGCTGCTTTCGCACGCGCACATTGACCACTGCGGCAATTTACCCACGTTGACCAAAAATGGTTTTACGCGCGATATTATCGGCACGCACGCGACGAATGATTTGACGCGCATCATGCTTTTGGATTCTGCAAAAATCCAAGAACAAGACGCGGCATACTTGAATAAAAAACGCGCGCTGCGCGGTGAAGACCCGATTCAACCCATTTACACACGCACCGATGCCGAAGATGCGATTCGCGCATTGACGGGGCGTTCGTACAATTTTTGGTTTGAATTGCCGCGCGCGAGTATGCGTGTGCAGTTTCTCGATGCCGGGCACATTCTCGGTTCCGCCATCACCATTCTACACATTCACGAAGGCGCACGCACCATTCGTTTGGGCTATACGGGCGACCTCGGCGTATACGAAAAATTGATTTTGCGCGACCCCGCACCCGCGCCGCCCCTCGATTATTTAATCATCGAGGGAACGTATGGCAATCGCCTGCACGGCTCGCGTACGGATTCGGAAGCAGAACTCGCTCGCATCATTGGTGAAACCGCCGCGCGCGGCGGCAAGACAATTATTCCGGCATTCGCATTAGACCGCACGCAAGAAATTGTCTATTCAATTCATCGTTCCATTTTGAACGGCGCACTGCCGCCGCTACCCGTCTTTGTAGATTCCCCGCTCGCCATGGACGCCACCGAAATTTATCGCATGCATCCCGAAGTGTTTGACAGCGAGACGGACGCGTTTATGGAAAAAAATGAAGACCCCTTTGGTTTTCGTCAGTTGACCTACACGCGCGACGTTGAAGCATCCAAAGCGATCAACACTCTGCGCGGTCCTGCTGTGATTATCGCTTCCAATGGAATGGTCGAAGCGGGACGCGTTTTGCATCACGTCAAAAATAATATCGGCGAGCGCAACAACACCATCCTTTTTGTCGGTTATCAGGCGCAAAATACATTGGGACGCCGCATTCTGGATGGCATGAAACGCGTCCGCATTTTTGGTGATGAATATCCGGTGCGCGCCAATATCGAACGTGTTGAAGGATTTAGTGGACATGCCGACCGCAACGGGCTGCTGAATTGGGTGCGTCCGATTGCCAAAGGGTTGCAAGGCGCGTTCGTTGTTCACGCTGAAGAAGATGCGGCGGAAGCGTTGGTGCAAGGCATCCGCGAACTTGGTGTTGAAAACACCCTCGCGCCCACCTATGGACAACAGATTCATTTGTAATAAGTAGATTGACTGCGCCGACTCTGTTTTCCGCTCACGCGTCACGCATCACTCGTCACTTTACCACAGGAGTACCACATGGATTTTGTAACAGCCGAAGAAAAATTTAATGAACTGCAAGCGCGCATTCGGCGCGGTGAGCCAATGAGCGAGGACCAATATCAAGAGGAACTCGCCAAGCTGATGGTGCAAGATGATTCGGGTGTCTTTTGGTCACTCGAACCCGGGACCGGACGCTGGCTCTTTTTTAATGGCACAGAGTGGGTGCCGGGAATGCCGCCGAAACAAACCGTCCCGCCCGTCATGCCTGCCATGCCGCCGCCCGTTGTCGAAGTACCTTCCTACGAAGCGCCAACCTACCAAGCGCCCGCGCCTTTTGAACCAACCCCTCCAACGGAACAACCTGTTGAACCAGCCAGCTATTACGTTCCAAGCGATGTTACACGTCCGGTGGAATATACGGGTGAATACAGCGGCACGCCTTCGTATTCCACGCAAGACACGAGCGCGGGCTCTTCGTATGTTCCGTTGCCCGGTTCGGTGCCTGCGATGGAAACGGATTCAATGCCGACGTATGTGCGCGTGCCCGAACCCGAAATGCCGAGTATGGCGTCAGGCGGCATTCCGCCGCGTCCCGTACGCGAAGCATCACCACTTGCTGTTCCCGGCGGCGAACGCGCGTGGCTCCCGTTTGCGTTTGGGGCATTGGTGTTGCTCTTGTGCGCCGTGGTGCTTTTCTTTGGCGTGCGCGGCTTGCCACAATTCAGCGGTGGCACGGCGGGGCAACAGCCGACAGAAGAACCGACCGTCGAAGAAACCGAAGTGCTTCCGACAGAAACAGTGGAATTGGAACCCACTGCCGAACCCGAACCAACGGATGAACCGACCGCCGAACCGCAACCGACTCCCGAACCTCAAGTGGTCAAAGCAACCGCCACTGACGTTTTGAATATCCGTCAAGGTCCGGCGCGCACCACTGCCTCACTTGGCAAGTTGCAAAAAGGTCAAGAGGTTACAGTTGTCGGACGCAACGGCGACGCAACGTGGCTCCAGATTCAAATTCCCGACAAAACCGATTTGGGTTGGGTCAGCGCAGAATTTGTGACGGTCAGCGGCGATATCAATTCCCTGCCCGTGGCAAGCGGCGAAAGCGGCAGCAATGCCCCATCGCCAACCGAAACTCCGACAGGTTAATAATGACAAATGCATAATGACAAATGCCAAATACAGTGGCAGTGTTCATTATGCATTCTGCATTTGGCATTTTGCTATTACTCATGGAATGTATCTTACACCCTGACCAATGTCTTGAGCAGCTGGGACCGACGGTCGCCATGTTCGTCGTATGGGCGATTGTATTTGCCGAGTCCGGGTTGTTCTTTGGTTTCTTTTTACCCGGTGACAGTTTGTTGTTGACGACGGGCTTGCTCGCGTTCAAAGGATTTTTCAGCATTTGGACGCTGGTGCCCGGTATCGTCATCGGCGCGATCTTGGGCGACAATGTGGGCTATTGGTTCGGACAAAAAGTCGGACCCCCGATTTTTTCGCGTCCCGAATCGCGTTTCTTCAAGCCGCAGAACCTCGCCAAGGCAAAAGAGTATTACGAAAAATACGGACCCATCACGATTGTCCTCGCGCGCTTTTTGCCGTTCATTCGCACCTTTGTTCCCATCGTCGCGGGCGCGGTGCAAATGCACTATCGCACGTTCTTTTTCTACAACGTTGTCGGTGGTCTATTGTGGGGCGCGGGCGTGACGCTGGCGGGATATTTCCTTGCTTCGATTATTCCGCCGGACGTATTGGAACGCTACTTTATCGTCATCGTGCTTCTTGCATTTTTTGTCCCCGGCATCCCGACCGTTTTACATGTTTGGAACGACAACAAGGAAGCGATACTCGCCCGCTTGCGCGGACAACCAAAAGCATCGTAAGCAAAAATGGCGGACGAAATTTCGTCCGCCATTCTTTATGGCAAATGTCTCTCGCCCTCTTTCCTCTCACTGCGCGTACAAACGAATCAAATCATCTCGAACTTGGTGGTTGTGATATTGTCGCACTCGCTGAAAAATTTGGCACGCCGTTGTACATGTATGACGAGGCAACGATTCGTACACAAGCAATGCACGCGCTCGATGCATTTCGTTCGCGCTGGAATGATATCGTCGTCTTGTACGCGACCAAAGCATATTTTTCGCCGTTCCTCGCGCGTCTCTATCACGAACTCGGTGTCGGTCTCGATGTCACGAGCGAAGGCGAAATCGTTATTGCCAAACACGCGGGTTTTGATTCTGAAAAAATTTACGTCCATGGCAACAACAAAACGCCCGAAGAAATTCGCGCCGCGCTCCACGCCAACATCACACACTTTGTCATTGATAATCTCGACGAAATTTCGTTGCTCTCGTCTCTCGCTTCTCGTCACACTCCACACTCCACACTCCACACACTCATTCGCCTCTCGCCCAACATTGACGCACACACCCATCGTTACATGACCACCGGCGTCGCTGATTCCAAGTTTGGTCTTGGCATTTCCAACGGCATGGCGGAACGCGCCGCGCAAGAAATTCTGTCACACGAAAATTTGAAACTTGTCGGCTTGCATTTTCACATCGGCTCGCAAGTGTTTGATACGGACGCGCTGCGCGAAGCATTGAACGCGGTGTTGGATGTCGCGGCAGATTGGAAATCAAAATTCAATTTTGATTTACGCGAATTAAATATCGGCGGAGGGTGGGGCGTCGCGTACAACGAATCGCAAACGACGCTCGACATTGACGCATTCGCGGAAAATACCACGCGCGCCTTGCGCGAGGGATTACGCGCGCGTGGCTTGAATGAAAATCTAAAATTGCTCGTCGAACCCGGACGCGGCTTGATTGCGCGTGCGGGTGTTGCAATCTATCGCGTCGGTTCCGTCAAAGAAATTCCCCATGTGCGTACATACATCGCGCTGGATGGCGGGATGGGCGATAACGTTCGCCCCGCGTTGTATGGCGCACAATACACTGCGTTCCTTGCGAATCGCCTCGATGAAAAATCTGTGCGCGAATATGCGATTGCGGGACGCTATTGCGAACAAGGCGATGTGCTGATTGAACGCGCGCAATTGCCCGAAACGCGCGTCGGCGATTTGCTTGCGATTCCCGTCGCAGGCGCGTATCAACTGCCCATGTCTTCCAACTATAATCTCATTCCGCGTCCCGCCGTTGTGTTGGTGAACAGCGGCGACGCGCGTCTCGTACGCCGCCGCGAAACGCTCGAAGATATGCTGGCGTGTGAGGTTTGATTTCTCCGCTTCTCCTTTTCCCCAACGTGAAACAATTTTTCCTGTTCTCTTTTTTTGTCCTCCTGCTCGCCGCGTGTGAAGCAGACCCAACGCTCGTGCCGAGTACGCCCATTGCTGCACCGACGATTCCACTACAGACGATTCAAACTCCACTCGCGCAAACCCCGATATCGCAAAACAATACGCGCGTGCCATCCGCCACAACGAATCCATCGCCTGCGCCCACAACGCGTCGCGCGCCCGCAGGTTCGATTGTGATTGCCGGTGTTGGAACGCCTTCGCGCGAAATCACCGCGTTGCCGGAATTTGTTGCGCGCGGCTTGTACGATTCATTACTGCGCGTGAATCCAAAAACGGGCGATTTGATTCCCGGACTTGCAGAACGTTGGTTGATTTCAGAAGACGCGAAAACTTTCGTCTTTATTTTGCGCGACGACGTGACGTGGCATGATGGAACGCTATTCACCGCCGACGATGTTGCCTTTACATTGAACGCGTTGTCGAGCGCAAAGATTCGGTTGAATCCTGCCGCCGATTTTGGACCCATCGAAAAAATTACGGCGACGGATGCGCGGACGGTGAGCATTACGTTTCGTGAAGCGTACTGCGCGGCGCTGACGTATATCGGCATGATTCCGATGTTGCCCAAGCACCGTCTCGAAAATAAAGCGCTGACAAATGTGGCGAACGAGGACTTGATTGGAACAGGTCCGTTGATGTTGACAAGTTGGAATCAAGATGCGATTACAATGGCGCGCAACCTCAAGTATTGGAATGGCGCACCGCAGATTATTGATTGGACGTATCGCGTCTATCAAAATGAAATTGACGCGCGTACCGCGCAAGCGCGCGGACAGGCGGATTTGGTCGTCACAGTTCATCGCGCCGACCACCAAGTTGCTACGCGCGCGTTGAATCAATTTTTCGCACTCGCGTTAAATCTAAAACGCGCGCCCTTTGATGATGTGCGCGTGCGTCAAGCGATAGAATTGGGGATTGACCGCAACGCGCTTGTTCCCGAAGAATTTCTCGGCGAAGCGACGCTGCTGCAAACAAGTATGCTCCCGACCTTTTGGGCAAATTCGCAAAACGCGACGCAGCCCGCGTTCGACCCAAAACGCGCGCGTGAGCTTTTAGCCAACGCGGGCTGGCGCGATACGGACGGCGATGGCATCGTGGAAAAAGACGGCAAACCATTTGAGGTTACGCTGTGGGCGCAAGCCGATGAAAATCGTTCGGAATTGGTTTCGCAAGTTTTGCGCGCACAGTTGCAGCAAATCGGTGTGCGCGCGGTGTTGAAAATGACGGACCGTATTTTATTTTTGACGCGCGTCTTTTTGGAGGAATATGACCTTGCACTCGCGCAGTTCAATATCCCGCTCGACCCCGACCAACATTACTTTTGGTCATCTGTTGAAGACGAACCGGGCTTTGGATTGAATGTCACCGGCTATCGAAATACGCGCGTAGATGAAGCACTGAACGCGGGCAATCGCGTCGCGCGCTGTGAACCAACCGCACGCAAAAATGCGTACGCGCCCGTTTTTCAACAACTCGCGCAAGATGTGCCGATGGTCTTTTTGTTTGCGCCGCCCGAGTACGTCGCCGCGGACGCGCACGTGCAAGGCATCGCGCCCAGTTCATTTGCAGGTGCGTTTTGGAATTTGAATACGTGGGAGGTCGCGCCGTGACGCGTTTTGAATTGTACGCGGATGGAACGTTTGATGTCTTGAATCGCAAGCGCGTTGTGTTTGCGCGCGCGTTTGCGCGTTTGCTGTATCGCGATGCGCGTGGGCAATCCCAAATCGTTCGCACGGACGCACAGAAAGCAGACAGTTTGTACGGTTCGGACGGACGCGTAAAAATTGAATTGCGTTTCGCAACGGATGCGCTCACCCTCGAATGTCAAAATTCCAGTGATGCACCGATTTCTCTTGACGCGTTCGATGTGTTGTATTGCGATACTGCCGAAAATGGCGCAATCAAATTTCCGAGTGCGTCTGAATTGTCGTATTTCCATCACGGCTGGCAGTCATGGTCAAAAACGGAAATTCGTGAAATGACCGTGTCCGAAATTCCATACGACGGCGATGATTTTTTTGAAAAACATTTGCCGTACGGCGCGCCTGCGCGCGATGAACGTACGAGCAACGCGTTCACTTTGGTTGCCAAGACGGGACAAGAGTCTGCCACACTGCTCGGTTTTGAAACAGGTGCGAATCAATTCTCGCAAATTCGTTTCCAAGTCCGCGATGAAAAAATTGCAAACGTGCGCGCCGTCGCGTATGCGGATGGCGCGCCGCTTGAACCCAACACAACTTGTATTTCCGAGCCACTCGTAATCTTTTTTGGTAACGCGGGCGAATTGTATAAAGTGTACGCACAGCGCGTCGGAAACATGATGGGGCGACGCGGCGCGCATAAAACATTACAGGGTTGGTGTTCGTGGTATTACTTTTTCAACAATGTCACGGCGGACGACATCCGCGCGAATGTGAACGCGATACGCGAGAAAAATTTACCCCTCGATTTGATTTTGGTGGACGACGGTTACGAAACCGCAATTGGTGATTGGACGAGCATTGACGCGCAAAAATTTCCCGACGGAATGAAAGCGCTGGCAGATGAAATTCACGCGACGGGAAAATTGGCGGGCATCTGGCTTGCGCCATTTGGGGCGCGCCGCGATTCGCAGCTCGTTCAACAGCATCCCGAATTTTTGTTGCGAGATAAAAACAACAATCCTGTGCGCGCGTGGACGCATTGGGGCGAGCCAGTCTATGCGCTCGATGTAACACGCAATGATGTGGGTGAGTGGCTGTTTGATTTATTCCAAACGATTTGTCACGTGTGGGGCTATGACGCCGTAAAATTGGATTTTGTTTTTGCGGGCGCACTGGCGGGGAAACATGCGGATGTGTATGCAACTCGCGCGCAAGCATATCGGCGCGGCTTGGAAATTATCGGCAAGGCAGTAGGCGACGAAAAAATTA
The DNA here is from genome assembly GCA_964469005.1 of uncultured Anaerolineales bacterium. GTDB lineage: Bacteria > Chloroflexota > Anaerolineae > UBA4142 > SHND01 > SHND01. Next base: position 215,295 of record CAYXXF010000003.1, read on the forward strand.
TTTTGGGCTGTGGCGCGCCGCAACTCGCATCGGTGGGTCTGGTGGACACGATGCGCGTGAGTCAAGATGTGAATTTTACATGGTCCCCCAATGATGCCGCGAACGGCGGGGCAGTTTCCACACAACACGCGATTCAAAACACCCTGCTGCGCGCGCCATTCAATCAACACTGGTGGCTCAATGACCCCGATTGTGTGATTGTGCGAAAACGCGGCGACGTGAACGATATGACGCGCAACGAAAATCGTTCACTTGCAAGCGTTGCGGCGTTGACGGGTTCAATTTTGTTGGACAGTGATAATCTTGAGAATATCAACGCGTCGAATTTGGAGGATTTGCGGCGCATATTACCGTCGCTGCGAAAAACCGCGCGGGTGCATAAGTGGTTTTCGGAAAACGGCGAACAACCTTCGCAATTGGACTTGAGACGAGACAATGGTGAATGGGTTATCGCCGCGTTGAATTGGCACAAGCAAACGCGCACAACGGTGATTGAATTGCCGAGCGCCGAAAAATTTCGCGTGTATGATTTTTGGAGCAAAAAAGATTTGGGAGTAAAGCGCGGGCGCGTGAAAATTCCCAAACACGCGCCGCATCAAACAATTGTGTTGCATTGCATTCCCGTCGCGCGTAACACTAAGCCGCGTCTTGATTACATTGCGTCCCTCTAGAGTTGAATCTTGTCCGCAGCGTGCAGCATCTCTCGAATCGCGTCATATTCGGCATCGCACACCGCGGCGAAACGCGCCATATGCGCCCGCGCAAGGATTGCGCGTCCCTCTGCCTTTTCGTGCATCATGAGCAACGCCTCTCGAAGCTGTGCGCGGATATTTTCCTCAACATGCGCGCCAATCACAATAGGTGGCATCGGACTGGGACCGATGGTTTCGATGATGCGGAATTGTTGTGCGAGCGTATCGTCTTGCGCGAACATCAACTCCAACACCGTACTGTCAATCGCGCTTGCGTCCACCTCGTCGCGCAAAAGCATTTCGATTGAATTTTGATGCGCGCCCGATTCGAGTACGCGCCCAAAAAAATTCCCATTCAAGTTTTGCGTCGCCAGAAAATAACGGACGACGTGATAACCCGAATGGGAATTTTTTTCATTGTACGCCCAACGCGCACCCCGCAAATCAGCAAAGGTTTGGAAACGCGAATCCGCGCGCACGACAACCTCTGAAAAATAGACGGGACAATTTTGGTAACGCGGATGTGACATGACGGGGGCGGCGAGAATTTTTAGCGGCACCCCGCGCGCGATTTTTTTCACGTAAGGCGCACCGCAAATCCAGCCCAAATCAATTTCACCCGCGTCGAGTGCGGCTTCGCGTTCGTCCCATGTGCCTGTAGTAACGACTTGAGTCGGTATCCCGCGCAGCGAAAGATATTCCGCCACCGCGCGTATGAAAAAATCGTGTATCGGTGCTTGCGAATTTGAAAACGTGACAGGTTTCTCGGAATCGAAATACGATTCCGCAAACCATGTCACGTTTGCTCCTGCAACGCCTGCAGCGCGAGGCGCATACTGTCTTTGGCGGAAACGCGGCGGCGAATGTCAATCAGTTTTCCTTTTTCATCAATCACGAAATGACTGCGAATCAGTCCGATGTAAATTTTGCCGTAATTGTTTTTCTCGCCCCACGCGCCATATATTTCCGCCACCTTGTGGTCAGGGTCCGAGAGCAATGGGAAATTCAAATCATATTTCTTTTTGAATTTCCCATGCGATTCCATGCTGTCGGGACTCACGCCCAGTACCACTGCGTCTGCGCCTTGCAGCGCGGAAAAATTATCGCGAAAATCGCATGCTTGTTTCGTGCAGCCGGGCGTATCGTCTTCGGGATAAAAGTAGAGAATTACTTTTTTTCCTTTGAATTGTGAAAGTTTCACGGTCTCGCCGCTGTCGCTCTTTAGTTTGAAATCGGGCGCTTTCTCGCCAATCTCGAGTGCCACAATCATTCTCCTTGCTACAAGTGGATACATGCGCGGCAATTATACATGCAATCAAAATGATTACGGCGCACTACGTAACGCATTGCGCGTGCGGACCAAGCCATACGCGTATCTCAAAATGAGATAAAGCAGCAAGCCAACGGGACCGAGCATAAGAATCATAAACAGCACAGGCGCCATCAACCACGCGGAAAAATTTTGCGCGCGGCTCTCGAGATATGCCCAGCGTCCCACAAACAAATCAGACGTAATAAAGTGCGCCCATGCCGCCAACATTGCTTCGGGCGTTGATAGCATTTGCATGATTCCACTCAACGTCGGATTTGTCAGTGACAGCATGATTGGAATGGCTTGCGGCAAAACGAGCGCCGCATACAAAAGTGCAGTCGGCACAACAATCAAGGGGGAACCAATAATGCGTTTGGTTATTGACCAATGCGGCAGTGCAATCATCAAAAACCAAAACGGCATGATGACGAGATTCGAAAGTGAAAAAAGAATTTCGTATGACATTGGTTGTGTGGTGCTCTCTCTACCGCCAAATCGGTGCGCGTTAGGGAACGCGCACTACGCGTCTTGTGGTGTAAATGAATTGGGATTCTGATTTCTCTCGTACGACAAATTTGTAGTTTGTCCGCGCGGCGCGCGAAACGCGTGCCATAGGATGAGCGTATTGTATCCAATAAAAGCAGCAGCAATGATTCCCAAAGTGATTAACGTCAACGCACTCGGCGCGATGAGTGGTTCCATGCGTAACGCTTGCCACGTCACGAGCAATACGATGCCGAGATAGGCGACGAATGTTCCGACGAGCATCCAGAGACGATGCGTTTGGCTCAAACGATTGTTGGAACGACGCGCAAGGAGCAGCAGCGCGAATCCAAACAACGCCAACACTTGTGGTCCGTGCAGTCCGACAAAATGCGCGATGCGTAAATCACCGTAACGCGTACTCCATCCGAGCAGGGGTAGTCCTGCGCCGCCGTCAGGCGCGCCAACCGTATGCGCGCCAATGAGCGCGGGCGCGATGCCTTGCTCCATTTGCGCGAGTTGGTCGGGCTGCGGACCTGTCATCAAAAACGCGATGCCGAAACCAACGAGCATAATCAACATGCCGAGTTTCATCGCCCACGCCATCGTGCGGTCTGTCATTGGCGAACGCAAAAAGAGAATAAAGCCGATGATGTTGATGACGTAAAAAATCATAATGGACGTTCCCATCGCGTACCACAACATGGCGTCGAACGGCGTCGAAACGTTAAAGTGCATTGGCACCGCGCGTGCGCCTTGCATCGCAATCATCAGCATTTCGACAAACAAAATCAGCGCGCTTGCGGTCAACACAAAACTTTTGAGTCGCGGACGAAGCTTGATGTAACTAAACATCCACAACATGGTCGCGGTGTAAAACAAAAGTGAAATTGAAAATTTCACGTCTTTGCTCCACGTGTTGAATCCCAACACCTCGCGCGTATCAAACAGCATTCCCGCAACACCGATGCCGAGAAAAATAAAATTGGACAAAAAGAACAGCGTCATGGCTTTGTTGGTGCGCCAGAATAATTTGAGCGCGTCTTGCGTGATGGTCAGCATTTCAAATTCCTCCGTTTGAGTTGGGGCGAAGCATTGGGCGGTGCAGAGCAACCCAAGTCAATGCTTCGCACCTACGATACACTCTGACGCAGCGTTAGAGTCAAGAGGCAAAAAAACTCCCGAAAACCAATTGATTTTCGGGAGTTTTCACAGAGGAAATTATTCCAACGGCGTGATGGGCAATTGAATTTCGAGCGTGATGCTTGAAAGCAATTCCGCTTCGGTCATTTGATTCTCGCGCCAGCCGTGATGCAATTCGCGATACGCGCCCGCCGATTGAAAACCGTTTTTCCCAACCCACGCATAGAGCGCCACAATTGCATCGGGGATTCCCCAAATTGAACCGTGATGCACCACGCTTGCGACTTGGGAAATCGCGGGCAGTTCGCGCAACTGCACATTGCCAACGCCGTGTGGAAATTTTTCCAAACAATTCGCGTCCACACTCGTCGTCACTTCCATGTCAATGTTTTCGTCGGTGTAACCCGGCAGATGATAAACAAAAATTTCGGGGTCGAGTGGTTTGATGCTTTGTGCGTCAAGCGTGGCGTACAACTCGTTCAACGTTTCATATCGCATTGGTGACATGTTCGACACATGCGGCACAATCAAACGAATGGATGCAACTGTGAACGCGCTCGCTGCTTTGAACGTCACTTCATACTTCGGCGGCGCACTTTCGTTTTCGATTTGACGCAAACGCGCTTCGACGCGCTGCATCTGCATTTTTGTATCCGCGAGCTCGCGTTCGAGTTCTGCTTGCTTTTGACTCAACATGCCGCGCATTTGTTTGACGGGCAAATCATTTTGCAGCAGATGAGCGATTTGTTCGAGCGACAATCCCAAATCTTTTAACGCGAGAATGCGATGGAGGCGAGGCAATTGGTCGAGGGTGTAATAGCGATAGCCCGTCCACTTGTCCGTCTCGGCTGGTTTGATGAGGTCGAGTTCATCGTACAAACGCAGTGTGCGAACCGACACCTGACCGAGTTGTGAAAAATCGCCAATCTTGAAACGCGCAGGGGTCATAAATGTTTGAGCGCGTAACGAAATTCGCGCCAGTACGGTTCTTGTTCTGCGTAGGCAAACAATGGCAACTCGCGAATGGAACGGGGAGAATCATTCGTCGAAAGAAAATCGGAGAGCGGCGGCATCCATTCAATCAATTTTTCGCGCTGCGCGGGTTCGGTGTTCATCCATGACGTATCGGGCAAGGGAAAATCAAAACACTCGCGCACGGTGAATAGTTTTTTGACGGCGACAGAAGCGAGATTTCCTTTGTTGGTCGTCCAGCGAATTTTTTTGGCGTGCGCGATAATTTGTGTCAATTGAATCAGCGGCATCACGTCCTCGCGTAAATAACTCAACACCGCGTCGTACTCGCCCTTTGCCCAAAGTTCGGGCGCGAGTTTGCCGCTCATTTCGTACAAACGCGAACCATCGTTTAGCACAACCTCTTTTTTCTTGCCATGAATTCCCGCGCCAACCAACGCCTTTTGCAATCCCAAAAAATAACCGCGCTGAAATGTCACAATCACCATCAAGTCCACGTGCGCGAGCGCGAGTTCCGCACATTCGCGCGCCATGCCCGATTCATCCGCGAGCACCGCAAAATCGAACGCGGTGCCGTTCCACGTGACGAGCGTGTAACCATCGTTCATCACGCGCTGCAATTCGCGCACGAGCTCGCAGCACGCGTCGCGCGACAAACTCGGCGCGGCGTGAAAAAATTTTGGTTCGTCCGCGTCGCTGAGTCCGAGCGCGGCGCACGTAATTCCCAACGGCGCGTTCTCTTTCCAGTTGCCGCCGTCGGGAAAACCTTTTGCGATTTCCAAATCAAACGTGGCGATTTTTTGCATTGCTGTTGGGGTGAATGCATTGTGCATTCCGCGAAAGGCGCGGAACGCGATGCTCCGCCCCTACGATTTCTGAACCCACTCCATCGCCTTGAACGCGAGGCGGTCTAATGCTTCAACACTCATCACCAGATGTTCTTCTTTTGTGTCTTCGAGTTTTGTGTGCGAGAGACCGCGTAATGATTGCACAAACAACATCACCGTCGGCACGCCCGCGCGCGAGACTTCAGCGGCATCGTGCAATGGACCACTCGGTAAGGTGTGACCATTGCCTGTCGCTTCTTGAATCGCCTCATCGGTGAGCGCGCGCAATTGTTCATTAAACAAAATCGGTTCAATTTGCCAGAGGCGCGTCCATGCGACAGAAACATTTTCTTCTTGCGCGAATTTCTCGCTCGCGTCTTTAGCTTCTTGCAGCATTTTCGCCAAACGTGTCGCGTCCATGTGCCGTTGGTCGAGCAAACAATCGCACGTTTCGACAACCGAAGTGACGATGCCAGGTTTTGTTTCAACGCGTCCCATCGTGCAAACGCCGCCGTTCCGTTTTGCGATTTCGCGGACTTCGAGTTCGAGTTTCGCGCACGCGGCGAGCGCGTCGCGGCGCAAGTGCATCGGCGTTGAACCCGCGTGCGCGGCTTGTCCGACGAAACGAATCGAATGGCGTTCGACGCCATAGGTTCCCAACACAGTGCCCATCGCAAGATTCATGCTTTCGAGAACAGGACCTTGTTCGATGTGCAATTCCAAATAGGCGCGCGCGTTTTTCAATTGCTCTTTAGCCGTGAGTGCGCGGTCAATGTTGATGCCGACGCGTTCGAGCGCGTCTTGCAAACGAATGCCGTCTTTGTCTTTCAAGTTTCGCAATTCGTCAGGATTCATGTGTTGCGACGCGGACGATGAACCGAACAATGAACGCCCGAACCGCGCGCCTTCTTCATCCGCCCAATCTACAAGACGAATTGTCACTGGTGGCGTGCCTTGCGACGCGATGTGGCGCAATACTTCCACACCCGCGAGCAAATTCAAACAGCCGTCGAGCCAGCCGCCGTTCGGCACGGAATCAATGTGTCCGCCAATCAATAACGCGTCGTCCGATTCGCCGACGAGCGTTGCCCATTGATTGCCCGCTTCGTCCACTTCCACTTCAATCGGCAAGTCCGCGAGTTTGTCGCGCATGAATTTGCGCGCAGTAATCCACGTGTCGGTGAACGCGACGCGCTGCGCGCCGTTTTCATCGCCCGTGAGCGCGCGCAATTCTTTCAAGTCATTGATAGTGCGTTGGGGGTCAAGTCCTGTTGAATCGTATGACATTGTTTATTCTCCTGTAGGACAAATTTGAGATTTGTTCGCACTGGATAACAAATTACAAATTTGTCGAACGCTTCCACTCACTTTTCAAAATTCCGTAATACACCAAATCTTCGGGGTCTTGCCATCGCACAAAATGTTGGCGCAAAGTGCCTTCATACTTCATGCCAATTTTTTGCATTACGCGTCCCGATGCGGGATTGCGCGGAAAGTGTGAGGCATAGACGCGATTAAGATTTAGTTGTTCAAACGCGAATTGCAGGACAGCGCGCGCAGCTTCGCTCATGTAACCGTGATTCCAATATGGTACGCCAATCCAATATCCCATTTCCGCGCGTTTGTTGTGCGAGTAAAGGGTGAGTCCAATTGCGCCGACGAGTTCCCCTGTGGCGCGCAATGTAATCGCAAATGTCGCGCCTTCACCGTGTTCAAATTCGGAATCAAGTCCGCCAATCCATTCTTCTGCCATGCCGTCTTGGTACGGATGCGGCATGTGTCCTGTCGTGTCCGCGACGGCGAACGCGCCCGCGAGATGTTGGACGCGTTTTGCATCCGCGAGCATGAACGCGCGGAGAATGAGACGTTTGGTTTCGAGGGTTGGAACCGGCATAGGAGAATTTATTCAGCGAGTTCGGCGCGCAGCGGTGGCTGATGCGTGAACCATTCAAACCATTTGTCGTATGGAACGTTGTTCTGTTTGTTGCCTGCCCACACCTTGTCCCCGCGTTTGTTTGTATCACTGCGCTGTGTCGGGACCAAATCAATTATACCTTGCCATATATCAATAATGTTCAGTCGCTGCCCGTTTTGCAAAAACAAGAGCGCGACGCCACCTTGCACGTTGGGATTGTCCTCCTCAAACGCCCATTCACATCGCCCTTCCCAACCTTGCTCGAAATAAATGACAATATGTCCGCGTCGCGTCATATCTTATTCCCATGGCACTTGCGGCGCGCGATAAAAATTGACGCCCATCATTTCGAGCCGCGCGCCGTGCGTGGCGAGACGTTTCATGTATTCATTCCAATTGCGTCCCTCGCGCGCCGACCAGCCGATTTCGGCAATGCCAATCACGCGCGGGAACGCCATGTATTCAATGTCGTCGAGCGTTCGCAAGGTCTCTGACCACAATGGCGCTTCAACACCCAGCACTTTGCTTTCATCCACATCTTTTAACTCAGTCAGCGGCTCCCACGCGTATGCTTTTTCCACATCAATCAGTCCCGCCCAGTCCAGACCCAATTTCGTATCGGCATCATATTTCATGTCGAGATACGCTTTGGACGCGGGAGAAAGAATTACACTTGCGCCTTGTTGAAGCGCCTGCGCGGCATCACCCGGTTCGTGCCAATGCTGTGCGACGGTTTCGGTGGACAATTCCGCCTGTCCAATTTCGCCCCAACCGATCATGCGTTTGCCGTGCTTTTGCACAATGGTTTCGACGCGTTCAATGAACGGAATGTAATCTTGTTTTCGCGTTGCGCGCGCTTCGTCGCCACCGACGTGCAAAAAAGGACCGGGCGTCAATGCCGCAAGTTCGCGCATCACATCGTCAATGAATTGGTACGTAATTTCCTTGTCGGTGCAAAGGGAACTAAAACCCACTTCGGTGCCGGTGTACAACGCGGGCGCGTTCCCATCGCAATTCAGTTCGGGATAGGACGCGAGCGCGGCGTTGGTATGTCCCGGCAAATCAATTTCGGGAATGACAAGCATGAAATTTTCTGCCGCATATTCCACCAACTCTTGATATTCCGTTTGCGTGTAATATCCGCCTTGACCGCCGCCGACCTCTGTGCTGCCGCCAATCGTCGCTAATTTATCCCACGATTTGATTTCGATGCGCCAACCTTGGTCATCGGACAAATGCAAATGCAGGCGATTCAATTTGTAATGCGCGAGTACGTCAATGTACGCTTTGACATCTTCGACCTTAAAGAAATGACGCGCCACATCGAGCATCGCGCCGCGCCATGCAAAACGCGGCACATCGCGAATGGTCCCGGCTGGAATGACAATTTGTTCGGCTGGTTTTGGCGGCACGAGTTGGCGCAATGTTTGGACGCCGTAAAAAATTCCCGCCGGTTGATTCGCTTGTAATGCAATTGCGTCGGGCGTAATCGTCAACACATAACCTTCCGCGCCGAGCGACGCATCCTTGTTCAATTCGAGCAAAATGTTTCCTTGTGCGGCAGTTTCTTGAGCGATTTCCAAAGTGAGATTATTTGTGGCTTGGAGCGCGGCGACAAGTTTTTCCGCAATGGGCATCAGTTCCGCTTGTGCAGGATTGAAGGAAATTTTTGTGTTGGCGTTCAAAACAAAAACGCCGTTAGTGATTGTGATCGAGGTGGGTTTGGGGATGAGATTTTGCATGGCTTGAGTGGGAGTGCGAAGGATTTGTGAATTTGGAGTACGAGTCGGAAACGGTGTTGGTTGTGGCGATGGAATTGCGGACGGATTGGTGCAGCCCGCACAAAACAACAGCGCAAGAATCAGAAGGCGATACGCATGCACATTTATTCGCCTTGTCCCAAGGAATAACCGCGCTCGTCGCCAAACATATATAAATTTTCGATTTGATTGATATGGATACCAAGGCGATTGATTTGTTCCAACAACGCGAGGATGTGGTCGAACGAAATATTTTCGCCAAGGTAGCGACAGCGCCACATGTCCGCGCGCACTGCTTCGGAATTGCCATCGGGAAAAACTTGTACGCCGCGATTCGTCATCATTTTGAATTGCAGTGGCGACGCGTCAATTTGCATCAATTGATTGCCCAACACATGCGGGTCACGATTGTGTTCATCCCACACGAGAAACACATCCACGCCGACCAACCTTTGCGTTTGATGTGGAATATCGCGCGGTGGAATGTGTACGCCGCCCGCGCGGTAGGGCAGAATGTCGAGAAATTCGGGTGTGCGTCCGAGGCGTTCAATAATCGCGTCCGCAAACTCGCGCGTGCCAACGCGGTGCGTGCTAAATTCTTCGCGATATATGTCGGGCGTGTGAACTCCATCTTCCAGCGTCACGAGCCACGCGTTGCGAATACGTTCCGCGTCGGCGGACAAGCCAACATGCACGAGCAATTGAATCGCGGCGTTGAGCAAGCCCGAAGGATTCGCAATATCTCTGCCTGCAATGTCGGGCGCAGAACCATGCACCGCTTCAAACATCGCGGCATCCACTCCAACATTCGCAGAACCTGCGAGCCCAATCGAACCTGCAACCTGCGCGGCAATGTCGGACAAAATATCGCCGTACAAATTCAGCGTCACAATCACGTCCAACATTTCGGGCTGCGCGGCGAGACGCGCAGCGCCAATGTCAATGATGAGATGGTCGTGTTTGATTTCGGGATATTCAGGCGCAATTTCATCAAAGAGGCGATGAAACATGCCATCGCTCATTTTCATGATGTTGTCTTTGGTCATGCACGTCACTTTTTTCCGCCCATACGCGCGTGCGTATTCAAACGCGTAACGAATGATGCTCTCGCTGCCCGGACGCGTGATGACCTTTAAATCCAACACCACTTCTTGCGATTGACGATATTCAATGCCCGCGTAAAGGTCTTCTTCGTTCTCGCGCAAAATCACCACATTCATTTTGGGATGATGCGAAGCCACATACGGCGTGTAGGCGCGGCACTGCCGCACGTTGGCAAACAAGCCCAACGCTTTGCGCAACGTGACATTGACGCTTTTGTAACCGCCGCCTTGTGGTGTCGTGATGGGACCTTTGAGCATGACGCGATGCGAACGAATCACGTCCCATGCTTCAGGTGGAATGCCGGTGGAAAATCCCTTCAAATACGCGCGTTCGCCGATTTCGACGAAATCGTATTCGAGCGGCGTGTTGTTGGCTTGCAAGACGCGCAATACCGCGTCAGTGATTTCAGGACCGATGCCGTCACCGTGTGCGACGACGATGTGTTGGGTGGACATGGCGATTGGAATGTGATGCGAGAAACGAGAAACGAGAGGCGTCAAACGTGAATTGTAGGGGCAATGCCTTGTGTTTTCCCATTGTATGCGTATGCAATTTGCAATTCAACATCAAACACATTTTCAAATGCGCGCGCAACGCGTTCGCGTACATCCTCCATTGCGATATTTTTTTTCAATGCGCGCGCAAGGGATGTAACTGGTTTGTCGGGAATGCCGCAGGGAACGATGAATTGAAAATGCTGCATGTTTGGGTCAACGTTCAAGGCAAAGCCGTGATACGTAATCCAACTTTCGATGCGCGCGCCGATTTGCGCGATTTTTGCTTCGGGCTGCAATTTTTTTTCGAGCGGGTCATCGGTTGGATTTTCAATCCATACGCCGACGAGTTTGGAATCACGTTTGCCGGTTTCATTCAAACCCGCGCGATGCGCGTCGAGTCCGTAACTGTGGAGTGTTTGAATCAAAACATCTTCGAGTGAACGCACATACCAGCCGACATCCATCCGAAAATTTCTCAAGTCGAGAATCGGATAGCCGACGAGTTGCCCGGGTCCGTGATACGTCACATCGCCGCCGCGTTCGACGCGATAAACGTCAATTCCGATTTCGTTCAAAAATTCGCGCGAGGCGAGAATGTGTTCTTCTTGCGCGTTGCGTCCGAGCGTGAAAACGGGATTATGTTCGAGCAAGAGCAGCGTATCTTCACCCCCCCCCATTTTGCGCGCGTCCACGCGCTCATGCTGCAACGCGAGCGCATCAGCATACGGCACGAGACCGAGATTGTGGAGCGAGACGGAACGCATGTGGTATCGTCTATTCGTCGCCTTGAATTTCGCGCAGCGCGTCCAACACGAGAACAGTGTCGGGCAATTCGCCGGGTTTGAAAATTTTTATCCAGCGAATCATGCCGTCTTTGTCAACGATGAAAAGCGAACGGTCAGGGCGTCCAAATTCTTCATTGAACACACCATACAGTTTGGACATTTCACCGTGGGGCCAAAAATCGGAAACGAGCGGATAGGTGATGCCGCCGAGCCATTTGCCCCACGCTTCTTTAGAACTTACCGGGTCACAAGAGACAGCCAAAACTTGGCTGTGTAATCCCGCAAAGTCGTCCATGAACGCTTCCATTGCGGGAATCTGGCGGTCTCAGGTTGCAGTGAACGCGAACGGGTGAAACGCGATCACGACATTGTGCGTCCCGCGATAATCGCTCAATTGCACATCCACGCGTTTGACTTCGGGTTTGGTGACGACGCCGCGCAATTTGAAATTCGGCGCAACGTCGCCGATTTTAAGTTTGGGTTCAGACATGATGCTCCGTTGTGAGAGATAGAGTGATCGAGAGATGGAGTGATAGAGTGTTCAGTATAATACGGTGATTGGATGATTAGGAGATTAGTCGATTCTGCAATAGGCGGTTTTTTAATAGTCGATGCCTTTTTGAGCGAGAATTCCTTTTTGATACGGATGTTTGATTTCGCGCATTTCGGTTACGAGGTCGGCGCGTTCGATAATTTCTTGCGGCGCATTGCGTCCGGTGAGAACGAGTGTGAGGTCGGCGGGTTTCATGTCAAGCAATTGCAAAATCTCTTCAAGAGATACAAGTCCCGCGCCGACCAGTCCATTCACTTCGTCGAGAATGAGCATATCGTATTCGCCCGAATCCATTTTTTCGCGCGCAAAGGTCAACGCGTTTTGTGCCGCCGCGCGATGTTCTTGTTCCGAATGTTTGTCGTCGAGAATTTTGTAAAAACCAATCCCCATCGGGAGAATTTCAAAATCGGGCGCGAGCCGTTGACTGCTGTCCAATTCCGCGTAATGCCACGCGCCTTTGCCGAACTGTATCATCAATACACGCCAACCGCGTCCGACTGCGCGCAGTGCCATTCCGAGCGCAGCGGTTGTTTTGCCTTTGCCGTCGCCCGTATAAACGATGACGAGTCCGCGTTCGCTTTTTTCTTTTGCGGCAACGCGCGCGCCGGGTTTTGCATTTTCAGTCATTTGAAAATCTAGTTGCGCGTGCGTCGAATTTCAACGCCCGCCGATTCTACGACACCGCGAATCGGCGGCGGTTGTTTGCGAACGTAAATGGTCAACGCGTCCATCGGAAATTTTTCCATGAGCGCATCGGCAATTTTGCGCGCGAGCGCTTCGAGCAAAAGCGATTCGGTATCCTCGACGAGATGCCGAATAATTTTAAAGACCGATGAATAACTGATGGTGTCTTCAATCGAATCGCTAAAGCCCGCGCGCGTCAAATCGTATTCGATTTCGACATCCACGATGATGCGTCCGCCAACCACGCGTTCTTCGGGCGAAACACCATGCTTGCCATGAAACTGCGCGCCTTTGAGAATGATTTTGTCTGCCACGTTGCAGGATTGTACTTGCAAAAGGGCGCGTGTCAAAGGACGCGCGCTATGCCTCGTACACTATCCGTCCGTCACACATGGTGACGAGGGGTTTCATTTCGCCAATTGTTTCGGGGGGCGCGGCGAACATGTCCGCGTTCACCAACACCAAATCCGCGAGAAAATGCTCGCGCACCTGTCCTTTGTGATGTTCTTGAAATTCCGCGTAAGCGGCGTCGCGCGTGTACGACAATAGCGTATTGACGAGTGTTTGTTTTTGTTCGGGCAGATTGGGACGCCAGGGTTTGCGATTGACTGCCATGTGAATTCCCAAAAATGGATTTTGTGTGACGACGGGCCAATCACTGCCAAACACAAGCTGCGCGTTTGCTTGACGCACCATTTCCCACGCGAAACTCACATGCCAACGCGATTCACCTACGCGTGTTGTCCACACATCTACACCATCCGTCGCAACGGGACAATGTAATGGCTGCATTGAAGCAATTACATCGAGTTCGGCAAAACGCGCAATGTCGTCGGGATGAATCAGTTCGATGTGTTCGACGCGGTGGCGACTGTCACGCAAGCCATTTTTTTCGCGCGCGAGTTGATAGCCGTCGAGCGTGCGGCGCACGGCGAGGTCGCCGATGGCGTGAACGAAAATTTGAAAACCCAAACGGTCTGCCTCGACTGCCATGCGATTGAAATGCTCGGGCGTGTAATTTGCATTGCCGCAGGTCGTCGGATTGTCCGCGTAAGGTTCGAGCAGCAAGCCGGTATATCCTTCAATCACACCATCCATGAAAAATTTTACGGAACCTGCGCGCACCATTTCACTCTGGAATGTGCTGCGATATTCGACTGCTTGTGTCGCGAGCGCTTCAAACGGTGTATTGGGTTTTATGTCGAATGGCAAATACACGCGCAGCGAAAGTTCGCCAACATCTTCCAACGCGGAAGCAAGTACAGGCAAATCGTCGCGCGCGTCCATGTTTTGTACGCTCGTCACGCCGAGTTCGGCTGCTTGGCGCAATCCTTTGTGCAATAGCGCGCGTTTTTGAATCATGTCGGGAACGGGAATGAGTTTCGAGACATGGCGAAACGCGCCGGGTTCGCGCAATTCGCCTGTTGCCTCACCGTGTTCGTCCAAAACAATTTCGCTGTTTGTTCCACATTCGCCGCCGCGCAAAATGCCCGCGCGTTGTAAGGCGTTCGTGTTCGCCCACGCGGTATGCCCATCATACGCGAGAATAAAAAGGGGACGGTCAGAAACAATCGAGTCCAAATGTTGCCGCGTCAACGGCGAATGATTCGGACCCGCGTTGTAGGGCAGGTGATACCCTTCCAGCCATTCGCGTTCGGGATGCTCTGCTGCAAACTGTTTCACAATGTGAACCACTGTTTCAAAATCGTGAATGCCTTCAAATGACATGCCGTCGAGATACATCGAGCCGTGCATCAGATGATAATGCGCGTCATTGATGCCGGGGAGCAACGTTTTGTTTTGCGCGTCAATGATTCGTGTCGTCTCACCGCGCCACGCTAACGCGTCCTCTTTGTTGCCGACGAACGCGATGCGGTTGCCACGAATGGCGACTGCTTGCGCGAACGGCTGCGCCGCGTTTGCGGTGAAGATTTTTGCGTTGAGGAAAATGGTATGAGCGGTCATGGGAAGGGATGAGGGATGAAGGATGAATGCGAGATGCAAAAACGAGAAACGAGAAACGAATAACGAGTAACTAAAATCGCAAATGTTTTACTGACAGTCCTTTGTTGATAAGTTCGTTCAATGAATTGATGCCGATGAGGAGATGCGATTCGACAAATTCTTGCGTGACGCGTGAATCGCTCGCTTCGGTTTTCACGCCGTCGGGAATCATCGGTTGGTCAGAGACGAGTAACAGCGCGCCGGTGGGAATGGAATTGGCAAAGCCGCCGACAAAAATGGTCGCCGTCTCCATGTCAATTGCCATGACGCGCAGGCGGCGCAAATAACTTTTGAATTGGTCATCGTGTTCCCACACGCGGCGGTTCGTGGTGTACACCGTGCCTGTCCAATAGTCGCGCTCGTGAAATTTAATCGTGTTCGAAACGGCTTTTTGCAAACTGAACGCGGGCAACGCAGGCACTTCGGGCGGGAGATAATCGTTCGATGTGCCTTCACCGCGTATTGCCGCGATGGGCAATATCAAATCGCCCACTTTATTTTTCTTTTTCAGTCCGCCGCATTTGCCGAGAAACAAACATGCTTTCGGTTTAATTGCGCTCAACAAATCCATCACCGTCGCCGCGTTCGCGCTGCCCATCCCAAAATTGATAATGGTGATGTTGTTTGCCGTCGCGGTTTGCATCGGACGCTCCATGCCGCGAATCGGCACATTGTTCCACTCGGCAAACATTCGCACGTAATTCAAAAAGTTGACGAGGAGAATGTGCTTGCCAAATTCTTGCAGTGGAACGCCCGTATAGCGCGGGAGCCAATTACTGACGATTTTTTCTTTGGTATTCATACCGCCAATTTAGAAACGTCCTCGATAAATTTCGTCCACGTCGGATTCGGCGCCCAAATCCATTGCAAATCCTGACGTGCTTGTTTTTCATCCACGCCGAGAAATTTGCGGCGATATAAATAGAGAAACGACGACGCGCGGTAATTCACTTCGCAGTGGACGAAAACTTTTTTGTCGCGATTCGCTTGCATGGCAGCGAAAAATTTTTCAATGTCGCTCACCTGCGGCGAATCCCAAATGACAGGAATGTGAATGTGCTGCATTCCCAAATTTTCGACAATCTCTTTTTCATCCGCCAGCGCCATTTGCGCGTCCGTGGGGACGAGATTGATGATGACTTGATAGCCCGCATCACGAATCGCGGCAAATTCTTCCGGTGAAGGTTGTCCGCTAGACACGAATCCATCGGCAAGTTCATAATAATTGATGATGGTTTCTACGCGCGCGTCTGCCATTCGTTTATCCTTTCATAGCCAAATCCACCATGTCGCCCGGTTGAAATTGTACGCGAAACCATTGTAACGCATCTGCTTGCGTTTCGACTGTCGCCTCGGGCAAAAGAATCACGCGCGCGGCGAATTCGCAAATATCATACATCGCCCAATCACAGCGATAGTAGGCGAGTGCATCCGCATTGATTTTTGTTTCGCCATATCCTCGAAAAAATAAAGTTTGTTGCTCACGCGAAACGCGTTTGGCGATGACAGAATCAATGATGAAAAGAAAATCGCGTTCGCGTGGCGCGAGAATCGGCTGGTCCCAATCTACGATATAAAGTTTGCCGTCGTTGCCGACGAGAACGTTGCCGAGATGAATGTCGGCATGACACAATTCAAACTCGTGCGTCTGCGTTTGCAACTGTTGCGCGAGGCTTAATGTGCGAACGCGCAATGTTTCGATGACGTCTCGTTTTTCGCACCACAACGCGCCGAGCGTACATTGAATCTCATTTTGAAATTCGCGCGCGAGAATTTTTTGTTCCACCGCATCGCGCAGCTCGTCCCACTTGGGCATGAATGTTTCGCGTTCGATTTCGTTTTCAAATTGGGTGGGCAATTTGGTAGTGTGCAATCGTTTGACGATGCTTCCATACTCACGCCACTGTGATTCGGTCAGTTCGCAGCTCATTCCGTTCTCGCCGCGAATGAATGGATAAAGAATCAGCGCGTAATCGTCCACACGCGCGCAGAGTTCGTTGAAACGTGTTGGCGATGGTGCGATGACTTGGGCAATGCCATTTTCGTACAGATAACGCGGCAAGGTGAGCGAAAGGTTTGAGAACGCGCCACGTTTTGTTTTGAGAAAAAAGTTTTCGCCGCGCACGTCGGTGACGCGATAGACGCCGGCGAAAGTGTCGTTGCCCAGCGCGAGAAATTCAAGCGCGCGGGTTTCGACTGCGTACAATTCGCGCAAGCACGCAATGATTCGGTTATCGGAGAGGGTTGGTTTCGTGAGCATGAAAAAGAGGATTGACAGGACCGTACTATTGCACGCGATTTATTTTATACTGGAAAAGAAAAATCCGTCCAAACGTGGACGGATTTTTCTTTTCATTGTCCTAAATCTACGTTGATTTCAGGACTTCCTTGTGACATATAAATCAAAACAAACTCACTGTCATTTTTGTTAACCTCAAAAGTTAGCCAGCCAGTGTCGTGCTTGCCTTCTGCATCGAATGGTTTGTTGAAACTTTTTTCTTTCCATCCAAATGGCGCGAGAGTGTAAGTACCGTGCTTTCCAATAAGTTTCGCGTTTTGGCTAGCGACGGTGTGGAACACTTGCCATTTGTTTGTTTCAATTTCAATCTGCACTGCAACGAGAGTTTTGTCATTTGGAAGCTGATAGGTATTTGTATAACTTTTATCAGCTCGTTCGACGGATTTGACCGTCAAGGCAAATTCACCAGCAGGAATACGCTCACCGATTTTTGATAGTACAGCAGGCGGCGCTTGTGTGGCGTTTAACGTGGGAACGCGATTATCGGGAACGCGTGGCATCGCAGCCGCCGTTGCTTGACCAATCGCAACAAGGGTAGCGGCGATTTGCTCTGGCGCTTGTGTCGCTTCGTTTGCATCCACCCTCCTGTAAATAGTCTTGATGCTTCCATTATCAAGGGTAAGCGTATTGTCCGACAAGGAATAACGATACATCAATGAAGAAGTGCCATTTCCGTACTCGAGTTTGAGACGTTCGGAATCAGGAAACGAGTAATCGCCGTTTAGCCCCGCAAGCATATAAGTTCCATCAGCAAAAAATTCAATCGTGATCAAAGCTGGAGTGTCAGAAGTTACCCCCGCTGTTGTTTGCGAAACTATTTGCCAGCGTCCGACGATGTTAGGACGTGGTGAAGGTGCAGACGTAGAACATCCAAAGAGAAGCAACACAATCAACAGGGAAAGAAAATCGCGCAATTTTTGAGAAAACATATACACCTCGCTCCCTATTCATCCACAATCACGCCATTCGCTACCGCTTGCGCTTGATTTTCAAAAATCGCCATTGCGGTTTTCATGCGCTTGAATCCGAGTTTTTTGTAAAAGGATTCTTTTCCGACGGCGGCGTACAAAACGATTTTTTTGTGACCTTGCGAAAGATTGACAAGTTGTGAAACAAGTTCTTTGCCGAGACCTTGCCCTTGATAATTTGGATGAACGGCAATGTCACAAATTTAGGAACAGTCCGCGCCATCCGCGAGCGCGCGTCCTGCGGCTACGAGTTGATTCGCGTCATAGACAAAAATTTTGAACATGCTGTTGCCGAACGCGATTTTTAGTTTCGCCGGTTCTTTATTCCCCAACGGGGCAATCGCATAGAGATGCGCGAGTTCGCCCCAATCCAGATTGTCGGTGGTGTAAATCCAATCGAATGGCATGTTCATTTCTCAAACTTTTTGCCATTCAATCAATGCGGCGGCAACCCACGTTGGTTTTGGCTTTTGATACAAGTCCGACGCGTCGCTGTACGTCAAATCCAAAATTTGTCCGCGCATCGGACCGCGCAAATAGCGAAACACTTGTCCCGCGTCGCGCGCATCGCTTTTCCATTGCACGCAATGTTGGTTGTAACCCCAATAATCACCGCGCGCGAGTGTATCAATCCCTTCTTGAATTTTTGTGCGTGCGAGTTCCAAGCCACCTTCGTGCGGATGATACGATTCCTCCGGTGGTGTGCCGTAGCCGATGCCATGATGAAACGGGTCAGCGGTGGAAACGATGACCGCGTTTTCGGCGAGACGCGCGAGTTCGTCAATCCCCGGCAAACGTTCGGGATGTCCGCCCGCGAGATACGGATAGCGTTCAATCACATCGGGACCTTGTATGCCGCGTCGTTTCGTTTCGGCATTCCAAAAATGTCGCCAACTCATCAGCGCATGGTCGCCTTCCCATTCATTCCGCCAATCTATTCCCGGTCCTTGAATTCCATAAAAAGGAAAATGGGCGGGGTCCTCGCCATTCGCCACACGAATGCGCGCGTCTTCCATTTCATCGGTGAACGCGTGCAGTACGCTCACAACGATTACGCGGTCTGCGCCGCTGTCGAGACACGCATTCACGCACGCGGCGATTTGATGTCCGCAATCGAGTACGCCCGCATGCGGAAACACCAACACGCCGCCTTGCTGCAGCGTCGGTGCGAGATTCCATTCGCGCGCGCGTTCCAATCGTTCAAGCGTGCCGCGCTCGCCCATTTCGGCATGTTCGCGATTGTAGAGCGCGTGAATTTCTTCTTGGAGTTTTGTGCGGTTGAGTTTCATGCGACGCTCGCTGCCTCTTGTTCTTTAATGTATGCCCAGCCCTGCAAATCCGGCGGTCCGATGCCCAATTGCGTCATGCTCGCCATGATTTGCGCGCGGTGTTCCACGGTTAAAATTTCATCACACTGTCAAGCCCGCGATGAACGCCAATCAAAGTTCCAACTTGTCGAATTGCCAAGAGCGCGCCGTTCACGTATGGCTCGGCGCTTGTACCTGCTTCGTGACGCAAAATCAATTTTTGGTCCGGCATCCCAAAAATTGCATCTATCGAAATGACGTAACCGGGTAAGCGAATCGAGTGAACCTGCGTCCCCTGCAAACGCGCGCCGCGACTCTCTTTGATGCCGTCAATTTCGGCTAAAGGAATTTCAAGTCTTGATTCTTGAATTTGGGCAAGCCGATTTGCCAACTCGCGCGCGGTGCCGCTCGGTGCATCTTTTTTTCCCGCATGAGCGTAATCAATGATTTCCCAATGCGGAATATATTTTGCTGCCATCTCGGCAAATTTCTGCAAGAGGACTACGGTGAGCGCAAAATTTCCTACCGCCAAAACTCCACGTTTGACTTGCTTCGCCACTCTATCTATTTCGTCATACTCTTGACTGCTCAGTCCTGATGTTCCCACAACTACATGTGCACCGCTTGCGAGTGCTGACAAAATATGAGCTTTTGCCACATCCGGTTTTGTGTATTCGACAAATACATCAGGGTGAGTTGAGAGTGCTTGTTCCACTGTTCCAAAAATTGGAGTAGCAGGTCCATTAATGCCTATCGCTTCTTCGAGAGTCTTGCCGGCATGACTGCGCGAAATCGCGGCGACCAATTCCATATCATCCGCATCGAATATCCCGCGTGACAACGCGGACCCCGCCCAGCCGGTTGCACCGGCGATACATATTTTTAATTTGTTCATCGTTTCACCCTATTGCATTTGTTTTGCGCGCGACGAGCGAAAAAGAGAGGGGCGGCTTTTTTTCGAAGTGTTCAAAGGGTTCATACACGGCGGAAATGTCGTGCGCATATTCTTGGAAATGTGTGAGCGTCAAGTCATGCTCGAGACAGCCGCTGATGATGTCCGACAATTTGTGCGGAAACCAATACGAAACTGTCTGCACAATTTTTGTCGGGTCCATGTAATCGGGAAATTCGCCTTCTACAAACGGTTCCGTGCGAAAGTACGAGTCGGTAATTTCCAATCCTTTTTCGGCGGTGAACATGTTAAGAATCGGATGCATGTCGTAGAGGAAAAGTTGTCCGTTCGGTTTGAGCAAACGCGCAACGATTCCAAAAAATGTGTCGAAGTCGTCAAGCCAGCCGAGGACGCCGATGGTGACATACACCAAATCAAATTGTGCGTCGTACGCGCGCGAAAGGTCATAGATGTTGGAGCGCACAAATTCAATTTCAACATTTCCGACGCGCGCCAACTCGGCTGCTTGTTCAATAAATTTGTCGCTAATGTCCACGCCGACGCATTTGCCTGCGCCCGCTTTTTTTACAGAAATCAATTCGCGCCCGTTGTTGCAGCCGAGTTGAATGACAGATTTTCCTTCCAAACTGATTGCGGCAAAAATTTGTTTTTCAATTTCGTCAAAGCGATTGTAGGTTGGCGATTTAACGCGTTCGAACAATTCCGCGACGTATGCTTGCGCGTGAATATCCGCCGTTTCATTCCACATTGCGCGATTGGCTTCCGTATAATCGTTGGGCTGCATGTTGTTATTTCTTGATCGCTTTTGCCTTGACACTCGCCAAATGTTCCTTGACGCGGTATTTGATGAATTTGGTTATGAGCGCGTAGGGAATCGGTTTGTCCAATGGCAATTGAAATGTACTTTTCGCGGCGCGATACGGCGCAATGTCGTGCTGGAATTTTTCATTTCCAGCTGGCACGGGATACAGTGCGACGTGTTTTTTGTACGCGGCGAAACTGAGCATGTTGCCGTTTTGGACGAATGTGGGAATACCGTACTTTATCGTCTCTTGCGCGTCGGGCGCGGTGTCATGAATCGCCGCGCGTATTTTTTGCAAAATTTCTTGGACGTTGGCGGAATACTGCGCGATGTAGGTGTCAATGGTTTGAGGAGAAGTGGTAATAGATGGCATGGGAGTTCGATGGCTTTGTTGAAACTTTTCGCGCGCAGCGCAGCAAGCCGTCATCAGCATTAGCAGTCGAACACGTACCAGCAAAGATCGTTTCTGAGCCGCTGGTCATCGAGGACGAGTTCGCGAATCGGCTCCGGAAGTTGTTCGCGCTGCCAACGGCATTCGAGGCAACCGGCGTTCTCTACGTCTTGTTTGGAAACAGCCGCACGCGCAGCTTTGATAGCATACGCCGCAGCACCGAGCTCGTGTGCGGCGACATGCGGTACCGCGGCTGCCTGTCCGGCTGCATAAGCGGCATATCTAGCGGCACCGCTCAGGTCTCTTGCCGCCGCGTTGGCAAAGCCCGCCGCCGCGCGGGACTCGGACATCTTGACCTCGCCGCGTACCCAAGCGCGAGCCTTTTCAATTGCCAGACGCGGGCGCGGGTCAGAGGGCTGCACCGACTCGAAGAGATGGAGAACGTGCTCGGCGCACGCGGCTGCCCACAAAGCCAAAAGCCGATGGTCGGGGTCCGTGAGCGTCCCCCCGCGGCGAATGGTGATAAAGCGCGCATCGCGGTTTTTGGGGAGAATCATCTTTCTATCTGCCTTGTTGCACCTGCCTAACGGAAGCATCAGTGGCGCGCGAGCGAGTTACACACCACGCTCGGAAACGAGAAAGTGCCGGAGACGCCACCGAGCGCCGCGATAGCGGAGCGCGTCCACTGCATGGATGGTTGGGCGGCTACTAAACGAAAAGCGGCTGAACAATTTACAAATCCAGGCTAGATTCTACTACCGCAGGATGCAGAACCCAGCCAAGTGTGCGGATTTCCCTCCCAGCACCAACCAAGGTTTGGTCGTTTGTCACCATTAATCCATATGGCTGGAACTCGCTTGTCGCCGCTGTAGCGTGACGCGAGTAAAGAATAACAGTTGTTTTTTTTAAGAAATTCGGGGTAGTGGGTCACAATGGCAATCCCTTCGTCGATTGTCAGCGGAGAGCGATTTTCACTTCTAATCCGTTTGAATGCTTCGCTCGGAATAATGTTGATGCTTCCCTTGCCCCTGTCAATATCTGCTAACAGATAGACCATACCGTTGGGAAGACGCACCCCCGCAATAGGTTGGAAGTCTTGTGGCTCGCGGGGATAGAGTTTGGGCAAGCCTGATTTGCCGTCACGCTCCACAAGGGTCATCGCTTTTTCTGCGGCTACTAAATCGCTTTTCACTACAATAACAAATGGGAGTTGACCGTTCTCTAAATCTACCTCAGGCAGAATGAGCTCGTTAATACTTTCTTTAAGCGGCTCAAGGTGCTTCAAAAATTCTTCGGGCGATATGCCAGCCGCTTGGGGGTATCCTTTTTGAAGCAAGTTGTTGATTTGCCGGTATAACTCTTCTCTTAGTGCGTCATATTTCAAAGTGACTACTCCTTGAAGCAAAACGGTTTAGCGAATGAGCGGCCCAACGGTGGATTATACGGAATTGATGCCGTATAATCCTCTGCACAGGCATGTCATACGACATCATTCCGCATAATTGCTTATATACGTCATTCTTTCATCCAAACAACTGCGCCGCTTCATACGCCTTGTACGAACTTCGCACCAGCGGACCTGACGCGATGTACGTGAATCCCATTTTCATCCCTTCTTCTTTGAGATAATTGAATACGTCAGGATGAATGTATTCGACCAGTGGGTAATGACGACGCTTGTCAGTGGGGCGGAGATATTGTCCAATCGAAAGCAAATCAACCTCATGCGCGCGCAAATCGCGCATCGTTTCCAAAACTTCTTCCGTCGTTTCACCAAAACCCAACAGAATCGCGCTTTTCGTTTTGCGCGTGGAATCCATGATTTTCACATCGCGCAATATCTTTAAGGTTTGTTCATAGCCGGCGCGCCGGTCGCGCGCCGTGTACGTCAATCGCTTCACCGTTTCGATATTTTGGGCGATGACTTGCGGCTGTGCGTCCACGATTTTTTTCATCAGTGACGCGTCACCGCCAAAATCGGGCGTGAGGACTTCAACAATTGTGCGCGGCGTGCGTTCCTTGATTTCGCGAACGGTTTGGGCAAAGATGCCCGCGCCGCCGTCGGGCAAATCATCGCGGTCAACGCTGGTGATAACGACATAATTCAAATCGAGTGCGGCGATTGCTTCGGCAACACGGCGCGGTTCGTCCACGTCCACAATGCCGCGCGGGTTGCCCGTTGTCACCGCGCAAAAGCGACACGCGCGCGTACAGGTGTCGCCGAGAATCATTATCGTCAATGTTCCCGCGCCCCAACATTCGCCCAGATTCGGACACATCGCTTCTTGGCAAACGGTGTTCAATTCAAGCGTGCGCACAAGAGATTTCAAGCGCGTGTATTCTTCGCCAAATGGAGCGCGCACGCGAATCCATTCGGGATGGCGTCGCGGTGGGGCGGGCATTAAATCAATGGGTTGAGAGATGTTAGACATGTTCAGATTGGATTATAAAGAAAAAAGAGGAATGAGTAAATCCATTCCTCTTTACTGCTTACCAAAATTACTGATGACAGATTACCGTCGGTACTTGCTCATCACTTGTTCGAGTGAGTATTCGCCTTTGGTTGCTTTTTGGCGAATGCCGCTATAGGCATCGTCATACGTTGGGCGGTCTTCTTGAAAATACACGCCGAGGAACAAACTCTCGTCATCCATCGCGTATTTCATCGCCGAAGCTTTATCTTTTGGATTGTGGTCGGCGGGCAAAGGTTTCGTCACTTGCTTGAAATGGTCGTACGTATCATAGAACGTCACGCACGGGGAATAGATTTGCAAGAACGAAAAACCTTTGTGCATGATAGCTTCTTTGATGAGCTCTGTCATTTCTTTTGGTTTTGACGAAAAGCCGCGTCCAATCCAGGTCGCGCCGGATGCGAGTGCGAGCATCACCGGATTCAACGGCTTGTCCACATTGCCATAGGGCGTAGATTTTTTCTCTAAACCGAGCGGCGAGGTTGGCGATGCTTGTCCTTTGGTGAGACCATAAATTTCATTGTCCATCACGATGTACGTAATGTCCACATTGCGGCGCGCGGCGTGCGGGAAATGTCCCATGCCAATCGAGAACGCGTCACCGTCGCCGCCGACCGCGCAGACCGCGAGTTCGGGGCGCGCCATTTTAATTCCCGTCGCAAGCGGCAATACGCGACCATGTACGCCGTGAAAGCCGTACGCTTTGCAGAACGCGGGAAAGCGTCCCGAACAACCGATGCCTGATGCAATGACCAATTGTTCCGGTGGGATGCCAAGTTCGGACACGGCTTTGTAAAATGACGACAATACACCAAAGTCGCCGCAGCCCGGACACCAAATCGGTTTGACGTCGCTCTTGTAATCGTTCGGCTTGAGATTGACTTTATCAAAATGGAGTGGAATCGTTTGTGGTTCAATTAACATTATGCTTTCACCTCTAGTCCTTCATACACTTCTTTTATCTTGTTATACACATCTCGCGCGGCAAGCGGTGTGCCGCCATAACGCGTCAGTGGAATCATGTCGCGTTCGAATTGCGCTTGCAGCATACGCCCAAATTGTCCGGCAAAGTTTAATTCGGGTACAATAATTCTTTCGCGCTTGGCAATGAATTCGCCCAAATGCTGAACGGGCAGCGGATACAATAATTTCGGATACAACACTGCGACAGGCATTCCTTCACTTTGCGCGCGCAGCACAGCTTCTTTGACCGGACCGATGGTTGAACCCCAACCAATCACCGCCACAGGCGCGTCCATGTCGCCGAACGTTTCATACATTTCCCACGCGGCGTAATCTTTGAGCGCGTTTGCCAATTTGCGCGCGCGTTTGTGGAAATTGCGCGTGTGCAATTCAACCGTGTACGCGGGTGCGCCGCTTTCTTCTTTTTCCAAACCTTCCGCCGTGTATTGTCCGCCAGGCATTCCGGGCAAAGACATTGGTGAAATGCCATCGTCGGTAACTTTGTAGCGCAGATATTCGCGACCGCCTGAACCGTTACCACTTGCGCCATTGTTATTTTTTGCAATGCTGTTCGGGTCCCACAACAAACGCGGTTCTAATTTCACGCGATTCATATCAAACGGCGGAATCGTCACCACGCGCACACTCATGTCTTGGTCGCTCAAAAAGATAACGGGCGTTTGATATTTCTCTGCGAGGTTGAACGCGTGCACCATTTGATAAAAACAATCTTCGACAGACACGGGTGCAACCACAATACGCGGCGCGTCATCCGCCGCGCCAAAGATTGCGAGCCGCAAATCACCTTGTGAAACTTTGGTCGGCATCCCCGTCGAAGGACCTGCGCGCTGGACATCCACAATGACCACCGGAATTTCCGTCATCGTCGCGTGTCCCAATGCTTCCACCATCAGCGCGACGCCGGGACCCGAAGTCGCGGTCATCGAACGCGCACCGGCGTACGAACCGCCGAGACACATATTGATAGCGGCGATTTCGTCTTCGGCTTGAATCATCGTACCGTTGATTTGTGGAAATTCTGCCGCGAGAAATTCCATAATGTCGGATGCCGGTGTAATCGGATAGCCCGCGTAAAAACGACAGCCGCCTGCAATCGCGCCCATTGCCAATGCTTGATTGCCACTCATCACAAGGCGCTCTTCTTCAACGACGCCTGTTTCAGGAATCAAATGATACGGCGATTCTTTGGCGATGTTGTTCTCGACGTACTCGTAGCCCGTGCGAAGTGCGAGGAGGTTTTGGTCGAGCAATTCTTTTTTGCGCCCCAATTGGCGGCGCACCACTTCTTCGGCTTTGTCGTATGGCAAGTCAAACAATTTTACCATTGCGCCAATCGTAATAATGTTGCGCCCGCGCGAGAAGTTGATTTTCTTGGCGATGTCGTTCAACGGCAAGCCGTACTGTTTGATGTCATCACGCGCAGGTGGTTTGCCGTCGTTCGCGTTGTAAATCAAAAAGCCGCCGGATTTCACCAATTGATAATAGTTATCAATGGATTCTTGGTCGAACGCAATGAGCATGTCCACCTCGTCGCCTTGCGAATACACGGGCTCTTCCGAGGTGCGAAGCTGGAACATGACATGTCCGCCTTTGATTTCGGCGGGAATGGTGCGGGTCGTATAAATTTCGAGACCCGAAAATGCCGCGATGCGCGCGACGATTTCGCCTGTGGTGACAATACCACCGGCTGCTGAATCGCCGCCTACGCGGACGGTTAAATCAATTTGAGGCATTACACGTACTCCGATTTTGAGTGTTCTCACGCAAAGGCGCAAAGCGAAACGAGTTGCCGTATGCGTTTCACGTGGTAAATATTTTTAATTCATCGAATGACCGCCGCACGCGCATGCGCCGCCGCAGCCACAACCACCGCCACCGCCCAAATTCGACACTCCTGATTCACTCTTGGTCAACGCGATGAACAACGAAAGTTTCCGCGTGACTTTTTGACTTGTACATTCGGGACACTGAATCGGTGCGTTGGCTTCTTTGATGGCACGTCGTTTTGTAAATTCGCTTTCGCAAGAGTCGCAGTGATATTCGTAGAGGGGCATAGTGTCACCTCTTAAGAGTGGAATAACAGCGTTTGTCTTACTTCGTTAATCGCTTTGGTAATATCAATTCCGCGCGGACATGCTTCGACACAATTGTAAATCGAACGACAGGTGTACACGCCGCCGCGTTCGCCGAGGATATTCAAACGTTCATCGGTGCCTTGGTCGCGTGAATCAAAAATAAAGCGATGTGCCTGCACGATGGCAGCGGGTCCCACATATTCGCGGTCTGCCCAAAAGGTGGGACACGATGTCGTACATGCTGCGCATAAAATACACTTTGTCGTGTCATCAAATTTCTCGCGCTCGGCAATCGTCTGGAGGCGTTCGCGTTCAGGTGGTGCTTCGTCGTTGATGAGAAACGGTTTCACAGCGCGATATTTTTCAAAGAACCCTTCCATATCCACCACAAGGTCTTTGACAATTGGAAAACCGCGCAGCGGTTCGACAGTTATCAAATTACTGCCACCCGCTTGCTTTTGCGCTTCCTTCATAATCAATTTGCACGCGAGTTGGTTGCGTCCGTTAATCATCATTGCATCACTGCCGCAAATACCGTGCGCGCAGGAACGGCGATACGTCAGCGCGCCGTCGCTGTACCACTTGATTGTATTCAAGCCATCCAACAAACGGTCAGTTGGGTCGGCTTGAATGGTGTATTCTTCCCAGTGCGGTTTTTTGTCCGTTTCGGGATTGTAACGTTTGATTTTGAAACGATAGTCTGGCACGCGATGCTCCTCGATGAGGAATATAAAAACTCACCAATGCCCTGTCTTCCAATACAATCTCATTCCAATCGGCACACCAATTACAAGTCCAACAATAGCACCGATAATCAAACCAACGAAACAAGAAATATCAGGCATCTTAATCCCACGTCCCCGCGCGTGCATATAACGAAAAGCCGATGCCAATGCCGATGACCAATCCGACGAGTATGCCGACGCCGAGACCGAACCAAAGCCACATATCTTATGCCTCGTGCGTTTTAGCGTTTCTCGGTTTTACGCTAGATCGTAACGTGGACGATTTTGTTGCGCCATTGCGCGAGATACGGACTCGAGGCGTCTGTATTTTCCGCGGTCGCCGATGAATCAAGGTGTTTTCGTACAAATCAATGATTGGAAAACAAAGGTCATAATCGTTCCACTGCAAATCGCCATGTGTCACCCGGAACACTTTGAATTTTGCGACGTCAAGATATTGACGAATGAGTGGGTTTTTGGACTGGTGCAAAAATGGCGCAAAGTCTATGACGCGAATAGTCCCATCATTAAAACTCAAGCGCAACCGAAGCCCATCCAGATATTCAGCGGACTTGACCGCGAGAATATCATTGCGTTTGCCTAGGGTAGGCGGCGCGTTATGGTTTCTGGTTTTATTTGCTCGTGTAGAACGAAATATTGAATCCATTTTCGTACAATATCACTCGCATAATACGTGCTGACTTTTTGGAAATCACGCATCACTTTTTTCGTGAGAGGTCGTCGCCCCTTTACGGAAAAGTACTCTATCTTTGTGACGAGACCATCTACAATTGTAAATTCCGCGCGACATTCCTGCTCATTATATTTGCCGTGTACGTGGACAGGTTCGTGTTCGTTTGAATAGAACAGCAAAATCAATCCAAAGTATTCGTACAATTTTGGCATGTCGCCCTAATACTTGCGTTCCTGCGGTTGATATTTCGTAATCGTCACCGGTTTGTATTTAAATTCCACGCCGCCGTTGCTTTTGTACGCGAGCGTGTGCTTGAGCCAATTCACATCATCGCGCGTTGGAAAATCTTCGCGCGCGTGTCCGCCGCGCGATTCGGTGCGATTCAACGCGCTGGTCGCCGTGACATACGCGAGGTCGAGCAAGTAACCGAGTTCGAGCGCTTCGAGCAAATCTGTGTTGAATCGGCTACCCTTGTCCATGATGGAAATATCTTGATACGCCTCGCGCAAATCGTTGATGGTGCCAATCGCCGCTTTCATATCTTGCGCGTTGCGAAAGACGCCGACTTGGTTATCCATTGTCAACTGCATTTTCTTGCGAATGTCCGCGACAGATTCTTTGCCGTTCGCGTTTTTCAATTCCGCGATTTGCGATACGGCAACTTCATCGGCTTTCGGCGAAATATCTGACCACGCGGCTTCTTTGATATAACGCGCGGCGTCGAGACCGCTGCGTCGTCCAAACACAAGAATATCAATCAGCGAGTTGGTGCCGAGCCGATTCGCGCCGTGAACAGAAACGCACGCACATTCACCCGCCGCGTACAAACCTTTGACGACTTTATTCGTTTCGTCGCTGATGACGCGTCCGTTCAAATCGGTGGGGATGCCGCCCATCGCATAATGCGCGGTGGGTTGAATCAAAAACATTTCCTTCATCGGCTCTAATCCTTCATAGAGCCGTACAAATTCCAAAATGTCCGGGAGCGCGGCTTCGAGTTGATGTGCGGTCACTTTTTTGCCGCCGGGCGCGCTTTTGTATTTGTTAATCGTTTCGGGACGAACGTCGAGCCAGACGGCATCTTTGCCCGGACCGACACCATTCCCCGCGCGCACTTCTTCAAAAATGTAACGCGAAATCATGTCGCGCGGCGCGAGTTCTTTCATACTCGGCGCGTGGCGTTCCATGAAACGTTCGCCTTGCGCGTTGAACAAAATGCCGCCTTCCCCGCGCGCCGCTTCGGAAATGAGAATGCCTTTTTCATATACACCCGTCGGATGGAATTGGAAAAATTCCATGTCCTCCAACGGAATCCCGCGCCGCCACGCCATCGCGACCAAATCACCTGTGAGCGAATGTGCGTTTGATGTGACTTTGTAAATTTTTCCGAAACCACCCGTTGCCAGCACAACGGCTTTGGCGTGAAATATATGAATCTCGCCTGTCGCAATTTCGATTGCCACACAGCCGCGACATTCGCCGCCTTCGATGATTAAATCGAGAACTTGAAACTCGTTGAAAAATTTCGTGTTGTGCTTGACGTTTTGTTGAAACAACGTTTGCAAAATCATGTGCCCCGTGCGGTCGGATGATTTGCACGAGCGCATTACCGGAATGCGTTTGCCCGGATTGTTAGGGTCAGGTTTCGTGTGTCCACCAAAACGGCGCTGTTCAATTTTTCCATCGGGCGTGCGGTCAAAGGGCAAGCCCATGTGTTCCAATTCAACAACGGTGAGAACCGCTTCTTCGGCAAGAATTTCTGCCGCGTCTTGGTCCACCAAATAATCGCCGCCTTTGACGGTATCGTACATGTGCCATTCGGGATGGTCTTCTTCCATATTCCCGAGCGCGGCGGCAATGCCGCCTTGTGCGGTCCCCGTATGCGAACGCGTCGGATACAATTTTGTAATGACCGCGCAATTCACGCCTGCACGCGCCAATTCATACGACGCCCAAAGTCCCGCGCCGCCTGCGCCAACAACCACTGCATCAAATTTGTGTAAGATTGCCATGTGTTTCCTACGCTGTCGCGGTTATCTATACCGCATTAAATGTAAAAATCACGAATGCGCCCATTGCTGTTAACGCGAGCCAAGTTAAGACAGCGCCTGCAGCCAAAATAAATTGGACCGCGCGATTGTGAACATAGTCAATGATGGAATAGCGCGCACCGAGAACGCCGTGCGTCAATGCAAAAAACAAAAGCGCCAGATCGTACGTACGCCAGAACCATCCGCTGAGAGGGTCCATCCAACGAACGATAATGAATCCAAAATCCATCATCTCGACGCCATAAATAAAGTGCATCAATGTGAAATGGAACAGCGCGAGAAAAATCAAGAGAAAGCCGGAGACGCGCATAAAGAGCCAAATATTCAATTCGGTGCGGGTCATGGCGCGGCGTTGACGACTGGCAACGATACGCGAAATCGCGTCTTGATAATTTCCTTCGCTTGCATCCGTATCAATTTTCGTACTGGCGGCAGTGGGTAACAGGCTAAACACACCAACCACGACGCCGGGTAACGCAAGAATGCCCAACGCCACAAGGATGGATAGCGGCGCGTTTTGCCCCAGTTGTTCCAGCGGCAGCGTGTACATCATATAGATTGCCGCCGGAATAAAAATCACGAGGAACGCCAGAATTTGGATGTAAAGGAAATTGCGCGCGAGTTTGCGGCTCGCCAGCACGGGAACAAAATCCGATAGAATGATACGGAATCCATTCAACGCGTGATAGAGCAAGCCAAACAGCAAAAGGATTTCGGCGATGCGCGCGAGCGTCCCTTTGTACAAAAACAACAAATCGTTGAACGCTTGCGGACCAAACGTGACGAGGAAAATGTCAACAATGTGGAGTAATAAAAAGGCGAGGATTCCAAGACCGGCGGCGCGATGAATTGCCCACGCCCATTGTCCTAGTCCCCCGCGATAGCGCAAAACACCGGAAGCGGTCTGAATCAAAGCAGCCATTGCTCATGTCTCCTTCAACACATTGGAATCAGCCCAACGTATTGGCAATGTGGAATTATACAACTGCGAATAAATTCGTCAAACGAAATTTTATTTATCACAATACGAATCAAAAGGGCGGACAGTATCCGCCCTTTCGTCTTTATGCCGGAACCGGTTTCTCTTGATTTTCAAAGACCGGAATACGTTCGCCCTTTTTATTGAGACGGAAGAGGTCTTCGGGCTTCTCCAAAAGGTCCGTGTATAAAATTCCGTCGAGATGGTCAATCTCGTGCAGCAATGCGCGCGCCAAATTGTGCGACGCTTTGATTTTTACTTCTTTGCCTTTGCGGTTCAATCCTTTGACGGTCACGTTCAACGCGCGCCGCACATTGCCCACATAACCGGGAATCGAAAGACATCCTTCTTCGCCAAACTGTTCGCCGCTTTTTTCTACAATTTCCGGATTGACCAGCTGAAGTTGAACGGGCTTTTCTTCTTTTTCTTCGTCTTTGCCCGGTACCGCATCAATCACAATCACGCGCAAGCCAACGCCGATTTGCGGAGCCGCCAGCCCTTGCCCCGGCGCATCCTCCATCGTTTCGATCATGTCGTCAATCAATTTCTGAAGCGACGCATCAATCTTTTTTACTTTTTTTGCTTTTTGCCGAAGCGCGGGATGCTCTGACGTTAAAATTTCTCGAACTGCCATTTATACTTTTCACTCACAACAAAACTCTATGTCGCACTCACGGTGCGCTGCGTACTCATGTACGCCAATGGATTGCGCCTCAACCAATTTTACTTTCAACGGCATTGTCTTGTGCGGTTACGATTTGTTGTGAAGCAACTTCAAGTCGCCTTGTCACACGTTCCGAAAATTCATTTAGCCGTTTGCTGTTCCACGATTCAAACGTTTCGACGATGTTGCCGTGCGTGTCAATCAAAAATCCTGTTGGCACGAACGCGGGGTCGAACGCGCGCGAGACGGAAAATTCAGCATCGAGCAAATGCGGAAACGTTGCATTGTGCTGCGCGCGATAGTTGAATGTTCGTTCCGAGTCGTGTTGCGAAATTCCCAAAACGCGCAAGCCCGAATCGTTGTACGCTTTGTGCAAGCGTTCGTAAAATTTCCATGCGTAGTGGCATGTTGGGCACGACGTTTTGAAAAAAATCGCGAGCGTCAATGGCGCGTTTTGCGCGTCGAGCGCGTAGGAATTCCCATCCACATCGCGCAGCACAAATTCCGGCGCGCGGTCATTGACTTGCAACATACTTATTCGGTCGCGGGATTTTCAGTGACCGTTGGTTTCGCCGCTTTTGCCGCGCCGGCTGCCGCTGTCGCGTCCTTTGCTGCTGCCGCCGGTTTTTTTGCTTTCGCTTCTTCCTTTGCCTTGCGGGCTGCCTCTTCTGCCGCGTAATCGGTGGGCTTGATGCTTTCGTAATACGTTGTGGATTTCATCAACGTATCCAAATCGTAAATATGATTGACGTGGCGTTCATAGCCCGCGAGTTCATAATCATTGTCCATCTTGATGGCGTCGAACGGACAAAATTCCGCGCACATGCCGCAATTCATACAAACGTCAATGTCAATGAAAAATTCGGCGGCTTTGGGTTTCGGTTTGCCGTCGTCGCCCATCGCACGCACAATCCAAATACATTGCGGCGGGCACACTTTGGCACAAATGCCGCATGCGGTGCAACGTTCGACGCCGATTTCTTCTTTGCCTGTCACCGCGTCCACAATCGGTTTGCCTGCGGCATCAAGAACAGGTTCGTAAATCAAAAATGGGATAAAGCGAAAATTTTCCGGCGGCTTGAGTTTGACTTCCGGGTATTCCACCGTAATCAAACCTTTTTGATTCACGGACGCGCGTTCGCTTGCTACTTCCGGACTCGTCGCTTTGAGAAACGAACCCGCTTTCAAATTTTCTTGAATGTCGCTGGGATAGGAACGCAAAAAGCGTTTAAACACCAGCCACATGCCTGTCAGAGTTCCGGTTGGAAAAAGTTTCATCGGTCCACCGATCCCATGATGATATCAACACTGCCCAACACGCCGACCATATCGCCGATTTTGTGACCGACGCACATTTGCTCCATCGTTCCGAGATTGATGAAATCGGCGGCGCGAATGTGATAGCGATACGGTGTGGTGTTGTTGTCGCTCACGACGTACCAACCAAAGTCACCGCGCGGCGCTTCAATGTGCGCGAGGACATCGCCTTTGGGAACTTTGAACGAGTACGCTTTTTTGCCTGCTTGAATTTCGCCGTTCGGAATATCTTTGATGGCTTGCTGCAAAATCTTGATGGACTCGCGGATTTCTTGAATGCGGCACCACATGCGGTCATAAATGTCGCCGTTCTTGCCAACGGGAATATCAAAATCGAAACGGTCATAAATCCCATACGGGTCGGCGCGACGAATATCGTATTTCACACCGGAGCCGCGCAGCATCGGACCCGAAACGCCGTAACTCACCGCAAGGTCGGGGGGCAGCACGCCAACATTTTTTGCACGCACGTCAAAAATTTCATTTTTGACGAGATACGTTTCCATTTCGTCCACCACTTTGGGCAAGCGATTGTGCGCAAGTTCGTGCGCGACTTGGAGCCAACCTTCCGGTAAATCTTTCCACACGCCGCCAAAGCGCATGTAATTGCACATCATGCGCGAGCCCGACGCGGATTCAAACAAATCAAGTACGAGTTCGCGTTCCTCTAAACCGTAAATCACAATGGGCGTAAAGAATGCGCCCAAGTCCGAATACACCTGACCGATGCCGCCGAACATGTGCGAAACAATGCGCGTAAATTCATTCATGATGACGCGAATGTATTCGACGCGTTCGGGCGGTTTGATGCCCATCATTTTTTCCACGGCAAGAACATATCCCGTTTCCATGCTCATGCCCGCGAGATAATCGAGGCGGTCGGTGAACGGGATATTCATGTAGAACGTATTGCGTTCGCCAATTTTTTCATGATTGCGATGGAGATAACCAAACACAGGTTCGAGCGCCATGACCGTTTCGCCGTCGAGCGTGACGTTCATGCGAAAGACGCCGTGCGTGGATGGATGTTGCGGACCCACACTGACGACAATCGGTTGGGTCTTGAGCGCTTTCGAATCGCCTTGCTCAATCATCGGCGCGACGCGCACAATTTCGCGGATTTGTTTGAATTGTGTCGGGTCGAAATTTTTTGGATAAATCACATTGTCGTGCCAAGGGGTGCGGTCTTCGATGATAATGTGATGCCCCTGGTCCCAACGCGTTTCAAACGGTTTGCGTTCTTGTTCGTAATATGCTTCTTTGTACGATTTTCGCAGCGGATATCCTTCGAAACCTTCCCACATAAAGATGCGGCGCAAGTTTGGATGCCCCGCGAATTTGATGCCAAAGAAATCATACACTTCGCGTTCTTGTTGCAGCGCGCCATAGTACACGGACGACGCGGATGAGATGACGGGATTTTCTTTGTCGTTCAAATTCGCTTTGATAGTGAGAGGCGGTCCGCCGCGCACCGTCGAAGCGACATGATAGACGACTTCAAATTTATCAGACCAATCCACGGCGGTGACGGAATTGAAATAATCGTACGCGAGGTCGGGCGAATTTTTCAACCATTCGAGTACGTCTGTAATTTTCGCGCTGTCAACGACGATGCCCGCGCTGGAGGCGGAAGTCACCGCGCCCGGCACGCCTTCTTTCAATAACGCGCTGACGCTTTCGGCATCGAACGCTTTGGAATATTCTGCGGGTTTTACTTGGTCGGGTGAAAGAACTGCCATAGTTGTTCCTTGAGGTGTAGGTGTCAAGTGTCGCGTGTCAATGTGTTACGTTCATCACATCTCATCTTTGACGTTTCGAGTTTCAAGATTGCGTCTTGGTATCATCGTCCGCATTTGGAATTTCTGATTTTGGCGCATCGTTCGATTCTGCGCCGGAAGAAGATGCCGTTGGAATTTTCACTATCGGCGATGCTTGCAGCACCGCGTCGGTTGAAGGTGCTTCACCCTTTGCCGTTTCTTGATGATGCTCTTCTGCTTGCTGCGCGAAATTCGCGTCGGCTTTGGTCTCTTCCAATTTCGCTTCCGCAGGAGTTGTGGCTACCGATGGGGCTACAGGTTTTGGTGCAGTTGCAGTTGCGGGTTTTGCGGCAGCGGCTGCCGGTTTCGCAGGTACTGCCGGTTTTGCTGCTGCAGGTTTCGCGGCTGCGCCTTCGCCTTCACCTTTGCCATGTTTCAATTCGGCGCGCGCCGCGAGACGAATATAGCGCGCTTCCATTTCTTTTTCATCCGCGAGAATTTGTTTAATTTCTACCGCGCGCCGCGGGTCAAAAATATCGGGACCGAGAACAGGTTCGGGGACTTCAATGTGGTCTTCGGCTTGATACCACGGGACGTTGCGAACAGATTGTCCGTTGATTTTTTTGTGGAGTTGCAAAATACCAAACAACAATGCTTGCGGCGTCGGAGGGCAACCGGGGACATAGATGTCAACGGGGAGAAATTTATCAATGCCCGATACGACATTGTATCCTTCTTTGAAAGGACCGCCCGCGCTCGCGCACGCGCCCATCGCCAATACGTACTTGGGTTCCGCCATTTGGTTGTACAATCGCACAATTGCGGGTACCATTTTTTTGGTGACGGTGCCCGCCACAATCATCAAATCGGCTTGACGCGGTGAGGGGCGAAACAGTTCCGAGCCAAAACGCGCAATGTCAAAACGCCCGCCGCCTGCTGCAATCATTTCAATCGCGCAGCACGCGAGCCCGAATTGCATAGGCCAAATCGAAGAACGGCGTCCCCAATTGTAAATGCCGTCAACCAATTTGACGGCTTGGTCGAGTGGACCGGTCCAAACTTTTTTCTTTACTTCCTCTTCCATCCAAGCGTCGTCGCTATCCAGCACCATAATCGGTGCGGTTTTGTCATACTCCATCGGAATATCCTCCGCGCGAGAATCGAAAAAAAATTCGTGGGGTGCAAAAGCATACGCATCGCAAGCGCGCAGCAGAATTTGCACGAGGCGAATTTCGTTTGTGAATTATACCACAGGTCAGCGCGAGGCATCAAATACATTTTTTATGTGCGAAAAAATCAATCTGCTTTGACGCTCTATTTCATTGCGACTATAATCGCCGCGTATTTGTTGGGGCGAAGCATTTGCAGTTGCGAATGGTAGAGTTGCGCGAAAGCGTGTGCAAATGCTTCGCCCCTACGCGATGGATGAATGATTATGCGCCCCGCAAAAATTTTAATTGTTGACGATGAACCACATCTCCTCAAACTCTTGCGCTCGAATCTGGAAGCCGCGCACTACAAAGTCATTTCTGCAATGGACGGCGCGAGCGCGCTGCAAATGCTTGACAAGGAAGGCGCGGACTTGGTGATTCTCGACGTGATGATGCCGCAAATGGACGGCTTTGAAGCATTGCAAAAAATCCGCGAACATTCCGTCGTCCCTGTGATTTTGCTCACCGCCAAAGACCAAGAAGTGGATGTGGTGAAAGGTCTGAAATACGGTGCGGACGATTACATTCGCAAACCGTTCAGCGTCCATGAATTGCTTGCGCGCGTAGAAGCGGTGTTGCGACGCGGCGCGCCGAGCGACGACGTGATGACGCAAAAACCATTTGTCGCGGGCGATTTCACCATGGATTTTCAAAAACGCCGCGTCATTGTCGGCGACAAAGAAATCAAACTCGGTCCAACGGAATGGAAATTATTGTCACAGCTCGTCCAAAACGCGGGACGCGTGATGCTGCATCAAGACTTGCTACGCAAAGTCTGGGGACCCGAATACGGCGGCGAAACAGAATATCTGCGCGTGTACGTGAATTATCTGCGCAACAAAATCGAGCAAGACCCCGCGCATCCAAAATATATTTTAACGGAACATGGGGTAGGGTATTTGTTTAAAAAACCGGAATAACACGGAGCAGAAAATGGCAGACACACAATACGATGTTGCAATCATTGGCGGTGGACCCGGCGGCTATGTTGCCGCGATTCGCGCCGCGCAACTTGGAATGAAAACCGCAATCGTCGAACGCGATGCACTCGGCGGCGTTTGTTTGAATTGGGGCTGTATCCCGAGCAAGTCGCTTTTAGCAAACGCGCACGTTGCGCGCAATCTCGCCAATGCGAAGACATGGGGCATCAATATCAACGGTTCGTACACACTCGATTACAGCGTCGCGCACGCACGCAGTCGTCAAGTGTCACAGCGTCTCGTCAAGGGCGTTGGTTTCTTGATGAAGAAAAACAAAATTGATGTGTTCATGGACACCGCGACCATCAACGCGAACAAACAAGTGGAACTCAAGGGCGGCGGACAAAAACTCTCTGGAAAAAATATCATCATTGCGACAGGGACGCGCGCGCGTACGATTCCCGGTCTCGAGCTCGACGGCGTGAATGTGATTACATCGCG
Organism: uncultured Anaerolineales bacterium; assembly: GCA_964469005.1. Lineage (GTDB taxonomy): Bacteria > Chloroflexota > Anaerolineae > UBA4142 > SHND01 > SHND01. The sequence continues at coordinate 253,055 of CAYXXF010000003.1, forward strand.
CGAAGCGTTGGATTTGAAAACGGTGCCGAGTCCCATCGTCATCGTTGGCGCGAGCGCGATTGGCTGTGAGTTTGCGACAGTGTATCGCGCGTATGGCGCGGATGTGACGATACTCGAAGCGCTGCCGCATATTCTTCCAAAGGAAGATGAAAAAATCAGTCTCACGATTGAAAAGAGTTTTCAAAAGCAGGGCATCAAATTCAAAACAGGCGCAATGGTGGAACGCGCGGAAAAAGCGGATGGCAAAATTGTCTTGCATGTAAAAACCGCGCAAGGCACGGAACAAGTTCCTGCCGAAAAAGTTTTGGTGGCGATTGGCGTTTCACCAAACAGCGAAAACATTGGACTCGAGGCACTGGGCGTCAAAACAACGCGCGGCGCGATTGACACGAACGAATTCATGCAAACGAACGTGCCAAACATTTACGCGATTGGCGACGTGAACATGAAACTCGCGCTCGCGCATGTTGCCTTCGCGCAAGGCGAACTCGCCGTCGAACACGCGGCGGGAATGGAAGTGCGTCCCATCAACTACGACGCAGTGCCGCGCTGTACGTATTCGCATCCCCAGGTCGCGTCGTTCGGCAAAACCGAAGCGCAAATCAAAGAAGCGGGCATCGAGTATTCCGTCGGCGAATTTCCATTTCAACCGAACGGCAAAGCATTGGCGATTGACGATTACGAAGGATTCGTTCGCATTTACGCCGACAAAAAGTTTGGTGAAATTCTCGGCGTTCACATGATTGGTCCTGAAGTCACGGACCTCTCTGGTGAATTTTCGCTTGCGATTCAAAACGAAATGACGCCGCTCGAAATCGCGCACTCGATTCACGCGCATCCCACGCTCACCGAAGTTGTAAAAGAAGCTGCATTGGCGACGATGGGAATGGCGCTGCACATTTGAGGGATGAAGGATGAAAGCGGAAGGATGAAAAAATCTTCGCCTCATCCTTCATCCCTCATCCTTCATCCTTTCCCCAATGCATCCCAAACCCAAATCTTCTCCCTCGCCCACGCGCATTCATCCCACCGTATTTGTTGCCGAAACCGCGACGATTATTGGTGAAGTGACGATTTATCAAGACGCGTCAATTTGGTTCGGCGCGGTCATTCGCGGTGACGCGGACAAAATTGTGATTGGCGAAGGGACAAATGTGCAAGATGGCGTTGTGATTCATTGCGACACAAATATGCCGACGACGATTGGCAAGCGCGTAGTGATTGGACATCGCGCGGTCATTCACGGCGCGACGATTGCGGACAATGTGATGATTGGCATCGGCGCGATTGTTTTGAACGGCGCGAAAATTGGCGAATACTCGATTGTTGCAGCAGGCGCGCTCGTTACTGAAGGTCAAGAAATTCCACCGCGTTCGCTCGTGATGGGCGTACCGGGCAAAGTTGTGCGCGAGGTGACGGAACAAGAAATCAAACGTATCACCGACGGCGCGCAAAGTTATATCGAGCGCGCGAAAAATTATTGGAGAGGGATTTACAAGTGAGGTAGTAGGTAGCAGGTAGTAGGGAATTGTTCCTTGATACTTGATACTTGATACTTGATACCATGTTAATCGGAATCATCGGCGGCGGATTTGCGGGCATGACTGCCGCGTATGAATTGGGCAAACTCGGATACAAAACCGTTATCTTTGAACGCATGACGGAATTGGGTGGCTTGGCGAGTACGTTCCAAGTCGAGCCCGGTGTGCCGCTCGAACGCGGCTATCATCATTGGTTCACATCGGACACGCACGTTGTCGCGCAGATGCAAGAACTCGGACTCGGCGAGCGCGTGCAGTGGATTCCATCGAAAACGGGTTGGTTCGAGCAAGGCAAGATTTGGAATATGGTCACGCCGACGGACTTGATGCGTCTTGGCACAATTCCGATGGTTGACCGCATTCGTCTCGGCGTGGCGACAGGTTATCTCACGTATCTGCAACAAAACAAAAACAATTTGCCGAAATACGAAAGCATCACCGCGCACGATTGGTGGAAAAAATATACGGGCGATAATGTTTGGGACAAAGTGTGGGGACCGATGTTTCGCGGCAAGTTCGGCGCGCGCGCGGACGAGGTGCCAATGGTGTGGCATTGGTTCAAAATCGTTTTGCGAATCGGTTCACGGCGCGGTTTGAATAAAGAGGAATTGGGTTATCCGCGCGGTTCGTTTCAAGTGTTGATTGATGCGCTCGAAAAAGCGATTGAACAAAAAGGCGGAACAATTCTCAAGGGCGCGACGGTGAAACGCGTCATCGTCGAAAACAATGTTGCGATTGGAATCGAACCTGCCGACGATGAAAATACGCGTAATGCTATGCAACGCGCGAACGTTCAATTGAATGAAAAGGGTTTTGTTCCATTTGACCGCGTGTACTCTAGCGCGCCGTCGTTTGCTACCTTAAAATTTGTACACGAATTACCGAACGATTACGTTGCGAAAATGAACGAAGCGAAATATATGGGCGCGGTGCTGATTATTTTGAAACTCAAGCAACAGATGACGCCGTGGTATTGGCTCAACATCGCTGACCGTTCGATGCCGTTCGTCGCGACGATTGAACAAACGAATTTCATCCCGCCCGAAGTGTATAACAATAAACGCATCATGTATGTTTCCAATTATCTCGACGCGTCGTCCCCGTACTTTCAAATGTCGCGCGAAGAATTGTTTAACGCGTATGTGCCGCATTTGAAAAAATTGAATCCGAATTTCACGCCCGATTGGGTGGAAGAATTTTGGCATTTCAAAGAAGCCGCCGCGCAGCCCGTTTTCCCGTTGCACTATTCGCAAAAAATTCCGCCACTGCGTACGCCCATCAAAAATTTCTATCTCGGCAACACGACACAAATTTATCCCGAAGACCGCGGCACAAATTATTCTGTGCGGTTGGGACAAGACATTGCGCGCCTCATTGACACTGACGCAAAAAGCGGGGGATGGGGCGAATGAAATTTTTCACCGAAAACGAGCCGACATCACCCATCAATGCGCGTTACCAAGTCGAACGCGTGTTGTATCGCGGGCGCAGCAAGTACCAAAAAATTCTCGTATTCGATTCGCCGTTTCACGGGCGCGTGTTGGCGCTCGATGATATTGTGCAACTCACGACGCGCGAGGAACATTTTTATCACGAGATGCTGGTGCATCCGATGTTGCAAGCGCACCCCAATCCGCGCAATGTTTTGATTATTGGCGGCGGTGATGGCGGCACTATGCGCGAGGTGGTGAAATATCCGTCCATCGAAAACGTGGTACAGTGTGAATTAGACCAACAAGTGGTTGTGGTGGCGAAAGAATATTTTCCAAAACTCGCGTCGGGTTACAAGGACAAACGCGCGCAGGTGCGATTTGAAGATGGACAAGAATTTATCAAAAAAAGTAATGTTGTGTGGGATGCGATTATTTTGGATTTGACTGACCCGATTGGTCCGGCGAAACCATTGTTCGAGCGTCCGTTTTACAAATTATGCGCGGAGCATCTTGCGCCCGATGGTTTTCTGTCCGCGCAAACGGAATCGCTGCATTTTCACACCGACACGGTAAAGAGCGTGGTGCGTGCATTGCGCGGTCTATTCAAACAGATTGAGCTGGTGACCATGCCGCTCGCAATGTATCCGGGCAATTGGTGGACTTTCACTGTCGCGTCGAAATCGCTCGACCCAAAAATCGCGCGAAATTTTTTTTGCCCGCCGACTCGTATCTATTCTCGAGAGGACCACGCGTGGTTCTTTATTCCGAAAGGCGTGCGGGCTAAAGTGCTGCGATAAAGAATAAATTCGTCGCCTGAAAAATTTGTGTTACAATCCCGCGCGTTTGTTGGGCGCCGCAACGAATGATGCCGGCAAGTGTTATTGCATGATGTACTCGGCGTAACGACAAACTCCAAACGCATCTCGCGTTTGCCGATTGCCTTGAGCTGCTTTCAAGCGTCGGCTGCGTCAGACCTCGTGCAGCAACTCGACAACGCAGTTGGGTTGAATATATTCTTTCAATCAACGCGACAGAGTTGAGTTGAGGCACGGCGATTGTCTTTCGTCAGCGCGACGCTTTCTTTGTGCCATTTCCTTGGCACCTGACACCTCATCTAGGAGAGAGTTATGGTTGCACCTGCTACGCTTGCAGCACCCATCGCGGAAATATCCGGTGCCGATATTTCACGTGAGACCGCGCTGCATTGGCTGGAACAAATGATGTTGATTCGTCGCTTTGAAGAAGCGGCGGAATATGCCTACACCCAGAAAAAAGTCGGCGGTTTTTTGCATCTGTATATTGGCGAAGAATCCATCGCGGTGGGTTCCGTCGCGGCGATGCAGCCCGACGACGATATTTTTACGCACTATCGTGACCACGGTTGGGTACTGGCGCGCGGCGTTGACCCCAAACCTGCGATGGCAGAGCTGTACGGTAAAAGCACGGGGCTGGTCAAAGGCAAGGGCGGCTCAATGCACTTTGCCAGTGTCGAGCATCACATGTGGGGCGGTTACGCGATTGTCGGCGGACACATTCCGCTCGCGGCAGGCATGGCATTTTCACATCAATATCTCAAGCGTGACCGCATCGCGTTTTGCGTGATGGGCGAAGGCGCTACCAATATCGGCATGTTCCATGAAGCGTTGAACATGGCGGCTGTTTGGAAATTGCCCGTTGTGTTCTTGGTCGAAAACAATATGTTCGGCATGGGTACTGCGGTCGAACGCGCATCCGCTGTTGCGGATATTTATGAAAAAGCGCAAGCGTATCGAATGCCCGCGACGCAGATTGATGGCAATGATATCGAACTGGTGTATCGCACGATTAAACAATTTGCAGAACGCGCACGACGCGGTGAAGGTCCGCAAATGGTCGAAGCGATGACGTATCGTTTCAAAGGTCATTCGATGGGTGACCCGCAGCGCTATCGCACCAAAGAAGAAGTTGAAGGACGTCGCCCTGATGACCCGCTCAATCGCTGGGAGAAAAAATTAATCGAGCGCGGTTGGGCGACGGATGCGCTCATCAAAGAAATTTTTACGCGCGTGGACAAACAAGTCGCGGACGCGGTCCAATTTGCCGAAGACAGTCCATTCCCCGAAGCGAGCGAACTCTATACTGATATTTTGGTGGAGGAATGAATTGATGGCTGACATGATTCAAGTGACGTACCGCGACGCGCTCAAGGAAGCAATGCGCGAAGCATTGAAACGCGACAACAATGTTGTCATCATGGGGGAAGAAGTCGGTGTGTGGGGCGGAACGTACGCGGTCACGCGCGGCTTGCATGACGAATTTGGCGGACATCGTGTGATTGATACACCGATTGCGGAAATGGGCATCATCGGCGTTGCAACCGGCGCGGCGATGGGCGGCATGAAACCCATCGCGGAAATTATGACGATTAATTTTGCGCTCGTGGCGATTGACCAAATTGTCAACAACACCGCGAAAATTTATTCGATGTTCGGTGGCACGATGCGCGCACCCGTTGTAATTCGCACGGCTGCCGGTTGGGGACAACTTGCCGCGACCCATTCGCAATCCTTTGAAGCGTGGTTCGCGCATGTGCCCGGTTTGATTGTGGTGATGCCTTCGACGCCGTACGACGCGAAAGGTTTGCTCACGACGGCGATGTATTCGCAAAACCCCGTCATCTTTATCGAACACTCGCGGCTCTATGGCGAAAAAGGTCAAGTGCCGCAAGGCGAATTCAAAATTCCGTTTGGTGTCGCGGATGTGAAACGCGAAGGCAAAGATTTGACGATTGTTACGTATTCGCGCATGGTGCATGTTGCATTGAACGCGGCGAATGAATTATCGAAACAAGGCATCGAAGTTGAAGTCGTTGATTTGCGTTCGCTGCGCCCAATTGATTGGGAGACCGTTTACGCGTCCGTTCGCAAAACACATCGCGCCATCGTCCTCACAGAAGACTGGATGACATTCGGTGTGAGCGCGGAAATCGCCGCGCGCATCGGACTCGAAACGTTTGATTATCTTGACGCGCCGGTGCTGCGCATTACGCAAGAAGAAGTCCCACTTCCGTACGCGCCAAATTTGGAAAAACTTTCCTTCCCCGACGAAGCGCGCGTAATGGCAGAAGTAAAGAAAATGCTTGGTTAGTAGATAGTCAACAGTAAATAGTCAACAGTAAATTTTTCGACTGTCTACTGTCCACTCTCTACTCTCGACTAATTTATGGCTACAAACGTCATCATGCCCTCGATGGGCTTTGACATGACCGAAGGCAAAGTTTCGCGCTGGCTCAAAAATGTTGGCGACGCGGTTACGCGTAACGAAACCATTGGCGAAATCGAAACCGAAAAAGCAACGGTAGATTTGACAGCGCCCGTTGATGGTGTGTTCGCGGAAATTCTCGTCCAGCCCGGCGAAACGGTTCCCGTGAATACGGCGATTGCGGTGATTGCGGCTGCAGGTGAAAATGCTAATGCCCCGAGTGCTGCACCTGCGTCCGAATCAAAACCCGCGCCTGCTTCACCCCCCCCCGTTGCCCAAACGCAAATGCAAGCCGCGCCGGTTGTCGCGGTTGCATCATCCAACGGCGAACGCGTCAAAGCATCGCCCCTCGCAAAAAATATCGCGCGTGAAAGTGGAATTGACCTCGCGCAACTGCAAGGCACAGGACCGAACGGACGCATCATCGAACGCGACGTCAAAGCATTTTTGCAAAACCGCGCGCCATCGGCACCCGTCGCGAAACCGCAACCTGTCGCGCCCATCGCAAAACCCGCGCCTGTTTCGCCACCGACGCCAACTGCACTCGTCGCGGGTGAAAAACCATTGAGCAAAATGCGCCAAGTCATTGCGCGTCGTTTGCAAGAATCGAAATCCACGATTCCACATTTCTATCTCACGATGGAAATTTTCATGGATGAGGCAATGAAACTGCGCGGACAACTGAACGCGATGGCGGCGAACGACGCGGAAAAACTTTCCGTGAATGATTTGATTGTCGCTGCCGCTGCGCGCACACTGCAAAAATTTCCAAATGTCAACGCGTATTTCAAAGGCGACAAAATAGAACTGCGCGACGACATCAATATCAGCGTCGCCGTCGCGGTGGACGATGGCTTGCTCACGCCCGTGTTGCACAACGCCGACCAAAAATCGCTCAAACAAATCGCGACGGAAACCAAAGAACTCGCCGCCCGCGCTCGCGCCAACAAAATGAAACCCGAAGACTTGGGACCCGGCACATTCTCTATCAGCAATCTCGGTATGTACGGGATTGACGAATTTGCCGCGATTATCAATCCGCCCGAATCATCCATCCTCGCCGTCGGCGCGGTGAAAAAAATTCCCGTTGTCCTCAATGACCAAATTCAAATCGCCCAAGTGATGAAAGTAACGCTCTCCGCTGACCACCGCATTGTTGATGGCGCATTAGGCGCACAGTTTTTGCAGGCGTTGAAAAAGTTGCTCGAAAATCCAATCAACTTGGTTTTGAGTTGATTGGATTTTCAGGAATCACTGTGGATCTGTTACTCACATAAGAAAAGGCGGCGGTGTAAATCGCCGCCTCTTTTTTTGAATAGACGCGGAAAAGTTTTAGCGTATAATCGTTTTATGATCACCGACCTCGGACATCCTGCCTTTGCCGTACACGACATCGAACGCTCACTCGCGTTTTATGCAAAACTTGGCATTCGCGAATCGTTTCGCTTGAATCGTGATGATGGTTCGTTGATGTTGATTTATTTGCATGTTGGCGGAGACCGCTTTATCGAAATTTTTCCTCACGGTCCCGAACCCGACGCGCAGCGCAAACAAAGTTTCATGCACTTGTGTTTGCTCACCGATGATTTACATGGCATCGTGGAACATTTGCGGCGCGAAGGAATTGCGATTGAACAAGAACCGAAAGTTGGACTCGACCACAATTGGCAAGCGTGGATTCGTGACCCTGACGACAACGCAATTGAGTTGATGCAGTTGGTCGAACATTCGCCCCAGAGAAAGATTGCGCGCGGTTTTGAAATCAAGTGATGAACGAAAATGAATCAAGCAACAGCAAACAAACCGATTGATTGGAGTACGTGTCCAGCCGTTGAGCGCCAAGAGGGCAAAGTAAGTGGCGCGTGGTTGTTCAGAGGCACGCGTGTTCCTGTCCGCGCACTTTTTGAAAATCTGCGAGATGGTGCAACGGTTGACGAATTTCTCGAATGGTTTCAGGGTGTGACGCGCGAACAGGTGGAGCAAGTGTTGGAACATGAACTCGCGTCTCTTGATATTCCTGTCGCGTTATGAAAATACTTTTTGACCAAGGCACACCCGTACCTTTACGGAAACATTTGGTGGGGCACAGTGTAGAAACAGCATTTAAGCGTGGGTGGTCAGAAATAAAAAATAGCCAACTCCTGAAACAAGCGGAAGAAGCGGGATACGACCTGTTGGTCACAACTGATCAAAATATGAAATATCAACAAAATTTGCAAACAAGAAAGTTGGCGATACTCGTTCTTTCAACGACTTCGTGGCGACGTCTCATGCCTCACGTAAAAACTCTTTCTGAATTTGTCAACGGAATGCAAGCACGCGACTACAAAGAATTTCAAATTTGATAAGGAAACCAATGATAACCGAACAACAAGTCATTAACGCACTAAGCACAGTTCAAGAACCCGAACTGCATCGTGACCTTGTGACACTCAAAATGATTCGCGATGTTTCCGTACATGATGGTGATGTAAATTTTACGATTGTGTTGACGACGCCTGCGTGTCCCTTGCGCGGACAAATTGATTCCGAAGCGACGGCGGCGGTGAAAACAATTCCCGGTGTAAAAAATGTTTCCATCAAATGGGATGCGAACGTGCCGACGGACATGCGGATTAGCGGACGTCTGCAAATGAATGTGCGTTCGACGATTGCCGTCGCGTCGGGCAAAGGCGGCGTTGGAAAAACAACCGTCGCGGTGAATCTCGCGGTGTCGCTCGCGCAGCAAGGGGCGCGTGTGGGATTGCTCGACGCGGACATTTACGGACCAAACATTCCCATTATGCTCGGCGTTGAACATCAAAAGCCACTCGCCGAGAACGATAAAATTATTCCGATTGAAGCGTTTGGGTTGAAACTGATGAGCATGGGATTTTTGGTGTCACCTGAGCAAGCGATGATTTGGCGCGGACCAATGTTACATTCCGCCATCAAACAATTTTTGTCGGATGTGGAATGGGGCGCGCTCGATTACATGGTCATTGATTTGCCGCCGGGGACGGGGGACGCGCAATTGACGCTCGCGCAAACATTGCCGCTCACCGGCGCGGTCATTGTTGCGACCCCTCAAGATGTTGCATTGTCCGACGTGGTGCGGGGTGTTTCGATGTTCAAACGTCTTGAAGTTCCGGTGTTGGGCGTTGTCGAAAACATGAGTTACTTTTTGTGTCCGCACTGCGGCGAACGCACGGACATTTTCGACCACGGCGGCGCGAAACGGATGGCGGAAAAAATGAGCGTCGCGTTTCTCGGCGAAATTCCGCTCGACCCGAAAATTCGCATGGGCGGCGACACCGGCTTGCCTGTCACGATTACCGAACCCGATTCTCCGCTCGGACTCGCGTTCAAAAATGTTTCACAGCAAGTTGCCGCCAAAGTGAGTGTCTTGAACGCGCAAGCCGCGCAAGGCGAATTGATTGCGGCGGGCGCGATTCCGATAATCAAGAGGTGACGAGTGGCAGGTGACAGAAATGCCTCGTTGTCACTTGTCACATTTTTAGAGAAACGTGGTAAAATTTTTGCACCCCAATTCGGAGTAAAACGATGTCATCAAAGCAACCGACGACGCGACCCAACAACGCGCTCTTGACGACAGAAGAAGCGATTGAAAAATATTCCAACGCGGTCAAGACGGAACCGACGGCAGCGAATTTTCTGGAACTCGGCGCCGCGTACTATATCGCCAGACGCTGGGACGACGCGCTCAAAGCGTTTCAAAAAACGGTCGAGCTCGATTCCAAACAAGCGTTCGCGTATTACTATCTCGGCATTCTGAATGCGGCGATGGGCAATCGCGACAAAGCAACGGACGCGCTGAATCACGTGTTGCAGGTGAGCAACAATCCAATGCTCAAAGCACAGGCGCAGACGCGTATTTCTCAAGTGCAAAGTTTTGCCGACTTGGGCGGAAACTAATTGACGTATTTTCAAGGCGGGCTTTCTTGTACAGAGAACCCGCCTTTTTCTTGTACCGACATTGGAGGTTAAAAGTTGGATGTTGGAGGTCCGCTTCCAACTTCTAACCTCCAACATCCAGAGGTTCTTATGTCACACCGTACCGAAAAAGATTCCATGGGGGAACTCCAAGTCCCCGAAAGCGCGCTGTGGGGCGCACAGACCCAACGCGCGCTGCAAAATTTTCCCATCAGCAATTTGAAACAAAATCACGCGTTCATATACAGTATGGCGCTGATTAAACGCGCGGCGGCAGAAGTGAACCGCGATTTGGGATTGTTGGACCCAAAAATTGCGAACGCGATTGTTGAAGCGGCACAAGAAGTGATGGACGACAAACACGCCGCGCATTTTCAGCTCAATCCGTTTCAGGCAGGCGCAGGCACTTCGCACAACATGAATGTGAACGAAGTGATTGCGAATCGCGCGAACCAATTGCTCGGCGCACAAATCACCGACGCGAAAAAACCGGTCAATCCAAACGACCATGTCAACATGGCGCAAAGTACCAACGATACAATTCCCACCGCGATTCGGCTCGGCGTGTTGTATCGGTTGGATGATTTGTTGAACGCGTTGAATAAACTCGTAGATGCGCTGCAACAAAAAAGTGTCGAGTTCGACGACATTGTGAAATCGGGACGCACGCATTTGCAAGATGCGGTGCCTGTTCGCATGGGACAAGAATTTGGCGGATACGCGCAAGCGATTCACAATGACCGCGAACGCATTGCAACGGCAGCAGACCGCGTACGTCGTTTGGGTATTGGCGGCACGGCAGCAGGCACGGGACTCAACGCGCATCCCGAATATCATCAACGAATGGTGAAACGAATAAACGAATTAACGAATTTCAATGTGCGTTCATCCGGTAATTTGTTTGAATCTATGCAGAGTATGGCAGACGTTGCGGATTTTTCTGCATCGTTGAATACGTTGGCTGTCACCCTCACGCGCATCGCGAATGATTTTCGTTTGCTCGCATCGGGTCCTACCACGGGTCTCGATGAGATTCGTTTGCCGGCGGTTCAGCCGGGTTCTTCTATCATGCCCGGTAAAGTGAATCCCGTACTCGCGGAAATGTTGAACATGGTCTGCTATCACGTCATGGGCAGCAATCTCACCGTGCAGCTCGCGAGCGCGGCAGGACAACTGGAACTCAATGTGATGATGCCGGTCATCGCTTACGATTTGTTTATGGCGATGGATATTTTTACTAATGCGATTGACGCGTTCACGACAAAATGCGTGGAGGGCATCAAAGCGAACCGCGAAAAAGCCGAAGGATGGCTCGGCAAAAATGTGATTATTGTCACTGCCTTGAATCCCGTTATCGGTTATCTTGAAGGTGCGGCAATTGCCAAAGAAGCAATGGCACACAATACGTCCGTGCGCGATATTGCCCAGCAAAAAATTGCGCGCGGCGAATTAAAACACGTCAATACCGGCGCGCCGGTCACGTTGGAAGAGATTGACGCGGTCCTTGGCGATTTGCGCGCGCTCACCGAAGGCGGCGTGCATGGCGTGGGCGGCGGCGGATAATTTCCTTGCGAGCTGAGTGAGCGAAGCAATCTTGATAACAAGTGAAAGATTGCTTCGCGACAGCTGACGTTTTGCGCAACGACAAGAAAATTCTAATGGAAATCCAAAGCGCGTTTTCTGCAACTTCGCCTGTTATAGCCGACGAACTTTTGGTTGGCGACCGCAGCACTGCGCGCGCGTTTCGAGAGGCGCGTTTCTTTTTGCGCCTTTCGCGTTTGATTTCATCCACTGCTTCGCTTGATGAATTTTTCATGCAATTGTTCGGACTGTTGCGCGAGGTGATTCCGACAGACCGCATTGCCGGCGTACAAGTGGACGCGTCTCACCGCGAAAAAATTTTTATGTATCCGGATGGAGATGCTGCCTTGCCCGACGAACGCGCGTTCATCAAGAATGTGGCGCAGTTGGTGATGGACTCGCATCCTATCGCACAAAACATGCCGCACCACGCGATGCTCGATGCGAAAGCTGCCGGGGTGGGGCAAGTCGTTTCGTATGTGCAGTCCGTTCTCGCTGCCCCATTGATTCAGCAAGGAAGTATCGGTGGCGCGTTCATCGTCGAGTCGCATCGGATTGACGGACAGTTTTCGGAAGAAGACCAACAAATTGTTTCCGCCGTCGCGCAGCAAGTGGCAATGGTTTTGGAGCGTGAGCGCGCGTTGGAAGAAGCGCGTTTGCGGACTGACCAAATGGCGGCATTTAGCGCTGTCGCTTCCACCGTCAATGAATGGGTTGATGTCGAGCAATTGGCGCGACGTTTTCTTGCCGTGTTGTTGAATATCACGCGAACGAATCACGGACTGTTTTATCTCCGCGAGGGGACGGAAGGGTTGCGGCTCGTAGCGCATTTTGGAGTCACTGACGAAGTACTCGAACCGTATCGGAATCTTTCAATGCCGCAATATCCTGACGCGCAGCGCGCCTTGGAAATCGGACGCGTTGTTATCACCAATACGCAGAGTGATGCCATCAGCGCCAACGCGCGCAAAATCATCAACCAACTGTCAGTTCATGTCATTGTCGTTGTGCCACTGCGCGCCAAAGGGCGCGCGATTGGCGGGGTCATATTGGGCAAGAGCGAGGGCGCGCTGGAACTCGTTGACCGAGAATTTATTCTCGGACTCGCCGACCAAGCTGCACAGTCCATCGAAAATGCGCGGCTCTTTGCCGAGTCCGAACGTCGTTTCAAGGAACAAAGCGCGCTGCGTGAATTGGCACAACGTTTTTTGAGTGCCATCAGTCCTGACGAAGTGTTGGAGCGCACGCTTGACACACTTGACAAACTCTTGCCGGGTGACTATTCGGAAATTCTCTTGCCCGACAATTCGGGTTCCTTTGTCTTGGCGAATGGACATGGCTGGCGGCGCGGCGCGGTAGGACGGACGCGAACATTGAGCGACCCGCATTTGCACGCGGGCTATGTGCTGCGCGCACAATCGCCGGTCATCATTGAAAATTTTGCAAACGAAACGCGTTTTCAAGCATCGGATTATTTGATGCGTCATCAGGTGACGGCAGGTGTGTGCGCGCCGATGCTTGCCGAAACACGCGTAATTGGTTTGCTCGGCGTCTATAGTCGCACGCCGCGCCTTTTTACCGAAGAACAATCTCATTTCTTGTATCTCGTCGCCACGCAAACTGCGATGGCGTTGGAAAAAGCGCGTCATTCGCAGGCGGCGGCGCGGCGCCTGGACGAATTGATTTTGTTGAATGATGTCATCGTCGCGGCAAATTCCGAAGTGTCGTTAGAGCGCGTCGTCTCGAATGTCACCAGTGAAATCGGCGAACTCTTGCAAAGTGATGATGTACACGTGACATTTGCACCGCAGCATGAGGATGAGGTGCGTGTAATGGTGGCTTCGGCGCGTACGACGGAATCGGGTTGGGGCAGCGCGATTTCAAATTGGGTGATGCGCAATCGTCAGCCCTTGTTGATTCAAGACCTTGCGCGCGATTCGCGTTTCAATGCGTTTGCGGAATCCGCGCGCGCATGTCTCGGCGCGCCAATGACGATTAGCGAACGCGTGATTGGGGTGATTGCTGTCGCGCATCCCGAACCCAACACCTTTGACGCGAACGATTTGCGTTTGCTCACGACATTGGCGGGACAGATTGCCGCGGGCATTGAACGCGCGCGTTTGCTCGACGAAACGCGCAAGCGTCTCGCCGAAATCAGCGCGATGTTTGAATTTTCCAACGCGCTGCGAACCGCCACTACACAAGAGCAATTGCTGGAGTTGGTAGTGCGGGATGCGGTGGGCATGTTGCAGGCGACAGGCGGTTCGTTGCAACTCTTGACTCCCGACGGTGAACACTTTGAGGTCGCGGCTGTATTCAACATGAAGCACCTTGGTGTGGCGATTCCGCGCGAGGTTGGCGGTTTGTCGTGGGAAACATTTCTCTCGGGCGAAACCTTTGCGATTCAAGATTTGACGAACGACCCGCGTGTGAATATCCCCGATGTGTTTGAGAATATGCGCAGCGCGATTGTTGCGCCGCTTCGTATTCCCGCAGGAGTTTTGGGTACACTCTTTATTGGTTTTCAAGAACAAGGCACTCCGACGCAAGACAGTGTGCGGCTTTTGACGACGATTGCGAATCTTGCCGCGCAAGCGTTGCACCGCTTGAGTCTCAATGAGCAAACGCTCGAACAAGCGGCATCCCTTTCGATTGCGTTGAATGATTTGGAAGAATCGTATCAAGCGACGTTGCTCGCCTTGTCCGCCGCGTTGGATGCGCGCGACCGCGAAACAGAAGGTCATTCGCAGCGCGTGACAAAATGGGCATTGGCGATTGGACGGCAATTAAATTTGTCGCCGCAAGAATTGACGAACCTCGAACGCGGCTCGCTTTTGCATGATGTCGGCAAGATTGGCATTTCCGATAACATCCTGCTCAAAGCCGGACCTTTGACGCCGGAAGAACGCCTCATTATGAATCAGCATCCGCGTTTGGGCTATGAAATGCTCAAGGGGATTCCATTTCTTAGAGAAGCACTGCCCGTCGTGCTTCATCATCAGGAAATGTTTGACGGCACGGGCTATCCTGCCGGTTTGCGCGGACAAGAAATTCCTCTCGGCGCGCGCATCTTTGCCGTAGCCGATACGTACGATGCCATGACTTCTACGCGTCCGTATCGGCATGCTCTGCCGCACAGTGCGGCGTTGGCGGAAATTATTGCGCACAGCGGCACACAATTTGACCCGCGTGTGGTGGAATCTTTTATTGGACTCTTTGCGAGTGACGGGTCGTTGCCTGTGGATATTCCTTGAGACAAATTTATTACGCGTACAACACGAGAGCCGCGCTATGCGCGGCTCTCGTGTTGTACGGTATCGGACGGACTGACAAGTTCGTTGTGTGGCTCGACCAACAGCGAAGCATCAAGCGGCGGAGGGGAAGAATCACTCTCCTCGTCGCGGACAATCGACGCGGTCAGTTCTGCCAAGCGTTGGCGACGTCGAATCAAGAACGCACCAAACGCCGAAATAATTCCCGCCAGCGGCATTGCAAAAAATGCGCCCCAGAACCCCGCGACCTTGACTCCAATCAGCAACGAGACAATGATGACCAACGGATGCAAACCCAACGCATTGCCCATGATGCGCGGCATGAGCATATTTACAATGATGACTTGAAGTAAGGCAACACAAATCATAACACAAAGCACTTGTCCGGGGTCGGTCAATAAAACGGCGATGAGTGGAGGAATAAATGACAAAACGGGTCCGAGCAGTGGAATGAGCATCATCAAACCCGCAAAGACTCCCGACAACAACGGCGCTTGAATTCCAAACATGCCCAAGATAATGCCCGTGCCAATTCCGATTGCGCTCGCTTGCAAAATCTGCCCACGTAAAAAGCCCCCAAACGCGCGGTCTGTGGTTATTAAAAACATGCGTGTCTCTTGATGCAAGCGTTCGGGCATGACCTCGAACAACATCGCGTTAAAGCGCGGACCGTCCAGCGCAAAGAAAAAGGAAAACAAAATCACGAGCAGCGCGTTGCCGAGAAAACCGAGCGCGCTCGTCAGGATGGCAACGGTATTTTGGAGAATGGGCGTCGCGAGCGATTGCAGACTGTTGAACGCGTTATCAATGATGCTCGTCAAGTCCGGTGAAATGTTCAAGCGGTTGAATAGTCCGAGCGTGAGGTTCGTGAAGGTGGCTTCCAAAACATCAATGTTACTCAGCTGTGGAACAACTAAATTAACTTGTGCCAAAATCGCGGGAATGAGCGACGCGACGGCAATGACCACCAAAATCAGAACGCCCAGATAAACAATAGCGACGGCGAGCGGGCGCGTTACGTTAAATTCCGCAAAGCGTCCTTTGGGGATTTGAAAACGGTCAAAGGTCAGTACTCGCACCAGCTCGACGAGAATGGGACGCCCGCTCAAGCCATCCACCAACGGACTCAACGCATACGAGACCAGCCATGATAACAGCAACAACAAGATAATGTCGCCAAAGCCGCTGAAAAAACCCAACACCAATTGCGCCACATACGACGCGGCGATAATGACGAGCAGGATGATGAGAATGTTGAGCCAAGTGGAACGAGGCATGTAGGAATTTTTGATTTCGGATTTATGATTTTCGAATAGTCGTATTTGTCCGTGAAATCATAAACCACGAATCCGTCATCATAAATCTAGCACTTGTCCCCAAAAGTGTTCTTCGCGAAAAGCGATACGGCGCAAGAGGCGACTCGCGCGTTCGAGTTGAGCTGAATCGTTCCTTGCGAGAGTGATCTGCGAGGCGAGCGCGTCCCATTCGTCCGCGATTTCGGATAATTCAGTAATGAGATTTGTCGCGTCAACAAGCGTTTGAATTTCCTGCAAGAAAGATAAATAGATGCGGCGATAGCAGGAATCTGTGGCAGTAATCTCGACGTGCATATCACGCAAGCACGTTTGCCAATCAGGAATCATTTGGAAATCGGCGAGGTGTTCCGCGAGCATTTCCATGCCCATCAACGCGGTGGTCGGCGCGCGGTCAAGATTGAATAACAGCGCGTTCTCGCGCAACGCGTCGCGAATTGCATCGCGCGCGTTTCCGTTTTGATATTGCGCGCTGCGCGCGGTGAGATTTGTATTGAGATGGCGATTAAAGCCAATGATAAAGTGCGAAGGAAGGTCATTTGGGCGCCGAAAATATTCAAAATACAAACCTGCGCCCAGTCCAAAACGCAACGGAATCGAAAATTTTTCATCAGTGTCGCTGACAAGTGATTCCAAATCTATTCGGCGATTTTCGACAGCAATCGGCACGCAGAAAATTATAGCACAAAGAATTTGAAAAAAAAGAAACCCGTTCGCGCAATGGAACGGGTTTCTTTTTTTTATGCTTTATATTCGGCAAACGTGGAAACGTTGGCAACGCGCATCCATTTTCCGTTTTGCTTTTCGTACGTCATGATGCCCGCGTAAATAAACATGCGTTCAACCTCACTGCCATCCTCTTGGACTTGAGTGCGCCGCACCCGATTTCGCACAATCATCCATCCCATGGTTGCGTCATCAGAAACGCGCACAAGCGGCGGTTCGAGGTCATCCCATTCAAAATAGGTCGCATTTTTGAATGAACGCGAAAAGGTTGCGATGAAATCCGCGCGCGTAATGTGCGAAATCTCCCCGTTGCCGACATAAACAAAATTGTCCGCTTGATGTTCGGTGAGCATTTCAACGCTCGTTTGAAAATGTGCGGCGCGGTCTTGCGCGTGGATTTCGACAAGCGCGGCGTGTTCACTTTCAAGATTTATCATGGTTGTCCTTGCACCAGCCGAAATTTTTGCACGCGATTGTTTCGTTCGTCGCTGACGTAAATGTTGTTTTGCGAATCCACCGCGATGCCTGCAGGGAAATCAAATTGGTCATTCGCTTTGCCCTGCGAACCGATTGCCGCGAGCAATATGCCGTCGGGCAAAAAAACTTGGACGCGATGATTTAGTCTGTCTGTAACGTAAATGTGTCCGAACGAATCGAGCGCAAGCGCGTTCGGTCCGTTCAATTCGCCGGGCGCGGCTCCCTTTTTGCCAAAGCCCAGGATATATTTCCCATCCGCGGAAAATTTTTGAATGAGGTTATTTTCAAAATCGGCGAGCCACACATTGTCTTGTGAATCAATCGCAATGCCGGTGACGTGTGACAATTGTCCCGCGCCCTTTCCTTTTTCACCCCACTTGGAAAGAAATTTTCCTTCGGCATCATAAATTTTGATTTCGGGATTTTCGTCGTCAGTGACATACACGTTGCCCTTGCTATTGATGCCAAGATAAATCGGACGCACAAACTCGCGCGTGCCGTCCGCGTTTTGTCCCCACATCGTCTCAAATTTTCCATCGCGCGTGAATTTGTCTATGCGCGTGTTGGCATTGTCAACGACGTACACAAAATCATTTTTGCTCGCGAGTCCGCCCCAACCGAGCGATAAAATTTGTCCTTCACCAATTCCCGCTTTGCCCCACGTCATTAAAAATTTTCCCGCCGCGTCGAATTTCACGACGCGATTTTTGCGCGTGTCGAGAACATACAAATTGTTTTCTGCATCGGTGGCGAGACCGTCGGGGCGCGACAATTTGTCGGGCGCGTCAATTGTTGCGATATAGTCCAGGCGCGCGCTTGGCGCGAGGGTGGGGGGGGGTGAAGTTGGGGTTGGCGGAAGGTCAGTTGGCGCGGCGGTGGGCGCGGGTGTATCTGTTGGGGGAGGAAGTGTGTTTGTCGGCGCAGCAGTGGGGATATTGGCTGGTGACGGTGGAACGGGAGTAACGCTTGTGCTGTTCCCACATGCAGCTAGAAATAAAATTGCCAAAAGCGTGAACGCGGATTTGAGTTGGCTGTGCATCGTCTCCTCGCAAAAATGAAATGGGCGCGTGCCGCGCCATTCACTTATACGAGTCAGGTGGTGGAACAGACCCCCTGCTTGTTTGCATCAGCCCCCGTCTCAAGGATGTGCCGCGCCCTTGACCAATTTTGGTTCAATCCACACTCGCCCATTCTCGACGCGCGCCGGAAATTGGTCGAGATTGCGCGGCGCCGGACCCGCCGCATACGTTCCGTCACGATTCCACTGCGAACCCCCGCATAATTCCAGAAATTTTTGCAGCGAGTCGTCCCATTCCACGACACAACTGCGCGGAATGAGAATCGCTTCCGACTGGCGTGTACTCCGCGCCAAAAAGACGGTGATGGTGCCGTTCGCATCGCGGACGACTTGGAGCGGCAGCGTTTCCATTTCTTTATTCGCCGTATCGTCAAACACGCGCGCGTTGATAAATTCGAGATTCACGGAATTGAGCGGATACTCGTCCAATTCGCCGACCAAGAGCGGTTCGACAGGCGGCGGACGAAACGCCGTGGAAACGATATAGCACAACAACGCGCCGACAACCAGCGCGAGCGCGAGCCAGACCAAAAGCAAAAGGCGTGTGATGCGTTGTTGGCGCGCATCGGGTTCGGGTAACGATTCTATCGTGGAATTGTCCATCGTAGCCAAATTCTAAAAATATAACGCACTGCGTTATGGCAGCAGCGCCGTTTCATCCAATTCTGACCACAGTGTTGCTTCGGTGAGATTTGCGCGCGGCGGCATTGTCACTGCCAAATATACGAGTTCTGCAACATCTTGATTCTGAATCAGTTTCGCATCGCGCACGCTCGTGCCGTTGTCGTTATTGACGCCGCCGGGATTGATGACTGTAACACGAATTCCTTGCTCGCGCACTTCTTTCAAGAGCGAATACGAGAATCCGCGCACCGCCCATTTGGTCGCGTTGTATCCCGCCGCTTGCGCTTCGCCAATCAAACCCGAAACAGATACGATGTTCACGATGTGTCCGCGTTTCCGCGTAAGCATGGAGGGCAAAACGAATTTTGTGGTGAGAAAGGTGCCGCGCACATTCACATCGAACATTTCATCCCATTCCGCGATGTCAAAATTTTGTACGGCGCCATAGTGCCACAAGCCCGCGTTGTTCACCAGAATATCAATGCGCCCAAAATAATTCAGCGCCTTTTTGACTGCACTCTCGATTTCTTGCGCCTCGCGCAAATCAGTGGGAATCGCCATTGCCTCGCGTCCCGCCGTTTTGATGTCCATCGCGAGTTCGTTCAATTCCTTTTCCGAACGCGCGAGCAAAATGACGTCACAATCCGCGCGTGCAAGACGTTGCGCGATGCCGCGTCCGATGCCGCGCGAGGCGCCGGTGATGAGGGCGATTTGTCCTTTGAGTGGTCCCATGTGTCGAGTGTAAGCTATTTCTAAAATTGTTCCAAAGAAACGAGCCGCAGATGCGGCTCGTCACGCGGCGTGTTCTTCTTGCAAAAGTTCTTGTACGGCTTTTGCAACAATCAATTCGCGTTGCGCTTTGAATTCGTGCAGCGTGCGCCAGAGTAAGACCAGGAATGCGGTGATTTGGATGACGACAAGAACCAGATGCAAATGGTTTTCCAGAAACAGCGCGGGAAAGAAATAAATCAGACCTGCTTGCACAAACGCGTTCAAGATAGTGAACGGGAGCGTACGTACCAGCGCTTGCTGTCGTTGATACGCGGCGTCAAACAATTGGGCGGCTGCGCCCGTCGCGCCTTGCTTGCGTTCTTCGATGACACGTTTGTCGTAATAGCCAACTGCACCTGCAACGATTGCGCTCAAACATGTTATCGCGAACCATCCTTGCGGTTCTTGTAAAAAGTGCATTTGAATCGCCAACACCATTGCCAAGACGATGTAAAGCAGATTGTGAAAAATATCAATGGGCCAACCAATGAACGAAAGCGAATGTGAAATGACTTCGGTCCAAATGTACAGAATCAATACAAGTCCGCTGACGATATACAGCATGTATTCAAATTTCAATTCGCGCAGAATCGGCGTCGCGAAATCCATCAACGGAAAAAGAATCACGCCCACCATGACACTGATGAGTGTAAATTCAATCGCAATCACCAACGCGCCGAGATTACGTTCCGCGCGTTCACGGAGAGGGTTGGAAAACGAGTTCATCACGCACCATCCATGCGGGGCTGGCGAACTTATTTTAGCGTAGTGGATTTTGTTTTTGCAACAGCGCTGTGCGGTAGATCGAGACTCGCCATCATCAGTGGTAACGCGCTACGCGCAAAATCCACTGCCGATTCTTTGCGCTCTCCCAAACTCCAACGCAATGCCGCGCCGTACATTGCCCAACTCGTCATTGTGGCTTGCAATTCGATTTGGTTTTGATTCGCGGCGCGCCCAGTGCCAATTTGCTTTAACCAACGCAATAAAATTTCATGCACTTGGTCTTTGGTTTCTTGCTCGACCAACGAATCAAATTGCCGACGATTCGATGGGACGCAGTGTGTGTGCAATTGTAACAAAAATTCGCACAGGGTTTGAATCAAGCGTTGTAAATTCGCCTGTGAAAATTCAGAACCCGGCGGCAAATTTTTATGCAATTCTTGCTGCACCCATTCACGCAAAAATTGTTCCACCAAAATGTATTTATCTTCAAAGTGCGCGTAAAACGTCGCGCGATTGACTGTGGCGCGTTCCGTAATGTCTTGAACAGTGATATCTTCAAATGATTTTTGGGAAAGCAATTGCCCAAACGCGTCCATAAGCAAATGGCGCGTGCGTTTGGCGCGTGGATCCACGCGTTCAACAGGCAGCTCTTTTGTCAACATTTTTCACTCCTTTGTTGTCTAAACAACAAAAATCCGTTTTTGGTGATTGACGTTCTTTGACAACGCTCGTATTATATACGACAAGTGTTGTTTAGTCAACAGGTGTAAATAACTTGATTCAGGAGAGGAAAATCATGTCACTTAAAACGATGAAAGCAGTCCGAATTCACGAATATGGCGGGCTCGACAAACTTGTGCTCGACCAAACCCCGCGCCCGCACCCACAAGCCGACCAAGTTTTGATTCGGGTGATTGCGGCAGGGGTCAATCCGGCGGATTGGAAAATGCGCGAAGGATATTACAAAGAGTTCATGCCATTGCCGATGCCGTGGACGCCCGGTGTAGATGCTGCGGGCATTGTAGAAGCCGTTGGCGAAAATGTCACCGCGTTTGAGCCCGGGCAATCGGTTTTTGGAATCACTGTGGGCGGTTACGCGGAATATGCGATTGCAGGCGCGGCGGATGTCCAAGTCAAACCAAAACACTTGAACTTTGAAGAAGCCGCATCCGTTCCCCTCGGCGCGTTAACCGCGTGGGCAGCGGTGATCGAACAAGCGAAGGTGCAAAAAGGACAACGCGTGTTAATTCATGGCGGCGCAGGCGGTGTGGGAATTTACGCGGTGCAGCTTGCAAAATGGAAAGGCGCGCATGTCACCGCTACCACGTCCGCTCAAAATGCCGAATTTGTAAAATCACTCGGTGCGGATACGGTGATTGATTACACGACAACCAAATTTGAAACGGTGGTGCGCGATGTGGATGTGGTGATTGATACCGTCGGCGGCGATTTGATGGAGCGTTCCTTCCAAGTCCTGAAACCGAACGGCATCTTTGTCACGGTTGCCGCCTTTCTCGCGCCCGATGCGGGAAAAGACCATAACGTGCGCGCGGTCAGCGCGGGACGCGCGGCTACGGGAAATTTGAAAACCATCGCGGAACTTTTGGAATCGAAAAAACTCGTGCCGATCGTGGGACCGCGTTACACATTGAATGATGCGCGTCAAGCACAAGAGTTATCCCAAACGGGACACGGACGCGGACGTATCGTGTTGTTGACTGCATAACTGAATATAAAAAAAATCGCGTGCTATGAAGCACGCGATTTTTTTATGCTGTGACCGTTCCCAGCGGCATCGCGTCTTGCAACTCACTCAACGTTGCGGGTTCGATTTTTACCGCGCAGATTTTGTACTCGGGAATTTTGGCTTGCGGGTCAACCGCATCAATGGTCAACGTATTCGCGGCGGCTTCGGCGTAATGGAATGGCACAAAGACCACACCCGGCGCGGCTCTTTCTGTCACGCGCGCGCGCAACACAACACTGCCGCGTCGTGACGAAACGCGTACGGGCGAACCATTTTCGCACGGCACGCGCGGCGCGTCGGCGGGATTGATTTCGACGAACGCTTCGGGCGCGGCAAAATCCAAATTGGAATGACGCGTCAGCGTTCCGCCGTGCCAATGATACAACACGCGTCCCGTCGTAAGCGCGTACGAATATTCCGCGTCGGGCTCTTCGGCGCTGCGTTGGTACACCAGTGGGAAAAATTTTGCGCGTCCGCGCGGGAAACTTTCCGCGAATAAAAATGGCGTACCGGGATGGTCAACGGTTGGAACGGGCCACTGCAAGCGTTCCGTATCAAGACGTTCGTAGGTGATGCCCGCGAACGCGGGAACAAGTTCGCGCATCTCATCCCAAATTTCCGACGGATGTTCGTAACCCCAATACGCAGTGTGTGTGCGATTCAGTTTTCGTTCGAGCCGCGATGCAACTTCTGTGATGATTTCCCAATCCGCGCGCGCTTGTCCCATTGGCTCGAATGCTTTGCGAACGCGCTGCACGCGACGGTCAGTGTTGGTGAACGTGCCATCCTTTTCCGCAAAACTCGCGCTGGGCAAAATTACATCCGCATAGCGTCCCGTTTCATTGATGAATAAATCTTGGCACACGAGAAATTCCAAATGTTCAATCGCGTGATGTGCGTGGCGCAAATTCGGTTCGCTCATTAATGGATTTTCGCCCATGACATATTGCGCTTTGACCTGCCCGGTTCCCCATGCGTTCGCGATTTCGGTTGTCGTCAGCCCGCGTCCCACCGGCGGCGTGTTGCCCCATTTCGCGCGAAATTTTTCTACCGTCTTCGGGTCGTCCGATGCTTGATAACCGGGATAGTGCCACGGCATCGCGCCCGCGTCGGACGCGCCTTGCACATTGTTCTGCCCGCGCAATGGATTGAGTCCTGTGCCTTTCCGCCCGATGTGTCCGGTCAACAAGGCAAGGTGCACGAGTGACAACGCATTCTCTGTCCCATGCGTATGTTCAGGAATTCCCAACGCCCAATAAATCGCGCCATTGTTCGCGGTAGCATACATACGCGCAGCTTGGACAATTTTTTCCGCAGGCACCCCGCTGATGCGTTCCGCCATTTCGGGCGTGAAATCTTCCATCGCGCGCGCGAACGTTTCAAAATTTTCCGTACGATTCCGAACAAATTCCGCGTTGAATAATTTTTCTTGAATAATGACATTCGCCATTGCGGAAAAGAGTGGAACGTCGGTGCCCGGTCTTTGCTGCAGCCACAACGCCGCGAAATTCACCATTTCCACGCGACGCGGGTCGGCGACAATCAATTTTGTGCCGTGATGCATCACCGCGTCTTTGAATTGCAGCGCGATGATGGGATGCGATTCGGCAGTATTGGAACCGGTGATGATGGCAACATCGCAATCGTAAATGTCGCTCGCGCTATTGGACATTGCCGACGAGCCGACGGTCATTTGTAACGCGACAACCGAGCCCGCGTGGCACAAGCGCGTGCAGTGGTCAATGTTGTTCGTCCCAATCACTGCGCGAAACATTTTTTGCAAAGCGTAATTGTCTTCGTTCGTCGCTTTCGCGCAGCAAAAAACGGCGGTCGCGTCGGGACCGTGTTTTTCAACAACGTTCGCAAAACGCGTTGTCACCAATTCCAACGCTTCATCCCAACTCGCTTCGCGCCAATCGTCGCGTTTTGCAGGCGCGCGATGTCCGGGTGATTGTAATGTTTTGCGAATGAGCGGTTTTGTCACACGTTCATGATGATACACAAAATCCCAACCGAATCTGCCCTTGACGCACAAATTCCCCTTGCTCGTAATATCATCATACGGCGTCGTCGCGTGCGAAATCTGATTATCGTTCACATGCAAATCGAGACGACAACCGACGCCGCAGAAGGGGCAGGTGGTTGCCACAATATTTTCATTCATGAGCATCATTGCTCCTTTTGATTTCGCCAACCCGTTTCGCCATCATAATATCCGGTTTCCCAAAACCATTCGCGTCCGGGACGATGCCATAAATAACGTACCCGCATTTTTGATAAAACTCGTACGGATGATTGCGAACATTTCTGATTCCCGAAATGCGCGCCGCAATGTCGGGATACAAATCTTGCCCGTATAAATTCGTTCCATCAAATTCGTCGTCACTGCCCAGAACGACGGTGATGGCGCCGCGCGCACGCGCTTGCTCTTCCAAATCCGCGACGAGCGCGCGTCCGATGCCCTGTCGTTGGTGTGATGGTTTGATTGCCAACGGATGCAGTTCGACGACATTGCCATCGTATTGTGGAATGCCGCCGACCCAGCCGACCACAGCGTCATTCTCGTCGAGCGCGACGCGACTGATGCGATTCGGTTGAAACGATTCTAGCACTTCGGCGCGCGCTTCATCAAGGGTGTCAAATGTTTCGGGAAAGTGCGCGAACGCCTCAACAAGCATTGCTGCGATTTGTCCCACATATTTTTGATGTTCAGGTTTCAAATCAACGATGGTCATAGATTTTGTGAAATGCCTCCAAATGCTCGCGTCCGTGTCCGAGAACGTCGTCTCGCACAAGCATCTCGACGGTGACAATCGGACCGTTAACGCTCCATGGCGTTGGCGTGAAAAATTGTAAAGTAGTTTCGCTCAAGCCATTGACGCGTTCAATCAACGCGTTGCGCGTATTTTCAAATTCCGCGCGGATGCGTTTCCATTCCCACGTTTGACGCTTCGCGCGTTCGCGCGCGTTGATGTTTGTTTCGTTGGCGTCGGGGGGCGGTGGGTGGGGACGCCCCTCTTTGAGAATCTGTGACAAATGCTCTAGTGTGACACTTTCCCAATACGCCAAATGCCCAAGATTGTCTTGGACATTCCATCTTTCGGATGTAATCGGTTCGGTCCGTTGCGTGTCACTCAACGCGTCGCAAATAGTCAAGAGCGCATCGCGTTGTGCGGTCAGTTCTTGCGCCAGTAAATTTTTTTCGTTCAAGTTTTCTCTCGTTTCTCGCTGCTCGCCTCTCTATACTTTGTGCCACGTCGTTCCCGCGTTGCTGTCTTCCAACACAATATCCAATTCGGCAAGCCGCGCGCGGATTTCATCGGCGAGCGCGTACTGTTTTGCTTCGCGCAGGCGTTTGCGAATTTCGATAAAGGTTTCAACGAATGGTGCGAGCTCTTGCTGCGACGCGGTGTGCGATGCTTCCATCCAATTGGCTGACAATTCGTGCATCGTATCGTGAGCGCGGTCAATGAGATCGCGCTTGAGGGTTGGCTCTTGCGCCTCATCCAACGCATGGGCGAGCTGCATCAGGTACAGCGTTGTTTCATCACGGTCATTGAGGGAAGCGCGCGCGAGTTCGGACTGAAGCGTTGCGGATGATAACGAGTTGGGGCGCAAGCGCGCAAACGGAAAGGATTCGCCCGAAGGATAGACCCATTCCTGTCCCTCACAGCGCACTGTCACATTGCCCGCACCCATCACATTCACTTGCTCTGTCGCGCAATCAAACACACACGCGGTGTACTCGTCAATTCCCAAAATGACCGTATCGTTTGCGAGCTGTTGGGCGAGTTCGCGAAAACGCGTTTCGCCCATAAAACAAAAACGTGTGTCGTATGTGCCGCCTTCGGAATTGTTCCAGTGCGGAATGATGGCGAGCTTTATTCCGAGCGCGGCAAATAAATTCAGTCCGTCGAGCCAGTGCAAATCATCGCCCGCTTTGTAAATTTCGTACACAGGCAACGCGAACGCGCTCATTGCAATTGCCGCCGCGCTCGCAAACATCAAATGCGCGCCGTGCTTGAAACGATTCAACACTGTTTCCCAAAGTGGCGTCGCGCGCCAATTGCGAATCGTATAGCTCGGACTGCCGGGTCCTGCAAAAATCAAATCGGCGCGGCGCAGTACGCGCAGTGCGGCTTCCAGTTCGAGCGCGGACGCGCGCATTTTGTTTTTGTAACTCGCGACGTGCAGGGAAAGACTGAGCCGCTGCAAAAAATATTCGACGGCTTTTGCCGCGATGGCATCCGCGTTTAGTTCAAAACCGGCAGGTGTGTCGAGAAAAACAGCGTTGGGGTCGGGGGGGCATTTTGCCAAAACATGACGGTACACTTTGCCCATCGTATCGCCAAATTCACCCGAACCAATCAGCGTAATGGTCGCAGTTGAATTGTTCATAACCAGCTTACGCTGAAGCGTATGGCATCACATTCTCACTTGAGCCCCAAATAGAACGATGCATAAATGACGAGTCCGAACAAAACGGTGGCAGTCCATAAACCGAGTGTGAATTGCATCAAGCGTTTGAAATTTTTGACGCGTAGATTCGGCGGGAGCCAACTCGTGCGCATGCGA
Source organism: uncultured Anaerolineales bacterium (assembly GCA_964469005.1). Lineage (GTDB taxonomy): Bacteria > Chloroflexota > Anaerolineae > UBA4142 > SHND01 > SHND01. Next base: position 280,092 of record CAYXXF010000003.1, read on the forward strand.
ATGACCAGATAGATGCCCAACAGTTCCGAGACGATACCAAGAAGGATGTGGAGGAGGATGAATGGATTGGGATGCGAATTGAAACGCGCACCCTGCAAAATAATCATGGCGGAAGATGCCATGATAAAGAGGATGAAAAATAGATTGAGTAACACAACGCTCGTTTGAATGTTGGCGTGCTGCGGGCGAAACTTTTTTATTTTCGCAAAGTAATAGCCCACGTACAACGCAATCAACATGCCAATCTGCGCGATGAGATTGAGCAATGATGCGTTGTCAAACCCGATGATGGATTGCATGAAATCTCCTTTTTGATTCTTACTCGCAGTCTTGCTTGCTGGGGTAACGCGTTCCGTCAGGCAAAATAGCACATTCCAAATCTGCTACAGTATCGAGTTGTTCCTTCGTTATGGCAGCGCCTTGCAGTTTGGCAAAACTAAGGTGCGCGCCCTTCAAATCAGCTCCTGTGAAATCTGCACTCTGAAAATCTATAAAATACAACGAAGCATCCCTCAAATCGGCGTGTGTAAAGTTGGCTTCTTTCGCAGTGCTGCCCTGCATATCAGCGTTCATCAGATTTGCTCCGTGGAAATTCACTCCACTCAAATCTAACTTATGCAGAACCGAATTCTGTAAATTTGCCCCTGTAAGATTTGCATCTTTAAAACGGAAAGGTGGAATCGCTTCAATTTTCTTGAACCAAGTCTCGTCACAAAAGAAAGGATTCACCGACCTATTGAATTCGACATTGCTCAAGTCAAAGTGACTCAAGTCTTTTCCGCTTGCATCACCTCTAACAAGCATATCAATAATCTTTGCCCATTTTTCATCGATTTGAGCGCCGGTAAAATCCGCCCCATAGAATTTCGCGTCATCCAATTTTGCCCCACCGAGATTCGCTCCCCGAAGGTTCGCCCATCTTAAATCTGCACCTGACAAGTCGGCATCCCGAAGGTCAGCCTTGCTCAAGTCAGTTCCCTGAAAAACGGAACCGCTGAAGTTAGTTCCTTGCATCTTTTTGCCGGATAGATTGTTTTCACAGATATAGTCGAATGCAAAATTCTTGTTGGACAAGTCATCTGGTTTTAGATCGGCTGGCTTGACCGCTGATGGATAATGCCCGCTGCAAGCGAAAATAAAAATGATGCAGCATGTGACAAAAAGAAATTTTTTGGTTGGAGAGTTAAGGCGTTTGAGTTGTTGAATAAAGTTCAACATAAAACTTTCAAAATAAATTCTTTCCAAACTTACTTTTTCTCGCGGCGTTCGAGATTACTCACGCGCGCGAGTTGTTTTATATCAAGCCCTTGTTCGAGCCACGCGGCGCGTTTTGCTTTTAACGCGCCTGTCGGACATGCCTGCACACAATTGCCGCAATAGACGCAGGTGGATTCGGGAATCGGCACTTCTTGAAACGTTGCGATATGTGTTTCAAAACCGCGTCCCGCGCGATGAATGGCGAACGTCCATTGCACATCTTCGCCGCACGCTTGCGTACAGCGCCAACACATGATGCACTTGCTGTAATCGCGCACGTAAAACGGATTGTCGTCATACACGGGAAATTCGCGCCGTTCGCCGGTTTCACCATAGCGCAATGGGTCGGCGTTGTATTTTTTGGTAAAGGTTTGAATTTCCGGTGCTTGACTCAAGTCCACTGCGCTGTGAAGCATTTCGAGTAACACTTTACGCGCGAGTTGCACACGCGGCGAATCCGTTTTGACAACCATGCCATTTTCTGCAACGCGCGAACATGCTTGAACAAGCACGCGCGATTTTTCAACTTCCACCACGCACACGCGACAGAGCGAGGGGGGGGTGAAATGCGGGTGATAACAAACGGTTGGAATTTCTCGCCGCATTTGCTGTGCGGCTTGCAAAATCGTTGTGCCTTGTGGTACGTGAATCGTTTGACCGTCAATGGTCAGCGTGACATCGCTCATCGTGGCTCCGCGTCGTTACGGGTGATGAAGGGCATTTTAACAAAAAAGGTACGGCGCGTCTATAACTCCAACATCCACAAATCATTCAACGCGCCGTCGCCGTCGCTGCCGCCAAAGATAAACACACGATTACCAATTGCGTCGAACACGGCATCGTGGCTCTTGCGCGCGCTCGGACCTTGCGCGTCTATTTGTTTCCACATTTTCGTGTTGGCATCCAAGACCCATAAATCATTTTGCGCGGTGTCGGCTCTGCCGCCAAACAAAATCAAATTGCCTGTTTTGGAATCAACGACGATGGCAGGATTTTCACGCGCGGATGGCGTTTCACCTTGCGGACTGGCGAGTGTCCATTGATTCGTTGCCAAATCGAGCGACCACAAATCGCCTTGCGGACACGGACCAAAGCCCGACGAGCAGCCGCCAAACAAATAGACGGCGTTCGTGTTTGTCGCGTACGCAATGTCGTGCAAACAACGGTTGAGCGGCTTGTCGCCCGATGGTGTAAGCTCCGTCCATTGGTTTGTACTCAAATCCAATGTCCACGTGTCATTGTGCCGCCCATCGCGCGCAAAGCCGTGTGAAATGACGAGCCGATTGTTTTTTGTATCAAGCGTGACGCCGTGTCCGTAACGAATGTCGGGCTTGTCGCCTTGCGTTTGAACCTCGCCCCACGTTTCGGTTTGTGTATCAAATTTCCACGTATCGTTATAGAACTCGGATTTTTGTCCGCCGAACATATAGACTGCTTTTGTTTTTGCATCATACACGGACGCGAACCCAAAACGCGCAGAAGGACCTGTTGTTTTCACTTCACGCCACGCATTGGTGTTTAAATCAAAAATCCATGTGTCGCCAAAGATATTTCCGCTCGCGCGTCCACCGAATAGAATCAATTGTTGTTTGTCGGAATCGAACGCGAGCGCGTGGTCATAGCGCGCGGGCGGAGAATTTTCTGCCTTGAGTTTCGTCCACGCGAAATTTTTAGCGGTGGGCGCGGTCGTCGCCGTTGCGGCGGCGGTGGCGGCGGGAATCGTTGTTGCAGTTCGCGTTTTCGCTGACGCTGCAATTTGTGTTGGGGTTGCGAGTTGTAGTGTTGAATTTGATAGCGCGGTTTGTATAGGTTGCGAGGATGTGGGCGCAAGAGTACGGGCAGTGGTTGGCGCTGTTGAGGCGCACGCAGTGAATCCAAATGCGCACGCGGACACGATGAGAAAAATTTTTAGCAGAAACATGATACTCCTTCTTGTGAGTGACAATAAAGAGTATCGTTCGGAGGAAATCTGTTACGCGGAAATTTTTTTTGCTTGGCAATTTACGTGACGGTTGACAAGATAATCTCTGCAATGATACACTCGCGCCATCTCATCCACAAGGAATCAAGTGATGACACAAATTTTTCCCAGCGCGCGACGCGATGGACTCATTGTGCAGCACATCTACCAGGAGACTTTGGTATATGACACCACGCGCAATGAAGCGCGGCTCTTGAATCATACGGCGAGTTTGGTCTGGAAACAGTGTGATGGCAAAACATCTCCGTCCCAGATGACCGCAGAGCTGAGCAAAGAACTGGATGCCGCTGTCCCCGAACAAATTGTGTGGCTCGCGTTGGAACAACTCGACCAATACGCGCTGCTGCAGGAACGCCTCGTCAAACCGACAACCATCGCGCAATTTTCACGGCGCAAATTGCTTCAAGCGGGGCTGGCGCTGTCATTGTTACCGCTCGTCACTTCGATTCTTGCGCCAACTGCTGTGCAAGCACAATCTACTGACCCGGGTCCCACAGGTCCCGGACCGACAGGACTAACGGGTCCTACCGGACCAACAGGACAAACAGGTGCGACAGGTGCAACCGGTCCTACCGGACCAACAGGTCCGACCGGCGCAACCGGCGCAACGGGATAGTCAAGTATGGATGTTGAAGAGACGCGCGTGAAAAACTCAAGCATTATCAAACAAGCGCGCGTGTTCTTGATACCGCATATTTTCAGGAGCAAATTCGAGACAGCGTTCCCAATGCTGTCTCGATTCTTTTTTGTTGCCCAGCCAATACAATCCCCAATACAAAATCGCGTGCGGCAAGTCGCGATAATTTGCATCGGCTTCCATGTAGCTGTTGGCGCGCGGCAGCGCGAGCGCGGCGCGCGCATACTCTACACTCCCTGCCAAGTCGCCCTGTTGTTGTCGCAACAACGCGTAACGCAGCAATGGTTCGCGGCGTGTCGAATCCATTTGCGCGGCGCGCAGATACGCGGCTTCTGCCTCGCGTGCGTTGCCGAGTAATTCGTAACAGCGTCCGACAAGGCAGAGACTTTCGCAGCGTTCCGCGCGCCATCCGTTTTCCATCGCTGCGTGTTCTCGTAACAATGCAATCGCGGAATGATATTGTCCCGAGTAATACAATTCTCTGCCGAGATAGTGCAGCCAACGCGCGTTGCCCGGATGCGCGAGCAATTCCAGCGCGAGCGGCGCGAGATAATGCCGCGCTTTGTTGGGGTCTTTGATATGTCGCAGCAAAAATTGTTCACGCGTGCAAACGATGGTTTGAGCGGGTGTGTGTGGTGAATTCAGAATCGGGCAAACGGCTTCGTGTGCGAAACCTTCCCACTGAAATAAACGGCGGTCAAAAAAATTCGCAATGCGAAAACTGATGGTCTCGGCTCTAGGGTCGGGGAGTGCGGCAATGCGCCAATACTCGAAACGACTGATGTTGTTTGTGCGAATTTGCGCGTCGAGCCATTCGTCATCAAAGGCGCGCAATTCATCCGCCGCGTCAAGATGCAACACAAAATCATTTTGCGCGCACGTTGACGCAAAATTGCGCGCGTTCGCAAAATGAAAAAGACGTTGTCCCGCCGTAATGGGCAGCGTCTCGCCATTTTTTGCAAAACGCGCGTTGATTTCTTTCGCCTGCGCGTCAGAGAGAATTGTGCTGAACGCGTCACCCCTTTCCACCACACGACTGCCAAACGCGCGCGCCAATTGTGGTGTATCGTCAGTACTGCCTGTGTCAACCACGACGATTTCGCCGCCGCGCGCGACAAATTTTTGCAGCGATGAAAAAAGTTTCGGGAGCGTTTGGGCTTCGTTGCGCGCAATGAGGACAATCGAAAACTGTGGCACGCTGAATTAGCTCGCAAACGAGGAAGGATTGAGGTACGCCGCGGCAATATCCGGCGTCAACTGAAACAATGGCTCCACGCGTGTCTGTCCCCATTTTTCAATCAACATTTTACGCGTCGCGGGTTCGACTTTACTATAACCGCCGATGCGCGAAATAGATTTTGCGCCATAGTGAAACACAAACGCGGAACGTTCGACGCGCAGCGCAAACCCCGCTTCACTCAAGCGAATGCAATAATCAAGGTCGTCGTTTCCGCCGAGTCCAAAGCGTTCGTCGAGCAGTCCCACACGCGCAACCGCGTCCGCGCGCAGCAACATACAAAATCCAATCAACAAATTTGTGAAATGTGCGCTTGGCAAACGGTCTGAATAGCTCATGCTTTGCAAACCCATCACAAAATTGGAAACAGGTCCGACCGCGCCAACTTCATCGCGCAAATTCGCTGCCAAACGCGCGAGCCAATGCGGGTCAACCAGCTGCGTGTCATCATTCAGCAAGAGCGCGTGTTCGCCTGCGTGCAATTGCTGCAAGCCCTGATTCGTCGCGCGAATGAAACCCAAATTTTCCTCATTCCGAATTACTTGGAGGAAATTTGCAGAACCGCTCGATTTGACCCACTCGATTTTTTCTTCAAGGTATTCGGGCGTGTCATCGGTTGAACCATTGTCAATCACGAGCAAGCGCCATGCAGGTTCCGGTGTAAAGCGATAGAGGGATTCGAGGCAGCGATAGAGGTAAGGGACATTGTTCCACGTCGGGACGATGATTGCGATGTTGCTCATGTGCCACACGTGTTAGCTGACGATTTTTTTCTCGAGCGCGCTCATAATCGCCGTCGCGGCAAATTGCCCCAGTCCGCACAACGACGCGTCGCGCATCACAATGCCCGTATCGAACAAAAGGCGAATGTCTTGGGGTGGCATTTCGCGTCCGGCGAGCCGTCCGGTGCTGCCGTCCACTGTGCGCGTGATAATTTCATATTGACGCTGTGTGCCAATTTGGCAGGGGAAACATTTGCCGCACGATTCGTGTTTGAAAAAATGTGCGATGCGCTTCAACACTTGCCACATGTTCGCACTGTTATCAAAAACAATGACCGCGCCCGAACCGAACGTCGCGTTGATTGCATTCAAAGATTCAAACGCGAGTGGCACATCAATTTCATCGGGGGTCAAAAATGTTCCCGCCGCGCCGCCAACGAGAACTGCTTTCAATTCGCGTCCGGCGGGAATCCCCTTGCCATATTCGTAAATAATTTCGCGCAGCGTAACGCCCATCGGAATTTCAAACACGCCGCCGCGATTCACTTGTCCGCTCAAACAAACGAGCCGCGTGCCTGGAGATTTTTCTGTGCCGAGCGAACGATATTCCGTTGCGCCTTCGGCGATGATGAAGGGAATATTGGCGAGCGTTTCGACATTGTTAATCACCGTCGGGCGATTGAACAAACCAACTTGTACAGGGAATGGAGGTTTCGTGCGCGGTTCGCCGCGTTTGCCTTCGATAGATTCAAACAACGCGGTCTCTTCGCCACATTCATACGCGCCCGCGCCGCGTCGAATTTCCACATCAAACGAAAAATCGGTGGCGAGGATATTGGCGCCGAGATAATTGTTGGCGCGCGCTTGTTCCACTGCCGCGCGAAAACGTTTGTACGCGAGCGGATATTCGCCGCGAATGTAAATGTATCCGTACCCTGCGCCAATCGCGCGCGCCGCGAGCAACATGCCTTCCAGAACAAGAAAGGGATTGCGCTCGAGTAGGATGCGGTCTTTGAACGTTCCTGTTTCTGATTCGTCCGCATTACAAACGACGTAACCCGCGCTTCGTTCGCGCGGCAATGGTGCATCTGGATTGTACGCGCCGCGCGTTTTTGCCTCCGCGATATTTTTCGCGGTGAGTTCCCATTTCATGCCGGTTGGAAATGCTGCGCCGCCGCGTCCCACCAAGCCCGAGGCTTTTACTTGTACAATCATATCGTCCGGTGACATGGTGTATAACGCTTTTTTCAACGCAAGAAAGCCGCCGCGCGCGAGAAAACCATCGAGGGTGTCCAAATTCGGTGCGTCGATATTTTTCAAAAGACGCGGACCGCGCGCAATGCCAATGGGTTCACTTTCGGACGCGCGCAAAATGTCCATTACATTTTCGGGCGTGACATTTTCGTGCGTGACCTCATTCACTTGAATCGCGCATCCTACATCACAATGTCCCATGCAAGGCACAGTCTCGAGCGTGAACTCGCCATCGCTTGTCGTTTCACCATCGCGAATCCACAACACATTTTTCACTTTGTGTAAAACGTCGCGGCTGCCCGCAAGATAGCAACGCACATCGTCGCACACGCGCAGCATTTTTTTGCCGACAGGTTTCGTGTACAACATTTTGTAATACGTTGCGACGCCATACACTTCGGATAATGGCACATTCAACGCTTGTCCAATTTGCGCCAAGACGGACCGTGGCAGCCAACCACCGTGTACCTGCTGTGCTTCGAGCAACGCAGGCAACAAGCCCGCGCGTCCTTCGCGCGCCCAACGCGTGAGGACGGCAGTCAACGTCGCGTTCGTGCCTTCACTCTGGCGCACGGTTTCCCACGCGCCTACGACCCATTCATGCACCGCGACAAGTTCATTTTGAAATGGTTCGCGCAGTGCGATTTCATAGCTGCGTCCCAAATCCAACGTTCGCAACGTTTCCGTATCCAAAATCGGCGCGCCGGAATTATCAATCGGCGTGGCTTGGAACAACGCGTAATCGGTGAGTAAGGCGCGCCCGGGCGCGTGGTCCAGACCATTGATGCCAAATTCGCGCGCGGTGCGCGAAACGAACCCCGACAATTTTGCCCAACGAATGCGCGGGGTGACGCGCTCGGTGGCGAGCGTGGAGTAGGCGCGCAGCCAAAAGAGCGTCGGCAATTTGGTCGAGTCGTTTTGTACGGCGGCGAACAGGGAATCAAGCGCGTGCGCGAGTTCAGGATTCATTGGAAGCGGTGGAGAAGGAGAGATGCTCCTATTCTAAAACATTTCGCGCGAAATTTGTAGGGGGAAACACACGCGACCTCAAAGGTTCAAACGCGCGGAATCCTTTGGGGTCGCGCTATTTATTCGGGATAATTTTCGAGGAATTTCTTGACGTGATTCATGAACGTATCGCCAATCGCGCCGTCGAGCAAGCGGTGGTCGAACGACAACGCGAGGTACACCATCGGACGAATGGCAATCGCGTCGTTAATCACCACAACGCGTTTTTGAATCGCGCCGATGCCGAGAATCGCCGACTGCGGCTGTGAAATCACCGGTGTGCCGAAAAGAGAACCGAACACGCCATAGTTGGTGATGCTGAACGTGCCGCCCGCGATTTCATCGGCGGTCAATTTTTTCTCGCGCGCGCGTCCTGCCAAATCATTCACGGCGCGCGACAAGCCCAACAAACTTTTATCGTCGGCGTTCTTAATGACGGGCACTATCAAGCCATCGTCAATCGCGACCGCAATCCCGATATTCAACTCGCGTTTCATTGCGATGCCTTGTTCGGTAAATTGTGCGTTGACGATGGGAACTTGGTGCAAACCATGTACAACCGCTTGAATAAAATATGGCGTGTAGGTGAGTTTCACATTTTGCCGCGCAAATTCGGCTTGATGTTTTGCGAAATGTGCGAGGACGCGCGACATGTCTGCTTCGTGAACGGTGGTCACATGCGGCGCAATCGTTTTGCTTCGCACCATGTGTTCGGCAATCGCGCGGCGTATGGGGGAAAGTGGCAGGATGTCGCCTTCGGCGGCGGGCGCGGGTTGTACAATTTTTTGTGGCGCAATGCTTGCTGCTGTCGGTGTTGAGATTGGTGCAGCGGGCGCGGCGGTTTTGCCAAATACTTCTTCGGTCGGGCGGAACAATTCGCCGGTGCCCGGTTGTTCCCACGCCGGTAACGTCTCGACACTTGACGTTTTTTGTGGCGCGCGCGTAGCAACAAATTTTTCAATATCTTTTTTGCTGATGCGTCCGTTCTCGCCCGTGCCTTGAATCGTTTTCAATTCTGCATCGCTGATATTGTATTCCGCTATCATGCGTGCGACGACAGGTGTGAACCGATTGCGCGCCGAGCCGTTTGTTTTTGAAGATTCAACAACGGGGACGAATGACGGATTACTATTCACTTGCGATTGGGTGATTGGGTGATTGGGTGATTGGGTGACTTGCTCCGCTTGCCCGATGATTGCGACAACCGTACCTGCTTTCACCGTTTCGCCCTCGGGTACAAGAATTTGAGCGAGGACGCCTGCGGCGGGTGAAGGAATTTCCGTCGTCACTTTGTCAGTCACAACTTCCATAATCGGTTCGTACAACGCGACGGTGTCGCCGACATTTTTTAACCACTTGCCGACAGTCCCTTCAACAACACTTTCGCCGAGTTGCGGCATGACGATATTTGTGGGCATTGTTCTCTCCATCATAAAAACTCAAATCTGCGATTTCGGAGCGAGCCATTCAGATAGTGTCTTGAGGACTAATTCTGTTTGTGTGTCATTCATGTTTTTGCCAAAGCGGTTTGTCTGTTGTCCGCAATCAAATGTTATTTTTCCATTCGTCATGCCCCAGCGTTCCATACCCCAATCAAGAAAGACATCGAACCCAGTTGACTCCGCCTTGCGTAAATGTTCAATTTGGTTTAGGGCAAATACTTTCTTTTGTTGCCAAAGTGGTCGAATTTCATAAACATTCATTTGTCCCGCTTCTACCTCAATGCGTTCTTTTCCGCCAAGATGCCAAAGTAGCATATAGATTGGATAAAGCGATATCAGGAGGATAGGTGGAAAAATCAAGCAGAGTATAGAACGATCTGATGATGTACCAGCCATTGGAAATAGAATCAACGCAAACGCGAGCCAAAAAATGAGGAAACCAATGAACGCCCAATTTCGTGTTTGAGAAATTAGTATAGTCAGCCGAGTGGGTGATTTGTTGATTTCGATTTTCGGCTCTGTTAGTGGAAACACTCACACCTCCAACGGCATTATGCGTTCGAGCTCCGAAATTTCCGCGGGGGGTTTTTTGCCTTGCCATAACTGCGAAAACAAAATGAGGTTGAGAAAAAGTAGCCACAGAATTGTGAGCGTGCCAAAGGTATCCGCGAGTGGGTCAGCACGTCCCTGCAAAAAATAAACGGCGACGCTGAATTGCAGACCCGCGCGTAAAATTGCAGAGAGAATCGGATTGTAATCCGCGCGCCGCGCCAGCCGATTGAGAAACGGCGTGATGAGTAACGAATAAAAGAGCATCGCAAAAAAGAACGCGCCAAAATTTTCCGACTCGTTATATTTTCCACCCAAGACGAGCGGGAGTTGCCACACAAACCACAACAATCCGACGACCACATTTGTCAAATATAACGGGAGCATTTTCAAACGCGGTAACAAATACGCGCGCCAACCAACTTCTTCGGCAAGTGCAAGCACAAGCAACACAACAAACGAAAACCACATGCCGCGTGCGTCGCCAAATAATTTTCCAAGGTCGAGCGTGCTTTGATTGAAACGCAATAGCAACAGTGGCGTTACTATAAAAAGCGGCATCAACAACGCGACCGCAACGGCGCGTCCCGAAATTGTTTTCAGCCATGTCAACGGCGCGAGCGAATTTTTTTGCAGCCAGATTTCCAAAAAGATGACAACGCCGAGCGGAACAAAGCTGCCAATCGCCAACAAAAGATTTCCCAGCGCGGCGGGCAAGAACGCGCCGGGCAGCCAAAACAACCACGTCAACGCAATTGTCAACGCCGCGAACATTCCCGCTTCGCGCATGGGGGACGTGGATTGAGGAGAGATAGGGAGAGTGAGGCGCATGGATTAATACGCGTTTAGCGTTCGTATCGCTTGTGCTATTTTATCCGCATTTGGCATAAAGTAATCTTGCATTGTGCGCGCATACGGCATCGCGGGAATGTCGGGACCTGCGACGCGCATCACCGGTGCGTCGAGAAATTCAAATGCTTCGCTTGCAATCAATGCCGCGATTTCTGCACCGAGTCCGAGCGTGAGATTGTCTTCATGCACAATCAATGCTTTGCCCGTCTTTTTTACCGACGAGAAAATTGTATCCTTGTCGAGCGGATGCAATGTGCGCGGGTCAACAACTTCGACGCTAATGTCTTCGTGGAGCAATTGCTGCGCGGCGTTCAATGTTTCGTGCAGCATCAAGCCGTAAGCAATCACGGTGACATCACTGCCGACGCGCTTAATGTTTGCTTGGCAAAATGGAATCATGTACTCGTCGTCGGGCACCTCGCCTTTGATGAGCCGATACGTTTTTTTGTGTTCGAGAAAGAGAACAGGGTCATTCACACGCAGCGCGTAGCGCAGCATTCCAACAATGTCGTATGGCGTTGATGGCGCGACAACGTACAAACCGGGGACATGCGCGTAGGTTGCTTCAATACTTTGCGAGTGATAAAGCCCGCCGCCGATGCCGCCGCCGTATGGGGTACGCATCAGCAATGGCACCGTCCAATCGCCGTTGGTGCGATAACGAAAGCGCGCGGCTTCTTGAACAATTTGATTGAACGCGGGCGCGATAAAATCCGCGAATTGAATTTCCACCACCGGACGCAAGCCGTACAACGCCGCGCCGATGCCTACCGCGACGATGGATAATTCGGACAGTGGTGAATCTACGACGCGCGTTTCGCCAAATTCTTCAATCAAACCTTTGGTCGCGCGAAACACGCCGCCGCGTTTCCCTACGTCTTCGCCGGTGATAAAAATTTTTGGATTGCGCGCCATCTCTTGCTGTAACGTGCGGGTGACGGCTTCGATATTGGTGAGTTCTGGCATTGCAGATTGCAGATTGCAGATTGCAGATTGCAGATTGAAAATTGATACGCGTTTTCAATTTGCAATTCACAATTTGCAAGTTCAAATTTTCGGTAACTCTCCCCACACTCCATTCAACGCTTCTTCGGCGGGCGGGTAGGGCGCGCTGCGCGCAAATTCATTCGCGTCGTCCACAATTTCGCGCGCGCGATTTTCAAACTCTTGATTTTTTTCTTCGGTCAAAATGCCATACTCGTAACAGTATTTGCGCGCCATGAGAATCGGGTCGCGCTTTTTCCAAAATTCCACTTCTTCGCGCGAGCGATAGGTACGGTCATCATCGTCCGACGAATGTGGCACGGGGCGATACGTTTTCGCTTCCAGCAGCGTTGGACCTTCGCCGCGTCGCGCGCGTTCCGCTGCGAGTTTCATCGCGCTGTACGATTCCAAAAAATCGTTGCCGTCAAACATGACGCCGGGCATTCCGTACGCATACGCGCGGTCGGCAACATTTTTCACCGGCATTTCGCGCTCGATGGGAACGGAAATCGCGTACTGATTGTTTTGACACAAAAAGATAACGGGCAATTTGAAAATGCCGGCCCAATTCAACCCTTCGTGAAAATCACCTTCAGCAGTCGAACCTTCGCCAAAACAAACGACGACGACTTGGTCCGTTTTTTCATATTGAATCGCAAAGCCGATACCGGATGCCTGCGGAATTTGTGTAGCGACGGGACTGGAAACGGAAACGATATTTAATTCTCGCGCGCTGTAATGTGATGGCATTTGCCGTCCGCCGGACATCGGGTCGCCTTGTTTGCCGTACAACGCGAGCATCATGGCGCGTGGGGTGAGTCCGAGCGCGAGCGTAAAACACAAATCGCGATAGTACGGGAAAAAATAATCGTGTCCGCGTTTCAAGGCGAGCGCCGCGCCGACTTGGCATCCTTCATGCCCAATGCCCGAAACATGAAACGCGACTTCGTGTTGGCGATGCAAAATCCACATGCGTTCGTCAATGCGGCGCGCGAGGAGCATGTGCCAATACATTTCCAACACTTGTTCGTCATGCAAACCGAGTTGAATGTGGCGCGGCTCGGCGCGCGTTTGCGATTGGATATTTTCGGCGAGATGGAGTGTCATTGCAAATGTGACGTGTGACAGGTGACGGGAAAAAAGTCACTCGCCTCGTCATGGCGTAAAAATTTTGGACGCGCAGAGAGGCGAATACATCTTTTACAGCGCAGTGGGAAATTCAGACCAAGCATAACAGAAAGCGCCGTTGCTCCCTGCGAGAGGAAAAATTGCAAGTGTGTTGTGGAACGGGGACGACAGCGGCGATGATAGCACAATGTAGGTGATTTCAAAAATTGCGAAGGTTGGGTAGCAACGGAACCAGGTTCCGTTGCTACCCAACTGATTTTTCAAAACTTTTTTTCACCTTTATACTAACGCACATGAGCGAAACCATCGAACGGGCGTGGGGTGAAGATTGGCGCGAATGGGTGACGGACAAAGCGCGCGGATTGGTTTTGGAAATCGGTGCAGGTGATGGTGTGAACTTGGCGTACTATCACGCGGACGCTCAAGTCATTGCAACGGAACCCGACGCGGAAGCATTGGAATTGATTACGGACTATGAAGACAATGTGATTCTCGCGCAGGTGAGCGCGGAAGAATTGCCGTTTCCCGATGCGTCGTTCGATGCCGTTGTGGGCACGTTGGTCTTTTGCACGATTCCCGATGCGGCGCGTGCATTGGGTGAAGTCCGCCGCGTCTTGAAACCGGGCGGCTCGCTCCGTTTGGTGGAACATGTACGAGCGAAAAATCCGCTGGGACGCGTTTTGATGCACGCGGCGAATCCCGCATGGCATTGGATGACGGGCGGCTGCAATATCAATCGCGATACATTAAGTGCGGTACGCGCGGCGGGGTTTGAGGTGATTGGTTTGGAAAAACAGATGCTCGGTTTGATTATTGGGATTGATGCGCAAAAATAAATCCTGCCGAAAACAGGTCGTTTGACCCATTTCGTCTTTTGGACAGTTCGGATACAATAGCCCCCGTAGTTGTCCCCGCAATGATGCGTTGGCAAATTAGCAGGTAGCCACAGCTCCCCGTTCGATGCAAGCTGCTTGACTTTAACCTCACAGGTGTTTTATGTCCATGCGCAAATTCTGGCGCGAACTTTACCTCACTCTGATGGTGACCGCTGCCCTCGTCGTCATCCTCACTGCTGTACTCTTTTTTTCGGACCTGTCGGGACTTGTTGTCACGGCAGGCGGTGTCTTTATCGCCGTGCTTGGTGTTGGTTTCTATGACCAATGGCACGACGCGGAACTCGCCAAAGCGCGCGTGAAAACACGCCGCTAACAAACAATCCAAAAGAGAATCCGCATGTAATTTGCGCGCTTGCCTTGTTTGCGCCTGTGTCCACTGTCACGCGTGGGGAGGATGCACCCGGCAGTAAAGGTCACTTGCGCGCGGAGGGGTGCTGCACACATTTCGCGCACAGTGGTCGTTACGAAACGACCATGGCGCGAGATGTGTGATTGCGTTTTGCCCATTCAAACAACGGCAACTCGTTACGCGGCGCGGGTAAATGCGCGCGTTCGCGTTGCGACAGTGCGCGGCGTTCGCTGAAATATTTTTCGAGCATCGGTGTTGTGACACCCACGCTTGAAAAAAGTGTTGTCACACTTGACACAAATAATTTTGCGTATTGCGCCGCGTCATACGCGAATGTTCCGTCGAGATGTTCCAACGGACGCGCGCGGTCACAAGGCACGCGCGCCGTATTGTCCAGAATCACATACTTGATGCTTTCGCCTGCCGCGAGTTCGACGCCGGTGTTCAGATGTTGGCGCGCGACAATTGCATTGAGGTGATTCGTTTTATATTCGCGCGGGGCGCGGGACAAACGCTGTGTAATGGCGAGTTGGTCAAAGGGAATTTGTCCCGCGTGTAATGCGTCGAGATAATCCATCGCCACATTCAGAACATCCTTTATGCGCGCGCGAAACTCGGCGCGCGTTTTCGCTTGTGCGAGCAGGTCGAGCATTTCTGTTTGCGCTTGCTTGATGAATAGCGGTGTGTCATGACGGCGTGCTTCGATGCCGCGTGTTTTGATTTCTCCGTTGGTGAATACCCCAAAGTAACGATTTGCTACACCCAAACGCGCATCTTGACGCGACGGCGGAAAACAAATCCAATGATAGACGCCCTCTAATTCAATCGGTAGTTTCGTCGTCTCGAAAATCGCGCGCGCGAGTTCGGCGTATTCGTCCGCGCGCGCGTTGCGCTTTTGAAGATACAACGCGTCCACAATCGCGTGAATCAATTTGAAACCGCGCGCTTCGGCGAGTTCCTTTGCCGCGAGCAGCGCATCGCGTCCATACGCGTTAATCGCTTCGTGCGCTTCAATTTTTCCAAAGCGCGCGTTTTTGTATCCGGTATAGCCAAACACTGTTACCAATGCCCATTTCAAACACGAGACACGCCGTTTGTAGATTTCCTTTTGCGCGCGGTCTGTTGTTGTTTTCGCAAGCTGTTTGTATTGGGAACGTTTTGCCACAAGCGGCGCGATGGTCTTGGGAATGAGACCGCGCTTTTTTTGACATGCCCAAAATGCAAGTTCGGGAACGCGGTTATTGGAATCGCGTTGCGATTCCTTGCAGCAGGAACAATTCAACGTCTCGGCGGAAAGGTTGAATTTGTCCATGATGGTCGGGAACATCGAAGTAAAATCGAGTTCGGCAACGCCTTCATGCAAACCGATAATCGGTTGAAAAATCAAACCGCCTTTGTCGGCGGTGATGAAATGGTCGGCGGTCTGCCATTCTTCGGATTCGCTTTTCACCACAGGAATTAAAATTTGGTCGTGATACGCGGTCGCAATTTCCATCGCGGAAACGCACGTTCCCGTACTCACCCGCGCGACGCGCTGCACGGGCAATTGACTGACGCGCGCCAATTCAAAAATTCCATCGAGCGAATAATCATCCATCAAAAACGCATTGTCACAATCAATATGCCAACGTCCAAACAAAAGATACGACGCAGTTTTATACACGATGCGTCCATAGGAAAAATAAGACCGGGAAGGACGAAATTCAATCGCGCGTTCGGTATCACGATTCAAAGGCAATGGCACACCGTAACGCTGTGACATTTCCAAGAGGCGCGGCAAAATAAACGAATCGCCCCACGCGCTCACAATGACATCGGGGTCATAGTGCAACAACAATTCGCGCAAACGAATTAGCATTTCGCGCGGGTCGTCGGCAATTAAAACGCGCGTCGTGTCCTCGACGCTGATTTCCAAAGGTCGCGGGCGCGCGTCATGATTTGGATTCGTGGCGTCGCCTTCCAATTTCACCGTCATCAATTTCAACGGCGGCAACTCATAATCCAATGCCCATTGCGAATCGCGATTCTCGATTTCTGCAATGCGATGGCTTGCAGTGTTGTTGCTTGTAAGGCGATTGCTGGCGTCGGTTTCGATTTGCACGCGCGCCAATGGAAATAGACCGCGCTCGAAATAATAAATTTGCGTGGGCGAAACATCCGCGTTGTAGTAGGTGAGGTCGGGGAATTGCCGCTTGATGGTTTGAGCGAACACAACAAAACGCGCGGGGTCAGCCACAACAATTTCGAGCAATTCAATTTCGCGGCGTTGAAATAAATCATAGCGCGACGCGCGGCGCATGGTGACGGGCAAACGCGCGGACGCAATGAACGCGCAAACACGATGCAACTCGCGCGGTGTGCCGTGAATGAAAAATGACGCGGTGAGGGCATCGGTGAAACAATGTGCGCGCGAATCCGCGTCAATCATCCAAACGGTCATCCCCATCGGTGAGGGATACGCGTCCAAGATCCATCCGTTCCATATCGCCATACGGGATTTGCTCCAAAAGACGTTCCAACAAAATTTCGAGATGCGTTACGCGTTTGTGCTCTTCCAGCAGCATCGCAAGCAACATCGCCTCGAAGGGTAAAAGGTGGGAGGCGTTCGCAAGCGCGGCAACGTGAAAACGCGCGGCACGAAATAAATCATCGAACGCGCTTTGGTCTTGTAGTCGCAAACCGCGCCGAAATTTCGCCAGCGCGTTTTGCTCATTCAAAATGACTTTAGCAAAAGAGGGTAAGGTGCGTCCCATTACAACATCTCCGCGAATTGCAATTGCTGCGCGTTGACGTGTTCCAAAACAACAGGCGCGGGCTGCCAATACGCATCCGCCGCGCGTTTCACGATTTCAATAAACGATTCGCGTCCGGGCAATTTGGGCAATGCCATTGAAAGCAAAATTGGCAAGCCCTTTGCCGCAATACTTTTCAGGCGCGCCAACGTTTGCGCCAAGAGACGCACGGCTTCACCTTCTTTTACATCTTCGTCATAGAACGTTTCGAGGAGTCCAATCACATACAGCGCATCGCACGCGGCTTGGTTTTGCGCGTCGAGCGAAAAAATACGGTGCTGCAATTGATAACAGGTGAACGGGCGCGACAATTCGATATGCGGTACAAGCGCGGCGGGGTCAAAGCCGTGCGCGCGGACGAGACGCGCCAAACGATACGCGTCGAAATGATTGTCGCCGATGACGAGCGACAAGCGTTCGCCGCGCGCCGCGCGAATACAAAGCGATTGGAGAATGAGCGCATGAATCGGTTTGCTGTCACCGCACAGCGCCATGATTTTTTGAGGAATGGGAATATGCGCGGGGTCGGGTTGCGCTAAAGCGTTTTGAACCATCATGCAAACGTTGTAGCACGTCTGTTCTGAATCCGCATGAGCGATTGTTCTAGGTTGCGTCCTATCTTTGGAGAATTGGGACGACTAGAGCGAGGCAGTAGGGAAACTACTCACCTTTATCTTGTGGGCGACTAGGAATCATCCTCAATCTCTTGGAGGACGTACTTTAGTTCGCGGCGTGAGTTGATATGGAGTTTGCGATAGATGTTGTACAGATGATTGCCGACGGTGCGTTCCGAGATGACAAGTTTTGCGGCGATTTCGACATCCGTCAGACCGTGCGCGGCAAGACGCGCGACTTGGATTTCGCGTTTGGTTAATTTTTCTTGCGTTGGCAAAGCATCGCGGGCGCGTAGTTTTGGTGCGGGCAATTCGGTGCGCGTTTGAAATTGGGTCAAGGGCGTTTTGGTTGACGCGCTGTTTGAGTTGGCATCCTGTTTGCGGACGCGGCGCAACTGCCCTATCGTGAGTGCGATATGGAGGAACATACCAATGGCGAGCGCAGAGAGAATGAGAAGGAGCGCAATGCCGAACCAGTCGGAAACAGTCATTCGTAGTGGACGGACTACGGATTGACGCAGAAAGGCGCGAGAGGAATTTCAGAACAGTTGTTCTGTCTTGAGATTATAGCAGGGTTGAACGTGTGCGAACCTTAAAAATTTTGTCGTCACCGTTCTGTAAGGCGGGGGCTTGCGTGAGATAAAAAAAACCCCACGGCTCTGCATAGTCAGCACACCCACGTGCGGCGGATTTGCGCGCATCGCGTTTGGGAATGCTTGCTCTTCAAAGGGAGCTCACTACACAATTTCATCTTGGCACGGGGAGTGGGGCAATCGGTTACTGTGCGAGAATGGGTCGAGTCGAACAAAAAAGGTTCAAGCGAGAGAGAATTTTCTTTGATTACGGCTATCTATTTGTGATAAGTTTGACAATTAAAATGAATCGGTTTATCATCTTTTGTTGTGTAAGGGCGAAGCATTTGCAGGCGCGTGTGTGAAACATAAGCAGCTTTATTGCAAATGCTTCGCCCTTACAATTTGAGATGCCTGCTGATTATTTTCCCCTCTTTATCATGCTCGTTGTTTCGGTAGCGTTCGCCGCTATCGGAATTGGTGTGTCCGCCTTGATTGGTCCGCGTCGTCCCACCGCAATCAAAGGACAAACGTATGAATCAGGAATGCCCGCGATTGGCACCGCGCGGCGGCGCGTGTGGATTCGTTATTACCTCGTCGCGGTTATTTTCATTCTGTTCGACATTGAAATTATTTTCTTTTATCCCTGGGCAGTTGTCTTTCGTCAGCAGCCGCTTTTTTTGTTTGTCGAGATGGCGGCGTTCGTCGTGATATTGCTCGTCGGTTATATTTACGTTTGGCGCAAGGGCGGCTTTGATTGGTACTAGAGGGCGGGGTACTCGGCGCGGAGAATACTACGTGGTGCGATTGATTCCGATGACGCAAAGCGATTTTGAGCCCTATCTTGAACATGCCATTCAGGATTACGCGCAAGAGCATGTGAAAGCGGGGACTTGGGACCAAGCGCACGCTGTCGAAGCAAGTCGAAAGGAATTTGAGGTCTTGCTGCCCAATGGTGTGGCGAGCGAGAATCAATTCCTTTTTTCAATTCAAGATGAATTGACGCAGGCAAAGGTTGGAATGCTTTGGTTCGCGGTCAAGGAAAATCGCGGCAGCCCATTTGCGTTTATTTACGATTTCAATATCTATCCCGAATTTCAACGCAAGGGTTATGGCGTCCAAGCGCTTGAAGCGTTAGACGTCCAAGTCAAGCAGCGCGGGCTGCACGAAATTGAATTGCATGTGTTTGGGCATAATCAGGCGGCGCGCGCGTTGTACGACAAGGCAGGATACGAAACTCGAAATATCCGCATGGTAAAAAAGTTGGACTGAAACAGGATTTGGTATGTTGTCTGACACGTCGAAACAAAAAATTCAAGGACTGAAACAAAAATATCCCAACGCGCGCTCTGCGGTCATGCCCGCGCTGTATGTGGCGCAAGCAGAATACGGCTGGCTGCCGAAAGAGGCGATTGATGCCGTCGCGCACGAATTGGGTATGACGCCGACAGAAGTCGGTTCAGTCGCAAGTTTTTATACCATGTACCACTTGAAACCGGTGGGGCGGCATGTCCTTGAATTTTGTACGGATTTGCCGTGCGCGCTGGCAGGCGCGGATGCGGCGTTCGAGCGTTTGTGTCAGCGTTTGGGGTTGGAACACGGACAAGAGACAACGAGCGATAGCTCCATCACCGTACGTCACGCGCCGTGCTTGGGTGGATGTGATAAGGTGCCGGTACTCTTGGTGGACAACAACGCGCAGTACGAATCCATGACGGATGAAAAACTTGACGCGCTCGTCGCGAAATTACGCGTCAGTTAAACGACTATGAATATACTTGGCATTTTTGTCGACCAAGCCATCATTGATTTTGTAATCCTCATCATCAAATGTGTGGTGTGGATTGTGGCGTTATTGACGACGTTCGCGTACATCCAACTCGTCGAGCGTTGGGTCATTGCCAAAATCCAAGTCCGCATCGGTCCGAATCGCACGGGTCCGCGCGGATTGTTGCAGCCACTTGCCGACGCCATTAAAGCATTGTTCAAAGAAGAATTGATTCCGACGAACGCGGACAAATTGGTGTTTGTCATTGCGCCGATGATTTCGGTTGCGACCGCGCTGTTGGCATTCGCCGTCATTCCTGTTGCACCGCCGTTGAATTTGTTTGGCTTGGAAGTTCCGCTGCAAATCGCCAATGTGAATGTGGCGTTGTTGTATTTGCTCGCAGTCGGTTCGGTGAGTGTGTACGGCACAGTGTTGGCGGGTTGGAGCTCTAACAATAAATATTCGCTGCTCGGTTCATTGCGCGCGGCGGCGCAATTAATTTCGTACGAAGTCACGCTCGGACTCGCGCTCGTCGGCGTGATTATGCTGACGGGTTATTTGAATCTGAATGAAATTATCACGTATCAACAGAATTTCGGCTGGCTGATTTTGCCGCAGATACTCGGATTCATTCTCTACATCATCGCGGCGATTGCGGAAACGAATCGTTTGCCATTCGATTTGCCGGAAGCGGAAACGGAACTCGTCGCGGGCTATTACACCGAATACTCGTCCATCAAGTTCGCGTTCTTTTTCATGGCGGAATACATCAACATTATCACCGTCTGCGCGTTAGCGACGACGTTGTTTTTGGGCGGCTATCTAAGTCCGTTCGCAGGTATTTTGCCGATAGTCGGCGAGCCGGGCATTTGGTGGTTCGCACTCAAAGTATTTTTCTTGATTTTTATGTTCATGTGGATTCGCGGCACGTTCCCGCGGATGCGCTATGACCAGTTGATGAATTTCACGTGGAAGGTGATGCTGCCGGTCGCATTGTTGAATGTGTTGCTGACGGCGGGCATTATTATTTTCTTGAATCCCGGTGCGGCTCAAGTGTTGGCGCGTTAACTCATGTTGGCTGAACTTGAACCCCGCGCACAAGAATTGCGCGCAAACCACGAATCCTTTATAAGGTTTTTGCGCGGCTTGACCGAAGCGCAGTTGAACCAAGTCGGCGCAAGTGAAGAGTATTCACCGAAACAAGTCGTCGCTCATTTCGTCGGCGCGGAAACGAGTATGTTGCGGATGGCGCAAAATTGGATTGCCGAACGCGACAATCGGCAAAATCCCGATTTTGATTTGAACTTTTTTAATCGGCGGCAGCAGGAAAAACGCGCGGGGCAATCGCTCGATGAATTATTGAGCGATTGGCAAACGGCACAGCGGCGCTTTATTGAATTGATGGACAAACTTACGCCGGAAGATTTGGATAAACGCGGTGACCACCCGCGCGCCGCAAACACGACGCTCCGCAATTTGTTTTTGATTGTCACAACGCACGAACGCGAACATATTGACCAAGTGATGCAGGCGCTCCATGCTTAGAGAATTAGAACCACTGGTCGCGCAGTACGCGCGTTCACGCGAAACCTTGTTCAAAAGCATCGCGAATTTGGACGCGACGCAATTGGATGAGTGTATCCCCAATCGCGATTGGTCCATCAAAGATACGTACATTCATATCGCGACGAATGAGACGTTGATGCTCCAACTTTTGGGTGAGATTGCGAACGGCGGCGCCAATGCGTTGCCCGCAGATTTCGACAATCAAAAATTCAATGATGAATCCGTCGCCACCGGGCGCGCGAAAAATATGGAACAATTGCACGCGGATTTGGATGCGAGTTACCGAGATTTAATTGCGTTGTTGGAAACGCTGACGCCGGAAAATATCAAACGGCGCGGCACGTCGCCGTCGGCGGGCGATGTGGATGTCAAGGAATTTTTTCTGGCAATGTACGCCCATCACGAAATGCACTGTCGCGATGTGGTGGAGCAAGCGCGGAGATTGAAAAAGGGTTGAGTATGGATTACGGCGCGTTGATGGAAGGAATCGTATTTTATCTATTCGCCACGTTGGCGATTCTCGCCGCGTTGGGCGTGGTGATTGCGCGCAGTCCGATTCGCAGCGCGTTGTCGTTGGCGTTGGTGTTTTTGGCGCTCGCCGCGATGTATATTTTGTTGAACGCGCCCTTTCTCGCCGTCGCGCAAATCATGATTTACGCGGGCGCGGTGTTGATTCTCTTTTTGTTTGTGATTATGGTTTTGAATCCGCGTCTTGACATTATCGGCGCGCGCACGAATGCTCAAACCGTCACTGCGATTGTTTTCTCTGGCGCATTATTCGCGTTGATGGTTGCAACGGTGTTGGGCGGACAACTGGCGCCCGCAACGGGCAAGTACACACCGGAATTGATTCGAGAAGTGGGACACGTGCAAGTGGTCGGCACATTGTTGTTTAGCGAATTTCTGCTGCCGTTTGAAATTGCTTCCGTGTTACTCTTGATTGCGATTGTCGGAGCAATGACGCTCGCACGGCGCGAACGCGTGCCGCATACCGGCACAAAACGCGACCTCAAAAGTGATTTGCGATAGAGTTGTAACAAAATATGTTGACCGTTACTCATTACACAATTCTCTCGGCGCTGTTGTTTGCGATTGGCGCGCTTACCGTTTTGATTCGGCGCAATCCGCTCATTATGTTCATGGGCATTGAACTGATGCTGAACGCGGTGAATCTCGCGTTCGTCGCGTACTCGCGTTTTCTCAACGACATGAGTGGGCAGGTGTTTGTGTTTATTGTCTTGACCGTTGCCGCCGCCGAAGTCGCAGTGGGTCTGGCGCTCGTCGTCGCGATTTTTCGCGCGCGTGAAAATGTGGATGTGGATGAGATTGACATGCTGAAAGGGTGAACGGGTGAAGAGGTGAAGGGGTGCACGCGTTCACCCCTTCACCTCTTCACCTCCTCATCTGCCTTTTATGGCACAATATCTTTGGCTAA
The DNA here is from genome assembly GCA_964469005.1 of uncultured Anaerolineales bacterium. Classification (GTDB taxonomy): domain Bacteria; phylum Chloroflexota; class Anaerolineae; order UBA4142; family SHND01; genus SHND01. The sequence goes on from CAYXXF010000003.1 coordinate 303,135, forward strand.
TTCCCGCACTTCCTTTGCTCGGCGCAGGCATTAATGGTCTCGTCGGAAAACGGTTGCCGCGCGCATTGTCTTCGTGGCTTGCGGTGGCGATGATGGCGGCGGCGTTCGGTGTGTCCATGAGCGCGGTGGGAAACCTGATTGCGCTGCCCGAAAACGAACGCGTCATTCACGAAACGCTGTACCAATGGATGGGTGTCGGAAATTTTTCGGTCAATGTCGCGTTTTGGCTCGATCCGCTTTCGGCGGTGATGATTCTGGTTGTGACGGGCGTTGGCACATTGATTCACATGTACGCCGTCGGCTACATGGAGCATGAAGAGGATTACGCGCGCTTTTTTACCGCGATGAATTTGTTTGCGTTCGCAATGTTGATGCTCGTACTCGCGGACAATTATTTGTTGATGTTCTTGGGTTGGGAAGGGGTGGGCGTTTGTTCGTACTTGCTCATCGGCTTTTGGTTCAACCGTGACAACCTCGCGGTCGGCACCGATGAAAAATTTCTGTCGCCGCGTTCGTCCGCGACAAAAGCGTTTGTGGTGAATCGCGTCGGTGACTTTGGATTCACGCTCGGAATTATTTTGATGTTTTGGACGTTTGGCTCGCTCGCGTTCGAGGATGTATTTCACGGCGCAGAAGAAATGTTCCAAGTCGGCGCGCCCGTGATTACGATAATGACCTTGTTGATGTTCTTGGGCGCGACCGGAAAATCCGCGCAGATTCCACTGTTCGTTTGGTTGCCTGACGCGATGGCAGGTCCTACACCTGTGAGCGCGCTGATTCATGCGGCGACGATGGTAACGGCAGGTGTGTACATGGTCGCGCGTTCACATGTGTTGTACGAACTCGCGCCGACAACCCTTGCAATCGTCGCAGTCATCGGCGTCCTCACCGCGTTCATTGCAGGGACTATCGCGCTCGTACAAAATGATTTGAAACGCGTGCTCGCGTATTCCACCGTTTCGCAATTGGGGTACATGTTTTTCGCGTTGGGTGTGGGCGCGTTCGGCGCGGGTATTTTCCATTTGATGACACACGCGTTTTTCAAAGCGCTGTTGTTTCTCGGTGCGGGCGCAGTCATGCACGCGATGAATGACATGATTGATATGCGGCGGCTCGGTGGTCTGCGAAAAGTGATGCCGATAACGTTTTGGACATTTCTGATTGGCGCGTTCGCATTGTCGGGCTTTCCGTTGTTTAGCGGTTTCTTTAGTAAAGACGAAATTCTCGCGGCGGGTTTTGCAAGTGGAAATACCGTGTTGTGGGTCGTCGGCGTTTTGACCGCGCTGCTCACTGCGTTCTATACCTTCCGCGCAGTGATTCTCACGTTCGGGGGCAAACCGCGTTGGAAAGAGGGCGAGGTTGTTTCGTCACACGACGAACACGCGCACGATGAACATGGACACGGCGCGCACGGTCTCCATCCGCACGAATCCGCACCCGTCATGTGGGTGCCACTCGTAATTCTCGCAATCGGCGCGTTGTTCGCGGGCTATGTTGGATTGCCGCATATACTCGGCACGAATTTGTTCGCGCAATTTCTCGAACCTGTCTTTGGCGAACATCATTTGGAAATTTCCGAAACGTTGGAGTGGATGCTGATTGGAATTTCAACCGCCGCCGCATTGATTGGAATTTTTATCGCGTTGCGATTTTACGCAAGCGGTTCGCAAACTCCCGCGCGGCTCGTCGCATATTATCCGTGGCTGTATGCAGTACTCAAAAACAAGTACTGGGTTGACCAAGTGTACGACTATTTGTTTGCGCGTCCGGGGCGTTGGTTGTCGAACGCGTTTTGGACAGATGTGGACGGGCGCATGATTAATGGATTCGCGGATGGATTGGGTAACGCGTTCCGCAGCGCAGGGCAACGTGTGCGTTCGCTGCAAGGCGGTTACGCGCGCGGTTACGCGCTGGCTATGTTGATTGGAATCGTCGTCGTTATCGCCGTCGTCATTATGCGCTGATTGGGATTTTCGCGATTGATGGAGACAAAGCGCGGTTGGTCTCCCGTCAAGTTTGGCGTGTTGTTGTTTCTCGCAACGTTGATTGCGTGTGCAGCACCGCCTGTTCCAAGTGTACCGCAAGCTGTTGAAAATTTGCCTAGGCGTCAAGCGACAGTGGCAAGCACTCGTACTTTACCACCTACAACGGAAGCAGTTGTTGAACAAGAGGAAACGCCGGAAGCGGAAGATGTCGAAGCGCTCACGCGCGCGATTGTGAGTTTGCGGCGGCTGCGCGGTTCGTCGTATCGCGCGCTCAATTTTTGCGAATTGCCGCAAGGTGTTCGGTTTGTAAATCGCGAACGCGTTTACTGTCTGCATCCCGAAACGATTTCGTTCGACGCGGTTGTCACTTCGTTGGGCGAAGTGATGAATGCGCGTTTTGGTTTGCGCGATGCAGAAGGCAATGTTTTGGTGTACGATGACGGACGCCGCTGTGAATTTAATTTGTGTTACGCGCATATTTGGTACGACAAGCAAAATTTTCAAAACGCGTACGCACTGCTGCGTTTGTATCCGCTCGAAGCAAGCGGCAAACAAATCGCGCCACTGCTGGCGGTGAAACCAAATGGCGACCCGCAAGTACTGACCGATTGGCAAGTAATTTTGATTGACCAACGGACTGCCGAAATTGTTCAAGTGCTGGCGAGTCCATTCGTGCGGATGGCGCGCCGTGATGCGATTGCGTTCAATGCGGCGAGCGGCTATTTTGAAGTGTTGGACCGTTCGGGTTCAAATCCGCGACCGACGGGCAAAAAACTGGGGCTGCCATTCACGGTTGAGCAAGTGACGCAATTGGCAGGTGTTGTGCAAGAAGTTGCCCTTTACAATTTCAACCGTGCGGACGTTGCCTATTTTGAAAACGCGTTGGCGTGGCTGCAGGAAAATATGCCGACGTGGTACGAATATTTTCTTAAACAGCGTCCACTCGAAATTTATCGTGATGCTTCGCTCCCGTTCGTCTCGGATGGAATATGCTGCCGCACACGAAACGGAGATACGAACTTTGGGCGCGTTCGGTTTCGCGACCATTTTGCGAATTGGACGCAGGACGCGTTTCCCGGCGCCTCGCACGACGCGTTATCGCGTTGGAGTTTTCTCACACTATTGATTCACGAAGCCACCCATGTGCGCGATTTGCGAACGAATCGTTTCAATTTGAACGCGATGCCGACGGGAATGCGCGATTGTGTGATGCACATCTCGACGGACGAAATCGAAGTTTTATTTTCGCAACACGCGTCAAAAATTCGTATCAGTCCAAGTGAATTAACACAGCAAGAATACGTCGCGACGATTCAAGAGTTTTATGGCGATGTAGAAAATAGGTTGTTGCCCGAAAAGCAAAAAACGTGTGGGGATTTTTACAAACCGACTTTTGAGGGATTGATGCCGTAAGATGCCCATCATTTCAGCTCTGATTATTTTTCCATTAGCCGCCGCGCTCGTCACGGCGATGTTGCCGCGCGCCAACCCGTCGCTTGTCAAAGGATGGGCGTTCATCGCGGTGGCGGTTGAGTTTGCACTGTCACTGTATCTGCTCGCGAACTTTGTCTCAAACACGAGCGCGATGCAGTTTGTCGAACAATACAACTGGGTGCCGCAGTTTGGAATTTCGTATCATGTCGGCGTAGATGGCTTGTCGTTTTGGCTCGTGATGTTGACAACGTTCCTGATGCTGATTGCAATTCCCGCGTCGTTTTCGGAAATCAATGACCGAGTCAAAGAATATTTCATTTTCTTTTTAATTCTTGAAGCGGCGATGCTCGGTGTGTTTGTCGCGCTCGACGTATTTCTGTTTTACGTCTTTTTCGAGTTCTCGCTCATTCCGATGGCGTTCATTATCGGAATTTGGGGACACGAAAAACGAATTTACGCGGCAATCAAATTTGTCTTGTTCACAATGACGGGTTCGCTGTTGATGCTGGTTGCGATTATCGTTTTGTATTTTGCGGCGGGCGCGCGCACGTTTGATTTGTTGGAATTGCAAAAAACGCTCACGCCCGCGACGATTCAGCCGTGGCTTTTTGCTGCATTCGCGCTCGCGTTCGCAATCAAAGTGCCGATGTTTCCATTGCACACGTGGCTGCCCGACGCGCACGTTCAAGCGCCGACGGCGGGTTCGATTATTCTCGCGGGCATTTTGTTGAAACTCGGCGCGTACGGGTTCATCCGCTACAACCTCACGCTCTTTCCCGATGCGGCGCGTCAATTTGCGCCGGTGCTAATTGTGTTGGCAATTATCGGAATCATTTACGGCGCGATGGTGGCGGCAGTGCAAAAAGATTTGAAATCGCTCGTCGCCTATTCATCTGTTTCGCACATGGGCTTTATCATTCTCGGCATTTTTGTCTTTTCACAACAAGCAATGAGCGGCGCGGTGCTGCAAATGGTGAATCACGGACTCTCGACGGGCGCGCTCTTTTTGCTCGTTGGACTGTTGTATGAACGACGCCATACGCGCTTGATTGCAGAATTCGGCGGCTTGCAAAAAGTGATTCCGGTCTTGTCCTTCTTTTTACTCCTCGTCATGTTTTCTTCGATGGGGTTGCCCGGTCTCAATGGATTCGTCGGTGAATTTTTAATTTTGCTCGGCGCATGGCAAGCGAATCCCGCGTACACTATCTTTGCGGCAGTCGGCGTCATTCTCGCCGCGATTTATTTGTTGTGGGCATATCAACGCGCAATGCAAGGACCCGTGACGAACGAAAAAAATAAAACGCTGCCCGATTTGACACGCCGCGAATTTGTCTTGGTATTGGCACTCGCGATATTGATTGTTCTCATCGGAATTTTTCCAAATTATTTGCTCAATCCAATGCAAGCATCCATCACAGAACTCTTGAAACAGAATGCAATAGCAGGACTCGTACCATGAAACGCGATGAAGCGATTCAACAATTGCGCGCGGCGCGCAAAGAATTGACAGAAACACTGGTAGGTTTCGCCGAAGAAGATTTTGTGCGCTCCAAAGCAATTGGCGCGTGGACGCTTAAAGATTTGCTCGCACATGTTGCGTCGTGGGACGAAGAAATGGTGCGCGTGCTGCAAACGTTCACGATGCCCGGCGAGTCGGCGTACACGTACGAAATTTCAGACCGCAACGGCTTTGCTGTTTGGAATGAGGAACAACTTGCAGCGCGCAGAGAGCGTACTGTCAACGAAATCATGTCTGAATTTGAAATTGCGCGACGTGATTTGATTCAAGTGATTGAAGGTTTGACGGACCCGGTGTTGAATCGTTCGCGCATGACCTCGTGGGGCAAACCAGCTACAGGGTTCGAATTGATTGTGACGCAGATTGACCACGACCGCGAACACGCCGACCAAGTTCGCAGCTATCGCAAAAAGATTGAACGCTGGGCGCGGGCGCGCCAAAAGTTGACCGCAAAACGCAAAACCAAAAAATAGAGTCGAACGAATACGTCAATGAGTTTCACACCTCCTGAAATTAATTTCATCCCGTTGTTACCCGCCATCATTCCTGCCGTGACGGCGATGCTCATCATGCTCGCCGATGTGCTGGTGCCCGGGAAAAACAAAAGCTGGCTCGCGCTGGTCGCGTTGCTCGGTTTGGCGCTCGCGGCGGTGCAAGCATTTGTTTTGTATGGCAGCAACGCGACTTCATTCAACAACAGCGTGGTTGCCGACAATCTCGCGCTCGGCGTGACGCTGGTTGTGCTTGTGGCAACGTTTGTAACGGTTTTGCTTTCGCTCGACTATTTGCACGCGCGCAATTTGGACTTGGGTGAATATCTCGCATTGTTGCTCGGCGCGGCGAGTGGCATGATTTTGATGGCGCTCGCGAATGATTTGATTGTGATGTTTCTTGGACTCGAATTGTTTTCCCTGCCATTGTACGTCCTCTGCGCGTTTTGGCGCACCAACAATCTTTCGCTTGAAGCGGGGATGAAATATTTTTTGCTTGGAGCGTTTTCGTCGGCATTCTTTTTGTATGGGATTGCATTGTTGTACGGCGCGACGGGTTCGACGAATTTGAATACGATTGCTCTTGCGCCCACCGCCGCCGGAAATATTTTGTTTTTGATGGGCATTGGTTTGTTGCTCGTCGGATTTGGATTCAAAGTCGGACTGGTGCCATTTCAATGGTGGATGCCCGATGTATATGAAGGCGCGCCGACGCCGATAACGGCGTTCATGAGTGTGGCGACCAAAGCCGCCGCGTTCGCCGCATTCTTTCGCGCGTTCCTTGTTGCCGTTCCGCCGAGCGGACTCGATTGGCAAATTGTTTTGGCGATTCTCGCCGTGCTGACAATGACGATTGGCAACGTTGCCGCACTCGTCCAAACAAACATCAAGCGCATGCTGGCGTATTCGTCCATCGCGCACGCGGGATATATTCTCGTCGCGTTGGTTGCCGGAGGTGAAGCCGGAATCTCTGCCGCGCTGTTTTATTTTGCGGCGTATGCGGTGATGAACCTCGCCGCGTTTGGTGGTGTGATTGCATTGGGGCAAGGCGAACGCGAGCGCGTCAATTTTTCTGATTTGGCTGGCGCCGCGCAACAAAATCCTTGGGCGGCAGCGGCGCTTGCGATTTCGTTGCTCTCGCTCGCGGGCTTTCCACCGTTTGCCGGATTTGTCGCGAAATTTTTTGTGTTTGGCGCGGCGGTCAACGCGGGCTTTGTTTGGCTTGCCATTCTTGGTGTGTTGAATAGTCTGGTTTCTGTGTACTATTATCTCGGACCCGTTGTGCGAATGTACATGAATCCACCCGCGGAAGGATGGCAGCAAGCGCCTGTACGTACACCAATTGTGTTGGCATTTGCGCTGGTGGTGGTCGTGTTGTTGACGATTGGCTTGGGCGTCTTTCCGTCCGAAGTCATTCAATTCGCGCAAGCGGCAGGGAGATAGAGCTTGCGCGAAAATTGTTTGACAGGTGACGGAACTCTATGGTAAAATCCGTTTGAAAGTTGAGTGAGAAATAACCATGTTTCAAACGAAATGTTTGCTTGCATCGAAACGCATTCCGTCAGGAATGACGGAACATGGTTTTGCGCGGTAGTCTTTTGAGCGATTCGTTTCAGCCATTGGCGGCGTGAAGCGCAAGCGCGAAATCTGCGCCAGCTCACGCCGTTTTTTTGTGAGCAACTCACGCCGTTTTTTTGTGCAACAACGAACGTATCTTAACAAATCAATATGGGCCGCTAGCTCAATCGGCAGAGCAACAGCCTTTAATCAGGAGCCACCCCAATGTAAGTTGGGTGTGAGAAGATTGCTGTATGCTGGAACACCCTAAAGCTTGAACTACGCACCTCTGCGTGAAAATGTTCAAGATACATGGGCAATCAGCAGGCAACCTTGAAATGGTAAACAATTTCGTGCAGATTCATCTATGTAGAGGATTGTATAAATGGATCTACATTCAAAACAATTGGGAACCATTGGCGTACTGCGTGTTGCGGCAAAACTCATGTCGGAAGGTTATAGTGTGTTTGCTGAATTGGGAGACTTGTCGAGAGTTGATTTGATTGTGTTGGTAGATCACCAGCCAATCAAAATTCAGGTTAAGACAAGAAATCTCAAGGATGGCAGGATCATTGTGGACTCGCGCAAAAGCGGTCCCGGTTATCGCTACCGCTATACAAAAAACGACATTGACATATTTGCGATTTATGTTCCTAAAGAAGATATTATTCTTTTTGTGGATGTAGCGCAGATTCTTCAAGCCAAAAGCACATTCGCCATTCGAGTCAGAAACTCCAAGAACAATCAAAAAAAGTTTGTTCATTGGTATCAAGACTTGCTCGAATTCAAGAAAGCCCTCAGAGATCATACGCAATCTACCCGAACGGTTTGACCGAGGGTAAAGATATGATCCAGACTACAACGAACGTATAGTGAAAACGTTCGGCTCGTGAAAGCGGGTGTGGTAGGTTAAGCTGCAGGTTCAGAGTTCGACCCTCTGGCGGCTCACTGTTCGCAAACGTTTTTTAGTTTGCAACATTAACAATAGAAAAACCGGCAAGCAGGTGTTCCGTCGCTCGATATGAAAATATCGAGAGGAACTTCCCGACTCTCTGCGTCGTATTTTTGCGACGCAACGTTGCCTAGCGAAACAGCAAGTTAGGGCATCCTGAATGCAAATAAGGGATGACGACAACTGCAACAGAAAATATTCCCACTCCTTGATTCGTCGAGGAGACAGGGGCGAAACGGTGGGGTAAAAGCCCACCAGCACTGTCAGCGATGACAGTGGCTGGGTGAATGTCCAACGGGGAGCAAGGCAGGTGGGCGTTTGGCAGCAATGTCAAGCGTCCTGTCGCAGTAGAGTGATTCGATTCTTTTGAATCGGATACACGCGACCGACATGGCGACATGTCGAGACAGATGACGGAGTAAAACAGAATCGGGGGTACGACCACTTGCCACATTGAATTATTTTTCTTGGTAAGGAGTTGACCTATGCAGCGCCGCACCTTTTTAAAGCTCGCGCTCGGAACTGCTTTTTCGCTTGGCTTGCCCTTGCGTGCGAATGCCGCCACCTCGCTCAAAGGATTCACAATGAACGATGAAGACCCGGCGCACGCGAATGTGTTGGGGGCTGACCGTGTTCGGATTGATTGGGGTGATTGGTTGTGGAATTATGCCCGGGACTATGGCGCGACCAAATGGGCAATTGACCTCGGCACTACAATTCCAAATGTGGCTGATGTGCAAAAAGCAATGTTGCACAATGCCTATGACCATCGGTATTTGAGCGTCAATGAACCCGATTTGAATGGACTTGCGCCGCAGCAGGCAGTTGACCTTGTGGTCTCGCAAATTGACGCGGTAAAAAGCGCAGATGCGAATTGCAAATTTGTTATTGGGAACGTTTCTTCGTACAATCCGGTTTTCGCTGCAAATAGTTATGTGGGGCAGATGTGGAGTGTATTCCCCAAGTCGCATCGGAAATATGTGTCCGGCATTGGCTATCATTATTTTACCGGCGCGGCAGTGAACACTCAAGCCCTACACACCTATCTCAAGAAATCGAGCGCTTGGATCAATAATAACTTGCCCGCGCGGATGGAAAAATGTCTGACCCAGACAGGACTGACGATTGCCCCAGACGACCCGCGTGTGCCATCTTATATCCAACTCTTGAAAGCCAAAGCAGACTTGTTCACACATTGGTGGGTTTGGTTTCCTCAATCCTACCCAACAAACTTTGTCACACTACAAGAACCGTATAGCGCAACTCTCACTGTAGCAGGACAAACCTTTGCGGCGCTTTGATTCAACAATACGGTCCGCAGTGTTATGCATTTTCGTTTTTTGTGAGCATGACCGACGTTATTTGAACCATCGGTCATGCAAGCAGTGCCTGCAATTTTTGAGGCGTGCGATGGGTGTCGAATCGGAAAAAGCCATAGTGCCATTCCGATGACTCGGGTTCGAATCCCGACGCGTCCACTTTGAATCAGTAGGGAGAATTGCGGACAGAATTGTCCGCGCAGAGTAGCGCAAGTTGGCTTGCAAGGCAAGCCGAGCAAAACTCCTTCGGTTCGTGGTGCGGCGCCTGCCCGACGCAAGTCGGAACAGCGCCGTTTTTTGCGCCTGCTTAAGGCGCAAGCCATATTTTCCGGCACACTGTTGGTGCCAACCAATCCTATCCTAAATCTGACCCAGAGCAATGCGGCTCCGCGATTTGCTCCAGCGTCTCCGAAAACTGCACTAGAAATTTTCGGTTCGAAACGTTTCGTTTTTGGCGGCGCTGACGAAGGAGTTTGCACGATGCGTGCGGAGATTCTTTTTCCACACAAGAGCGTTCATGCGCTCGCCGGTTTGCGCGATCCGAAATGGCGGGAACTCGCCAAACGCGTAGCAACCCTGCCCGAAGATCATCCGGACAGTCTTGCGTTTTGCTTAATGATGATTCGCCAGTGCGGATGTTTGGACTGCAATCCGGACCGCTACAAAGCGTTGATGGGTTGTTCCGCCTGTGCCAAACGGAATGTAATCGGTTTCAAGGGACCCGATGAAAATTTGCTCAAAGCGTACAAGCAAGCGCGCAGCGAGATTCTAAAATTCCTTGAAACGGAGGAATTGCAGCAAGCGGCGTAACGGACAAATCGCCGCAACCACGGCAACACGCACGCGACGACCTGAAACATCATGCGTGTTGAGGTGACGCCAGGAGTGAGAGCGGTGAATGGTGTACTGGTTCTAAACGCTTCGTACGAACCACTGAATATCGTTTCGGTGCAGCGCGCTATCGTGCTGCTCTTGAAGGAAAAAGCAGAACTCGTTGAAGCCGCGCGAGCGAAAATCCGCGCGGAACGTCTCCACATGGATGTTCCGTTAGTGATTCGCTTGGTAACGTATGTACCCATTCCGCGTCGTCTGCCCTTGCCATTGTCGCGGCGCACAGTTTTGGCGCGTGATATGTACATGTGCCAATACTGCGGCATCACGCCGGGTCGCACCGAACTCACGCTTGACCATGTGCTGCCGCGTTCGCGCGGTGGCGCGACCTCGTGGGAAAATGTCGTGACCGCGTGCGGTCCGTGCAATCGTCGCAAGGGGAACCGCACGCCGGATGAAGCCAAGATGAATTTGTTGTCGGTGCCCGGACGCCCGCGCTTTGTAGCGGTGGTCATGTTGGGCGAGGCACATGCGCACGAGGCATGGAGCAAGTATTTGACGTAAAGAGCGAGACCTGAGACGTTCGTTTTTGGGTCTCGCGAACGATATGGACATAACCCTGTTTGTACCGCGGACGCCATTGAGTAACGGCGCAACACGTTACTTACGTGGTCGCGTCCATTGAAAAAGGTATAGTGTTGTTTTTGTAACCAACCGTGTGCTTCAACACCGTGGGCGCGTGCTTGTGACCAAGACCGCTCACGGTGTTTTTTTAGTGCTGCGCCGTAAAGTGGCTAATCAACAAGCCAACTCACGGCGTTTGTTTTTGAAAGAGAAAGCGTGCCTATGCTGAATCAATATCGTCAACTCTCGCGCAATACCACTGTCCTTTCGATGACTGTGGGACTCGTACTCATGGCGTATTTTGCGTGGTCGCCGCTGATCGCGCTGCATCTGCGTGATTTGGGCGCGACGGATTTCCAAGTCGGCATCGCGTTTTCTATTTTTACGCTCGCGCACTATTTACCGGCAATGCTTGGTGGTGTTTTGGCAGACCGCTTTGGACGCAAATGGGTATTCACCGCGCCCGGACTATTTCTGGCACCACTTTATTTGTTAGCGGGAGTCACGCACGACTGGATGACATTGACGGCAATTCTTTCTGTGACAAACTTTATTGGCGCGATGCAGTGGCCCGCGATGCAAGCGTTCATGTCGGAATCGGATGAAACGCGTCGCGCCACCGCGTTTTCCTTTATGGAAATTTTTGTCTTGGGCGCGGCGATAGTGGGACCGCTGGTCGGTTCCTTTTTGCTGCCGACACTTGGCGTTGCGGGATTGATTTTCGCGCACGGCATTGTTTTGCTGCCCGCGACCTTTGCGCGCGCGTTCCTTTTGCGCGAACCGCATCACGACGCGCCGCGCGTGCAACAAAAATTTTCGCAATGGCGCATGGCGTTCTCACCTGCAATTCTGTGGATTGTTGCCGCGTATTCACTGTTCGCGCTCGCGTTGGGCTTGTCGTTCGAAGGTCCGTTCAGCGCGCTGTTGGCGAACGACGTTTGGAAAATCAATGAGGTGCAAATTCAGTGGGTGAACGCGGCGGGCGCGGCAGTTGCCATCATTGGGGTATGGCTCGGCAGCAAGGCGGATGTTTGGGGCGGGAAAAAAATTTGGGTTGCGTGCGCGATTGGTTTTGCGGTGACATTGGTGGGGTGGGGCTTGTCGCCGCGTTGGGAAATTGGTTTGGTCTTTTTTCTCGCCGCGCACATTTTTTACGAAACAATTTTCATCGTTGCCGAAACAATGTTGGCGCAGCACAGCACGCGCGCGACGCGCAGCTCGGTTTTTGGATTGCAAACCACGATTGCGGGATTTACTACTGCCGCAGGTCCGACGGTGGGCGCATGGAGCGCTGCACTCACTTCGCTTGCCGCGCCATTTTTGTTAGGCGCAGTTGCACTGCTCGGCAGTTTAGGGTTGTTGACGCGGACGAGTGATGAGGTCGAACCTGAAGCAGGAGAAATTTTGCCCGAAGAATTTGTTGTCTCTCAAGTGGCAGTGGAGTGAGTCGCGTTAGTGCGCCTCTTTGTCATTGCGCGCAAAAAATACAAGCGCAACAATCACGGCCGCAATAGCCGCACCTTTGAGTAACACGGTGGTTGCGTCTTCGTGTTCTTGGACGGATGTGAGAAACGTCACCGCGAGTGTCAATACAATGATGTTGGCGAGCGACGCCTTCAATTGACCAATTGTCGTAAAGCGCAATGCTTCCGGCATTTCGAGTTGGCGAATAAAAATCTCGTACAACCCCAAACCAAAAATCAAAAGCCCTGTCGAGACCAAAAAACCGTCAACCAATTTGATAAAATAGACTTCTTCAACTTCGAGGTTGGGGTCGGAAAGATGCGTCATAATGAACCAGACCAATTGTCCGGTCTCATAAACTGCCAACACAAACCCCGCGAACGAAGCTACGAGCAGTCCGATAACACCGATGAGAACAATATAACGCGTGTAAGTGAGAAACCGGTCCATTCAATTTCCTCACACGCGCAAGAGAACTGTATCCACCACCATTAACGCGAATAACAATGCCAGATACGCGTTGCTATAGTGGTACAATTTTTTTGCGATGGGTTTTGGTTCGCCGCGTGTGAACCAGAGGCGCGCAGCAAGGACGAGAAAATACGCGCCGAGTAGGACTGCGCCACTAAAATAAATCCAACTCAAGCCGCGAAACAAAAATGGCATCAGCGTTACGATGACCAACAGAATCGAATAGAGAATAATGTGACGTCGTGCTTCGAGTTCACCCCACGCGGCGGGCAGCATCGGTATCAACACTTTGCGATAATCTTTTTCGACCAACAACATCAAAGCCCACGTATGCGGCGGCGTCCACAAAAAAATAATCGCAAACAAATAGAGCGATAACAAACTCAATTCATTGGTTACGGCTGCCCAGCCGACCAAGGGTGGAATCGCGCCCGCGCCGCCGCCGATGACGATATTCTGTGGGGTCATTCGTTTCAGCAGCACCGTGTACACATACGCGTAATACACAATCCCCGCCGTCGAAAGAGTTGCCGCCAACCAATTCACACCGATTCCTAAAATAAACACCGAAGCCGCACAAAGTGACAAGGCAAAAATCAACGCGTTGCGCGGCGAAATTTTGCCGCTTGGCAACGGACGCCGCGACGTGCGTCCCATTGCTTTGTCTGTGTTGCGGTCAATGTACGAATTCAACGCGTTTGCCCCGCCTGCCGCGCACGCTCCGCCTAGCAGTGTCAAAAGCAAAATCGGAATCGGCGGAAGCCCATGCGCCGCAATCAACATCCCGCCCAATGTCGTTGTCAACAAGAGCGCGACGATGAACGGTTTGGTGAGCATCACGTACGCGTTGATGGTCTCGCGCAAACTTTTAGAAAGTGTAATGGCAGGTGAGAGCTGTGACATTTTCTTTTACACGAAACCGTGTTCGCCTTCGATTGGACCTTTGGCGCCGAACCAACGGAAAAAGCGAAACGTGAGGACGGTGAGCCAAAGCATTGCTGCGCCGACCCACATCAAAAGTCCTGCCCACACTTGGTCTTCCAAAACCGGAACGCCCCAAATGCGCGGCGCTTGAATGTAGAAAAGATAAATCGGCTCTTTTGCCAAAGTCAAAATGCCGCCGAGTCCGGTGCCGACGATGCTTTGCAAGAACGCGTAAAACACTTGGAGCGGCAAAGGCAATCGCGGAATCAATTTCGTCGGACTAAGCACAGGCATCCACGTTAACAATGCGGTCGCAACCACCGAAGCGTGTTCGAGCAGATGGACTTGGGGGGAATAGAGCGCGAGGTTGTAAAACGCGGGAATGTGCCACGCGACGAAAGTGACGTTGAATACAGCGAACGCAAAAAAAGGATTGCACAACGAACGCGCGAGCTGCAATAACGCGGGACGCGTTTTGAGCGGGTCAAACAACCAACTCGGCAAACCCAACAACATCAACGGCGGCGCAACGAGTGTGAGCAAAAGATGTTGCAACATGTGCGCGCTAAAAAGATATTGGTCGGACAACAACGACAGTGGTGTAATCAACGCGACAATCATGCTCAAGATACCGAGCGTCCAGTACGTCAATTGTTTTGAAGTAATCGGTTGGCTCGTGGCAAATTTACCGCGCAGTGGTCCAACGAGCAACAAATAACTTCCGTGCATGACAACAATCCCGAGCCAGATACTTGGGTCAAAGGTCCACGCTGTCCACCAAAAATCAGCTGAAGGAATATAAACGTTCACGTCTCTAAATGAATTGCGCGTTGAGCGAGCCAGCTGCTCAACGCGCAATGGATCTTCTATAACTTGAGCAACACTTATTTTACCGCAAGCGTCCCGTGCATCCCTGATTGCGCGTGTCCCGGCACATTGCAGTAATACACATATTCGCCCGAAGTGGGCGCGACGAAATTTCCTCTCCCGGTGGACGCGGGTCCGGCTTTGGCAATCAATTTGCCGTCGTTGGTCACCCACGGTTCGGGGTCTTCAGATTTTGTCTTGCCCGCGACCACAAAGTTGTGTTCTACGCTCCCGACATTTTTCAATTCGATGCGAACGACTTGTCCTGAATTTGCGCCCAGACTTTCCGGCGTAAAGGCAAATTCCGTTGCATCCAGTTTGAACGTGATGGGCGGTCCCGCATTCGGATTTGGAGTGGGGCGTACTTCGCCGCCGCCCGTGTTTTCCCCGCCTTCACCGCCGCGCGCACTGTGGAGTGTCGGCGGCGCCATCAGAAAAATCATGGAAACGACAAATGGAAGTGCGAACGCCAAAATGCCTGCGCCGAAAAAGAAACTATACAGGCGATTGTCGAACTTGAGGTGCATATAGTACAAAATGACGAGCAACGCCTTGCAGACGGTGAGAAACAAAAGAATCGGCACCGTGCCCACCGTCTTGTCGGGGAACACTGTGGTGATGCCAATTTCGATGGCGGTCAAAATGCCAAGGATGATAAAGACCCCAATGTAATTGGGGTTTGCCGCTTGAATCCGTTTTTCTTCGGCGACAAAATCACCAGGGTCCGTTTTCGGAGAGTGAGAAACAGCTTGTCCGTGTTCCATAAGTTAACGACCTGACAGGTTTTCAAATGTTTGTGGTCCTGTCTCTTTGGTTGTGTTTCGGCGCGAATGTCTTGAGTGAGCCAACGCGGCAAAACCTATCAGGTCTGGCAGGTTAAATGAGATAAATAATTGTGAATAGCACGACCCACACGAGGTCAACAAAATGCCAGTACAAACCGCCGAGTTCAACGGCGAGATGATTGTGTTGCGTAACTCCGCCGCGCAGCGCGCGAATGATGAGCATGACAATCCATAGCACTCCGACGGCAACGTGCGTACCATGAAAACCCGTGAGTGTAAAGAATGTTGCGCCGAACAGATTGCTGTCAATCGAAATGCCTTCGATGAGCAATTCGTAATATTCGAAAACTTGACCGCCGAGAAATGCCAGACCAAAAACGGCGGTCAAGACCAACAGCAAAATCATGCGCCCGCGTTTTCCTTGCTCGATGGCTTGAAGCGAAAGAACCATCGTCAAACTGCTGGCGAGCAGAATGAATGTATTGAACGAGGCGACAGGAACGCTCAGATGTCCCAAACCGTCTTCGTGCGGTGTCTTGCCGCGATAGACGAGATATGTCGCCATCAGCGCTGCGAAAAAGATACATTCCGACGCGATAAAAATCCACATCACGAGTTTGCGATGGTCGAGACCCGTTGACGTTTCTGCATGTTCCGCTTGCGCGTGCGCCTCGTCAACCACGTTCTCAATCGTATCGCTGATGTGATGTCCTGCTTGTTCCAATTTTCCGACTGCTGCCATATTTTTCCTCCCCCCTCTTTTTGTACAAGAGGGGTTGGGGTCAAGTTCTATCCTGCGGGTTGAGCGAGCCAACCGACAAAGGTCACAAAAATTCCGACGATGCCTGCAATAGCGACGGTAAAGCCGAGAATCGGTTCGCCACCAAAGAGCGTTGCAATTTGTTGCGAAAAGATTATACCAATCGCAAACACCGTCAACGCCAACGAAAGCAAGAGGGGCCACAAACTCGGATTTGGCAAATGAATGTGCGCTTTGCCGCCACCTGATAGGTCAATTGTTTTTGGATTGTCAGCATTTTCACTGTGTGGACCATATTTTGCATCCCACAACGGACGCGGACTATTCACGGGAATCATGCTGGCAAAATTATAAACGGGGGGGGGGGACGATGTTGCCCATTCCAATGTTTGTCCATCCCATGGGTCATCGCTTGCTGTTTTCGCCTGACGCAAACTACTGAGAATGTTGAAAACGAAAATCAACACACCGAGCGCGACGATGAACGCGCCGATGGTTTCAATCAGATTCCACAAGTCCCAACCTTGACCACCTGCATAGGTGTAAATGCGGCGCGGCATGCCCAACACACCAACATAGTGCATAGTCAAAAACACCATTGTCATTCCAATCATGGTGAGCCAAAAGTGTGCTTGACCGAGTCGTTCATTCAAAAAGCGTCCGGTCATTTTGGGGAACCAATGATACGCGCCGGCAAAAAGTCCCAACACGGCACCTGCGAACAAGGTGTAATGGAAATGTCCGACGACGAAATACGTATCGGTGATTTGCCAATCCACCGGCACCGTGCCGAGCATGACGCCGCCAAGACCACCGATGGTGAATTGTCCGATAAAGCCCGCAGCGAACAAGAACGCGGTAGTGATGCGAATGGAACCTTTCCAAATGGTTCCGAGCCAATTGAAAATCTTGATGCCCGTTGGCACTGCGACGAGGAAGCTTGTGCCTGCAAAGACGACATCGGCAACGGGTGAAATCCCGGTTGCGAACATGTGATGCGCCCACACCGTAAAACTGACAAACGAAATGCCCGCAAACGCGAACGCCATTGCCGCATAACCAAAAATCGGTTTGCGTGAATACGTCGCCAACACTTCGGAAATAATTCCGAACGCGGGCATAATCATAATGTACACTTCAGGATGACCAAAGAACCAGAACAGATGCTGCCATAACAACGGGTCACCTTGCGCAGAAGGCAAATAAAACATTGTCCCGAAATGGCGGTCGAACAACAAGAGAATGAGGGCGACGGTAATGCTCGGCACCGCAAAGATGATGAGCAGGGATGTGACGAGCGTGCCCCACACAAACAACGGCAAACGATTAATCGTCATGCCCGGCGCGCGCATATTCAAAATTGTGACAATGAAATTCAGTGCGCCCGCCAGTGAGGAGATACCGAGCAACTGTAACGACAATACCCAAAAGTCAACGCCGAGAGTTGGATTAAACGCGCGTTCCGTCAACGGGGCATAGCCGAACCAACCTGCGTTAGGTGCATCGCCGAGCAAGAAACTTGAATACAGCAGAATGCCGCCGAACAAATACAGCCAATAACCGAACGCATTCAAACGCGGAAATGCCATATCCCGTGCACCAATCATCAATGGCACGATATAGTTGCCAAAGCCGCTGTTCAACGGCATGACCGCGAGAAACACCATCGTCGTGCCGTGCATCGTAAAAATTTGGTTGTACAAGTCGGGATTGAGAATTCTGCCGTCGGGCGTTGCAAGTTGACTGCGAATCAGCAACGCTTCAAGCCCGCCAATTAAAAAGAACACCACCGCCGTAACCAAATACATCACACCCAAGCGCTTGTGATCAACCGTGGTAATCCAGCTCCACAAACCACTCGGTTGAGATATACGCGGCAGCGTCATTACATTCGTCGCCATACCGTCTCCTGAAATAGTGAAAAAGTGCAATCGTGCGATTGTACGATAGGTTGCCTGAAATTCACCGGCTCACTATCGCACAAAAAAACATCGCACTATCTAAGACTCTCTAAATATGCCGTCAGTGCTGTAATTTCTTCGTCCGTCAACGGATTAATTTTCATCAGTGTGCCGGGTTTCATCGCCTGCGGACCTTGCAGCCAGCGCACAAGGTTTTCGTGATTGCGGTCGAACATACATCCTGCAAAACAGCCGCGCGTCGCAAAATGCGTCAAATTTGGACCGGTCACGCCGCGCGCATTTGTGCCATTAATCGCATGACAACCGATACACAATTTTGTAGAGTCAAGAAAAATCTCTTTGCCCCGTGCTTCGAGTGAACCTGCAACCGGTTCAACGGGGGGAGCAGCTTGTTGTTGCAGCCATGCTTGGAAATCTTCGGGGGTTTGGACAATTACGCGAAACAACATATTCGCATGTTGCGCACCGCAAAATTCGGCGCATTGTCCGTCATACATGCCGGTCTCGTTGGTCATGAGCCACGTCTTGTTTTCGTGACCCGGCATGGTATCCGTTTTGCCCATCAAACGCGGCACCCAAAAACTGTGAATCACGTTCTCAGAAGTCAGAGTGATATTCATCACCTGATTCGTTGGCATATGCAATTCACTTGCAGTCAGGACCTGTCCATCATTGTACTGAATCTCCCACCACCATTGATGTCCGCGCACATTGATTTTTGTGCCTTCGGCGGGTGGGTTGGTCGGTCCTGTTTCGCCCATTGTGCGAATCGTAAAGGCAAAGACGACAACCAAAATCAACGCCGGAATAATTGTCCACGTGATTTCCAAGCGCGTATTGCCGTGATACTGTTCGGGGTGCTCATCTTGGGCGCGCCGTTGATAGCGGAACACAAAATAGACCAGCAGCCCTTCGACGAGAATGAAAATGACAACGGCAATCCAAAAGACAAGATAAAACAGATTCGCCGCTGCATGTGCCGCAGGCGAATTGGGCGAAAGAACATCTTGTGGAATGTAGGATGAACAGCCGGTCAGGGCAAAAAAAGTCAGAGAGGTGATGAGTACTGCGAACAACCGACTCGACTTGACCCAAAACAAACGCATTACTCCTCCTCAAGTGCGATACAACTGCGCGAATTGAGTTCGCCACAGTACACCACACTGAAAAATCGTTGGATAATCACACGCCATTGTGCGAAATGCATGTGGAAAAAGAAAGGGGAAAATGAAAATTGCGCGTGTGACAGAAACCACCGGTTGGCAGAAACGAACGTGATATTTTTAACAAACGGGACAATTATATGCAAAACGAGTTCCAATGCAAACGACCTTAGAAAGGTATTAGAGCGGTCAAAAGGCGGTTACATTTGTGTTGTTAATTTCAACGTAACTGCAAGTGGCTTATAATGTCACTGAGATATCGAGAGCAGATAATGTATAAACTTTCCCACAAAAAACTTCTGGCGTCATTTTTGGCGCTCATCCTCTTTATTTGCTGCGTTGCCGCCGCGCTGGCACACCCTCTCGGCAATTTCACTATCAATCACTACGCGCGCGTTCAAGTTGCAACTGACCAAATTCGTGTCCGTTACATTTTGGACATTGCCGAGATTCCCACGTTCCAAGAAAAACAAAAAATAGACACGGACGGCGACGGCGAAATTTCTGATACGGAACGCGCGGCGTACCTCAACACATTGCTTCCGACACTGGTCTCAAATCTCAAGCTCCTTGTCAACGCGCAAGCTGTTCCGTTTGGCGTACAAGAAAATTCTGCCAAGTTGGAATTTTTGCCGGGGCAGGGCGGCTTGGAAGTGATGCGCGTGGCGATGTGGCTGGATGCGCCGTACCAACTTGCCCCCAATGGCGACCGGATTGAATTTCGCGATGAAAATTATCGTGAACGCCTTGGCTGGCGGGAGATTGTTGTAACAGGCGAAGCAGGCGTGGCGATTCAAGATTCGACGGTTCCGGCGCAGGATACAAGCCAAGAACTCACTGCCTATCCCGAAAATCTCTTGAACAATCCGCCGAATGTACGTCAGGCGTCATTTACGGTTGTGCGTGGCGGAGGCACAGCTCCGATTTCGCCATCAAATCCGATTACCACCGGCGCGCTCGGCGCGTTTGACCGCACGCGCGACGAATTTGGCAAACTGCTCACGAGCAATCAAGAACTGTCGCCCCTTGTCCTGTTGCTTTCCTTTCTCGCTGCGATGGCGCTCGGCGCGCTCCATGCGTTTTCGCCCGGACATGGCAAAGCCGTCGTCGGCGCATATCTCGTCGGCTCGCGCGGCAATTGGCAGCACGCCGTTTTTCTGGGCGGAATTGTGACGATTACGCATACCGCAGGTGTGTACGCACTCGGCGCGGTGACACTCTTTTTATCTGCGTATGTTTTGCCCGAACAACTTTTTCCATGGCTCGGTTTCATTTCGGGCATGCTCGTCGCCATCATCGGCATTCAACTTTTTGTCCAACGCGTTCGCGCCGCGCGTTCACAAACCACTTCCTACGACAAAGCGCGCGAGCATTTTCACGCGCACGATAACGGTCACAAACATACGGACGAGCATCATCACCACGAACACGACCACCATCACGAAACCGAACACGTTCACACGCACGCGGACGGTACAACGCATTCTCATTCACACGAACAACAATCTAGCGCGACGCACCCAGCCGACCATCCGACCATCCGACCAACTGACCATACTCATTCTCACGATTTTGCTACACCCGAAGATGAAGCCGCTCACGCGCGCGAACATCTCGCGGAAATTCAAGCGTTCGAAAAACCATCGTGGAGAAATTTACTCTCGCTTGGAATTTCAGGCGGACTCTTGCCATGTCCATCCGCGCTCGTCGTCATGTTGAGCGCGATTGCATTGGGACGCGTGCTATATGGATTATTTTTGATTATCGGTTTCTCGCTCGGACTCGCAGGCGTACTTGTACTCACGGGGCTGGCATTACTCTATGCGGGAAAATTTGCGGGGCGCATGTTTGGGGGCAATCGCGTAGGAACCTTCATGCGTTACGTTCCCATCGTCGGCGCGTTCTTTGTCGCGATTTTGGGAATCGGCATCGCGCTCGAGGCATTTTTGCAAACAGGATTTATTCCGTAACTCAATTTGTCATTGCGAGGCGGCGGTGTTTGCTGCACGAAGCAATCTCCATATGAATCACCAAGATACTGTTTCATCTTTAAGACTGCCACCCTTACGCCTTTGCGTGAGATTGACGATAGTACGGTCAAACAAAAACTGCGCTGAACATCAACGCAGTTTTTTTCTACCTATCCTTCGAGCGTTTCAACAATGGCGTCAGTCGTACCAAATAATCGTGAATGGGTTCCATCAACAAACCAAAGCCGAACCACAACGGAAAATAATCCACGCGCGTCATTCCGCGATAATGCCAACGCGTTTTCGGCGAATAATCCCACGGGACCTTTCCAATTAGCGCGTTCGCAATTTCTCCTGACAGATATTCCACACCAATAAATCCGCATCCGTACAGAAAACCGCGCGCCCACCACGGATATTTGCGAATGCGATTGTGCAGCGGCTCGTACAACGTCGCCATCTGTCCATAAATCGGAAACGTCCACCACTGCGTATGCGCTTCCAAATTCCAATCAATCGGACGTTTCTTGGGCAGCCCCGTCCACAAAATCTCCGCCGCCCAACCAAGCAGCCCATAAATAAAAAAACGAATGAGCATCGTTGCCCCCATATACGCCTCGCGTACCTAGTACTTCTACATTTTCTTCAGTTTTCCCGTCCGTCATTGGCCGATCCTTTTCTCAATCGTTTGGAGATAAACTCATATATAGCAATAGTTGACCCAATCATCCCCAACCACCATCCGACGGTCGCGCCAATTGCAACATAATCCAGATTGTTGACGCCTATCGCTATTGATATAGCGAGAAACGAAGACCCATTTGCTCCAATTGGGAGCACAAATGCAAAGATAATAATACCAGCAACACATGACAGTATGAACGATCCATCCTCATATGTGTCCCTGGTTAAGCGATGGCGGATGCCATCTGGAAGTCCATCGTATGCATAGTCATAAGACAAAGTGACAAGCAATACCATAAACATCCATAACATTAACAGTACGAGACTGAATGAGCCAGCAAGCCATATTGCTAGATATCCTATTGGGATTGACAAGGCGGAAAGCTCTACAAAACGATTTGCTGTTGAGAATGTCGCAACTCCCGTGAACCAAGCCAATCCGCTGTAAAACACTAGTGCCCAGAGCCAAACTATACGCCCTTTTTCCCCCTGTTCGATAGCCAAAACTAGACCAAAGACTATCGCCAAGCCGGCGATTATCTGAACGAACGTTTGGTTATCAGCGATCCAAGCAATTGACGGCATGTGAATTCACTCAATAAATTCCAACAACGCGCGATTCACCTCGTCCGCCGCTTCGTTCTGCACCCAATGTCCGCAATGCGGAATGTAATGAATCCGAAAATCACTCATCCTCTTTTTGGTATGATACGTCAACGGTTTTGTCAATGCAACATCATTTTCGCCCCACAGCATCAACGTTGGAACATCAATGCGTTTGACGGGCAGCCAAAATCCCCAACGCACCCACGCGCGATAATAATCAATCGCCGCGCGCATCGCGTCGGGCTGCGCGATGGCTTGCGCGTAAATTTCCAAATCCGCGTCGGTGAACGCATCCTTACGAATCGCGCTCCAACGAATTCCTTCGGCAATGCGTCGCGCGTTCTGCGCGATAAATTTTTCGGGCAGACGCGGTAATTGAAACGCGAGAATGTACCAGCTGTGAAACCACTGCTGCGGCATAAAAAATCCCGCGTGCCAACGCGCAGGATGCGGCGCGTTCAGAATCATCAATTTCGAAACGCGTTCGGGATAATCCATCGCGAAACGCCACGCAATCAGTCCGCCCCAATCATGTCCGACGATGATTGCTTTTTCAACGCGCGCCGCGTCCAACAATTCCGCAACATCCAACGCCAACACGTTCAAATGATACGCGTGCACCCCGCGCGGCTTGTCACTCAAATTATAGCCGCGCAAATCGGGCGCCCACACGCGCAATCCCGCGTCCGCGAAAAACGGCAGCTGCTTGCGCCACGAATACCAACATTCGGGAAAGCCATGCAAAAACAAAATCAGCGGCGCATCGTTTTCGATTTGCGCGACATGAAATTGCAAACCATTCGCGCGGACAAACGAATGTCCAAGCTCCATCATTGCAATCGGGTCGCCGTCGGGCGACTTGGCGATGTTGTTGCTGACTGTAATTCAGTCGAGCGATTCTCAATTGCACGTCTCCCCAGCAACTTGTCGCGCAATTGTTGCCATCTCCACTCCAACAAAATCCGCATCACCGTATCGAATCGTCGAAACCAACTTACGCTCGTCACGCCGTTGAACATGCTGACATAAATGTTCGACCATTTCGGCGATGAAGCAATCGCGCGAAACAAATCCATCTCTTGCGGCAATCGCTTGCGCTCCAAATCCGCGTAAAAATCCGTCAATTCGTACATCGCCTTTGTTTCGCGGTCACGCGTTTGGTGATAAATGGCGAACGCGTCGTTCCACGCGCGCGTGCCTTTTCCTTGCGCGCGATATTCCACCAATGCTTGTGTTGCCAATTCCGCCGAACGGAGCGCGTCGTGAATTCCTTGCCCCGGCAGCGGGTCTTTGTAATACGCCGCGTCGCCAATCAACACCCAGCCGTTGCCGAACGGCTCGCGATAAAACGAATCGCGCGGACTCACACCATAGACAGGCGTCACGCGTTTCGCGTCGCGCATCCGCTCCGCCATTTCGGGGATTTTTTGTGCGTACTCGAAATGCACGTTCTCGAAATTTTGGCGCACGCGTTCAAATTGTGACGCGGGCAGTGAAATCGAAATCACCGTCAAATCTCCGTCGCTGTTCGCCGTGACGAATGCGAAATGTTCGTCGGCGTCATAATAAATTGTCGCCGTCGGTTCATTCGCGGCAGGTTTCACATCTTCATAGTACGCAAAATAAATGCACGTATGTCCCGCGATGATATTGTACTTTTTCGCATTCACCTTTTCCGCAATCGTCGAAAAAATTCCATCCGCGCCAATCACTGCGTCCGCGCGAATTTCTTGCGGCTGCCCCCCCCCCTCGCTACCGCGCACGCCTACCACGCGCTCATTTTCCCAAATCAAATCCGTCACATTGAATCCCAAACGCGTTTCCACATTCGGCATCTGCGCGACGTGATTGAAAATTACGTCGTCGTACAACTCACGTCGAATTTGATACGCATAATCAAAACCCGCATACGGCAACATGCGTCCGTACAAACGAACATTACCAATCTGCGTCTGATACAACCGCAATTTCGGCGCGCCAATTGCCTCAACCTTTTCCAACACGCCGATTCGTTTCAACACATCGAACGTGTTACCGAACGTAATCGGGCACGACAACGTTGTTTTCGGAAACGTCACGCGGTCCACCAACAACACGCGAAAATTTTCCTGCGCCAGCAACGCTGCCATCACCGCCCCCGCTGCCCGCGCGCCGACAATGATTGCGTCGTAACGTTGTTGCTTGCTGGTTGTTCGTTGTTCGTCTATCGTTTCTCGTTTCTCGTCCATCACCCTCTCACCTTGTCACCCGTTCACCCGTTCGCTCCCTCTCTCTTTCTCTCTATCACAATCCCCGCTCGCCCCAACACGCGTTCCGCCGCCTTGATAATTGGCATGTCCACCATTTTGTCATCCAACGCAAACGCTCCGCGACCCGCGTCCAAATGTTCGCGCGCCGCATCCACAATACGTTGCGCGTTCGCAATCGCATCAGCGCTCGGCATGAAAACCTCTTGCACAATCGGCACTTGATTCGGATGAATCACTTGCATGCCCGCATAACCCAATTGCATTCCGCGCGTCGCTTCATCGCGCAAACCATCGGGGTCACGAAAATCGAGATACAGCAAATCAATCGCCTGCAATCCGAACGCCGCGCACGCGGCAACAATCGCGCTGCGCGCGTACAACACTTCTATTCCTTCGCGCGTGCGCGTCGCGCCCACATCCGCCGCGTAATCTTCCGCCCCAAATATCAACGCCTGCAAACGCGCGTCCGCGCTCGCAATCTCGCGTACATTCATCAACCCACGCGCGTTTTCTATCATCCCAATCAGCGCAATCGTTCCGCGCTCCATCGAATCTGTAATCTCTAATTCTCCAATCTTTTCACTCACCCACTTGATTTGTTCTGCATCACTCACTTTCGGAATCACAATCGCGTCAGGACGCGCGGCAACAACCGCTTCCAAATCCGCGCTTTCCATGCCCGAACCAATCGCATTGATGCGCGCCAATTTTTCACTCGCGCCAAAATTCAATTCGCGCAGCGCGCGTGCGACAAGCGGACGCGCATTTTCTTTTTGATTCCACGCGACGCCGTCCTCCAAATCAAAGCACACACAGTCCGCGCCAAGCGTCACCGCTTTTTCCATCTTGTGTGTTTCATTTCCGGGCACATACAAAATACATCGCCGCGAACGCATCATTTCAATCTCCAATCGGTTTTTTGAATAGCATCACACTGCGTTCCAATTCAACCACCACTTCGCCGCGCTGATTTTTGCCCCAATGTTTCATGCGCACGATTCCGCGATCGGGTTTCGATTGCGACTCGCGTTTTTCCAAAACCTCCGTCTCGGCATAAATTGTGTCGCCGTGAAAGGTTGGACGCGGATGCATCACATGCTCGTACGAAAGATTTGCCACCAGTGTGCCATCAGTCAAATCATGTACGGTCAAACCGACGACCAAGCCCATCGTAAAAATCCCGTTCATGATGCGCGCGCCGAATTGCGACTTGGACGCGAAATCTTGATTTACATGCAGCGGCTGCGTATTCATTGTCATGCCGCAAAAAAGCAAATTATCACTTTCGGATACGGTGCGACCCTGTCCGTGTTTGAATTTCATACCTACTTCGAGTTCCTCAAAATACTTGCCTGCCACGTTCATTCCTCCTGATTGGTTTCATCCACACTTGCTACCAGCTGTTCGCGCTCGACACTTTGCCCTTGCGTCACAAAAATTTTCGCGACGACGCCATCATGCGGCGACGTAACCTTCAGCTCCATTTTCATCGCTTCCAATATCACAAGCGGTTGTCCTTCAGTCACCGCATCGCCTTCGTTGACCAAAACGCCGCGGACCTGTCCCGGCATTGGAGCAACGACAATGCCGGACCCCGTTCCCTCGCGCGCGCCGTGCGAATGTGCGCGCTGTGTGTGCGAATCCGCGCGCTCGAAAACATCCGTCGCGCCGTCCACATGCATCCAACGCTTTTTTCCATCAATCGCCACACGCGCAGTGAAAACTTTTCCGTCGTGTAAAAACGTAATACGCGGCGGCGCGAACGAAATCACTTGAACCTGCGCGTGTACGCCGTTGATTTCAATTTCAAAATCATCACCCACGCGTTTCACGTCGAGTGTGTGCGATTCTTTATTCAACACATAAACAAATTTCACGATTCAATTCGCTCCCACACGAAACTCATTCGTCATTTGCCAAGGACTATACGGGTCATTCACGTTTGAAACTTGAACAGCCGACACCCTCTTCTCCAACATTTCCACCAATGCCGCCGCAACCACTTCTGCCGTTCGTCGTTCGTCGTTCGTCGTTCGTCGCCAATCTCCCATCTCTTGTTCAATAAACCGCGTTGTCGCTTTTCCTTCACGAAACGTCGGATGCTCCAACACTGCATGCAAAAATTCCGCGTTCGTGGTCACGCCCAACAAAACAAATCCGCGCAGCGTGTTTTGCATTTTCGCAATCGCCGCGTCGCGCGTTTCCGCGTGTGCAATCAATTTCACCAGCAGTGGGTCATAGAACGCGCTCGCTTCGTCGCCCGTTGCAATTCCCGCATCCGCGCGCACACCGGGCATCTGCGGCAACTCCAAATCCAACACGCGTCCCGTTGACGGCAAAAAATGATTCAACGGGTCTTCGGCGTACACGCGACATTCAATCGCATGTCCGCGTTGTTTCAAATCATTCTGGCTGAACTGTAATGATTCTCCTTGCGCAATCCGAATTTGCCACTTTACAATATCAATTCCCGTCGTCAATTCCGTAATCGGATGTTCCACTTGCAAGCGCGTGTTCATTTCCAAAAAATAAAATTCGCGCGTATCGGGGTCAACAATAAATTCAATCGTCCCCGCGTTTTCATAATTTACCGCGCGCGCGGCAGCGACTGCCGCGTTCCCCATTGTTTCGCGTAAGGCACCATCCAACAATGGAGACGGTGTCTCTTCAATAATTTTCTGATGCCGCCGCTGAATTGAACACTCGCGTTCAAACAAATGAATCGTGTTGCCGAATTTGTCCGCGAGAATTTGAAATTCGATGTGTCGCGCATTCTCGATATACTTTTCCAAAATCACGCGCGCATCACCGAACGCGTTCAACGCCTCGCGCCGCGCTGCGCCCAGTGCTTCCAAAAAATCGCGCGCATCATTCACGACACGCATCGCTTTGCCGCCTCCGCCCGCCGCCGCTTTAATCAAAACAGGATAGCCGATTTCATTCGCCGCGCGCGCGAGTGATTCCTCATCATCCGCATCTTGGAACCCCGGCACAACAGGTACGCCGCTTGCGAGCATCCGCGCACGCGCTTGCGCTTTGTCGCCCATCGCGCGAATCGAAAACGGCGACGGTCCAATAAACACAAGCCCCGCATCATTCACCGCTTGCGCGAAATCCGCGTTCTCCGCGAGAAAGCCATACCCCGGATGAATTGCATCGGCATCGGTCTTTTTCGCCGCGTCAATAATTTTTTCAATATTCAGATACGATTCGCGCGGCGGCGACGCGCCGATGTGAATTGCTTCATCCGCGACGCGTGTGTGCAATGCCGCGCGGTCTGCATCCGAATACACCGCGACAGTTGCGATATTCATCTCGCGGCACGCCCGCATGATGCGTACCGCGATTTCGCCGCGATTGGCGATGAGGATTTTCCTAGAATTCATGTTTCGCTCATTGCGAGTTTGATGGCTTGTTCCAATGTCAGCGCGCGTCCTTTATTCCATTTCTTGAAGCAACTGCCGCGCCGCGACCAAATCCTTCATCTCAAATCCTTCTGTCA
The DNA here is from genome assembly GCA_964469005.1 of uncultured Anaerolineales bacterium. Taxonomy (GTDB): domain Bacteria; phylum Chloroflexota; class Anaerolineae; order UBA4142; family SHND01; genus SHND01. The sequence continues at coordinate 331,214 of CAYXXF010000003.1, forward strand.
TTTTCGCGTACGCGTTTTGCAATACAATTCGCGCGTTTCCGATTTTGCCCTGTTGTTGCCACAGGCGACTCAGCTTGATTGCCGCGCGGAGCTCGACCATTGGCGCTTGCGCTAGTTGTGCAATGGTCACAGCTTGTTGGAACAATGCTTCGGCTTCTGCCGCGTTTTCCGACGAGAGGTCGAGGAGCAGTTCGCCTTTTAGTCCAAGGATGTCCGATGCGAACACCATTCCCGAAGTTGACGAAGCCATCTGCAGCGCAGTGTTGACGAGTGCCAAGCCCTCTTGCGGTCTCCCTGCCATGCCATGCGCCCGCGCCTGCACTCCGAGCAAAAGGGGCCAAAACACCGGAGGCGTTTTCAGCCCGCGATACACTTCCATTCCCTCGGCGGTCAGCTGCTCCCCTTCGTCAACTGAGCCAAGCCAGACCAATGCCGCGCCGCGAGTGACCGAACCCACGGCGCTCCATATCTGAAATTCATGCTCTGTCGCAATTTCTAGCAGCGCGCGAGTACTGTCGAGTACAACTTGCGGTTCACCCATCCAGAGATGGAGCAAACCGTAATGGAATAACGCATAGCTAATGCTAAAAGGGTGGTCCAGCTTTCGCGCCAGTGCGACGGCACTCGTGATGCGTTCACGCGCGCGTTCGGGATACCCCAGCATCCAACTAAACATCGCGGCGGCATTGAGCGCCCCCACGCCCGGGTTTGTGCCCGCGCCGAAACGCCGCGCGCGGTGCCGATTCGGGTCATAGCACGAAAGCGCGTTCTCCACCTTGTCCAGACCCGCTTGAAGATTCACGGTGGTGCCCAGGTTCTGCCCCACGAGCATCTCCCCTTCCATCTGCATGTTCACATCGCCGAGTCGCTCACCAAGGCGGATAATCCGCTCGCCCATTTCAATGCTTTTTTCCGGCTGTGTGCTCAACGTGTAGAAAATCCCCAACGCGCGCAGGACGGGAAACAATTCAGGAATTTCGCCCGCTTGGTCGCACAATTCCAGCGCGCGGCGGAACGCGTGCTCCACTTCGTCGGTATAGCCCTTGAGAGATTGGAGCGCGCGCGCCAGACTCGTTTGCAATAGTATTTCTTGACGCAAGCGCTCGGGCGTCGAGACGCTCGTCGAGAGAACTCGTAATAAATCAGTCGTGAGCTCGATTGCGGCGTGATACCAGCCGCGCGCGTCATAAAGAAACCACAAGCAGTTGGTGAATTTATTCAGTTGTTCCAGATTTCCTTCGCCTGCCCAATGCCGCCACGCGCTTTTGATATTTTCGAGGTCGGCAGTCAAGCGCATCAGCGCGACATCACGTCCTTCATCCATCAAAGCTTGCCACTGCTTTTGTGTGTAATCGGCGAAATAGCTCGCGTGGGCGCGCTGTACCTCCGTCCGAAATTCTGTGTCCGCGTCCAAACGTGCGGCGGCAAATTCGCGAATCGTTTCCAACATTCGCAAACGCGCATTGTCTTGACGAATCAAACTTTTGTCCGCAAGCGAACTCACAATTTCAAATATATCCGCGTCATTGAAACGCGCGGTTTCATTTGCCACGGCTTCTACCGCTTCGAGCGTCGCGCCCGAAAACACGGACAGCAGCGCGAACAATTGCTGTTCGCCCGCATCGAGCATCTCATAACTCCAATCAATCGTGTCACGCAGCGTCTGCTGGCGCGCAGGCAAATCGCGCGCGCCGCCGCGTAAAAGTTTCAAACGATTGCTCAAACGTTCCGCCAACGCTTGAGGCGAAAATACGTTCAAGCGCGCGGTCGCCAATTCAATCGCGAGCGGCAAACCATCCACGCGCGCGCAAATTTCCGCGACGGCTGGAGCGTTTTCCTCAGTCAGTTCAAAATTGGGATTCACTTGCTGCGCTCGTTCCACGAACAACTGCACGGCTTCGCATTGCGCGATTTGCTCCAACGATACGCTTTTGTTTTCGACTTGCGGCAATTCGAGCGGCGGCACCGGGAACACATTTTCGCCGCGCACGTGCAATGCTTCACGGCTCGTCACCAGCATTTTCAATTCGGGACAATCGCGCAAAAGTTCCGCCATTGTCGGCGCGGCGACGGTCACTTGTTCAAAATTGTCGAGCAGCGACAGCATTTTTTTATTTTTGATTTGTCCCTTGAGTTCGTCGAGCAGCGGCTTGTCACTCGATTCGCGCACGCCAAGCGTTCGCGCCATCGTCGCTACCGCCGCGTCCGAATCGCGGCTCGACGCGAGGTCAACAAAATACACGCGGTCTTGAAATTCGTCGCGCAATTCCGAAGCGACTTGCAGCGCCAAACGCGTTTTGCCCGTGCCGCCGGGACCGAGCAGGGTAAGCAAACGCGTTTGCGCGAGACGCGATTTCACTTCATCCAACTCGTGCACGCGTCCAACCAAGCGATTCAGTGTTGCAGGCAAATTGCTCGGAACATCACTGTCCGTGTGAAGCGGCGGAAAATCCTGCGGCAAATCGGGCGCGACGACTTGATACAAACGTTCCGCGCTGAGGAATCCCTTGAGTTTATGCTCGCCCATGTCGCGCAGCGAAATATCGGGGGGCAATGCGTCGCGCACAAGTTCGCGTGTCGAATTGGAAAGCAAAATCTGTCCGCCGTGCGCGAGCGCCATCACGCGCGCAACGCGCGCGAGCGTGGAATATCCTTCGTACTCGCCATCCAAACTGTCGAGACCTTTTGCGCGCGCCGCGCCCGTGTTGATGCCCATGCGTACGCGAATGGGCGCGGGTTTCCATTCTTCGGCAAACAATTTTCGCTGCGCGTCGAGCGCGGCGGCGAGCGCGTTTGCCGCAGTGTGAAACGCGGCGGCAAAGGAATCGCCCGCGAGGCGAAACACGACGCCGCGATGCGCTTCAATCGCGCCGCGCACAATCGCGTGATGCCGCATCAGCAGCGTTTGCAGCGCGTCGGGATATTTTTGCGCGAGGTCGGTGCTGCCTTGAATGTCGGTATAAAGAAAGGTGACGGTGCCTGTTGGTAAATTACTCATGTGTTTCCACTAACGCATATTGAATCGCTTGAGCCATGTTCATTGCTCGACCAGCTGCCCACGCTTGCTTGAAATTGTTTTCGTCTAACTGTGTGTGCGATGCTGCGAGCGCCTGCTCATACTCGACGCGTTCCAGTTTGGTCATGGTCGAATCAATTGATGCGCGTAATGCTTCCGCCGCTCCGAGCAGCGTTACCGCACGCTCGGGCTGCTCTTTTTGAGCGAGAATGAATGCAATACATTCCATCTCGTGTGCCACTGCCGCGCGATGACCCAGGTCGTTCCATTTGGGCAGGACTTGACGGTACAGTTCAAACGCCTCATCGAGCTCACCGTGTCGGCGCAGGATATGCGCCAACTCGCTTTGGCAGGAATAGACAATCCGCATGTTGCCGATTTTTTCCGCCGCTGCTGCCGCCTGCTTGAATTCTGCGCGCGCATTTTCGACATCGCCCAGAAGGGCGGAAAGCCGCGCAGCTGCAAACGCGAACATGGAGGTGGACCACTGTCTCGAGTCAACCTGCAAAGCCCGGACCTCCTCCAGATATGCTCTCGCTTGCTCATGTTCGTCGCTGCCGGAAAAGAAAATCAGGCTGGCGCGAACGACCAATATCATCGCGAGTTCGCTCGTGTAGCCCTCATCACGCGCCAAGTCCTCTCCGGCTTGAACGTATTTTTGGGCAGCAGGAAAATCCGCAAGGTACATTGAAGATAGACTTGCCAACAAATACAAGCTTATCATCGCACTCTTGTCATCGCTCTGTTCTACCAGCCCCAAGCCGGTCATCGCCGCCGTGCGCGCGAGCTTGTGATTGCCCGCAAAGACGGCTGCTTGACCGAAAACCCAGTACAACCGCGCGCGCGCAAGAGCCAGTTCCGGCATTGCTTCGCTGCGCGTCAAAATTGTTTGGCACCACGAGATGGCTTCGGTGTTATAGTCGCGGAACAGCCAAAAACTGCCCAAAGCCAACGCCAAGTCAATTGCCTTTGCCAAATCATTCGCAGCCGCCCATTCCAACGCGGCGCGCAGATTGCCATGCTCCACTTCCATTTGATTGAACCAGACGAGCCGGTCATCCGTCAATGTGATTTGGTCAACAATGTCAGTCAATTTCAAAATGTAGACCAAATGCCGATTGCGCGTCTCTGTCGCTTCGCCCGATTCAAGTAATTTTTCCATTGCGTATTGACGAATCGTTTCCAAAAAACGATAACGCGCGGCGCCCGCTTGTTCGGTGACGTTCACGAGCGATTTGTTCACCAGCCCCAACAGTCCATCTGTGGCATCATCCTCGCCAATTACGGCTTCCGCGCCTTCGATAGTCCAGCCGCCCGAAAAGACGGCGAGCCGCCGCAACGAACGTTGTTCGATTTCATTCAGCGAGTGATAACTCCAATCAATCAGCGCGCGCAAAGTCTGTTGGCGCGGGATCGCCGTGCGGCTGCCGCCCGTCAATAACTTGAAGCGGTCGTCCAAGCGCTGTGCGATTTGTTCCGGCGTAAAAAGTTTCACGCGCGCCGCCGCGAGTTCAATCGCGAGTGGAATTCCATCGAGCCGTTGACAGATTTGAATAATTGCGGCGCCATTTTCTGGCGTCGCATGAAAACGCGGCTCTACTTTCGCCGCGCGTTCGATGAACAAACGCGTCGCTTCATACTCCATCAAATCGCTCGACGATTTTTCGGGCAGAGAGAGTGACGGAACGCGAAAGACCGTCTCGCCATCAATGCCCAACGCTTCGCGGCTCGACGCGATAATTTTCAATTTCGGGCACGCGTGCAGCAGCTGGTCGGCAATGTGCGCGCTCGCTTCGACGAGATGCTCGCAGTTATCGAGGACGATGAGCAATTCTTTCGCGCGCAAATAATCAATGAGCAGATTGATGAGCGGAATGCCTTGCGCTTCGCGCATTTCAAATACTGCGGCGATGGTGGAAACGATAAACGCAGGGTCGGCAATCGGCGCGAGTTCCACCAACCATACGCCGTCTTCAAAGCGAACCAATTGCTCGGCTGCAATTTCCAGCGATAGCCGCGTCTTGCCCGTGCCGCCGGGACCGATGAGCGTGAGCAAACGCGCCGTGTTCAATTTTTCTTGCGCCTCACTCAATTCGCGTTCGCGTCCGATGAATGTGGTCAACTGCGTCGGCAGATTATTCGTTGCGGTGGACAAAGAACCGAGCGCGGGAAAATTTGTGGGGAGGTCGGGCGCGACCACTTGCCACAATCGTTCAGGATGGAGCAAACCTTTCAAATGGTGTTCGCCCATGTCGCGTAACGAAACATCGGCAGGCAGCTCATCACGGACAAGGTCGCTCGTGGAATTGGAAAGCAGAATTTGTCCGCCGTGCGCGACGGACATGACGCGCGACGCGCGCGCGAGTGTGGAATACCCCGCATACCCGCCCGCCACCTCTTCGACGGCGCCCGCCTGCGCCGCGCCCGTATTGATTCCCATGCGGACGCGAATCGGCGCGGGGTCCCACTTTTCCGCAAGCAGCATTCGTTGCGCGTCGAGTGTCGCGTGAAACGCATCCGACGCATTGTGAAAGGCAGCATGAAACGAATCGCCGATAATTTGAAACACATAGCCATTGTGCGATTCGATGGCTTGATGCAAAATCGCATTGTGGCGCGCGAGCAATGCAGGCAGCGCGTCGGGATATTTTTGCGCGAGGTCGGTGCTGCCTTGAATGTCGGTGAAAAGAAAGGTGACGGTGCCGGATGGAAGTTGCGCTGTCATAGTTTCACTGCCTGCTCCATTATTTTACCAATTGTTTCTGTCTCTCCTGCTTGCCACGCGCAATCAAATTCCGACGCGTCAAGTTGTTGGCGTAATTCTTTGAGAGTGCGCTTGTACTCGACGGAATCAATCGCCAACAAAAAAGTGCGCTGCGCGGCTTGCGGATGCGCGGCGACATAGCCCAATGTCCGCGCGGCTTGTTTCAATTGCCCTTGCGCGCGCTGCAATTCCGCGCAGCCCGCCAACGCACTCGTAATGTACTCTTGTTCCTTTTGCGCGCGATACAACGCAATGCTTTCGGCAAACAACTCGCGTGCGCGCGCATATTCTTGCAAATAGACATGAACGTATCCGAGCCGATACGCCGTCCACGCGATAAATGCTTGGTCCCCTAACGCGCGCGACAATGCTAGCGATTCCTCGTACAACGCTTGCGCCTCTTGAAATTTTCCTTGCATACTCAACATGTCCGCCATGTTGTGCGATGAGATGGCAATTCGCAAACGCGCGCCGTCCGTTTTGTGCCATTTGGACGATTCCAAATGATACTGATAGCCCGCGTCGTAATCGCCTTGCTTGGCAGCCCAATAGCCCAGATTCATGTACGCCGTGCCAAGAATGTTGATGTCTCCCTTGGCGAGTCCGAGCGCAACCGCTTCATCGTAGAGTGATTTCGCCGTTGCAAAATCGCCGCGTGCATTTTCCAACGCGCGCGCCCAATAGGCAAGCGCCCAGCCCAAAATTAGCGGGTCTGCATATTCGCGCAATACCGTTTGATGCTGTGCATAAAGTTCGCACACGCGTTCATCTTGACCGAGCTGCACGAGCGCATACGAAAGCCAAAATAAAGTTTCGGTAAATTCGCGCGGCGCGTTTAGCGTTTGCCATAACGCCGCGCTCTGTTCGAGCCATGCGCGCGATTCGTCATTGTAACCAAGATTGCCTGAAACAATTCCCGCCGCGTTGAAAGCGCGTGCGCGCGAAAATTCTGACGCGGCATGTTCATCCGTCGCGAGCGCGCGCAAACACCACGCATGTCCTTCGTTGAGATGGTCGGCAAAATACCAGAACCAACCCAACGCGCCCACCATGCGGCGCGCACGGTCTGCGTTTTGCGCGCAGCTGTGTTCGAGCGCGGCGCGCAAATTGTCGTGGTCGGCTTCGACGCGCGGCGTCCATTCGCCACGCTGCGCGCGGATTAATTCCGCTTCGGACTGTTCCGCAAATTGCAAATAAAAATCGGTATGCAAATCGCGCAACGATTTTTCTTGCTGCGTCGCAACCAGTTTTTCGTGCGCGTATTGGCGAATCGTTTCGAGCATCGCATAGCGCGCGGCGCGTTCGTCAAATTGGATGAGCGATTTGTCTGCGAGCAATCTCAGTAATTTGGAAATGCTTTCACTCTCTCCATCTCCACACACAGCTTCTGCCGCTTTCAATGTCCAACCACCTGCAAATATCGCGAGCCGCTGCAACAAAACGCGCTCCGACACGGCGAGCAGGTCATAACTCCAATCCACCAGCGCGCGCAAAGTTTGTTGACGCGGCAGCGCCGCGCGATTGCCGCGTGACAACAAACCAAAGCGGTCATTCAAACCTTCCGCAATTTCTTGTAACGATAACCCTTTGAGGCGCGCGGCGGCGAGTTCGAGCGCAAGCGGAATGCCATCCAATTGACGACAAATTTGTGCGACGAGCGCTGTCTCGTCCGCGCGCAAATTGAAATTGGAAACGGCGAACGACGCGCGTTCCAAAAACAAGCGCGCCGATTCGAATTGCATCAACTCGCCAACGGAAAAATTTTTTTGCGGGTCGGGCGTTTCCAACGCGGGCATCCGATAGACCATTTCGCCCGCAATGTCGAGCGCTTCGCGGCTGCTCGTCAGGATGCGAACGTTTGGACTCGCGGTCAAAACATTGTGGGCAAACTGCGCGCACGTTTCAATGAGATGTTCGCAATTGTCGAGAACGAGCAAAAGTTCTTTGTTGCTCAACCACGCGCAAAGAGTTTCAAGCAACGGGCGCGTTTGTTCTTCGCGCACGCCCAACACGGATGCTATTGTGTACAAAGCAAGCGATGATTCAGAAACGGGCGCGAGTTCGATGAGCCAAACGCCGTCGGGAAAACTATAGAGCGATTCTTTTGCCGCTTGCAATGTCAAACGCGTTTTGCCCAGTCCTCCCGCGCCGACGACGGTCAAGAGTCGCGTTGTGCCAAGCAGCTCTCGCACTTGGGCGAGCTCGGTTTCGCGTCCGACAAAACTTGTGAGGGCGGCAGGCAAGTTGTTTGGGATAACGCGTTTTTGCCATTGCCGCATCCCTGCGACGCCAATGCTCGCGTAATTTTCGGCAAGGAGCCATTCAGAACCTTGTCGCGTCAACGCGCCTTGTTTCGTCAAATGCTTGACCAGACGTTCAACGTCGTGCGGCATTCCGCGCGTCTCTTGCTCCAACCACGTGATAAATTCCGCGGGCGGTTCCCATTGCATCAATACGCGCAGCCAAATTTGCAGCCCGTTTGTAGAAAGGGGTTGCAGCGTCGCGCGTTCCGAAAGCGGTACATCAAACGGCGCGTCGATGCGCGCATGTTCGGGGTCGGTGGTATAGACCAATCCCAAAATGGGAATTGTGGAACGCGCGACGAGTTGACGCACAAGGTCGAGCGTGCCCCAATCCACTTCGGGCGTGTCGTCCATGCAAAGCAACACGCGCGCGTGTCCTGACGCGCCAAGTTGACGTTGCAGCGCGGTGTCCAATTCCTCAAGAGTGAATCGTTCCAGAGTCGCGTTAGAAAATTGACTCAATGCATTTGCCAAGACGCGATAGGGTTTGTCTTGAACGCGTACGGAACCGCGCAGCGCGAGAATTTCAAAACCTTGCAACCGCGCGCGTTTTTCTATTTCCAATAAAACGCGCGAACGTCCTGCGCCTAGTTCGCCGCTGATGCACAAAACGCCGCGTGATTCTTGTCCGAGCGCGTCCAAAAAAATGTGCGCGGCTTCCAATACATTGTCGCGTTCGATGATGCGCGACAATTCGGCAAAGGGTAATTCGGGCGCAGCACTGGCTTCGTCGAAAACGACGCGCGCGCGTCCGCGCCGTTTCGCTTCGTAATTGCGCGCGTCGGCTTTTTCAAACAAAACATTTTCATCCGTAATGTCTTCGGGAAAAGTCGCGACGCCGACGCTGATGGAAAGGCGTAACGCGCCGTCTTTGCCGAGCGGCTTGGCGCGAATAGATTCGAGCAGACGATTGCCAAGTTCGGTGGCTTGCGCTTTGGTGGTGTCGGGCGCAATCACCACAAATTCATCGCCGCCGTACCGAAAAAATAAATCCGTCTCGCGCACAATTTGACGCACGCAGCGCGCCACTTCCATCAACGCTTCATCGCCGCGCGCGTGACCGAACGCGTCGTTGATGCTCTTGAAATGGTCGAGGTCAAACAGCAACAACGAACACGCGGAATTTTCTCTACGCGCGCGTTCCACGCTGGCGCGCAAATGCTCATGAAATGTCGCGCGCGTCAATGCGCCTGTTAAAGGGTCAAGCAGTGAGGCGTCGTTCGTGTTGCCTGCAATCGGAGAGGCGCTATTGACTTGCTGCATAAATCATAAACGTGCCGTATTCGTCACGCGATTCTTTTTCGAAATGCATTCCGATTTTTTCTGCAACGCGCTGCGAAGCGATATTCTTTGGGTCAATCAAACAAATCAATCGCGAGAGGAACAATGTGTCGAAACCATAATCGAGAATCGCTTGCGCGGCTTCTGTTCCAAATCCCTGACGCCAATACGTGCGGGCGATTGTGTACGCCACTTCGATTTCATTTTCGCCGTCAATCGTCCAAGGCAATAGTCCGCAGCGTCCGATGAATTCGCCCGTTGCTTTGTGAATTGTCGCCCACAATCCCAATTGCGGATTTTTGGGATGACCGTTCATGTGCCATTCCAATTCCTCTTTTGTCTCTTGACGCGTACGCGGGGCATCGGGAATATGTTTCGTAATTTCGGGGTCAGAATACAATGCCCACAAATCATCCAAATCAGTTGGCAGTTGATGGCGTAGAATGAGGCGTTGCGTTTCCAGAATTATCATGTGCTATTACATCCGGAACACGCCAAAATTACTTTTCACAGGCGGCGCGTTTAATACCACTGACAACGCGAGCGCCAACACATTGCGCGTTTCGGCGGGGTCAATTACGCCGTCGTCCCACAGGCGCGCAGTGGAATAGTACGGACTGCCCTCATGTTCGTATTTTTCCAATGTCGGACGCATGAATTCTTGCTGCTCGTCCGCGTTCAATAATGGTTTGCCTTCGCGTTCGAGTTGTTCTTGTTTGATGGTGAGTAAAACATTCGCCGCTTGTTCGCCGCCCATGACGCTGATACGCGCGTTCGGATACATCCAAAGAAAGCGCGGTTGATACGCGCGTCCCGCCATCCCGTAATTTCCCGCGCCGAACGAGCCGCCGATGATGATTGTGAGTTTTGGAACGGACGCGTTGCTCACCGCGTTCACCAATTTCGCGCCATCTTTCGCGATGCCGCCTGCCTCGTATTGTTTCCCCACCATAAAGCCCGTGATGTTTTGCAAAAATACAAGTGGAATCCCGCGCTGCGAACACAATTCGATAAAGTGTGTGCCTTTCAACGCGCTCTCGGAAAAAAGTACGCCGTTGTTGGCGATGATGCCGACGGGGTAACCATGCAGGCGCGCGAATCCGCACACGAGCGTTGTGCCATAGCGCGCTTTGAATTCACGAAACCGTGAACCGTCCACAATGCGCGCGATGATTTCACGAACATCATACGCTTCCCGAAAACTGCGCGGCAAAATTCCATAAATTTCGCGCGCGTCGTACAACGGCTCTTCGGGCGGCTCGACTGTGACGGATAATTTTGTTTGACGATTCAGCGTTTCGACAATTCCGCGCGCGAGTTCCAACGCATCTTCGTCGTCCTCGGCAAAGTGGTCCGCGACGCCGCTTTTGCGCGTATGCACATCTGCGCCGCCCAGTTCATCGGCAGTGACAACTTCGCCTGTCGCGGCTTTGACCAACGGCGGACCCGCGAGAAATATGGTGCCGGTGCCGCGCACGATAATGGCTTCATCGCTCATCGCGGGAACGTACGCGCCGCCTGCGGTGCATGAACCCATCACCACTGCGATTTGCGGAATGCCCAACGCGCTCATGCGCGCTTGATTGTAAAAAATTCTGCCAAAATGGTCCGCGTCGGGGAACACCTTATCTTGCAGTGGCAAGAACGCGCCGCCCGAATCCACGAGATAAATGCACGGCAAAAAATTTTCCTGCGCGATTTCCTGCGCGCGCAAATGTTTCTTTACGGTGAGCGGATAATACGAGCCGCCTTTCACCGTCGCGTCGTTCGCCACAATCATCACTTCTTGTCCGCTCACGCGCCCGATGCCCGTCACAATTCCCGCACTTGGCGTTTCATCGTCGTACACGTCGAACGCGGCGAGAGGTGACAATTCCAAAAAGGGGGAACCTTCGTCGAGCAAGCGGTCAATGCGTTCGCGCACGAACAATTTCCCTTGCGCCTCATGCCGCGCGCGATATTTTTCACCCCCCCCTTGACGCGCCGTGTCGAGACGCGCGCGTAGTTGTTGCGCGAGCGCGCGATGAAATTCGGCGTTGGCTTGAAATTCGGACGAGTTGGTTTGGATATGAGAATGAATGAGAGACATTTTGATTAGCGCAGAATTTGAAAATTTGTGATGCGGTAACTCACTTCATCGTCAACGGCTAGGCGAATGTAATCAATTGCGATGTGCGAAGGAAAGCCATACTGCACATCGTACGCAACACTGACCGCGTCGGCAGTTTCATTCGCATCATGCACAATTTGAAATAAATCGTTCACACCATTTATTTCGATTTCATTTTTTGTGGTCGGCGCGCCGCTTCGAACCTCGACATGAATTGGCTCACGATACGGACAAAAGCAAATCGCCTCTACGTCGAAGGAATAGTTGGAAATGTTTTGGCTTGTCCACTTGCTGCGATTTTGTTCGAGCGCGAATCGTTCGGCAAGCTGCCATTGCGCGACAAGAAAAATTGCAGCCAGCAACAGCGCAAGGATGACCAGCGCAATTTGGACCGAACGGCGCGCGAGAAAATTTTTCATGTCATGCAAAACTTGTATCATTCGTTGCTTGACCGCGCGAACGTACAAGCCCCCGCGCAAACATGACAAGTATCAACGCCGCCAAAATAAAAATTGTTGCAAGATATACTTGACTGGAGATGCCCAAACCAAGCGCGGCAAAGTATGCTTCCGAAAAAGTGCGCGTGAAACGACTGTTCCAACCCGGTGGAATCAAGCCGACGATGGGAAGTACGTGAATGACGCTATCGAGGAAATAGAACGACATGACCGCGAGCGCTGTTCGCAGCAACCCGCGCAAATGTAACATATTCAACGCCAGCGCCGCGCCGATTGCCAACAGCAGCGTGAAATTGGAACCTGCCATCATAATCAAACGATGATTCGTCAAACTGACCGGCGCGAACCAATAGACGTAACCGCCAAATCCCAGATGCGGCATCCATTCCAATCGTGGAAACCATTGCATCCCCAACACATTGAACATGACAACGCGCGCCCCAAAAAACTGCGCGGCGAGCGCGTGTCCCAACTCGTGCGCGAAAAACACGCCGACGATAAAAATCAGAATCACAAGTGCGTGCGAAAGGACTCTCGACAACGCATCAAGCCGATTCCAATGCAACCGTTGATTGCTGAGGACACGCGGTTCAAGGGGTATGGATGCCACTTGCAACTCCTTTTCAGCGAAACGTCGTTGCGGAATTGTAGCACAAGAAAAAAGAAAAAACTCCGCATATGCGGAGTCTATTCTGGCACAACCACCACTTTTCCAAATTGCTTTCGCTCAATCAAGTGCTTTTGCGCGTCTTTTAATTCCGATAACGGAAACGTGCGGTCAATCACTGCGCGAAATCTTCCTTGTGCGTACAAATCCAGCACTTTATAAAATTCGCGATGTGTGCAGCCATTCGAGCCGAGCAGTGTGAGCTGTTGCCAAAACATTCCCCAAATGTCCGTCTCGCCCCAGCGTCCCGAAGAACCGCCGCACGTGACCAAACGCCCCGTGTAGCGCAAGGACGCGATGGATGATTTCCACGTCGCTTGTCCCACATGTTCAAACACCACGTCCACCATGCGCCCATTTGTGATGTTGCGGACCTCGTGTTGAAAATTCGGATGCTTGCTGTAATTGATAACTGCGTCGGTGCCCCAACTCTTTGCCATTTCCAACTTGTCATCCGAACTCGAAGTTGCAATCACGTGCGCGCCAAGATGTTTCGCCACTTGCACCGCTGCGCTGCCAACGCCTGAACCGACGGCAAGAACCAAAACCCATTCGCCCGGTTTTACCTTGGCGCGAAAATCGAGCATGTGATAGGCAGTGCCAAACGCGGCAGGAATCGCGGATGCTTCGGTGAATGAAATGTTGTTAGGCAAGCGCACCGCTGCGCTCGCGGGAATTTTTACATATTCCGCGAAACCGCCGTCCACCTGCACGCCGACAATTTTTCGATTTGCACACAAATTGTCATGTCCCGCGAGACAAAATTCGCACGTGCCGTCGGATGTGAACGCGCCGACGAGAACGCGTTCGCCAATCTTCCAATCGTACACACCTGCGCCGAGCGCTGCCACTTCGCCCGATGGTTCCAGTCCGCCGATGTGGGGTAGGGGGGCTTTGACGCCATGTGAACCTTCGCGCGTATAAATGTCCAAATGATTCACGCCGCACGCGCGCACGCGCACCAAAATTTCGCCCGCGTTTAATTTTGGTTCATCAACATCTTGATATTGCAATACGTCCAAATCGCCGCGCTTGAAATAAATATTTGCCTTCATCCGTTCTCGCTTCTCATTTCTTGTTGTTCTATCCATTCCTGACGAATCATTGAATACACGCGTGTATCGCGCAATTTGCCGTCCACCGTGCGCGCATCGTTTCGCAAAATCCCCTCGAGTTTGAACCCCAAACGTTCGGGAATGCGATAGCTCCGCACATTTTTGTCATCCATGCGAATCTCGATGCGCTCGGCAAATAATTTTTCAAACGCGAAATTCGTAATGCCCGCGACTGCTTCGGTAATATAACCTTTGCCTTGAAAGCGTTGCCGCACCCAGTACCCAATTTCAAAGCGGGGCACGTCCCAGCCAAACCGATGCAGCCCACTGCCGCCGACAAATTCTTCCGAATCTTTTTTTAGGACAAACAACGGTAAATCGTCGCGACGCAAAAAATCGGTGTGCATACGACGCACGATGCCTTCTTCCGCTTCGAGTGTGACAGCATTGTGCGCCCATGGCATCCACGGCTTCAAATGTTCAAGCGATTCCATCACCGCTTGATACAACATGGCGCCGTCACCCGGACGCGGCGCGCGAATCAACAACCGTTCGGTTTCAAAATGGTCGGGAAAATCTTTGAGAATCGGATTCATAGTATCGGCAATGTAAATTTCACTTGGGTGCCGCGTCGGGCGTCGCTTGAAACAGAAATTTCACCGCCGTGCGCGTTGACCAACAATTTTGAAATCGCGAGTCCGAGTCCACTTTCGTTATTGTCGCGCGCGGAATCGTGCTGGTAAAAACGGTCAAAGTAACCGCGCAGCTGTTCGGCTTCAATCACTGCCGCGCGATAGGCGATTTCGATTTGCGCCGACGCGGGCGCGTTTTCGGCGAGTAAATTCGCGCGCGCAATTTCAACCCGAATGTCGCTCTTGAGATTCGCGCGCAGTGCGTCCTCGATCAAATTTCCCAGCACTTGCTGAATCCGCGCGGCATCCACATTCGCGACGAGTAATTCTTCGGGCACAATTGCATGCAAACTGATATTGCGCGCGGACGCGCTCCGATGATACAACGCGACGGTATCGCGCACCAACGCGTTCAAATCGGTTTCCGCGCGCTGCAAAATCAAACCGCCGCTTTCCGCCAGCGCCAACATTCGCATTTCTTCTACGAGATGGGACAACCGAATCGTTTCACCCAGAATCAAATTCATGTGCGCGTCATCGCGCGCAAAATTGCCGTCGAGTAGTCCTTCGATATTTTCTTTTAACATTGTCAACGGCGTGCGTAATTCGTTGGCGATATTGCCAATCAGCGCGCGGCGTTCGGTGTCATTGCTTTTGAGTTGTTCCGCCATGTGATTGAACGAACGCGCGAGCGAACGCAATTCGCGCGGACCTTGTTCACGCACACGCGCCGAATAGTCACCTTGTGCGATGCGTTCTGCGCTTTCCATCATTTCGCGGATAGGCAGCGTGACGCGGCGCAGCGCGCCGATGATGAAAAAAATTCCTGCCGCGCCCAAACCCAACGCAATCAGTCCCACTGCGCGAATAAAAAATAACTCTTGCGCGGCGATATTGAAAATTCCTGTTGTTGTCGCCAAAATCCAAAACGTCAAGGTGCAACTGCCGACGGCGAGAACAAACAGCGAACCCCAATACAATCCGATGCGTACAAGCAACCCGCGCGTCACAGGCGCAGGACGCGCCGTTGACGCGCGGGACGTGGGGCGAATAGAACGCGAACGACTCAATGAAGCTGTCCTTTCACGCGTACTTGTTTTTCAATGAATTATCCTTCACTGGCGCGTCCGCGTTCGGACGCGGGAATGAGTTGCGTGTCGACCATGTCGCTGCTCGAATCAATCGTCACATTCAATTCGCTGCCGTCTTCGAGTTCCAAAACAATTTGCAGAAATTGGTCCATGAACTTTTTGGAAATCACTTGGTCGTCCGGCGTCGTATTCGGCACGCGCAATTTGATGGTGCCGTGCTTGATGCCGAGTGTGACTTCATCCGGACCTTGGTCGGCGACTTTTGCGCCTTCTTGCTCACTATCGGGTTCGCCGTGAAAGGCGGTTCGCAAACTGACTCGTTCCATTTTGTCTCCGTTGGGGCGAAGCATTGACAATTGCAATTGTGAATCGAATCGCGGGCGCGTTTGTCAATGCTTCGCCCCTACATCGAATGAACAATTTTCCCACCACCAATTGTATAGACCACATTTGTATTTAAAATCTCGTGCGGCGGAATTTCAAAAATATTCTGTGATAACACAATTACATCTGCGCGCTTGCCAATTTCCAATGAACCTGCGCGCGTTTCATCGCCCGATGCTTTTGCCGCGCCCATTGTGTAGGCGCGCACTGCATCCATGACCGAAATGTTTTGTTCGGGATACCAACCGTTTTCGGGAATGCCCTCCGCGTTTTGGCGCGTCACCGCCGCGTGGATTCCCAATAACGGTTCCATTTTTTCGACGGGTGCATCGGAACCGAACGCGAGAATCGCGCCCGCGTCCTGCAATGACTTGAATGCGTATGTCCACATTCCGCGTTCGTGTCCCAGCAACGCATCCGCGACAAACATATCACTCGGCTGATGAATCGGCTGCATCGAAGCAATCACATTCAGGTCACGAAAACGATTTACATCGGACGGATGCAAATGCTGCACATGCTCGACACGAAAAATCGTATTGCCAAAACCTTCCGCGCGCAATTTTTCAAAAACATCCAACACGCGCGTAATCGCATAATCGCCAATCGCATGAATCCAAACATCCAAGCCCGCTTCACACGCTTGCCGCGCTTGCGAATACATCACTTCCGAATTCGTCGTTGCGACGCCGCGATTGTGTGGCGTATCCAAAAACGGCTCGCGCAATTCCGCGGTGTGCGAACCGAGCGAACCGTCCGCGAAAATTTTTATCGCCTGCAATTCCAACCATTCGTCGCCGAACCCGCGCATGATGCCGATATTCGCGGCGAGTTCAATTTTTTCAGCAGGAATCGTGTGAACGACGCGCAGAGTTAATTTATCTCGCGCGTGCAATTTTTGAAACGCGCGTAATGCGTTTGCACCTTCGATGCTGTGAACGGTGGTGATGCCTGTCGCGTGTGCGTGTTGAATTGCACGCAGTAACGTTTCCTCGCGAATATCCGCCGCGAACGCGCCAACGCCGCCGCCCAACAATTCCATCGCGTTCTCGCGCAAAATGCCCGACGGTTCCCCATCGTCATCGTAATCAATCACACCGCCGTCGGGGGCAATAGTTTCGCGCGTAATGTTGGCATTTTGCAGCGCGCGCGAGTTGAGCCAAATGCTGTGTCCATCTTTGCGCGTGAGAATCACGGGATTGTTCGGCGCAACCGCATCGAGCGCTGCTGCGCGTGGAAACGCGGTGTCCGTCCATTCCGCGTTATTCCAACCGCCGCCCCAAATCAAAACATCGCGCGCGGTTTGGGCAACGCGTGTGCGAACGCGTTCCACCGCTTCTTCCAACGAGCGACAGCCCACCAAATTTACGTTTTCCAGCGTCTGCGCGAATCCGGTGAAATGCAAATGCGCGTCCGTGAACGCGGGCAGCGTCAATTTATTTTGCAAATCAATAATTTCGCTGTCGCGTTCGCGAAACGTTTGCGCGGTGGCATCATCGCCGACAAATAAAATTTCATCGCCGCGCAAAACGATTGCGGACGCGCGTTGTTGCGCTTCATCGAGTGTAACGATGTTGCCATTGAGGAGAATGAGTCGGTGTGGCATCGGCGGGGATGATAGCACAAGCATTGGGGAATGACAATCAAATTAGGTTTTGCTGTTTGAAAAATGCAATCAATTTTTGCGCCATAAAAATATCGCTCTTGGTCATGGTGTCAAACGTCGCGCCGCCGAGATGTGGCGTGATGATGAGATTGGTGTGTGTCTTGGCATATTCAAACAGTGGACTCGCATTGCGCGCGTTGGGCTCACGTTCATTCGCAACCACATCCAATGCTGCACCGAGCAAATGTTTGCTTTCGAGCGCGGCGACCAACGCAGATTCATCAACAATTTCTCCGCGCGCGGTATTCACCAAGACCGCCCCTTTGGGCAATTGTGACAATTCGTGTGCGCCGATGAGTCCGCGCGTTTCGTCATTCAAATACGCGTGCAGTGACAATACATCACTGACGCGCAACAATTCATCAAGACTTGCGACGCGAGTCACCCCATCCACTGCGTCATGAGTGCGCGGGTTGTATGCAAAAACTGGCATGCCGAACGCGATGCCATAGTGTGCAACGCGTCGCCCGATGCGTCCCAGCCCCACGATGCCAAGTCTGCGTCCTTCGAGGTCGTGTCCGCGAAACGAATCGCGGTCCCATTCACCGTTCCGCACCGAAACCGCCGATGACACCACACGGCGCATCAGTGCGAGCAACAACGCCCACGTATGTTCTGCCGTTGCGTGCAGCGAATACAAAAATTCTTTTTCGCCGCGCAAACTCAAAACGGCGATGCCTTTCGATTTTGCATATTCCAAATCAATGTGGTCGAGCCCTGTACTTGGAGAGACAATCGCTTTTAGATTTTTTGCCGCATCGAGCATGTCGCGATTGATTTGAAAACCGAGGCGCACAATGACAACATCATACGCGCCAATTTCTCCAAGCAACTGCTCGCGCGTAAATTCGCGCGCGGTGACTTGTGCAATTGCTTGCAACATTTTTTCCGCGTCGGGACTGTAACCGGTGGGTTCGGCGTTGAGGATGTGGGGCATGTTCTCTCTTGCTCAAGAATGTTGTATGTGAGCTAACGATGCGGATGATAGCATATTCAAACAACAAGGTAAAAGCGGAACAATCGCAAAGTATAAATCGTCCTTGACACAGCACCCACTCCGCCTTATCTTGAAACTATGTTTCGTCGTGTTCCTTTTGCGGTTTTCGCAATTTTCGCGTTTTTCGCGTTTCAGTTCCTCCCGCGCGTCAATGCACAATCTCCGCTGCGTCGTCTGACCACAATGGGCGATGTGATGGAATTTGTGTGGTCGCCGCGCGGGTCTGAATTGTATGTGACGCGTGAAAGCGAAATTCTTTCGCTTTCAAAAACGCGCCAGCAAATTACAGGCGACTTGTATCGCGTGAATGTTGACGATGGCGCGAGCGAATTATTGGCGCGCAACGCAAATAGCACGCGTGCGCCGATTATGGGGGATGAAATCGCGTTCACGCGTTTGAATCAGGATGGCACAGCGCACACGATTGTTTTTAATCCGCGCGCAAAACAAGAATTGGACATTGGCGAAATCACGTTCGGGGCAATTCCGCAGTGGAATCGGGAAGGGGGGACGCTGTTTTTTGTGCAAGATGGAAAACTGCGGCGCGCAACGCGGAATGAACGCGCGATGTTGTACGAAACACAAACGTTTCCAGACAACGCGCGCATTTCGCCGCGTGGTGAAAACGTCGCGTATCTTGACGCAGATGGCTTATGGGTTACACAAGGCAATTCTCGCCGCAACATCGCGCGAAATGAAAAGGATGCGCGAGTGCTGCCACAATTTGTCTGGTCGAACGCGGGTGACAAACTCGCGTACATCATCACGCGCGATGGATTCAACCCCGAAACATGGATTGCTGACGTGACGAATGGAATGACGAAAAAAATCGCGCAGGGTGACAGACTTGAACATTTAGCAAATCTTGCATGGTCTCTCGATGACGCGTTTGTGATTTTTACGCGCACGCCGACAGGAAGTTCGAGCGCAAACGTTTCCGAAATTTGGCGCGCAAAGGTAGATGGTTCCGAAACGCGCGCATTGACGCACAACAACGCGGAAGAAACATTGCCGCAGTATTCGCCCGATAGAAAATCAATCGCGTTTTTGCGCGACGGTGATGCGTGGGTGCTTGAGTTGAACGCGGAAGGATTGCCGCAAGCTGACGCGAATGTTTCACAAAACAACGCGCCCGATTTCAAAACGTCGCGCGTGATTGATTCCCACCGCGCTGCGCCGCCGACAATTCGCGTGCGTCACGACGCGGCAAATTCGTGCCGCAGTGTTCCGCTTGGACAAATTGATGTATTTGATTTTGAAACGTATGTGAAACGCGTTGTGCCTGCCGAAGTGTTTCCATCGTGGGATGATGACGCGTTGAAAACACAAGCGGTTGCATCGCGCACGTATGCGTGGTTTTGGATTTTGCAACATGGGATGAGTTCGTTTGATGTGACGGATTCAACCGCGTATCAATACATGTGTGATGAACAATACGCGTCAACCGATAACTCCGTTGAGCAAACGCGCGGACAATATCTCGACTATCAAGGTTACATGGTCTTTGCCGCGTATGGCGCAGAAAATGGCGACCCGACATTGACAAATACTTTTAGCAATCCGTACTTGCTCGGCGTGGATGACCCTGTTGGCTTTATGAAAACACGTTCGGGCAATGGCATCGGTTATTCGCAATGGGGCGCGCAGCGTTGGGCGACGCAATATGATTGGAATTATCAACAAATTTTGTTGCACTATTACTCGAACGTTACGCTTGAAGCTGCATTAGGAAATTCAAACGATGTGACACCGCCAATCGCCGCAATCGTTTCTCCGTGGAACAATTGGGGCGTGACATCGAATCGTGTGTTGATGCGCGTTAACGCGAGCGATGATTATTCGGGCATCATCACCATTGATTTGAACGCGCAATATATTTTGAACGGCGCGCACAATGAAATCATCGCGACGCTCGTCGGCAGTGACCGCGAATTTGTGTGGGATGTTTCCGCACTGCCGAATCAAACCAACATCATCCTCACGCCGATTGCGCGCGATGCGAGTGGCAATACAACATTTGGCGCGAGCATCACCTTTGATTTGGACCGCAAGAAACCGCAAGGCACAATGACCGCGCCTGCGACGACGACGAACGAAACGATTACGTTGAATCTCAACGCGTCCGACGCGGGCGGCAGCACTCTCGCGGGGATGATGTTGGGCAACGATTGGGAATGGCAAGGCGAAGCGCAAAGTGTGACAGTGAACAGTGGAGCGGTAGTGAGTGATTCGGATGCGTTGAATGGTGTTGCGTTGCGCGGACTTGTAGGAACGAATGTGGCGGGTGTGTGGTACGGACCTTATACAAACGCGCTTGCAATCAATCAGCCCTATCGCGCGTATTTTCGCCTCAAGACGGATGATGTAAATACGACGGACGAAATCGCCTTGCTTGATGTGGTGGTGGATGGCGGCGCCAACATTTTGGGAATGAAACGCGTGCGCGGCGTAGATTTGAAAACCGCAAACGAGTATCAAGAATTTTACGTGGATTTTTATTACACGGGGTTTTCGACGAACGCGTTGGAATTTCGCATTGCATATCGTGCTGTCGCGTCGCTTTGGCTTGACCGCATTCTGGTATTGCGCTATCCGATTCCTTATGCGTCGCGTGCGAATTGGACGCTCTCGAACGGGCATGGCGACAAGCGCGTTGTTGGAAAATTTCTCGATGGCGCGGGCAATGTTTCCGCGGACGCAATTTCCACCGTATTTTTCGGACAAAATCCGCCGACGCCGCGCGTTTGGCTGCCGTTCATCATTCGCGAAAAATAGTGAGCCAGCACGCGGCATTGCCCTGCCAAATCGAAAATCTAAAATTTTTTTGCCCCCCCCAACGTCCATGCTATAATCGCGCACAATGCGCGCGTGGTCCGGAATTTTGCTGGCTGGATTATTTATCTGGCTCGCGGCGTGCGGCGCAACGAATCCTCCCCCCCCTTCGCCCGTCGCCGAAACGCCGCTTGTTTCTACGCCTGTCGCCACGAATGATTTGCCCGCCTTGCCCACGCGCGTACCCGCGCCGACGCGCAACCTGACCCCGGATCCGTCACAGCCAATTGTTTTGACGATTTGGGTGCCCGAAGAATTTGCGGCAGGCGCGGAACGCGGCGGCGATATTCTCGAACAGCAAATTGCGGAATTTGAAGCGACATATCCGAACGTTCAAATCAATTACGTCTTGAAAGCGCCGTATGGCAAGGGTGGAATTCTCGATTGGTTGACGCAGTTGCAGGAATTAATGCCGGAACGGTTGCCCGATGCCGCAGTCGTTGATTCACGCGAACTGCAAGAAATTCAAGCGCTCGGTCTTGTGCATCCTTTACAACGCGCGTTACCTTCCGGCGCATTTTGGGATTTGTTTCCGCCCGCGCAAACGATTGCGCGCCACGATGGACAATGGGACAATCAGCCAATCATTATAGAAACGGAACATCTTGTTTATGATGCGCGGCGCGTGACTGTGCCGCCCGCTTCATGGGAAACAGTCCTCGCGGAAAAAAATCAATTTGCGTTCGCGGCGGACAGCACCGAATCTTTTTTGCTGCACTATCTTGAAAACGGCGGCTCGTTGGCAACGGTGGACCATCCCGCCTCGGATGCAAGCGTGATGCAAACGATTTTGGATTATTACCAACGCTCGCGCGCCAACGGGACTTTGAACGAAAATGCAGCGGCTATGCAATCCGCGCGTGAAGTGATGCCGTTATTTGTATCGGGACAAACACCCTTAGCCCAAGTGCGGGCGCGCGATTTTTTGAGTGAAAAGAATCGTTTGCCTAACGCGCTCGCTGCGCCAATTCCCACGCGGGATGGTCGCGCGACGACACTCGTTTCCAGTTGGACTTTTGTCATCATCACCAACGATGCCGCAAAACAAACGGCGGCGGCAAATTATTTGCTGTGGTTGATTGACCCGAGACGCTTGGGGGAATGGGCGAATGCCGCGCGTTTGATTCCCGCGAGCAAAAGTGCGTTCGCGCAAGGAATGGAACAGGGCGCGTATGCGGATGTGTTGTGGAGTTTATTGCAAAACGCTATTGTTGCGCCCGATTTTTCGAAACAATCTGTTTTCGCGAATGCATGGCACGCGGCGGTGCAGGCAGTCTTGAATGGACAACTTGCGCCGGAAGATGCCGCCTTTCGCGCGGTGCAAAGTATTACACAATGATGTGGCATTATCACAGCGCTTGTGATTTTTATTTATGATTGAAACTTCTCTTCGTCTCGACGCACAACGCCGTCTCGCCGATGTGGGCGCGGCAGATGTGGTCGTTGGCATTCCCACGTACAAACATGCGCGTACGCTTGCGCCGGTGATGAAAATCGTTGCCGAAGGATTGGCGCGCGATTTTCCCGGACTGAAAACTGTCATCACCATCGTAGATGGTGGTTCGCCCGATGATACCGTCGCGGTGGCGAATCAAGTTCCATTGCCCGCGAGTGTGAAACGATTGGTCACGACGTATCAAGGCGTGCAAGGTAAGGGCAGTGCGGTGCGCGCAATTTTTGAAATCGCGCGCACCCTGCGCGCGCGAGTGATTGTAATTCTCGAAGCGGACTTGCAATCTATCACTGCCGATTGGGTGGCAAAACTTGCGCGCCCCATTTTAGAAAATCAATTTCAGCTTTCGATTCCGCATTACGCGCGTCCGCTGCCCGATGGCGCCATGACCGATTTGCTCGCGTATCCAATTACAAAATTATTGTACGGCGCGGATGTGCGGCAGCCGATGGGCGGCGAATATGCCGTGTCTGCCGAACTCGCGCATCGTGTCACCACGCGCGATGTATGGGAAACGGATGTGGCGCGGCATGGCATTGACATCTGGCTCACGACGGTTGCCATCAACGAAAATGTAAAGACGTGTCAGGTGCGGCTCGGTGTGAAACTCGACGACAGCCGCGAATTGCTGCTTTCGTTTGACCCGACATTTGTCCAGGCGATTGGCACGCTGTTTCGCATGATGGATATTTACAAACGCCGTTGGCAAGAAGCACAGCAAACGCGCACCGCGCCTTTTTTTGGAAATGGCGTTGTGCCGGAACCGCAGCGTCCATGGATTCCGAGCGTCACAGCGGCGGCATTAGGTGATGCGTTCGTGGCGGGGTCGCGGCGTTATGCGCGTTTGTGGAAAACTGCACTGACGCCCTCGACGCGCAACGTCATTCGTGAATTGAGCGAGATTCCCGATGGCGCGACACGCTTTGGCGCGAAACTTTGGGCGCGAACGGTGTACGATTTTGCGACGGTGTACAATCAAGGCGAAGGCGACCCGGATAAAATTGTCGCGGCGCTGCTGCCTTTGTATTATGCGCGCTGTGCGACGATTATGCGCGAGACTGCGTTAGAACCGACGGCGGTTGAAGTAGCCGTGCAAGAGCAAGCAAAACAATTTGCCATTGAAAAACCGTATCTCGTGCACTTGTGGGATACGTATGTGCCGTGGGCGTGGGAAGGGGTACGGTAAGGGCAAATGCGAAATGCAGAATGAGCGTTGCACATACCGTATGCGCGAGTCGAGATGCGCGATAAGCGATACACAATGAACAAAAATTATTTGATTGCATTTGGAATTTTCATCGTCGTCGGCATTGTGCTGTTTGCGCTGCTGGCGATTTTTGTCGCGCCCGGCGCAAGCTATGGAACAATCGCACCCGGCGCGGATTTGGACGCCGAAACGATGCGCGTGGCAAAAGGATTGTACTGTCCCGTTTGTCCCGGCGTGCCGCTCGATGTCTGCGATACGCAAGCGTGTCAACAATGGCGCGGACTCATCAAAGAAAAGTTGAGTCAAGGACAAAGCCCCGCGCAAATCGAAGCGTACTTTGTCGAACAGTACGGCGAGCGTGTTTTGGGCGCACCGCGCGCACAGGGTTTGAATCTGTTTGTGTATGCGCTGCCCGCGTTTGCGGTGGCGGCAGGCGCGGCAACGCTTTTTCTGTTTGCCCAAGGGCGCACGCGTCGCACGTCATCGGTCGTGATCGCCCCGGCGTCGTTGGTTGAAAATCCTTATCGTGCGCGCATCGAACGAGAGCTGCGAGAAAATGACTGAAACTGTTTTGGAAGCAAGACCAAAGCGCCGCACATTCACGCTCGTCGTTTTTGGAATCATTGCGCTCGCGGTAGTCGGATTGTTGGCGCTCCTTGCTGTGGCAGTGCGTACGCGCGGCGCGCCGCCATTGGCAAGCGGTTCTGCCCCCGATTTTGCATTGACCACATTCGACGGGCAAACGTACAAACTCGCCGACCTCAAAGGCAGACCCGTCGTCATTAACTTTTGGGCGTCGTGGTGCATTCCCTGTCGCGATGAAGCGCCCGCGTTACAGCGCGCGTGGGAAACGTACAAAGAGCGCGGCGTGCTTGTGTTGGGGGTTGACTATGTGGATACGGAAACGGACGCGAAAAAATTTATCGCCGAGTTTCAACAAACGTATCCGAACGGCGCAGATTTGGGTACGCGCATTTCGCAAGCATTTCGCATTTCGGGAGTACCCGAAACGTATTTCATTGACCGTAATGGAAAGTTGTTACAGGGGATTGATGCGAATGGACGCGTCAGAGCAAATTGGATTGGACCGCTGCCGGAAGATGTGTTGATAGGACGGATTGAAGAGTTGTTACAGCAATAAAAAACTCGGCGCCTTGACGCCGAGTTTTTTTATTGCTTGCGTGCAAGGAGAATCCAACCAAAGACACTTGCTGCGAGCAGCAAGGTCACGCTGCTGATGATTGCGCCAATTCTAAATGATAACGGTTCGTACACCATTCGCACGTGATGCGCGCCTGCTGAAATGGGAATCGCGCGGAACAAATAATTTGCGCGCACAAGTGGCACTTGCTGCCCGTCCACAAACGCGCTCCAACCGGGCGCAAAAATTTCACTCAAGAAAATATATCCATCGCGTTGTCCGTGCGCTATGCCAACAATTTCGTTCGGTCCGTAACCGCTGATTTCAAACGCGTCGGTTGCCAACAAATCCGGATTGCGAATCTCTCGCGCGCCATCACCTCCGACGTGAATGTCCACTGTAATTGGAACGGCAATGCCGGGGTCGCCGCAACCTTGCGTGCCAAGTTGATTTAGCGTGCCTTGCCAATCTTGAACCACACTTGCGTTGTACACAATCCACGCGCGGGCGACCGTACATTTGTTTTCCCAAACCGTAATTCCCCCCCCCCCTTCTAACGCGTTCACAAAATTCGGCGGCATCGGCGTTCCGCGTCGCGTCAACACATATTTCACATTCAACAAGCTATAGCCAATTTTGTCGCGCCCCTGAATGTTTTCCCAATACGTGTTGAAATCGTTCAACACGAGTGGATTATCGCCGTACACATCTTGAACGCGATACAACAGTCCTGTATCAGGTCGCCACAATCCTTCGACATCTGTGCGCGAATCAATGCGCGCGAGTCCGGTATTGTTTTTCAAAAATTCCACAATGTCCGCGCGTTGATAGCCGAGCGTCGGGTCACTGTGTCCCACATCCACATACGCGCCGAGCGAAAACAAATCAAAAAAAATCAACGCGAGCGCGAGTAGAGACCACACGCGCGTTGATAACCAGTCACGCGCGCGCACGAGGAACAAGGCGAATGAAAACGCGAGCAGCAAAATGAAAAAGCCGACGCTGTTCGCCGCATTCGCAATCCGTTGAAAGAGCGCGGGGTCTTGTCCCTGACCGAGAACCAAAATCCCCAACGCGAGTGCGCCGCTGACCAACGCAACGAGGAACGCCACCCACGTGCCGCTGCGCACCACACGGCGAAAAACTTGACGCAGTGCGTCATTCATTGGTGAAATCAACGCGTCGAAACCAATTGCTGCCAACACTGCCAATCCAAAATCCATCACCAAAACAAACCGCGCGGGCGCGCGCAATTGTCCAAAACCGGGAATAAATTGAAAGAGCCAGCCGTGCAAAATCGCGTAACCACCGAGCGCGAGCAATAATCCAACAATGCTAATCAAAACAAAAAACATTGTTTTCGCGTTGCGCCGCAAAACAATTGCCAAAAACGCGAGCAGCAAGGGAAAAATTCCGAGATAACCGACTTCGACGCGCGCCCACGGTCCCCACGCGTTTTCGGGTCCGCGCCCAAAAAAGCCAGGCACAAACATTCCGACCAGTTCGAGCGGCGGCAGCGAAAATTGCGCGGCATCTTGATACGTGAACGCGCTGCGGACTGAAAGTTGCGTGAGCTCCAACGCGGGCAGAAATGTAACCGCGCTCAAGCCAATTCCTATAGTGAGCGTAACGACGAAAACCATCGCGGTGTGTTGCCATTGTGCGCGATTCGTTGCAATGGAATATCCCGCATACAACGCGAGCGCAAGAACGATAAACAAAAACGGTTGAATGTGTCCGGCGAAAAAAGCAAGTGCGAGAGTGATGCCAGAGAGTAATGAAAATTTGAAAAAAACGGGTTTCAAATTTTCATTGACTGCGCGCGCAAAAAACAAAAACACCAACGGCAGCCATGCCGCGCTCGCGATTAAATTCAAATTTCCGAAATGGGTGATGAACAAATCCGAAAACGCAAACGCCAGCGCGCCTACCAGAGCTGCAAAGCGGCTCAACCCGCGCGTGTTGGGCGAATTTGCGTCCGCGTTGGTCGTTGGTCGTTGGTCGTTCGTCCAATGTCCGTATCTCAGCAGCGCGAACATTCCCGCGCCTGCGATGTAAAAATGCAAAACCGCGAGGTATTGCAAGTCGCGATATTGCAGGGGATTCGAGAGGAAATAGGTGAGGAGGTTGAGCGGATAAAAGAGCGCGCTTTGAATATCACCGACGAAAGGTGTACCGCCGAAAATGTACGGATTCCACAACGGAATCATGCCGCGCGTCAGCCACTCTTGTGCGAAATGATACGTGGGATACAAAAAGCCCGCGAGGTCGCCCCCCCCCGCAGGCATAAAGGTATTGGACGTAAAAAGCAATTGCCAAAAAAATCCTGCTGTGAGTACGCCCAATGCGCCAAACGCGAGCGCGTCATATTGCGCGTTACGCCGCGCCCCCAACTGCAAGCGCGGCGTAACGGTCACAAATCCGAATATCAACAGCCATACCACAGCTGCGGCAACGAGAATCATTGCGTTAATTATGTTACCGTGTCAAACGAAACAGGCGCGTTTTGCCGTCCGCCGACGTCCACGCCAATTGCAAATCGGGCGCGTCGGAATAGACAAAGAAAATCAAATCGCCTTTGGTATTTTCACCGGGCGCGACTTCACCGGGCGCAAGATTTTCGCCGGTGGTGATGCCGCCAACGTTCACGGGAAAACGGTCGCCCTCGTCCGACACGAGCGCGAAATCTTCGGGCGCAAATTTCAACGGCGCACCGGTAGTGCGCGAATTGTCAATGCGAACTGTGACAAGCACCAATTCTTGCCCGTCCGGAATTTCTACGTCTTCCGTTGGCAACGGGCGTTGATACGCGGTAATGGTGACACGCAAACCGTTGTCACTGCGCGCCGACCGTCCGTACGGCACGAGTGTTGGGGTGCCGCGCTCAGACGCGCGCGGTGTTGCGGTTGCGGGTTCATCAAAAAGATTGATCTGCACGCCGCCAAGCGGATTGAAACCCGTTTGGTTCGCCAAAACCGCAACGCCCAAACACATACAAACACACAGCACAAGAATTCCGCCAATCGCGAACAGTGCAGTGCGATTCACGGAACGCCGACTTTCCAAGCGTACTTCGCGTCCCATTTCGGCTTCACGCGGCACGCGATAACTTCCCAAATCGTCCATTCATCCTCCAAACACAAAGCGGTCAAATCTCATTCGAGCTCAAACTCTACGAGAACTAACGCCTCGTTCGGCAGTCTGGTTCCATCGCTTTTAGCCAGCGGCACCCGTTTTCCTGATTGCAATTCGTACATGCCAGCGAGAATTTGATAATGCCCCGCGCTGGCGTGTGCAGGAAGCTTGAGCGTATAGTCTGCGATGACCAGTTGTCCGGCGCGCCATTCGCGCGTCGCAAATGTTCCGTCGCCCGGTTGTTGGTCAAGTTGGTCCCACACCGGCGTGCCGCTGGATGGATTCGGTGGTCCAATCAATTGGACAAAGACCGTGTAATTTTCTTGCGCCGCCTGCGTCACAAACCACGCCAATTCGATTTGAATTGGTGTATCGCGCTGCGGCACAAATTCTACAAATTGTGTGGTCAGTTTGGCAAAGTCGCCAAACTGAATTGCACCTTGCACATTTCCTGTGCCGAAATTTGTCTCCATTCGTCGAATTTCAGCATACGGTGTGTTGGACGAATCAGAGATATTCAGCAGCGGCTGCGTGTTTGGCGCAAGCCCGCGCAATTTTTCGAGCGTGACCGAATCCTCGCGCGTAATAATACCATACGTCGCCGCGCGGCTTGAATCAGACAACACCGTCACGCGTCGTCCGTCGAATGACGAAAGCGCGCGCCCATCCAACGCCCATATCACCGTGTAATGCTCATCGTAATCGGGTGTGAGATACAACGCTTCTGCGACTGGACGCGCCGCCAATGCTTTTGCCACTTGCAGCAATCCCGCATCAAACGAATAAAACAGTCCCGTCCCATTCGCCCATTCCACAAAATATGCGCGTGTGCTCCAAAACGCGCTCAACGCCAGCACGCCAACGATTACGAATCGCGCAATTTGCTTCAATCCGAAATTTGAAATTTGAAATTCGAAAATCGAAATTCTATTCCATATCCATTCCGCACCAACCGCGCAAAACAAAATCATTGCGGGCATCGCGCCAATCGCGCGGCGAAAGTTGGGCGCAAATTCTGTGAGCGCAGAGGGCAAGCACATGACGACAAACCAAAAAATGAGCAGCGCGTCGAGCGGTTTGCGAAAACGCGCGAGCGAAATCAGAAATCCGATGCCAAAAAAAATTGCGAGAAACAGGTCGAGCGCGGGGCGTCCGGGCAAATTGTCGCGCGGGTCAATGTCGCCCGCGAAAAAAAACATGCCCGCCGTGCGCGCAATGTTCGTCAGAAAAATTTCGGGCGTGAACACAGTGCCGCTGCGCCCGCTGAACGCGACGGGATTCAAAACGAAAAAAAGAATCAGTGGCGCGAGCGTCAACAACGCGACGATTCCCATTACAATCCATTTTGAAAAATGCGCGCGCACGCTTGCGCGGTGAAACGCAAGTAAATATACAAACCAGAGAAAAATTGCGACGAGCCACAAGCGCGAGGCGAGATAGGTGTACACCGTCGCGCCCATGAAAAAGCCCGCGCCGAGAACCCACTCCCACCTCATTTTACGAAACGCGTGTGCGAGCGCGGCTGCCGAAAGCGTCAAAAGCATTGGCAAACCGTTCGTCTCGATGCCGATGCGCGAAAAATTGATTGCCCAGTACAACGTCGCGGCGATGAACGCGGCGACGATTGCAAGCAAATCGGAACGCGGGAAAAACGCGCGCGCACAGGCGTACATTGCCGCGACAAAAATCACGCCAAAGATGACCGACACGAAACGAATCGTCCATGGCGATTCACCAAGAACAGAAAATAAAATCGCTTCGGTGTAAATGTGCAATGGCTCTTCCCCAAAATTCGGCGTAAAAAAAATCGGGCGATGGATGCCGCGCAAAACCTCGCGCGCCATCGTGCCGTTGAACGCTTCGTCGTAATGCAAACCCGGCGGAATGGTGTCCAACTGCCACACGCGCAAAAACAACGCGAGCCACAAAATCAAAATGATTGTGATGGTGCGGCGCACGCGCGGGCGCGTCAAAAACGGCGCAAGAGCTGCGCCGTTTTTGTTTTGCGGAACGATAGAGTTGCGTGGTGCGGTCAACGGAATTTATTTCGCGCGGCGTTTGGGTTTGGACGCCGTTTTCTTTTTGGGTGCGGAGCGTTTTGGTTTCGCAGACATCGAGAGTACGCCGAGACCGCGTTTTGCGCGCGCTTTTTTCGCGGCGGCTTTTTTCTTTGGTGCGGCTGCGGACAAAATGCCCAACGCGCGCGGACCGGGCGATTGCAGCCACGTCAACACTTCGTTATCCAATAGGTCGCGCGCTTCCGCGTTCTTGTTTGCCTCGATGCGGCGAATCGCTTCTTCGCCAAACCAACGCGCGGTGGTGTGCGCTTGCGCGTTCGGCAAATCGGACGAATGTTGCGGCGCGGACGCGTAGAACCACGGCACAACTGTGTCCTTAAGAATCGCGCGCGCGCCTTCGCCATCTCCTGCTTGTAATTTATCGCGCGCTTGCTTCGCCAAGCCAAACACTTCAACCAAACGCAAGAGTTTGGGCGCGCCCGGGGTTGTACTTGGAATTTCGACAACGGGCGGTGTTTCGATAACGACCGGGGTTTCAATCGGCGGAGTTGGTGTTTTCAAAATGTACTCGCGCAAAACACGCGTCATCGGACCACCAATGTCATACGTTTTCCATTTCTTGTCGTCAATCCCATAACAATAAATTGTCGCACCGACAACATACGAATCGCGCATCAACTCGCGGTCATAGTCTCCGAGCATTCGCATGTATTCAGGCAGCGGCACGCGGTCTTTGAAACCCTGTTCGCCGTTAAAGTCCACGCCGCATTCGGTAATCAAAACGGGCTTGCGCGCGTCGGCGGGAATGCGCGCATACGCGCTGCGATACTTGTTGCACATTGTCGTGTTGAATTCGGTGAACTGCGCGTTGGGTGCAATGTATTCGTGGACGGCGAGATAATCACTCGCGCGCAATCCATCTACGAGCAAGTCCCACAATTCCACATGCACCGGATTGCCTGTGCTGAACGAGTATGCCGCGTATTTCATTCCCGCGTCGTGCATGAGTCGCGCCATCTCTACGGTGAACGCGTTGTAATTGCGCGCTTTTTGAAATTCGCGTTCGGTGAGCGGCTCGGGCTTGTCAATCGGAATTTCGTTATACCCTTCCCACACATCCACGAGCACGCGCAGCTTGTCCATAATTTCGCGCATTTGATTGAACGCGTTACGCGCGTCAGCGATTGCGTCGTAATTGAAAACGCTGTCAACCGGCGAGAGTTCATCACGCTCAATTTCTTGATGTGGAAAATACATACGCCCGACGAATGTAGTACCGGGCGAGCGTTGTTTTGCCACCGCGATTTTTGTATCGTTCAATCCGACATTGCCAAAGACCTTGACAACGGGTGGACGCGTATCGCCGATGAAATCATAGGCAATGTCCGGGTCGAGCCAGTCGCTGATGTGAAGAGAAAGTTTGCTCATGGGTTTTTATTTGAGAAATTATTTTCGTTGCCCGCAACAAAAATAATTTTTCAAATCAGGAAAGGTACGGCGAGCCGGAAGCAAGAAGCTGCTGGAACAAATTCTCTAACGCGTAACTGTCTTGTGCTTGCAAGCGCGCGACTTTAGCCCCGCCATCGCGCAAACGTTGTTCCTCTTGCGCGCTCACTGCGCTCATTCCGCCTACGATGGTGACGCGTTCCGCGTTCAATGCTTCGTCGACGGAAAATCCAACCGTCGGCGCAAAGTGAATGATGTAATCGAGCGCGAGAATGAGATTCGTCATGGTGCCGGGCTGCGAACCGGGACCAAACAACAAATAATGTTTCAATACTTTTTTCGCGGGCGCAGGCGGTGCGACGGGATAATCGAAAAGCAATGTCTGATTCGCAACAATGTTGAGCGCGGGATTGATGACGCCCACATTCGATAATTCGAGCGAGTACGTTCCGATGGGAACATTGGTGAAACTGTACAGACCATCCGACGCGACGAGTGCATCTAACATACGCGGTGCGGCAGGCGCGCTTGTTTTCAGAACAAGACGCGCACCCGCGGGCGCATTCCCGATGCGTCCGCGCAAATATCCGGTCGGCGCGGGTTGTGGGGTAGTGGGCGGAGGTGTCGACGGTGTTGGCGGTGTAGGAACGGGCGCGGGCGTCGGAGTTGATTGTGGTGCAAACAGCGCACGGCGGTACGTCAAAATGTATTGCACATGCCGACGCAATGGCAAGCCCATGCCGACAACTTGGTCATTCGGCAATCCATCAATCACAATCGAATATGCACCGCTTTCGCCGCGTTCGGGCGCGAACGACGAATCGCCCGACATTGGAAATTCCACATGTCCGCGTTCATCGGTGGTGCCGGGCGCCCGGTCACCGGGAAAAGTTTGAAACACGCGTTGTCCCGGAATCGGCGCGCCGCGTTCGTCTTGAACAAAAACGACAATGTTGATATTGCCGCCGGATTCGTCGGGGTCTTGATACTGCGCGGAAATCAATTTCCAATATCTGCTATTTGGCGCAAGCTGCGCGAGTTTCACCGAAACATTCGCTTGACTTGATAGGCGCGGGTCGAGTTGCAAATCGGGCGCGGGAACGGGTTCATTTGGATTGTCCGGCGTCACTGCCCCTTCGGGCGCGGCAGTGACAATGACCCAACGCGCTTCGCCTGCGGGAAACGGAAATTGGAGCGGTTTGCTTTCGGGCGAACCATCGCTGCCCAACACTTGCACCCAAAAATCGAGACGCTGCGCGGGCGCGCCATTCGCGACGATGAATTGAAATTTGCCGTTGCCATCTGTGCGGCGATTCGGATTGTTCGGGTCGTCGTCCACAAAATACGGCGGCTCACCTGTCGGCGGTGGTCCCGCAAAAATTTTTACTTTTTTGTTTGTCGCAGGCGCGCCGTTCGCATCCTGCAAATACAAAAACAAGATGCTTTCGTCGTGGGGTTCAACGTTACGATTTTTTTCGATAAAGGTCATGTCGCTCTCCGCGTGAGAATTGTGCGCGAATTATAGCACGTTCGCTTGTTACTCTAGCATTCTAAAAGCGATACAAATTATTTCTGCAATGCAACCAGCCCCAAAATTTCATACCCCACGCGCGCGGCGAGCAACGCGGTGATGCCCGCGTTGTCGTATGATGGCGACACTTCGACAATATCCGCACCGATGATATTCAACCCGCGCAAGCGATGCAACAATGCCATCATTTGCTGCGAAGTAAAGCCACCAATTTCGGGTGTGCCTGTGCCGGGCGCGAACGCGGGGTCAACGCCGTCAACATCAAACGTAATATACAAAGGCGCGTTGCCAATTTTGTTGTGAATTGCTTGCGCGATTTCATCCACTTTCCAATCTACAATCGCGTCCATCGGCAAAATTTCGATGCCCAACGCGCGCACATCGTCCATATCTTTGTCGGAAAATAACGGACCGCGAATCCCGACTTGGAGCGAGTGATTCACGTCCACCAATTCTTCTTCTATCGCGCGTTTCATAAAACTGCCATGTGTGTACTTGTTTCCAAAGTACGAGTCCCACGTATCGAGATGCGCGTCAATTTGCAATACAGCAACCGCGCCGCGCGCGGCGGTCAAGCCGCGCAGCACGCCCAACGCGACGAGATGGTCGCCGCCGAACGATAGTGGAAAAATTTTCGTGCGCGCAATTTCCTCATAGCGTTTCGCCATCAAATCGAGCGATTCTATCGTGTTGAACGGGTTCAGGGAACAATCGCCCACATCCGCGCAATTCAAAATTTTGTACGGGTCAATGTCAAGCACACGATTGTACGGGCGCAAGAGCGAACTCATTTCGCGCACGGCGCGCGGACCAAAACGCGCACCGGGACGAAACGATGCCGCGCCGTCGAAGGGAATGCCTTGAATCGCGACATCGAGTCCGTCCAAATTTTGCTGCTGGGGCAAACGGTAAAAGGTTGGACTGCCCGCAAAGCGCGGGGTGACTTGGGCGTCGAGTGGATAGTTCATGCTGACCTCAAAGTTAGTGGAAAAAATCTAGACCAATTATAATCATTTTCTATGAATCGTCTCGCGCTCTTGTATCACCCACACAAAGAAATCGCGCGCACGTTGGCAGATAAATGGCGCGCACAAATTATTGAACACGGCGCGCCGGTGCCGATTGTTGCCAATGCGTGGCAAGAAGAAGATGTGGACCAAATCTGTCACAGCGTTGATTTAATTCTCACACTTGGCGGCGATGGCACGTTGCTGCGCGCGGCGCGTGTGGGCGCGCCGTGTGGTGTACCGGTCATTGGTGTAAAACTTGGCAACGTCGGTTTTCTTTCCGGTTTGCGTCCCGAAATGTTTTCCGAAAATTTGGAGCGATTGCTGAACGGGGCGTATTGGATTGAAGAGCGCATGATGGTGCAAGCGCGTTGGTTGCGGGATGAACAAGAGATGGGTGTATTTGATGCCATCAATGATGTCGTCGTCAGCCGCGGAAAACTCGCGCGCGTGATTCGCATCGAAGCATCTATTGACGGTGAAGTGCTGCAATTGTTTGCGGCGGATGGCGCGATTATTTCGACGGCGACAGGTTCCACTGCGTATTCACTCGCGGCAGGCGGACCGATTCTCGCGCCGACAGTTCGCACAATGTTGCTCACCTTGATTTCGCCGTACTTGTCGCCCATCAATTCACTCGTGCTGCCGGAGGGGGCGTCCGTTTCCCTGCGCGTTCATTCGCAAAACAATCCGATTCTGACGATTGATGGACAGGCGGACTATGAATTGCAAGACCGCGATGTCGTCGAGACGAAAGCGAGTCCGCAGCCCGCGCGTTTTGCGCGGCTCGAATCGCGCGGCTATTTCTATCGCACGCTGGTCAATCGTTTGCGCGAGAGTGATGATGAGACATAGTTGAGTGATTAGAAAATTTGTGCTACTATCGCGTCATCACATAGCGAGGTAAAGTTATGACAGTGGACCCAACACTCATCGGCATTGGCGCGGCGATTTTAGCAGCCATCCTCACAATTTACATGCCGGTTAGCAAACGGCGCGTCAATCAGACCGTCGTCAGTCTCGTGATTGCCATTTTGATTTTTGTCGCGGCGTTCGCGTTTTTTGAAATTGAGTTGGCGGTGCTTGTTGGGATTGTGGTGAGTGTGATTGTGATTGCGGGGCGAATCATTCTCGGCGGACTCCGCAGCGCAATCTATACAAACTTTACGCGCTATTTACGGCGCGACTATTGGCAGCGCCGCGTAGGGCAGGGGATTATCGGGAGTGGCAGACGACGCCGACGGGATGATTATTGAAAACCTGCGAGGATTCAAAATCCTCGCAGGTTTTTTTATTTCAGCAGAGTTTCCACTTGTTGAAAAATCACTCCCGCTAAATCTTCTTTGGTCATTGGCTGCAAATCCAGCTCAACGTGATTTTTCAAAATCAAAGTTGCCTTGACGTTGTCGCTGCCGAACGTTTGCGGCACGGGGTTGGCAACAATCATGTCCAAATTTTTTCGCTCTAATTTTCCGCGCGCGTTTTCAAGCAAATCGTTTGTTTCAGCCGCAAAGCCCACTACCAAGCGCGGTGCGTTCGATGAATCCTCTTCTCGAACGCGCGCAACCTCCCCCAAAATATCAGGATTGCGGACCAACTCGATGGTCAGTTCCGCCATCGCTTCCTTTTTGATTTTTTTCTCTGCCGTTAAAGCGGGACGAAAATCGGCGGGCGCGGCTGCCATAATTAAAACATCCGCGCCGTGCATCACGCGCAATACCGCGTCGAATAAATCTTGTGTCGAAACCACGCGCGTACTTTCTGCACCGTACGGATTCGGCAAATCAGCAATACTTGAAATCAACGAAACGTTCGCACCGCGCGACAATGCTTCTTCCGCGAGCGCGTAGCCCATTTTGCCGGATGATGAATTGGAAATCACGCGCACGGGGTCAATCGCCTCGCGCGTGCCACCTGCGGTAATCACGACGCGTTTGCCCGCGAGCGAACCATCGCGCGCGAAAATATGACGCGCCGCGTCAAGAATTTCTTGCGGCTCTGCCATGCGTCCTTTGCCGCTTGCGCCCGACGCGAGATGCCCCGCACTCGGTTCGACAATCCAATATCCGCGTTGTTTCAAAATTTTAAGGTTGTCTTGCGTTGTGGCGTTTTCCCACATGCCCGTTTCCATCGCGGGCGCGAGCAAAATTGGCGCGCGCGTGTCAAGACAAATCGCGCTGATAACATCGTTCGCAAAACCGTGCGCGAGTTTGGCGATAGTGTTTGCGGTTACGGGCGCGATGAGAATGATGTCCGCGCGTTTGGCAAACGAAACGTGTTCGATTTCAGAATCTGCGCCCAGCGCGAGCACGTCACGCAGCACGGGGCGATGTGTCAAACTTTCAAACGTGAGCGGCGCGATGAAATGTGTTGCCGCGTCCGTCATTGCCACATTGACTTGCGCGCCGAGTTGATGCAAACGACTGGCAAGCGTCGCGGCTTTGTATGCCGCGATGCTGCCCGTGACACCGAGAACAATGATTTTGTCTTGAAAGAGATTCATGTGTGCGTTTCCATTGTTGATTGCAAAATCAACAGTTGCGGAAAAAGTTCCGTTAACTTGTCCTGCAAAACTTGCGGGGTTGGCGCGTGCAATGTTTTCATGCCGACGGCATGTGCGCCATTGATGTTTTCGATGCGGTCATCAATCAACAGCGCGCGCTGCGGCGGAACCTCTGCGCGCGCCAGTGCTTTTTCGTAAATGCGTGTGTCCGGTTTGCGAACGCCGAGCGTGAACGAATAAAAACGTCGCGCGAACAAATTCATCCAATCGAAATGCTGTTCCAAATACGCGGCGTGCCACGGATTTGTATTCGAGAGGGTGTATAAGGGAGTAGAGAATGCGAGGGCGCGCACAATTTCAACACTCGATGGAATTTCAGAAAAAATTTCATTCCAATACGTTTGAAATTCTGTTTGTGTTCCCTCGAAACCCATTGTTGCGCGCCCACGTTGGAAAAAGTCTAGCGCGGTCAATTCATTGCGCTCGAACGCGTCGTGAGACGAGTGCGCCAGAAATTCCTTGACGCGTTCCGTATCTCCGCCGTTGTGCGCCGCAAAACGGCGAATGGCAATGTTCCAATCGAATGTGACCAACACCATTCCCAAATCAAAAAAAATCGCATCAATCATCCGTGATTCATCTCGTACAAAATTCGCAACCCGTCCAGCGCCAAATCCATATCTACAATTTCGATGTCCGCACACGGCGGTGCGAGCAATTGCGCCATTCCGCCGGTCGCAATGACGCGCGCATGTGGTTCCTTCAATTCGCGTTTGAGGCGCGCAATCATGCCTTCGACCAGTCCAACGTATCCGAAAAAAATTCCCGAACGCAGTGCGTCGCGCGTATTGGTGCCGAGCGCGTGCGGGGGGGGGGCGATTTCGATGCGCGGCAATTTCGCTGTGAATTGATGCAATGCCTCGGCGGACATGTTGAGCCCCGGTGCAATCGCGCCGCCGACAAAATCGCCGTGTGCATCGAGCGCGTTGAACGTGGTCGCTGTTCCGAAATCAATCAAGAGCAGCGGCGCGCCATATTT
The DNA here is from genome assembly GCA_964469005.1 of uncultured Anaerolineales bacterium. Taxonomy (GTDB): domain Bacteria; phylum Chloroflexota; class Anaerolineae; order UBA4142; family SHND01; genus SHND01. The sequence continues at coordinate 368,950 of CAYXXF010000003.1, forward strand.
TTGTTTTGCGGCAACCAGCGCAACCAAACGGTCTGCGCCCAACGCGCGCGGGTCATCGTAACGAACGTGAATGCCGCTTTTGATGCCGGATGCGGCAAGGAAGGGTTCGACTTGCAGATACTTTACGCACAACTCGCGCATCGTTTCATTCAGCGCGGGTACAACCGAGACCAGCGCGGCGGCATGAATGCTTTCGGGCGGCACCTGCGCGCTTTCCAAAAACGAAAACAACAGCGCAGCATATTCATCCGCCGTTCGTTCGACGCGTGTTTCCGCGCGCCATGCGTGCGTCAATGTTTGCTTTTCGTACAGTCCAAACGCGAGATTGGTGTTGCCGATTTTGATGGCAAGCAAGCGCGCTGCGTTCATGGCTTGACATCCGCGTAAATATCGAATTGTGTGAATTGCGCTTGTGCGCCCGGCGCGTCCATCGTCAACGCAATCAAGCCAACCTTTCCGTCCCAATCGCGGCGCAACCGCCAATCGTTGATGATTTCCGCGTTGGTGTCGAGAACGAGTTGGTCGTTCACATAGCCCAGCAACCGCCGCGGATGGACCTCGACGCGAATTTTTTGCGGCGATTTGTCTTGGTGAATTGCAGTTGCCAAGTTGGGCGAAATAATTTCGGTGAATTGATACGCGTTCCCGTTTTCGCCAACCGGCTCGTACGCGAGCAATCGAAAATACGATTTCGTATTGATAGTAAATGCCAGAAATCGTTCACGCCCTTGTTCATCTTCGGCGTGCCAAAACACAACTCCATATTCTACGTTGGATGAATCGGGCGCGGGCATTGCAATGGTTTCGAGCGAAAGATTGCGATACTCGGAAGCGGTGAACGTGAGGTCCAGCACACGCACAAAGCCGGGGTCGAGCGGCGGTGTGAGCGCGTAACCGTTTTGAGTGTACGCGTAACCGAGTTTGACGCCGCTTGCCTGCGGAAAATTTTTTTGTGCGCGCAAGTCATCTTGCGAAACGAGCTGCGGTGTGGGCGGATACGCGACGGGCGTTATTGTTGGGGGAGGACGGCGCGTCGCGGTGCGTGTGGGCAAAAGTTGTGCGATAGGACGCGGCGGCGCAAACAGATTCAGCGAAAAAATAGCGATGCAGGTGGCGAGAAAAGCGACAACAATAATTACTCCAAAGCGAATGATGGGAGAGGCAAGTGCTTTTTGCATAGAAATTTGAACCGATTATAGCATGAGGGTCGGCGTTTCTTGATTCGCTCTCATTCCGTTATAATTGCTCCGCATTTCAATCCTCCATGTTTTGATGCGCGGCATGAGCCATACGATTCCGGTATTAATGACGCTGCGGTTCAACGAGGCGTTGTTGGATGACCTCCGCAGCGTTTCTCCACGTCTCGACATTCGTCAAGAGTCCATGCGCGATGACCGAGACGATGTTTCTCCTTTTTTGGATGGCAACGAAGAAATTTTATATTGTTTCACGCCTCCGCGCGATTTGGCGCGCGCACCAAAATTAAAATGGGTGCAACTCCATTCCGCCGGCGTTGACCATCTGCGCGAACATCCGATTTGGCACAGTGATATTGCCGTGACGACGACGAGCGGGATTCACGCGGTGCCGATTGGTGAATTTGCGTTTGCGTTGATTTTGGCGCTCGCGCGCAAAATTCCAAAAATGGTGCGCTTGCAAGAACGCGGTGAGTGGCCCCGGAACCGTTGGGAAGTGTTGAGCGGTCTCGAATTGCGCGGCAAGACCATTGGGATAATCGGTTACGGCAGCATCGGACGCGAAATTGGGCGCATTGCAAAATATGGTTTTCACATGCGCGTTGTGGCTATGCGGCGCACGATGCAACCGCCGCGTCGCCGTTACAATGAACCCGGCGTCGGCGACCCCGAAGGACGCATTCCCGAAAAATGGTACGCGCCGGACGAAATCAATGCGCTCGTCAGCGAATGTGATATGGTCGTCCTCGCCGCGCCCGCGACGGGAGAAACGCGCGCAATGATTGGCGAAGAACAATTGCGCGCCATGAAACCGCACGGGTTGTTGATTAACATTGCGCGCGGCGAATTGATTGATGACCGCGCGCTCGTGATTGCGCTCAAAGAAGGATGGATTGCGGGCGCGGGACTGGATGCCTTTACGATTGAGCCATTGCCGCGCGGACATCAATTGTGGCACATGGACAATGTAATCATTTCGCCGCACGTGTCCGGCGTGACCGGAAAATACGATGACCGCGCCGCGACATTGTTTGCCGAAAATTTGCGAAGGTATCTCACGGGACTGCCGCTGTTGAATCTCGTCGCGCACGATTTGCAGTACTGAAAATTTTTTCTCGCCGACAATGAGACAGATATTTTCTGCGTTCTGCGTCTCGCTTGTTATTCTGGGCAGTGTCGCGTGTGGCAATGCTGCTACACAAACACCCGCGCCAACCGCAACTATCGAACTGCCCGTGCAATTGCGCGTCGTCCCCCAAAAATTGAAACCGGGCGTGCGCGCGACGATGGTGGGCATTGGTTTTGAACGCGGCGAAATTGTCACGTTTTATCTCACGCGCCCCGATGGCAGCAAAACATCCGAAGGCGAAACGAAAGCAGACCCGAGTGGCGGCGCGGCGTACGAAATTGATGTGATGCCGGATTGGCAGCCGGGGCAATATGTTGTGCATGTTCGCAGCAAAAAAAATCCCGCGCGGCGCGCGGAACAAAAAGTGGAATTGGAAGACAAATGATTCGAGGTATCGTTTTTGATTTGGGCAATACGTTGATGTGTTTCGACGGCGATTGGGAAACGGTCATTGCGCGCGGCACCGCGACAATGTGCGAATATTTCATCACGCGCGGGTATCCACTGCCTGTTTCCTTTGCAGAAAATTTTCAGGCGTTGCGCGAAACAGGACGTCAACGCGCAACCGAAACGAATATCGAATACACTGCCGAATTTGCGTTGAATGACGCGCTCGCACAGCACAACATTTGTTGGATTCCCGACGGTGTTTTGCCGTACGCGGTGCAAAAATTTTTTGACCTCGAAGAATCGCTTTGGCGCGCATATCCCGATGCGCGCGCCACCCTGGAAAACTTACGCGCGCGCGGTTTGAAACTCGCGTTGCTCTCGAATGCAACCGACCACGCGTTGATTGAACGCCTCGCGCGCAATGGCGACATGGCAGAATTTTTCGACCCGTTGTTGAGCAGCGCGAAAATTTCGTATCGCAAACCCGACCCGCGCGCGTTTCAACCGATTCTGAACGCGTGGCAGATTCCCGCGCACGAAATTGTGATGATTGGCGACTCGCCCAGTTTTGATATTCTCGGCGCGCATCGCGCGGGACTGCGCGGTGTTTTGATTCAAGGTCGCGGCGCAGGCGACGCGTCCCATTTCAAACCGCACACTCAATTTGAGGACGAACTGCTTTTGAAACCTGACGCAATTGTTTCGCAATTAGCCGAATTGCCTGCCGTCATTGATGCAATGAATTCATCGCCTGCGTAGCCCGTGTTCTCTAATGTTGCGCCTTACGCACACACAAAAATAGGAAATCGTAAATGACCGCACCGCTAAAAATTTTGTTGCTCGCTTCCGAAGTTTCGCCATTTGTAAAAACCGGCGGCATCGCCGACGTGGTGAGTGAATTGGCGCGCGCGTTAAAAGGTTTGGGACACGATGTGCGTGTGGCAATGCCGCGCTATGGTGTGATTCAAACGAATGGTTCGCCGCGCGTCGTAGAATCATTTCCGGTGCATCTCGACGGGTTGACTGAAGATGTCAGCCTCATTCAAGGCAATCTTGACCCGTATGTCCCGGTGTATTTTATCGAGAACGCGCGTTTGTTTGACCGAGAAGGGATTTACATGTATCCCGACGACGCCGAACGCTTTTTGCTTTTTTCGCGCGCGGCGTTGGAAATGCTGCCGCATTTAAAGTGGCAGCCCGACATTATTCATGTCAACGATTGGCAGACGGCGCTCATTCCCAATTGGCTCAAAACGTTGTACACGGGCAATTCATTTTTTCAAAACGTTGCATCGGTGTACACGATTCACAATCTCGCGTATTTTGGCACGTTCGGACAACGCGTCCTTGAAATTTCGGGACTGGCGCAATTTGGTTTCATCGCGCACCCGAACGTTTCCAATGAAATCAACCGCGAACTAAATTTCATGGCGCGCGGGATTTTGTTTGCCGATGCCATCAACACGGTCAGCCCCACTTATGCCCAAGAAATTCAAACGCCCGAATTTGGTGAAGGACTCGACCCGATTCTGCGAATGCGCGCGGCGCGCTTGCGCGGCATTATGAATGGAATTGATTACGCGCAGACGAATCCGGCAAGTGAGTCCGCGCTCGCGAGTCCGTATGATGCCGACCGTCTCGACGCGCGTTCACCGAACAAACGCGCCTTGCAGCAGCGCGCGAATTTGGATGAAGCGGACGCGCCGCTTGTCGCGATCATTTCGCGTTTGAATGACAACAAGGGGTTCGATTTGGTGATGCAAACTATCGAACCGCTGCTCGCGCTTGGCGCGCAATTTGTCATTATGGGCGCGGGCGATGACAAATATCAAGAGGCACTCCAAGTTCTCGAAGCAAAATATCCCCGCCGCGTACGCTTTTTTCACACCTTTGACGAGCGCTTGCGGCGACAACTTGTTGCGGGCGGTGATATTCTTTTGATGCCGTCGCGCGTGGAACCGGGCGGCACAACGCAATTGTTGGCGATGCACTATGGCTGTGTGCCGGTGGTACATCGCGTTGGCGGACTCGCCGATTCGGTTGAAAATTACAACGCGCAATCGCAGACCGGTACGGGCTTTGTCTTTGACCGCGCCGACCAATTTGGATTGTACGGCGCGATGGTGCGCGCATTCGAAACGTTTGCGCGCAAAGACGAATGGCGCGCCCTCCAAGCACGCGGAATGCGTGAGGACGTTTCGTGGTCCCATTCCGCACAGGAATATCTCAACATGTACAATTTTGCGCGTGACGAAAAATTACGCGTGGTGGAACGCGAAACTATGCTCGCGCGCGAAATTGCGCATACAGAACAGATTATGGAAAACCTACCGCCCCGTATCAACGGGCTTGCAGATTTGGTTTATAACTTGTGGTGGTGTTGGAATCCGGATGCGACTGCGCTGCTCGAACGCATTGACCATTTGTTGTGGGAAGATTCGGGACACAATCCTGTCAAGGTGCTGCGGCGCGTTTCATCCGAACGTTTGCAGCAGCTTGCGACCACGAGCGATTTTCTGGTGCAGTACGACCGCGTCATGAAAAAATTCGACGAATATCTCCGCGCCGAAACAACGTGGTTCGATGCAACGTATCCGTACGCCGAAGGACAATCCGTCGCGTATTTCTCTGCCGAATTTGGGATTCACGAATCACTGCCGATTTATTCGGGCGGCTTGGGGATTCTGTCCGGCGACCATGTTAAAGAAGCGAGTGACATGGGCATTCCGCTCATCGGCATTGGCTTTTTGTATCCGCAGGGATATTTTCGCCAAGAAATTGACGCGCACGGCAATCAAATCGCGCGGTACGACAAGCTCGATTTTTCCCAAGCACCCGCGCTCGCCGCCAAAGACAAGCAGGGCAACGATATTGTGATTCATGTGGACTTGCCGGGGCGCACGCTATTTGCCAAAGTGTATCAAATCCGCGTTGGACGTGTGACATTGTATTTGATGGATACGGATTTGGAATTGAACGCGGAGCAAGACCGCGTGTTGACTGCGCGTCTGTACGGCGGCGACCACGAAATTCGCATCATGCAAGAAATTGTGTTGGGCATCGGCGGTGTGCGCGTACTGCGCGCACTCGATTTGCATCCGACGGCGTTTCACATGAACGAAGGACATTCCGCGTTTCTGGTGTTGGAGCTCACGCGCGAGTTGATTGCCAAAGGGATGTCGTTTGACGACGCGATGAAAGAAGTCGCGCAACATTCGATTTTCACAACGCACACGCCCGTGCCTGCGGGGAATGACGCGTTCGGGTTTGATTTGATGGACAAGTACTTTGGCGCGTTCTATCCCAAACTCGGCATTTCGCGCGAAAAATTTCTCGCGCTCGCACACGACAATGGTTTGTTCAGTATGACGGTTTTGGGAATGCGATTTTCGGAACAGCGCAACGGTGTCAGCGAATTGCACGGACAGGTTTCGCGCGGCATGTGGGCGCACATATTCAAAACCAGCGTGAGCGAAACGCCCATCGGTTCCATTACGAACGGCGTACATACGGCGACGTGGCTTGCGCCCGAACGTCACGCCTTTTTCCAAGAGGTGTTGGGCGCGGAATGGCAAGCGCGGCTTGACGACCCCAAAATTTGGGAACCATTGCGCAACGCGTCGGATGAAAAAATGTGGGCAATTCAAAACGCGCGCAAACACGCGCTCGTCGCATTTGCGCGCAATGTGTGGACGAAACAATTGAAACGTTTGGGCGCGGACGATGCCGCGGTGGAGCGCGCGCAACATGCGCTCGACCCGCACGCGTTGACTATTGGTTTTGCGCGTCGTTTTGCGACATACAAACGCGCGACGTTGTTTTTGCATGATGTCGCGCGTTTGAAACGCATTGTGAATGACGCGCAGCGTCCGGTGCAAATTATTTTTGCGGGCAAAGCGCATCCGGCGGACATGCCGGGACAGTCTTTTATTCGCGCCGTGTATCAAGCCACGCTCGACGCGGAACTCGAAGGCAAAATTGTTTTTATAGAAGATTATGGGATGGACGACGCGCGCATGTTGGTTGCCGGAGTGGATGTGTGGCTCAACAATCCCCGCCGTCCGTTGGAAGCGAGCGGCACGAGTGGGGAAAAAGCGGCGTTGAACGGCGTTTTGAATTTCAGCATTCTTGATGGTTGGTGGGCGGAAGGATTCAACGGCAAGAACGGTTGGGCAATCGGTGACCCGAAAAAACAATACGCGTCCGAAGCGGAACAAGATGCCGACGATGCGCGTTCGTTTTACGAAACACTCGAACAAGAAATTGTGCCGTTGTATTATCAGCGCGGCGAAAACCAGATTCCGCACGCGTGGCTCGAACGCAGCAAGGAAAGCATCATCACGCTCGCGCCAATGTATTCGACGCGGCGCATGTTGCGCGAGTACTGCGCGTATTATGTGCGCGCGATGGCGGCAGGCGCATTGGGCGCGGTTGAAAGACAAGAGACGATGGAATAGGAAAGAGTAAGGTGACAAGTGAGGCGAGAAACGAGAAATGAGAAATGAGAAACATCAAACGTTGCTTGTTGCTTGTCCCGTGTCCGCTTTGGAGCATGTGAATTGAGCAGGACCAAATCGCGCGCGCTCGTCATCAAACGTTTTGCACTGGGTCCGCTCGCGCAGTGGGGTTTTGTCGCGGGCGCGTTGATTGCATGTTTGCCCGCGTTTTTGTGCAGTTGGATTTTTTTTACGTTGATTCAAGCGCTGCGCGGGTTGCTCGCAGGCTGGCGCGATGTGGGATTCGAGGTGTTGGGACAACGCTTGAGTTTTAATTTGGTCGAAACGTTGAATTTGCAGGAAGCATTGCAGACGTTGACGAATCTCGCGGGCTATGGCGTCTTTGGAATTTTCTTGCTCGCGTTGTTTGTTGCCGTGTTGCTTGGAGTCTTTGGCGCGTTGGTCCTGTCGCTGCTCGGAATGTTTTACAATGCCACAGGACGTTTGCGTTTGGAAGTAGAAGAGGTGCAGAGCAATGCGCCGTTGGCTTGAGCTCGCACAAATTCGTTTGGAAGGAACCGTCGCGCGATGGAACAATTCGTTGCGACGGTTTTCTGTTTTGGCAGTGGTACTCGATGCGGCGGACGCGTTCGCGCGTGACAATATGAGTTTTCTCGCGGCGGCGCTTTCGTACTATACACTGCTCTCGTTATTTCCACTTTTGCTTTTGCTCATTTCGATTGCGGCATTTTTCATTGCGGAAGAGAGCGCGTTGGAAACGGTTGTCCAAACTGCGCGGACATTTATTCCGGGCGCGGAAAATGAACTGCGCGCGATATTGCATCAAGTCGTCGAACTGCGCGGCGGCGCGACGGTGTTTGGCATTGTCGCGTTGGTGTGGTCGGCGTCGAGTGTGTTTGATGTATTGCAGCACGCGTTGGACCGCGCATGGCGCGTCCGAGAAGCGCGCGCCTTTTGGTTGCAGCGATTGTTTTCGATTGTGGTCGTCATTTTGTTGGGCGCGCTATTTTTTCTCAGCGTGTTGACGACGGTGTTTTCGCAAGAAGTTGTGTACAACCTTCTTGGCGTTTTCACTCTCGCGCGCGAGGTGATTCGATTGGTGAGCGCGCTCATCGGTTTTCTGTTCGCGTTCGTCGGATTTTCGATTTTGTACAAAACGTTTCCGCATGTGCGGGTGGCATGGAGTGTTGCAGTGCGCGGCGCGTTCGTTGCCGCGCTGTTGTGGCAATGCGCGAAATTTTTGTACGAAGTGTATGTCAATTCGTTTGCGCGATTGAATCTGGTGTACGGTTCGGTGGGCGCGATTATTGGTCTGATGTTGTGGGGCTATATCGCGGCAACAACAATTTTGTTTGGCGCGGAATTGGCGGCGGCGTTGGGGCGAAAGCGGGAAGGAGAGAAGGAATGAGAGAATGTGTACGTTTGAGGCGAGAAGCGAGAAATGAGAAACGAGAAACGATATGCGATTCGCTAACTGTTTTTGCGTAATTCGTCGGTGTCGAGCCAAATGGTGACGGGACCGTCGTTCCAAATTTCGACGAGCATCTTGGATTGGAATTGTCCGCGCTCTACGCGCAAACCGGTGGCGGCTAATTCGTCCGCGAAAAATTCAACCAAGGGCGCAGCCGTTTCGGGACGCGCGGCGGCAATGAAATCGGGACGGCGTCCGCGTCGTGCATCGGCGTACAAAGTGAATTGAGAAATGACTAGAATCTCGGCATTTACGTCGAGCGCAGAAAGATTGAATTTGCCCGCGTCATCTTCAAAGATGCGGAGATTGGCAATTTTTTGCGCGAGAAAACTCGCGCTGGCACCGTCGTCCGTATGCGTGACACCGACCAGAATCACCAGCCCGCGTTCGATTTTCCCGACGGTTTCGTTTTGGACAGTGACAGCGCCTTGCATGACCCGTTGAAGGACTGCGCGCATAGGTTTGCAAAATCCCCTTTCCTTTGCTATGATTTTTTCGACAATTTACAGAATTGTCTTACAGAGGAGCATATGGTCAAACTTTTAATGTCGTGGGATATTCGTCAAGGTAAAGAGTCCGAATACTTTGAGTTTTCGGTGCAAGAGTTTGCGCCGAAATTGTTGCGCCTGGGCATTCAACCGACGGAAGCGTGGTACACGGTGTATGGCAATGGTCCGCAAATTTTGGCGGGCGGTGTGACGGAAGACCGCGCGACGTTAGACAAGATTTTGGCGAGTGAAGAATGGGCGCGTCTGAAAAAGAAAATGTTGACGTACGTGACGAACTTTAATTACAAAATTGTGGCGCACACCGGAAACTTTCAACTTTGAGCAAGTGAATGCTTTGAGTACGTAACGGGCGAAAAATTTTTCGTCTCAATAATGCTGAGAAAAATTGCGGCAGGTGAATTTCACCTGCCGCTTTATTTATTCCGACGACGCGCCGGATTTGCTTTCGTTGCTTTTACTCGAGTCGCTTTTGGTCTCACTTTTCGGTTCGGACTTGTTCTCGGATTTTGTCTCGCTGCTCGCGCTCTTGGAATCCGTTTTGCTCCCTTTGCTCTCTTCGTTGGAATCGCCGCCCGATGATTTGCGGCTGTCGGTGATGTACCAACCCGAACCCTTGAAAATAATTCCCGCGGGATGCAAAATTTTGCGAACGCTGCTGCCACATTCGGGACATTCCTTGATGGGGTCGTCCTTCATGGACTGCCATTTTTCAAAACGATGTTTGTCGCCCCCACTACACTCATATTCATAAATCGGCATAGTTGAATCAACTCCTCTCAACAATAGTCGCGGCACAATTCTAGCGGAATGTTTTTTGGCGTCAATGTTTATTTCCGTCCGATTTCGTCCAACACGGCGTTCAAGTACGTCACATCGGTGATTTTCGACGCGTCGAGTCCCGGTGGAATACTGCCGATTTCGACAAAAAAGTCGAGCGTGTATTTCGCGTCGTCCAACGAAAAATCGCCGTTCGGTTTCCAAATGTTGTGTGCGAGATACGTGTCGCCGATTGCTTTCGCTGTCGCGGGTTCCATCTTTAGCTGTTTCACCAGCGCGTCGTACAAGAGCTGTGGATTTTGCTGAATGTTGCGATGCACAGTCAGCACGGCGCGAATGTAATCGCGTACCATTTCGGGATTTTGCATCGCGAACGCGCGGCGCGTGTACACGCCATTCGTCTTGAGTTGCGGCAGTGATTTGGCAAAATCAAACAGCACCGCGTACTTGCCCGGCGCGCGGTTATTGAAATTAGTAATGTCCGCAATTTGAAGTGGCGAGGCGTCAATTTCGCCCGCGTCCATTGCGGCGGCGCGCACATCGGAACCTTGAATAAAAAGGGTTTGGGGCTTTGCATTTGGGCAGACTCTTTTAAAGTACGCTTGCAACAACGCGTTGCTGATAGAACCCGCGCTTTGTACACCGAATCGTTTGCCGTCCAAATCCGCGCATCCTGTCAATTCAGCCCGCGCGACGAGCGACCAAACATTGCCTGCCTGTTCCATAAGGGTAACGACATCTACGCCCTTTTCCGCCGCCGCCCAATGTGTGCGCGTCGAACCGTTGGTAATATCAACGTCGCTGCTGCTCAATGCCGCGACTTCCAAATCCGGGGTCGCAAAGATAATGTTTTGTACGGTGTATCCTTGTGCTTGTAAAAGCTCTTGTGCCATCAACGAAGGCACGTCACCTGTGTCAGGATTTGTGGGAAACCCGACACGAATCACACCACTCTTGCTCGCAGGTGTTGCCGTTGGCGCGTTTAGCCCGCAGCCCACAAGAATGAGAGTCAGAGTGAGGATGAAAAATTTTTGGAGCATACGCCTTTTCCTTTTTGTCGCGCCTAGCTTGATTTTTGTGAGCGTTGAATATGCAATGGCAATAATTTTCCGCGTGAGGTAATAATCGGTTCGCGGCGTTCGAGTTGCAGCGTGTTTGTGCGCTGCCACACTGCGCGTGCCGCGTCCGCGCCGGGGGACGATTCGCGCAGGGCGTTCAACACAAATGGAATCACCGCGTTTTCGTCTTGAATCACCACGCGCGGATGAATCAACAAGACGAGCCGCGTGAATCCTTTCTCGTCTTCACGTTCCATCATTTGGTAATCGAGTGGTGAGCCGCCAAAGCGCGCGGGCAATTGCTCTTCTAAAATTTTGAGCATCTCGTTGCCAATCAACGTCACGCCTTCGCCGACCAATTTGCTGTAACTGCGAATGTCATGGAGATGCGTCGTAAAGCCATATGCTTCGAGTGGACAACCGCATGCGCGCGTTTCGAGGATGCCATAATCATCGCTCTGATAATTCAACATCACATTTGGCGCAAAGGAACGCAAACTGGTGAGATTCAGCGCGGGAACAACGACATCGGTATTTGGGACCGCGTATGGGTAATCAATCAACGCGAATGCATCGAGCGCGATATGCACATCATCCACTTGCTCATACTTTGCACAGCCCAAGCCAATCCTTCCGGTTTCGATACTTCCATAGCCCGCGATGATTTTCATGCCCGCGCCGACAAGGTGCGCGGCTTTGGCTTGGGTCAACGGTTCGGACATTAGATTTGCGCCCGCGCCGTCGAGCCGAAACCCCGCTTGCTGCGCCGCAAGCGCGACGCGCACCGCTTGACTCACACTCGCATACAACAACACGCGTTCGTGACGGTCAAGCAAATTTCTGACTTGGCGCGCAACGATGAGCGCGTCGTCCGGTTTCACAACTTGCGGAAAGGGAACGGGCGCGTTGTACGCGCGCAGCCAAAACAACATATACAACATCGCGGTATCGTACTTGAGCCACGCGTTGAATTCGCGCCAACCTAGCGGTGCGTACCATTTCGCATTGGGCTGCTTGATTTTTACGCGCTGCAATAAAAAACGAATGCCGCTGCCGGGAAGCATGTGTGTCCAATGCACTGCGGGCGCGCCGAGAAAACCATGTGCGTCTGTCTTTAACAACTTGTTCGACGCGAGGACGGCGATGTGGTCGAGGTCTTGGTACACGGCATTCGCCGCGCCCGTCGAGCCCCCCGTCGTCAAAGTGAAATCGTGGCGCGCGGCGGGATTGTCAAAATCGCGCGGCGTCACATGCAATTCAAATTCGTTACGGCGAATCGGTTTGCGCCCTTTGAATTCTTCAAACGTGACAAACACGTCCGCCTCGCGCAACGCGCGCAGCGTTCCTTCGACACCCTTGTGCTGAACCAACGCGCGCACATCGCCCAACTCGCAGCCCGCGCGTTGCAACAGCGCGCGATAGGGACTGCGCGGCGTGTTGTACACACTGCGCTCCAACATTCGCAAAAAATTTTCGCTGCGCTGTTCCATCCGTTCCTGCACCGATTGTTTCGCCTGCGCAAGCGTAATCGGTTCGCGCAAAAATTTTCGCAGCGCGATTGGAAACCGCGCAAAGGTTTGCAGATAACCTAGCGTGTCGCTCATGGTTTTGTTTGCGCGATAGGCGCGGCTGAATCGGTTGACTATCTGCGTCCAATTTCGTCTAGGACGGCGTTGAGATAGGTCAGGTTTGCTACGTCACTCACTTGGAGCTTTGCGTCCAAGCTGCCGGCATTTTTTAAAAGGTCAAGGGTGAATTGAACATCCGGCTCACGAAAGCCGCCATTTGCGTCCCACACGTGAGCGGCTAGGTACGCGTCCGCGAGCTGCTGCGATTTCGCCGCATCATATTGAAAGTGTTTGGAAATTTGCTCGCGCAAGAGTTGGGGGTCGTTGAGGATTTGACGGTTGGCGGTGAGCAGTGCGCGCAGAAAATCTTGAAGGACTGTCGGATTCTGTTCTGCCCATTCGCGCCGCACGGCGAAATTCGCGATTTGCAGATTTGGAAATTCGCGCGCACCATTCAAAATGACATGAAATTTCCCGGCTGCTTGTTGTTCTGCCTGGAGACGCTCTTCCAAGTCCAATAAAGTTGCATCAATTTGTCCGCCCAACAACGCGGCGAGACGCGCTTTGGAATCGCCCACAACCAAAATCTCGGGTGTGACGCCGCATGTGCGTTTCGCGTAATCCACAAGCAGTGTTTGGTTCACACCTATTGAGGTGCTGAACGCAACGGGATGCGTTGCCAAATCTTGACAGCCCTTTACGCGCCCACTCGCCACAATCGCCCAAGTTGGTGCGAATTGCGCGACAACGCTTTGCAAAGGTGCGCCATTGGCAATTGCCGACCAACCGCCCTGCGGGCTTAACGAGCCAATTTCGACATCGCCTTTGGCAATGGCTTCGGGAACGAGGTCAAAACGAGCAAGCTCAACGATTTCAATCGTATATCCCTGCGCGCGCAACAAATCATACGCAAGGTAGGTTGGAATGTAGCGAATCGCGGGCGCTCCCGAACTGGCCACCCGAATTGTGCCGCGCGACGCTGACGCGGTTGGTCCAGAAGGAGGTGTAGGTGTTGGCGCCATGCAACCAACTGCGAGAATGACAAAGAGAAATAAAAAACCGAAAGTGAGAATGGTTGTTGCGTGAGCTGCTCTGAAACGAAAGTTCATTGGAAAGTTGGTCCGGCGTGATAGTGATTTTGTTTGGAACTTGCGAGATGCAAGGGCATTAACTTGCCGCGTCCCGTCCAAATCGGTTCCATGCGTTTGACTTGAAGTGTTTCCGCGTGCTTCCAGACTTGCTGCGCCGCTGCCGCCATCGAGGACGATTCACGCAGCGCATTCAGGACTGTCGCGATAACGTTGGACTCGTTTTCAATTTTCACGCGAGGGCTAATGATGAGCGACAAGCGCGTGAGTCCTTTATCATTTTCTTCTTCCAACAATTGATAATCTTGAGGCGTCCCGCCGAAACGTTCGGGTAGTACCGTTTCCAAAATGTGAATTAAATCATTCCCGATGAGCGTGACGCCTTCGCCCGTCAATTTGCTATAGCTGCGAATTTGGCGCAGATGCCTAGTCATGCCACTGCGGGCGAGTTCGCAGCCGCAGTCGCGTTCTTCGACAATACCATAATCATCCAACTGCACGTTGAGCATCAACTTGGGCGCCGAGGGCAGCAATGTCGTTACGTGAAACGCGGGAACGGTCACGCCAAAATCTTGAACGGTGTGCGGATGCGTGATGAGCGCAAATGAGTCCGTCAGCAAATGCAAATCACTGCTGTCCGTGGGCTTGGCGCAACCCGATGCCAACGTGCCGCCGGTATCCACGGTTGCATAGTTTCCCACATAACGCGCGCCCGTTTGCTCAATCGCGCGCACTTTGGCAGGCGTGATGGGTTCCCCCCCCCCTTTAATCGTCGCGCCCGTCAAGTCAAGCCCTAGCTCTTGCGCGGCAAGCGCGACGCGCACCGAACGACTGATTTGCGCGGAAAGCAAGCAGCGCCCGTGCGTTTGCAAGAGCTCTGCCATTGCTTGTGCAATGACATGTGCATCGTTCACGCGCGCGACCTGCGGCGTTTGCACGTTCACTCCATTCAGGCGCATCCAAAAGAGCATGTAGAGTGTCGCCGCGCAGTGTTTCAGCCACCCCCGCGAATCCCGCCAACCCAGATGCGTAAACCATTTTTCAGGCATTTGTTGGATATACGCGTGCTGCAATAATTTGCTTGGCGTGAAATCGGGGAGGATGCCATACCAAAAAATGGCTGGCATATTCCAAAGCGCTTGCGCTTGGAGCGTGAGTACAAACGCAGGGGCTTGCGCGGAGATATTGGCGAGATTGATGCCGACACTGCTTGCCGCGCCGGTTGAACCGCCCGACGGCAAAGAAAAATCGCGCGTGTAATAGGGATTGTCAAAATCACGCTGAGTGACCGCGAGTTCCAAGTCGCCGCGCACAAGCGGTTTGCGACCTTTAAATTCCTCGAACGCAACATACACACCTGCTGCGCGCAACTCTTGTAACGCTACTTCCAATCCGCGCGCATGAATCAACGCGCGCAAATCGCCCCATTCGCACTGCGCGCGTTTCAACAACGCGCGATATGGACTGCGCGGATTACCATACACATTGCGTTCAACGACGCTCAAAAAATTTTCGCACCGCCGCGCAATGCGTTGCTGTACGATTGTGTGAGCGCGCTCCGGCGTCAACGGTTCGCGCAAAAATTTTCGCAGCGCGAACGGAAACTGCGCGAACATTTTTACGTATTCAAGCGATTCGTTCATGCGCGGTTACTTGCGTCCGATTTCGTCCAACACGGCTTTCTGAAACGTCAAGTCGGCGACAGCGCTGGGTTTCAGCCCGGGCTTGAGTGTTCCCGCATCGGTCAAAAAATCAATGTTGTTTTGAATCACCTGCTCCGAGAGGGCGCTGTTGAGATTCCAAAATTTTTGCTGAACGTATCTTGCTGCTTCAACCTTTGCCGCGGCAGGTTCCATTTTCAAATACTTTACCAGTTCTGCCGCAAATGCATCCGGGTCTTGGAGTTTGCGTCGTGCGAGCAGCGTTGCGCGAATCAAATCCCGCGTCGCTTGCGGATACATTTCAAGAAACTCGCGGCGCACCACATATCCCGAGCCGCCGATACCGGGAAATTCGTCGGCAAAGCGGACGAGGATATGGATATCGCTTTTTCCCTGATTGCGATAATCGTCAATAATTGAACTTTCAATGGCGGCACCCTCGATTTGTCCGCTGGTCATTGCCGCAAGCATATTGTTCTGACTGGAAATCACAATGGGTTCAATCTGCGCGGTTGGGCAATTTTTCTCTATAAATTTGCGCGTCAAGATTGCGCGATTTGAGGTGAGCGAAGGCACAGCAATACGCTTCCCTGCGAGGTCTTGACATGTTTCAATCGCAGAAAGTGTGGCGAGGACGACGAGACTTGACGAACCATCCAACACGGTTGCAATTTTCGCACCCTGCTGTACCGCCGCCCACGCAATGGCGCCACCCAAATAGCCCACATCCAAATCGCCCTGCACCAATGCCTGTGCGCTCAACGCGTTGTCTTTGAAATCCAACAACTCGACTTGATAGCCCAGCTCGCGCAAACTCTCGACTGCCATGTGACGCGGCAGGTCGCTTACGTCAATATCGTCTCCAAGTTCGATCCGAATTATTGGCGGACGAGTTGGGGTTGGTGTTGGTGATGTTGTTGGCGCGGACGCGCACGCGACGAACGCGCTCAAGCTGATGACAAGAAAAAATATTCTCAGTGGGGTCATGGTGTGTTCTCGCTGTTTCTCGATGTCTCGCGGTACCGCTGCGGTAAATAGAGTGACGAAAATTTCCCGTTCGGGTTCCAACGCGGTTCCGCGCGTTTCAATTGAATTGTGTTTGCATTTTTCCAAACGAACCGCGCCACATCGGCAGCAGGGGAAGATTGACGCAGTGCGTCGTTCAAGCATTCCAGTACGGCGGACTCGTTTTCGATTGCAACGCGCGGATGCACCAACAAATACAAGCGTGTGAATCCTTGGGCGTCTTCTTGCTCCATCAATTGATAGTCCAACGCGCTGCCGCCAAAACGCGTGGGCAAGATATGTTCGAGAATATGAATCATCTCGGTGCCAATCAATGTTACGCCTTCGCCGGTCAATTTGCTGTAACTGCGAATTTCGCGCAGGTGCGTGGTCAGACCGTATTCTTCCAATGCACAGCCGCAATGACGTTCTTCGACAATGCCAAAATCATCCGTCTGCACATTCAACATCACTTTGGGTGATTGCGGCAGAATGGTTGTGAGATGAAAGGCGTCCACCGTGAATCCAAAATTGGGAACCTCGACGGGCTGCGTAAAAATGACGCATGCGTCTTTCCACAAATGATAATCACTCACACCCACGCGGTTCGCGCAGCCCGCGCCCGGTTGTCCCGCTTCGGACATGCCATAGTTGGAAATGAAATGCGCGCCGACGCGTTCATATTGACGCGCCTTGCCTTCGGTTGCGGGTTCGCCTGCACCGGAAAAGGTGACGCCCGTTAAATCAATGCCGTGTTCTTGCGCGGCAATGCACACGCGCACTCCGCGACTCGTGCCTGCGCGCAACAAACAGCGTCCATATTTTTTCACCGCTGCTTCTGCCCAACGCGCAACGACGACGGCGTCCGCTTGATTCACATATTCCGGCAGAGGCACGTGCAAACCGGCTTGGTGCATACACGCAATCAAATAGTACGTTCCCAAACCATACTTGACCCATTGACTCGAGTCGCGCAAACGCATCGGCGAAAACCATTTCTGCGGCATTTGATTCGTCAGCGCGCCATTCAACAATTGTTCCATGATGCGTTCCGGTAAAATGCCGCGCCAAATGGCTAGCGGCGCGTCCGCGATGCCATGTGCGTCGAGCGCAATGAGGCGATTGCTTGCACGCGCGGCAATGTAATCAAAATCGAGGGCGACTTTGACCGCCGCACCCGTCGAGCCGCTGCTCTGATTTGGAAAATCTGCGCGCGCATAGGGATTGTCGAAATCGGATGCTCGAGCGCGCAGGGACAAACCATTCCGTTCGATGGGTTTGCGTCCTTTGAATTCTTCAAAGGTGACGTACACTCCCTCCGCGCGCAATTGTTTCAACGCGCCTTCGATTTCTTTTTGTTGCACCAACACGCGCACATCGCTCAACGCACAACCCGCGTGTTTCAATAATTTAAGGTATGGACTGTGCGGATTGCCGTACACATTGCGTTCGAGCATTCGCAAAAAATTTTGCTCGCGCTGCTGCATTCGATCGCGCACGATGCGTTTCGCATCGGCGAGCGTAATTTTTTGTTTCAAAAAGCGGCGCAGTGAAAAAGGGAATTGCGCGAAAATTCTTGCGTATTCGAAATTTTCGTTCATCTGTGAGCGCTGTCGTTGCCTCTTGCATTTCTCAATCTGCCCACCGCGTCACGCGTCGTTCGAGCCATTGAATCGTTGAAGTGCAAACAAGTGCAATGCTGATGACGACGAGCAACAGTCCATACACGCTTGCCGCATCAAAGCGATTGCCGTACTGCCGCAGCAACGCGCCCATCCCGATCAAGACAATCAACATTTCGCCGTTAATCATCGCGCGCACCGCGCGCCCCATGCCTAGCCGCAAGCCCGCCATAATCATCGGCAGCGCACCGGGCAACAAAATCTTCAAGAAGATTTGACGCTCGTTCGCACCAAACGAGCGCGCCATTTCGACATGATTTGCATCTGTCGTTTTGATACCGCTGCGCGCGTTGATGGTGATGATGATGAGTGAATACAAAAAGACCAACGTCACTTGCGTCAAACGACTCGTCCCAAAAATGCTAAAGAGAATCGGCACATAGAGAATGCTGGGCGCGGCAAGCAGAATCGTCAAGAACGGGTCAATCGTATATTCCACTTTGCGGTAACGCCCCATGAGCAGACCCAGCGGTACGCCCACACACACCGCGCAGATGTAGCCAATAAAAAGCGCGGTTAAACTTGCCAAGATATTGCGCGGGATTTCACCGCTCAAGGTCATGCGCCACGTTGCATGTAGCGCCGCGCTAAAGGGTGGCAAAAAAACAAAATTCAGTTCGCGTCCGGCAATTTCCCACAATACAATTCCGGCAGCAAGGACGAGAAATGTCTCGCGCGAGTGGCGTACGAGCGCGCGCAGCCGCGCACTCAACGGGAATGCGGCGCGCGAATTTTCAGCGCGTGTGACTATTTTTGCATCGCGCGTAATTGTTGCCATAAGTACGACTTGAGCTCCATCGCATGAGGATTGCGGTCCAGGTCATCCGGACGCGGGCGCGGCAGTGGGACGGGAATGGACTCGCGGATTTGTCCGGGGCGCGGACTCATCAGCACCACACGGTCGCCGAGCCGTACCGCTTCGTCCATATCGTGCGTGACAAAGATAATTGTTTTGCGTGTTTCATGCGCGAGTTGTAATAAATCTTCCTGCAAGCTGCGGCGCGTTTGCGCGTCAACGGCGGCAAAAGGCTCATCCATTAATAAAATTTTCGGATTCACTGCGAGTGCGCGGGCGAGACCGACCCGTTGCTGCATTCCGCCGGAAAGTTGACGCGGATAATGTTTTTCAAAACCCTGCAAACCGACTTGGTGAATCAATTCTTTTGCAATCGCTTCGCGCTCTATTTTTGGCACACCGCGCAATTCTAAGCCGAACGCGATATTGTTCACAACGTTCGTCCACGGGAGCAGCGCGAAATTTTGAAACACTACCGCGCGGTCCGCTCCGGGCGCGCCCGTGGCAACTCCATCAATCAATACGGCGCCTGCATCGGGCGTAACCAGACCGGCGATAATTTTCAAGACCGTCGTTTTGCCGCAACCGCTCGGACCGATGATGCAAACAAACTCTTGCGCTTCGATGGTGAGGTCAATGTTGGCGAGCGCGAGGGTCGGCGCACTATCGTTTTGCGAAGGAAATGTTTTTTGGATGCCGCGTAATTCAATCATTCGACAGTCACTTGTCCTGCCCATGGTGCGATGCGATGTTCGAGCCATTTCAAGGAATTGAGCAAGATGACTGCTTCAAGCACCACAAACATGATCGTCGCATAGGTAGAACCCGCTTCGAACAGTCCTTGAAAATCGAGAATCAGTCTGCCGATGCCCACCGCAATCAAAAGCAATTCCACTGCAATCATTCCGGTCAATGCGCGCCCCAGTCCCAAATAATATCCGGTGAACACGGAAGGCAGCGCGCCGGGAATGAGAACCGTGCGCCACAGCTGATGTTCGCGCGCGCCAAAGGAGCGCGCCATTTCAATCCAGCTTGGTTCGAGTGTTTTCAATCCGGTGCGCGTGTTGACGACGATGACGACAACCGCGAAAAGAAAAACGACAAGCGCGCGCGCCGGCAATCCCAAACCAATCGCTAAAATAACAATCGGTATGAGCGCGGACATGGGCGTTGCCAATAGCAGATTCAAATAAGGGTCGAAAATTTTTTCGACGACGCGCCAACGTCCCATCATCACGCCCACCGTTGTCCCAATCAAGACTGCCGCGCCAAAGCCAACGAACATCGCTTGATGACTCACCCAGATTGCATTCCAAAACATTGGCGTGGGCACGAGTGCAATAAACGCAGTGAGCGTCTCGGTGAACGAAGGGAACAATAGACTGTTCAAACGATGCGCCAATACTTCCCAGCCGCAAAAAAAGACGAGCAGCGAGACCACGCGCAAACTCAAGCGAATGATGCGAGGTTGGCGGAAAAAACTGTAAAGGGTTGGCATCATAAAAAAAAGACCCGGTCAAGTTGACCCGGTCTATGCTCATCCAAGAAGGTGTTTCATTACTGTCGTCTGCGGTCAAATGCAACTTGACTGCCCGGCAGCGTTTTGAGATAGCGTTTGACTTCGGCGGCAATTTGCGCGACTTGGAGCGGATGTTCCAGCGGACGATGTTCGTTGGTGACAATGGCAGCGCCCAAACTGATAATTGGCACGCGGCGCAATTCGCCCTGGCGGTCAATCATTTCGATGTATCCGCGCGCACGGTCTTCGGCGTCATAAAAAGACGGAATCATCTCATCGAATTGGCGAACGGCATCTCTGCCGATTCGTTCCGCAAATTCCGGACGCGTGACGACGACAAAATCATCGCCGCCCACATGTCCGATAAAAATATCTTTGTCTCCGGCATGAATGACCGCGTTCACAATAATCTCACCCAACTGTTTGATGATTTCGTCGCCTGCCAGCCAGCCGTAACGGTCATTGTACGATTTGAAATTGCTCAAATCAAAATAAAGCACGGCGATAGGTTCATGGGCTTCAAGCCGCGCCGAAATGACTTGTTGAATTGCGTGATTGCCGGGTAAATTGGTGAGAGGGCTGCTTTGAAGATATTGTTCGGAGCGTTTGAGATGCGCTTGCACGCGTGCGCGCAGCTCGCGCGGGTCAAACGGTTTCGTCATGTAATCGTCCGCGCCCAATTGCATCCCATACACCTTTTCGCTCATCTCACCGAGCGCCGTCAGCAAAATGATTGGTACGCCTTGTGTCATCGGATGCATACGCAGACGACGGATTACTTCGAATCCGTCCATTTCGGGCATCATGACATCGAGCAGAATCAAATCGGGATGTTGTTCGATGGCGCATTGAATGCCGGAGACGCCCGATTCCGCTTCCATCAGTTCGTACGCCGAGCGTTCCAAACTTTGGGTCACGATGCGGCGCATCAAAGGGTCATCATCCACAACCAAAATTTTTGGTTTGGCATCGGAAGGACGAAAGCGTTCGGCTGCTGAAATCATTGGACCCATGTGACTAGACGCGGCACAACACGCCGAAAGCAAATTTTACATTTCTTTGATTCAGACACGGCGCGCATTTTACAACGATAAAGAATCCGCCCAAAATTTGTCTACACTTTGTCTAGTCCGTTGAAAATTTTTCGTGCCAAACGAGAGCGAGTTTTTCCCATTCTCCCACCGTCAGCGTTTCAGCGCGGCGTGTGGGTTCAATGTTTGCGCGTGTGAGCAGCCAGTGCGATTCTGTTACAGTGAGCGCGAGTCCGTGCGCTAACGCGTTGCCCAACTGTTTGCGTTTCTCTCCAAAGCCCGCGCGCACGATTCGAAAAAAGCGCGCCGCTTGTTCGCGTTCACGCGCATGCGTAATGTCCACGCGCACAATGGCGGAATCCACTTGCGGACGCGGATAAAATGCACCTGCCGGCACAACGCCTACAATGCGCGGCGCGCCATAGTATTGTACACTGACGCCAAGCAAATTCGCGCGCGGCGGTTGGGCTATCAAATGTTGTGCCACTTCGCGCTGCACCATCACCACAATGCGCATCGGTGGAATGTCGGCTTCCAGCAGATACCGCAAAATCGCAGAGGTAATATAGTACGGAATGTTGGCGACAACAGAGTAGGGGGCGTTCAGTCCTGCCCGCGCGAGCCACTCACTTGGCGATTGTTGCAGCACGTCGCCTTGGAGCAAATGCACATTTTCGGTTTCCGCGAAAAGCGTGCGCAAATTTTTCAATAAATCGCGGTCCACTTCGACTGCTGCAATTTGCGCACGCGTGTCTGCCAGTACGCGCGTGAGATGCCCCATGCCGGGTCCGATTTCTAAAACAACGTCGGAGGACGCAATATCCGCCGCGCGCACTATTTTTTGCAGGATGTTTTGGTCGGCAAGAAAATTTTGCCCAAAGCGTTTGCGCGGTACATGTTGTCCTGAAATTTTTGTGGAATGTGGCATGGAAAAAAAACTGACAGGCATACACCTGTCAGTGGGATTAGCGATTGGTCTTGCGTTCGACCGGCGTATCGGGCAAAACGATGTTGAGCTGCGCTTTGGGCGGAACGGGTGTCAATAAATAAACATCTACCCACCGATACCAATCTTCGATGGCATCTTCGGGAAAGCCGAGGTCAATGCGTTTGCCTTTGATGCGTCCGCCTGTGTCGCCTGCTAATGCTTCGCCATAACCCGGCACAAACACAGATGAACCTAAATTTACAACACGCGGGTCAACCGCAACAATGCCGCGTCCCGCTTGCAAGCCCAAACGCGTGCGCCCGTACTGCGGATGGTCTTTGTCTTTGCCGGATGTTGCCGCAGTATATGCCGTTGCGAGCAGCCGCACTTTGCGCCAATACTGTACGACTTTTCCATCGGGCAACGTCAAATCACGAATCGTTATTTTTGTGCCATAGTTGATGATATGGTCTTGCGGCGGTTTTTCAATCCACTCGCGTTCGAGTCCGGTGGAAATCAGTTTTCCATTTTCATAGAGCGATTTAAAGAGGCGATGCTTTTCACCTTTTTGCCCTGTCTGCGCGACGATGCGTTGGTCGAGTTCAAGTTCCGCATTTGGCAACCATTTGGTTTGAAAGGTCAGTTGTTCGGTCTCGGTAATAAATTCTTCGCGTACGCGTGTGATACTGACATTCACGTAATCCACCACAGGATTCGTGAGTGCCGGAACGGCATAATCTTTGCCTTCGAGCTTTACGCCTTCTTGGTCCAATAAATCCGAGAGCGTTTTGGCGCGAGTGCGAGTACGAATCGTTTTACCATCAACGCTTATCGAGGCGGGGCGCGAACGTCGAATGAAAATTGTTGCGCCCGTTGTAACTGGTGTAGTCAAGTCGGGCGTGACCGAATCACCAACATAGACTTGAACGCCTGCGCGTGCCAGTGCGGTACCCATTGTATTCTCGGTGGTGAACAGGGTGGAGATGGTGCCGTTGTCGTTAATCGTGATTGGCAGCGCGCGCGTGATAGAAATGTGGACGATACCACTAGAGGGTGCAAACAACGCGGGTTCACCTGCACTTACAACGAATCTTGGCAGTGAGGCATCGGCGCGCACGAGACGCCCATCGAGAAAAACTTGGTCCTGCGGTTTGAGGGTAATGTTATTTTCTTTGAAAACTTGTTGAAGCGTTGTTGCCTGTGTGCGTCGTTCCAGTGCCGCGCCATCCGCCGTCAACACAATTGGTGTGGCAAGTCGAATCGAGATATTTCCATCCGAAGGCAACGGCGCATTCAGCGCGGGGCGAACAATATCTTCGGCATTCCATGTGATGCCTGCCTCAATCAGCGCGTCCCGCACCGTCTGTTGGCGTGTCCAGATGGTTGTTTCTTGTTCATTGATGCGAATCGTTACACGTTCGCGTCCGGCGACAAAGAAATAGACCATGCCTGCCAGTGCGAAAGCAACAAACGCAAGCAATAACAAATTTCCATCGCGCAAAAAGACGAATGGGCGCGGTGTTGTGAGGGGCAGGGCGCTGGGGCGTTGATGAACTGGGGAACGCGTTAGGTACCGACGGCTCGCGCGCGGAGGCGCGGGAGCAGGAGGCGGTGGCAAGGTTGGGCGAGGTGTCATCGTCGCGCCAAGCGCTGACTTGGGCGGGAGGGGGCGACGCGGAATGCCCGAAGGTGATATGCCGTGATCAGACTTCATGGGTGATATAGAATTCGCGCCACCCTGTGTTCATCAAGAACAGAAACGGGCATGCGCGAACACAGTGGGCGGATTCTATATTTGTCGCATTCTCGAAAGGGGCGAACTGCGTCAACGTGGCAGTAAAGAACTTGCGGTCTGTCGAGCGCAGTCAAAGAACCATTTCGATTTTGCGTCAGAGCGTGATCCTGATCGAGATTGAAATCAAGAGAGAAAAAAAGGTCGTGCACCTTACTTCGCGGCGAACATCCCGCCGTGCGCTGATTCGCTTGCTCCAGCCAGATGCCCCGACGGCACCCAAGAGTGACCGCTTACCGTTGCTACCTTCCGGTCCTGGCGGGGTTCACAGGTTCTTGCTGCGCCGGATCCAGCTTTCAATGCTGCGCCTTCCGCGCCGTGCAATACGCTCGCTGCTCTGCAAGGGATTGTACCCCGCTATAGCGGATTTCGGGTCCTGCCTTTCGGCATTCGAGGCACCGCTAGTTCCCCGTCTAGCACGACTACCGAGTAGTTTATGGAAATAGAAAGGATTGTCAAGAGTTTGAAGGGGGAGAGAGTTACACAAGAATAATGTTTTTAGGAAGCCATATGGGTAGCGAAAGACGAGAAATGAGAACTGCGAGAAAAAAAATTAGAGATTGAAGCTGACCAATCTCCAATCTCTAATCTTTATTCTAACGGAGAGGGGGGGATTTGAACCCCCGGTGACCTTGCGACCACACACGACTTCCAATCGTGCGCACTAGACCGGACTATGCGACCTCTCCAAACAAAAAGCAGATTTCCGATAACAGACCACAGATTTGATTCTATTTTCTGTAATCTGGGTGCTGTCTTCGGAAAAGGCGGAGAGGGAGGGATTCGAACCCCCGGTGGCAGAACCACACGCGATTTCGAGTCGCGCGCACTAGACCGGACTATGCGACCTCTCCAAAAAATTAAAAGTCCGAGGTTGGAAGTCGGAAATTGGAAATCGTAAGCCCAACTTCTAACCTCTAACTTCAAACTTCCGTTCGTCATTATACACAGATTCGCAACATCACCCAAATCATTTTCCCAAAATCTCTATCTATCGCTATAATTCTCTCCGCCCGCATCTCTCTCATCCCGTGACTAGGAGTTTCCATGACGTATTACATCAAACATATTCAGGACATACTCGACGAAATTGGCGTGCCGCCCGTGCGCGCGTTTCAAGTGCGTGTGGACCAATACATTCAAGAAATTATCGGCACCAAAGATTTGGATGCCGAAGACGTTTGGAAAATTTTGCACCCGAAACTGCAAGACCCCGAATACAAAAAACAATTCATTGAACAACTGCGCGAGAAATGGGAACAGCGCGACTATCGAAACGAAGGACTCTAATCATGCGAACCACAGCAGACGTCGTCGTCATTGGCGGTGGCATTCAAGGACTGTCGTGTTTGTACCATCTCGCCGCAAAGGGAATCAAAAACATTTCACTCGTCGAACTCGATTTGCTCGGCAGCGGGTCGTCGGGACGAAGCGCGGCAATGTTGATGCTCTCGATGAAGCGCGAAGAAACGATTGGGCTGTCATTCGTCGCGTGGAAAGAATACATGGCGTTTGCAGACATGTTTGGCGAGGCAACCCATTTCAAACCAATCGGACATTTGAGCATCGCCACGCGCGCGGCGGAGCATGAGCTGCGCGAAGAAATCGTCGTGCAGCAAAAGATGAATGTCCCGATTGAAATTCTCACCCCCGAACAGATACAAGAAATCGTTCCCGCCGTAAATGTCGAGGACATTGTTCTCGGCGCGATTTGTCGCACGGACGGAATCATTGACCCGCACGCGGTGATGCAGGCATACGCGCGCGGCGCAAAACAACTCGGCGCAGAAATCAATGAACGTGTCCAAGCGACGGGCATTGTCTTGGAAAATGGGCGTGTCGTCGGAGTCGAAACCACAGACGGCAAAATATCCACTCCCATCGTTGTTAATGCAACCGGCGCGCGTGCAAAAGAAGTGGGCGCGTGGGTGGGATTGAATTTGCCCATCACAAATTACAAACGTCACATTTTCATCACGGATGAATTTCCCGCGATTCCTTCAAACACGCCGTTCGTCATGGATTCAGAAGTCGAATGGTATTTTCGCAAAGAAGGTGAGAATGTTTTGATGGGGATGGGACGCGAAGAGTCAACAACCTACGAGCCGCAATTTGAACCCGCGTTTCAAGAACAAGTCATTGAACGCGCGGCATTGCGCGCACCGATTTTGTTGAACGCAAAAATTCTGCGCGGCTGGGCGGGTTTGCGCGCGTTGACGCCGGACGATTTGCCTGTGCTAGGTTACGCGCCCGGTGTGGAAGGATTTGTAAATTGCTGCGGCTGGGGCGGACACGGCGTCATGCACGCGCCGACGGGAGGAATTTTGACGGCGGAAATTATCGCAGATGGTCAAGCGACGAGTATGGATGTGACGCCGTTTAGATACGAAAGATTTTTGTAAAATTGTAGCGGCGAAGCATTGGCACACTTAACCGCGCATTGAGCAGAATGTGCGAATGCCAATGCTTCGCCCCTACGTCCCCAACAAAGAATTATCAATCAGCCGCGTCGTTCCAAAACGTACCGCCATCGAAAGCAAGACACCACTTTTGACTTCAACTAATTCTTGAAGTGTGATTGGGTCAGCCGCGCTCACGTATTCAACCTGCGCGCGCGGTTCTTGACTCAACACCTCGCGCATCACCGCGCGCAGTCTTTCCCCAACGCGTTCGCCATTCAAAAATGCATCGCGCGCAGCACACAACGCGCGATACAACACACTCGCTGCGTTTCGCTCCTCACGCGACAGGTACTCGTTCCGCGACGACATTGCCAATCCATTTTCCTCGCGCAATGTTTCACCGACAACAATTTCAAGCGGCATGTTCAAGTCGCGCACCATTTGCTTGATGACCGCAACTTGTTGCGCGTCCTTTTGCCCAAAATACGCGCGGTCGGGTTGAACAATGTTGAAAAGTTTTGTTACAACGGTAGCGACACCGCGAAAATGTCCGGGACGCATTTCGCCTTCGAGCGGCTTGGTGATTTCTTCCACTGTCACATACGTTTGAAAATTGCGCGGATAGATTTCGTCGTTGGATGGCGCAAATACCAAATCCACATGAAACGGTTTCAACAATTCCATATCGTGTTCGAGCGTGCGCGGATATTTATCAAAATCGCCGCCCGCCGCGAACTGTGTGGGGTTCACAAAAATTGAAACCGCGACAAATTCATTTTCTGCGCGCGCGCGTTGCACGAGCGACAAGTGTCCTTGATGCAGCGCACCCATTGTCGGCACAAGTCCCCATGTGCCATTTTGTTGTTTGCGAAACGAGCGTGCTTCCGAAATTGTTTTTGCGAGAAACATCTTTTGACTTGGACGTGGAAAAACCACGATAAACGCGGAACCCATTTGGATTCCGCGATCATCCGCGTTTATCCGCGTCCGAAGATTTACGCGGCAAGTTGCGCGAGATTGTGTTGTCCCATGCGCGGATTCGACATGACGCGCAAGAGTTGTTCATTGACAGGAGTCGGAACGCCGAGCCGTTTGCCTTCGCGCACGACCGCACCATTGATGCGTTCCAGTTCCGTCGGCGCGCCGCGCAAAATATCTTGGAGCGTCGAAGATTTGTTTGTCGCTGTCGCGATCGCAACTTGAATCGCGCGCGCGGCGGGGTCATGATATGGCAGCGTAATGCCTAACGCGTTCGCCACATTCGCCGTTTCTTGTGCGGCGGCGGACATTAACGCGCGTGTTTCGGGGTTTTCCACGAGCCAACCATTTGGCACGCGATAAATCGCGCTCAAGGCGTTGATGGCGCTGTTCACCACAAGTTTGCCCCACATCAAACTTTCTATATTGTTCGCAAGATGCGTTTCGATGCCCGCGTGATTAAACACTTGCGCGAGTTGTTCCACGCGCGCCCGCGTCTCTGCGGTTGCGGCGAGCGTTGTCATGCCTTGCCCCGCATGACGCACATGCCCTGCTCCAAGTAGCGTTGCGCCTTGCATAGTCACACCCATCGCTGCGCGCGTTTCGCCAACATGACGCGCGAGGATTTCGTAATTGCCTAAACCATTTTGTAATGTGAGTGCGATGCCGTTCGGTTTGAGAATTTCGTTCGCCCAACGCGCCGCGCGTTCGGTTTGATGTGCTTTGACGGCGACGAGCGCGAAATCTACTTGTGCTACAGCGCGCGGATTCGTTGTCGCGAGAACAGGAATGTGCAAATGTTGCGCGTCGCCTTCGAGGTGAATTCCGTGCACGTTCATTTCCTCAACTGCCTCGCGCCATGTTCCCAATACGATAACGTCCGTGTGTGATGCAAGGTGCGCGGCAAAGAGTGAACCCATCGCGCCTGTGCCAATAATTCCGATTTTCATATTTGGCTCATCCGTAAACTCGTGTCGCGTCTGCTGTTGGGTCAAATGTGTTGGTCGCGCGAATTTCGCGTTCGTCGTCCAACGTTTTCAAAAACGCGTTCCATTCTTCATCTTTGATTCCAAAGGAATGTTCTTGTGTCGGAAACGCGTGTGCATCTACGTCGCGTTTGTATTCACTCAATGCTTCAACGATGATGGGATATAGTTTCGCGTATTGCTTGGCGAATTTGGGAACAAAGCGGTCAAACATTCCCAACAAATCATTCGTTACCAAGACTTGTCCGTCGCAATGTACACCCGCGCCGATGCCGATGGTCGGAATTTGCAAACGTTGTGTCACCAGTTCCGCCAGCCGTTCGGGAACTTTTTCCAACACAATCGCGAATGCGCCGGCGTCTTGCAATGCCAGCGCGTCATCCAATAATTTGTGCGCGGCTTCTGCGGTTGTGCCTTGTGTGCGCCAGCCGCCGAGTTTGCTCACACTCTGCGGAGTGAGTCCAACGTGTCCCATTACCGCGATGCCCGCGTTTGTAATCGCGCGCACGGTTGGCGCAATTTCGCGTCCGCCTTCCAATTTCACCGCGTCCATGTTGGCTTCTTTGATAAAACGTCCTGCGTTGCGAATCGCTTCGTGGGCATCCACTTGGTACGAAAGAAAAGGCAAGTCGCCAATGAGCAATGGATTTTTCGCGCCGCGTGCAACCGCTTGTGCAGCGGTAATCATTTGCTCCATCGTCACGGGAACCGTCGTGTCGTAACCGAGAACGACCATGCCGTACGAATCGCCGACGAGAATCATGTCAATGCCCGCTTGGTCAACCGCGCGTGCGGTAGAGACATCGTACGCAGTGAGCATCGTAATTGCTTCACCCATTTCTTTTTTGCGCTGAATTTCCGGCAGCGTTATTTTTTTCCGTTCCATGTTTTCCTCCTTCGACATCCCAACAAATGATTTGGCAATAAAAAACGCGCTCGCCGAATAACGGTGAGCGCGCGAAAAATGTTTCGCCAAATTTCATTTCACGGATTGGGTGAAACGAAATCATCTCTCCCGTCTCGGTCTGACACCACAGGGTGTTCAAATCCAAGCGGTATTTGTTGACTGGTCGAATATCGTACGTCTGCTATGCAGACAAGCTTGCTAAGCAAGCGAGCTCAATGCTCTTGCGAGTCACTGGCAATAATTATTATAAGGTCGAAATCGTGAATGTCAATCACTTTTTGGACGTGACAGGTTTTCGGAAACCTGTCACGTCTATATATAATCAGTTGCACCAATGCAAAGACATCTTACGGCGGCGTTGATTTTTCTCGCGCTGACATTGATTCTCACAAATCCGCATGTGCTGCATGTTTGGAATTCGGTTGAGGACAAGCAGGATGGTTTGTTGAACACGTGGATTGTCGCGTGGGTTGGACACGCGCTGGTCACGAATCCGCTTGAACTTTTCAACACCAACATCTTTTATCCGTACACCAACACGCTCGCGTATTCGGAAATTTTATTGCCGCCGAGTTTGTTTGCGTTACCATTCACGCTCGCGTTCAAAAATTCTATTTTTGGGTACAACCTCGCGCTGTTGGCAATGTTGTGGCTCGACGCGTTTGGAATGTATTTGCTTGTGTTTGAAAGGACGCGGCGCGCGGGAGCGGGATGGATTGCAGGAATTATTTACGCGTTCAATCCGTTCAATCTCGGAAATTTCGCGCAG
This sequence comes from uncultured Anaerolineales bacterium, assembly GCA_964469005.1. GTDB lineage: Bacteria > Chloroflexota > Anaerolineae > UBA4142 > SHND01 > SHND01. The sequence goes on from CAYXXF010000003.1 coordinate 399,049, forward strand.
CTGCAATTGGTGACATTGGGTTTTTTGCCGTTGGCGTTGTTATTTTTGGGGAAACTGTTGCGCGCAACGGAACGCCCGCAAGGGGCTATGCTGCGCGACGCGTTTCTATTTGCACTCTTTTTTATTTTGCAATCGCTTTCCTCTTTTTATTACGCGCTGTTGTCGGGATTCGCAGTTGCGATTTATTTCTTGTGGTGGCTGCTCACACAACGCGCGGATTTCTCAAGGTCGTTACAGCGCGTATTTATTTCCTTGCTCGCGTCGTTCGCATTGATTGGAATTGTTCTGATTCCCTTTTTGCTGCCATATTTTCAAGTCCAGCGTGAACTTGGTTTTTCGCGGCGTGTGGAGGAAAGCGAACCGTTCAGTGCGTCGTTAAAACAATTTACCGAAGTCGCACCGCAAAATGTTTTGTATGGAAATTTTCTCGCGCCGAACCCCGTAAAACGCGTCGGTGGGTATCCGCTCGATAATCTTTTTCCCGGCGCGATTGCGATTTTGTTTGCAGTTGTTGGAATCATTTTTTCGCGCGGTCGCTCCAAAACGTTTCTCGTTTCTCTCCTTTTCATTTCTTTTATTCTCGCTCTCGGTCCGCGTTTGTATCTCACCTCGCAACAAGCAACAGACATCACGCTGCCGTACAAATGGCTTTACGAAATTTTTCCACCGATGCGCGCGTTGCGCGCACCGGTGCGTTTTGACGCGCTCGTGAATTTTGCGCTCGCGGCGCTGGCGGGAATGGGCGCATTCGTGTTCTTGGAGAAAATCTCACGCAAAGACGCAAAGACGCAAAGTAAAAAACTCTCTCTTGGAATCGTCGCGTTGATTGTTCTCGAATATCTTTCGCTTCCAGCTGCGAACATTGTTACGTTGCCCGTAGCGAATGAAATTCCTGATGTGTACAAATGGCTCGCGCGGCAGCCGAATGGTGTTGTGTTGGAATTGCCGATGCTCGGTCCGAATGAGAATAACGAGCTGGATATTTCGACGCAGTATTTTTCGACGTATCATTGGCAAAAAACACCTGACGGTTACAGTGGATTTATTCCGCCGCGACGCGGAGAGATTGCATACGAGTTTCGCACATCGTACATTTACCCGCGCGGCTTGGCACTGTTGCAGGCGTTGGATGTGGATTACTTGATTGTGCCTTCGAGTTGGGACAATGCAGGGATTCGCTATCCGCGCCAGCTGCAGCTTGTGGACAATCTTGGGGAGCGCAAAGTGTATCGCGTGGAAAAGCTGTCACGAAACACACCGGATTTGGAAAAACAATTGTACCTTCCCTCGATGGTTGCCGCAGGCGCGCCATTCGACGCGTATTTGGTTTTGGTGAATCGTGGAAATGCGCCGTACGCGGTCAAGCCAACGGACATTGTGAAAGCGGAGGCGCGTTGGAGTGAGAATCGCATCGAGTCACTCACGTTTCCAATTCCGCTCGTTACGTCATCTGTTTCGGTTGTGCCGATTCGTCTAAATGCGCCTTCGCGCGTTGGAGAGTATGAATTGGGGATTCAAACGCTTGACCCGTTAATTGGCGCGATGGAAATCGAGACTGCGGTAAATGTAGGAAATGAGCTCGCGCGCGAGGTTGTTTTACCCGCGTCGGTCAAGTTATCGAGGCGATTGGGCGCAGATTATTCTCGCGGCGATACAATTCCGGTGGAATTGACATGGCTGCCCTTCAATAAAATCAACGCGTACTATTCCGCATCAGTGCGATTGGTGAATGAGAACGGGGATAAACTGTCGAACGTTGACCGTCAACCGATGATTCCAACGTTGTTATGGGGAATTGATAATCACACAGGCGATGAACCGTACAATCTTGAAATTCCTCCGGACATTGCATCGGGGAAATATCGCATCGAGGTGTTGATGTATCAAGCCGATACGGACGAGAGTGCGCTATTGCTTGATGAAAATCTTGTCCCGCAGCAAAGCATTGTGTTGGGAGAGATTGAGGTGAAATAAAAAAATCGCGGTCTTGGCAAGACCGCGATTTTTTTTATTTTCCATTTCCGTTGCCGTTACTGCGTCCTTCAATTTTGTCCAACGTTTTGCTCACACCCGCATCTACGCGACGCAAGACGCGATGCCCCAGTGATTTCACATTTGCCCAGCCGTAGCGCAATTTGCTTTGTGCCGCGCGTTGTGGCGTCGTCGCGTGTTTGATAGTGGGTTCGGTCCACTCGAGTGCACACGCGCCCCATGAGAGTCCCGCGCCGAATCCAACAAAGACGAGATGGTCGCCGGGGTTGACGCGCTTTTCTTCAATCGCTTCGACAAGTGCGATTGGAATGGACGCGGCAGAGGTATTGCCGTACTTTTCCAAATTGATAAATACTTTGGACGGTGGAAGGTTCAATGCTTTTGCCGCATAATCAATGATGCGCGTATTCGCTTGATGCGGAATCAGCAAATCCAATTCGTCGGCAGGAATGTTTGCCTTTTGCAGAGCTTGTTTCGTAGCATCCACCATGATGCGCGTCGCAAAGCGATACACTTCACGTCCGTTCATTTTTACAAAGTGCATGTTCGCCATGACGGTTTCGAGCGAAGTTGGATTTTTGGAACCGCCCGCGGGAATTTCCAAAAGTTCCCCGCCCGAACCGTCGGAACCCAACACACTCGAAAGCACACCGCCGTATTCGTCACTGCCTTGCAATAACACCGCGCCCGCGCCGTCGCCAAAGAGAATGCAAGTCGCGCGGTCTTTCCAATTCAACAATTTGGAAAATGTTTCCGAGCCGATGACGAGAACGTTGTTGTGTTGTCCCGAACGAATCATGCCCGCCGCGAGCGTCAACCCATAAACGAATCCTGAACACGCCGCGCTTAGGTCAAATGCGCCCGCGTTTTCCGCGCCGAGTTGGTCTTGTACGATGCTCGCTGTTGCCGGGAAAATATATTCGGGACTGGACGTGGCAACAATTATCAAATCAATGTCATTTGGATTCACATCCGCCACTTCGAGCGCCTCTTGTGCGGCATACAATGCCATGCTCGCCGTCGTTTCTTTGGTGGCAATGCGGCGTTCGCGGATGCCTGTCCGTTCGCGAATCCACGCGTCGGAGGTGTCCACTTTTTTTGCCAATTCGTCATTGGTCAAAATATTCGGCGGCACATATTTGCCCCAGCCGACGATATGCGCGTAACGGGGAGGATGATTGTTCGCAGACATGCAATCTTTTCTGGAAAAAAAGAATACGCAAAGCGCAACACACTTCCCTGTGTCGGATTGCAGTTTGCGTATTCTGTGGAAATCAATTGTAGCGTGAAACGATGATGGACGCGTTGTGTCCGCCGAGTCCAATGGAATTGGAAACGGCGTGGTCGAAATGTTTTGGACGCGGTGTGTTTGGCACGTAATCTAAATCACACGCCGGGTCCGGGGTTGTCAAGTTGATAGTCGGCGGAATAATTTCTTCGTACATCGCGAGCGTTGCAAAAATTGCTTCGGCGGCACCTGATGCGCCCATCATGTGTCCTGTCATGGATTTCGTGGAGCTGACAGGAATGTTGTATGCCTCTTCACCAAATACTTCTTTAATCGCGCGCGTTTCGGTCACATCTCCGAGTTTTGTGCCGGTGCCGTGCGGATTGATATAACCGATGTCTTTGGGTTCAAGTCCCGCTTTGCGTAATGCCCATTTCATCGAGCGCGTGATACCGCCCGCCTCTGCATCCATCGCGGCAAAGTGTACGGCGTCCGCACTGGTGCCGTATCCTGAAAGCACGCCGTAAATCCGCGCGCCGCGCGCCAACGCGTGTTCTTCGCTTTCCAAAACCAAAACACCTGCGCCTTCGCTCAACACAAAACCGTCGCGATTCAAATCGTAAGGACGCGACGCGCCGGTCGGTTCATTGTTGCGTTTTGAAAGGACGCCCATGATATTGAATCCCGCAATTCCCACCGCGAAAATTGGCGAGTCCGTGCCGCCGCACAACGCGACATCGGCATCGCCGCGCTTGATATATTCCGCCGCTTCGCCAATCGCATTCGTTCCTGTGGCGCACGCTGAAACAATCGCGTAATTCGGACCGCGAATGCCCAAGTCAATCGCCACGAGCGCTCCCGCCGTGTCCACCAACATCATCGGCAGAAAAATTGGACTGACGCGACGCGGACCTTTGGTTTCGTACACTTTGACATTGTCACTGACGGCAAGCACTGCGCCGCCCGCGCTGCCAATCAAAACCGCAATGCGTTCACTATTGTCATCCGTGATTTTCAATTGCGCGTCGCTGACGGCTTCGCGCGCCGCGACGATAGCGAGTTGACTAAAGCGTTCCATGCGACGCGCTTCTTTGGGGTCGAGATGTTCTTTGGGGTCAAAATTCTTTACTTCGCCTGCAATTTTGGTGTCGAGATTTGAAGCATCAAAAAAGGTAATCGGCGCGACGCCGGAACGACCATTTTTGATATTGTCCCACGATGTTTTAACGTTGTTGCCCACGGGGCTTATCAAACCGAGTCCTGTAATGACGACGCGTTTGGGGTCACTCATTCGTTTCTCCTGCAATAGACTGCAAATTTTTTGAATTATAACTGTCAATACTATAACACCAAAGTAGAGTGTAAGTTGTTTGCAGCGGCGCACGACCTGACAGGTTTCAGAACTATGGGTATAATCACACCATTCATTTGCATCGGGAGGAGACACGTTGAAGATTGCATTGGACGCCATGGGTGGGGATTTTGCGCCGCGTGAAATTTTGCGCGGCGCGGTGCAGGCGAAACGCGCGTTGGAGGTAGATTTAATTTTGGTCGGCAAGCGCGGCGCGATTGAACAGGAATTGCATGAAATCGAAACAGCGGACATGTTGGGGCTGCCCGAGTTTGAAATCGTGGACGCGCCCGATGTGATTGAATTTGACCAAAATCCGTCATCGGTCAAAGAACGGCGCGGCGCTTCGATTCGCGTGATTTGTGAATTGGTGAAACACAAACAGGCGGACGCGTGCTTGACGATGGGACACACGGGCGCGGGAATTATTGCGTCGTTGATTACGTTCGGACGCTTGGCGGATGTGTTGCGACCGTGTGTGGGCATCACGTATTTTGATTTGCAACCCGAAACACTGTTGGTGGATGCGGGCGCGATGGTGGACTGCAAACCGGAGTATCTTTTGCAATTTGCCAAGATGGGTTCCATCTATATGGAAAAAATTCACGGCATCGTGCGCCCGTCAGTGGGTTTGATGACGAATGGGCGCGAGGATAACAAAGGCAATGAATTTACGCGCGCGACGTTCGCGCTCTTGAAAAGTAGCGGATTGAATTTCGTGGGAAATTTGGAAGGATACGATCTACCCAACGGGACGGCGAATGTGGTGGTGATGGATGGCTTGTGGGGCAATGTCGCGCTCAAGTTGAGTGAAGGTCTGAGCGAGCAATTGTTGTCGCGCCTCTCCAAACGTTTTGCAGACGCGGGCATGACGCAAGCAGTCCATTCCATTATGAATGAATTTCATACCATGATGGATTACACGCGCATTGGCGCGATTCCCGTTTTTGGTGTGGACGGCTTGATGCTGATTGGACACGGACGGTCCCACGCAGCTGCCGTAGTCGGTGGCGTCAAGAGTACAATGAAAGCGATACAAGTTGATTTGTTGGGTGCGCTGCGCGCCGGATTGAGTGAACCCGAAGGGGTTTAAAAAAAAATGCGTTGTCATTTTGACAACGCATTTTTTTTACGCAAACATTTTTTCCACATTGGACACGATTGCCTGCAACCCTTTGCGCGCCTCTGCCAATTTTTCCTCTGTTTGCGCAATGCGGTCTTTTTCGCCTTTGACGAAACGTACGTACGGCGCGACTCCTTCCTTCATACGCGTTATCGTGCGGTCCGCTTCGCTGTTGAATTGTGCGCGCAGCACATTGCCAAGACGCGTTCGTAAATCTTGAATCTTTTGCTTGAATCGTTCTTTTGCCTGCTGCCGTTTGTACGGAATGATAAACAGCCCCAACACGGCAATCGCGCCCGCGAGTAAAATGCCGGTTACATCGAACGCCGCAACCGTCACGGTCGTTGCTACAATCGCACCCAGCCCAATCGCGCCCGCTTCTGCGATGCCGGTTTGCACCACCGCCATCTCGACATGCGCGCCCATCTCGCGCGATTCTTTTTCTGCGTCGTATGTTGAAACAACCGTTTGTGCTGCTTCGGTGGTCGCGCTCAATAGCGCTTGCCGCCGCATGTCGAACGACGTTGTCAATTCACCCACCAGCGCGTCCGAAGGAACGCGGCGGCGCTGCAAATACGTGAGAATGTTTTGCCACTCGCGTAAATCTTTTTCGACGAGCCAATCTACGACGGCGCGGGTGCGATTGTCAATCTCTTGCGGTACTCCGGCGAGAACTTGTTGCTCAAACATCACGCGGAATTTATCGCCGCGCGCCAAGTCCATAATTTTTGTCAGCCGCACGTTTTGGTCAAAAAAGTCTGCGCCGCGCGCTTCGAGTTTGTACAATAAATTGTCCACTTCGGCGATGCGCGGTTCCAGCTCGCCGCGAATATCTTTTTCGTAAGTGGTCACTTCGCGTTCAACGTGTTCTGCTGTCTCGATGTCCTGTGCGAGCTGTGTGCGTTCGTGCTGCGAATTGTTTTCCGCGCGTTTCAAAATTTGCTCGGCGACACCGAGCGGCGTAGAAAATTTTACGCGCAGCCGCGCGTTTTGGTCGAGCCACGAACGAATATACTCGTTCAACGTATTCATGCCGCCAACTAGTTTCCCGTCCACGTACTCGCGTTTTGCCGAAACAAAAAACAATTCCGGCGTCATGCCGAGCAGTTGTGTTGCGTTGGCTTTGACAAACCGCGCCACATCGTCAAACGATTTTTCATCTTCCAACAAGTCGCGTTTGTTGACGACAATGACAATTTTCTTGCCCCATTCGCGAATGAATTCCATAAATTGCCGTTCGCTTTCGGTGAACGGACGGTCAGCGGACGTCACAAACAAAATCAAATCACTGCGCGGAATAAAATCGCGCGTGAGTTCTTCGTGCTTGCGAATCACCGCGTTCGTGCCGGGGGTATCCACAATGTTGATTTCGCGCAAGAGGTCGAGCGGATGGGTCACTACCGCGAGGTCATCGGGCGAAACATGTTCGCGCACGACATCGCCGTGTTTTACGAGCGTTACACGCGTCGTTGTCGGAATCGCGCCCTCTTGTAACACTTTGGCGCCAAGCAAAGAATTGACCAATGCGGATTTGCCCGCGTTAAATTCGCCAACGACGACGATGAGAAACAATTCTTCGAGCCGCACAATCGCGTCTTGAAGCGCGTCGAGTTCCGCGGGCGGACTCTTGAGCTCGCTCAATGTCGCAAACAAATCGGTGAGATATTTTTTTTCTTGGCGCAAGAGCTGCGCTTGCGCGTCAGTGAGGATGAGGGACATGAGTTATTGATTGCGGACGTGATTCTGATTTTCCAAATAGTTTTGCACTTGCGACAAATTCTGCATCACCATATCGGCTTTGGAAAAATCTTGATGCTGTGTAAATTCATTTGGAACGGCAATGACGTACAGCCCTGCGTCATGCGCCGCGCGCACTCCGCTATAACTGTCTTCGAGTGCAAGCGTGTCTTTTGGATTCGCGCCGAGTTTTTCGAGAGCGAGCAGATATACGTCAGGCGACGGTTTGGGTTTCAAGGTGCCGTCGTTGCCGACTACAATTTCAAAGTGATGCAAGAGGTTCAAATTGCGGACGATGAGATGCACTTGTTCAGGACGCGAACTCGAAGCAATCGCAACGCGAATTTTTTCGTGCGCGAGCCACAGCAATAAATCGTGCAAGCCCGCCATCGGTTCCAGATTTTCCGCGTCGGCGATTAGCACATTGAACAGCGCGCGATGTGCGTCACTGATTTGGTCGGCGGTTTGCGGCAGCGCGAATCGCTCGCGCATGTATTCTGCGTTTTCAAAAATAGGGCGTCCGGTAAAAATTTTTCCGTACTCGGCAGTGTCGAATTGGTGGTCTGCGCCCGCGACTTGCATAAACGCGTTGACCGCGCGTTGATGAAGCGGCTCGGTGTCCACAATCAAACCATCCAAATCGAAAATGATGTTTTTGAAGAGGAACATGTTCCAAGAGTACTGCGAAAAACGTGAAACGTCAAACGTCGTAGGGCAAAAACAAGTGTGAAACCTCAATCGGTGCAAGACCGCCTAAAGGCTCGAATCCAAGAAGATGTACCATGTGCGAGTTTTTTGTAAAGCTAAAAAACGCCAAGTGAAGTTTTTTCACTTGGCGTTTCGTGTTTGAAGAGATGAGAGACCTTTACGCGTTTCATGCTACTGAATCTTGTATTGATATTCTGCCGTCTCCCACGTCACGGGCGTACTCCCTGACACTGTAAGCACAACGCGCGAAACATCTTTGCCCAGACCATTCGTGGTGTACGTACCGCGATTTTCTTGGTCGAGGGGAATCGGAACGACACGCGGCGTTGTGCCAAATTCGATTGCCTGCACGATAAACTTTTGCGGCAAGATGTTGTCAATTCGCGCGAATCCTTCTGCCTTCCAACCATTGTCTCCGTTTTCGACATCATCGCGAAATCCGATTTCGGGAATTTCGATGTCATCCAGCGCGAGCCCGGGCGCGGCGTACACTTCATCCGTGATTTGTTCAAAGCGCAGCAAAACTTTTTTTCCGGTGTATGGCGTCAAATCAATCACCTCTTCAATCCATGCCGCTTGGGCTTGTGGGTCACCACATCCCGCGTCGGATTTGCAATTGAACGCGTTGCCATAATTCGCCGCGTTCGGGTCGCGGTCTGTTGTCGTGTTACCTTTGAGCGTTGTCCATGATTTCCCGTTATCGGTGGAAATGGAAGCATACGCGTAATCGTAATCAGGTTCGAGGTCATACCACGCGCGAAATTGCAAGGTCGCTTTGCTGACGCCGTTCAAATCAAATTCGCGCGTCATGCGCGTATCCGAAAAATCGGTGCGCCCGCTCCACCAGAAAAATTTTCCGCTGTACGGGTCGGTGGGAATGGCGCGCACGGTATCAGAGCCGTCGAATGTAACTGTTACATCTTTACCATTCGGCAGCAGCTGAATGTAATCGGTGCCGTACTGATGCACCGTATCGCTTCCTTGCGCGGGATATTGGTTGTAACCTTGTGTTGGACGAATGCCCAAATCACCTGTCGCATAATTGTAACGGCTGCCGAGTTCGGGCGCGTTCACAAAATTTGCCACCACCCAATCGGCAAAGAGATTGTCAAAGGTCAAGCCCGCCTGATGTTTGTCGAGGGCGCGTTGAATTGTTTCGATGCCGGTGGTCGCCGTCGAAAAAACATCGCGGATATAGTCCGTGCCAAAACGATTCAGTTGATACGACATGAACAAGTATGCCGCGCCGTAATGCGGAATGGAAAGTCCCGGCATGGAATCCCACGCGTTCAATTGCAAATCGGGATTCGCCGCAAACGATTGCTCGTGTCCGGCTTGATACCCATTCAATTCGATACCGAGGTCGCCGAATCCTTCCGTAATCCACGATGCTTCGCCGCGGTCATTTTGATTGCGATGAATCATGTGCGCGAATTCGTGCGCGAGGACTGAATCATATACTTCGCTGCCCGGACGAAGTGAACGCGTGTTGATATAAAACATTTCTTTGCCGTTCGAGTGACGATTCACTTCAGAAGGCAGTGTATCGGATTGCGAAAAATATCCTGAAGCATTTTGAAAACGCACATTCAAAATATGCAAACGCGGGTCATTGTCCACGCCGGGGTTTGCTTCGCTGCCGAGATATTTGCGATTCGTCGGATAAATTTTATTGGCAAACACATCCGCCGATTTTTTCAAGTCCGCGTCATTCACACGCTCGCCATCCTCCACCCACATGTACACCACGTCGTTCATATAGCGCAGCGTCGCGGTCGCTTGTTCGTTTTGGTTTTGCATGTCGCGGTTCACCCAAAACTTTTCCTTGTCGCCGATTTTGTATTCGCGCGGCGCAGCAGGCGTGGCGAGCGATGCCGTGATGCCTTTGTATTCCGATGCAAGGCGCACGCGGTCATTGGAAGGAAATTCAAGCGCGGTCAATATGTCGAGCGTTGACGCGTCGGAATTGGCTGGTGCATTTGTTGCAGAGGCGGTAGGCACAAAAGTTTGTGTTTTAGAAGGTTTGGTCGTTGGTTGAATGGGGCGTGTCGTTCGACGGGGCGCCAACGTAGGATTATCGCTAACGAAAACGGGCGGCGAAGTTGGAACCTCCGATGCTGTGTCGCGAAAAGAGCGATAAACGAAAAATCCAAACGCAAAGAATCCGCCGCAAATGGCGAGGGTGAGGAATACAATAATGACAACCAAAAGTTTTCGCATGGGCGCGATTATAGCATACGCGTTGTTAGAGTATGTTTAAGTACAAGTTAGGTGCGGCTATTTTTTCGCGCGCCAAAAAAAATGGGCAGCAACGGAACACAGTCCCATTGCTGCCCATCGTATGGTTTGACCCTTGTTTATGCTTCCGCTTTGCGCGGCAGCAGTTTTTGCAGGAAAGAATCTTCCGTTGGTTGATAACTGGTGACGGTGATTTGCGGCTGCACGTTTTGCGCGGCTGCCCAATACACGACAATTTTTCCGCGCGGGCGCAATGCTTTCGCACTGATGTTGGCAAAAGTGTGTCGTTCACCGCCGCTTCGCAGTACAGCGTTTTCCGCACTCGCAACGTGCATGTGGTGAATCATCGGCGCGCTCTCGCCGTCGAATTGAATCATGATTTTGATATTCGGCGCGGGCTGGCGTCCGCGATTTTCGATGAGGACGCCGCCGACCAAAATCACATCAGGAATTTCGTACGGTGGTAGCAGCGTATAAGTCAATTGAGGAATGTTCTGGCGCGTCTGCCAATAATAATACGCGCCGACGGTGATGGCGATGAGAACCATCGCGAGGATGAGCCAGGGCAACGCGGTCAACATCATGCGCGTATTTTAGCACAGCGCGTTGCGCGCGGCAATGGGGTTTTGGGTACAACAAGAAATTCGTCGTGGGGCGCACGACGAATTTCTTGTTACATCGGTTCAGCAATGAGGTCATACTCACTCGCCTGTGTTATTTTGACGCGCACCATTTTTCCGATAGGCAATTCGTTTTGCACGATTACGATGCCGTCCACCTCAGGTGCATCGCGGTAACTGCGTCCGATGCTGACACAATTGCCACATTCCATCGCGGGGTCGCGCATTGCCGCATTGCCTTCAAGTTCGCCCACGCCCTCAATCAAAACGTCGAGCGTCTTGCCCACGAACGCGCGATTTTTTGCGAGTGAAATGGATTGTTGTGTCACCATCGCGTCGTGACGGCGGCGCGCTTTGATTTTGCGCGAGACTTGGTTCTCCATCGCGCCCGCAGGTGTGCCTTGTTCTTGCGAATACTCGAAAATTCCCACGCGATCGAATTGCAGTTCTTCAATAAATTCGAGCAGTCCGTCAAATTCTTGTTCCGTTTCGCCGGGAAAACCGACGATAAAGGTTGTTCGCACGGCAAGGTCAGGCATCGCCGCTCGCAAATCATCCAACATGCGGCGCGTCGTAACGGGATTCGGACGCTTCATACGATGCAATACTTGCCCATCTCCGTGTTGCAGTGGCACATCGAGATAATGCACAATTTGCGGATAACGCGCCATGACTTGAATCAAGCGCGGTGTGACGTGTCCGGGATACGCGTACATCAAACGCAGCCATTTCATTCCCGCGACCTCATTGCATAGACGTTCCATCAAGGTTGCCAATACATCACGCTGTTTCCAATCCCAACCGTACGCAGTGGTGTCTTGCGCGACGAGAACAATTTCTTGAACGCCTTGCGCGACCAGCTCGCGCGCTTCCGCAATCACCGCATCCATCGGCTTGGAACGATGTCCGCCTTTAATGGTGGGAATGATGCAAAACGTACACGGACGGTCACAGCCGTCGGCGATTTTCAAAAACGCGCTCGGTCCTTGCGCGTGGCGCGGCAAATAATCGGTCACGGAACGCGCGGCGATTTGTTCGGGCGGCAAATTCACATACGCATCAGCAAACCAATTTGCGTCGCCTTTGTTGTGTTCGCGCAGATATTGAATAAAGCGCGGCATCGCGAGCCATTTGCCCGCGTCAATCACACCGTCAACGGTTGGAACTTCTTGTTTTACATTTTCCCCGTAACGCGAAATCAAACAGCCCGCCGCAATCAATAGCTGTCCGTCGTGTTTGATTTGTCCGAGCGCGCGCATGGCTTCGAGCGATTCTTGACGCGACGCTTGCAAAAAGCCGCACGTGTTGACAATAATTACGTCCGCGTCTTCGGGCGCGTCCGCGTTTTCAAAGCCGGCGCGTTCCATGATGGCAGTGATGCCATCCGAGTCGGCAGTATTTTTGGCACAGCCCAAAGTTTGAATAAAAAAACGATTCGACATTACAACTCACATTTCTAGTTACACGTTAGCGTGTTGACATGGCAGACACGCCCGGCACTAATGTACGCGTCGCGGTTGGTGTCGTTGTCACTGCGGTGGTTGTTGTACGTGTTGGTGTCAGGGTCAACGTTCGTGTTGTCGTTGCTGTCAAAGTCAACGACGCCGTCGCGCTTGCCGTAGCCGTTAGCGTTCGCGTACTTGTCTGTGTCAGCGTTCTTGTTTGCGTTGGTGTGCTTGTTTGCGTTGGTGTGATAGTTGATGTTGCAGATGGTGTTGGCGTCAGTGTGTTTGTTGCCAATAGCGTGGGCGTTGGAAACTCTGCCGGCGCGATGGGTGAAGGATACGGCGTCGGTGGAATGATAACCGGCGTGCCGAGCGGACTCATCAGCCACGCGCGATAGAGTTCCGTGCGTTCTTGTTGATTGCGCGGCAAGATGCGCGTGCCTTGAAAAAAGACGCGCCCATTGCCGATATTTTTGATTTGCACAAACAGACGCGCGTGCGCGGTAAAAGTGCGCGTTTCATTTTTCAGCGTGCCGTTGAAAACCTCATCTTCATCCACAATAATCCACGCGCCGACGTCGCCCGTCGCTTCAATTTGCAATGTCATTTGCGCGTCCGCAGGAATATCTGATGTTGCGGTGGCGAGCGCGATTTGGGTTGGCTCGCCGGAACCTGTCACGATTGTTGGTGATAGGACGAGGGTAGGTTCAATCTCTATCACCGCTGTCGGTAGGGCTTGTAACGTTTGTGCCAAAGTTGGAATGCCCGTTGGCGTACTGTTCGCGGGTATGGTTGCGGTTGCGGTTGGCGTTGTGGTTGGCGTACTGGGACCCGCGAACGGATTTGAGAAATTTTGGAATGCCGTAAAGCCGACAGAGACAAGCGCAAACAACGCGACGGCAAGCGCGATAAGGGCAACAGCTTCGGGAATGCGCGTACTGCCGATGCGCCGCGCGAGGGTTGGCGGTTCTTGCGAAAGATTGAGCGGCGCTGTCGGCGGCGGAACGTACGATTCGATTTCGGGCGCGACTTGGAAAACAGTGTCGAGTGCGGGCGGCGGCGCGGCATCCATGTCGCCGTTGGGTTTTGCCGCGCTTGAAATTTGGAATGGTGGAAACGCAAATGCTTCCGGTGAGTCAACGGCTTCGGGCGGCTGATTGGATTGTGGCGACGCAAATGTCGGTGGCTCGGAGGGTTGGGGCGGAAGAGAGACAATTGGGGATTTATGTCCCGTCTCGCTGTCGTATTCATCCAGAGTCGTATCGGGGTCGAGATGAAGATATAACGCGTAATTGCGCAAGAGTCCGCGCAGAAAGGGACGCGGCGGCAATGAATTAAAATCGCTCTCCTCGAGCGCTTCCAAGACGCTTTGGCGAATGCGTGTTTCGAGCGCGGCTTGATTCAAACTGATGCGAAGCGCTTGCCGTGCAGTACGTAAAGTATCTCCGAGAGCCATCGTAAAGAGTGTATTCTGAACGACGAAATAGTCAATTTGTTATTTCAATTTCGATGTTTGACGGTTGACATGCGTATCACACGCGAGTACACTCGTGTACCGTTTGTAAAATTTATAGACCCCGCGCGCGAAAGCATGTCCTCCGGCTGTGGACGACGCAAAGGCGCGAGTGATCGTTGCGCGTCTCGACGCCGTATCCTCAAACGAAAGCGAAACCATTTCACGCATCATGAACGAGAAATTTTTTGCGCTTGCTGAAAAGCGCGCTTCCAATCTGCGCTTGCGCGGAATCGGTCTAGCGCTCGTCATTATTGCGCTGCTTGTCGCGCGCTGGTTCATCTATTTCCAGATCGAGTTTGTTGCCCGTATCGGCGGACTCTACATCCTCGAGCTCGCGACGGTCTGGTTCCTCTTGCGCCGTTTGAAAAGCAATGCCGACTCTCGTCGTGCCCTGTGGCTGCTGCAAATCGCGGGGCAACTCCAGGTCATTGCCGAAGTGGTGCTGTTGACAGGCGCCGTCTATTACACCGGCGGCATCACGAGTCCTCTCACTCCTCTCTACTTTATTTATATTTTTGCGGATGGTCTTTCTTCGACCACGCGCACGTTAGTCCTTCACGCGCTTTTGGCGACGGGACTAATGGTCCTCGTCACCCTTGCCACGTACTATGGTTGGATTGAGCGTTACAACATTGGACTCTTTCCCGAAACTCAATTGTGGCGCGATCAATCGTTCGTAGATGGCGCGCTCATTGTGTTCACCGCCATGATGATTGTGACATTGATTGTCGCAATCACGTTTAGTCAGCGCACACAGGAACGCGAAGTGGAACTTGGCGAATCTGCCGGACAACTTTCCATTCGCGTCGAGCAAGTGAACATGATGCGCGAGATTGGGCAGCGGCTCGCGTCTTCGCTCGAATTGGACCAAGTGATGGACGCGGTGGGCGAGAGCGCGCTGCGTATTTTGAAAGCAACGGATGTTCATCTCTTTCCGTACGACGAAGACACACAACAATTTTCTGCCGGCGTGGGGGTGTGGTCGGATGGACATCGCGGCACTGTGATTAGTGTGCCGCGTTCGGATGGACTCTCTGCCTACGTCGTCAAAACAAAACGCCCTCTCATCATCAACGACGCGGAAAGTCATCCATTGTATCAATCACTCCAAGCGCGCGCGTGGGCGATTCGCGCGATTGCCGGTTTTCCGATTATCAAAGCCGAGCGCGTGATTGCGGTGATGAATGTTGCCTTTTTAGAGCCGCATGAATTTACGCGCCAAGAAGAGGAATCGTTGTTGGCATTGACGGACCAAGCCGCGATTGCGATTGAAAACGCGCGCTTGTATCAACAGGTACAACGCAAGATTCAAGAATTGTCCGCGCTGAACGCGGTGACACAATCCGCCGCGCAATTGACGGACATTAGCGCGATGTTGAATGATGCCTTGGGCGCGGTCTTGTCCGCTGTGAACGCAGATGCTTCGTTGGTTGCCATTCTCGACCCGCAAAAAAATACGCTCGACCTTGCCGCGCATCGTGGGTTGACGACGAGCGCGTTGAATGAATTCAAAGCGCGTCCGCTGCGCTTGGGTGAAGGGTTTGGCGGCGAGGTGGCGCAGACCGGCAAACCGCGTTTCGTCGTGGATGTTTCCAAAGATGAACGGCGTTTGCGGCGCAGCAGCATTGATACCTTCGCTTCAATTTATACGGTGCCGCTGCGCGCGTATGACCGCGTGATTGGAATTTTGCAATTGCTTTGGAAAGAGCCGCATCAATTGACGACAACCGAAGTCAGTTTGGCGGGAGCCATTGCGCCGCAGCTTGCGGTCGCGATGCACAATTCGTCACTCTATTACGAAACCAAACGCCGCGCGGAAGAATTGGCGACGCTGCGTTCGATTGGGCTTGCGACAACTTCCACGCTCAACTTGCGCGAGCAGTTACGCTTGTTGTACGAAAATGTAAATCAACTTTTGCGCGCCGACACTTTTTTTGTTGGTTTGTATGACGACGCGCATGACGAACTGCGCGTGGAATATGTAGTGGAGGAAGGTTGGTTTCTGCGCCCGATTCAAGTCACGCTCGACCAAGCGGGCTTGTCCGGCTGGGTCATCCGCAATCAAAAATCGTTGTTGTTGGATGATTTGCAAAATGACGAAAATTTACCGGCAACCCCCTCACACATTACGCGACCCGCGCGCAGTTGGCTCGGCGTGCCGTTGATGCTCAAAGAACGCATCATCGGTCTCATCTGCGCGCAGAGTTTTCAACCAAACGCGTTCACGCACGAAGACGAACGTTTTCTGATTGCCGTCGCGCAGCACGTCGCGCTCGCGCTCGATAACGCTCGTCTTTTTTCGGAATCGGAACGCCGCACGCGCGAACTGACCTTGTTGAATGAAATCAGTCGCGCGATCAGCGCTTCGCTCGATTTGGATGTGGTGCTGGAACGCGCGGCACATGCGCTCGCCGACCAATTGGGCTATCGCTACGTGAGCATTTACGAATTGGACGGCGACGTTTTGCGTTGCAAAGCGTCTGTGGCAGACCGCGAACGCGGCGAGACGTGGGATATTTCGCGCGGTGTGCTGGGACGTGTTGCGCGCACCGGACGCGCCGCGCTCGTGACCAATGTGCAAGCGGACAGCGATTATGTATCGGGACATGACGATGTGCTTGCCGAAATTTGTGTGCCGATTTTGCGCGAGGGACGCGTGTTGGGTGTCGTCAATGTTGAAGAATCGCGCACAGGCACCTTGAAAGAAGATGACCTCGCGCTGCTTTCGGTTTTGAGCGAACAGCTCGCGATTGCCTCGACGAATGCATCACTGTACCGCGAAGCATTGGGACGCGAACGTTTTGCGACGCGGCTTGGGCAAATGGGTATGACGGTCACGTCAACGCTCGACCTGATGCAGCTCATTGAAATTTTGTGTCGGGAATCACTCGCGTTGTTTGGTGCAGACACCGCCGCGATTTATTTGCGTGAATCCGGACGTGACGCACCGCGTCAAGAAACGCGTTCCGGCGGCAATGGCAATGACGGCGCAATCGTCGTCCAGTCCTCCAACATGGACCGCGCGCGTTTGGTTTGTCGCGCGGCGGCAGGTTCTGGACGCGACGCGCTGCTCAGCACTTTTGTCGAAGTGGACCAACTTGGCAATTTGCTCGCGCGGACGTTGCGGCTCGCGCGCGGGTTTGTCGTCCACGACGCGCGTAACTCGTCACAGCTCGCGATGGACTTGCGCGAAATTGTTCAACCGGAGAGCTGTCTGGCTGTGCCGATTATGAAAGAGCGCGATGTGATTGGCGTGTTGGTTTTGTGTGACCGTCAAAACGCGCAGCGCTTTGGTGAACCGGAATTGAATCGCGCCGCAATTGTCGCGTCACAAGCGGGCTTGGCAATTTCCAACGCGCGGCTTTTGCAAGAAGCACAGCGCCGCGCCAAAGAGCAAAGCAGCTTGTATGAAATTGGTCTTGCCGTGAGTTCGACGCTTGACCTCAATGAACAGCTGCGAATCATTTATGAACAAATCACAAAACATTTTTCGTTGAGTGGTTTTGACATTGCGCTGCGCGATGAAAACGATGAATTGAATTTCGCGCTCTTTGTTGACCAAGGGAAACAGCTGGAACCCTTCACCAAACCAATTCCCGAAGCAGGTTTCGCGGGCTGGGTTGTTTCGAGCCGCCGCCCGTTGGTCATTGACGATATCGAACGTCAGTGGGATTCATTGCCCGTCAAGCCGGGAGAACATGGGGTCCCGGCAGAAGACTCGTCATATATCGGCATTCCGTTATTAATTAAATCGGAAGCGATTGGGGTCATGGCGTTGCAGCGCATTCCGGTTGAACCTTTCACCGTAGATGAGCAACGTTTCTTGTTTGCGCTCGCGCAGCAAGTCGCGTTCGCGGTGGACAATGCGCGTTTGCATCAACGCTCACAGCGCAGTGCGGCGCAGCAATCACTGTTGTATCAAGCGAGTCGGCGCATCGCGGGCGCGCTTAATTTGGATACGCTGCTTACCGGAATTGTTGAAGCGTTGAGTCAAGACTTTGGCTTTCAAGCTGTCTTGGTTATGTTTTTAGATACCGAGACGAATGAACTACGCCCGGCAGCCAGTTCGCCGGATGTGCGCGAACATCTCAAACCAACGTATCGGCAAGCATTGGGCAAAGGGATGATGGGGTTGGCAGCATTGACCGGACAAACGCAGCTTTCAAACGATATGCAAAATGATGCGCGTGTCATCAAGCTGGCGTACCCGATGCATTCGTCCGAAGCGGTTGTGCCGATTAAATCAGGCGAGCGCGTGATTGGTGTGTTGAACGTGGAAAGTGATGTGAAAGACGCGTTCGCCGATGATGATGTTCGCATGTTTGAAGCAATTTCAGACCAGCTCGCGGTCGCGATTGAAAATGCAAAATTGTTCACGCGTGCGCAAGAACGGCTCGCGCGCATCAACGCGCTGCAAAATATCGAGGTGGCGATTCTTTCGACGATGAATTTGGTGGACCGCCTCGATTTGATTTTGGAGCATGTGGTGACACAAATGCGCGCGGACATTGGCGTAATTTTTATGCGCGACGCGCAAACACGCGAATTGTTTGGCTTGCGCCAACGCGGTTCGCGCGACATACGCGCGTTCCGCGAATTGCGTTTGAAATCGGGCGAAGGCGCGGCGGGTTGGATTATGGATCGCGGTGAACCATTGTATTTGCCGGATGTGCGACGGGATACGCGTTGGGTGATTCGCCAAACTTCCGAAAGCGAAGGCATTGTTTCGTACCTCGGCGTGCCGTTGCAAGTGGAAGGGCGCACGATTGGTGTGATTGATGTCAGTACGCGCACGGAACGATTGTTCACTGACGAAGAAATCAATTTTTTCAATACGCTCGCAAGTCACGCGGCGGTGGCAATTGAAAACGCGCGTTTGTACGAACAAACACGCGCGCAGCTCGAACAATTACGCAATACGCAAGACCGTTTGGTCGAAAGCGAACGGCGCGCGGCGATTGGCGAATTGGTCGCGGGGTTGGCGCATGAAATCAATAATCCATTGACCGCGATTGTTGGTCATTCGCAATTGTTGATGGAAACGATTCCCGTTGGTCCGATGACGGATGGCTGGCGCGGCGAATTGGATACGATTAGTGTGGCGGCGCAACGCATTGCGCGCATCGTCCAAGAATTTATAAAGCTCTCGCACGTGGAAGGCGGACACGCCGAAACGGTGAATCTCGCGGACATTGTGCGACACAGTGTACAAAAATTTGGCGCGCGCGATGATTCGCAAGATATTGCAATTACCGAAACGCTGCCGCCCGAACCGTTGATTGTAAAAGCGAATCCACAACTCATTGACCAAGTGCTAAATAACATTTTAAACAATTCGCTCGAAGCGATGCCGCACGGCGGACGGATTGATGTTCAAGCCGGAATTTCCGAAGGACAAAATATCTATTGTTCGGTGCGTGATAGCGGTTATGGCATTCCCGCCTCCGATTTGAAACGTGTCTTTGAACCCGGGTACACTACCAAAGTCGAATCGGGTGTCGTGCGCGGAATTGGTCTGGGTTTGTACACCGCGGAACGCATCATCAAAAGTCACGGCGGTTCGATTTGGTTAGAGAGTGAAGAAGGAAAATATACGCTCGTGAAATTTACTTTGCCGCGTGTGCATGGAGGAACTGACAACGATGGCAAGTGAACGCGTTTTGGTCGTGGATGATGACCCCGCCATTCTTGCATTGTGCCAGCGTATTCTCACAGGCGAAGGTTATGTGGTGGTCGAAGCCAAGCGCGGCGAAGAAGCGTTGGCGAAATTAGAGACGGATACGTTTGACTTGCTCTTGACTGATATTCGTCTGCCCGGATTGAATGGTTTGGAAGTGACACAGCGATTGCGGGACCGCGGGCTAGAGCTCACCGTCGTCACCATGACCGGCTATAGCAATATGGAAATGGCGATTCAAGCATTGTCGCTTGGCGTTGACGAATTTTTGGTCAAACCGTTCACGCTGGATAGTCTGCGAATTACCATTACGCGCGCGTTGGAAAAATCGCGCTTGCGTCGCGAAAATACGCGCCTCAATACGCTTGTGCCCTTGCTTCACACCTCACAGCGGTTTGCGTCAGTGCGCACGCGCGAGCATGTGTACGAAAATTTGTTTGGAGCGATGCGCGTATTGTTCAAATGTCAAGAGCTCGCCTTTGCAGAGGTGAGTGCGGATGCGCAGCACTTGACCATTGCCACGGCGACAGGCGCGATGTTGTCACAGCTGCAAGATGAAATTTTTTACGCGTCCCAATTTGGGCAAGCAGAAGAATTTTTTCAAACGCTGCAAGTGTGGAATGACAAGCAAGAGCCGCGTTTGCCCGTTTCTTTTCAAGATGTTCGCTGGATGGTCAGCGCGCCGTTGCGTGTACATGAACGAACGTTGGGTGTCGTTTTCGCTGCCGTCTCGAACGAACCTTCCAAGAGTAATTTGGACGCGTTGAATGTGATTGTGGTGCACGCGGCGGCAACGCTGGAGAATGTGGACTTGCTCGGTGAAATCAGCCGCGCCTATGTCAATGCGCGTGAATTGGAACGACTCAAAAGTGAATTTATCAATATCGCCGGACATGAAATTCGCACACCGCTCGCGGTTCTGCGCGGCTATGCCGCTTTTTTGCACGACAAGCTCACGGGTGAATTGCAAGAGTACGCCACGCAAGTGGTGACGCAAGCGGAACGCTTGCAGCGCATCGCTGACGATATGTTGAACCTGAATTATCTGGGGGATGGACATATCGAGCTGCGTCTCGAACGGTGCGCGGTAGAGCAAGTTGTGCGTGAGGTCGTCAACGCGTATCGTCCGCTCGCAATGGAGCGCGATCAATCCATCGAGATGGAAATTCCCGCGCAAGCGGGTGACGTAACGGCGGACCGCGCAATGCTCGACTTGATGCTCGGCAGTCTCATTTCGAATGCCATCAAGTTTTCGCCGCGCCAAACGCGTGTGCGCGTGGCGGCGCAAGCTGACGAGCGTCAAGTGACGCTCCAAGTTCAAGACCAGGGCAAAGGACTGGAACCTGAACAAGCGGCGCACGTTTTTGACGCGTTTTACCAAGCGAGCAATTCGCTCACGCGTGCGGAAGGCGGTCTGGGTTTGGGCTTGACCATTACGCGCGAAATGGTGCGGGCGCACGGCGGGAAAATTTGGGTAGAGAGTGAGCAGAATGCCGGGACATCGTTTTACATCTCACTCCCACGTCAAACGAGTCCGACACAATAGGTTATTATCGAGCCGCAGCGATTGTCGTTGCGGCTCTTTTTTGGTACCGTCGGGGTATTTCTTGCAATTTATCAACAAATGTTGAATAACCCTCTGCTCTGTGCTATACTGCCAGACAGAACCAAGTTCAAGCCAAAAAAGGTGTCACGGTGCGCCATAAAACGATTTTTCCATTTATTTTCGTGGTTCTCGCGCTTGTCATAATCGGTTGCCAAGGGCTAGGCGGGCAAACCAGCAAACCGACGGTTATTATTGCTTCGCCGCCGAGTGGGAGCGTTTATACGCTTGGGGAAGAAGTAGTCATTCAATCTACCTCAACCGACCCCGCGGGTGTTTTGCGCGTGGCATTGCTCGTAGATGGTAATCTGGTGCGCGAAGACCCCAGCCCCGTTGCTCAAGGACAGGCGCAGTTTTCGCTCATTCAGTCATGGATAGCAGAAGGAGTGGGTTCGCACACGATTACTGTGCGCTCAACCAATTCGCAAGGCGCTTCGTCCGACAGTGGGATTCTCGTCAACATCAAAGAACAGAGCGTCGTGCCGCAACCGCCCACAGTGGTTGCCATCGCGACGGCGGTGCCATTGGCAACCGCTACACCCCAACCGACACCAATTCCTCAAACGGACGTTCCGACAGCGAATCCCCCAGTCACAGTTGTCGTCACCGCGACGCCCGTGCCGCCGACGGATGTTCCACCACCGACTGCCGCGCCCACTTGTGTTCTTAATTCCAAATTCGTCGCCGACGTAACGATTCCTGACGGCACCATCTTTACCCCGAATGCTGTCTTTACGAAAACGTGGCGTGTGCAAAACAATGGCACATGTGCGTGGGAAAATTTCTCAATCGTCTTTGTGAGCGGTACACAAATGGCTGCCAGCGGAATTTATCCTGTGCCAACGACGCCGCCCGGTGGAACAGCGGACTTGGTTGTTCCCATGACTGCACCATCAAACTATGGTGTGTATCAAGGAACTTGGAAGATGCGTAGCTCGGCGGCGCAACTCTTTGGTACAAATCTCACGGTTGTCATCAATGTTCCCGCGCCCGCGACGGCAGTTCCGCCAACCAACACACCACCGCCAACTGTCGCAGGATGTTCAGGACAACCGAATGATTTCACATTCAACGTATCGGCAAACAATATCAATGCCGGTCAATCGGTGAATTTGAGTTGGGGCGCAGTGACGAACGCGAGCGAAGTGCGTTTGGATGGCGGCGAGTTTAGTAACGAAGGCGTCGCGGCGCCGGGGAATCGCACTGTCTCTCCCAACGCGACCACGCAATATACGCTCACCGCGAAATGCAACAACAGTGGACAGACTCGCGCCAAATCCGTCACAGTGACAGTGAATGCACCCATTGTCAGTTTTGCAGGCAATTGGTTCCACAATTTTGGGACAATGAATTTGGCGCAAGCAGGCGCGAATGTGAATGGCGTGTACGTTAACGGCTTTGGTGGGAATGGAACATTGGAAGGGACTGTGACCGGCAATCAATTGAACGGAACGTGGGAAATCAACGGCACAGATGGCAGTTTCCAGTTCACTCTCTCCAACAATGGCAAGACCTTTACCGGAAATTTTGATGGGGCGCAGCAATGGTGCGGGGCGCGCAACGGTCAAAATTTCCCGAATGGTTGCAGCTTTGCCGGAAACTGGACCTCGGATTTTGGTGATGGCGATTGCCCCATGTCCTTGACGCGCAAAGACCTTGCTATCACCGGGACATATTGTCTTGGTACAGTGACCGGGACTGTTTCCTATGCCGGTCTATTCGCCATCGCCAGTGGTACGTACAACAATGTCGCGCCAAGTTCCGGTTCGTTTAAATTCTATTTGCCCGCTTATTCGGCAAGTCAATTTTCCGGTAACTTTAACGGAGCCAACGAATGGTGTGGCTGGCGTTCGAGTTCATCAAAACCAAATCCGTGTCTCAAGCCCTAGTCCGCGCCAGCCGTTCAAGAAAATCAAGTTCAAAAGTATTTGCGCTATGCCACAGAAAAAAACAAAAACCAAATCCACACCTGTTAAAGGCGTCGTGGGTCTCTTGAAAAAAATGGTGGGGCGCAAACCCGCCGCACCGCCGCGCGCATCAAAACCAAAATCTGCCAAGCCACCCGCGCAACCACGCGGCAAGACAAAAACAGAAGCAAAGCAAACCAAAGCGCCGCCTGCTCCAAATGGCAAGCCAGCGGTTCCTCCCGAACCTGAAAAGGTGAAAAAGAAACCGCCGTCAATCACCATTACGCGCCCCGAAGTCACGCGTCCGCCAATTGTTCTGCCGCCCCCGCGTCCACCGGAAGCGCCCATCGGCGCGCCAAGCATTTTGGTTCCCAAAGATGGATTGCCCATCGCTTCGCTCACGCCGATTTTGCGATGGATGTATGTTGGCGGCGCAACGCGTTATGAAGTGGAGTGGTCACACGACGCGCATTTTGGGCGTGGACACAGCATTTCACTGGTTGCGACGCAAACCGCCATCACACTGGAAGCAGCAAATGAACTCAAGCCTAGTACGTTGTACAAATGGCGCGTACGTGGCGGCAACGATGCGGGCTGGGGACCGTGGTCTCCACCCGAATCTTTCAAATCTCCCGAAAAATAATTCAGCCACAATTCACGCTGCACTTGAGCGTGAATTGTCTTTTTGGATATTGGATAACATCAATGTTCAATCGGCACGCCGAGATGTGCGGTAATGAACGAACCGCAGTTTCTCTTTGAGTATCACGCACCATGAGCAACATCGAAATTCGTTTGTGCAAAACATGGGATGAGTGTGTCCAATGTGAAGAGCTGCAAAAAGCGGTTTGGGAAATGCCGGACTATCGTGATGTGGTCCCCGCAAACTTGCTCATCACCGCGATAAAAAATGGCGGCATTCTTGTTGGCGCCTTTGACGCACAGATGATGATTGGGTTTGCGTTTGGCTTTCTGGGCAGTGAACAGGTCGGGACAGAACGGTTAGCAACGGAACCCGGTTCCGTTGCTAACCATATCCGCTTGAAACACACTTCGCACATGCTCGCAGTGTTGCCGGACGCGCGCGTTCAAGGACTCGGCGCGCAAATGAAATGGTTGCAGCGCCAAGAAGTATTGCGGCAGGGACTCGATTTGATGACGTGGACGTATGACCCTTTGCAAGCGGTGAACGCTGCGCTCAATTTGGTGCGACTGGGTGCAATTGCGCGGCGCTATCATCGCAACGCGTATGGTGACATGACCGATGCGTTGAATATTGGTGTTGCGTCAGACCGCTTTGAAGTGGAATGGTATTTGAACAGCACGCGAACGCGCGAGCGCACACAAAAGCAAAGCGAGTTTCAAATTCCGAATGACGCGCGCTCTGTTTTTGAAGTGGAATGGAACGCGCAAAATTTGCCACAAATCGTCAGTGTGAATGCGTTTGAAGGTGAAACCTTGCTAGTGGAAATTCCTGCGGACTACAACACGATGAAAGCATTGAATCGTCCGTTGGCTGTCGAGTGGCGCGCGGCAACGCGCGAAATTTTTGAACGCGCGTTTGCGCTTGGCTATATCGCGTGTGACTTGCATCAGGTAACGCGTGCGGACGGCGGGCGGCGCGTGTTTTATGTGCTGAAAAAAGAGGTTGAACTTGCTTGATGCCCACAAAATTTTATTTGACACTCGCTGCGCTGGTGCGTATAATCTCCTGACATTATGCCCCCATCAAGACTGGCGAAGAAGGGGGGGAATTTATCATGACTCAAGTTATCGTTGATCGAAACGAATCGTTTGAAGCCGCATTAAAGCGGTTTAACAAAAAAGTGCAAGAAGACCGCATCCTGTCCGAAGTGCGCCGTCGCCGTTTTTTTGAGCCGAAAAGTGTAGAACGCAAAAAGAAAAAGGCGGCAAAGAAACGCAAGTCACTCAAAGAGACTGCGCGCGGCGACGAACGCGATTAAATCTGAAGGTCGAGAGCAAATACCGGCACGCCGGGCAGTGTGCAAGCAAGATGCCGGCGTGCTTTTTTTTACTGATTTACAATGGCGTATTTGGAACGTTTCGACGAACGCGCCGAAATTCGACTTTCGCGGCGCGAGCAGATTAATGCATTAGTGCTTGCAGTGCTAACGGCACTCTTGTTGGGCGCGATTTTCGCCGCGCAGTTGACGTTATTCTCTCCCGCGCAGCCCACGCCGAACGAACTCGCCATCGGTAAAGCCAGTCCCCTCACCATTCTCGCTCCGAGACAAACAACTTTTGTAAGTGAATTTCAAACGACGCGCGCGCGCGAACAAGCCGCGCGCGCCGTTTCAGACTTGTACGATGCGCCTGATGCAACCATCGCGCGTGAGCAGGTTCGCCGCGCTGCGCGCATTATTGATTTTTTGGATACAGTGCGTGCCGACCCGTACGCGTCTGACCAAGAAAAAGTGGATTGGGTGCAAACGGTTCCGGGTGCCCAAGTCTCGCGCGACGTGGTGAGCCGTACGCTCGCGCTCGACCCGCCAACGTATCGCCAAGTGATCAGCGAAACATTGTACGTGATTGATACGGCGATGCGTGAAGAAATCAAAACAACCACGCTCGCCGAAGCCCGCCAAAAAATCCCCTCGCGTATTTCACTCGTCCTATCCGCTTCCCAATCCGACCTTGTAAATCAATGGGCACTGCCGTTTATCGTTCCCAACACAAAACTCAATGTGGAAAAAACGGAACGCGCGCGCGAACAGGCGCGCGCCGCAGTTGAGCCAGAATACCGCTCGCTCAAGGAAGGCGAGGCAGTTGTGCGCGCGGGCGAAGTCATTACGCCGGAAACGCTGGAAGCATTGCGCGAGCTCGGTTATCTGCAAACACAAAGCGATGTGCGCGAATATATTGCCGCGTTTTTGTTCGCCGCGTTGATTGTTGCTGTCGGCGCTACATATCTCGTGCGCGTGGCGCCGCCCCTGTTGCGCGAACCGCGCGTTTTACTGATTCTCGCTACGTTGATTTTACTGACCGCGTTTGGAACAAAAATCGTTACGCCCGGACGAACCATAGTGCCGTACTTGTTTCCCTTTGCAGCAGTTGCAATGTTGGGAGCCGCGCTTCTAAGTCAAAGCATTGGCGCGGGACTCGCCATCGTTGTGTCGTTGAGCGTGGCATACATTACGCGCGGCGCGTTGGATTTGACGGTGTTTGTTTTGGTCGGCAGTTTGGTTGCAACAATCGCGCTGCAACATCGCGAACGTCTGACCAGTTTTTTGGTGACGGGAATGTATGTGGCGTTTGCAAATGTGGCAGTCGTTATGATTTTTGGATTGTTGGTGCGGCAGGAAGATATATCGAATCTCGTGCGCGTCGCCGTCGCCGCGTTCGGAGGTGGCGCGTTCACCGGCTTGATTGCGCTGGGCAGTCAATTTATTTTGGGCAAGGCGGCGGGAATCACCACCGCGCTGGAATTGATTGACTTGTCGCGTCCGACGCATCCCCTTTTGCAAAAAATTCTGCGCGAAGCGCCCGGTACCTACCACCATTCACTCATCATCAGCAATCTTGCAGAACATGCCGCGCAGCAAATTGGCGCGGACGCATTGTTGTGTCGCGTGGGCGCGTACTATCACGATGTCGGCAAAACACTGAATCCACAATTTTTTGTCGAGAATCAATTTGACGGAGTGAATCCGCACAACACGATTGACCCGCGCCTGAGCGCGAAAATTTTGCACGAGCATGTAACCGAAGGCGACAAACTCGCGCGCAAATATGGCGTGTCCAATCGCGTGCGTGATTTTATTTTGCAGCATCACGGGACGACACTGCCAGTTTATTTTTTTGAAAAAGCACAAGCGCAATCTCCGGGTACACCGGTGGACGAAAGAGAATTTCGTTATCCGGGACCAAAACCACAAACGCGCGAATCCGCAATCATGATGCTTGCCGATGGTGTGGAAGCAACCACGCGGGCGGAACGTCCGTCCAACTCGCAAGAGATTCGCGCAATCATTGACCGCATTATCGAGATGCGAATTCGCGAAGGACAACTCGACGAAGCAGCCATCACGCTCCGCGATTTGGAACAGATTCGCATTGCGTTCCTCGAAGTCTTGCAAGGACTGTACCATCCGCGCGTAAAATATCCCGCGCCCAAAGCGCCCGCGCCGATGCCCGCGCAAGTGCGCCCCGAAGAAACGGTAGCGGAATTATGAGCGAAATCAACATCGTCGTTGCGCCCAAATACGCGCGCCGTGTTTCCCAAAAAGAACTGCGCTCTGCCGCGACGCGCGTGTTGGCGGCGGAAACTCCCGACGCGTTCAAACCACTTTCGATTGTCATTGTCGGGGACCGCGCCATGAAAGATTACAATCGGCGATTTCATCATGTGGACGCGGCAACGGATGTACTCTCGTTTGACTCACCGCAGGATGACGAATATCTGGGCGATATTATAATTTCGTACGATACCGCCAAAGAAAACGCCCGGCGCGCGGGGTGGCGTGTGCGCGATGAATTGGAATTGTTGGTTACGCACGGCGTTTTGCATTTGTTGGGCTATGACGACACAACGCCGCATGAACGCGAAACAATGTGGCAGCGTCAAGCCGAAATCCTCGCGCGTACGCTCGCGGCATAAAAAAACTCTGCCGGGAAAATTTTCTCGGCAGAGTTTTTTTGTTAATGCGTTCGGTGAATTGTTTGTCGGCGATGCGTCATCAACAGGAGAAACCCAATGACAATTAGCGCAATGCCGATGCCCACCAAAATGATGTTTGCCGTAAATAATTCCAAGCCCGTTTGCGGGAGCGTGCTGACAAGCAAGAATGCGCGCGCACCGAGAGCTTGTACCGGACGCGAATCGTTTGCAAAGATGGCTTTGAACGCGTCAATCTGCGCTTGCGACATTTCGACAGGCGTATTCATCACGTGCCACTTGACGTCTTGTGTGCATGGTGGTGTGGTGAGTGAGCCATCATAACGGTAGAACGTGCGCTCGGCGGGCAGCATTGCAGCGGCATCCACGGTCACACCCTCGACCGGTTTTGCTTCTTGTTCTTGTTTTGGCAAATTGTTAAAGACGGGTGCGAGCGCGGCATTTTCCGCCCCTGCGACGAGCAGGACGCCGACAACTGCTAATTCGCCGTCGGCGGCTTTGTGTACGAAATGCACTTCCATATCTTTATGTTCGCCCGCGAGCTCGTGTTCGCTGGGAATGTGAAAGTGGAATTGCGCCAGTTGGTACGTTTTTCCACCAACCGTTATGGAACTGCCGGGCGGATAATTCACTTGAATCGTGTGTCCGTTGTTTAGAATCGCGAGCGGCGCGGTCTGATAGTTGAATGTAATGTCCGCCGGATTGAGCGCGGCGCTGTCGGGAATATCAACGGGCGATTGTTGCGTTCCGCTTGCGCAAACGGCAAACTCGGGCGCGAGGTCGCCCCAATGTGCAGGACCCGTTTCGCCTTCGTACGCCCAATGCACCGCGTGTTGCGCCAAGAGCGGACGCGCAAAGGGACTAACCAGCAACAGGACGCCGAGTACGAGCAATAACACCGATAATTTTTTCACGAGAGTCTCCTTGTGTGAGGTTGATAGAATTCAACAAAGCAGTGGTTGAGGATGTAGAGACTTGAAGGGAATCACTCCTTTCACGCGCACCAGAAATTTTGTCGTGCGAACAACGATTGTATAAACACTCTTGATGTCATTGCGTTGTGCCTGATTTCGAATTTATCTTTCAAAAATTTATTTCCAGAATTTCGCGCGCAATCTGGCTGCACGGTGTTATAATCGCGTGGCAAGACAGTGCAAGGACAATCTATGTGGGAGCATTTCCAAAGCGACTCGACTCACTCGGCAGTTTGAGGTGACTATGCAAAATCGTTGGGGCATCCACGCGCCGAACAATGCACGCCCGCGCAATATGGGCGAATTTTTTGATGCAGGTTTTCAAAATTACACGGTCCTGCATGGCAATGAAAATTTAATACCTGAAATTCGCCAACGTTATCCCAACGCGAAAATTTTGGTGCGAATGTTTTTGACGCAATGGGATGAACGCGACCCCGCCGATTGGGCGCGCGAGATTACTGATTTTATGAATCGCGTGCGTCCGTTGACGAATGAAACTACTTGGGCAAATGAACAGAATCTTGACATTGAAGGACATCCGCAAGGGGCGAGCATGACAATGCCTGTCCCTCCGGCGTCACTGTACCAAGATATCAACAAATGGAATCTGGAAATGATTCGGCGATTGCGCCAGTCTATCCCATGGGCGCGGCTGCATTATCCTGCGTTTGCGAATGACCACAGTGACGATAAAAATCAAGGCGGCTACTTCGGTCTGGAAATTTGCCGCCCGAGCATCGAAGCGGCAGACGTGATGGATTGTCACTGTTACTGGAATGTGGATGCGGGACCGCTTACGCTCGATGGCGGACAACGCTTTGTGTTGACGCACAATTTTTTTCCCAACAAACCGATTTTTATTTCCGAGTGCGGTAACTTTGCTGTGCGGGAACCGCGTTCCCCCGAACAGTACGTGACGTGGATACACTCGCTGTATCATTACGAATATGTCGAAGGCGCGACTTTTTTTATTTGGGATTCGGATGCTGCGCCGGAGAACGCGTTGAATAAAATTGTCGAAAGTCCCACCCTCGCACGCACATTGCGCGAAACGTCCAAAGACGCGCCCGCGCAATTGCCCCCGATTCCGGCTGCGCCTCCGCCGCTCGTTGGACGACCCGCGCAACCAACCCAACCGCCCACCACGCGCACCGAACCGCTTTCACCAAGCGGCGAGTATATTGTTCAGCCGGGCGATACGTTGATTGCAATTGCCAAGCGCTTTGGCGTGGATGTGGTGTCATTGATGACGGCAAACGCGATTTCCGATGCGCGCTTGCTGCGGGCGGGGCAGCGTCTGCAAATTCCCGGCGCGGCAGTTCCCACCGCGCCAACGCCAACTCCTGCGCCCGCGCCTGCACCTGCACCTGCGCCGAGCGCCCCCCCCCCCGCAGTAGGTGGCACAATCTACATCGTGCGCGGCGGCGATACCTTGAGCGCGATTGCCGCGCGTTTTAACGTGACCGTTGCCGCGCTCGTCGTCGCAAACAATTTGGTGAACGCGAATGTGATTCGTCCCGGACAACAATTGACGATTCCAAAAGCCGGCATGGTGTTGAGTGTTGCCGAAGCGATGGCGACGGCAGCCAGCGCGCAACCGCAAGTCGGTGTCTTGGGCGTTGGCGATGCCAGCACGCCTGTCGTTTCGCCGCGCGAGATTCAGGAATTTCTCGCAGGCAAGCGCACCACGTTTTATATCACGCGCAAGGGTGATATGATTCCGCGCGTGGCTGCGTTATTTAGAATAGATGCGTTGGTGTTGTCACAAATAAATCAAGTCGGGATGAAAGGTGAGATGATTCCCGGCACGCGCTTGATTATTCCGATGAAATGAATGCCAGACGGGTGAACGCGCCAAGCAATTCAAAAAATCAGACGGGATCCGTTCGTTGAAAAAACGAGTATGCAAGATTAACTGCTCGGACTTTTGATTGACAAACCCCTTAACTCCATTTTATAATGCGCCAATTCTTCACTTGCAAGTGGTCTCAAAACTTTCCCCAGTTTGGCAAATCCGCATGAGGCTACTTAAAAAATCTCGGCAAGGAGGTGGCGCCTTAACTTGACCCGAACTCCACAGTCCTAGACGCAGATTTAGGAAATCCGCGTTGCTCTCGACGTTCTCATTCCCGTCACTCAAGAGGGAACGCACCAGTCAGAATAGGAACCCCATAAGGAGGAGAGTCAGATGAACCGCGTTCAAACGAAACGCCTTTTACTTTTGGCATCACTTGCCCTCGTGGTCTTGGTGATTGCCGCGTGTGCGCCTGCGGCACAACCGACCCAGGCACCACCCACCGCCGCGCCACAACCTACGGCAGCTCCACAACCGACTGCCGCGCCGCAACCTACTCAGCCCCCCGCCGCTTCCGGACGCGGCGCGTGTGGCACGCTGCGTTTGTTGTGGTGGCAAGCCCCCACCATTTTGAATCCGCATCTCGCCCAAGGCACCAAAGATTATGACGCGTCGCGTTTGGTCTATTTGCCACTCGCCGCAGTGGGTCCAGACGGTATCCCCAGCGCGCAATGGGGGCTCGCGGCTGAAGTACCCACCAAAGATAACGGTGGAATTGCTGCCGATGGCATGTCCATCACGTGGAAACTCAAACCCGGGCTTAAATGGTCCGACGGTACGGCTGTGACTGCGGATGATGTTGTGTTCACATGGCAATATGCTTCAGACCCCGCAACTGCCGCGACAACAGCATCCAGTTTTCAAGACATCAAGTCTGTAGAAAAAGTTAATGACACCACTGTCAAGATCAATTGGAATGCTCCCAACCCGATTCCGTATGTTGCGTTCGTCGGTCCGCTCGGGATGGTAATTCCGAAACACGTCTTTGAGCCATTCAAGGGCGCAAAGGCAGCAGAAGCTCCCGCGAACCTTGCGCCTGTTGGAAGCGGTCCGTTCAAAGTTACAGAGTTCAAACCGGGCGACGTGGTAACCTACGCCGCGAATGAAAACTTTTTCGACCCGAACAAACCCTGTTTCGCTACAGTCAATTTCAAAGGCGGCGGCGACGCGACCAGCTCGGCACGCGCGGTTCTTGAAACGGGTGATGTGGATTACGCATGGAATCTCCAAGTTCCGGCGGATGTTCTTTCCGGTCTCGCTGCCGCAGGTAAAGGTGAAGTCATCAACGCGGTCAGCGGTAACCTCGAGCGTATTCTGATTCAACGCACAAACGTTGACCCCTCGATGGGCGACCTGCGCGGTGAACCTGTTGACAAGGGTGGCAAACCGCATCCGTTCTTGAGCGACCTCAAAGTGCGCCAGGCGTTGGCGCTCGCGATGGACCGCGAGAGTATGGCAAAGATTTATGGCGGCAAGAGTATTGCAGGCGAAGGCACGTGCAACGTCGTCATCGCGCCACCCGCGCTCGTCTCGACCAAAAACAATGGTCTGTGCGAATTCAATATCGCCAAAGCGAACGCGCTGTTGGACGAAGCCGGATGGACGAAGGGTTCCGACGGTATTCGCCACAAGACAGTGGACGGTAAAGATGTGAAAATGAACATCATCTACCAGACCAGCGTGAATGCGGTGCGCCAAGCAGTACAGCAAATCGTCAAAGAGGGATGGACGCAGCTCGGCATCAACGTTGAATTGAAATCCGTTGACGCGGGCGTCTTTTTCTCGTCCGACGAAGCAAATCCGGACACGGCTGCCAAGTTCTGGGCGGACGTTGAAATGTTCACAAACGGTCCGGCGCAAACCGATGACATTGCGTATGTCCGCAGTTGGGTGTGCAGTGAGATCAAGACCAAATCTGAAGGTTGGCGTGGTAACAATTACGAACGCTACTGCAATCCCGAATACGACAAGATTATTGAACAACTCGCGACAGAGCTCGACCCTGCCAAGCGCATCGAACTCTACAAAGCGGCAAACGACATTCTTGTCAGCGACGTTGTAGTCATCCCCCTTGTCGCACGCAACTTCCCGGTTGCGGGCAAATCCAAAGCTCTCAAGGGTCTGACAGCGAATCCTTGGGACGGCGATTTGTACAACGCGATGGATTGGACGAACCAATAACAGGTAGTCAGGAAAACAAGTAGGCAGGGATTGTCCCTGCCTACTTGTTCACCTGTTTTCATGCTCGATGAATCAATACTTTATTCGTCGCTTTCTATTCGCCATCCCTACACTGCTCGCGATAAGTTTTATCATTTTCGCCGTACTTTCCCTCGCACCGAATGACCCGATGTCGCAATTTGCAATGAATCCGGCGGTGCCACCCGAAGTGCGCGAAAATATCCGTCGTTCGCTTGGACTCGACCAACCGTGGCCCATTCGCTACACCAAATGGGTGACTACGCTTTTAACAACGGGAGACCTGGGTTTTTCGTTTTCGAGTCGGCTTCCCGTTACTACGTTGATTCTGCAGCGCCTGCCGACGACTTTATGGGTCATTGGCATGGCATATGTTCTTTCTATTGTTCTGGCAATCCCCCTCGGCGTCATTTCTGCGGTCAAGCAGTACTCGAAATTTGACCACATTGCTTCAACCATTGCCTTTATCGGTTTTTCGCTCCCAACTTTTTTCACCGGACTTATTCTCATTCTGATTTTTGGTGTTCGCCTAAAATGGTTCCCTTGGATTTATGATTCCACCATCAAAGTCACTGATGCGGAATCATTTCTCCTCGTGTTGAAACAATCGGTCTTGCCTATCACCGTCTTGACTTTGTTTCAGACCGCAACACTGATGCGCTATGTGCGCGCTTCCATGTTGGAAAATATCCCGCAGGACTATGTGCGGACAGCACGCGCGAAAGGATTGTCCGAACGCGCAGTGCTCTTTGGACACATCTTTCGAAATTCGCTAATCCCTGTCGTCACATTGATTGCGTTGGGGGTTCCCACGATTTTTACAGGCGCGTTGATTACCGAACAAATCTTTCGCGTACCGGGGATTGGGTCGCTCCTCGTTTCGTCGTTTAATTCGAGTGACACGCCTGTCATTATGGGCGTTACTTTTATTTTTGCGATTCTGGTCGTGCTTTTCAATTTGATTGTGGATGTGCTGTACGGTTTTCTCGATCCACGCATCAAGTATTCGTAACGCCAATGGCTGAATCGTCTGTCACCCTCACCGGCAAGCCCCTCGCCCAAATTCTGACCCGAGAGCAAGAGCTGGCGAAACGCAAGCCGCGCACTCTTTGGAGCGATGCGTGGGGCAAGTTTCGTCGTCATCGTACGGCGATGCTCGGGGTTATTATTCTTGCGGTGATTATCGCTGCTGTCCTCGTCGGTCCGATTTTTTATCCGCGCAGCCCCGCGAAACTCGATTTTGGCAAAACCAGTCAGCCCCCGTCCATCGAATATCCATTCGGCACGAATCAGTTGGGGCAAGACCAATTGGCGCGCGCACTGTACGGCGGCAGAATTTCGCTGGCGGTGGGTATGATGGCGATGTTTGTCGCAATCTTTTTGGGGATTCTCATTGGCGCGCTCGCAGGTTTTTTTGGGGGACGGATAGATTCGTGGCTCATGCGGCTCACTGAATTATTTCTATCGCTGCCGGTTCTGCCCGTGCTGATTATGACCATCTATCTTTTTCGCGACCCTTTGCGCGCGGCGTTCGGTTTGCAGCTCGGCGTCTTTTTCTTGATGGTACTGCTCATCGGACTCTTTGGTTGGATGACGGTTGCCCGCGTGGTGCGCGCGCAATTTCTTTCCATCAAACAAAAAGAGTTTGTCGAAGCCGCGCATTGTTTGGGGGTACCAACCGCGCGCATTATTTTTCGCCACATCTTGCCCAACGTACTTTCGCCGGTGATTGTTGCGGCGACCCTCGCAGTTGGCGCTGCCATCGTCACCGAATCAACACTTTCTTTTCTCGGTTTGGGTTTTCCGCCCGATTTTCCCACATGGGGACGCATGTTGTTTGACGCCCAAGATTATTTGAGTATCTCGCCTCACATTGCCATTATCCCCGGATTGTTGATTTTTCTCACGGTCCTTTCCATCAACTATGTTGGCGATGGGCTGCGTGATGCGCTCGACCCACGTTCGCTGCTCAAATGAATTTGTACAAAATTATCTCGCGTATCGAAAGGAGGTGACGCGCGCCCATCACGTTGCAATAAATGTTGGATTGCAGTGCGGCTCTTGGATTAGACGCCTTATGCCACTGCATTCCCGGTAACAATTTCAGGAGGAGAAGAAACGATGAAACGCGTTTTTACAAAACGCAATGGCTTGATACTTTTGATTGCGGCGGCGATTGTCGCAATCGTCGCGTGCGCGCCTGCGCCCGCACCTACCGCAGTGCCACCAACGCAAGCCCCTGCGGTACAACCAACCTCTGCGCCTGCGCCGACGACTGCACCCGCGCCGACGAGCGCGCCTTCCACCGGCGGCAAAGTTGCCAAAATTTCGTACACGCAAGAACCGAACAACATGAACCCGCTCTATAGCAATCAATGGTTCACGGCGAATTTGTTCGACCTCTTTTTGGCGGATGCGCTCATCAGCTTTAACGACAAGAACCAAGCGATTCCGTGGATTGCCAAAGAGATTCCTACTGGCGAAAACGGTGGCATTTCACCCGATGGCAAGGTAATTACCTTCAATCTGCGCGATGACGTGAAATGGTCTGACGGTACGCCACTCACTGCCGACGATTATGTATTCACCTATCAGATGGTCTTGAGCGACAAGAATACGGTCACAAGTCGCGATCCGTTTGATACAGCAGTTGAAAGTGTTGTGGCAAAAGACCCACACACGCTCGTTGTCACCTTCAAAGAACCGTATGCGCCGTGGATGACCAAAATTTTCAGTCGCGCCAATTCCAGCAATGCAATTCCCAAACACATTCTCGAACCTGTCTTTCAAAAAGATGGGACCATTGACAATGCGGAATGGAATCGCAAACCGACAGTTGGCGTCGGACCATTTGTATTTAGCGAATGGGAAACCGGCAGTCACATCGCCTTTGACGCGAACCCCAACTTTTGGCTGGGGAAACCCAAGCTTGACCAGGTGTTTATTCAATTCGTGCCTGATGATGCGGCGCAGACCGCAGCCATCAAAGCAGGGGACGTTGACATTGGCGTCTTTATCAGTTACGCCGACGTTCCTGATTTGCAAAAGCTCGGCACAGTGGATATTCCTCTCGTCTCGTCCGGCTATAAAGAGTTGTGGAACTTTAATATGAGTACGACGGAGAATACGAAAGGTCATCCGGCGCTTCAAGACGTGAATGTGCGTCGCGCCATTATTATGGCGTTTGACCGCGACAAGATTAGCAAAGAGCTTTTGTACGGTCTGACCAAACCCGCGCTGACGTTCTGGGATAATATGCCGCAAGCCGATTCGAGCGTTCCCGCGATTCCCTTTGACCCCGAAGGCGCCAAAAAATTACTTGACGATGCAGGATGGAAAGTCGGCAGTGATGGGATTCGCGAAAAGGATGGGGTCAAGCTCAAACTGCGTTATGCTACGACCACGCGTGAAGTTCGCAAAAATGTGCAAGCGATTGTGCAGCAAGCATGGAAAGCCATTGGCGTGGATGCGGAATTGATTAATCATCCGTCCGATGTCTTTTTCGGCAGCTATGGCGACAAAGGACCTATTGCAACCGGACAATACGACATTGCCGAATGGTCTGATGCGCCTTCCTTCCCCGACCCCGATACCTCGCGTTGGTTGTGCAGTGAAATTCCATCCGATGCCAATCCGCCCGGTAACAATTGGGAATTTGTTTGCGATAAGGAATTGGACGCGCTCTTTATCAAGCAAGCGCAAACGGTAGATGCGAATGCGCGCAACGAAATCTTCAAGCAAATCCAAAAAATCATCGCCGACAAGGTGTACTTTGTGAGCATCTGGGACGACCCTGATTTATGGACCGTCTCCAAAACGCTCAAGAACGTAAAGTTCTCGGGCGTAACCCCATTCTGGAACGCGTACGAATGGGAGAAATAAGAAACCTGTTGTGCGTTTCGTAAGCAGATAGCTTTCCGATGCCCTCTTGAAAATTTTCGAGAGGGCATCGGAACATTCATGAGCTATGGGCAGATTTATCCTTCGGCGTTTGCTTCAAGCCATCCCGCTTTTGTTTCTCATCAGCGTTATTGTCTTTGTGCTGATTATGAACATGGGCGACCCCCTCATCGCGTTCGCGGGGCGAAACGGTCAAGTCAAAGGCAAAGACCGCGAGCGCTTGGTTCGTCAACTCGGTCTCGACCAACCGATTTACGTACAGTATCTGGTTTGGTTAGTTGGAAATGATTGGATGAGAATTGATGTGGATGGTGACGGCGTTCCCGAAAAAAATGGAACGCGCATGGGTGTCTTGCGCGGTGATTTGGGAACCTCTGTTGTGACGCGCGAGCCGGTGGTGAAAATGATTACGGACCGCTTGCCGAATACTTTGATATTGATGGTCACAGCGGAAGTTGTGATTATTAGTTTTGCCCTCTTTTTAGGAATCGTGTCGGCAGTCAAACAGTATTCTATGTTTGACAACGTTTTTACAGGTTTATCGTTCGTTGGCTATTCGATGCCCGTGCCGCTTTTGGCGCTCGGCTTGATTTATTTGTTTGGCGTGTATCCAAAACTCGCGGGGCTGCCGTATTTTCCCACCGGTAGAATGTACGAAGCCGGCGCGGGCAAGACACTTGACCAATTGGTTTGGCATTTGGTGTTGCCCGTCGCAACCCTTTCCATTATTTCGATTGCCGCGTACAGTCGCTTTATTCGCTCGAACATGCTCGAAGTCATTAGTCAAGATTACATTCGAACCGCGAAAGCAAAAGGATTGAGCGACAGAACCATTTTGTTCAAACACGCGCTCAAGAATGCGGCACTGCCGATTGTGACCCTCATCGGACTCGACCTTGGGTTCTTGATGGCAGGCGCGTTGGTGACAGAAACCATTTTTTCTTGGCCCGGCATGGGCAGATTATTTTTCGACCACGCCCTCAAATCGGACTTGCCGGTCTTGATGGGCGTGTTGATGCTCATTTCCATTTCGGTTGTCTTTTTCCAATTGCTCACAGACATCACATACACGTTTCTCGACCCGCGCATCCGTTATCAATAGTCATTCTTGCACATGGCAACTCTCTCTGAAACGTTCAGCTCACCCCAAGCAAAAGCATCACAGCACATCGTTCTTTCGCCCACTCAACTCGCGTGGCGCAAAATGAAACGCAACCGCGCAGCGATGTTTGGGCTCGTCCTTATGGGTTTGCTGATCGCATATATCCTCATTGGCTCGTTTGTGTTTTCCGAAGAGTACGCCAATTTCAACGACTTGGGTGTGCGCTTGCAAGGTCCTTCGGCGGCGCATCCATTTGGCACCGACCCGATTGGGCGCGATATTTTGGCGCGCACAATTTATGGTGGACAAATTTCGCTGTTGATTGGTTTGGCATCGGTTGCGATTTCACTGCTCGTTGGGATTCTTATCGGTGCATTCGCCGGATACTATGGCGGTATGGTGGATAATTTGCTGATGCGTTTTACCGAAGCCGTCCTGAACATCCCGTCATTGTTTTTACTTATCATTGCTGCGAAATACGCGGGAGATAAAATTCAGAATTTTCACGTCTTTGGACGCGAGTTCAGCGGCAGTTTGATTGTTATCATTGTCATTATCGGACTCACCAGTTGGATGTATCTCGCTCGCATTGTGCGTTCTGAATTTTTGTCACTCAAAGAACGCGAATTTGTCACCGCTGCGCGCGCGTTGGGTGTAAAAAATCTACGCATCATTTTCAATCACGTCCTGCCCAACACCACCGCCCCGATTATCGTCGCCGCGACCTTGGGCATTGCAACCGCGATTCTCTCTGAAGCGTACATCAGTTTTCTTGGTCTCGGCGTGCGCGCCCCAACGGCAACGTGGGGCAACATGCTCGAAGACGCGACGCAATACATTGACAGTGCGCCGCAAATTTGGTTGTTCCCCGGACTATTGATTCTAATTACCGTACTCGCCATCAATTTTGTCGGCGACGGCTTGCGCGACGCGCTCGACCCCAGAACGCTCGCCGAATAAATGAAAACTCGCTCCGTTCAGAGCGAGTTTTTTGTTTGGGTTGCTGTGATATAATTTTCTGCAAGAGGACAACACGATGACCAAATTTCGCTATGACGATTTAACCTGGCTCGAAGTGCGCGATGCGGCGGCTGCGAAAAAAGCGATTCTCATTCCTATCGGTTCGATTGAAGACCACGGTCCGCATTTGCCGTTAAACACCGACAATGTGATTGTCGAAGCCGTTTGTTTTGAAGTGGCGCGGCGTGTGCCGGATGAAATTTTGTCGCTGCCCGTTTTGCCGATTGGCTTTGAAGACCATCACATGGATTATCCCGGCTCGCTCACCTCGTCCATGGAAAATTTGTTGACGATTTTTTCCGACGCCGCAATCAGCGTCGCGCGACATGGATTCAATCACATCATGTTGGTCAATGGTCACGGCTCGAATTCTTCACTCGTGGAACTCGCCGCGCGCAAAGCCGTTCTTGCAACGGGCGCGATTGTTGGTGCAATGGCGGGGAACGCGGCAGTGGATGATGTGTTGATTCGCGATTTGATTGCGAAACATCGCAAGTCCGAACATGGCGGCATCGGACACGCCTGCGAATTTGAAACGTCAATGATGTTGTATTTGCGTCCCGATTTGGTGCAGATGGACAAAGCGGTGCAAGAGATGGGCGTCCCCGATTTGAAATACTTTAATTGGGACCATCCGAAACCCGCCGCGTATGCGTGGATGGATTGGTGGTCACGCTTTTCCAAGACGGGCGTCGCGGGCGACCCAACCGTCGCGACGCGCGAATTTGGCGAAATAATGTTCAATGCAACCGTCGAGCGTATGATTGAATTGATGCGCGAGTTCAAGCAAATTCCCATCATGCCGCGCAAGGACATGCACTAATTCTTTCTCTCCTGTGGCACCATTCGATTTAACGCTGGTCATCGTTTCCTTTCAACTCCGCGACTTGCTTGAGCGGTGTATCTCCTCCATTCTCGGCGCACCCGATTCCCCACAACTGCAAATTGTCGTCATTGATAACGCGTCCACCGACGGCAGCACCGAAATGCTGCGCGAAAAATTTCCGCAGGTTGAGTTGCTTGCCAATTCCGAAAACGTTGGATTTTCAAAAGCGAATAATCAAGGACTGAAAATCGCGCGCGGACGTTATTGGATGCTGTTGAATCCCGACACGGAGATTTCGCCCGAAGCGCCGAATCCGTTTCGCTTGCTCGTTGAATTCATGGACACGCATCAGCACGCGGCTGTGTGCGGCGCGAGTTTGTTTTATCCTGACGGGACGCGCCAACATTCCGCCTTTCACTTTCCAACACTCGCACAGATTTATATGGACTTGTTTCCGGTGCATTGGCGTTTGCGTGAATCCGCGTTGAATGGACGTTATCCATTCTCACAATACGAACGCGGCGAACCATTTCCAATTGACCATCCGCTCGGCGCGGCGCTGCTCGTGCGTCCCGACGCGGCAAAACAAGTTGGGCTGCTCGACGAAGACTATTTCATTTACGCGGAGGAAGTGGACTGGTGTATGCGGCTCAAACGCGCGGGGTGGGAGATTTGGTGTGTGCCGCACGCGCGTATAGTGCATCACGAAGCGCGCAGTACAAAACAATTTCGCGACAAGATGTTCGTAGAATTGTGGAAAGCGCGGTTCACACTGTTTCGCAAAAATTATTCGAGTACGTTTAATCGCGCGGCGCGTTTTCTCGTGCAACGGGGAATGGAACGTGCAATGCGCGGGGCGCGCGATGATGCGTCTCGCGGCGCAATGAATCAAGACGATTTGGAAAAACGTTTGAAGGCGTACGAACAGGTGCTTGAACTAGCAAAACGTGACAGGTTTCGCGATGTAGACATCGAAAAACCTGTCACGTTTGATTCGCCATGAACTTGTCGGTGATTGTTCTCACGTACAACGAAGCCAAGCATATTCGCGCGTGTTTGGAATCGGTGCGCGCGTTTGCGGGTGAATTGTTGGTGTTTGATTCCAACAGTACGGATAACACGCGCGAGATTGCGCGCGAGAGTGGCGCGCGTGTAGAAGCGCGCGCATTCGACAATTATCCGAATCAACGCAACGCGGCAATGGACGCGGCGCGAGGCGAGTGGATTTTTTTTATTGATGCGGATGAACGCGCGGACGCGCAAGTGGGTGAGGAAATACGCAACGAAATTTCGCGTATTGAACACACTATGCAAGACACCGCGTTGTTTTGGATACCGCGCAAAAATTTTATTTTTGGCAAATGGATTCAACACACCGGCTGGTCGCCCGATTACCAGCCGCGCGTGTTACGCAAAACGCGCGCCCACTTTGACCCCGCGCGTCCGGTGCATGAATTGGTCATTGCACAAGGCGGTGAATTGTATTTGAAAAATCCGTTGACGCACTACAACTATGAAACCCTTGCACAATTTCGCACGAAACAAAAGCGTTACACAAAATTTGAAGCGCAAGAAATGTTCACGCAGGGCATTCGCCCGCGTCTGCGGAGTTTTGTGAGTATGCCTGTGCGCGAATTTACGCGTCGTTTTTTTTCACTGCAAGGATATCGCGATGGCTTGCACGGTTTCGTGTTGAGCGCGCTCATGGGATATTACGCGTTCTGGCGGCAAGTGTGGGCGCGCGAAATGTGGGAGAATCCAAAACAAGAAACGAACCCGTTAGCTCCCAGCTAACGGGTTCGTTTCTTGTTTTACTCGTCGCTCTCCTCGTCCGGTTCAATTATCGGCGCTGCCTCGCGCACTTCCCATACGGGCAGCGGTTCCTTTCGCCCGCGCACGCGCACGGGCGATAATTCGCGCACGACAACTTCATCAGGGGGTCTGAACGCGGTAGCTGTGTCTGCCAGAATTTGATTGTTGTTGGAGAACGCGCTAATGCGCGCGGCGACATTCACCGTGTCGCCAACGAGGGTGTATTCCACTTTGCCCAGCGCGTTGATATTCCCCATCACTGCCCAACCCGTTGCCAGCCCAATGCCCACACTAAAACTTTCTTGGGCAGGATTCTTTTTTTGAAATTGCAGAAAGCGGCGACGAATCTGGACTGCCGCGTTCAAACCGCGCGCGCAATGGTCGGCTTGGTCGAGCGGCGCATTCCATACAGCAATCAGCGCATCGCCCATCGGTTTTGAAACCGTCCCATCTTGTGCGGAAATCGCTTCGAGGGCGAGTTCCATATATTGATTGACGGTTTGCAAAACCACTTGCGGCGCGATCTCATCGGAAATCGTCGCAAAGCCGCGCAAGTCGGCATACAACACAGTCACCATGCGCCGCGTGCCGGAAAGCGGTACTTCGCCGCGGTCAATCGCGTCAATCACACGCCCCACAATTTCTGCCGGAACGTAACGGCGGAAAAACGACGTGAGAAATTGACGCCGACGGTCTTCGGAAAAATAGCGAAAGGTGATGATGCTTGCAGAGGTAAGCAAGAGTGCAAGCGCAGGATAGAGAATTTGAATCACCACGCCGCGATTGAACGCATCGAACGCAAAAAGCAGCAGCCCCACCAAATAGACCAGCGTCAACGCAACACTGTACAACAACCGCACATGCGGCAAGGTCAAACCCGCGACGAGGGCGATGCCCAAAATCACGCCAAGTTTTTCGAGCGCGCCTTGTCCTTGCAGAGTATTTGGCGGAAGTGTCAGGAACATGTTTGCCAGCGTTGCCTGCAAATTCACATTGTAGGTACGCGCTTCGCCGAGCTGCAGTGGAATCGCGTATTGTTCCGATTCGATGGTGCTGTTACCACCGACAAACACGAGCCGATTCGTAAATGTTTCGGGCGGCACCGCGCCGCGCAGTACGTCCACATACGAATAAGTGTCCACATCCGCGTTCGGGCTGGAAAAATTCAACAGCGCGTTTCCATATTCATCGGTTGGAATTTGGTACCTTCCGAACTTTACGACACGTGCCGCCAAGTTGGGTTGAATCTCCGGCGCGTTCAGATATTCCGCAATCGCCGCGAGTCCCAGCGCGGGATACGCAACATTGTTGGATTGAATCACGGTTGGAAGTTGGCGCGTTATTTTATCCGCATCGGCTTGAATGATGCGATGCCCAAGTCGTTTCGCGGCAGCTGCGAGCGGCGTGTCGGGTGTAAGCAATTGTCCATACGCGGGCAAGGTTTCATACGCGCGCGGCAATTGTTGGTCTTCTTCTGCGCTCACCGCGAGCAAAACGTTGCCGCTGCGTTGAATCGCTTGCGCCAACAGATCATCTTCTAAAGAGGGTTGTGCCAAAACAATATCGAACGCGATAAGGCGCGGCGGCACCGTCCTCAAGCGTTCGAGCAATTCGGCGTGAATGGCGCGCGACCAAGGAAAGGTGCCAATTTCATCCAACGATTTTTTGTCAATGGCAATGATGGCAATTTGCGGCTGCGGCGGCTGTGAGTGGTACAGAAAATCGGTGGCAACGCGGTCGAGTGGTGCGAGCAGATTCGAGACGAGCAGGAGAATAACAAGAAACGTGACAACGAGCGCGATCGCAGCGCCTGCTTGCAAGCGCAAACGCACGCGCAAATCGTCAAGGGGGGGGGGCAGGCGAGCGATGACGGCAGAAAAAAATTGGTCGGCGCGTTGGAGGAGAGGTTGTAATGCGCTCATGAGCCCGAAGGAGAAGCGGCATTGCGCCGGAATTTACACGCGAGTTGTATCTTGCACGAGCCATCGCAAAATTCGGTCGTAGCCGGTTTCGATTAATTGCGCTAAATCATCCGCGCACAATTCATAGGCGGCGCGTGGTTTGCCGTACGGGTCGGCAATGTCATACTCGATGCCGTTCAATTGACTCATCAAATGAATTTTCGGACGCACCAACGGAAATTCTGCGGCAAGCGCGTCGCGGTGACTGCGCGTCATTACAATCACTACCGCCGCGCGTTCCAAAATTTCGCGCGTGACAGTGCGCGCAATGTGCGAATCCAACGAAATGCCGCGCTGCGCGAGAACGTCACGCGCGAACGCGGATGCCGGCTCACCGTCCATGCCCCACGTGCCTGCTGATTCCACATTGACGCTATCGCCTGCGCGTTCCGCGCGCGCGCGAAACAACGCTTCTGCCATTGGTGAGCGACAAATGTTTCCCGTGCAGACAAAGAGGATGGTAGGAACTTTCATTCCGCATCAATCAAGAGATATTCCAATTCTTGAATGCGCACGATTTGGTCGTCGGTCATACTCTTGTCGTTGAGCGCCAAGAGGTCCAGCAACTCATCCTCATATTCTTCAAACTCGGCAGGGGTGAGCTTGGGACGGTCTTCACCCATTTCGGCATGACG
This sequence comes from uncultured Anaerolineales bacterium, assembly GCA_964469005.1. Taxonomy (GTDB): domain Bacteria; phylum Chloroflexota; class Anaerolineae; order UBA4142; family SHND01; genus SHND01. Next base: position 443,117 of record CAYXXF010000003.1, read on the forward strand.
TTTTAAATAGTCACGGTATTCGGGCGAAAGATTGGCTGCAGGTTTTGGTTTTGCTTTGGATTGGGAAGAAGATTTTCGTGTTGCCATAGCGCAGAAAATTATACCATCGCTGCGCGGTGCGGGCAATGGGCGCGCGCAAAAGATAGAGTGCCGCGAATTATTTTCGCGGCACTCTATTTCTACCTCATACGCGCTTGAATTTTATCTCGCGCGCTTTACTCCGGCATTCACATTGCGGTCATCTTCATTGACGATGGTCCCCGCTACTACGCTGAATTTTTTCCATCCGCTTGACTCGACTCCATTACAGTTGATGGTGATGGTCAATTTGTATTTACGGAACGGCGCATCATTCGGGATTTTGCGCTGCAAGTACCAATAGGAAGTGCCGGGTTCAACACTAAAGGGACCTTGCCATGAGGCAAGCGTCGTACCTTTGCCTTTGGCGAGCCATGTGCCGTTGACCGCGCAACTCGCGCCGCTGTTGTTCACTTGCGCGTAATAGCGAATTTTTTCGCCGCGCTTGAATTGCGTTTTCTCGACGTTGTTTTTGTTTGTCGTGTACACGCGCATGACAACAACTTGCACAGGGGTTGTGGGAGTTGCGGTTGCGGTCTGTGTCGGCGTATTCGTCGCGCCGCCCGGAGTTGTTGCCGTTGCGGTGGCAGTGGGTGTTGCGGTGCTGCCGGAGCAAGTGTAAATCCGAACATCGTCGAGCCACCAGCCGCGGTCTGTGACAATCGCGTCCAAGCCTACGCGCCAACGAAATTTAACATTGCTGCCCGCGAGAGAAGCAAGATTCAACCGACTGGAAATGTAACCATGACTGTCCGAAAGGAATGCTTGGCGTCCCGCGATTGGGTTGCCGTCGCTTCCGGAAATTGCGCCGTTATATCCATTCGTGTCGAACAACGCGTTCGCATCCGTCCACCCGCCGCCATTGACCGAATACTCGACGACGCCGCCATCATAGTTCGGGTCTTCAAACGCGTACGCGTGCGCGAACCACAAGTACGCATTCGCGGGAATGGCGACATTGTTTGTCATCGCCGCGTACGAATCATCATTCGACCCTGCGCTCGTCTCCGCGAACAAAAATTTTGTGCCCGAATGCGCGAAATTGTCTGACGCGGAACCGTACTGCCAGAGATTTGAGCCGCTCACCGCGCCAAAGGTCCAGTTGCCCGCGCCACTTTCCATATTGTCAAAGAAAACGTTGGACGGTGAGCCACTGTTGCACTCTTTTGCTTCGGGGTTGTAACTGGAATACGGCGGCTTGTTCATTTCAACGGCAAGCGCGGCATTTTTGACTTGGGTGCAGTTGTCGCTCGTGATGCCGTCACTGCCAATCAAATCGGAACATGCTTGATTCAAACCGCTGTACAAATCATCATAGTCCGAACCCGATGTGAGGTAATTTGTTTGGACGCGATAATAGATTTTTGCGACTTTGGGGATGCCGATACCGGTAATGGTCTTGCCATTGAACGTGCCGCCGTCCACCATCAAGTACACAGCTTTGTTATTTACCCCGCTGTTGATATGTACGCCGCCGCTATCGCATTGCGAACTCAGGGAGCCGCATGGACCGGGATAGTAATTCGCGCTCGTCATTTTGTCCGGGTCCCCAAAAACGGTTGGGTCTTGCATGTCGCGAATCGCGCCAAAGCCCGGAATGTCTTCGCCCATTTGCCAACGCGTCGCGGATGTATCGGTACCTGACGAATTGGTGAGGTCAACAAATTCGCCCCACACGTCCGAGAATGATTCATTCATTGCGCCCGATTGATAATAATAATACAGACCCGATTCGTGTTCGGTGACGCCGTGTGTCAATTCATGTCCCACCACATCATCCGCTTGCGAAAACCCATCGCCATACACCATTTGTGTCGAATCCCAAAACGCGTTTTGATAGCCGACACCGTAATGTACGGTGGAAATCAAATCCATTCCTGCATTGTCAATACTGTCGCGTCCATGGTTGCTCGAATAGAAATCGTACGTCTCGCCCGCGTACTTGTGCGCGTTTTTCGCGTCCGCATCGCCGCCGGAACAAGTCGGATTGGCTTCATTGCAAACGAGCGTGCCGGGCAATGAAAAACCGCCGCCTGCGGTGTACGTGCGCCGATTGCGCGCGTTATCAATTTGATTGAATGCCAACGTGACAAAGCCGCGTTGTGCGTCCACCAAAACCAATTCGCGCACATCGCTCACGCCCTGCGGGGCAACATTCATTCGCCACACGAGCGTGGTCATTCCACCACCGGGGCGAACTAGAATCGGGTTGAATATCCAGAGTGCCGGTTCGTCGGCTGCGAGGGTGTTGGCATCCATTTTGTATTTGCGCGCGATGGCTTGGCGCGCAACGGTCTGTGCTTGTGCGGATGAAATGCGCGGCGTGGTGTCGAGTGAAACGTTTGGCAACACTTCTCCTGTCACGGCGCGAATGTCGCGCGACGCGGTAATGTTTGCAATGAGTTCACCGCCCATCACCGGAATACCGCGATACGTTTGTTGAAACCGCACCATCGTCATGCCATCGCGTTGTGCGTTCTCGCGCATCAGATTCAATTCGGTTGCCTGATTCGTCAAACCAAAAAGAGAACCACACACGCTAAAATAACCGCGTGCGGCGGATTCTGCGGACGCGTTTGCCTCGAGCGCGGCAGGTTGTGGCAGCGCGCCGCTGCCCGCGTGTGCGACGAAACGAAATTTTCCCGTTTGGGCGTGACGCGCAGAAATCGCGTTGCCGCTATCGAGACAACGTTCGCGTTCTTGCGCGTTCACTTGCGCTGAAGGCGAAATGTTCGGCGGAGCCGCCGAGACCAAACGATTCAAAAAGAGCAAGCCGGCTAGAATGGTTGCCGTGATGATAAAGGTGATGAGCGCAAAACGCAGGCGTGCAGGCGGATTCTTTGTCACGTAAAACTCCTTCTGTAAAACAATACCTTCGCCAAATGCGCGTATCGTAAAGCTTTCAATCGTTTTTGCCGAACGACTGCGAATCGTTACTACCATTTGGCGAGTATATTGTAAAAGAAAAAAATGTACTGTTTTGCTTGGGCGAAAAAAAGAGGGGCGAATCATTTGGGGTTGCATTTGGAGTGCAACATGATTCCCCCTCTGTTTTGATTTTGTCGTAGGGCGTGCCATGTCAATTGCTCGAGCCAAAAGATATGGACACGCAATTGGTTTAGTTCAGCTGGGGTTCCAACAGTCCATAATCCCCATCATCCCGGCGATAGACCACATTCAATGAGTCGTTGTCGGCATTCAAAAACAAAAAGAAAGAATGCCCCAACAGTTCCATTTGTTCGATTGCTTCTTGAGGACTCATTGGCGCGGTCATAAAACGTTTCGAGCGAACGAGGCGCGGTTCAAATTCAATCTCACCTTCCGCCACCGCTTGTTCAACCGCGTCCACTACTTCGGCTGCCTCGCGGCGTTTACGCACTTGCTTGTCTTTGTAACGTCGAATTTGTTTGTCGAGCTTGTCCACCACCGCGTCCACCGCGACTTTTAAATCCGCTGCGCGTTCTTCGGCGCGAATGATTGTCCCGTTCTTGAACAAAGTCACTTGGACAATCTGGCGCTGGTTCGCGTCTTTGGTTTTTTCTTGAGCCAATTCTACGCGGCCCTCGACCTCTTGGCTCAAATGGCGGTCGAGGCGTTCCAACTTTTGCTTGACAAAGTCTTCGGTCCGCTCCGAAACGTGCATATTCTTGCCGGTAATAATAAGCTGCATCGTATCCTCCTTGACCTGTTCGCGAAATGGAATCGTGCGCGACGGTGTTTTTCAAGTAACGCCGCACCGGCGAGACAGGTCGTACACACTATGGGATTTGGTAAAGAACGAGCCATTGCAAATTCTGGGTACCCGCGCCCATCGAGCAAGCGCGGTGCTTAAAAAGAACGCGTACGTGGGCGCGCAACGGTCATGCCATACACGGCGCTCGCGCGTGCTTGGAACAAAGCTATCGCGCACGCGTCCAACGTCGCACCGGTGGTTGAAACATCATCAATAAGCAATACGGTTTTGTCTTGAACGAGTGACGCTTCGGCAATAAAAGCATTTGCGACATTGGTGCGCCGCGCGACGCCATTCAATCCAATTTGGTCGGCAGTCTCGCGCGTTCGCCGCAAGACATTGCGATAGGTCAACTTTTGCAGTGCCGCCGCATTCTGGGCGAGCAGTTCTGCTTGATTGTAACCGCGTTGTTGCTCGCGCACAGGATGCAGTGGCACGCTGGTTATGAGGTCAAATGTCACGTCTGAGGAAGAAATTTTTTCTGCCAAGAATTGTGCCAGTGGTCGCGCAACATCGCGGCGGCGATTGTATTTCAACGCGTGAATCGCTTCCCGAATTGCGCCGTCATGCCAGACTACCGATTGGATGCGCGTAATTTGAAGCGGATGTGTCTTGCATTCAATACAAACTGCGTGAGCGGTGCGAAGCGGATGTCCGCAGCGCACACAGGTTGGAGTAGAGATTGTTTGAACAGTGGCGAGGCAAGCGGAGCAGAGCGAGCCGTTGACTTGTTTGCAATTGACACAGCGCGCGGGAAAAAGGAGGTCGAGCAACCTCCCGCCCAAACTAGTCCAAGTCTCTAGAACACCCGATGTGGGCATCATACAAATTCCAATTCAAGTTGGTCGCCTTGCTGTGTCTGTGTTGCGGCAAGTGTCCCTACGGGTAATTCTAGCACATCTTGCACATGCCGCACAAGGGGACCAAGTCGCCACGGTGACATCGCGGTGTGCACGCGCAATACTTGAGAACGCGCGTTGAGATAGACTACATCAATCGGAATCCGCATGCCAAACGAATGAATCGCGGATTCGTTTTTCAACAACAGACCAAAACCGGCGGGCAATGTTGTTTTGCCCATCAGACCCATAAAGCGCGCCCAATACGTGTCGGCAACAATTCCATTTGTCACGAGTGTGGTATTGCGCGTGTGATTGAAAACGCGGAGCGCCGTCATCAGGAAACAAGAAACGCGCGGGGAAAATTTTTCCACGCGCGTTCCATTGCAAAAAAAGTTAGCGCGCGGTAAAACCGCCGGACATGAAAACGAGGACGGCGGGTCCGAGCAGCACGATAAAGATGGATGGGAAAATTAAAAAGGTGAGCGGAATCAACATTTTGATTGGCGCTTGATTTGCCAATTCTTCGGCGCGTTGTCGGCGTCGAATCCGCATCTGTTCGGATTGAATCCGCAACACTTTGGCGATGCTCACGCCGAGTTGGTCGGCTTGAATGATGGCGGCGATGAAATTTGTAAAATCGGGGACTTGAATGCGTTGCGCCATATCGCGTAATGCTTCGCGCCGCAATTTGCCGACGCGAATTTCGGACAGTGCACGCGCAAACGCGCGACTCAAATCATTGTCCCACTTTTCTGCGACCTTGCCCATTGCCGCATCAAAGCCCAGACCGGATTCCACGCTGATGGTGAGCAAGTCCATTGCATCGGGCAATTGTCGCAGGATGCGGTCTTGGCGTTGTCGTATCGTTCGGTTCAACCAAAGCAGGGGCAAGTAGAAACCGACAATGCCGCCTATGCCCAAGAACAACAAAATCAATGGTGCATCCATGCGAATGACAATCGCAAGGAAGGTCAACAACGCCGATGTGATAATGCCTACCAGTCCGCGCAATCCCAAAAAGTCCGAGACGTTCCAATTGTTGGGCAGTCCGGCGAGTTCGAGTTTGAGCCGCATCTCTTCGACATTCTTTTGCGGAGTCGTGCGCGACAACATGCGCGCGAGACCGCGTATTAATGGAAGGATTGCGCGTTCACCGAACGGTTGCGACAATTCGATTTCTTCGAGCGTGCGCGGACGCGTGCCGTACATTTGGAGACGTTCTTCGACTGGGCTGGGAGCGCTGCTCGAGCGCGCGAGTCCCATAAAGAGAATAATAATTGCCAGCCCAAAGAGTCCGGCAAAAGCAAGGGGTACGAGATAAGGCATACGCGTGAGAACCTGAGGTTCTAGACTTTGATATCCGTGATACGGCGAATGACGAAATACCCGATGACAATCATAATTCCGCCGGTAAAGAGCATCATCAATCCGCAAATGTCTTGCCACATGCGCGAAATATATTCGGGATTCAAGATGTACATGACAAAGCCGAGAATAACCGGCAAGACAGACAAGATGATGCCGCTGAGGCGTTGTTGCGCGGTAATGGTGCGAATCTCGCCAAAAATGCGAATGCGTTCGCGAATGGTGTGCGCGATGTTGTCTAAAATTTCCGCGAGGTTGCCGCCCACTTCGTGTTGAACATTGATCGCGGTGATAAGCAGGTCGAGGTCATCACTTGGCATACGGCGATACATGTTTGCCAGCGCATCTTGAATCGTGAGCCCCAAACCAATTTCGCGCGTCACGCGCGCAAGTTCGCTGGACATTGGCGGCGAAAGCTCTTTCGACGCGGTCTCCATAGATTGCAAGAGACTGTACCCCGAGCGCAGCGAATTTGACATGAGTACAATCGTGTCGCCGAGTTGCTTGTTGAAAGTGTCCAGCCGTTTGTTTTGTTTGTAGCGCACCCACAAGCGCGGCGCATAGAATCCGACAATGGCGCCAATCAGAGCGACAACAAAATTGCCGCCGCTGACGACGAACGCGAGCATTGCGCCGCCTACCACAGCCGCGAGGTTGATGGCAACATATTCGCCGGGATTCAATCGGATGTCGGCGCGTGCAAGTTCAGTCGCAATTGCCGAGCCGCGACGTTCATTGACGAGATTGTCAAAGCGTCCGCTTTTGGGTCGTCCGCGTTGTGAAAGGCTCGAATCAACGACTTGGCGTCCGGCATAGCGATCCAAGCGCGATTCGATTGCTGAGTTGCGACCCGACAACGCGCGATCCAAACCGAGAAAAAGAATCAACACGCCGAATGCAAAGAGCAGGGCGAGAGCGATGGTGGGAGTGAAAAAATTATTGAAATCCATCACGCATACCGTGTGACTAGCTCAAGTCGTGCGTAACGCGTTGAGCTATCTTTTCCTATTGATAAAAGCGCGGGTCAAGCCCAAAGATGTTTGGCGGCAAGAAGATGCCTGCTGCTTCGATGCGCTCGATAAATTTCGGGCGAATGCCGGTGGCTTTCAAGTAGCCCATGACTTTGCCATCCTTGATGCCGGCGCTTTCCCACTTGAAAACTTCTTGCGTGATAATGACTTCGCCTTCCATGCCTTGTACTTCAGAGACATTGACGACTTTGCGGGTGCCATCGCGCATGCGTTCCAATTGCACCACGACATCGAGTGCGCTCGAAATTTGTTCGCGAATTGCTTTCAGGGGCAAATCAAAACCCGCCATGAGAACCATCGTTTCGAGACGATGCAAAGCATCACGCGGACTGTTGGCATGGACAGTAGTCATGGAACCTTCGTGACCGGTGTTCATGGCTTGGAGCATGTCCAGCGCTTCGGCAGAACGACATTCACCGACGAGAATGCGGTCAGGACGCATACGCAGGGCATTCACCACTAAATCACCGCGCGTCACTTCGCCTCTGCCTTCAATGTTCTTGGGGCGCGATTCCAATGTGATAACATGTTCTTGGCGTAATTGAAGTTCAGCCGCGTCCTCGATGGTTATCACGCGTTCGTCGTTTGGAATAAAACTCGAAAAGACGTTGAGCATCGTTGTTTTACCAGTGCCGGTGCCGCCGGAAACAATAATGTTCAAACGCGCTTTGACGCACGCTTTCATAAATTCGTTAAATTCGTTACTGAACGCGCCGCGCTTGATCAAGTCTTCAGAGGTCATTGGCGTTTTGGCGAATTTACGAATTGTAATCGTCGGTCCGTTCAAGGCGAGTGGCGGAATGATAATGTTGACGCGTGAGCCGTCGGGCAAGCGGGCGTCCACATAGGGTTGCCCTTCGTCCACACGCCGCCCAAGCGGTGCAACGATGCGGTCAATAATGCGATTGACGTGCATGTCGCTGTCAAAGCGCGCCGGGACGCGTTCGATTTTACCGTGACGCTCAATGTAAATCATGTTCGCGCCATTGACCATGATTTCGTCAATGCTGTTGTCATTGAGCAATGGTTCAAGTGGACCAAGCCCCATGATTTCGGCGGTGAGCTGGGTGAGCAGTCGTTGGCGTTCGACGCGCCCAAGTACTACATCCGGCTCTTCGGCAAGAAAGCGGTTAAAGAGCTCTTCGATACTGCGGCGCAATTCATCGGAATGTCCAATGTCGAGTTTCGGATCGAGGTCCGCGATGATTTTCGTCAAAAGGCGACCGCGCAAATCTACCAATTTGTCTTGGGGCGGCGCGGGGGTTTGACGCTGGCGAATGGGCTCAATGATGGGCGGCGCGGCGCTTCCGCCGTTTCCAGATGGAACAACCGGCGCGCTCGTTGGGTCTTTTTTCTCGATACGTTTCAACAGTGACATAGAAACACTCCTCACTCAAAGTACACTGCAATTGTTGGATTGCAGCAAAATATCGAACACGAACACAACTTGAGAACTTAACCGAAAATCAAAAAACGGCGTTTGGGTTTTCCGCCTTCCATTTTTGGTGGTGTTGTCGCGGCGTTGCCTTTGGCGGCGGGCGCTGTGGGCGTTGGGACAACGACAGGTTCTTCACGTTTCAACATGCGCGCCATCGCCGTGATGGATTGGCTAAAAGAAATTCCTTTTTGTGTAATCACAACCGGAATGCCGCGTGTCAATGCCAACGTCGTCGCTTTGTCATCACGCGCAATCACGCCCGTGACCGGATGTTTGATGTTGCCTTCGACATCGCGCGAATTGATACCCGATTTGCCATCGTAACGATTCAACACCAACAACGTTTTGGACGCCGGGTATTCCAATTTCTGAGTAACTTCAAAAAAGAGTTTGGCATCCTTGAGCGCGCTAATGTCGGCGGTTGAGAGCAAAATGATTTGTTCAGACGCGTCGAAAATTGCAAGCAACGGGTCACTAATCCCTTTACCCGTATCTATGACAATATAGTCAAACATCCTTTTCAATGCTTCGAGCGTTTTGCGAACATGGTCGGGCGTGACAAGTTCGGCTTGCTCCGGCTGCGGCGGCGCGAGCAATACTTTGATGCCCGAGCTGTGCGCGGCGAGAATGCCGTTCAACAATTCTTCATCGGGGTCATGTTTGGCTTCAACCACATCGGCGATGGTACGATTCGCGGGCAGATTCAAAAGCACACCCACATCACCGAATTGAAAACTACCATCCACGATGGCGACGCGTCCGCGCGTTTCTTCGCGCAGCGCGATGGCGAGATTGACCGCAATGGTGGTTACGCCGACGCCGCCTTTGGGAGAATACAGTGCAATGATTTTTGCGCCGCGTGGGCGTTGGGGAGTTGGCGTTTGCGAATAACTTCCGCCGTCATCCGGCAATGGGGCAGGTGCGGTTTGCGGCAAAAATTGACGACGGGTGGCGGCGAGTTGATTGACCCGACGGAGACTATTCGCGAGTTCTTCGCTGGAAAACGGTTTGATGAGAAATTCGCGCGCACCCGCCAACATCGAACGCCGCAAATAATCCGCTTCACCTTGCACTGACATCATTACAACTTGGATGTTTGGGTCCGTTTGTGAAATTAATTCGCTAGCCTGAATCCCATCCATCCCCGGCATGTTGATGTCCATCAACACAATGTCGGGTTTTAGCGCGGCAGCTTTTTCCACCCCTTCGCGTCCGTTAGAGGCGGAATCAATAATTTCGATGTCGTCTTCAAAGTACAAGAGTTTTTTTAGATTGTCGCGCGTCTCTGGAATATCATCCACAATCAAAACGCGAATTTTTTTGTTCTCGCGTGTTACAGACATGCTGCCCCCATGTATTGGCAATCACGATGATCGCCCGCCTCGCTTATTGTCCGAGCCCCGGGATATTGAAATTGAATCGCTTGTTGAGATATTCGATGGTGACAGGTTCAGTGGTAAAAATTTGGTCGTCGTTCGCGGCGCGTAGAACGAACGCATACGAGGATACTGTATTCTCCATGTGTTTCAGTGCAATGGCATCTTGTTCGACCATTTGCAGGGTGATGATGTTGACCGCGCCGCCGCCTTGTGAGGAAGATTGTTCGCCCACATCGCGGGGCCATGGACCCACTTGCAGAATCAAAACATTTTCCAATGTCTTTTGCGTCACAATGTAGGTGCCTGTACCTTGATTGGTAACAGGATTTTGGACTTCGACATTATAGGTCACGAGCAAATCTACGCGGTCGCCGGCTTGAAGCGCTTCGGCGACATTGCTGCTTGGGCTGACTCCGATAGCCACAGCGATTTGCCCTTTTTCCAAAATGAGCGCGGCGTTGCTGTGTTGGGCTTCCGCGTCTTCTTTGGAAATGACCATATCTGTAATGATTGGTTGTCCCGCATAAATAGGTTGCTTGGAAAGCTTGCCGACGACATCTGCAGGACGTTCAAACGCGCCGATGGGTGTTGGCACGCGCAAGGGCCATTCCACTTCGCCGACTTGCTCGGCAGAAATTTCAGTGCGTGAAGCGACTTGTTGAAAGGCGACCACAACTTTTGTGGTTGGCACTTCGACGGGCTGCGGTTCCGCTTGCGCCAAAACAATAAATACCGCGACCCCGGCTATGAGTGCGAGTACAATCCCTAAAATTACAAAAATGCGACCCCCACCCCTCATGAAATGCCTCCCGGTTGCAGAATGATTTCCATTCCTGACATTGTAGTAACAATCACGAAATTTTACAACAGGTAAAAAGTCACCCGACAAGCCAACTACGAAAACGGCGGGTGGAGCTGCCACCCGCCGCGCTTTCGGTTATCCTCTATTCTTTCAGCTCTTCTGCAGGACCCCCATCCACAATATGACCACCGGAGGTAATGCGGAATTTCCACCACACGGACCACTTGGCACAGCCAACGGTGTTGCAGGATTTGACGCGCCAATAATAGGTATGTCCTGCTGCAAGTTTCTTGGTCTTGATTTGGGTTTCAGCAATTTTTGCTTTCTTGAATGCCTTGGGTCCTTTTTTGGCGTCTTGGCGGACAATGACTTTATAGGTTTGGGCACAAGTTGCGGCGTCCCAGCCCAATGGCACTTTGAGCGGTTTGATACTGCTCGCGTTGTTCGGCGAAACAGGTACTGCGATGGCGGGTTTGCCAAGACAGGGCGTATTCGTTGCGGTTCCCGTCGTTGTGGCTGTTGGGGAGGCAGTATTGGTCGGCGTTGCAGTTGGCGTTGTTGTCAATGTTGGCGTTTCTGTCAATGTTGGGGTAGGACTTGGTGTTGCCGACCCTGTTGGCGTATCTGTTGCGCTTGGCGGCTCTGTTGCGGTTGACGTCGCGGTTGGGGTCGGCGTTGGCGGTGTGTATAAATCTACGACAACCGCGTTGAGCTGCGGTGACTCATTGGGAATGTCCGTTGTGAGGACTGCGCGATATTGAATGTAACGCTGCTCCAGAGGATTGGGAAAAGTGAGCGTGTTGGTGAACCCGTTTGTACTTTGTGCAGATGTCCCCGCTAATGTCCAATTTGCGGCTGCGAGGTTCACAAGACTGTTCGATGTGCGATAGTAAAGATCCAAACCCATCTGGGAGGTGTCAAGGACGCTTGCATTCCATTTGATGGCTTTGAGTTTACCGGATACACCTGCATCCATTGGTTCTCCAACGTATTCACCCACCGGCGCATAAGTGGACGCGGAACCGGTAGTGGAACCATGATAAACAGTCTTTGTTGCTTGTCCTGAAGCGTTGTATCCGCCGGCGATAAAAATTTCACCGCCATCGTTGACGGTTGTGCCATGGAAAAAGCGCGGCGCAGGGAGTGGTTCCGTCACAATCCAGTTGCCGACGCCGCCGCCCCAGTTATGCAATGAACCATCGGGGTCAATCAATGCGGTTTGTACTTTTGTAACAGCTGTGGAGGAGGCGATACCTTGCTTGCCCCCAATGACAAAAATCGCACCATTGTATTGGACCGTCCCATGCGCGTTGAATGCGTCCACAAGACTAGTACCATTCCAACCGCTAACCCCACCACCGTTGTTTATGCTATTGTCCGGGTTGAAATGGCTGTAATACACGTCGGACGAACCCTGTCCGAGGTCATCAATGCCGCCCAGCATATAGACATGTTGGGTTGATTCACCTTGCCATGTGACAGATGTGAGCGCACGCAATCTTTCGGGCAAGTCGAGGTCGTTCACGGCTGCCCCGAGGTCTCCATTTGTGTTGATAATTGGAATCCGATAGACTATTTCAGTCGAACTGACCTTGCCGCCACTAACATAAAGATTATTGTTTCGCGCAACGGCTGCCGAATAGACTCGGTTTCCGGGCAGAGTTGCGGTGCTCCATGCGCCGCTTAGACTCCCGCCCGCGCCGATCTTTTTATAATAGATGGTGTTACTTTCCGAAGAAGTGCCGGTTGCGCCGCCGATGACATATAGCACAGGGTCGGGTGTGTACGCAATTACTGCGGCGATGCCAGAACGGGCAGCCGGAAGGTCATCTGCTTTGACCCAGCTGGTGGAAATGTCGCCAACCAGCGAAGTCGTTGCGGAATAAATCTCTGTATGATAGGTCGCGCTTTCCAAGCCACCGATGGCATACAAGATATTGTTGTACGAAACGAGCGCCAGCTCAGCGCGATTCTCGGGCAAATTGGTGGTCGGTTCCCACGGTTTCGATAGACCTACGGGAAGTAATTGGACTTCGCCGTCACCCAATTGCCTAAGACCGGTGGCATAAAATTCGCCGCGCACAAAATCATTTGCAGTGGTGTGAATGAGGTAACAGCCAAATTGGTCACAGAGAGGACCTGTCGCGGCGAGGGGTTGTGCGCCGAGAACGGCGATGAAAAAAAGTACAATGACTAGCGCACCAAGTGCTAGAAAAATATTCGTGCGTGATAACATAGGAGCGTCCTTACAAGAACGCCGTTTGCAACGGAACCCCCGCTCGTGCAAACGGCGCTTGTACTCTACTTGTGCGACTGCGGTCTATTGCTTACGGCGCACTACAGCTGTAATCGTCGGTCTTGAGTGCAATGTCCTGTTCGTACACTCCCGACCCGTCACCAACTTGAATCGTTGGGTTGCTGGTCATTACCGGACCGCCGACACCATCGGTAAAGATATCATAGGTCATGCCACTTACGGTCACACTGGCAGAAGTGAACTCATAAAGCCCGGGCTGAATGTTCGTAAAGGCAAAGTAACCGGCAGACGTTGTGGTCGTTTGCAATGTTGCCCCCGTGTCGCGGTTGCGCACGCGCACCACCGCATTCGGCGCAAACGATTCTTTCTGTGTCACGAGACATTCCGTACTCGTGACCAAGCGGTCAGCAATGCTGTCATAGATTTGCTGCATTGCCGCACCGCTCGTTACTTGATAGAAATGCGTGTCAGCAGGTTCTGTTGCAATCGAGCGTAATGCGTCGGAATTGAAATCAGAGCCGATAGCAATTGTAAAGATAATTGCATCGGGTTTGCCATCACCGTCGTTGTCGGATTTTGCATTGTTTGCTTCTGTGATTGCATCCTGAACGGCGGGATTATTGCAGGTCAAGTTGTTGTACGTGCTTCCACTAAAGCCCGTCCATTGTCCGTTGGTGCGGATGTTGGCAATACCGTCCGACGCAAGGATGATAACTGGGATGTTGGTGGAATTAGCATTGAACATTCCACGCCCAACCAATAACCCGCCTGCAATAGGCGTACCGCCAATGGCAGATAACCCATCAATGGTGGTGTTTAACGTGGTGATTTCAGATGTCAGATTTTGGCGATTCTGTCCATGATAGTAGTTGCTTGTTCTGCCGTTTTGTTCGCAGGTATAGTTGTATTGACTTCCGGGTTGGATTTTTGGGAAAGTTGCCAACCCCGCCTTATCACCCAATGTGGTTGACAGCACATTGTTAAAACTGATTAACGCGTTCTTGGCGATTCTGAGCTTTTGGTTGGCATTCGTATTGCTGCAATCCGTTGTCGTGCCAAAGCAGTAATTCATACTGCCTGAAATGTCGAGAACATGTACAACATCTACCGGTGTCTTTGTAGTATTCACAGTCCCTGATGGAATAAGTTTGTTGATTTTAACGATGCCAATCAGGGAGCGCGTCTGGTCGAGAGGCGGACGCAATTTCGTTGTCGTGATGCCATAGTTCGGGCAGGAACCTTCACAGCGCGATGTTACCCATTGCTGGAACTTGCCTTGAATGTAGCGGTTGCTGTTGTTGGTGATTGGCACGCTGCACTCACCGCGCGAGCTGTTTGTGGGCCACACGCAATAGCCCGTGACTTTGAATTTCGCAAAGCCGACAATGTGGTACTTGGTATTGTTGCCTGTGCCGGTGACTTGGTCATGAATCGGAATGATAACGTATCTGTCCGGGTCAGACGAATTGGCTGGCTCAACCACGCGCTGTTGCCATTCCGTACGAACTCCAGAGCTGTTACTGACACCTGTCGAACCACTTACCCAATCGTTCACATAATAGATGCCACTGCGCGATGGGTCATCCATGTTGGCTTCCAATGTCGGTGCACTTGAATTTTGATTCCGCCACATCAGATAGCCAAAGTTTCCGGGCGCAAGTAGGTCTCGTTCCCAGAGAATATAGTTGTAGTCGGGGTCAGTCTCTTCAAAGTGAATATCGCGGTTGCCATCGCCGTTTTCATCACTAAATGTGATTTCGGGAATTGTGACCGGAAACAACCCGTCGGAACAACAAGTGCCGTTCGTGGTAATAGGTGGAGTTGCGCGTTCCGGCGCTGTCAGTGCGATAGGCGCACCGAATCCCTTGCTTGGCGCACCAACAGTCATGGTACGGATACCTATAATCGGCGCAAAAAATGAATTGAATTTTTTGCGTTCGATACTGACATTCACGCCGATCACCGGCTTGCCATCCAGTGTCAATGGTGCAACGCTATCGGCGCCACCATTGGTTGTAGTGATAGGATCGGGATGTACCGAAGTGGTGTTATCTGAATTCCGAACGATATAGGTGGCTGATACGCAATCAAAATCGCCGGTGCAATTGTCACTTGTCGTAACGTTGATGCCGTTACGCTGTGCGTACTTTAGAATTTCCACCATGACTTCCCGATTGGTTGCTCGGCGCGGCGGTTCACTTCCCGCGCCATCGGGGTCTTGAGGAAAGGCGAGACGTTCGCCTCCCGCGTAGGCAGCAGCATCCGCTGCATTTTGCGCTTGGCGGCGTTGAGCATATACATTGCCTCCATCCACAGCCAATGCCATGAATGCCATCAGTACCGCGAGCCCTAGAGCAACCAGCACGACTGATTGTCCATGTTCATTGTGATTGTTACGTTGTTGTTTCATTTGATGCCTCCACCAAGGCGCTGTTGTTGTTGACTGCACATGCCTCTAGTGCTTGAGGCTGTGATCCAGCAAAAAAAGGTCTTTCCCAGATTTTTGTTTTATTCTATTCGCATCACTGAAGTACTAGACACAGTAATCGGACCCAGAAATGTGATGCCGGACCCGTTTAGGAATGTAGCACGCAACGTCGGTACGGGAACACGATAGCTGACCATTACATTCAATTGTGTTCCCGATACGCGCGACCCAACGGGTGGCTCAATGAGGACGTACAGAGTACCGTTTGTCAGATTTGCATTGCAATTTGATTCTGTCATACCTAATGCGACCGTTGTCCTACAAATTTGACTAGTCACTTCTGAATCTATCGCCGTTGGGTCTTCTATCAAATAGCGCGTCCCCTCACGCGCAGCGTTGGCAGTGGTCAGCCATGCAAAAAACACCATTGCCATTCCAACCACTCCAAAAAAACCGAGAACAAATATCGTAAAGGTCATGGCAAACTCGACGGCTGCCTGTCCGGTTTCTGTACTCAACTCCTTGACAACGCCGCGAGGACGTCGAACCGAATTTCTCTTGAACATAATCAAAAGGGGCAATATTCGTCGGCTTCGCGAATCGGCATCGAACCGACGTAGCGAAGCTGATAAGAGCTTGGTAGTCCCAAACGCCCTACAAGTGGCAAACTAATCGAGCTTGAAAACGTAGTGAGGGTGTAACTCAATGTGACTGTGATTGGGCAATTTGCATAAACATCCGGAGCCGAAGGGCGAGTAATGTTCAACTGCGTAACATCCAGATTCAATACAACTATTTCTGCTTTGATACGTTCCGAATAGGAAACACATTTATCTGAAATACTCGATGTATCGTCTTCCGGTGGATTCGCACAATCCTTTACTTCGGGATAGAGCGAAGCGTACGCTGCACCTTCGCGTGTAGAATTGACGAGTCCAATATAAACTACGAACGCTTGTGACAATTCCAAAACCGCGACCAGCAGAATCAGCAGAAATGGCACAATCACTGCCATCTCGACCAAACTTTGTCCTTGCTCGTTACCACCGCGCTGCACGTTTTTTCGCATCATCAGTTGACATCTACAAGCTATAAAAATTCAAGGGGAAGCACCAAGCCGCCCCCTGAATGAATTATATACCACGCACCAAATGGAACAATAAGAAATCAGTACCTGTCAGTTTGCGGGTATCAAAACCCGCACGCGCGTGCCTCTGCCGGTTGCGCTCTGATAATTGATGTTGCCACCGAGCATCTCGACACGCTTTTCGAGAGTGATAAGTCCCGAACCACCGCGTTCACGCGCGCGCGCCAAAACTTGCGCCGCATCAAAGCCACTGCCGTCGTCTTCAACAATGACCACCGTCGGCTCGGCATTCAAATCGAGCGTCACTTGGACGCGTGAAGCGTGTGCGTGTTTGGCGACATTGTTCATCAACTCTTGCATCGCGCGAAAAATGGTTACTTCGATATAGGGCGCGAGCGCGCGGTCTCCATTCAAGTTTAGCGTAACGGGTAATTTGTTCACCGTTTCAAATTGTTGCGTGTATCGCCGCACGGTGGGCAACAGCCCCAAATCATCCAACATCATTGGACGCAGCGCAAAAATAAAATCGCGCACGCGTTGAAAGGTAACATTCGCAGAAGTTTTGAGTTGCCCCAGCTCCGTCCGCGCGCGGGAAGGTTCGGCATCAAACAGACGTTCCACAATTTCTGCTTGCAAAATCAAATTCGTGAGCGACTGCGCCGGACCGTCGTGCATTTGTTGCGCGAGCCGCTGCCGTTCCGATTCTTGCGCTTCGATGGTTTGAATCACCGCTTCATGGTCCGACACCACATGCCCCGGCGACATTTCTCCTTCTTGGTCGCCTGCTGCTTCTGCCATGCGCGACGCCAAGTCATGCAATTTTCGCAGCTGTTGAATGTAACGGTCCAGTTGGCGATGCTTGGCTTGGAATTGCTCCAACTGCGAACGCATCAACAATAGTTTTAATTGCGCGTCGCGTTCCGTCGCATATCCTTGTCGCACATCTTCGCGCGTGTACGAATCAAAGTTCGCTTCAATCTGTCGCAAGCGCGAAGAGGATTCCGCTTGCTTTTGCGATTGACGTTCAATCTCGTTCGAGGTTTGCCGAATCAAAACTTCGATCTCGCGCAACTCGATGCGAAGTTGTTCCACTTCGGACAACAATTCCGTTGCCGTGTTTTGGATTTGCAGTGTGTCGGTAGGCATATGCAATCGCAACTATACAAGTCACAAATTAAAGCCGCGATTAAGAATGCGGCTCGCACCTGTGGCTTGTATGCTATTTGGTATCTTGCAGACGAATCCAACCGCGTCGCAGCGCATACACGGCTGCTTGCGTGCGGTCGTTCACCGCGAGCTTTCGCAGAATGGACGTCATGTGATTCTTTACGGTTTGGCGGCTGATGCCGAGCGCTTTGGCAATTTCTTTGTTACTCAAACCGCGCGTAATCAATTTCAAAATTTCCATTTCACGCGCCGAGAGCGAACGAAACGTTTCTTCGGGCGCTTCATCGAGATTTGCTTGAATACTTTCAAATTGTGAAATCAACCAACTTGCCACTTGCGGTTTTGCCAAGACGGTATCGTTGATGGCATAGTTCCCGCTGCTCACCGTACGAATTGCTGAAAGCAATTCAGTCGGCGCAACCTCTTTTGGAAAATAACCGTACGCACCCGCGCGCACCGCGTGTAACATTTGTTCGTCATCATGATACGCGGTCAGTATAATGACTGCCGAGTTCTGTCGTTGCGCAGTGAGTTCACGCGTGGCTTGCAGTCCGTTGACCAATGGCAAATTTACATCCATCAAAATGACTTGAGGTTCCAACGCACGCGCCATCTCTAATGCTTGTTGTCCGTCTTGTGCTTCGCCGATGACTTGGATCGCATCGTCGAGTTCAAGCACACTGCGCAACCCACTTCGAAAGAGTGGATGGTCGTCCACAATCAAAACAGAAATTTTTTGAACGGCAGGTACGTTCTTGTCTGCTTTGGTAGATTTACGCGTTGCTTTGGGCGCGCTTGGATTTGACGCGGCGGGTTGGCTCGGTTTGGTTTTGACCGCCGTCCCCTCGCGCGCGACGCGCGGTTTTTTGCTTGTGGTTTGTGCGCTCATAAAGTTCTTGCCCCCCTTCTTGCGATAGCTCTGTGGGATGTTCGGCAGAATGCCCGTGATACGGAATCGTCACCAGCACGCGCACCCCTTTGCCAACTTCAGAGAAAACTTGCATCTGTCCGCCCAAAAGTTCCGCGCGGTCACGCATGGCAATCAAGCCGAGCTGGCGTTTGTTTGGCATGGCAATGGCGCGCAGTGCGAACCCGCGCCCGTTGTCTTGAATGGTCATCTGAATTTGATTCGCGTTACGTTCCAAGTCCACTTTGACCCATGTGGCTTTGGCATGTGTTTGCACATTCATCAACGCTTCCTGCAAAATTCGAAAGAGCGCCACCTCAATCGTCGCGGGATACCGTTCATGAAATTTCTCACAGCCGCGACACTCCGCATCGAGCCCCGTCCGTTCTCCAAAATTACGCACATACTGATTGACGCTTGGACCCAAACCCATTTCGTCCAATAGCGGCGGACGCAATTCGGCAACATAATTTTTCAGCTGCGCCAAACCCTGTCGCAATTCCTCGCGCAGTGCGTCCAGTCCCGCTTGTGCTACGCGCGGATTTTTTTCCAAGAGCGGCAGCGAGTATTCAACTTCCATCAGCGCGTTTGCGAGAATTTGTCCGGGTCCATCCATCAACGCGCGCGCGAGGCGTTGGCGTTCTTCTTCTTGCAGCTGCAAAAAAATGGAAGGGTTGAGTGTAGAGGTCTGTGGTTCGTTCATGCGTCGGCAAAAAGTATAACACTCGCCGCGCGCAGGTGCAAGAGGTGAATTGTCCTAAACTCTACGCCACCAAAGGCGCGGCGACATGGTTCTCTGAAAAATTTAGTAGATGCACTGTTTTGTGCGCGGCTCTAAATTCCCTTGCTTAAAAATCTCTCTCATGCTACACTCGCGCCAAATGGAATCGCAAATGACGCGTCCACCATTGGGCAGACGTATTGCGTTAGAATTGCGTTCGGCGCGCCCGTTAACGTGGCTCGGACCCATCGCCGCGACGATTTGCGGCGCGCTTGCCGCGACCGGATTAATCATTTCCGGTGAAACACTTTTGCGCGTGGCAATTGCGATTTTACTCACCGACCCAATTTTGGGCGCATGGCGCGCTGCGTGGGTCAATACCGATTGGCGCAGCCCGATGCGCGGTTGGCAAGCGACGCCCACACGGGCGTGGATGCTTGTGCCGTACGCGCGCCTCGGTTCGCCGGCGGCGCGTTTTTCGCAATGGCTTTCTTCCCGCGCGAAATTTTGGCGTGAAGCCGTCATGCCGCAAGTGGGTCAATCGCTCACCGCCATCTTGGTAACGGGATTGATTGCACTCTCGGTGGCGCTGGTGCTTGGCACGGCAGCTTTTCTCTTGACACTCGGCGCATTGCTGCTCGCGCCGCTCGAAAGCGAATTGGGCGAAAATGGCGCGGGGCGGTGGGCACGCGCGTTTGCCGAAATTGGGATGGCGTGGCTCATTGGCGACGCGGCGCTCTCACAAATTTTTCCGCCCATTGATTCCGCACTTGTCGCGTTGCTGATTGCAACGACATATCGCGGGCTTTTGTCTGTGAGCTCGCGCCCGCGTCTCGGGTTTGCGATTTCAAATTTTGCCCTTATGCTTTTGATTGCGCTCCTCATTGCGCGCGGTGCAATCATCAGCGCGACGATTGTGGCATTGATGCTCGGTGCCTTGTTGCTGTGGCAAACGCTCGTGCGCGCGGGACGTGATACCGCAAAGACATTTTTCGCGCGCGCCCAATGGTTTGTGCTGGTGGCAATGTTCGTCGCGGCATTAGGTATCGCGCCCTAAGTGTTGCTTGCTATTTCGTCATTCGTTTCTTTTTACCGCTTATGAAAATCGGAGTCATCGCGGATACCCACATTCCCGATTTACGTCGTTCGCTCCCTGCGCGCGTGATGGAAATTTTTTCCACCGTCGAAATTGTCCTGCACGCGGGCGACATCACTTCGCTCGATGTGTTGCAGCAACTTCAAGAATCGGTTTCACTCACGTTCGCAGTGTACGGCGAAAACGATTCCCCCGAAGTACGAACATATTTGCAAGAATCCCAAGTCTTGGAATTTGGCGGCTTGCGCGTGGGATTGATTCATGGCAATCGGGAACCGCGCGGTGGATTGAATGACCGCGTCTCGCGGCTCTTGAAACGCGACCCGTACAGTCCCGATTACATTCAATTCATTCTCTCGCGTTTCAACAATGTGGACGCGATTGTGTTTGGGCACACGCACATTCCGTACGCCAAAGTCCAAGAAGGCGTTTTTCTGTTCAACCCCGGTTCCATCAATCCCTCCAACAACAACGAGCCAAGTGTTGGATTGTTGGAAATTACTTCGCGCGGGATTCGCGGACGCGTGCTGCCAATTTGATTATGGAATTTTCGCGCGACTTTTATCTCGTGCTGGCGGGTGGACTCGTTTCGTTGGTGACTACAATCGTCATGTTTCTTGTCATCACCTTGCTCTTTCGGCTTGACCGACGGGGTGAGAACAAATAAAACATTCGCGGATGTGCGCGCAGCACATCCGTTTTTTTATGGCGAGATTCTTGCATTCCCTAAAATTCGTGCGATAATAGAATGGCTTATGACGCACTGCGTCATAATTTTGCATTTTGTGTTTTACGTTTGAAATCCCCTTTCACAGGAGAAAGTGTATGCCCTACAACATTGTCGTGCTGCTCAAACGGGTCCCCGATACCGAGAGCAAAATCACGATTCGCGACAACGCGGTCGTTACCGAGGGGCTGAATTTTGTCCTCGACCCGTATGGCGAATATGGTCTCGAGAAGGCATTGCAGCTTGTCGAACAGCATGGCGGCAAAGTCACCGCTGTTTTATTTGGACCCGAAGACGCCAAAGAAACAATTCGCAAGGCGCTCGCCGTTGGCGCGGATGAAGCCGTTCATATCGTTGACGTCGCACTCGAAGGTGGCGATGCAAACGCAACCGCGCATGTTCTCGCTGCCGCGTTGAAAAAAATTGCCGCCGAATCCGTCGGCGGATTTGATATGGTGTGGAGTGGCAAACAAGCGGTGGACGAAGACAATGCTCAAGTGCCGGTGCGCGTTGCCGAATTGCTCGACCTGCCGCATGTGAATAGCATCATTCAATTTGAAATCAACGCGGACGGAAAATCCGCGCGCTGTGTGCGTGAAGTGGACGGCGAGCGCGATGTGATGGAAACAACGCTGCCCGCGATTCTCACAGCGCAGCAAGGTTTGGGTGAAGTGCGTTATCCTTCGCTCAAAGGTATCATGGGCGCAAAAAAGAAACCGATTACCGATTGGAACGCGGCGGCATTGGGAATGGATGCAGCGACCGTCGGCAAAAATGGCGCGCAAGTTGAAATTACAAGTCTCGAACCACCACCCGCGCGTCCTCCGGGAAAAATAATTCCGGGCGATGCAGTAACAGCGGCTCAAGAGTTGGCGCGCTTGCTGCGCGAGGAAGCAAAGGTGATTTAATTATGGGAAACAATATCCTCATCATTGCCGAAGGGCGCGCCGAAGGATTGAAAAAAGTTTCGTTTGAATTGGTCAACATCGCACAGCAACTCGCATCCTCGTTGGGCGGCGAGGTGCAAGGCGCAGTCGTCGGCAGCAATGTCGGCGCGTGGGCGGACACACTTGCCAAAACCGGCGTAACGCGAGTGTATGTTGCAGACAACGCGGCGCTTGAAAAATTCGCGCCGGAAACCTACGCCGATGCGCTCGCGCAAATCATTCGCGTCGCAAATCCCGCGCTCGTTTTGTTTGGCGCTACCGGGTGGGGCAAAGAAGTCAGCGCGCGCACCGCTGCCAAACTCGATTGGGGTCTCGTCACGGATTGCACCAGCGCGAAAATCGAAAATGGTTCACTTGTACTCACGCGCCCAATTTATGCGGGCAAAGCCATTGCAAATGTGCGCGCGAAAAAATTTCCGGTAATGGTCAGTATGCGCCCGAACATTGTGCCTGCGGTGGAAGCAAATCAAACCGGCGCGCCGATTCAAAACATTGCGGTGACCTTAAAAGAACCGCGCGCTAGAGTAGTGGAACAAGTGGCAACGACAAAATCCAAAGTGGATTTGGGCGAAGCGAGCATCGTTGTTTCGGGCGGGCGCGGCGTCAAAGGTCCTGAAGGGTTTGCGCCCGTCCAGGAACTCGCGGATACGCTCGGCGGCGCGTTGGGCGCGTCGCGCGCAGCAGTGGATGCGGGCTGGATTGATTACACACATCAGGTTGGACAAACGGGAAAAACGGTTGCGCCAAAACTATACATCGCGGCAGGCATCAGCGGCGCGATTCAACATCTCGCGGGCATGTCATCATCGAAAGTTATCGTCGCCGTCAACAAAGACCCCGACGCGCCGATTTTCAAAATCGCGGATTACGGCATCGTCGGTGATTTGTTCACGGTGCTGCCCGCATTGAATGATGAAATAAAAAAATTGGGATGATAAAAAAAATTCCGCAATCGAACAGATTGCGGAATTTTTTTATTCTGTCGCTTTGCCCACCGTGAATGAAAACCGGCTTCCTTCGCCCGGTTTCGATTCCACCCAAATTCTGCCTTCGTGCGCTTCGACGGCGAGTTTGCAAAACGCGAGTCCAAGTCCGGCGCCGGTGGCATGACGCTTGTTGCTGTCCGCGCGATAAAATTTATCAAACACGTGCGCCAAATCTTCCGGTGAAATGCCCTCGCCGCTGTCCTGAACGGCAAGCGTCAGTTCTCCATTGCCATTGCGTTCCGCGCGCAAAATAATTTCGTCACCGTTGTCGGTGTGATGCAGCGCGTTCGTCACCAGATTGTCCACTACGCGGCTCAACATTTGTTTGTCGCCATTCACTTGCAAATTTTGCGGTGAAACTTGAACGGACAAACGCACGCCGCGCGGTTGACTTGTGCTTTCAAAACGCGCCGCGCGGGCGCGCAGCCAATCTGCCGCGCCAAAGACTTCGCGCTTGATAGCATTTTGTCCTTGCTCCATCTTGTTCACCGAGAGCAGGTCGTTCAACATCGTCATGACTTCATCACTGCTTGCCATAGACGATTTCACCATTGCTTGTTGTTCCGAATCAAAGTGAACGCTATCCTCTTCGAGCATCGCGAGATTGCCGATAATCGAAGTCATCGGATTGCGTAAATCATGGACCACCATATTGGTCAAATCATCGCGGTATTGTTGCAATTGTTCCAGTTGCGCGTTTTGATTTTCCAAATCGCGGCGCTGTTGATTCAAGATGCGGTCCGCGCGGCGAATGATGAGCAGCAGCGCGAGATACAACAACAACATTGCGCCGCCGACAGTTCCCGCCGCGACGAATGCCGAGCGCGTCAATTCGCCATCGAGCGTTGTGACATCGCGATAAATTTCCACGACGCCGACAATGTTTTGCGGCATGATGCTGTCCATGCGCGCGTACAACGGCGCGTAGGTTTCAATAAATGTGCCTGACAAATTTTGTGGGCGTTGGTCTTGCGGAATGGAACCGTATTCGGAAAAAATTTCTCCGCTGCGCGCGATGGCAATGCCTTCGTTGGCGGTTTCGACCTGACCGACATCACCTGCAATTGTGCTGAACACAACGCGCCCGTTGAGGTCAAATACACTCACCTTGTCGAGATTCAAACCAAACAAGCGTCCCGGCAAAATGTTGTTGAGTGAATCGGAAGTCTGCGGCGAATCGAGCGTGATGCCGGTCTCATTCGTTTGTAAATTAAAGACGGGGTCGGTCGCGAGTTGAAACGAAAGGTTTTGTGCGATGCTCGCTGCATATTCTTCGCTGCTGCGAACCAACGCTTCACGCGCGCGTACATACGACAAGAGACCGACGATGATGGTCGTGATGACTAGTACGACCAGACTCGCAAGTGAAAAGTAGCGCCAGAGATTAAAACGGGGAGGAGTGTTCTGCGTCACGAGAAAATTTTTTTGTGTATTTATTGCTTTAATTTTTGTCGGGTTAAGAGGATTCGTTGCATCGCCGTAACGTTCGAGAATAATGCCAGTACCGCGAGTGCAATGACCAAACCCCATTCGCCAAGCACGAGCGTCGAAAACAAACCCAAGACCAAAACAATCATGCGTTCCAAACGCGTGAACCAACCTTCTTTTAATTCCAAGCCAAATCCTTCGGCGCGCGCCCGCGCATAACTTACGACGAACGCGCCAATCAAAGCGAGTATAGCTAATACGACAATCCAACGATTATTTAACTCAATCCCGCGCCACGCTAATGCCAACATCAAAATTCCATCTGCGTAGCGGTCCAAGGTGGAATCCAAAAAGCCGCCGAACTTTGTGACGCGATTTGTTAATCGCGCGAGCGCGCCATCTGTTGCGTCAAACCCCGCGCCCACAATCAACAACACTGCGCCCCACACTTCGTACCCCATTGCAATCACAACCGCAATGATACACACCAGGGCGAGTCCAATCAGCGTCAAGGCATTCGGCGTCAAACCGAGCTTTTGAAAAAAGCGCGCGACAACGTTCAAAAACTCTCGCGCTTGCTTGCGCGCAAAATCCGTGAGCATGATTTACAGAGGGAGCCGCTGCGGCTGAAATGATGATACATCACGCGCCGCGTCCCCGTCAACCAACATTTGCATTACAGTTTCGCCGACTGCCGGAGCGACGGCAAACGCGCTCGTGCCGAACCCAGCCGCGACGTACAAACCGTCCACATTTGCCACGCGCCCCAGCGCGGGCAGCCCATCCGCGCACGTTTCGTACAAAATCGTGTGGGCGCGTTTTGCGCGTGACGCGGCAAATTCGGGCAAACACGCGGTCAAGAAATCCTGAACACGCGCCGATTCATTTGGCGAAACATATTCGTCCAACGCGTCCACACTCGACGTTTGTTCAACACCGGAAATCCAACCCGCCGCGCTCATGCGATACGGATGCGGGCGAAAAAAATATGCGCCGCGTGCCTCGAGCAACATTGGCAAATCATTCGCGATGCTTTGCGGTTGTTCGTAAAACGAAACCACACCGCGCCGAAAACGGAACGGCAAACTGATGCCCAGTGGCGCCAACAAGCGTTCACTCCAACCGCCTGCCGCCACAACGACTATTGGCGCTTCGATTTCGCCCGTCGTCGTTTTCACTCTTTGAATTTGTCTGCCTTGCAGAGTAATCTGTTTCACTTGCGTTCCGGTCTGCACGTCGAGTCCGCGTTCTTTTGCCGCGTTCACGAACGCTTGCGCGGTCATCACCGCGTCCGCATAACCTGCATGTGGTGTGAACATTGCCGCGCGAAAATTTTCTGTCAGATTCGGATACATTGCTTGGAGCGCGTTCGGTGCGATGCCGCTCGCATTTTTCACATACTCTTTCCACAACGCGAATTGTTCCGACGATTCCGCGTCCGGAAAATCCACCACCGCCGCGCCCGTTGCGACGAACGCGTTCTTGCCGCCGAGCTGCATCGCCCATTCATTGTAAAAATCAAAACTTGTGTTCGCGAACTCACACAACAGCGGATGTATTTGAAATGGATGTACGAGTCCCGCACTGCGCCGCGTCATTCCTGACACGAGCGGACCTTTGTCAAGGAGTGTAACGCGTTGATTGCTCGCACGTGTCACTGCCAACGCAATCGCGCTGCCGATGATGCCCGCCCCAATCACAATCACATCGCGGATTTGTTTCATTCACTCACACTCGAAAACGCGCGCTGCCAATTCCACCGTGAAAACGTGACGCGCTGGTGCGCGGTCTTGCGCGCAAGCAACAACTCGTCATAGTACGACAACACCGCGTCGGCAATGTGTGTCCAATCATAACGCGCGGCGGTCGCGCGTCCCGCGTGTGCCATGTGTTGTCGGGTGCGCGCATCTTGCAACAACGCAGTCACCGCCCGCGCAATCGCTTCCGGTTCGTACGGCGGCACAAGCAGCCCTTCGTGTTCATGCGTAAGGACTTGGCGGTACCCCGTAATGTCAGATGCAACAATGGGAACTCCCGCTGCCATCGCTTCCAACAACACAATGCCAAAACTTTCAAAGCCGGTGGATGGCGCGCAAAATAATGTTGCAGTGCGGTAATAACGCGGTAACTCTGCGCGCGATACATAGCCGACGAAATGCACACTCGTCAAATGGTGTTGCCGCGCAAAGCGCACGAACGGTTCTTTTTCTTGCGCGTCAAACGCGCCAACCACAATTAAACGCGCGTCGGGAATTTGTTGCTTGATGAGTGGAAATGCGCGCAAGAGATATTCAAACCCTTTGCGTTTGTCCAAACGTCCGACGTACAAAATATTGGGACGCCCATCATCAAAACGTTTTATCGGCTCGATGCGCGGCGAGGCAAAACGCTGCGCATCAATTCCGTTGGGAATGACGCGATAATCGCCCGCAAATGTGGCGAGCGTAAAATCGCGCACCGCTTGCGAAACAAAAATTCGTCCATCCAATTTGTTATACAGTGGCGTGAGCAACGGACGCGTAATTTGATACGCGGTATTGGTTTCACGATACGCGTGAAACGTTCCAATGTTCACCGCGCGCGAGTGATGCAAGACGATAGGGCAGAGGGGGGGGGCAGCGGGTTCGTGGGCGTGAATGACATCAAATTTCTCTTGCTTGAGTATTTTTTTGATGCGTTGATACACTTGCGGCGAAATAGTTACGCGCACATTCGAGCCGCTGAATGGAAACGAAGAAACCGTGCCGCTGACTTTGATAACATTTTCTTCGAGCGTGTCGTCGGTGGATGACGCAGCGATAATGCGCGTATCATGCCCGCGCCGCCGAAATTCGCGGTCGAGCTGCAAAATATGTTCGGTGACACCACCGGGGAATGGATAATCGTACGGCGTGACGAGCGCGATTTTCATTCTGCCTTGTCGTTTTTGTCACTCTCCCAAACGGGTGAAAACAAAATCCACTGCTCGGGATATTGTCGAATCCAGTGTTCCATGCGCGCCGCGATTTTTTCTACGGCGGCGCGCGAATCTTTTTGCAAATCGCCGCTGCGTTCCAATTCGAGCGGGGGTTCAATCACCACCGCGCATTTGTTATTGTCGAGCCGCCGATTGAACGCGAGAATGAGCGGCGCATTAAATTTTACTGCCAACACCGCCGCGCCGTCGGGCAACTGCGCGGGCGCGCCAAAAAAATTTACAATGGGTCCGGTGCGCGTCGGGTCCAAATCAATCGCGAGTCCGAGAATCGCGCCCGCGCGCAATTTTTTCAACAGCACGCGTCCCGCCGCGTCGGATGGCACGAGTTCGATGCCTTGTGCGGCGCGTTGGCGTGTCACAATTTCATGCACAGCTTCCGGTTTCAAACGTTCGACGGGAACGACGACTTGATGCTGTTTATGCAAATGCACGGCGGTCAAATGCACAAACATATTGAAATTGCCAAAGTGTGCGCTGCCGCCCGCAATGCCTTTGCCGAGCGCAATCGCATTGTCGAGATGTTCGAGCCCCTCAACCGATTCGAGCTGCGCATACACTTGCGCTTCATTCAACGCGTGCCCGCGAAACAAATCAAAATAATTTTTTAAAGAATTTTGGTACGCCTTGCGCGTGATACGATTGTATTCGCTCTGTGATTTGTCCGCACCAATCACGTGCTTGAGATTCTTTTGATAACTCGCGCGTCCGTTTGAACTGAACAAGTATGCGAAATCACCGAGCCGCGCGAAAAACCAAAACCCAAAACGTACCGGCAAGCGCGGTGCCAGCCAAACGAGCAAGCGATAACCGAGAACCGTCAGCGCGTCCATGATGCCCAAAGACGTGACAGGTCTCCGAGACCTGTCACGTCTGAAATGTCACCCCGCGATAAATTCTTCGACCATCGAGCGCGCTTGGTCATCGGGATATTGTTTCGGCGGCGATTTCATAAAGTACGAGCTCGGCGCGTAGATAGCGCCGGATTGTCCGCGGTCCATCGCAATTTTTGCACAGCGCACCGCGTCAATCACCACGCCCGCGCTGTTGGGCGAGTCCCACACTTCAAGTTTCAATTCCACATTCAACGGCACATCGCCGAATGTTGTTCCTTCGAGACGAATGTACGCCCACTTGCGGTCTTTGAGCCACGGCACATAATCGCTCGGACCCACATGGACATCATCCGGCGGCAAATTGTATTCGAGCATCGAAGTCACCGCGTTCGTTTTGGAAATCTTTTTCGATTCCAAACGTTCGCGTTCGAGCATGTTGAGAAAATCGGTGTTGCCGCCAAAGTTCAATTGATACGTGCGGTCCAAACGCACGCCGCGGTCGCGAAACAAACGCGTCAACACACGATGCGTAATTGTCGCGCCAACTTGAGATTTAATATCGTCGCCAATGACAGGCACACCTGCATCTTCAAAACGTTTTTGCCAATACTTTTCGCGCGCGATAAAAACCGGAATGCAGTTGACAAATCCAACGCCTGCTTTCAAAATTTGTTCGACGTACCATTTCGTCGCTTCTTCGGAACCGACGGGCAAGTACGAAACGACAACATCCGTTTTGGTATCTTTTAAAATCTGCACCACATCGTCCGTGGGACCCGGCGCTTTTTCAATAATCTTGGACAGATATTTTCCAACGCCGTCATGGGTCATGCCGCGATGCACCGGAACGCCCAACTTGGGTACATCGGCAAATTTGTAGGTGTTGTTCGGCGTGGAATAAATCGCTTCCGAGACATCCTTGCCCACTTTGTTTTTGTCAATGTCAAACGCCGCGACCACTTCAATATCGCCGACGTGATAATCGCCGAGAACGGTGTGCATTAACCCGGGCACGGATGTGTCCACCGGCGCATCTTGATAATAGTGAATGCCCTGCACGAAACTGCTCGCGCAGTTGCCGACGCCGATAATGGCGACGCGCACTTTTTTGGGACCGCTGCGCGAACCTTTTTTAGCGGCTGACGCGCCAACTGATTTTTTTGTAGCCATGTATTGCTCCTTGTAAAACGTGTTCGTTGTATTGACACGGAATCGAGTTGCGCGATTCCACGCGCAACTCGATTCTATGACACAATTTTAGATTCAATCTTACTTGCAATTTAACGTAGGGCGAGCCAATTGGTGAACGCGCGTTGAAATTCTTGCAAGCGCGCGCGATTGAGTGAACAGCGCGCTTCGCGTCCGACGCGTTTCATTCGCACGACGCCTAATTTCACCAGACGGCGAATGTGCCATGAACATAATGGTTGGCTGATATTGAGCCGCCGCGCCAAATCGCCGACCGTGAGGTCATGCGCGCTCTCGGCGAGTAAATTCAGAATTTCGAGACGCGCCGAATCGCTCAAGGTGCGAAAATAATCTTGCATGTCTTGAAACGTTTGGGCGTGCCGCCGCCGCGTTTTGGATAGCATACGTTGGTGCTTATAGTATATTCAATCGTGAGAAAATCAAAACGCCTCTTGAGCGCAGGGAGTGAAAGGGAATGAACATTCCACAGAATTTGAATTGGAATCTATCGCCGCAAGCTGCCATTCAACAGCAAGCGGTATTGGCACAGCGCGTCCGCGTGACGAATGATTTTGGCGCGGTGAATTTTGTTGCGGGTGTGGATGTGGGTTTGGAAAATGAAAACACAATAGCGCGCGCCGCTGTCGTTGTTCTCGCGTTCCCTTCGCTCGAACCCGTTGCCTCGAGCATTGCGCGCCGTCCCGTCACATTTCCGTACGTGCCGGGTTTGCTCGCGTATCGAGAACTGCCGGTGGTGTTTGACGCGCTGGAACAATTGGAACGCGATCCGGATTTAATTATCGTGGACGGTCAAGGACGCGCGCATCCGCGTCGTTTTGGAATTGCGTGTCATCTCGGTGTGCTGCTCGATAAACCGAGTATTGGTTGTGCGAAATCAATTTTGAGCGGACGCGCCGCGACGCCTGAAAATTTAATTGGCGCGTGGACCCCTCTTGTGGGCAAAGGCGAAACGATTGGCGCGGCAGTGCGAACAAAATTGAACACGAAACGCGTAACGAATCCGGTCTATGTTTCCATCGGGCATCGCGTTGATTTGGAAACCGCGATTGATTTTGTGTTGCGTTGTTGTCGCGGTTATCGCGTGCCGGAAACGACGCGTTTCGCGCACCACGTCGCGGGAGGTGGAACGCTCACACAAAATTCAGAGCAGGGGAAATTGTTTTGATTGTGGTGTGGGGCGAGGCATTGCCATTAACAGACGCCAGTCGAATCACATCCGCGTCTGTCAATGCTTTGCTCCTACGACAGCGCAAATTCAACAAGCGCCAGCAACATTGCACGCGCGGCGCGTTCCACTTGCGGGCGGGTAGGGGCGAGGAGAGTTTCTGCGCCATCCCATTCGCCGAGAATGACAAGACCTTCTTTGGCTTGAGCGAATGTTTCGGCGGTCAAGACGTAGAAACTTTTTTGTTTATCAAAGATTTTTTTCTCGACGCGAACGGGGTCAATGTTGGCGAGATAGAGCGTGTCCGTTTTTCTTAGGGTTGTCGCAAGGTCGTTCGTCTCTTCCACTTCGTACGCGCTCAAGCGCACTTCGTCGGTCAAATCGTACGGCATCGAAAGCGGCGCGGTGGTGATGAATGAAATGCGCGCGCCGAACATTCCCAACACCCGCGCCAGCGAATGTGCCTCCGCGCTAAATTTGGCGTTACCCAAGATTCCAACGCGCTGTGTTTCCAAATCGCCTTTGAGCGAACGAATCGCGTACGCGTCGAGGAACGCGCGCACTGGATTTTCATTTGTGCCGTCGCCAGCGTTCAAAAACGACGCGTTCGTTTTCGATGAGAACTCGCGCGCCGTGTCGGTTTGCGGACTGCTGAATAAAATCACGTTCGCGTTTGTTGTTGAAAGTTGCGCGGGCGATGTGAACGAACTGATTTGTGCGCCCGCGTCGCGCAAAGTTTGTTCGACGTTAATGGGCAAGGGAAACGCGATGTTGAATAACGCGAGCGCAATGTGCGTACTCGAAAGATTGGGTGACGCGCCATTCGCAATTTCATCGGCGCGTGCAAACAATGATTCAACTTGCGCGCGTGTTACATCATTTGGGGAAAGGAGTTTGAGTGGCAAGGGTTGACCTCAAGCGTAAAAAGATTTGGCAATGCGCTGGTGTGACGCGAGTGTATTGAAATTTTGAAAAATGACAATTGTGCCAAAGCGTAAAAAAATTGACAAGCAAAAATTCCGCGACTAGAATCGCAATAATGATTTTCAGAAAAATGTTCGCGGCGAGCGCGGCAATTTTGCTGGCGCTCATATTTTTTGCCTCTGCGCCAACTGCTACCTATGCTGAAGACCCACGCTGCGGTCTGTTGAAAGATTGCGAGTTTGATGAATTTTATGGCGATGAAGGCGCCTGTTCCGGTGTTTGGAAATGTGATATCGCGAGCAACATTCAATTGACGGAGGGGGAAGGGTGGCCCAAAGGACCGTCGCTCACATTCAAAGGCGATGCGCCGTTTGAACGCAAAGTGTTTCAACGCGTCGCGGTCACACCCGGCAAAGGTTATCGTTTCTCTTGTCCATTTTGTGTTGTGAACGTAAATGGCGCGGGCTGGCACGAAGGCGATGAAGTGAATCGTCGTTTGGGCATTGACCCCTTTGGCGGCACAGACCCCAATTCGAGCAACATCAAATGGTCGAATGATTTTTTTGGCAAAGGTCGGTTTGATGATGACGCGCTTTCTGTGAGTGAATATGCGCGTGCCGACCATATTACGGTTTTTATCTGGGTGATAAATCCATACGCCGACAAGCACATTGATGTTTTTGTGGATACACCGGGGCTGGTCGAAAATTCAGATATGCCCCCAATTCAGGTCACCGCACCGACAGTTACGCCTCCGCCCGCGCCGCCGACGAATGTTCCGCCAACGGCGAAACCAACGAACGCGCCCAAAGCGACACAAGAGCCAACGCAAGAACCGGAACCGACAGATGAACCTCTGCCAACCGATGAACCGATGGCTGAACCAACAACTATTGTCGAACCAACGAGCGCGCCGCGTCCTACACGGACGCGTGTAGCGCTGGTGCAGCCCACGACGCGCCCTACACGCACGCGCGTTGCGTCGTCTCCGGGTACAACCTCAACCCAAAACAGTACGCCCCAAGTCTCGCCCATTGAATTGGGTATGGCGGGATTCATTGGACTGCTCGGTGTTTCCACGGCGATTGTTTTGGTCAGCGCCGCCGCGTTTCTTTTGCTCCGCCGTAAATAAAGAATACAATCTATGCAAGTAACTTTTATGCGTTTTGAAATTCCCCGCGTTCTACTCGCCGCGCTTGTTTTCCTTTTTGCGATTGAATTGTTTCCACCATTCACGCCGCGCACCTTCGCGGCTGATGGTCCTTGCACTTCACGCGATGATAATCTGACGCGAAATGGATCATTTGGGGGAGGCTATGATACCCAATTTGGCGTCGTTGGTGAATCGTGGAACGCTTTCATCTTTGGCGGCGATCCGCCACATTATGATTTGACGGACAACGAAAATGCAGTCGGGGATTTTGTTGCTCCTTATTCCCAATTTATTGTCGGAGAAGGACACGAATATGATGCAGGAATTTTTCAAGTAGTATCGGGCATACAGCCAGGTGCTTCTTATGATTTCAAAGTCGGTATGGCGCAAACACAAAGGGATCTTGGTGGTGGGAATCTGATTGCGATGAATGATGTCGGTCGGCGTGTCGGGGTTGACCCTCTCGGAGGTACAGACCCTCATTCGCCGAATGTCATTTGGGGTCCTGAATATTGGACAGGTGGGGCTGGCTATAACAAACCAGAAATGTTACTCACGTTCAAGGCACAAAGTCAGCAAGTGACAGTTTATGCTCGTGTGTTCAACCGAAACCCTGCCGCCGCAGATAAAATTTGGTTTGATGTTATTTGCGTTTTACCGCGCGGTGACATTCCCGTTGAAGCGGTTCAACCTTCTGTGACGCCGACATCGCCCGCGACCGCTGTGCCGCCTACAAGCGCCGACCCGCCAACGCCGCGCCCGACGCGCGTTCCGCCAACGGCGACGCGCGTTCCCGCGACGGATGTGCCAACCGTGCCCGCACAAGCATTCACTGCAACGCCGCCCAAAGTGGCGCAACGGCGCGCGACGCCAACGCCCGAACCGCGCAGTTTCATTCCGCAAGGCGGCAACACAAACAATTCAAGCAACGATGCTTCGGGCGGCGGAAATGGACTTTCGCTCGCGGTCATTCTTGGTTCGGTTGGAATTATCGGCATCAGTCTGCTTGGCATCGTACTGATTGGCGGTTTTGCTATCTGGCGAATTTTCATGCGTCAGGTAGATGACGCTCTCGACCCGACCTATTCTCCTGACGACCAATCGCCATATCAATAACCACCACTGGAAAATTTCAAGAATGAATTTTCTCATCACCGGCGGCGCGGGTTTCATTGGCAAGGCGCTTGCCAACCATTTGGCAGCGGCAGGTCATGGCGTGCGCGTGCTCGATGATTTGAGCGCGGGCGAAAATTCCGGCTTGCATGCGCATGTGGAATTTACGCGCGGGGATGTGCGCGATGTTCCAAAATTATGGGGCTTGCTGCGCGGAGTGGATTGTGTGTATCATCTCGCGGCGCGTGTCTCTGTGCCCGAATCCATTTTGTATCCCGTCGAATACAACGCGGTGAATGTCGGCGGGACAGTTTCGTTAATGACGGCAATGCGCGATGCGGGCGTACGGCGCGTGATTCTCGCATCATCGGGCGCCGCGTATGGTGAGCAAACGCATCAACCAATTTCCGAAAATGCCGTGATGCGTCCCACGTCCCCGTATGCGGTGAGCAAGTTGTCGGCGGAATATTATGTGCAAGCCATCGGCGCGCTGTGGAAAATTGAATCAGTGGTGCTGCGAATTTTCAATGCGTACGGACCGCATCAACAATTGCCGCCGTCGCACCCGCCCGTCATTCCGCGTTTTCTCAAACAAGCATTGAGCGGCGGCTCGCTCGTCGTTTTTGGAAATGGCAAACAGTCGCGCGATTTTGTGTACATTGATGATGTGGTGCGCGCGCTCGAACGCGCCGCGACGACGCAAAACATTGACCGCGCGTGTATCAATATCGGTTCGGGCGTGGACACGACAATGACGCAGCTGCTGGATGAAATCGAAGCGTTGCTTGGAACGCGCGTGCATCGTTTGTACAATGACGAAGAAGCATCGGGCGTTTCACGTCTCGTCGCTGATATTTCGCTCGCCTCGAAATTATTGGAATGGACCCCGCGTGTGACCTTGCGCGAAGGACTGGCGCAAATCCTCGAGCGCGACCCGCGTTTTCACATCAATCATGCCGCTACTCACTGACCCCGACCCGTTCGCCGACGCACTCGAACAGTACTGGGAAACGGGCAAAGCGCGTTTGGAATTGTTGCGCGAGGATGGGTACAACAATTCTGAAAATGTCGCGTGGTATTTCACAACGTTTTCCGATTTTTGGTCAATCGAAAAACCCGCGTTGAAATTTGCGCGCGGACGCGTATTGGATTTGGGTTGTGGCGCGGGACGCATCGCCTTGTATTTGCAGCGTAAAGGTTTGCGCGTCACAGCGATTGACAATTCGCCGCGCATTGCCGCGTTGGCAAGTACGCGTGGGGTGCGCGATGTGCGCGTTGCTTCCGCGTGTGAACGTTTGCCGTTCACGCGCGGCGAATTTGAAACGGTCATTTTGTTTGGCAATAATTTGGGAATGTGCGGCAGCCGCGCGGGTCTGGAAAAAATGTTGCGCGAATTGATACGCGTGACGAACAAACGTGGGCGAATTTTGGCAACGTCACGCGCACCGGGAACCTTCAACCCAAAACATCGCGCGTATTGGGAACAACGCTTGCGCCGCGGTCAAGAGTTTGGTGCGATTCGCTTGAAATTGAAATTTGGCGCAAGCGAACAAGAACTCGATTGGTTTTGGATTGCGCCCTCTGCGTTGATGGAATTGGCATGGCATTGCGGCTGGCGCATCGCAGAAATTTTTGGGGATGGGAATGCGGATAGCGGGTATGCGGTGATGATGGAAAAACGTGAAACGTAAAACATTAGACATGAGGTCGGCGTGGCAGGGGTTCTGTAACGCCGAGAGATGAGAAACGCGAGACGTGGAACGTTACTTTCACTCATCACCCGTCACCTCTAAAATTTCACGCGCCGCGCGCTCGTCCTCTTCCGTGACCAAAATTTTGAATTCGCCCAAGCCATCCAGCACAAAGCCGAGTGTGCCTAACGCTTCGTTTTGAAAAATCGCGCGAATCCCCGCCGCCTCCAACTTGCCGCGAATCACTTGCGCTTCCAACTCCCCATACGCTTTGTACACTTCAACCAATTTCGTCTCGTTCATCGGTATCCTCCAACTCAACTTGTCGCAACTCGTTTCCCGTTTCTCTTTCCTCATTCATCTTTTGCCGCGCCTTTTGAAAAAATTTCTTTTCGCGTTTCGTCCGCATCGGTTCGATTTGTTCCGAAACGGGACGCGCCGTCAAGATAAATCCCGTGTGCGCAATCATGCGGTCATCCGGGCGCAAGCGGTCTGCGTTCGTTTTATATTTGCGCTGCAACAGTTCGCTCACTTCAATTTCGACCCAATTGCTCATACGCTCGAATTCGCCGAGCATCTCGCTCACTTGATTTGTCGTCGGCACAAGCGAACCAAAAAAGCCGCCGGGCTTTAGCGCCGCGTGTGCTTGGGCGAGAAACACCCATGGCTCGCGCACATCGAGGAACAACGCGTCCGCGTCGCGTTCATCAAAGCCGCCGCGAATGTCGCGTTCGCGAAATTCGACAAAGCTCGTCAGTCCTGCGCGTTCGATATTCTTGCGCGCGTTTTCTTGATGTTCCGCGCGTTCCTCATACGTAAAGACTTTGCCATTCGGCTGCACCACGCGCGCAAGTGCGAGCGTCATGGCGCCGCTGCCGGTGCCTGCTTCTACGACGCGCATTCCGGGATAGATATTCATTCTAAGCAACAGATAGCCAATGTCTTTGGGATAAACAATCTGTGTGGCACGACTCACTTTCATCAAAAGGTCAAGCGTCGAAGGTTGCAGCATCACAAATCCTTCGCCGAGCTGCGTTGGAATTTTTGAGCCGTACGCGTATTCTAAAAATGTTTCGTGTTTGATGAAACCGAGATGCGAATCCACGCGTTGATTTTGCGTGAGCCGCACGACAATGCGTTTGCCTTCGGGGTCGAGCAAAAGAATCGTGTCGCCAAATTGCGGTTTGGTCATACGCGCGATTATATGTCTATTATGATTCCGTGCATAACGACGAATGAGAAACGAGTAACGAGAAACGAGAATTGCCAAGTTTGTGTTGCGATGCTAACATATTTGCACCTTGCGACGACGCTCGGCGAATTGCCGAGCCATTTTTTTATCCGATGAACAAGTTGGGTGAGACCGCGCTCTCGGCACAACAACTCGAAATGTATCAACACCTTGCGCGGCTTTCTGCCGATGACCAAGGGATTGAGCAAATCGCGCGCGCCCTCGCACAGTTTTCAAACAAAGCAGTGTTGATTCAAGACAAGCGTCTGCAATATCTCGCGCACGTTGCAACCCATGAATTGACGAATTGGAATGATATTTTGGAAGCATTGCAAGAGTCATCTTTTTTGCCGACGGAATTGCATGACCGCAAGCAAGCGCATCAAGTGCGCGAACCCATCACGCAGATTTTTGAAACGTGCGCGCGTTTGGTGATGCCGATTGTGACGCGCAACGTCGCGCGCGGTTATGTTTCACTCATTGCGCGCAATGCCGATTTTGATACGCGCGACAAAATGATTGTGACGCAAGGCGCGCTGGTGTGCGCGATTGAAATGGCTAAAGTCAAAGCCGTGAGTGTTGCTGAAAAAAAATTACGCGGTGATTTGATTCAAGCAGTGTTGACACAAGCGATTACCGAAGCCGACGCGATGAGTTGGGCGGAACGCGCGAGTTTTCGCAAAACGGGTCCGTATGTGATGTTGACGATGCAGTGGTTCGGGCGCGAGACACCCACATTGCGGCGTCTCGAGACGATTGTGAGTGGACAATTGAAACGCCAGCGCGGACGCGTGTTGTCATCCGCGCGCGAAAATGAAATTGTGGCGTTGTACGCCGTGAACGAGGAACGCGGGACAAGCGAAGCGGAACAATGGGCGGCGAACATTCTGCAATTGGCGCAATCGGAATTTCCGCGCGCGCAATTGGCGATTGGGCTCGGACAGCCGGTTGCGCGATTGCTTGACGCGCGCGCGTCGTATCGTCAAGCCGCGCAAGCAATGAATTTGGAACAGCGCTTGCGTCACAACAAACCGCAGGCGTATGCGAATCTTGGCGTCTATCGTTTGTTGCTACCGCTCGCAGAAACGGGGGAACTGCGCGCATTTGCTGACCGCGTGTTGGGAAAACTGTTGCAGCACGATGGCAGTGACAAAGGACACTTGCTCGAAACATTGCGCGTCTATTTCAAAAATCGCGGCAATGTGATGAAAACGGCGCGCGCCTTGTACATTCATCGCAATACGTTGCTCTATCGTCTTGACCGCATCCGCGAAATTGGCGCGTATGATTTGGATGATGCCGAAACGCGTTTGCAATTGCAATTGGCGCTGCGCGCCCACGAATTGACGCGACAGGATACCTAACATGAAATTTACTTTGCCAACTCTGCCCACAGAACTTGAATTCGTGAACGTGCCGCCGGAAGCGCGTGTCGAAAACGAAAACATATTGTTTATGCGCGCCGGAGAAAAAACGGATTGGTTCAATGACCCGTCGAGCGATTCAAAATCCGATAACGCGCCTGCGGCATTGTTTAGAACGCGCGTTGAAAATTTCATGTTGAGCGCGCGTGTGCTGGTAGAGTTTGCATCCACCTTTGACGCGGGCGTGTTGCAAATTCGCGTGCGCGATGATGTGTGGGGGAAACTGTGTTTCGAATATGCGCCGCAAAAGCAACCGTTCGTTGTTTCGGTTGTGACGCGCGGCGTTTCGGACGACTGCAATTCTGTGCCGATTGAAAATAATTTTGTGTGTTTGCGCGTCGCGCGCATCGGGCGAGCGTTCGCGTTCCATTATTCGCTCGACGGAACATTTTGGAATTTTGTGCGCCATTTTGCTTTGGGGGATATTGACGAGCTGCGCGTTGGTTTTTCTGCACAATCGCCGACGGGGCAGGGGTGTGCGGTCAGATTTTCTGAAATTGTGTACACGGAAAAAAGGTTGGAGGATTTGAGGAGCGGGGAGTAATGCCAAGTCTCGCGCATCGAAAAAAATTTCGAGGACGTTTGTCCTCGAAATTTTTTCTTATGGCTGCGCTTCGTATGCGCCCAAATCGCATTTCTTTTTGTTGTCGGCGTCGCCGTCGGTGGGGCGCGGTTTGCCGCGTTGGTCGCGCATAAGTGGATTGGAGTTGGCATCGAGACACTTGTTGGCAGGAATGACATCTATGGCGTCGCTGCCCACTTGCAAAGACATGGTTTGCGTGGGTCCGCCGTTGTTGGCAAGGTCGTTGATTTGTGAGGAAATGCCGAGAATGTTTTTGGCATTCGCGTTGAGAGTACACCCGTTTGTGCCAAAGATGAGATTGTAGCTCGTCGTGGTGATGCTGCCCTGACAATCGTCGCTGACCACATCCACGCGATTGAGGTCGAGCAGCGAATGATATAAATTCACCGCGCCGCTGTTGTTGAGAACGCCGCCCGTGGTTGCGCCAAACGGCGCATCATTTTTTGCCAGGGTCGAATAACGCAGCTGCGTTGTGCCGTTGTTGTACAAACCGCCGCCGTCTTGCAGCGCGCTGTTGTCTGCCACTGTGCTGTTGAACAATTCCAATGTGCCACTCTGCACATAAATGCCCCCGCCGAGTTTTCCGATGTTGTGGTCAATGGTGCTTTCGCGCAGGACGGCAGTGCCATATGTGAAAATTCCCCCCCCCTGTCCGATACCGCCGCTGCTGCCGGTGCTATTCTGCGTGACGGTGCTTTTGACCAGCGTCAATTTGAACGAGCTCGCAATGCCGCCGCCGCCAAACACATCGCGGTTCAACGGACCGATGACGCTGCGATTCACCGTAATCGCGCCATAGCCCGCAATCCCGCCGCCGTTGTAGTTGGCGACGCTTTCCTTGACCACGCTTTTGATGAGTTTGAGACTTGCGCCGCTGTTGACATAGATGCCGCCGCCGGAATTCAACGCCAAGCCGTTGCGAATGGTCATATTCTTGATGACGGTTTTGCCGCTGATGATGTGAAAGGCGCGGTCCAGCGCGAGCGCATTGAGATATGTGGATGACGCGCCCGCGCCGACCAGTGTGAGATTGCTCTTGATATCCAAATCACCTGTCGCAGCGTTGTCTTCATTGACGCCACCGAGGTTGAAAAAAAGTGTACCCGCCGGAAGCACAATCGTATTGCTGCCGCCCAGCGCGTTGGTCTCCATCACCGCCGCGCGCAGCGTACATTTTTTCGACGGCGTGCTTTTGCATCTGCCGTCGCCGGGATTCGCGTCGACTTCGTCGAGCGTACTGTTGACGTTGAACGTTACGTTTTGTGGCGCGGCGCGCAGTGTGTGGGGCGCGAGCGCTCCGAGTAACAGCAGCGCGGTCAGCACCGAGAAAAAGAATCTTTTCATCTTGAAATTTCGTCTCATCGTTCAAACGCTCCTATGTCACATCTCTTTTTTCCATCGCCGTTGCCGTCGCGTGGGCGCGGTTGTCCGCGTTGGTCGGTTGTGAGCTGCACGAGCAGCAAGCCGTCCGGCGCCACGCAATCGCGCGCGGGAATAATGTCCACCGCCGCGCTGTCGAACGGGAGCGAAACGGTTTGCGTCGGTCCGCCATTGTTGGCGAGAAAACCACTGTACGCGGGCGTATTGTAAATATCGTGCGCGGGCGTTCCGTTGATGGTGCAATTGTCTGTCGTGCTTAGAAAATTATAGTCGTGCGAAGTGACCGCGCCTTCGCAATCGCCGCGCTGATAAAACGGTGGCGTGTTGATGACAAACGTGTTCCAATCGAACAGCGTATTCCACACATGCGCGACACCGGTGGGCGCTTGATATACTCCTGCGCCTTTACCATAGCCCGCCAATTGTACCGTGTTGCTCGCAAGTGTGACATGATACAGACTCAAGTTGCCGCTGCTGTAGATGCCGCCGCCCTGATGCTGTGCGTCATTGTTTGCCAGCGTCGAGTTGACCAACGTGGTTGTCAAGGTGCCGGATTGCGCGAACCCCGCGCCGTTTTCTGCCGTGTTGTGGTCAATGGTGCTGGTATTGATATAAAGAGTTCCGTTATTGCGAATACCGCCGCCTTCCATTGTGGCAGAATTGGCTGTAACCGTACTTGCATCGAGACGCAGGTTGCCGGTGCTTGTGTTTTGGATGCCGCCGCCGGAACCTATGACAGAGTTTTGCTTGACGGTGCTGCGCTTGAGTCGGGTCTTGCCCGCGTTGTACAAACCGCCGCCCAGCCAACTGGAATTGTTTTCGACGATGCTATCCGTGAGAATGAGTGTTGCGCCTGCTTCGACGTTGATGCCGCCGCCATAATTGAAATTGCCCAACGCGCTGCCGTTGGTGATTTTCACTTTGAGAATTTTCACCTTGCCCGCGAGAATGTGAAACACGCGGTCGCTGTTGTAGCCGCTAATCACGGTGCTGTTTGCGCCGCCGCCTTGAATCACCAAATCATCGAGAATGTCCAAATCACCCGTGCGCGCGTTGTCATTGTATGCGCCGGTAAAAGTCAATTGATACGGCGACGCATTCGCGGGCAAGACGATAGTGTCCTGTCCTGCGAGCGCGTTTGTTTCCATTATCGCCGCGCGCA
The DNA here is from genome assembly GCA_964469005.1 of uncultured Anaerolineales bacterium. GTDB lineage: Bacteria > Chloroflexota > Anaerolineae > UBA4142 > SHND01 > SHND01. The sequence goes on from CAYXXF010000003.1 coordinate 484,381, forward strand.
GCGTGCATTTTTTTCCGGGCGTGCTTTTGCATTTGCCGTCGCCCGGTTTCGCATCGGGTTCGTCCGCAAGCGAGTTCACGGTAAAAGTGACGCCGTGCGGCGCGGCGCGCGCGACAGTGGGCAGGGACATGCCCAACAGCACAAGCAACAATGCCGGCACATAAAGAAAAATTCTATGCATAACAACTCCAAAACGATGGGGCGAATTGAATCCGGGTGAAAGTTTGCCGTGCATTCGAATGGCGCATGGGAATTTATTGAGCATTCGCATCTTTTTGCATCAACGTGTCAGCGTGATTTCTTTTGGCGCTTGTCCGTCGGGCGCGACGACGAGTTTGAATGCTTTTGCTTCTGCCGGTACGAGAAAATACACATTCAATTTTGCGGATTCGTTGAGTGGAATGGTTTGCGCGCCGGATTCGTCAAACGCAATTTCGGCGGGTGCGCCGTCTGCGCGCAATTGCAAGTACTCGCTTCCGACGGACATGACATTTTTCGCGTCCATGTTTTGCGCCTGCGCGGTCACGCGCACAAAGCGTTTGCCGACCGGGGCGCGCTCGGCGCGTTGACCGCTGACGATGCCATCAATATCCAATTGTGCGTCTATCACCTGCACCGAAATTTTTTCGCCATATTTGTTTGTGGCGGTTACGGCTGCGTCCGCTTTCAACGCGAACGGATACTCGGATTTTTCCGGCGCAGCCGTTAATGAAATTTTTAACGGCTCCTTGCCCGACTCCGCAAGGGTCAAAATCGCGCCATCCCACACAGTATCCGCTTTCGCCACGCCGCGCAGATTCAATTCTTGCGTACCTTTTTTGTTGAGACGAATCCCGTCAAGCCCGTTCGCCTTTGTTCCGTCCGCGAACGTGATTTCAAATTTAGGTGTCGTGACCGGATAGGCTTGATTGTTAGTCGCCTTGATGACGACGTTCACCCACGGATTGCCCGGCATCGTTTGGTCGGGATTCATCAAATTGCGATTCGAAATGGACGCTTCTTGAATCACAAACTGTGCGCCCGCGTAACGAAATGCGCGCGCAGTTGGGTCGGGTAAGCGGCGTTCCAATAAGGGGCTGCTTGCACCCGCGTTCGAAGCAGACGCCGCCGCGTTGGTCGGCTCTTGTGCGTTTTGAGTGGTGGTGGTTGCGACCGCGTTGGTTTTTTGCGGAGTATTGGTTGAATTGTTTGTCGAAGCAGTCGAACCGCCGCACGCGCAAAGCCAAACTGCAATTCCGATGCACAGAAAAAAAATCAAATTCTGCTTGTTCATGTAGAGAGTTCCTTTGTATTTTCGCAAGCGCAATGATGCAACGTTCCTTTTTCGTTTCTTGGCAGCTATGCTAACATGACGGTACGCGTAAAAGGTGACAAAATGTGACAAACGGAATTACAGAGCGCTGACAGCAAGCGCCGCTCTGTGCCCCCGCGAGAAAGTATTTGGCTGGTATGGGAACTGCATCTTTGAGCGATTCACCGGATTCTTGGGCAAGCGGTGAACAATTCGAAACATTTGGCGAACTTTTGAAATATCTCCGCCGCCGCGCGCGTTTGACGCAATCCGAATTGGGACGCGCCGTCGGCTATAGCCGCGAACAAATCGTGCGGCTCGAACGCAATCAACGTCTGCC
>CAYXXF010000004.1:0-365201 GCA_964469005.1 uncultured Anaerolineales bacterium
CTCGCAGACCTAATGACAATCGATCTACCATGCCGCCTTCATTATACTAATGACATCACACTCACACACTTGTCATTTCGAACCCAGTGAGAAATCTCGCTTCGCTTGATATGAGACCATTCTCCAATGAAAAACTACTTTGTCTATATCCTCACGAACAAGTCACGCACATTTTATGTTGGGATGACAAATAATCTTGAACGACGCATGTCGGAACATAAACAGAAACTTGTCGAGGGCTTTACGAAAAAGTACAACATCACGCTTTTGGTATATTACGAAACGTATCTTGATGTGAACGCCGCGATTGCGCGCGAAAAGCAAGTGAAGGATTGGCGGCGCGAGAAAAAGATCGCGTTGATTGAATCCACGAATCCAGAATGGAAAGATTTGAGCGCGGATTGGTTTTGACTGCCTAAATGAATTCAATTGTCGCGCTTGAGATTTCTCGCTCCGCTCGAAATGACAATACACCGTCACCTTTGTCATTTCGAATGCAATGAGAAATCTCGGTCTGGCATAATGAGATTTGTCGCTCTGCTCGAAATGACATGCAACTGACACTCGAATACGCGCGTGCACTCGACGCGCAAGACCCACTCGCAAAATTCCGCGAAGAATTTGTGATTGACGACGCGGACACGATTTACATGGACGGCAATTCGTTGGGGCGATTGCCGAAACGAACGATTGCGCGTGTGCGTGATGTTGTCGAAAATGAATGGGGTTCGCGTTTGGTGCGCGGATGGGGTGAAGGATGGATGGACGCGCCGACGCGCATTGGCGGAAAAATCGCGCGGTTGATTGGCGCGCAGAGTGATGAAGTGATTGTTGCCGATTCGACTTCGGTAAATTTTTTCAAATTAGTCCACGCGGCGCTCGATGCGCGTGATGGAAAAAATCAAATCGTCACTGAGACGGTCAACTTTCCAACCGATTCATACATTCTGCAAGGCATTGCGCGCGCGCGCGGAAAAAATATCACGTACGTTTCACCACAAAACGATGTTGCCATTTCAACAGACGCGATTGTACACGCCATCGATAATCGTAACTGCGCGCTGGTGACACTCACGCACACCGCGTTCAAAAGCGGCGCGGTGTACGACATGCGCGCGATTACGCAAGCCGCGCATGACGCGGGCGCGCTCGTGTTGTGGGACTTGTCGCACTCTGTTGGTTCGATTCCAATTTACTTGAACAATTGCAACGCAGATTTGGCAGTCGGCTGCACGTACAAATATCTCAACGGTGGACCGGGCGCGCCCGCGTTTTTATATGTGCGACGCGATTTGCAAGAACAATTGTTGAATCCGATTCAAGGATGGTTCGGACAAAAAAATCAGTTTGCAATGGATTTTGATTACGCACCCGCGCAAGGCATCACGCGTTTCAATGTCGGCACGCCGACGTTGCTTTCGATGTTGGCAATTGAAGCGGGTGTTGATTTGTTGCTCGAAGCGGGTATCGAAAATTTGCGCGCGAAATCTGTTCAACAAACGGAATTTTTGATAGAGTTGTGGGAAGCGTGGCTGAAACCGTTTGGCGTCACCTTAAATTCTCCGCGCGATGCAAACATTCGGGGCTCGCACGTTTCGCTTGGACATCCTGACGGCTTACGCATTGACCGCGCGTTGATTGAAGAGATGAACGTAATTCCCGATTTTCGTCCGCCCGACAACATTCGTTTCGGCATTGCGCCCATTTACACGCGCTTTGAAGATGTGTATTGTGCGATGGAACGGTTACGGCGCGTGATGACCGAAAAATTGTACGAGAAATATGCGGGCGAGAGACCGATGGTGACGTAGCAGATAAACATGTAGCAGGTAGTACGTAGCAGGTAGCAAGTTCCCTGCTACCTAATACCTGCTACTTGCTACTCTACCTTTCACTGAAAATTTACATGTCATTTGATTTCCTTTACGATGTTCAAGACCATATCGCGACGATAACGTTGAATCGCCCCGAAGTGTTGAACGCGATTACGTTGGAGATTTATGCGCAGCTGCGCGATTTGTTTGAGGAATTGCGTTATGATGACAACGTGCGCGTGGTGATGATTACGGGAAACGGGCGCGCGTTTTGTGCGGGCGGTGATGTGCACAAAATTATCGGCGCGCTGCTCGAACGCGACATGCGCGAGCATTTGGAATTTTGTCGCATGACAGGGCATCTCATTCGCAATATGCGGCTCTTGCCGAAACCAATTATCGCGGCGGTGAACGGGATGGCGGCGGGCGCGGGCGCGGTGATTGCGTTGGCGTCGGATTTTCGCATCGTCGCGGATAACGCGAAATTCGCGTTTTTGTTTACGCGTGTGGGATTGACGGGCGCGGATATGGGCGCGGGATTTTTATTGCCGCGCGTGATTGGGCAAGGACGCGCGATGGAGTTGTTGATGTTGGGCGATGATGTGGACGCGACGACGGCGGAAAAAATCGGTTTGGCAAATCGCGTTGTGCCGCTCGAACAATTGCTGCCCACCGCGCGCGAATTGGCGACGCGTTTGGCAAATGGTCCAACGTATTCGCTCGGCATGACGAAATTGATGGTGAACAACGAGTGGACGATGGACATTCACGCCGCGCTCGAAGCCGAGGCGCAAGCGCAAGCGTTGATGATGATGGGCGAGGACCAGCGCGCGTTTTATGAAGCGTTTGTTGCAAAAGAGAAACCGGTGTTCAGGGGGAGGTAAATTTATGATTTCGGATTTATGATTTCTGATTTTTTCGGATATCGCGAAATCATAAATCACAAATCGTAAATCATAAATGTCGAAATCCATTATCAATCCCGCTTCTCTCGCCAAACCCGTCGGTTACGCGAATGGGATTCTCACGCGCGGCGGACAAATTCTTTTTCTCGCGGGACAGACGGGGATGGACGCGACGGGGAAAATTGAAAATCCGTTTGACCTGATTGAACAATTTGAGAAAACGTTGCAAAATATCAAAACGATTGTGAATGAAGCGGGCGGCGAAATAACCGACGTTGTGCGTATGACGATTTTTGTCACAGACAAACGCGCGTATCACGCGCAGCGCGAACGAATTGGTCAAGTGTATCGCGCGTATTTTGGAAAGTATTTTCCCGCGATGACATTAATTGAAGTGAAAAGTCTGTACGACGCGAATGCAATGATAGAGATTGAAGCGACGGCGGTGATTGGAGACTGAATTTATGACTTATGATTTGTGATTTTTGATTGAATGGGACGCAATCATAAATCTGAAATCAAAAATCATAAATCATTCCACGGAGGCAACTATGTGTTATGACGGCAACGCGCGACCACCCGAACCACCGGGCGAAAAACGAAATGCAACGGGACGCGACTTTGTTTTGACTGCGAGCGACGGCAATCAGATCAACGCGTATCTCGCGTCGCCGACGGACGGATTCGACGCGCAAGTGTTGATTTATCCCGACATTCGCGGACTGCATCAATTTTATAAAGAACTCGCGATGCGTTTTGCCGAAGTGGGCGTGCGCGCGTTGGCGATTGATTATTTCGGGCGCACGGCGGGACTCACCGCGCGCGATGATTCGTTCGAGTGGCAGCCGCACGTCGCGCAAATGAGTTTGCCGACATTTTTTGACGACGTGACCGTCGCGTTGGCATATTTGCGTCAAGATTCGACGGCGAAAGTGTTTGTGCTTGGATTTTGTATGGGCGGCACACTGACACTTTACACAGGCACGCGCGGATTCAACATCGCGGGACTCATTCCGTTTTATTCGGGCATGACGCGTAAATTCGTCGGCGCGGAAGGGACGGTGCTGGAAATCGCGCACAAGATTCAAAATCCGGTGTTGGGGTTGTATGGCGGCGCCGACCAAGGTATTCCTATCGAGATGGTGCAGCAGCTCGATGTTGAATTGGATAAGGCAAATGTCGAACACAAACTGGTAGTGTATGAAAACGCGCCGCACAGTTTCTTTGACCGCAAGTACACGGAATTTGCAGAAGCGTCCGCGAATGCGTGGGAACGCGTGTTGAGTTTTATCCGCGAGCGGAGTGGAGATTAGAGATTGGAGATTGGGGTTCCGTAGTTTAGAAAACTACAGCAAACAAAAGTACGAAAGCGAACAACGAATGAATTTGTTTATTGTTTTCGTTTGTTCAATCGTTTGCCGATGATTTCTAATCTTCGGTCACAATGAATTTCACTCTCACCGACTCGCAACAAAAAATTCAACAATGTGCGCGCGATTTTGCACAAACGCGCGTTGCTCCTTACGCGCGCGCGATGGACGAACGCGGCGAAATGCCGCTCGAGCTCATTCAGGAATTGGGCGCGCTGGGATGGCTCGGCGGCGCGTTGCCGAAAGAGTACGGCGGTGAGGGATGGGACAATGTTTCGCTCGCGTTGTGTTATGAAGAGTTCGGGCGCGTGGATTCTTCCGTGCGCGGCTTGATGACCGTTCACATGTCACTCGTATCGCAGTGTATTTTGAAATGGGGAACCGACGAACAAAAGAAAAAATTTTTGCCGAAACTCGCGCGCGGTGAATGGCTTGGCTGTTATGCGCTCACCGAACCGAACGCGGGTTCCGATGCGGCGAGCATGGAAACGACGGCGGACGAATACGAAAATGAATTTATCTTGAACGGCGAAAAAATTTGGATTACGAACGGGAACATCGCGGATGTGGCGATAGTATTTGCGACACGCGCGCAGAGTTTAAAGCACAAAGGCATCTGCGCGTTTTTGGTTGAAACGAACCTTAAAGGATTCACGCGCGAAAAAATGCGCGGGCAAGAATTGGGACATCGCGCGTCCGACCACGCGCACATTCGTTTTGAAAATATGCGTGTACCAAAATCCGCGCTGTTGGGAAATGTCGGCGAAGGTTTTCAAGTGGCAATGTCCGCGCTCGACCACGGACGGCTCGGCGTCGCGGCGGGCGCGGTGGGCGTCGCGCAAGCATGTTTGGACGCGAGTGTTGATTTCGCGCGCACGCGGCGGCAGTTCGGTCAGCGCATCGGCGATTTTGAAATGATTCAAAGTGTGATTGCGAACATGGCAGCCGATGTGGACGCCGCGCGCATGTTGGTTTATCGCGCGGCGTGGCTCCAAGACCAAGGACAGCGCGCAACGCGCGAAACATCCATCGCAAAATTGTTTGCAACGGAAGCGGCAGTCCGCGCAGCATCGGAGGCAGTGTTATTGCACGGCGGACGGGGTTACTCGAACGAATACCCTGTCGAACGTTATTACCGCGACATCAAGGGCTTGCAAATTTATGAAGGCACGTCGCATATTCAGAGGATTGTGATTGCTCGTGACCTCCTCGGACGCGATTAGATCACGTGGGATATTTTGGGAAAGGAAACGTAGTAGGTATCAGATAACATGTAGCAAGTAATCCTTACTACGTGCTACCTACTACCTTCTACCTGCTACCACAATGGATTTCACTCTCACCGAAGAACACCTCAGCGCGCAGAACATGGTGCGCGATTTTTGCAAAAAAGAAGTCGCGCCGATTATCAAAGAAGCGGACCGCAAGCAAGAAATGAATCCGAACATTTTGCCGCGCATGGGCGAACTCGGCATTTTGGGAATTTGCATTCCGCAAAAATACGGCGGGCAAGGATTCGATTACATCACGCTCGCACTCGTGTGCGAAGAACTGGAAGCGATGGATACATCACTGCGCGTGGTGATGAGCGTTCACATGGGACTGAATTCGCTCGCGTTATTGCAATGGGGGAACGAGGAACAGAAACAAAAATTTCTCGTGCCGCAAGCGCAAGGAAAAAAATACGCGATGTTTGGATTGACGGAACCGGGCGTCGGCAGCGATGTGGCAAACATGGCGTCCTCGGCAAAACGCGACGGTGATTCGTACATCATCAACGGCGAAAAAATGTGGATTTCGCTCGCGTCCAAAGCGCATCACATTCTTTGGGTGGCGCGCACAAATCCCGAACGTCCCGACCCACACGACCAACTTTCCGCGTTCATCATCGAAACGGACCGCGAAGGAATTACGCGCGGCGACATTCATGGCAAACTCGGCGTGCGCGCGGGTTCGACCGGCTGGGTGAATTGCAGCGACGTGCGCGTGCCTGTGGCGAATCGTTTGGGCGAAGAGGGCGAAGGTTTCAAAATTGCCATGTCGTGTTTGGACAACGGACGTTACACGGTGGGTTCGGGCGCGGTGGGTTTAATTCGCGCGGCGTTGGAAGCGAGCGTGAGTTACGCGAACACGCGCAAAACATTCGGGCGCGAAATCGGTAAGCATCAACTCGTCCAACAAAAAATCGCGCGGATGGTGCGCGATTACGAATACGGCAGATTGATGACGCTAAAAGTAGGGTGGATGAAAAATCAGGGGATTCGCAATACCAAAGAAACATCGTTGTTGAAATGGTTTGCGACCGACGCGTCGTTTGAAGCGGCGAATGAAGCAATTCAAATTCACGGCGCGTACGGCTACAGCGACGAGTACGATGTGGAACGGTATCTACGCAATTCGCGCGGCGCAATCATTTACGAAGGCACGAGCGAAATTCATCAACTGATGCAAGCCGGTTACGCGTTAGGTTATCGTACCGACGGGGAATTGCGATGCGAATTGCCGAAATATGATGCGGCAGAGTGGCAGACATAACGACGAACGACGAATGACCAATGACGAAGGAGTGTATTCTTTCGTCGTTCGTCCTTCGTCGTTCGTCCATCTCAACGATGAGAGTATCCGATTTACCTCTCCAGTACAACGCCGTACAAATCCTCGAACATAATCTTCAAGAACGCGCGCAAAAAATCGCGCTGTATTCCAACGAACGCAATCTTACCTTTCAAGAATGTAGTGACGAAGTGAATCGTGTCGGCAACGCGTTGCAAAAATTCGGCGTGCATTTCGGCGAGAGCGTCGCGGTTTTGAATTTGGATAACGCGGAATGGGCGATTGCGTATTTCGCAATTCTAAAAATCGGCGCGGTGGCGGTTGGGATGAATACGCTGCTCAAGCCGCACGAGCACGCGTATATTTTGAACGATTCAAGCGCGCGGGTGTTGCTCGTTCACGCGTCGTTATTGCCCGCGATTGATGCGGTGCACGAAGAATTATTGTTTTTGAAACATGTGGTCGTCATTGGTGGAGATTCCTCGACTCTGCTGCGCTCTGCTCGGAATGACACCGTACACTATGCAGATTGGATTGCGAATGAATCAACGCAACTCGAAACCGCGCCGACGCATCGCGACGATTTTTGTTCGCTGAATTATTCGAGCGGCACGACGGGCGAACCGAAAGGGATTATTCACGCACACAAGGATTTGCCATTGACCGCGCAATTATGGGCGGTCAATGTGTTGGGAATGCGCGAACGCGATAGAACGTTCGCGACGGCGAAATTATTTTTCACCTTCGGCACGGGAGGCAATTTGGTTTTCCCGTGGTACGTCGGCGCGAGCTGCGTGTTGATGTCCGCGCCGCCGCGCATTGCAACGAACGTATTGGACACAATTCAAAAATTTCAGCCGACGATTCATTTCAACGCGCCGACGGGATACGCCGCGCTGTTGGCGATGGAAAATTTTGTAGAGAAATATGATTTGTCGTCATTGCGACTTTGCGTTTCTGCTGGCGAATCTTTGCCCGCGCCCGTTTGGCAGCAGTGGAAAGAGAAAACGGGCGTGGGCATTATTGACGGCATCGGCTGTACAGAAATTTGGCACATTTTTATTTCGAATTCACCCAACGATATTCGTCCGGGAAGCAGTGGCAAACCTGTGCCGGGGATGCAAGTCCGCATCGTGGACGAAAATTTCGACGATGTGAAACAGGGCGAGGTTGGAAATCTTTTGGTGAAAAGTGAAACCACCGCGCTGTTTTATTTACATCAAGCGGAGAAATCGCGGCGCACGTTTTTGGGCGAGTGGTTATTCACGGGCGACAAGTATTTTGTGGACGCGGACGGTTATTATTGGCACGCGGGACGTTCCGACGATATGCTCAAAGTCGGCGGCATTTTTGTTTCGCCCGTCGAGGTGGAAAGTACGCTGATGAGCCATCCTGCCGTGTTGGAGTGCGCGGTGGTGGGCGCGCCCGACGCGCAAAGTTTAATCAAACCGAAAGCATTTGTGGTATTGAAACAAGGATATAATGCGGACAAAGATTTGCAGAACGCGCTGATTGCGTATTGCAAAGAGAAAATGGCAGAATATAAACGTCCGCGTTGGATTGAATTTGTAAGCGAATTGCCAAAAACGGCGACAGGCAAAATACAACGCTTCAAATTGCGCGGAACGTGAAATTGTATCCGCGCACATGGTTGAAAGTAACCCACTCAATGCGCCGGACACGCACAAACTGATTCAACGTTTTGAATGGAATGCGCGCCACGTGATTGAAGACCCCACGGCGCTGTATTTTAGACTCTCCCGAGAGCTCATTGGCGACGGCAAATTACTTGTGTTGGCATCGAACGTGCCGGCGCATCAACCTGCACCGAATTTATTTTTTTCGGCGGTGCATTATTTGTTGATGCGCGAGGGCGCGGACAAACCGTCGCCCCTGCGTGAATTTTTCCCCGACCTGACGACCCAATTGAATACGCGCGACGACCCGTATCCGGTGTTTCGCGAATTTTGTTTAACGCACGCGGCAGACATTCGCAAACTATTGGAAACGCGCCGCGTGCAGGTGAATGAAATCGGGCGCTGCGCTTACTTTTTGCCTGCGTTCCAAGTTGTCGCGCAGCGCGTCAGTGGCGAACCGTTCGCCCTCATTGAGGTCGGCGCGAGTGCGGGCTTGAATCTGTTATGGGATGAATATGCATACGACTATGGCGAAGAAATGATTTATGGCGCGCGTGATTCGGAAATTCGCTTGCCATGCCGTTTGCGCGGCGAAAAACGCCCGCGTCTGTACGCCGAGTTACCGGAAGTCACTGTTCGTTTTGGCATTGATTTGCATCCGAACGATGTGTTGGACGAGGACGCGATGTTGTGGCTGCGCGCGTTGGTGTGGCCCGAACAAATCGAACGCGCCAGACGTTTGGAGAAAGCGATAACGTTGGCGCGCAAACATCCGCCATTGGTCATCGAAGGGGACGCGCTGGATGTGGTTCCGCGCGCGATTGATGCGATTGAGCGCGATATGCCGGTCTTGTTATTTCACAGTTTTGTGTTGAATCAATTTTCAAGCCAAGCGCGCGCGCGTTATTCCGCACTGCTCACAGAACACAGCGCGGGACGATTGATTTATGACTTGTCACTCGAACCGAAAGAATGGCCCGCGCCGTTGGTCTTGACCACGTACAAGGATGGCAAGGTGTCGGAAAAGGAACTCGCCGTGTGCGACCACTTGGGGAGATGGATGGAGTGGGAAGTGTAGCGCAGAGAAAATTGTTCTTGACAATCAATCCGCTTGGCTTACAATTCAAGTGTAAAAAGTCGCGAGACTTTCTCCCGTTCCACGAAAAGTCGCCAACTGTGGCGGCCTGCCCCCTCCTGTGCGTGATGGAGGATTGGGCTAGTGGAGCGGGTTTCTTTTACCCTTTAAATTCAAACACCTTGACAAATTTCCGCTCCAATTTCTCAAACGCTTCTGCATCACCAACACTGTCTCGACGTAAAATTGCTCCTGCCACAATATCCGCGACTTGAATCAAGGGCTCACTTTTTGAACGTCGGATTTGAATCCGCTTAAAATGGCGGGGAATGTCGCGCGCCTTTAGATAACGATTGAGTTCTGTATAGAGTGTTTGTGCCGAACCATACTCATCCAGAATCAATGTAGCGCCCTCGCGTTCTTCTGAAGGAATTTGTTTTAGCAGTTCCGTGACAAAGAACAAATAAAATTGATAGCGACGCATCAGCTTGAAGGTGTCGGAGAGATTTGGCTTGTCAATAACGATTGCCCAACTTGAAAAATTTGCGTGCGACAACGCAGTGAGCGTGCGTTCGCGTAATAGATTGGAAAGATGATTAAAGCCAAATTCAAATTGTGTTGGTAAGCCTGCTTCCGTTTTGAGTTTTGCAAGCAGCCCACGTAGCGCGTCAGGGTCAGGTGTCGCAATTACTGCAACAACAAAAAAGCGAGATGCACCCTTATCAAAAGATAAGCTGATATCACCCGCTTCATCGCCAGCAAAAGTTAGCGTTAGTTTTTGAGTCACTCTGCCAATCCGTATTTCAACGCAATCACCGCCGCTTGCGTTCTATCATTCACATTTAGTTTCGCAAAAATCGAACTGACGTAATTTCGGACCGTGCCTTCGGATAAAAATAATCGCGCGGCGATTTCGGTGTTGGACATACCGCGCGCAACAAGTTTCAAAATTTCGCGTTCGCGCGTGTTGAGCGAATTTGCAATGGTGGTATCCGTCGGCGAACTCGAACGCGCGACTTGAGCGAATAATTTTCCCGCAACACTCGGGTCCACAAACGTCTGTCCCGCGCATGTGCCTTCAATTGCTTTGATGAGTCCCGCGCGGGGCGTGTCTTTCAAAAGATAACCTGCCGCTCCCGCGCGAATCGCGTCGAAAACCCATTCGTCCGCATCGTACGTTGTCAAGGCGAGGACGCGCACACCCGGCGCTTTTTCACGAATCACGCGCGTCGCTTGAATCCCCGTCATGCCCGGCATGTTCAAATCCATCAACACAATGTCGGGCGCATGTTTGAGCGTCAATTCGATTGCTGCCGCGCCATCGCCCGCCACGCCGACAACCTGCATATTCGGCGCCGTCCGCAAAATCGCGTGCAATCCTTCACGCACCACGTCTTGGTCATCGCAAATCAAAATTCGAATCATAAGTCATTGCGAATTTGAAATTGCGAATTGTTGCGCCGGAAAGCGGCGCGTCCACAATTTGCAATTTCAAATTTCCAATTTTATTCGCGTCCCTTCACTCGGCGCACTCTCGACCGATAAACTGCCGCCCGCCATTTCCGCGCGTTCCCTCATTCCTTTGATGCCAAAGTGTTCGCCATTGACGCGCGTTGCATCAAACCCGTTGCCATTGTCCGCTATCGTCAGCGCGATGTGCTGCTGCTTTTTTTCCAACGCGACGCGTACATTCGACGCGTGCGCGTGCCGTGTCACATTTTCCAATGCTTCTTGCGCGATGCGATAAATCGCTTGCTCGATGTGCGGCTGCAGTCCTTCCACGTTCGGCGGGAGCGCGAGCTCCAATTTCAAATTTGCGCGCGCGGCAACCGATTCTGCAAGCGTGCTTAATGCGAGCGTCAAACCCAAATCTTCGAGCGGACTCGCGCGCAGCGATTGCAGCGCGCGGCGCGCTTCGGTGAGACCACTGCGTGTGCTTGCCGTCGCTTGTTCCAAAATGTTGCGTGCTTCGTGCGGTTCCACGTCCCACAACGCGTTGACTGCTTCCAATTGAACACTCACCGCCGATAAGGAATGCGCGAGCGTGTCGTGCAATTCGCGTGCCATGCGATTGCGTTCGTGACTGATGGCGAGTTGTTCGGTTGCAGTTGCCGCAAGCGCAAGTTTGCGATTCGCTTGTTGCAATTCTGCGCGCTGCGCGCGTTGGCGTTCCATCAACCACGCGACGCCGAGCGAAACGCCTGTGACGACCAAAAGCCGCGCGGCGACCAGTCCGACAAAAAAGGTGTAAAGCGGTCCGCTCGTATTGACAAAAGGAAAGGTGAGCAAACCATCGAGCAACGTCAAGCCAATTCCAACCCAGAGCATTGCGCGAAGTTTGTACTGCCACGCGACACAAAAAGTGACAATTTGCAGAATGAACCAGATCCGCAGCACAAAGCCGAGCGCAATCAATTCTCGAACATTGGGCGCGATAAACCAATTGAGCGTGATGAATTTGTCAATGATTGTGGGAAGGGCAATCACCGCGAGGACGAGCGGCAAAAACGCGCGCCCCAAATGTTGCGGGAACCAGGGGACCCAAACAAGCGCCACCGCCAACAGTGTGGCGGGAAGTGTTAGAAGGAAATAGACTTGGATGGGCGCGGCGGAACCGAACAATTCGCCAAAACCGCGCCGCACCAACGGCTGCAAAAACAAAATTGCTACCGTAACGAGGCGCAATAGTTGAATCAAGCCCGGTTCCAATTCGACCGGACGCGCAAAAAATTTTTGCATCGCGCGATCATCATAGCACAAATCGCCAACGCCAACTGCGCGTTTTTGTCATGGGCGCGCATGACGCCTGTCATAAAGCGATATGACATGAATCATTTTCTGCTGTGCGCGGCGTCACTGTCTAAAGACGATGGGATAGAGTAGAGTGTCAGGCGGCATAAAGTACGAATTTCATGTTATTATCTCCGAATTCTTGCGGGGGGATTCAACAAAGATACAAGGTTTTACAATGAAACGATTGTCGCCACGCTTTCTTCCGGTTCTGCTTGTCGCACTCCTCTTAACCGCACTCGCCCTCTCTCTCTATCCGTCTCTGCAATCGAACGACGCGCTTCCACAAGTGCAAGCCGCGTGGCGAAACGCGCGCGCGGCGGGCGGTTATTCGTTTCGCTCCACGATTCAGCAATCGGACATTCCCGTTGCGAAACCTTCGAGCGTTGGACGCACGAGTGTTGAACACAGCTATTATTTTGAAGGATACACGCACCTCAATGATAAAAAATTAGAACTGACGTTGTGGGACAATGGTGGCAGTGTCGCGCAAAAGAGTACCGGCGCGCAAATCAAAATTGAAAATGGCAAAGCGTACGGACGACGCGGCGAACAAGCGTGGCAAGAGATTGGCAATTTCACCGACAGCATTGCGCCCGAAGGCGATTTCATGGCGTTCCTCGCGGGCGCGCAAAATGTACAACTCGCGGGACACGAAACGCGCAACGGCGTCGCGTTCGCGCGTTACACGTTCGACATTAACGGCGTTGGTTTCGCGGAATACATCCGCGACCAAATGCAAACGCGTTTGCGCGAACAAGGCGAACTGCCATACGGTCTGCAAATCGGTCTCGCGGAGCAGTACAAAAATCTTAAAGGCACGGGCGAATTGTGGGTGCGCGCGGACGGCTTGCCGCTGCGCCAAATTTCTAATTTGGAATTTGCGCCGCAAAACGATGCGTTCACGCGCGCGACCATCACCACCGATTTTTTTGATTTTCCAAACTACGCGCAGTTTCAAAACGACAAGAATTTTTGGACACTCGCCGTTGAGACCTTTCCGCATGACCGCGTAGAAAATTTTGGCGCGTACGCGAACGAATTGGCAGCCGCGTTCCTCGCCAACATCACCCCCCCCCTCCAACATTTCATTCAACAAAATACTCTTGCCTTTTTCTCGCTTCTCGTTTTCGCGTTTCTCATTTATTTCTTTTTCCGTTTCCATCGCACGCGTTTTGCGTACAACGCTCTCGTGATTTTTGTCATCATCTCGATGGAACTCTCGCCCTTGTTGCAAACACAGCAAGCGAGCGCGTATTACGATTCACAACGCGCACAGATTTCCGCCGAACAACAAAAGCAAGACCAAGCACGCGCCGAACAAAACGCGCAAGAGGCAATTCAAAAAGGAAATGCGTTTGACCCGCAGACGAGCCCGTTCGTCACGGCAGCATTAAACAAGGGTGGCGGAGAAAATCCTTCCGCGCTCCCCGCTCCATTCTCTGCCGTTCCCGCTTGCACCGATTCCACCGACCTCGACGGTGACGGTTTGAAAAAATGCGAAGAAGAATTGCTCGGCACGAATCCGAATGTGCCGGACACCGACGGCGATAATCTGAATGATTATCGAGAAGTCACCGGGTTTTCGTTTGCGAGCAAGACATGGTACAGCGACCCGCTCAAGTCCAGCACGCTCGACGACAATATCCTCGACGGACAAAAATGTTCCGACGCGCAATTTCCAAACTGTCCCGATTTGGACGGCGATAACATACCGAATTTGTTTGACCGCGATATTGACGGTGACGGTGTGAGCAATACCGGCGACATTTCACCGCTGCGAAAAAATTCGCAAACGTTCGGCGAAACAAATCCGCTCTCGCTCGTCATCAACAATTTGCAGCAAGCGAAACCGACGTATGTCGAATTTCAACTCCGTCCGACGAACCGCAATCATTTGTGGTACGCGTTCAATGTGTTGGATTGGGTTTCGGGTGACAAAGAAGGACAGATGCAGCGCGACGACGCGGCGAACGTGGCAAAAACATTTTATCAAGTGTGCGTACAGAACGGCGGGACGAACTGCAACATGACGTACGACAACAACGGCGATTTGAAACTCGTGCCGTTGTTGGAAATTCAAGCGCCGTCGTACACCGCGAACTTGCCGTACTATTATTCAAACGACCTCCGCAGCTATGGCATTTTTACCAAAGGCAATTGGCAAACGACGTACATTTATGTGCCATTGCAACTCGTGACCAACAAAGCGGGCGACCGCGAAGCGTTTTACGGCAAGATGCTGTACAACCCTTACTATAACGCGGCGTGGGGCGGCGCGCATCAAGTGCGTTTGGTGTGGATGGTGCAAGCGTTGGTGGATGTGTGTCAGCAGACTTCGGGCTCGGTGTGCGAATCGTACATCAAAAATAGCACCGATTATCACAATCAAACCCAAGTCATTCACACGTACTATGACAATTTCACACTAACCGGTTTGAACGTGCGCGAAAATCGCGGCACCGACTATGCGTTGCTTTTCGAAGACCCCGCTGTGGATGCGAATCTCAATGTGGACGCGCAATTGACCCAAGTCGCGCTCGGTCTCGATTCTGTCTTACTCGGCGCGCGCGATTGCGATTCTACAAATACCGACGGCAATTGTGTTGGCGATGGCAAACCCGATTTGACCGTGAACGGGCGCGGCGTGAGTGCGCCGAAAATTGAAAACATTTTTGACCGCACCAAAAATGGCAGCGCAACTGCCGCGCAGCGCTGGGGCATTGATAATACACTGCGTGTGTTGACGCGCACGTACACGCACCGCGACGCCGCGCTTGTCAACATGGGTTCGACAGAAGCGAAAAATATCCTCAACACCTATTTCACTTCGCGCTGGAACGCGTCCGCGCCGATTTCGCCGACGCTGTTGTTTGCGAGCGAAGATAAATTTCGTTCGTTGGGATACGCGCCCGAAACGGAAACGAGCGGCGGCATCAATTGGTCGAGCAATCAGCTCACGGTGGACATGAATGGTGTCGCGCCGCAAATTGTCGCGCAGTTAAATTGGGCGCCGTTCCAATACAACGCGCTGGCGAACGCATGGCAACCGCTCGACATGCAAACGTTTTATCCGACGCTAACCGCGCGCTACAACAGTACCGGCGACCCGAACGATTCATTGGAAGTCGCGTTGGGCAAAGCTGCCGCGACAAAACTGCATTATCTCGCGCTCTATAGCGGCGTACTCAACACTGTTCAAATTGGAGAGACGGCATATTTCGACCTCGAGCGTTGGCAAGACAATGATTCGCTTCGTAATGGCTTGCAGATTGGCGCGTCCTCAACGCAAGCGGTGGTTGTGCTCATCGTGCGTCAACTCGAGCTCGTATATCGCGTCGAAGCGCAGTCCGTGTACAAATATCTCGGTTATCTCGACGGCAAAATTTTGCGCGACCCGGACATTAACGTTGTGAATTTGAAAACGACGGTTCAGCGCAGATTGGCGGGCTGGAGTGAAGTTGGCGCGAACGGAAAACCGATTGCTGAAAAACGTTTCTTTGCCGTGATGACGGTGTACACGATTGTGGCGTTGATGCTCGGCGGCGCGTTGTACGGCGCGGGTCTCGCCACCGGCAATCAAGGACTCATCATCGCGGGTTTGGTCTTTTTATCCACCGCGCTCTTTGTGATTATGGTCGCGCTGCCTGTTCTGGCGGTACGAAATTTATATAACGCGCTCAAAGCGGCGGGGCAACTTTCGCTCGATTCCGTTAGCGCGGTCGCGCGCGCGAATCCCGAAGTGATTGGCATGACCAAAGTCGCGCGCGCCGTCGGACTCTTTTTTGATTTGGCGATTCCGTGGGGCTTTGCGCTGTACGACATTCTCTCGAACGATTTAAAACCGGGTTCCATTGCGTTCAATACAGTGATTGCGAGTGCGGTGGCAGCGACGATTGTAGCGCTGATTTTGTTTGCGATTGGAAGCAGCGTCGTCGGCGCGATTATTGTCGCGGTGCTTGGGTTTGTAGATTTGCTTCTCGTGTTGCTGTGCAAGGGGGGGGTGAGCGGCACGTGTTGGGGCATCGTCAGTACTGTGACGAATGCGATTGCAGAATTTATTTACTCGGGTAACACGACAATTCAATTCGACCACAAGGACGGTTCTGGCAATTCCGATTTGGTGCAGGTCAGAAACATTGACATGACACTCGCCGACCCGAACAAAGGATTGAGCGAAGGCAACGCGATTACATATCTCGCGGATATTCAAACCAACATTTTCCATCGCTATCGCTCGTTCACGTTTTATTCGAGTGACCGTTTCTTTAGCGAAAACGATTTAAAAGAATCGTCATTCAAATACAAATTGACCACCGACGCCAACGCGTCGAAACCTTCCGCGTCGCGCAACGACATGGCAAGCGCCTGGCAAACTTCGCGCAAATCCGGCGGCGGCTGGCAGGGTTTTACCAACACGCGCGTTTTCGCCGAACCACTTTCGTTCAGCAAAGGGTTGAACCGCAAGAGTCCGCTATATTTGAAAATGGCGTACTCGGTGATGGGTTGGGAGTGTTGGGCGGGCAATACGAAATGCGATGACAATACAATTCGCGGCGACAACAGCAGTGATTTGGGCAGCATCGTCGTTCTCGATATTTTTCCGCGCACGCTCGACGAATTTTACGCAATGGATTGGGCAGGCGGCACCACGCGCCAACAGTGCGGCGATTTCATTACCGGCATTTCGTTTAATCCCCTTCGTTTCAATTTTGAGCGCCGCTGCAGCACGATTACCGAAGGGCACATTTTCGGCGCGCAGTTGGACCGCGACGGCGATGGCTTGCTCGCGCGTGCGCAAGGCGGCACGGACCCCGACGACACGACGACGGATAAAGACAACGACGGCGCGCCCGACGGTGTGGAACTCATCAATTCCACCAATCCCGAAGTTGCGGACACAGATGGGGATGGTTTGAACGATGGACTCGAAGCCATTCTCGGCACCGACCCGACCAAACGCGACACGGACAAAGATGGTGTCGAAGATGCGACAGAATACAACGGCTGGATGTTCACATACGCGACGGGAAAATCGGTGCGCGTGTATCCGAACCCGCTCGACACCGACAGCGACGGCGATGGCTTTAACGATTTTGCCGAACAACAATTGTCCATCAATCCGCGCGCGCCCGATTTGAATCCGCTCGAATACATTCTCGGTTCGAGTGACAGCGACGCGCGCGTGAAACCGGGCGATACGTTTGTGTACAGCGCGACGTTACGCAACTCTACCGTGCCCGGCTCGTTCGGACGCACGGGACAAATTCACGCGTCCGGTACGCAAAGCATCACGCTCCCCAGTCAATTCCAATTTCAAAACAACAATCAAACGAATCCATTTACACAAAATTTTGTTCTCGCACACGCGGGCGTTTCCAACACTCTTCCGATTCAAGTAAAAAACAACGCGACCACCGCGCGCATCAACATTGCGAACGCGGCGCGCGCAAATTTGTATGAAGGTTCGTGTTGTCCCAACGATAAATTTTTGGGCATCCTGCAAAACAGCGCGCAATATGAAATGACGGTGGACGCGGATGCGCCGAGTTCACAATTTTCGCCGCCGCCGACGTACATGAAAGCGGGAACCTCGTTGGGCTTTGGCGGGACCGCGCAAGACCCCACTTCGCCGATTCAACAAGTTGTGTTCTCTGCCGATAATGGCGCGTTTCAACAAACCGCGCTTGTGACATCCGGTGCGGGCGGCAATCCTTTGACCGCGTGGTCGTACACGTGGACAGCGCCGAACGCGAGTGGCTTGCACACCTTCCGTTCGCAAGCGACGGACGTAGTGGGCAACACCCAAAGCGGATTTGGCACATCACAAATTCGCGTGGATGCGCTTGCGCCAGCGATTACGTACGACATTACCACCAATCCCATCATCGCCGCGACGCTGGACGAAAATGGGAATTGGATTGTGCCATTGAGCGGCACCGTGACAGATTCGTTCGATGCCAATTCGAGCGGCGTGGATACCGTTCAAGTGAACATGACGCCGAATACGAACGGCTGGCAGACCGCGCAAATCAACCGCAATGTTTCGCCGCACACGTGGAGCATTTTTTACGTCATCGCATCGTTCGACGAAAACAGCGACGCGGTGGTGAATCCCACCGCGCAAGCAACGTTCCAAGCGCGTGCGCGCGATAATGTCGGTAATGAATTTACCAAAGAAGAAGGACAAATTCGGATTGACCAGACCGCGCCGGACAACACGCTGAACGATCCCGGAACGTTTTACATTCACGATGCGATGAACGTGAGCGGTGTCGTGAGCGAAAATGCCGCAGTGAACGTGGGCATTGCGGGCGGGGAAATCGCGTTCACACTCGACAAGGTTGTGGACGCGTATCAACGCGCGTTGTTTTTGTTGAATCTCGATACGCGTCTCGGTGCGCGCACCTTCCGCGATGTTTCTTCGTACGGCAACAATGCAACGTGCGACGCGACAAATTGTCCTACCACCGTTTCGGGACGCGTCGGACTCGCGCTGCAATTCAACGGCGCGACAAGTCAAATTGTTTCGTCGCCCACGTTCGCGATTCCCCAAACGAACTATACGTACTCGGAATGGTTCAACACCACGAGCGCGAGCGTTGGATTTTCTTCCATCGTCGGCGGCAGCGTCACCGATAGACAAATCTATTTGCAAAATGGGAATGTGTGCGCGGATGTGTTTAATGGTTTCCGTCAAAGAATTTGTTCGTCCGGCACAAATTACGCGGACGGCAACTGGCACATGGCGACGCACGTGTTGGGCAATGGCGCGCAAAAACTTTTTGTAGATGGCGAACTGGAAGCGACGAGCACGCTCGCCACATCGAGCGCAAGTGTACAAGCCCAATTGATTCTCGGGCGCGCGCCGCAAGCGACCACGCCGCAATTCACCGGGTCGCTCGATGAAGTGAAAATTTTTGATTTGGCGATGAGCGATGCGGCGGTCAAAGGTTTGTACGATACGTGGCAGCCGCTGACGCTTTCGAATTCGGGCAACGGTGTCAACAACGCGACGTGGAGCGCGCCGATTCCCGAAGCGGTAGAAGGCAATTATCAAATTGACCTCACCGCGACGGACATGCTCGGCAATCGCAACGAGGCGCGCGAATTTTGGGGACAGTGGAAAGGCGAAATTGATTTGCTCGCGCCGCGCGTGTTTATTGACGTGCGGTGGTCGGGCGCAGGCGCTTCGGCGCAAACGCACTTTAGTGGTTACGCAGAAGATTTGAATCTCACCGAAGATTTGTTTGAAAGTCCGTGCGACCCGGCGGGTTATACGCGTTCGTACAATACGCTCACGCGTCCGAACGAGGAAACGCGTTTGAACCGCATTGATTTTTCGTGCAGCATTCCTACGTTCATTACAAGCGGCGCGCGCATCAAGGCATGTGACATTTACGACCGCTGCGCGGCAAACATTCCGCCCGCGCGCCAAGTGTTTTTCGTCTTGCCGGATTATTGTGACGGGATTGATTGTTACAACTCACTGGTGCAGATTGGACGCGCGCCCGCGTACACGGGTACGCCGTTTGAATGGATTGTGCCGCGTGATACCACGCGCGCGGTGTGGCAGGTGGCGATTGACCAACCGCGCCAAAAAATGTTTTGGGGCGCGCCCGACGGAACTATCAAGCGCGCGAATTTGGACGGCTCGAATATCGAGACCATCATCACAAGCGTGACGCAGCCATCCGGCGTCGCGGTGGACAGCGCGACCGGCACGCTCTATTTCACATCATCGGGCAGAGTGGAAAAAGCCGGGCTCGACGGTTCAAATCGCGCGACGTTTATGGATTTCACCGGCGTCTTGCCGCGCGTTCTCGCGCTCGACCCCGAACGCGGCAAAATTTATATCGCGCACGACAGCAACATCACGCGCGCCAATTTCGACGGCACGGGACGCGAAACCTTTTTGAGCGGTTTCGGTGGAAGCGTCGAGTCCATGAGCATCAACCCGTCGAACGGCGATGTGTACTATTCGCAAAACTTTTGGCAGCCGACGGGATTCGGCTCGCGCAGCGGTCTGATTCGCCGCAAAGGGTTCACCGGTTCCGCCATCTTTACCGTGCGAAACGAGAGTGAGAAAAATTTCTATGGCGTCACGATGGACCCGGCGACCAACCGACTCTATTTCGCCGAAGCGCGCGCGAATCTCTCGTACCATTCGTCTATCGGTTGGTACGCGCATCGCATCCCGACCTATTTCATGCAAACGGAATTGGACGGCAGCGCGACCGTAGAGTTGGCGCGTGTATCGCGCGCGACGCGTTATCTCACCTTCGGCGCGATTGAATCGAAACCGATTACCTCGCCCGATTTGCAAATTGTCAAGAGCGCGCCGTCCGTCGTCGTTCCCAATCAACCATTCGCGTATTCGCTCGCCGTTACCAACATCGGCGCGAATCGCGCGGAAAATATCACGCTCTCGGATACGCTGCCTATCAGCGTTACCTTCGGGTCTGCCATTTCCAATCGCGGTGAAGTGTGTCCCGCGCCGAACGGTTTGAATTTTTCGTGCGCGCTCGATTCTATCAACGGCGGCGAAACTGTCACCGTCACATTGAACGTTACGGCGAACGCGAACAGTTTGGGCGAAATTGAAAATATCGCGGGCGTCCAAATGAGTCCGACGGACCCGAACCCCAACAACAACACTACCAACAACGTCCTTAGCGGCGTCACGCCAACGTACACGCCGACCAACACGCCGACGAATACGCCGACGCCCACATCAACGAATACGCGCGTGCCTGCGACCAACACGCCCTCTGCGCTGTTAAAGAATTTGTACTGGACGAACGGACTCGATAAAGTTCTCGCCGTTCAAACTGACGGCGCGTATCAACGCACCATCGCCACGCGTTCCTCCGGAATTTATCCGGTCAATTATCAAATTCCGCGCGGCATTTCGTACGATTCCGTCAACAACAAATTGTATTGGGCGGAACGCGACCGCATCGTGCGCGCCAACATTGACGGCTCAAATATCGAGAACGTTGTGTTTGCGAATTTCCCCAATGAAATTTTCATTGACGGCGTACACAACTTTTTGTTCTGGCGCACCGATGCGCTCGGCGGCGGCGCAAATTACGCGATTTGGAGCAAAGACCTCACCAGCGGCGACGTGCGGCAAATCATTCGCAATACCAATTTCTGCTGCGGGCTCGCGGTGGACACTTATCACCAAAAAATTTATTACGGCGACCAAAGCGGCACGAGTCGAATCTTTCGCGCGAATTATGACGGCAGCAATATCCAAATCGTCATCAACAATATCTATCTCGGTCCGTACGGTGTGACGCTCGACCCGGTGGATGAAAAAATTTATTGGGTGGAGCAGCCGAATGGTTCATCGCCGACCCAAATTCAACGCGCGAATTTGGACGGGAGCAGCAAAGAGACGATTACGGATGCGGCGTTCAATGCGCGCGGCTTGTTAATTGACCACGCGAGCAATCGCATCTATTGGGCGCAAGGCACACTCATCAAATACGCGCCGCTCGCGCCCAATTCATCCGCCAGCGATTTTCTCAATATCGCGCCCATCAACGGCGTCGCGTATCTCGCGCTCGTGTACGCGGGACCCGCGCCCACCGCAACACCGACCAACACGCCGACGTTCACACCCACTGCGACGACCACGCGCATTCCCCCGACAGCCACGCCGCCGAATCTGCTCAAGAGTGTGGATTGGACGAACGGATGGAATGAAATTCGCGCCATCAATGTTGACGGCACCGGCAATCGCCAACTGCTTTACCTTTCGCCGATAGTTGTTGCAGGAACATACTTTCCGCAAAATCCCTCGGCGGTGACGTTCGATTCCGTCAACAACAAACTCTATTTCGCCAATTGGGCGAACGGCACCATCAATCGCATGAACTTGGATGGCACAAATGTCCAAACCATTACGAGCTCCGTGTACCCGCGCCCGCGCAAAATTGCGGTGGACGGCGCAAATAATTTCGTCTATTGGCGCACCGAACAATTTAGCGGTTTCTCTGCCGCGCTGTGGAAATTTGACGGCATCAACGCGACCAAATTGCTAGACCTCGCCACATCGGACGGCGATGTGGTGTTGGATGTCGAACGTCAGCATTTGTATTTTGCCGACGCGGGCGATTTGAAACGCGTCAACACCGACGGCACGAACGTTATCGTTCTGACGAATGTTGGCGAACTCGTCACCGCGTTGGCGCTCGACGCGAGCAGCGACAAATTGTATTACGCGGGCTATTGGTCCAAAGCCATCAAGCGCGTCAACACCGACGGCACGAATGTTGAAAACATTTCACAAGGACACGGCAACGGTCCCGTACAAGGACTCGCGCTCGATGTCGCAGGCGGAAAAATTTATTGGCTCAATTATTACAGCCCGAGCGACCTTAGCCGCGCCGACCTCGCGCCCAATTCGCCCGCCGAACAATTTTTGCAGACAAGCATTCCCGGCTATATCGCGGGCATTACGTTAATGTACGTCGCGCCCACGCCGACGAATACGCCGACGAACACGCCGACCAACACCAACACGCCGACCAATACATTCACGCCAACTAACACGAATACGCCGACGAATACGTCAACCAATACGCCGACGAATACGCCGACGAACACGCCGACCAATACGCCAACATTCACACCAACGTTCACGCCGACGAATACGCCGACGAACACGCCGACCAATACGCCAACCTTTACGCCCACGCACACACCGACGCGCGTTGACGAAACCGCGACGCCACCGCCGTCCACACATACCAAGCTCTTGTACTTTACGCGACGGTACAATGGCGATATTTTGCGCGTTCCCCCCGGCAGCGCCGGCGCGCAAATGATTGTAGATTCCAACAGCTATGTGAACGGCATCACCACTGACCCCATCAACGGTTACTTGTATTGGAGCGAAGGCACGAACGGACGCATCATGCGTTCCAATCTCGACGGCTCGAATCAAATCGAAATCGTCAACAGTCTGACCGACCCGCGCCAAATTGCGTATGACATTTCCGCAAACGATTTGTATTTCATCGCGAGCGGCGCGGTGATGTACAAGTACGATTTGGATTCGAGTACGCTCACACAATTGCCCATCGGTAGCGCCAGCGCGCTCGCGCTCGATGTCGAACGCGGACGAATTTACTGGAGCGATTATCAAGGCATCAAGTATGCGTCGCTCGCGTCGCCGAGTACGCAAACAATTCTCGTCCATCTCGCGAACGTCGGCGTGAATAGTCTTTATCTCGACGCGCCGAACGATTACATCTATTGGAGTCAGGGTTTCCCGAAATTAATTCGCCGCGCGGATTTGGGCGGAGTGGACCAAAACATCATCACCATCGTCACCACGCAAGCGACACCCTCGCCCGACGACGGCACACCGTACGGCATCACCGTTGATGCGGCAGGCGGAAAAATTTATTGGCTGCAAACATTCCGTTTGTGGCAAGCGGACAATGTAGAAAATGCGACACCCGTTGGCGTTTTTGGTTCGGGCGGATTCCCGTTGTACGGCGGCGCGCTCATTCTGCTTGAATACGCGCTCAACACACCAACACCAACGCCGACGAATACATTGACGCCGACGCAAACGTTCACGCCAAGCAACACACCAACGGATACGCCAACGCCGAGCAACACACCGACACCAACGCATACCTCGACGCCAATCACGGGCGCGCTCATTGTCACGACGCTCGACGACCATGACGACAGCGCCTGCAACGTGAGCGATTGTTCGCTGCGCGAAGCCATCAACGCCGCAAACGCGAACGCGGGCGATGATGCGATTGAATTTGAATCGAGTTTGAATGGAACGATTTATCTACAGAGTGCGCTGCCGACGATTACCGGGAATCTAGAGATTGAAGGTCTCGGCGTCAGCACGCTTCACATCAGCGGCGATTCCAATAATGACACGACGCCCGATGTGCTGGTGTTCTATGTGAACAGTGGCGTCACGCTAGAGATGTATGACCTGTCCATCGAGTACGGCAAGCCCAACATCGAGAATCATGGTACGCTCATCGCCAACAATCTCGACATTCATCACGGCAGCGGCGACGGTTGGGCGGGCGGCATCGTTCACAGCGAAGGCACGCTGACGCTCACCAATTCGCGCGTGCATCACAACACCGGCAATTCCGGCGGCGACTATGGTGCGAATGGCGGCGGACTCTCTATCTTTGCCAACGCGACGTTGACGAATGTGCAAGTGGACCACAACACCATTCCGTCGAATCCACACGGCGCGAACGGCGCAGGCATTTATCAATCCGGTTCGCTGACGCTCGACAAGGTTTCCATTCACGATAACAGCGCGCCGAGCGGCAACGGCGGCGGCATCTATCATTTCGAATACAACAGTCTCACCTTCCTCGTCAAGCAAAGTGTGATTTACAACAACAGCGCCAAGTACGGTGGCGGTGTGTATGCTGCGTTCGGCGGCGAATCCGGGACTGCGGATGATTTTGTCAACACGACCATCTCGGGTAACAGCGCGACGGAAAGCGGCGGCGGCATTTATGCTCCCGGCGGTTCGTTCTCACTCAACAACGTCACCATCGCCAACAACACGGCGGACTCTGACAACAACAACAGCGGTAGTGGCGGTGGCATCGCGGGAGAAAATTTCCTACTCATCGCGCGTAATTCACTCATCGCCAATAACATTGATACAACGGATACATTCACGCCGACACCAACGCCAACCGATGTACCGACAGAAACCGTAACTCCGACCGAAACGCCGACGGAAACCGAAACACCAACGGAAACACCGATACCTCCATACAGTGGTCCTGCGCCCGATTGTGCATTGAGCGGCGCGACCGTTAATTCGCAAGGGTACAATCTCATCGGCGACACGACCGGCTGTTTCTGGACAAGCGGTACCGGCGACATTCTTGACCCCGTTGGTTTCACAGTTGGCGCGTTGCAGGACAACGGCGGCAATACGCTCACGCACGCGATTGACTATGGCAATCCCGCGCTCGACGCCGGTAATCCCGGTGGCTGTGAGGACAACAACGCGAACCTGCTGACCACTGACCAACGCGGCATCACGCGCCCACAAGAAACCGCGTGCGATATTGGCGCATACGAAGCCATCATCCTTCCCACGGCGACACCGACCAATACACCGACCAATACACCAACCTATACGCCAACGTACACACCATCGTACACACCAACCGACACGTTGACGCCAACGGACATTCCGACGGAGACGGTTACGCAAACGCCGTCGAATACACCGACGTTCACGCCGACCAACACACCAACTGATACGCCAACCCTTACCCCGTCGTTGACACCAACGCCGAGCGATACGCCGACGCCGAGCAACACGCCAACACCATCGAACACACCAACCGACACGTTGACGCCGACAAACACCGCGACGCCGACGGACACGTTCACACCAACGTTCACACCAACCGATACGCTGGTCCCGACGGATACTGATACGCCAACGTCCACGCCAACACCGACCGATACGCCGATTTATACACCGACGTTCGAACCGTCGCCGACAGAAATTCCGAGTTGGACGCCAACGCAAACATCCACCAATACGCCAACGCCGACGAACACGCCCACGGATGGACCAACGGCAACATTCGAACCGACTGACCCGCCGCTTTCGACGCCGGTAGATACGGCGACGCCGACGCAGACACCGACGCCGACAGACCCGCCGCCGCCCACACCGCCCGGTGGCATTCCACTGCCGCCCGGTTACATCGCGCCCACGCTCGATTCGGCGGTACTTGTGCCATCAAACAACGCGTTGTTCACGGACTTGAATCCGATTGCCATAAGCGGCGGCGCGTTCAGCACGAGCGCGTTGAAATCGCTCTCGGTGACAGTGAACAGTGTGGAAATTTACAGCGCAACGTTCGCACAAATAGATAACGTCACCGATTCTCCGTGGAGTACGAATTGGACACCGCCCGCATCGGGAACCTACATTCTCAACAGTGTCGTCGAAAATTGGAATGGCGAGGTGCAATCAATCACGCATCCCGTCACCGTGTATGTCCAAACGTCGCCGCCGAGCATCAGCATCACGACCTCGACGATTACCAAAGCGAATCAATACGACGAATACAGCGCGCCGCTCACAGGTTCCGCGAACGCGCTCGGCAATAACGCGCTCGTCGAAATTCAAACGGGCGCAGGCGAACCATTCAAGCCCGCGTCCTACAACAGCGGCTTGTGGATTTATTCGTGGGTGACAGGGCTGCTCGATGGTGCAACGGTTGCCGTCACTGCGCGTGTCACGGATTCGCTTGGACAAACTAACAGCACAACAAAAAATATCGTCGTAGATGTTGTCGCGCCGAGTGAAGTGGATATGACCGTGAGCGTCGGCGGCAACGCACTCGCACAAAAAGACACCGTACGCGTAAACAATCCAACGCTCAAACTCGATTGGACAGCGGCGACGGATGGCAGTGGCATCGCGTCGTATTATGTTGGATTCAATACAAATTCAAACGCCGTCGAAGGCGAACTCACCGCGCGCAATCCGTCCGACCCGCGCAGCATTTCATTCAATCCGAACGAAGCGACGACGTATTACGCGCACGTGATTTCAGAGGACACGTACGGCAATCAAACGAAACAAACATTCGGTCCAATCTATGTGGATGCACCGACAACTCCCGACATTGTGGGCAACATGAATTATCAAGGTTGGACGGAAAGCGGCGCGAGTTGGTTGGGCGCAGACCACGCGTTGTACTTGCAGGGCACGAACGTTGCGGTTCAAAAATTCTATCTCTCGTGGAACGCCAACAATTTGCGCATGTTGTGGAACGGCGCGAATTGGGACAACGACGGCGATTTGTTTGTGTATCTCGATACGACGAATGGCGGCGCAACCCAGTTGTATGACCCGTATCCCGCCGATGCGAACGCGAATGTTTTGAATCTGCCAAGCGGTGTCTCGGCGAATTATCTCGTGTGGATTCAAAACAATTCCACCGCGACGCTGTGGCAATACAACGGCGCGTGGAATCAGATTGACACGCTCGGCGCGAACAAATTCACCGCTGATGGTCTCGTTACAGACATTCGATTGCCGTTCAGTGATTTGGGATTGACGAACGCGTCACAACTTGACGTGGTTGCCGTTGCAAGTGAACAAGACACATTGAAATTGTGGGCAAGCGCGCCGGATAAAAATCCAATCAACAGCGAACAAGTCATCAGCGCGCTCGCGTTCGGACGCGAATTAAAAAATTACGCGCTCACGCAAGCGTACTCGTTCCCATCACTCGGCGATGGTATTTTGCCGAACGATCCCAACAATGTTGGCGGAAAACTGCCGGGCGGCGACGCGCAAGTACTCGCTGCGAGTGATGCGTCTGCGATTACTGTCGGTTACTTGAGTGACAGCTTGTACGATGTCACGACGCCGAACACACGGCTCGACGCGAATCAAGACGGACAACCCGACAACGACATTCCCGTTGACATCAAACCGAACGCGGTGGGCGATGGACAACAAATTCAATACACGCTCACGTACGAAAATCGCGGCACCGACACCGCGCGCAATGTAACCTTCACCGCGAAAGCGTACGGCGCATTGCGTTTTGATGGCGACACGGATACAAAAATTATCAACATCGGCGACATCGGCGTTGGCATTTCCAACACCGTTCAGATTCCCGCGTTCATCAACACGGCGTTGAATGGTGAATCCGCCGAAATGGATGTGACGATTTCGGATGACTTGCACGGCGATTTCGATTGGCTCTGGGTGCTGCATCGTGTGGACACTGCCGCGCCAACCGACATCACCATCAACAGCGCGGACGAATGGGCGCGTCCCGGAATGAATACCGTTTTCGGTACGGTGAATGATGACGGCGGCGTGCCGTTGATTCAACTCGATGTGAATGGAACGAACGTGGATTGTCCCGACATCGAACCCTTTGATGGCTTGTGGAGCTGCACATTCGACGCGGGCGATTTGGTTGGCTTGAATGAATTGCCCGTGCGCGCTCGCGCAGTGGACACATTCAACAATGTGAGTGGCTACACCGCGCCGCTCGTGCTGCAAGTGGACGCGACGCCGCCAACCGTTTCGCTCGACGCGACGATTGAAACATTCTTGACGGATGGCATCATCGGTCCTGCCGAAATGAATTGGCTTGGTCTCGTGACCGACAATCGTCAAGCAAAAGCGTATTCGTTCTGCGACCCAAGCGCGTTTGATATTGATTGTCCCAACGATTTGGTTTTGCCGACAAATACCACCGAAGCGGAATGGAAACAAGACCTCTCGAAAATTATGGCAGGCGACGGCATTTCCAAAACCATCGCGGTGTACGGTTTCGACGGCGTTGGTAATCGTTCGACACAGCCCGTTGAAAAAATATTCACGCTCGATACCGTCGCGCCCGAGATTACGGTGAGCGATTCGATTTCGTCAACCGTTACGGCAACAACCTCCGTCACCGAAACAACGCAAGCCATTGCCTTGAGCGGCGCGGTTACGGATGGCGGCGGCGTGACCGAAATGAACGCGCTCATCATTACTACCGATGGCGAATCGTTCAGCGAACCCATTGCCCTCACGCAAGTTTCGGCGCATACGTGGGAATGGACGTACACGCCAAGTGCGGAATTTCCTGATGACGCGACGCTGTTTATCAGCGCGCAAGATATTGCAGGCAACGTAAGCAGTGTTGGACCGTACGGCTCGGAAGTAAGCAGCGCAACGGTGTTGTATGTGCCGTTGCTCGGACGCAAATTCACATCGGGCGAAGAGGTCCAAGTCGAAACGCCCACCGCAACAATGACGATTACGGAAACACCCACGTTGACCGCAACGACAACCGAAACGATTACGCCGACGCTCACGCTCACACCGACGGTGACATTGACGCCGAGCGTGACAACAACCGTAACTGAAACGCCAACGCTGCTCGTCACGGAAACGCCACAAGCAACGGCGGATGCGACGCCGACGCTCGAATGTACGACGCCGCCCGCCGCGCCCACTTTGATTGCACCGGACGAAGGCGCGGTCATTACAACAAACCGCGCAACGTTTGAATGGAGCGCGGTGGATTGTGCGGAATCGTATCGCGTCGTCATCTTTGATAAAGATGGCAACACCATATTCCGCGAAGATGGCGTCACGCGCACAAAATTCCGCGCGCCCGAATTGGCAAAAGGACGTTACACGTGGGAAATTGTCGCGGTGAGCAAGAATGGCAACACGCGTTCGGGTGAACGCGCCTTCCGTATCAATCCGAACGGTTCGGAAAGTTTGCCCGAATCGCTCAACCCCAACGCATTCAGAAATATCAGTGAACTGTTGGCGAATACCAAAACGCCGACGCTTCGCCCCACGCGCAATCGTACGACGAATCCGCGCGCGCCGCGGACCGCAACGCAAGAACCAACGGTGGAAACAATCGCAACACCAACGCCGAGTACAACGCCCGACGCGAATGTGACCGCAATTCCCGCGCCCGACGCGGATAATGTGAAACCGAGTAACCCGGGCGTACTCACATCACAAATTCTTTTGTACAACGGTGCGCGTAACGGCGGCGCACGCGTCACCATCACCATCTTTGATACACAAGGCAACATCGTTCACACGGACACTGTGCGCGTCAAAGAAAATTCAAGCGCGTTGTTTGAATTGCCTGCGTCGCTCGGCAAAGATTTTGTCGGCAGCGCGCGCATCGAATCACCGAAAGCCGTCAAAGCCATTGTGTTGGATGCAAATGCGAACAAAAATGCGCGCGGCGCATACGAAGCAATCAAAGCGACGTCGCGGACATTGACACTGCCGTTCCTGCGTCATTTGAATCTCACCACACAAAACACTATCGTTGCGATTCAAAACGCGTCGCCCGTCACTGCGGATGCAACGTTCACCATGTACGACACGGACGGCATCGAAATTCTCGCGCAGCCATTGACCATCGCGCCGTATGCATCGGCATACATCAACACGAACGATTTGTTCCCAACCGGCACTTTTGTCGGCAGTGCGCGCATCACTTCCAATCAACCTCTCGCCGCCGCCGAACTCAATCTGTATCGCCGCGACACGGCAACGCTGCGCGCGCTCACTTCTCCAGATGAAAGCAAGGCGTTGGTGCTGCCATCCGTCGAACGCAAAATCAAAAAAGGAAAATTCGTCGCGTGGAATGAAATGTACATTCGCAACGACGGTGACACGTCAACGGATGTCACAATCGAATTGGTCGGCGCGGACGGCAAAAAGAAATTGGAATTCACGCGCACTGCTGTGCCCGCGCAGGGACTCGTCGTCCTCAACACGCGCGACGCCGAATTCAAGTCGCTCAAGAAACATTTTGTCGGCTGGGCGCGCATCACATCGTCCTCGACCAATCTCGTTATAGATTCACTCGCCGCGCAAACCAAAGGCAGACGGCTGTCCGGAATTCAAGCGCTGCCCGCCGCAGCGGCGAATGCGCGCACAACCTGCGCGGACATTCAATTCAACGGCGACCAGCGCAGTCTGTTGACGCTTTTGAATCTTGACCGCAAGGATGCGGCGAATGTGCGGCTGCGCGTGTACTGGGGCGCAGACGGTAAAGAAGCAGCCGATTTACAAGTACAAGTTCCCGCGCGCGGACAGGTGAACTTGAATCACAAAAAAGGTGTGCTGACGAATCTGCCGCCGAACTTTGACGGACTGCTTTCCATCACCACCGAAAAGGGGAGTTCAAAACGTTTGGTGGTTACAGCCAAGACGCAAAGTTTGAACGCGAAAGGGCGTCCCATCAGCACCAGCGCATACGTGTGTCGTTGAACCGGTTTGAGGAAATAAAAACGCGTCGTCCGAATTTTCGGACGACGCGTTTTTTTGTGTACTGCTATTGTTTAGTTCGGCTTGTTCCCCATAATTTCGTCAATGCGTTGGAGTACATCGGGCGTTAATTTCGGTTCCACTTCGAGCGCCTTGAGATTTTCTTGCAATTGTTCTACGCGCGAGGCGCCGAGAATGACGCTGCTGATATTTTGGTTTTTCAAACACCACGCCAACGCGAGTTGCGCGAGCGAGCATCCCAAATCACTCGCCACCGGCACAAGCTGTTTTACTTTGTCCACGCGTGCAGGCGTAATGCCACTTTTTTGTAACCATTCATAACCGGGCTGCGCTGCGCGCGAATCGGCGGGGATACCATTGTTGTATTTGCCGCTCAAGAGTCCCGATGCCAACGGACTCCACGTCACATCCCCGTAATGATGTTCCCGAAACAAACGCGCGTATTCTTTTTCAATCACTTGGCGCGTGAACATGTTATAGTGCGATTGTTCCGTCACCGGTTTGTGCAAATGGTGTTTCTCGGCAATGTGCAGCGCGGAAACAATTTCATACGCGCTCCATTCGGACGTGCCCCAATACAATGCTTTACCCGATTCGATAATGTTGTGCATTGCCCACACCGTTTCTTCAATGGGTGTTTCCGGGTCGGGACGATGACAAAAAATAACATCCACATATTCGAGCTGCAAACGCTGCAGCGAACTATTGATCGCGTTCAACAGATATTTTCGATTGAGCGTATTTTTTTGATTCACGCCTTCGTGCAAGCCCCAAAAAAATTTTGATGAAACGAGAAACGATTCGCGCCGCCAGCCCGCGTGCTTGAGCGCCTTGCCCATCACTGTTTCCGCATTGCCCGCCGCGTACGATTCGGCATTGTCAAAAAAATTAATTCCGGCATCGTACGCCGTTTGCATCAATTGTTCTGCGGCTGTTTCGGAAATCTGCTGCCCGAACGTCACCCATGCGCCAAACGACAACTCACTGACTTTGATTCCAGCTGTACCAAGCCGACGATAATTCACGTTGTGATTCCTCCATTGAATAATTGAGCGTCCATTGTACTCGAAAATTTTTCCATGCGAAATAAAAAATCCAATTCCGCAAGGAATTGGATTTTTGTTTCAACCGCCGCTAATCGCTAGAATAATTTGAATCGAATCGTTCGCCGCGACGCGCGTTTCCAAATTGGGCGCGAGGCGTTGATTGACGAATAGTTTGAGATGTTGGCGCAAGCGTCCCTGTTCATCAATCACGCGAAATTTCAAACCGGGAAAGCGCGCGTCCAAATCGTCAAAGACCGCGCGCAATGTTTCGCCATTCGTTTCCACTTGGCGCGCGCCGTCCGTATATTTTCGCAAAGGCGTGGGAATTGCAATGAGCGCCATACATTGTGCGCGAAAAAATTTTCTCGTCACCGCACCACGAGAAAAAATTTTTACCTAGAGCTCTCCGACTTCAACCGAATAAATTTCGGGCAATCCATCCGCAATGCGCGCCCAGCTCTCGCCTTCGTCGCGGCTTGCCCACACTTCGCCGCCTGTTGTGCCAAAGTACAAACCGAGCGGGTCGCGCGTATCGCTGTTCATCGCTTGGCGTTTTACAGTGAACCAACCGCCGCTTGTCGGCAAGCCATCGTCTTGGCGTTTCCACGTTTTGCCGTAATTGTG
The DNA here is from genome assembly GCA_964469005.1 of uncultured Anaerolineales bacterium. Classification (GTDB taxonomy): domain Bacteria; phylum Chloroflexota; class Anaerolineae; order UBA4142; family SHND01; genus SHND01. The sequence goes on from CAYXXF010000004.1 coordinate 32,647, forward strand.
TGTGACAAACGTTGCCGGTTTGCCATTGTGCGGCACACGCGCGTACGGAAATGCTTCGTTCGGAAAAATCCACGCGGTCTTGGGGTCACGCGGATGCGTCACAATCGGAAACCCGTGGTCGGAAATTCCTTTGGGCAATTTGTCGCCGATGCGGACCCACACGCCATCTTTGTAATCAATCGTGTACACGCCGCAATGATTCTGCTGATACAAACGGTCAGGGTCGAGCGCGTTCATGCGCGTTGCGTGCGGGTCATGTCCCACGTCCGCCGTCGGATTTTCCAAGAAAAACGAACTAATGCCTTTGTTGAAAGGTCGGAACGTGGCGAACTTGTCAAAGGATTCAAACACCCCGCCGCCTGACAAGCTGACGTACATGTGATTCGCGTCTCGCGGGTCAATCAAAATGGAATGAGTGGTTGGACCACCGGGCGGTCCTTGCTCAAGCTCGCGCTGCGCCGCGCGAAATTCAGGGTCGTGATTCAGTCCCGTCACTTCGCTCCATGTCGCGCCCGCGTCGTCGGAGCGAAACATTCCTTGCGGCGATGTGCCGAGATACCACACGTCGGGCTCGCTCGCATGTCCGGGACTCAACCAAAAATTGTGATTGATTGAAATTCCCAAATCGGCAGGGAACGCGGGTGGCGTGCTCGCTTCCGTCCACGTTTTGCCGAAATCGGTGGAACGATGAATTGTGGGTCCGAGATGTCCGCCGCGTTCGGTCATTAAAATTGTTTTTTGGTCGCGCGGGTCAAGTACCATGTGATGAATGGTACTGCCAATCATGATTTCGCGCGTGGTTTTCCATTCCTTGCGTTTGTTGTCAGCGCGCAAAATAAATCCGCCTTTGCGCGTGCCGACGAGCAAGAGAACGTCGCCGTTCGCGCGGGCGGATGATTTTTTAGCAGTTGGTTTGCGCGTTGCAGTTTTAGCTGGCATCAGATGTCCTCCTTGAAAACGATGCCCCTATTTTAATAGAACAAATGTGCGATGTCAATGGCTTTTTGTTGCAATTTGATTATTTTTCTTGACAAGGGTTCATTGGGAGCGTATAGTTGATGTACCGATACCCCGTATAGCGAACTGGTCCGTCTGTGGATGCTTGACTGTGCTTGCTTTTACGCAAGTATGACACAGTCTAGCTATGTGGGTTTTGCGCGGCACATTCCAAGCGGAATGTGCCGCGCTGTTTTACTCCCATCCAATCAGCTCATCCTCTTTGACGCGAACGATGCGATAAAATGTATCATCGTTCCGCGAAAATTTGCGATACACAGCGCCGCAAATCATATCTGCCAGTTGGAGTAAATTGTTGCGTTGTGAATCCGCATGTTTGAATTTGCGAATTGGTTGGGTTCCGCGTTTCTTCAGTTGCCGCCGCACGAAAACATTGAATTGTTTTTCAAACTCTCCACTTGTTATCCGATCTACAACCAAAGTTGCCTCACGAATATGCGCATCGGCTCGAAAGAGATTTGCAAAGATAAACTCTAAAAGATTCTCGCGTGTATTCTGTGGGTACGCGCGCTGAAACGATGCCTTGTTCACAATCACTGCGCGATAGCGAAAGGTATAGTCCACCACGTTTTGTAGAAATTTTGTCTTGACTTGGCTACTGCTCCCAACACTGAATCGAAATTCGCGTTGCGATGACATTCTCAAGTCTTCACGCAAAGCATCAACCGCCGCACTCACGCGCTCAGCCTCCAAGGGCGTGTCAAAAATCACAATCGTCACAATGAAATAACGCGACGCGCCTGCTCCGAGGTTGAACCCCGTATCTCCCGCCTCATCCATAAAAATCAACGTGACAATCATTTTGTTTCGTGTTGCCGCAAAAACAGCAATATCATTCCAAACACTGCGAGCCCCAACAGCAATGTGCCCCCAATCACCCACAACACAATCACCGCGCCCACGCGTTCAAACAATTGTCCAATGAACCACGGCAACGCCATACTGCCGATGCTCGCGCCGACGAAAAACCAACCGGTCACCGCGCCCGTGATGGTCATGTGACGTCCTGCAAAGGTGAGTACCGTTGGAAACGACGACGCAATGCCCAAGCCAAAAAGAATGGTGCCGAGCCACAACGCCATGTACGACGCGGGCAAGAAATAAATCACGGCGACTCCAACCAGCGCCAAGAGTAAATCGGTAAGGATGATGGTGCGCGGACGCATACGCGTTGCCAATGGAATGGATGCGAGCCGCGAAAACATAAACGCGCCCCAAAACCCTGCCGTCACCAACGCCGCGCCCGCCGTGTCTGCCAGTCCCACTTTCACAGTGTACGTCGAAATCCAACCGCTAAAACTCACCTCGGCTGCGGCAATCGTAATAAAAATTGCAATCAACAAAATCAGCAGCAGCGTATTCGGGCGCACACTCGCATGTTCGGTATGCGCGACAATAGGCGACGGGTTGGGCAGTCCCCATAACAGAAACGTCATTGGCAAGGTCAACGCCGCGAGTACAAAATAACTCCACGTATAACTTCCAAAGCTGCTGATGATGTATGCAATCAACAGCGGCGAAAGAAAACCGCCAATCGCAAAAAAGAAGTGCAAGCCATTCATAAAAGGCGCAACCTGTTCACGATGCACCCACACAATCAAGGCATTGCTTCCCACATCCACCACTGCTTCCATCCAACCAATCACCAACCACACGATAATCAACACGCCCAAGAGTGGAATAAATGGCACACTCGCTAACGCAATCGCAATCGCAACAAACGCGCCTGCCATTGTGCGATGCGCGGGCAAACGGTCAAACAAACGTCCGCCGATAAACGAACCGAGCAAATAGCCACCGGAACGCGCGGTAAAGAGATAACTGATTTCGCTGAGCGCACTGCCGGTTTGATTTGCCAAACCCAATAACGTCGGTCCGACTGAAGCGGTAGTCAGTCCCAATGCGATGAACGCGGCGTAATAGGTAAAAGTTTGTTTCAACGCAAGTGGACTGCTATTTTGTGTGAGCCGCTGCCAGAACGAGAGAAATTGATTCATTGTTTATCTTTCTGCATGAGGTGCAAGCATTATAGAGAGAGGACATAAAAAGGGAAATAACAGAAATAGCGCGTCGGAATACGCCGCCGGAAATTCACATTGCCTATAATTTTCAACAGTGTTAGAATCGCAGGGAAATTTTCAATTTCGAATTTTGAATTTCCGGAGCCCACATGCGTGACGTAACTATCGCTCTCGTTCAATTGCATCCCCAACTCGGCGCGGTCAATGACAACCTCGACCGTATGGGCAAAATCATTCAACAGATTTGTACCACACAGCGCGTCAACCTCATTGTCTTTCCCGAACTCGCGACGACGGGCTACGAGAATGGCGTGAACTTTACTGACCTCGCCGAACAAATTCCCGGTTACACGTCAAATTATTTGGGAAAACTTGCGAGCGATTTTCACACGTGGATTGTGACAGGCATGGTCGTCAAGCACAAAGTCGAAAGTGTCATTTACAACTCTGCGATTTTGATTGGACCCGATGGCGAAGTGACGGGCGAATATCGCAAAGTGCATTTGAAGGGCGAAGAAAAAATGGCGTTTCGTCCCGGTTTCAAATTTCCGGTCTTTGAGACCGATTTTGGCAATCTCGGCATTTTGCTCGGTTGGGACTTGGCGTTTCCCGAAACGGCGCGTTCGCTCGCGCTCGACGGCGCGGAATTGATTGTCGTCCCCGCGAATTGGGAAGCGCCGAATGTGGAAGAATGGAAAACGTATTTGCTCGCGCGCGCATACGAAAATTCTGTGTTCATCGGCGGCGCAAATCGTTTGGGCAGCGAGTACACCTATTCATTTTTCGGGGAGACTCAAGTGATTGGACCGCGCGGTGAGTTGTACGCCGAAGTGCCAAAAGAAGAAGAAACCAATTTGCCGCAAGAAGGTTGGGCAGTGGCAAAAATTGATTTGGACCTCGTGAAAAAATATCGCGAAGAGCTCCAAGTGTTTCAGGCAAGACAACCGAGCGCGTATCGAACCGTTGTCAAGCAATACTAATCACAACATGCAGACATGGAAATTCGCATTGACCCGCATATGCTCAAGCGCGCGATGGAACGCGGCGCCGACGAAAATGAAATCACGGATGTTTTGAATACTGGCGAGATTATTCCCGCGAAACAAAATCGTTTGGCAAAGGCAAAAGTGTATCCGTACAACAAAGAGCGTTTGGGAAAGCAGTATTCTGAGAAACGAATCGAAGTAGTCTTTGTGATTGAGGATGAATCAATTGTTACTGTAACAGTGTACGTGTTTTACGGAACGTGGAGCAAGTAAATGCAAATTCTTTATGACGCCCGCGCAGATTTATTGTATTTGCGTCTCGATGATGAAACGCACGACGTTATCAATCAACGCGTTTCGGATAGTATCGTTCTCGATGTCGGACAAGACGAAAAAATTGTCGGCATTGAAATTTTGGACGCATCCAAGCATCTGAAATTGGAACGCTTGTTGCCGGTTGAATATCAAGTTGCGCAAAAAGTTGCTGCATAAGCTATGATTGACCTCCGTTCCGATACTGTAACTCATCCCACTCCCTCAATGCGCGAAGCGATGGCGCACGCAAAAGTGGGCGATGACGTGTACGGCGAAGACCCGACGGTGAATCATTTGGAAGAACTCGCGGCGGACATGTTGGGCAAGGATGCCGCATTGTTTGTTTCGAGTGGGACGATGGGAAATTTCATCGCGCTGTTGACGCACTGCGCGCGCGGTGATGAGATTATTGTTGGCGACCAAGCACATATTTTTATCGCGGAACAAGGCGGCGCGTCGGTGTTGGGCGGCATCGCCATGCATCCGCTGCAAAATCAAAACGACGGCACTTTGCGCCTCGATGACATTCACAATGCGATTCGTACAGAGGATGTTCATTATCCGCGCACGCGTTTGATATGTTTGGAAAATACGCAGATGCGTTTGAACGGTGCGCCATTGTCTGTTGAATATCATGAACAAGTCCGCGTGCTGGCAGACGCGCATCATTTGAAAATTCACACCGACGGTGCGCGCATTTTCAACGCGGCGGTGGCACTCAATATCAATGTTAAAGAATTGACGCGTTCGTCCGACAGCGTGCAATTTTGTTTGTCGAAAGGATTGTCTGCGCCGATTGGTTCCATGTTGGTTGGAACGCGCGATTTTATTCATGAGGCAAGACGCGCGCGCAAACTCGTCGGCGGCGGCACACGCCAAGCAGGAATTATCGCGGCGGCAGGAATCGTTGCGCTTGAAACGATGGTGGAACGTTTGGCGGAAGACCACGCGAACGCAAAATATCTCGCGGAACAACTTGCTGATGTGCCGGGCATCGAACTCGACCCATCCACAGTTAAAACCAACATGGTGATTTTTGGAATCACACCCAACGGCATCACGGCGCACGAATTCGCAGAACGCGTCAAGCGCGATGGCGTACTCGTCCAACCGCGCGGCGCATACAAATTGCGCGCGGCAACTCATTACGGCATTACGCGCGCGGATGTGGACATTGCGCTGAACGCAATTCGTCGCGCGCTTGCGGTGTAAAATTTGGGAGACGTTTCGTCGCACCAGACCCAGACGTTTCACCGAAACGTCGCTACATGCAACATCCAACCACCAATTCCCAATCTCTAACATGATTTCTCCACTTGTTCCCATTGTCGGTCTGCTGGTCATCATTGGTAACGTTGTCGTCGCGGCGGTGCGTCCGTACTTGCCGCCGACGGCGATGGGCGTGCAACTGTTTATCGGCGGCATGACGACGTTGATTATTGCCGTGATTGACCTCCTCAGCCCCATTGGCATTGCCGAATACGAACGGGTCTTGTTGTTTCTCGCGGGCTGCATCAATTGCTCAATTGGTTATTACATGGTGTTGTTGGAGATTCGCAAACAGGGAGCGTAACGATGTTGACTACCATCATGGGCGCGGGCGTTTTTTCCATCGGATTCTTTATGCTCATTCTCGGGCTGATGGATTTGCTCGGACTCGGCGGTTTGAGGTTTGGGTTGGGAGAACGCATTCTGTTGTACATCGGCGGATTGTTTTTGTGCATTCTCGGCTATGTGATGGCGCGCCGTTTGCCGCGCGCGAGTGTCATAATGCCCGAAACCTTTCCTCAAGCCGATTTTCAAGAAACCCCGCCCACCGATGAGCCCGTCTAGGCTTCCAATCCTTCACTCATTTGGCATTTATGATTTGCGTGTACATAAAGCAATGTTCGGCGCGCGCGCGTGTGTCAAGTAAATTCAACCGCACATTGCCGCAGCTCAGGCTCGCGCATTTCAAACTCTCGCCGCACGCTTCAAAGGAGAAGCATGACTGACCCTCGCATTGAACAATACGCGCGTTTACTCGTCGAACGTTGTTTGGACGTACAGCCCCGGTGGCAGGTTGTGATTTCGACTTCACCCCTTGCGCGCCCGCTGGTAAAGGCGGCGGTGAAACTGATTGCTCAACGCGGCGCGTATGCTCTGCCGCGAATGAATTATGCCGAGATCGGCTCAACGTGGTTGAACCATGCACCGCTGGAATTGATTCAAACGGCGGCGCCGCTCGACGAGTTTCAACTCGCGCACATGGACGCGTATTTCGCCATCACGGCACCGGAAAACACGCGCGAGGGTTCTGACGTTTCGCCCGAACGATTGCGCGCGTTTCGCCAGTCGCGCAAAACGTACATTGAGCGCGTATTGAATTGGACCATGCCCTGGGTCGGCTGCAATTTTCCGACGCCCGCGCTTGCGCAAGAAGCAGGCATGACGCTGGAACAGTACACCGATTTTTTGTACGGCGCGTGTCTCCTCGATTGGGACGCGGTGGCGCGCAACATGCGAACACGCGCCGATTATTTCGATGCGGCGGACGAGGTACACATTCTTGGCGAAGAAACTGATTTGCGATTCAGTATCAAAGGACGCATTGCAAAAATTGACGACGGGCGCGTGAACATGCCGGGCGGCGAATTTTTTTATTCACCCGTCGAGGATTCCGCAGAAGGCGTGATTACGTACAGCGAGTATCCCGCGATTTATTTAGGGCATGTGGTCGAAGGTGTGCGTTTGGAGTTTTCACATGGACGCGTAGTGAAGGCGTCCGCGCGCACCGATCAAGAATTTTTACGCGCCACGTTGGATAGTGATGAAGGGGCGCGCTATCTGGGCGAACTTGGCGTCGGCTGCAATCCGGGAATACAAAATCACATGCGCGATGTGTTGTATGACGAAAAAATCAACGGCACGATTCATCTCGCCGTCGGAGCGGGCTTTCCCTTTATCGGCGGCAAAAACGAAAGTAGTGTGCATTGGGACATGGTGAAAAATTTACGCCATGGTGGAAAAATTTTGTTAGACGGAAAACTTGTCCAAGAAAATGGAGTGTGGCTCATCTGATGCGCGCACGAATTTTATTGCTCACACTTTTTGCGCTCACATTGTTTGTTCCATCGTCTATACACGCGCAAGAATCCAAACCCTTTATTCTTCCATTCCTCGACCCGCCGGGACCCAACACTTGGTTTCTCGGACAATTGTACGGCAACACGACGGGGGCGTATGCGAATCGCCGCGAATTTTACGCGGCGGGACAAGGACTCCATTTTGGGCTCGACCTTTCCGCGCCGTGCAAAACAAAACTGGTCGCGATTGGTGATGGCGTCGTGTTGGGCGCGGATGGTCCGTGGGGCAGTGCGCCGCACAATTTGATGATTGACCATCGCAACGGTTATTGGTCGTTGTACGGACACTTGTACGAAAAACCGAATTTGAAAGCGGGCGACCGCGTGACGAAAGGACAAGTCGTCGCGTTGAGCGGCGACCCCGATTCGACGTGCAATTCGCGTCCGCATTTGCATCTCGAGATTCGCGCCAACAACAACGAACGCTTTGTGAATCCCATCAACTTGATTGATGCCGATTGGGACACGCTCGCGTTGTTTGGTCAATTCGGGCGCGGCTTTGAACGCGACCTCGATGACCCGCGCAAATGGCAAACGATGTACGACCAACCCGACGGTATTCGCGGCGCGCCGTTCATCAACGAGTTTGAAAAACCCTGGCCCCCCTCGTTCGATTTTCGATAAATGTTATGCGTCAATCATTTTTTGCATTTTTCGGTTTCATTCTGGTAGCGACCGCGTGCGCGTCACCCACATCCAATACACCAACCCCCTTAGCAAACGCGCCAACAAGTGCGACGACAAACACACGCGTCGCAAGTAACATTGTCACCGCGCAACCCACACTACAAGCAACGGATGTTCCGCAACCACCCGACCAACCCACAACCCGACCAACCGACATTCCCACCGCCACACCCATTCCATCACCCACGCGCGTACCCGCGCAATTGATTCAATTGCTGAGCGATACGTGCTGCGCGAGTCCGAGTTGGTATTCCGATTCCGAGACGATTTTGTTTATTGACAAACCGAACGCGGACGCGCGTACGGGACTGTATGCTGTTCGCATTGACGAACCAAACAAAAGCGAATTGTGGAATGACCGCATCGCGTTTTACACGCGCGAATTTGATTACGCGCAGATTCCCGAACAAGCAGGCACGCGTTTGATTCGGACGCGCGACGGCAAAGAAATTCGTGTACGCAATGGCGGACGCCAAGTACAATTTTCGCCGGACCGCACGCGCATTCTCTGGACGGAAACGCGCGAAACCTTTCCGATTGAAAATCGCTTGACGAATGTCATGCTCGCGCCAATTGATTTCGATGGTCAAGGTGTTGGCGAAGCGCAGCGCGTGACCCAAGTGCTGCGCGGCGGAGCGAGTTGGCTCGACAACAATCGCCTGCTGATGAATCGGCGGCTGTCGCGCGAAAGCAATGAAAGTATGACGTATGTGTTTGATATGACGACGAACGCGGAAACGGAAATTTTTACCGCCGAGCGTTCGCGGCTCACGACAGTTTCGCGCAATGGTTCATGGATTGCGTACGTGATTGTCAATGACAAAGATGTTGCGCGCAATGGTTTGTGGGTCGAACGCACGGACGGGACGGACGAGAAAAAAGTAGAATTGTTTGGCGCGGCGCAGTGGCGGGACGGTTCGCGCTTGTTCATTGCGCCGTTTGAAATGAACGCCCCAACGCACGCGTTCCACGAATACAATGCGGAAACAGGCGAAACCCGACGGCTCACTCCGCCCTCAGCGCCGTTCAAAATTGCCAGTGGCGATTGGAGCGTTTCACCCGACGGCAACAAAATCGTTTTCGTCAACGCGGCGGACAATAACTTGTGGCTGTGGAAATTTTCAGATTGAGCGGCGTACACCGCTTGAAATGTAACTCAAAATTAATGTGGATATTTACCCCGCAGGTCTATAATAGAGGGAGAATCACGCAGTCCGCTTTATGATGCGTTCTGATTCTGACGAACTCGAATGGTCATTCGTCACAGTACTGCCCCGCAATTAACCGGCTCTGATTGCTCAAGCACATAACATCAAGGAGAGCCACTATGAATAGGTGGGTCCGCGCATTTCGCCCAAATTCCTTTTGGATTGCATTCACAATCTGCGTAGCCGCGGTTGTATTCCTTTTGGGTTCCCCTCTACTTGCCCAAGCTGCCGGTGCCGGTTGCCGCACCGACCCCATCGTCGTTTTACAAGACGGTAGGACGCTTCGCATTACGGTCAACATTGAAACAAGTGTCAACAAAGTCAATTCGATTTATTACACCTTGCATGTTCCGCCCGCGACGCGCGTGAAACAAATTATCTTTACGGGCGGAAAATTCCGCAACAAAGAAGTTTTACAGATCGTGCGCGACGCGGCTGCCGGCACTTTCAAGGTGGATACGTTGGTCAATACGACGACATCTGCCCACGTCACCTCAACGACAACTCTGCGTTCCCTTAGGGCGTCCGCCAATGGACAAAACGGCGAGCTGTTGTCCGTTCTGCTTGGTCAATAGGTTTAAGGTGTGATGCAAATACAATCTCTTTGGCAGCGCGTTGCTCCACAACCGTTAACTGCAGTAGCCCTTGGCGCATCGAGTGCTTTGCCGCTCGCGTGGGCTTGGTCAATGTATCCGATGCGTGACGCCGTTTCATGGCAATTGCTGACGCTGGCGGTGGGTCTTGCCGTCGCGTTCTTGCTGGTCGCGCGTTTCCCCATTCACGTCCGACACAATCTCAAACTGTTGCTCACCACAGTGCCGTTGTATTTGATGGCGACGATGTTACCCCCCGCACTCGCAGCAACGACAGCCGGAGTAGGTGTCTTGATCTTTCAGCTCGACGCGCGCAAACGGATGGGGCTGTTACCGGTTGACATCATCACGGCGGTCACGCGCTGGACTCTGACCGTTCTGGTGAGTTCGATGGTGGCGCATTGGCAATTTGGCGTAACAACTCTCAACGTGCTTGGCTTGGCGCTCCCCGCCGCCGTCATGTTTGTTGGGGATGTTGTCGGCACCGCGTTTGAGGTATCGGGCATGACGCTCGAATCGCCGTGGCGCTTGATGCGTTTTCTGGCACGCGAAATGATTGTGCCCGAAAGCGTACAGTACTTGATTGGAATGCTCGGTGTGCTGCTTGCCCAAGCGCACTGGGGAATTCTCCTGTTCTTTTTTCTGCCGTTGCTTGCGGTCCATCTCACGTTCAAGCGCTTGAAAGAAATGCAAGTCAATACGCGCCTTATGCTGCAGGATATGGCGGACGCGATTGACTTGCGTGACTCGTACACCGGCGGACATTCCCGGCGCGTCGCGGAAATGTCGCTTGCGATTTTGCAGCAGCTGAAAATCGCGGGACCCGAAGCCGAGTTGATTGTTGCTGCGGCGCGGGTGCATGACATTGGCAAAGTGAGTGTGCCGGAAGAAATTTTGACAAAACCGACGCCACTGACGCAACAGGAACGCGCCATCATGGAGACGCATGTCACCATCGGCGCCGAATTGCTGAACCGCTGTCCAAATTTTGCGCGCGGCAAAGAAATTGTGCGGCATCATCACGAACGCTGGGACGGCGCGGGTTATCCTTCCAAACTCAAAGGCATGGAAATTCCATTGGGCGCGCGCGTCATTGCCGTTGCCGACAGCTTTGATGCCATGACCAGTGACCGTCCCTATCGCCGCGCGTTTTCGCACGAAAAAGCGTTGCAAATCTTGCGCGAAGGACGCGGCACGCAATGGGACCCGCACCTTGTAGATGCCTTCCTCGCAACGCGCACTGCGCCCCAAGTGAATTCGGTAGAAATGCCGCTTACGCCATTGGTTCAAGCGCAGCAGCCCTTTGCATAGGGCGCGGTCTGATTCCCCCCAAATCCCCATTGCCTTGTTACCGATGCGCGCTACAATGCGTGCATGGTTAAACGTCGTCTCTTTTTTCTCGCCGTCCTCTTTTCTTTTGCGTTACTCATCATTGCCGCGCCCGCCTTCGGACAAGCGGAATCGTTCACGTTCACGGCGGTTGGCGATTTGGGCAGCACTGCCAACACCGACAGCGTGCTGAATGGGATTGCCGCGTCCGGTGCGGCGTTTCACCTTACGCTCGGCGATTTGAGCTATGGCACGAATGGCGCCGAAGCGGTGTGGTGCAGCTATGTGCAAGGTAAAGTCGGCGCAACTTTTCCCTTTGAATTGGTCAGCGGCAATCACGACGCGGATGGTTCGAGCAACGGACATATTGATAATTTTTCCGCGTGTCTCCCCGACCGCCTCGGCAACCTCACCGGCACGTACGGCAAAGAATACTATTTCGATTATCAGAGTCTCGCGCGCGTCATTTTTATCGCGCCGAACCTCACTCTCAACGGACAAAGCTACGCGTACACGGTTGGCAACGCACATTACAACTGGTTGGTCAGCGCGATTGATGGCGCGCGCGCCGCAAACATTCCATGGGTTATTGTCGGCATGCACAAGAATTGCATTTCGACGGGCGTGAAAAGTTGTGAGATTGGCACGGACCTTTTCAATTTGCTCATCAACAAAAAAGTTGACCTCGTATTGCAAGGCCACGACCACAATTATCAACGCTCCAAACAATTGGCATTCAATGGCACAACTTGCACGAGCATTTTGCCCGGCGCGTACGAAGCAACGTGTGTGGTGGACGATGGCGCGGATAACAGCTATTCCAAAAATGCCGGAATGGTCTTGGCGGTGGTCGGCACGGGCGGACAAAGTTTGTACGGGAGCAATCCGGCGGATGCCGAAGCGGGTTATTTTTCAAGAATCGTTTTGCCCGGTGACACTGCGCGTTACGGCTTTTTAAAAGTCACCCTCACAAGTTCGCAATTGAACGCGCAATTTGTGCCGACAACCGCAGGAACCTTTACCGACGGTTTTAGCATCATCGGCGCGCCAACTTTGCCGACACCTACGTTTACGCCTACACCTACCGCAACGTTCACCAATTCACCCAGTGCAACGTTCACAGCTACATCTACTGCAACCGCGACCAAAACCGCAACAACAGTTGCGACCAATACACCAACTGCAACCGCGACCAAAACCTCAACTGCAACCGTTACGAAAACATCAACCGCGACCGCGACCAAAACCGCAACGCAGGTTTCTACCAAAACGCCAACGCGCACAGCCACCAAAACATTAACGCGCACCAATACGCCGCAGCCGGGTTCGTGGATTTTTTGCGCGAACCAAAACGGCGTTTGCGCTGTTCCCGGTACACGCGTCGTGCGCTTTGGCGCAAACAATTTGTTCAAATATAAAATGATTACCGGCAGTGTGAATTGTGTGTCGGCGAATTTTGGTGGCGACCCGATTGTGGGCGTGGCAAAGCAATGTCACTATACAACGGCGGGTGTGCCACTGCCGACGGCAACTGCGACGCGGGCACCCACGCGCACACGCACGCGCACGCCGACGAAAACGGCGAGTCTCGCACCGATTGCGGGATTGGAAGCGCACGTCGTACAAACGACGCATGTGCGTGTGGAATGGCAAACTACGGATGAAAGTTTGCTCAACGGCTTTAATGTCTGGCGCAGACTACGCGGCACCCAAACGTGGGTGCAAGTAAATGCGCGCTTGCTTGCCGCGCAAACGCAAGGGCAACCGTCAGGTAACAAATACGTTTGGCGTGACCGTAACACGAGCGCCCGAACCACGTATTTCTACAAATTACAAATCCTCTACACTGACGATTCCGTCCAATGGTCAGACACACTCAAGGTCAAGGTGCCATGAAAAAAATCGCTCTGCTCGCGTTTCTCGTTTGCTCTGTTCTCGTGTTTGTGCCTACGCCGAACTCGCTGCGCGCGGAAACAAACGCCATCCCCAATCCCATTCTCTTTGTCACCCAAGTTCCCGTGTACGGTGACTATACAACTGTCGGTTCCGCCATCGGCAATCAAAAAGGATCGCTCGATGCCGCACCGCGCGGCGGCGATTTGATGATTCGCTATCCTGATGGCACACTGAAAAATCTAACGCAAACTGCCGGATATGGTGCGTACGACACCTCGCCCAACGCGTGCAATGGACAGCCCAATTGTCTCGGCGCGAATGCGATTGCAGTGCGCGACCCTGCGGTGCATTGGGACGGCACCAAAGCGATATTCAGCATGATTGTTGGAGCAGCCACGCATCAATACGATTACAACACATATCACTGGCAGTTGTATGAAATTACCGGACTGGGGAAAAATGAAACGCCGGTTATCACGCAAGTTCCGAACCAGCCCGCAAATTTCAACAACATCAGTCCGACGTACGGCAGTGATGACCGAATCATTTTTACCAGTGACCGCCCGCGCGATGGTTCCGCACATTTGTATCCGCAATTGGACGAGTACGAATCTGCGCCAACGGTGACAGGTCTGTGGTCGCTTGACCCCACGAACGGCGATTTGTTTTTGTTGAATCATACTCCGTCCGGCGCGTTCACTCCATTTGTGGACAGCTATGGACGCGTCGTTTTTACGCGTTGGGACCATTTGCAGCGCGACCAACAAGCAGACAGCGATTACGAAGCAAGTGCCCCATACAGTCCGACAAACGGTTGTCCTTCCTATTGTTCGTTTAACTATGCCAATGAATCCTCCGGCGCACAGCGCATCGCGTCACGCGACGAAGTGTTTCCCGAACCGCGCGATGACCGTGATGATTTATTGCAGGGCACAAATTTGGTCGGTCACAGCTTTAACGATTTTGGTCCCTGGCAAATCAATCAAGATGGCACCTCCGAAGAAACTCTGAATCATATCGGGCGACATGAGCTGCTCGTTTATATGGAACCGAGTTTCAATGACGACCCCACCTTAAAATATAGCGCCACATATTCAAGCCCACACGCGAATACAAATCACGTCGAAAATTTCTTGCAAATCGAACAAGACCCGACGAACGCGGACCGCTATTTCGGAGTTGACGTACCCGAATTTGGCACGCACGCATCCGGTCAGGTCATCAGCATCACCGGCGCGCCGACGCACAACCCGGATGAGATGGTTGTGACGTACTGGACACATCGCGAGACGGCGAGTTTTACCGATACCCCGAGCGCAAACAATACGGGACACTATCGCGATATTCTGCCGCTCGAGTCCGGCACCCTTGTTGCCGCGCACACCGCGTACACCGATTACGATTCCAACGCAGGTGCAAGCATTTCGCATTATGATTTTCGTCTCAAAACACTCAAGCAATTACCCAACAACTACTGGGGACCGGACCAAAGTTTGACGGGCGGTATCAACAAAACTATCAGCTGGTGGGACCCCGATTCGCTCCGAACGTATTCGGGCAATTTGTGGGAATGGGAACCTGTCGAAGTGCGTGCGCGCCCACGCCCCGATGCGAGTACAACGCCGCTATCATCTGTTGAACAAAATATTTTTACCGAACAGAACGTTGACGTTGCAACATTTCAACAGTATTTGCGCAACAACAATCTCGCGTTGTTCGTCGCGCGGAATGTGACACAGCGCGATGATTTTGACCGCCAACAGCCGTTCAATTTGCATGTGCCGAACGGTGTACAAACCTTGAGCCAAAATTATCAAAACGGCAACAAAATTTATGACGTGGAATATCTGCAGCTCTTTCAAGGCGACCAAGTGCGCGGCTATGGTGGCACAGTCAATCCGTATGCCGGGCGACGCGTTCTCGCACAATACATGCACGACACAAACGCAGTGAACGCAAATCCACCATTGAACAATGCGCCGCAGAGCAGTGTTGCGGTCGCGTCCGATGGTTCGGTTGCTGCGTTTGTCCCCGCGCGCCGCGCGATGACGTGGCAAACGACCGATGGCAGCGGCACAGGCGTTGTGCGCGAACGGATGTGGATTACATTCCAGCCCGGCGAAATTCGCGTCTGCAGTTCGTGTCACGGCGTCAATGACAAAGACCAGGCAGGCAACATCACGGCAACCAACTCGCCGCAAGCGTTGGCACAAATTTTGCAGCATTGGAAAAATACGAACGGGAATCAATGTGCAGCAAAACCTGCCGCGCCAAATCTCGTTGCCCCCGTGCAAGACGCGAGCGTCAACAAAGCGCGCGTCAGACTAAAGTGGAATGTGGTGGAGTGTGCGACGAAATACAAAATCGTTGTGCGCGCAGATTCACCTCACGGCACACGCGTTGCACACAACAACAATGTTCAGGCAACGCAATACAAGACGCCCAAGCTCGATGCGGGTCATACGTTTTTCTGGCGTGTGACTGCCTGCAACACATTTGGCTGCACCAAGTCGGGATGGGCAAGTTTCATCCGCCCGTAACAATGAAAAAAAACTGCGCCGCGAAAATTTTCGCGGCGCAGTTTTTTTATTGCCAGACAATACTCGTTTAGCGGCGATTCGAAATCCAACCGACCACCGCGCTCACAATAATCGCGCCAATGAACGCGGTAATGATGGACGTGAGATTGATACCGGAGACACCGGCATTAATGTTCAACAGTCCACCGAGCCAGCCCGCGACCAAACCGCCGACGATGCCGGTGATGATACTGCCAATCAAACCGCCCCATGCGAGCTTGATGAAAAAACTGGCGAGAAAGCCGCCAATTGCCCCAACGATAATCCAGATGAGCAAGTCCATACGTTGACCTCCGTTTTCGAAATGCCGAGCAACATCTCTGTTGCTTGCAATTCTCTCCATAAATTTGGATAACGTGCGACTACTGCTACTAATGATAACACCGCCGCGTGCAAAGTGATGCGCGTCACTCGGCGAGCCATGCTGCTTGGTACGCCTGTAATTCGATTTCTCCCGCGCGAACTTCTTTACCTGAAAACAAATCGCGCCGCCCGCGCGCATTCGGCAAAACAAAACGCACGCGCACATCTGTCACATTGTGCAAGCACAAGACGCGTTCGTTTTCACTCGAACGCAGTACCGCAAACACGCGCGCATCGTGCTGCAAAATTTCTTGCGCCGCGTTCGGGTGAAATGCCGCGTGTTGTCCGCGCACGCGCAACAATTCCGCCAGCCGCGCAAAAATTTTTGAACGCCGCGACTTTTCATTGTCGAGTTCGCGTTCCAATTCCGCGCGCGAAAATTTCTGCCGATTAATTCTCCGCGCAATTCCACTCGCCTCCGCGCCTGCGCGGTCTCCGCGTGAACCAAACAAGGAATGGAAATAAATCCCCGGCACACCTGGAAGTGCAAGTTGAATCGCGTGCGCGCAGAGAAAACGCGCTATCGAAATTTCTTCCGGCTCATTCGGCGTCGTCAGCGCATCCAAATAATTGATATTCATCTCATACGGACTCGTCGTCCCATCGGGATTATTTTTGTACGAGACGAGCCCACCGCGTTCGAGCGTGCGCGCGACGAGTGAATCAATTTCTGCCTGCGACAAAATGCCGCGCGAGGGGTTGAGCCCGATGCCATCGTGCGACGCGAGAAAATTGAAAAACGATGTTTCGGGTGAAGGTGTTTGCAATGTGCTTGCCCACTGCGCAAGTTTTGCCGCGTCGCCCGTTTGTAACGTACGCAGCGTGAGCGGCGGCAGCGCAAAGTTATACACCCACTGCGCCTCGTTCGTGCCGTCGCCAAAATACGAAACGTTATCCGCGTGGGGTACATTCGTTTCCGTCACCAAAATCACATCGGGCGCGATTTCATTCAGCACTGCGCGAAAAAATTGAATGACCGCGTGCGTTTGCGGCAAATGCAAACAGGTCGTTCCGCTTTCTTTCCACAGAAACGCAATCGCATCGAGCCGGATAAAACGCGCGCCGTACGAAATATAAAACAACAGCACGTCGAGCATTTGCAGCAACAATTCGGGATTTTTGTAATTCAAATCCACTTGGTCTGCGCTGAACGTCGTCCACGCCAATTCTTTTATAGTAACGCCTTCAGGCGTTCTAATTTCAAATTCCGTGAGCAGCGGCAATGCGCGCGGACGAATTACCTTTGTAATATCGAACGATGTATTCATCGTCTCATTCGTCACGGTGAAAAAATAATCGCGTTCGGGAATTTCGTCGCGCAAAAATTTTTGAAACCATGTGCCTTGCGCGCTCGCGTGATTGATGACCGCATCAAACATCAAATCAAAATGCTCACCCACGCACGTCACATCTTCCCACGTCCCCAATTTCTCATCCACCGCGTAATAGTCGAGCACCGAAAAACCATCGTCGGACGAATACGGATAAAATGGCAAAATGTGTACGCCCGAAATAATTTCGCGCGCGTGCTTATCGAGAAATTGCGCGAGAGTAGCGAGTGGGGTAGGAACGGAACGCTGGGTAGCAACGGAACCTGGTTCCGTTGCTACCCAATCACGTACTTGGTCTCCATACGTAATCAACAACGCCGTGCGTTCGTCAATCGCCGCGCGTTTTGTTTGCGGCAGCACGCGCGCATAATTTTCCAACAACTCGTTCACGCGCGGCAATAATTCTTGTGCCGTTTCTTTGTCATAAACAAAGGCGAGCAATTCTTGTACACCCACCATGCCTCAATCTCCAATCTCCATTTATGTTTGACGTTTCTCGCATCGGCGTTAGAGAACGCCTTCTACGCACACGTTTCTCGTTTCGCTCTTTCCTCTTTATAATCTCTCGCGTGATAAAAACCAATTCTGTTTTTCTGGAACGTTTGCGCGGACGCATCAACCTTGAACAAATTCCATTCAGTGAACGCGGCTCGCGTTTGCTCGTCTTTCGCCGCCAACATCAATTGTATATTCGTCTCGCCGAACGTTGGGCGAAATGGGAAAGTGAAGTGGGACACTACCGCCAGCGTCGTCCCGTCCTCGACGATTTTCAACTCCTCGACGAAAACATCAACCCGCTCGAATTAAACATCACCGCGTATCCGCACGCAGTTTTCATCGAAACGCGCATCGGCGAATTTTGGCTGACATTTCTCGACGAAGAAACATTGTATTTGAAATTGCCCGCGACGCGCGGCGGCATTTCCTTTCGCGTCATGGCGTTGCACGCGCGCGCAGACCGGCGCGGCGGTGAATTCAAGGGCGACCCCGAACATCGCCGCACGCATCGCAACGTCGCGTACACGACCAACGCGCGGCTTGTCGAAAATGAAATCGTCAACGACGCGCTCGAAAACGATGGATATGCGCACGTGAAATTTCAATTCGACGCGAATCACGAGAGCGCGTTCGTTTTGAATATCACGCCGCGCCTCGGATTGAAACGCGCAGTGCCGCATGCTGAAACTGTTTTGCAAAACGCCGAAAAACGCTGGCACGCTTGGTTTGCGAACGCACCCGCAGTAGATGAAAAATACGCGGCGCAGTACTATTACGCGTGGTGGATTCTGCGCGCGGGACTTTTATCGTCGCGCTTTTTTCTCACGCGCGAAGCGATGATGCCTTCGATGCTGCATTACGTCGGCGTGTGGGCGTGGGACGCGTTTTTCCACGCGTTGGCGTATCAATACATTGAACCCGAACTCGCGGAAAATCAGATTCGCATTTTGCTCGACCATCAACGCGACGACGGCATGTTACCCGACGCGGTGCATGATGAAGGCGTGATTGTGCAATGGGAATTTCGCGACAAGCAAGGCAACGCGTATCAAGCCGAAGTGACCAAGCCACCGCTCGTCGCGTGGACGGCATTGAAGCTATTTCAAACCAACGGCAACCGCGATTTTCTCGACGAAATTTATGAACCCGTCGCGCGGTGGCATCGCTGGTGGATTGAAAAAAATGATGATGACCGCGACGGCATCATGCAATACAATCATCCCAATTCATCGGGACTGGATGACAGTCCGTTGTGGGATTTTGGAATGCCCGTCGAATCCCCCGATTTGAATACGTATCTCGTTTTGCAAATGGATTCGCTCGCGCGCATCGCGGAAATTCTTGGTTTGGAGCAAGACGCGCGCGAATGGAAAATAAAAGCGGACGAATTAACCGCGCTCATCATTCAACATTTTTGGGATGACGACGCGGGCGTGTTTTGGGCAACGCGCGATAACGTACCGATTCGCGTATTGACGCCATTTAATTTGTACCCACTGCTCACGGGGCGTCTCGACCAAACAAAACAGCAGCGCATCCTCGAACATCTTTTCAATCCGAATGAATTTTGGCTCGCGCATCCCATTTCCACCGTTGCCAAAAATGACGCGTTGTATGACCCGCAACAAATGTGGCGCGGACCGACGTGGGTCAACATCAACTATTTGTTTATCGAAGGACTCGTCCGCTGCGGCGAAATCGAACGCGCGAAATTATTGCGCGACAAAACGCTCGAACTCTTGATGACGCAAAATGACATTTACGAATACTATAACCCCGAAACCGGCATCGCGCCCCCTCGCGCCGCGTCGGTGTTCGGATGGTCGAGCGCGGTGTTTATTGATTTGGCAATCAAAGCGTCGCGCGGAGAAATCATTTGACGACGAAACCGCGCATCGGAATCCTCCATTATTCCGTTCCTCCCATCATCGGCGGCGTTGAGGTGACGATTGCGGCGCACGCGCGCCTGCTGCGCGAACATGGTTACGCAGTGAAACTTGTCGCAGGACGCGGCGATGACGCGACGATTATCCCCGAACTGGATTCGCGGCATCCGCGCGTCGAAAACATACAGCGCGAATTGAATCGCGGCAACGTGCCAAATGAATTTCATGCGCTCGTTCAGGAAATTTTTGTTGCGTTGGAAAAACAATTGCGCGACGTGGACGTACTCATCGCACACAACGTCGCCACGCTCCACAAAAATCTCGCGCTCACGACAGCACTACATCAACTCATCACAACACGCGAAATAAAGTTTATCGCGTGGTGTCACGATTTCGCGTGGGATGACCCGGTGTATGCGAACGAGGTGCATGAGGGCGCGCCGTGGAATTTAATGAAACGCGTGTGGGAGAATACGACCTATGTGGTCGTTTCGGAGTCGCGTCAACGCGACCTCGCGCGTTTATTGCAACTTGATTCGTCAAAAATTTTTGTTGTGCCGCCGGGTTTGGACGCCGCCGAATTTTTTCAGGTGAGTGAAACGACCGCGCGGTGGCTGCGCGAATTGAAATTGCTCGACAGCGCGCCATTATTTCTCTTGCCTGCGCGCGTTACGCGGCGAAAAAATATCGAACTCGCGATTGACATTGTGGACGCGTTGTGCGACAAAGGGTTTGCGCCAAAATTGCTTGTGATGGGTCCGCTCGGTCCACACAATCCCGCGAATCGTGCGTACCTGGACGAATTGAAAACGCGCGCAAACACTCTGTCATTTCGAGCTGCACTTGCGAGAAATCTCTCTGTGTCGAATATGGAGATTGCTCGCTCCGCTCGAAATGACAATGATGTGAGCATCATTTTTCTCCAAGAGTACGGTGACGTAGACGATGCTACGCGACGCGATTTGTATGCCCTTGCCGACGCGTTGTTGTTTCCTAGCGCGCGCGAAGGATTCGGCATTCCGCTTTTGGAAGCGGGACTCGCGCGGCTGCCAATTTTTTGTGCGGACATTCCGCCATTCCGCGAGACTGCGCGGGGCTGGGCAAATTATTTCGCGTTGGATGAATCACCGCAAGCCATTGCTGCGCGGATTGCCAAATTTTTTCAAAATGATGCGCGCTATCTTTTGAAACAACGCGTATTGCGAGAATACGCGTGGGAAAATATCTTTTATCATCACATCGAACCATTGTTGATTCGCGCATGAGTGTCCATTCTTCTCACCTTCTTGTGGTTGGGACCTCGACCGATGAAATTAGCGAGCTTGTGCGTGTGGCGCGTGGGTTGGCAGAAACCCAGCAGCTGCAACTGCATATTCTCGGCTTGGTCATTTTGCCCATAACGCAATCGTTGAGCGGCGGCGCGCGTCCGGCTCAAGACCTGCGGCGCGCCCTCACCGCATTGGCAAATCCCGATAGTGAGCTCCAAGTACGCGTGACGCATGACGCGGTGGGGCAGATTCAGGAAATCGCGCAAGCCAATATCGAATTGATTGTGGGGAGTTTGACCAGCGCATTTGCTCACGACCTGCTGCGCGTCTCGGCGCACGATGTTATTTTGCTCAAAGGCGCGCTGCCCAAAAAACTATCACACATTCTCTTGCCCATTCGAGGCGGACCCTACGCCGCGCTTGCTCTGCAAACGGCGTTGGACCTCGCGCAAGCACATCACGCCGACGTCACTCTCCTGCACGCGACGCCGCGTGCGCGGTTGCGCGACGCCGATGTGCGCGCGCTGTTTCAGCATTTACGTTCGCTTGCTGAAATCAAACGTTCCCTGCGCGCCCGCGGAGATGTGGTCAATGCGATTTTGGAGCAGGCACAACCGCGCAAACATCAGTTGGTTGTTATGGGTGCAGCAGCGCGCGCACGCGGGCAAGAGACCAGCGTCGGTCCGATTGCGGCGCGAGTTTTGGAACAGAGCAAAGTGCCGACGCTCATCGTCAGGACGGCGGAAGGGTTGCCGGAACGCGCGCCGCTGGACGAATCGCTCGCGCCGGTGGACTATACGATTTCGGTTGTAGTGGACAAATGGTTCGCGGAAAATACCTTTCACGCGCACGAGTTTGAAGACATTGCACAACTGGTTGCTTTGAAAGAAAAACAAGGGCTGACGATTTCGCTCGGCTTGCCTACCTTGAATGAGGAAGGGACGATTGGTAGCGTCATCAAAACGATGCGCCAGCGTTTTGTGCGCGAATTCCCGCTGCTCGACGAAATCGTGGTGATTGATTCCAATTCCACAGACCGCACGGTAGAAATTGCGGAAGGGTTGGGCGTTCCCGTAGTCAAACATCCCGAAGTGTTGACGCAGTACGGCACGTGGGCGGGCAAAGGCGAGGCGTTGTGGAATTCGTTGTACGTGCTGCGCGGTGATTTGATTGCGTGGATTGACACGGACATTGTCAACATCCATCCGCGTTTCGTGTACGGCATTTTGGGTCCGTTGATTCGCGAACCGCGTTTGATGTACGTCAAAGGTTTTTATCAACGCCCATTGCGTCTTGGCAAAAAAATGCAAGCGCGCGGCGGCGGACGCGTTACCGAACTTGCCGCGCGTCCGTTATTGAATTTGTTTTACCCGGAATTATCCGGTTTCGTGCAGCCGCTCGCGGGGGAATACGCCGGACGCCGCATCGCTTTGGAGCAAGTGCCGTTCTTTGTCGGCTATGGTGTGGAAACAGGACTGTTGATTGATTTGTTGGCGCGTTTTGGTTTGCAGGCAATGGGGCAAGTGGATTTGGAAGAGCGTGTGCATCGCAATCAATCCTTGCACGCGTTGAGCAAGATGGCATTCGAGATTATTCAAGTTGTGATGCAGCGCGTGGGCGAAACGCACGGCATCGAACTTGTGGAACAAATCAACCGCAGTATGAAACTCATTCGCTACGAGAACGACGATTTCGATTTAGAAGTAGCAGACATTCAAATCCGCGAACGTCCGCCGATGGTGACGATACCGGAATATAGAAAGCTAAGGATGAAGGATGAAAATTCTCTCTTATCCCTCATCCCTCATCCCTGATATATGAAAGCGATTCAATTCGACGCGGCGATTCCGCGCTATGCATTCGGTTTGGCGGCGCAAAAAATTTCGCCGTCGGTGTTGTGGAACGGCATGTCGTGTACGCAAATGCGCGACGTTCCCGAATTAAAACTGCCGAACGACGAATGGGTGAAAATCAAAACGCGTTTCGGCGGCATTTGCGGCACGGATACGGGAACGATGCACTTGCACACGAGTCCGTATCTTTCGCCGTGGAGTTCGTTCCCGTTCACGTTTGGACATGAAAATGTGGGAACGATTGTGGAAGTGGGCGCGCGCGCGAACGATTTCAAAATTGGCGAACGTGTGGTGGTTGACCCGATGTTGTGGTGCAAACCGCGCGGGTTCACTGACCTCTGTCGTTTCTGCGCGCGCGGCGAAACAAATTTGTGTGAACGGTTTCGGCAAGGCATTCTCGCGCCGGGCGTTGCCACCGGTTTTTGTCGTGACACGGGCGGAAGTTGGAGCGAACACTATCTCGCACACCACGCGCAGCTGTACCGCGTTCCCGATAACGTGAGCGATGAAAACGCGGTGTTGGTTGAACCGTTCTGTATCGGCTTGCACGCCGCGCTGCAATTTTCGCCGCGCGAGGACGAAACTGTTTTGATTATGGGCGCGGGCGTGATTGGGTTGTTGACCCTCGCGGCATTACGCGCTACGGGTTCCAAAGCAAACATTTGGGTTGTGGCGCGTTATGGCTTTCAAGCGGATGCCGCGCGCAAACTTGGCGCGACAGACATCATTGACGGCAAAGGCGATTATTCCGCCGAAATTGCCAAACGCACGGGCGGCGAAATGCTCAAGCCGATTATCGGCAAACGCGTGATGAACGGCGGTGGGGTGGACGTGACGTACGAGTGTGTGGGCAATGACGATTCGATTGACGACGCGCTGCGTCTCACGCGCAGTCGCGGGCGCGTGGTGTTAGTCGGCGTGCCGGGGATTACAAGGAATGTGGATTGGACGCCAATTTTTTCCAAAGAGTTGCAAGTGGTCGCGTCGTACAATTCGAATCACGCGGAACCGTACAACGGTGAAAAACGTTCGGCGTTTTCGCTTGCGTTGGAAATGATGGCGAATGGTTTGGATTTGTCGTGGATGGTGACACACAAATTCAAATTGGACGAGTACGCACACGCGTTTGAACTTTTGGAAAAACGCGGCGCGAGCAAAGCGATTAAAGCAGTGTTTGAATTTTAGCAAACAAGTAGCAGGCAAAAAAAGTAGCAGGTAGTAGGGCAACGTGACCCTGCTACCTGCTACCTGTTTCCCGCCTACCTGATTTTACGGTTGGTCAATGTGGTCCCACGTGTATTCAATCGCGCCGACGCGCTGTGGGTCATACATGTCGAGCAAACCTTGTAACGGTTGGTCGCTCGCGCCGGATTTCCACAATTCGACAACGGTTTCGCCGTGATACAACATTTGCCAGCGCACATACAAGCGTTCATCATTCGGGTCGTGAATCGCTTGCGAGCGCGCAGCAGCATCTTGTGCGAGCTGCTTCATCAAATCGGTGCCACAGCCGAAACCGTACGGATAATCGCGGCGATTGAGTCCCATATCTTCGACCCAATCTTGGTCAATGCGTACCACGCCGACGTGTGTATGCACGCCGCCGCGAATCATCGGCACCTCTTTTTCACCGTTCGGGTCTGCCACCCACACGCCGTTCGCATTTTTGCTCACGCGCGTTTTCGGCACGCTCATCAACAGCGTGTACATTTCTACGGCTTCGACGGAAGGTCCTTTGGTCTTGACGCCTTCGGGCGCGTACACCAAAATTTTGTGTCCTTCCATTCCGCCAATCGGCACAACCTCATCGCGTTTTAACGCGCGCTTGTCCACGTTCCACGAACCCGACGCGGTGACCATGAGTGTATCCGTCTCAGGGTCAAAGATAAACAACATCCCTTCGCTAAAACCTTTCATGTTCAAATAGCGATGGTAAATGTTGCCGAGTTCTTGCGAAACATATTCGGCGACGCTTTTCGGCGCGGGCAGCAAATTCAATTTGTCCATGCGGTTGCCCGCGGCGATGAGCGCTTCGGGCGTGCGCGTCGTCTCCCATTGTGCATGCGTAATTTTATTTTCTTTGACAATGTAATCCGCGCCGACATCGCGCGCGCAGGACATTGCAATCAAACGGTCGCGCAGCATCGTCACCACATCGCGTTCTTCCGCTTTGTCGCTCGGATGTCCGCCTTCCATTGTGGTATAGGTGGCTTCCCACAATTCGCCTGTGTTGCGGTCACCGGAAAGAAAAACAATTTTCGGTGAACCCGCGCGCGCCATCGCCATACGCGAAAGTTCAATGACGGGTTTGTGTTTCATTTCGCTGGGACGTTCGCGGATGGTGAGAAAGAGGACGACGTTTTCGGGGCGCCGCGCGAGTTTGTAATCGCGCATCATCGTCAACACCAAAGGCAGCTGGCGTTCGGGGATGCGTTCGCTCAACGGCTCGTCGGTGTCAGGAACATCGTAAAAGCCAATCATCAAATTGACGTTGCCGTCGGGATGTTCCAGAACGGTGTGTCCTTGTTCGCGGAATGATTCAATCAATTTGGGCAACAAATTTTCTTGGACTTTGTCGCCCGGAATGGGTTGATTCAAAATGGAAATGGTGCGTGGCGCAAACCACGGGGTCTCGCGCATATCCGCGCGCGGGATTCGTAAATCTACGCGTTCGGGGGCTGTCGTAATCAAGAGTGTACTCCTCAATGAAATGCCAAGCGCGGCATTGCGTCGGCAAGATAGTTGTTCAGCACAAGTTTATAGGGCTTGTGCTGACCGTAATTATATCGCACAGTATTAAAACACCAAGATAGGCAGCGCGTCGCGCAAGGTAAAAATCTTGCGTTTCTTGTCACGAATGCACATTCCGCTTACCATACGTTCCGATTCAAGCGCGCGAAAGGGCATGGCATGAAGCATCCAAAAATTTTGGGCATTGGGTTGGGCGTACCACAATTTGCATATTCGCAAACGGAAATTTACCAGCGATTCTTAGAACCGCATCTGGGAACGAATCGCCGCGCGCGTATTTTATTTCAACGCGCGGGCATTCAACGCCGTTTTACTGCGACGCCCGGAGAATATCACAAGACCTTTCGCGGCACGCAAGAACGCAATTTGACGTTCATGCAAGAGGCGTTACCACTCGGCACAATGACCGTGCAGCGCGCGCTCGAAGCGTCACAACGCGTCGCGCGCGACATTGACCAATTTAGTGTGATTTCGTGTACGGGTTATGACTTGCCGTTTCTCGATTTGCAAATTGCGGGACAATTGGGACTGCGGCGAGATTTGCGACGGACGTGCATTTTGGGAATGGGCTGTTACGCCGCGTTTCCCGGTTTCAATCGCGCGCGCGATGTCGTAATGGCGAATCCCCAACAGCACGCGCTAATGCTTGCGGTGGAATTGTGTTCGCTGCATTTTCAACCGACGGACGATACGGAAAATGTGATTGTGTCGGCGTTGTTTGGCGACGGCGCGGCGGCGGCGGTGATTGGCTATGACGACGAAAATCCGGGACCGATGCTCGTGGACGCGCTGACGCGTTGTGAGTACAACACGCTCGAACACATGGCATTTCACTTGACCGACCACGGGATGAAAATGGTGTTGAGTGCGTACGTTCCTGAAATTCTCGAAGCGAACGTCGAAGAATTTATTGACGACTTGCTCGCGCGCAACGATTTGAAACGCGCAGACGTAAAATTTTGGGGGCTGCATCCGGGTGGTTTGAAAATTATGCAGCACATTGAACGGCGACTTGAACTCAAATCCGACGATTTACGCTTTTCGCGCGCGGTGCTGAAACAATACGGCAACATGTCTTCGGCGACGATTTTATTTGTCCTCGACGAAATCATTCGCTGTGGCAATCCGCAAAAAGGGGATTACGCGGTGCTGATGGCATTTGGTCCGGGGCTGACGATGGAGTCGTGCTTGTTGCGTTGGTAAAAGCGACTGCCAAAGGATGGGGAAGCGGATAAACGGATGGAATTGGTCCATTTGTTTATCCGCTTTTTTTGGGTCTGCCGCAGGGGAGCGCAAAAAACACCTATTTTATAGGTCAAAATGAAATAGTTACCAAATTCAATGAATTGATTGAAATATCTTATTTATGTATTGACAAATTCAATTTATTGTAGTATAACAATCTGCGGAGGATACCAAATGCTGAAACTCTTTGAACAATGTCCCGCCTGTGGCGGACAAATCATCATCACCGAAATCCGCTGCACCAATTGCCATCTCAAAATGCAGGGCGAATTTACACCCGGGTTATTTTCTACCCTGTCCAGCGACCAATTGACCTTTGTGCGCGCGTTTCTGCGCGTGCGCGGCAATTTGTCCGAGATGGAAAAGGTGCTGGGCGTTTCGTATCCCACCATCCGCAACAAACTCGAAGAAATCAACAACGTTCTCGACAACGCGGAACAGAATCCCCCGCCCGCCAACGGCGAGCGCAGCGCGATTTTGAACAAGGTCGCGTCGGGCGAACTTGATGCCGCACAAGCATTAGAGCAGCTCAAGCGCCTCGCCTCACAAGGAGAATAAACATGAACTGGCTCAATGCACAATTCGAACAAGCCCGGCGCGAGGACGAGGTTCGCGTGCTGGCAAAGGAAGCCGAAATCGAAGCGATGCTCGCGCGTGCGTATCCCTCCAAAACAAAAAACAAAAACGTGCGCCGCGCGCTCGGCAGCAAGTTGGTCGAATTGGGCGAACGTCTGCAAGAAACACAGCCCGCGCCGCGACCATCCACATCAAAAATCTGAATCGAATCACACCGACATTTGACGCTTGACGTTTCTCATTTTCCCGTCACCCGTCACCTGTCACTACGGAGTCTAACCATGTCTGAGTACAAATGGAATGCGGACGCGTTTGACGCGATTCGCATTGTCGCCACCAACGGCGAATTTGAAATCGTTGGCGAAAACACAAACGAAATTCTGTTAGAAGGCGAAGAACATTCGCGCCGCAAGTTTGGCACGGAACCGAGCATCGTCGGACGCTGGCTCGAATTGCATCCGTTCGGCGGTGGGAATGAATGGTCTCTCACCTTGCCCAAGTCCAAAGCGTGGGTCATTGACATTTCGCTCGCAAGCGGTGAAGTGGAAATGCAAAATCTGCACGCGCGCGTCAGCGCCCAACTTGGCAGTGGTGAAATTCGTCTCGAAGATTGTCGCGGCGTTTTCAATGTGCGTTCGGGCAGCGGGGATGTGACGTTTGAGAATTGCGTCCAAACGGATGCGCCGACCGCACCGGAACATATTGCCTCCGAACAACGCGCGCAAGGCGTTCCGCCCGTACCTCCAACACCGGGCATTCCACCCATCCCGCCCATCCCACCGATTCCGCCCGTCGGCATCAAAGTCAAATTGGGCAAAAAGTTTCAAATGGAAGGCGATGAAGAATGGGAAGCATACGGACAGCAATGGGAAGAATGGGGCGAACGCTTTGCTGAACAAGCGGGGCGCTGGGCAGATAAATTCTCGCGCGAATTTGGCGGCATGTTCAAATTTGGCGAGGACGAACAAGAACGCGCGGACGGCATCCACGTTCGTCTCGGCAGCGGTGACATTCAATTCGAAGGCGTTGACGCACCGCTTGTTACGCTGCGCGTAGGGAGTGGCGATGTGCAAATTGAAGACGGACGCATTGCGGAACTCGAACTCGAAGCAAGTCGCGGTGATATTCAAATTGAAAATGTGTTGCCCACCACTGCATGGGAACTCGTCACGCGGCATGGCGAAATTCAACTCGTGCTGCCCGGTGATGCGTATGCGCGTATTGATGCGGCAACGCGACATGGCGAAATCGAATGCGATGCGCCGCTCGTGCGTGTAGGTCGCCCCGGTCCCGGCGCGCGGCACGGCGGACGAATGGTCGGCACAATTGGCGAAGGGGCGGGTGAACCGGTTGACATTCATCTTGAATCACAGCACGGTGATATTACGATTGAGGTCGAACGTCGCCCGTCACGTTTCGCCGGAACGCCTGCGCCGCAAACAAAAAAGCAAGAACGCGCGGTCGCGCGCCAAGAGTCGCAAGCGCCGGTTTCGCCCGTTCCTACGGCAACACCAACGGCGCACGCCATCGTTCCCGTCACTGTCACCGATTTGTCTGAACCAGAAGCCGCGCTCAATCCGCCGAGCGAAAAACGCGTCCAAGTCTATGATTCGCAGTTTGCGATTTTGCAGGCGCTTCAAGCAGGCGAAATCACTGTCGCCGAAGCGGAAATGTTGTTACGCAGTTTAAAAAACTAGACCACTTCCTTCTCCCCAATCCGAACTCGTCGTTTCGCGCAAGCGAGACGGCGAGTTTGTTTTTTTTCAAATTTGTGCCGCTGGCGTTTCACGCTCATTTCACACCCCTTGCGCGAAAGTTATGTTGGCTTGACAGAGAAAATTGTATGGAACACTTTTTCCATCCCCACGCGGAAACCTTCACGTTGCACTTGGATGCTCAAGCATCCACGATGTCTCCGGCTCCGTACAACGCATTGGAAATGTTGGCGCGCGAGTTGGAAGCATGTCGTCACTTGGCGCGCGCGGACCAACAAGCGCACGGCGAACATGGCGCGTATGCCGTCGCGACGTTGTATCACGCGCTGTATCTCGACCAAGCGCGCGACCATTTGACCGAGTTGCAAGAATGGCTCACCGAACGCGCGCGCGTTGAACCACCATTGAATTCCACACTCGTCGCGTATCAGATGCACAGCTATTTGCGCGAACTGGTGCTGGCGCTGCATTACGCGCGCCATTGGGCAATGTTGAGCGCGTCGTATCATCAGAGCCGCGCGGCGGCAGAGGCGTACGAGCGCATTACGCAAACCATTCAATACGCCGAAGGGTTGGGCGAACAAGCGGGGCGCGCGTTTTTGTACGCCGCGCATCCCAAAATTGAAAATCGTTCGCGTTAGAATTTGTGCGGTACGGCAAACGCGTTTTTGTAACACCCCTTGTCGCGCGTTGCGCATTCGTGGTATTGTTGGGACAGTGATGTTTGGAGTTCAAAACGTCACTGTCTCGTATGGCAAATCCCAATTCTCCCCCCGCAGAATTAGTTACGTTTCTACGGCGCGTCCCCCTCTTTCATGATTTGGATGAAAGCGCACTGCGAATTTTCGCGCGCGTCGCGCATTTGAAAAACGTGCCGCGCCACACGTTTCTCTTTTATCAAGACGACGAAGGCGATGCCGCGTATGTTATTCGTTCCGGCGAAATCATCATTCTCTTGACGACGACGGACGGACGCGAGCTCGTCATCAATACGATGCACGCGGGCGAATGTTTGGGCGAGTTGGCTTTGCTCACGGACGCGCCGCGCACCGCCTCCGCGTTCGCGCAGCAAGACACGCAAGTCATTGTTTTGCCGCGCGCGGAATTTCTCAATGAACTCGAACGGCAGCCCAAATTGATGCGACACATTTTGGAATTGACCGCGCAGCGATTGCGCGCCAGCACCGAACGGGAACGTGCGCTCGCGTTTCTCGACGCGCCCGCGCGGCTCGCAGGCGTACTTTTGGAATTGGAACGCGCGGCGAGCAATGTCGGCTTTATCACACTTTCGCAAGACGCGCTCGCGCAGCACATTGGCGTTGCGCGTCAGACCACTGCAAAAATTTTGGGACAATGGCGACGCGCCGGTTGGATTCTCACCGGACGCGGCAAGTTGGTCATTCTCGACCGCGCCGCCCTGCGCAAAATCGCACAGACATAAATTCAAAACGCGACAGGTTTCGGCGATGTCGAGTGGTGGGTTCGGTATCCGAACCCATCACTCGCATCATCACAATACCCTGTCACGTTTTCGAGATGCAGAAAAAATGCCCCCATTGCGCGACGCGCGCAGAATTTATATAATGCCGCGTGTTGACATCTGTCGCCTAGCAGACAGACAATTTTTACACGCGCGTTTATAATGTCAACATCACCTTCAGCCACCATCATCCGTACAATCTCATTAGGAGGAGAACACAATGCTTACTGTCAATACAGAAACACAAGGCAACGCCCAAGTGATTAGTGTCAGCGGACGCGTAGATGGTTTTACCGCGCCGCAGCTGGACGAGGCGCTGCAAGACGCGCTCAAAGCAAAAAAATATCACGTTGTCGTTGACCTCGGCGAGACCGAATTCATGTCCAGCGCGGGGATGCGCGCGTTATTGAGTGCGCGCATGGCTCTGCAAGACAAAAACGGCGATTTGCGTCTTGCCGCGCCGTCCGATTATTTGCTCGATTCCCTTAAATTGGTCGGACTCGACAAGTTGTTCAAGATTTTTGATTCGCGCAACGCCGCTGTCGCAAGCTTCTGACCAACACCCCTCTCTTGAAAAATTTGTGCAAAACAAGTTTGGATGAATTTCAAGAGAGGGGATTTTTTTACGCGCACGAGGTCGAGAGGCACAAACTGATATCCCTATGAATGCACCCGCCGCCGTTTCACCCTTTGCCGTTTTTCGCAATCGCAATTTCACCTTGCTCTGGAGCGCGCAGCTCGTTTCGACGATTGGCAGCGCGCTTACTTCGCTCGCCGCTTCGATTCTCGTGTATCGCGCGACGGGGTCGGCGTTGTCCGTCGGTTTGATGTTGATGGCGACAGTCGCGCCGAGCATTCTGCTGGGCTTGATTGCAGGCGTCTTTGTGGACCGACTTGACCGCAAACGCATCATGCTCGTGGCAGATTTGATACGCGCGGTGTTGGTGTTTGCCGTACCATTTCTCGTCCCGTCGAACATCGCGTGGTTGTACGTCATCGTTTTGCTCACGAGCTGCGTCGGACAATTTTTTGAACCCGCGCAATCGTCGGTGCTGCCCGAAGTGGCATCGGATGAAGAACTTGCGGCAGCAAATTCATTGATGGCAATCAGCTCGTTCGGCGCGACGGCAGTTGGTTTCGCCGCGTCGGGGCTGCTCGCACAATTTTCCATCGAGGTCGCGTTTTATTTGGATGCGCTCACCTTTTTGATTTCTGCCGCGTGCATTTTCTTTACGCGTGTGCCTGCGCTGAAACCGGAACAAGATACGCGCGTCGTGACCATTTTTCGCAATATGCAAGGCGGGATGAAATTTTTGTTTAGCTCGCCCATCTTGCGTTCCTCGTTTATTCTGCTGCCGCTGATGGGTGTCAGTTTTGGTTTGAGCAATTCATTGCTGCTGCCGTTTGCGACGCAAGCACTGCACGCAACGGAATTTGAGTACGGGATTCAAGAAGGGTTGACCTCGCTCGGTTTTGTCGTCGGCAGTTTGTTGATGGCACGTGTGGCTGACCGCTTACCGGCGGGACAATGGTTGACCATCAGCTTTTTGGGTATGGGCATCGCGCAAATGGTTTATTCGCAATTGTCCGCGGTGCAGCTTGCGTTCATCGTCATCACCGTTTCGGGCTTTATGAATGCGCCGTCCGTCGTCGCACGCAATTTGGTCTTGCAGCGCAACACCCCGCGCGAAATGCGCGGGCGGGTTGCCAGCGTTTTCTTTGTCACACGTGATGTCGCGTTCTTGATTGGTATGGGACTGACGGGCGTGGCAGATTATATCGGCGTGCGCGAATTGTTTTTTGTTGCGGCGTTGACCGTGTTGCTTCCCGGAATTCTCACGTTGTTTTTGCCCGGACTCGGACAGCCCGCCGCGCAATGGAAGCAGACGATTCAATTGTTACGCGGCGCGTCGACCGCGCCCGCCGCGCAACTCATTCGCTCCGCCACGCTGGCGGATGTGGACGCGCTCGCAATGCGTTTTGGCGCGCTTGCAGCACTAAGTCCCAATGACCGTCAATTGTTGGCGAGCAGCGCGCGTGTTATGCAAGCGCCCGCCGGTTCAACCATCGTGCGCTTTGGGGAAAAAAGCGACGCGGCATTTTTTGTGATGCAAGGACGCGCGGTGGCGGGTATCGAACAAGGCGGCGCAACACGTTGGCTCGAAACAATGAACGCGGGCGACTTTTTTGGCGAAATTGCCGCGCTGTCCGGACAACCGCGCACCGCGAATGTCATCGCGCAAGAACCCACCACGCTCATCCAAGTCCCCGCCCAAACCCTCCGTCATCTGATGGCATATCCAAACATCAGCCAAATCGTTCGCGTGAAATATATGGAACGACTCGCGCGCACCAACTTGAACGAGTTGCCGCGCTTTGCCGGTTTTGACCAAGCGACCTTGAAAGAATTGCGCATCGAACCTGCGCCCGTCTAAAAATTCTTTTGGCTTGTGTCACCTACATGACAGACAAGCGCGGTGCAATCCGATACAATTGCATCATCAACAAACAGGCAATCCGGTTCTAGCGAACCACAATCATTCCGTAGGAGGAATCAAAATGGACCCCAAAGAAGCTGCCGCCCTCAAACGCTTGACCAAAAAACTTTCCGCGATGCGCGCCACCCTTTCCAAAGATGAACGCATCTTGTTAGACCGCATTGTCTTGGGCGAAGAAGTTGTCGCTCATGCCATGACAACCGATGCGGCAAAAGCTGTCAAAGCCGCGAAAAAAGTCACCGAAGTTGCCGCGCATCAAATGACCACCGGTTCTGCGAAAGCCATCAAAGCCGTAAAAGGTGGCGCCGAAGTCGCCGCCCATGCCATGACAACCGATGCGGCAAAAGCTGTCAAAGCCGCGAAAAAAGTCACCGAAGTTGCCGCGCATCAAATGACCACCGGCTCTGCGAAAGCCATCAAAGCGGTAAAAGGTGGCGCCGAAGTTGCCGCGCATCAAATGACCACCGGTTCTGCGAAAGCCATCAAAGCCGTAAAAGGTGGCGCCGAAGTCGCCGCCCATGCCATGACAACCGATGCGGCAAAAGCTGTCAAAGCCGCGAAAAAAGTCACCGAAGTTGCCGCGCATCAAATGACCACCGGCTCTGCCAAAGCCGCGAAAAAAGTCCAAGCTGCGGCGTTCAATGCGGCGCTCGAATTTGATGCAACCACCGGCGGTTACAAAGTTACCGACGCTGCCAAGTAACGCATAACGTGGTCTCTCGCGTCAATACGCGACAAGCGGAACCATTTTCTTTTCCTCATTAGGTGGGCAGCGCAAATGCGGCGTTAGCCCACCTGTATCTTTTTCCCCACCTACTATGAACGAATCAAGTTCTCCCCTCGCCGCGCAACTCCAAGAATTACTCCTTGCGATTCAAGCAACCGGACGCGCGCTCCTGCCTTCTTCCAATGACGAACTTTTGCAAACCATTGTCGAAGCTGCCGCGCGCATTTTCGGCGCAGCGGCTTCGTCCATCGCGCTCGTGGATGAACGCGCGGGACAACTCGTCTTTCGCGTCGCGTATGGCGCCGGCAGTGAAACCGTCGTCGGCATGAGAATCGGACTCGACCAAGGCGTTGCAGGTTACGTCGCCAACACGGGACAACCGATTGCAATTTCCAATGTGCAGAGCGACCCGCGTTTCGCGCGCGACACTGCCGAAAAAACCGGGTACGTTCCGAAATCCATTCTCGCCATGCCGCTGATTGTAGATGACCGCGTAATTGGCGTAATGGAAGTGTTGGACAAAATCAACGCGCCGTCGTTCGGGATGCAAGACATGGAACTTTTGGGCATGTTCGCGCGTCAAGCCGCGATTGCGATTCATCAATCGCAACATCTCGACGCATTGAATTACGCGCTCGTCGAAAATTTACACGCGCTCGTTTCGCCCGAAGCGGCGGTGGATCTTGAACGCGCAATGGAACACGACGACGCGCAGCGTCACGACAACGTGATGGAAATCGCGCGTATGTTTCAAGAAATCGCGTCGCTCGGTGAGCAAGAACGCGCGTTGTGTTTGAAAATTTTGCAAGCGTTTGGAGAATATAGTGGTGACAAGGTGACAAGGTGACAAGGTGTGTCACCCTGTCACCTTGTCACCCGTCACCCTGTTATGCCCTATGCCCCAACTCCCGACCGGCACTGTCACCTTTCTCTTTACCGACATTGAAGGTTCGACGCAATTGTTACATCAACTCGGCGTGGATTACGCGTCGGTGTTGAATGACCAAAAGCAATTGCTTCGTTCTGCGTTCGCCGCGCGCAACGGCGTCGAAGTGGACAATCAGGGCGATTCGTTTTTTTACGCGTTCCAAAACGCGCCCAATGCGCTCGCTGCGGCAGTGGACGCACAGCGCGCACTCGTCAATCACGCGTGGACGCAAAATGTTCAAGTGCGCGTGCGTATGGGATTGCATACGGGCGCGCCGGTCGTCAGCAATGAACGTTACGTTGGCGTTGATGTACATCGCGCGGCGCGCGTGGGCGCGGCGGGTTACGGCGGGCAAATCATTCTCACCCAAGAAACGTACGATGCCGCGCAAAATGATTTGCCGAACGGTGTGAGCTTGCGCGACCTCGGCGCGATTCGGCTGAAAGATTTGAAAAAGCCCGAACACGTTTTTCAAATCATCGCGCTCGATTTGAAAAGTGATTTTCCGCCGCTCAAAGGTTTGGACGCACTCGACGCGCATCTCGACGCGGTGGTGAAAGCGTTGGGCGAAAATCGGCTCGTGATTTTTTTGGGTGAAGGCGTGAATTTGTTCGGACGACTTTCTGGCGCGATTTGGCAAAATCATCACGCCGAAGTTTTGCCGCACGGCGCGGAACTCGCGGAACATCTCGCGCAAAATTTCAATTATCCCCCGAACGCGCCGCGCGACCTCGTACACGTTTCGCAATACGTTTCTCTCGTGACGGGAACGGGTCCGTTGTATGACGAAATGCACGCGTTACTCGATGCCGATTACGCGCCGACCGCGCTGCACCAATTCCTCGCGCAACTCCCCGCGCTCTTGCGCGCGAAAAATTTTTCACCGCGCGCGCTTTTATTTGTCACAACCAATTACGATGACGCACTCGAACGCGCGTTTCGCGCGGCGAACGAAGAATTTGATTTGGTCACATATGTTGCCGAAGGCGAAGGGCGCGGGAAATTTTTGCATCGGACGCCCGATGGCAGCGCGACGCTGATTGAACGCCCGAATGAATATCGCGGACTTGCCGCCGACCCGCGCTGCATCATTTTGAAATTGCACGGCGCAGTGGACCGCGAGAGTTCAGAGTGGGACAGCTTTGTCATCACCGAAGACCATTACATTGATTATCTCGCGCGCGGCGACATTTCCAGTTTGATTCCCGTCACGCTCGCCGCAAAATTACGCAAGAGTCATTTTTTGTTTTTGGGGTATTCGTTGCGCGATTGGTATTTGCGCGTGATTTTGCATCGCTTGTGGGGACAACAGCGTTTGACCTACAAATCGTGGGCAGTTGGCGCGAAACCTGATGTATTGGAACAAGAATTTTGGCGCAAGCGCGATGTGGAAAGTTTGAATGTAAAGTTGGAGGAGTATGTGGGGATGTTGGAGGAGAGGGTGAGGGGGTGATATGGTGACAAGATGACACGGTGACGATTTGTATTGCGTAGTGAGCATTCTCTAATACGCCGGGCTACGCGACAACAGGGAGAAAAAACAATGGGCAGCATTGTGACGCATCGCGATTTGGAAGTGTACAAAAAAGCGTTTGATGCTTCGATGGAAATTTTTCGTTTGACAAAATCTTTTCCAAAAGAGGAAACGTACTCCTTGACCGACCAGATTCTACGTTCATCGCGTTCGGTATCAGCAAATTTAGCGGAAGCGTGGCGCAAACGACGCTATGAAGGTTCGTTCATCAGCAAACTTTCAGATGCCGAAGGGGAAGCGGCGGAAACTCAAGTTTGGCTCGAATACGCTGTCGCTTGCGAATATCTTGACCGCAAAATTGCGTTGGCGCTTTATGGCAAATACGACGAAATTCTAAACACACTTGTTGGCATGATTAACTATTCCGAAAAATGGGTTCTCCCAGGCAAGCCGAGCAAATCTGCAACCGGCAAGAAACGATGATTCATTTTATTCACCCGTTCACCCCTTCACCCGCTCACCCGTTCAGGAGTAAAGTATGAACTCACCCTACAAAGGTCTCATGCCCTACGCCGAATCCGACGCGCCATTCTTTTTCGGGCGCGCGGCGGAGCAAGACATCATCATTGCGAACATGAATGTTTCGCGGCTCACGTTGTTGTACGGCGCGAGTGGTGTCGGCAAAAGTTCCGTATTGCGCGCGGGCATCGCGCATCAACTGCGTCAAGACGCGCAGAACAATTTGAATGAACGCGGCACGCCCGAATTTGGCGTCGTCGTTTTTTCCAGTTGGCGCGACGACCCTGTTGCCAGTCTCATTGCGCGCGTACAAGACGAAGTGTCGCGCACCTTGTCAAATGGTGTCACCCCTTCACCCGCTCACCCCTTCACCCCTTCATCTCTAACAGACTCACTCTCCACTCACGCCCACCGCGTCGGCGGCGACCTCTATATCATCCTCGACCAATTCGAAGAATACTTTTTGTATCATCCTGACGAAAATGGACAAGGTACATTCGCGGACGAATTTCCGCGTGTGTTGAATCGCGAAGATTTGCGGGTAAATTTTTTATTGGCGATTCGTGAAGATGCCTTGGCAAAATTGGACCGCTTCAAAGGGCGCATTCCAAATTTATTTGACAATTATTTACGAATGGAACATCTCGATACGAACGCGGCGCGCGAAGCGATTGTGAAACCGTTGGACGAATACAATCGGCTTTATGCGAACGGCAGTCGCGTTGAAATCGAACCCGCGCTTGTGGACGCAGTGTTGGAGCAAACGCGCACGGGACAAGTGATTGTTGGGGAAAGCGGACGCGGCGCGGTGGAACGTGAGGGCGGCGATGAAATCGAAACGCCGTATTTGCAATTGGTGATGACGCGGTTATGGGATGAAACGATGCGCGCGGATTCGCATACGCTGCGTTTGGAAACGCTCGAACGCTTGGGCGGCGCGGAAAAAATTGTGCGGACGCATTTGGATACAACCATGGGCGCGCTGCCCGAAAACGAACAGCATGTTGCCGCGAACATTTTCAATTTTCTTGTCACACCGTCGGGGACAAAAATCGCTCACACCGCGCACGACCTCGCCGATTACGCGCACGCGCCGCAAAGTGAAATTGCGCCGACTTTAGAAAAGTTATCGAGTGGTGATATTCGCATTTTGCGTCCTGTCGCGCCGCCGCTCGACCAACCGAACGAACCGCGCTATGAAATTTTTCATGACGTTCTCGGCGCGCCGATTTTGGATTGGCGAACTCGCTTTGTGCAGCAGCAAGAAAAAATCGAGGGTGAGAAAAAACTTGCCGCAGAAAAAAAACGTGTGCAACGTTTGCGTTTTGGCTTGATTGGCTTGAGTTTGCTATTGCTCGCGGTGATTGCGCTCGCGGTGTTTGCGTTGACACAGCGGCAAGAGGCAGAACGCGCGTCCGCGTTTGCCGAACAACAAAAAGCAGAAGCGTTGAATCAACGCGATGCGGCGCAAAAAGCGCAAGCGGACGCGAACGCGCAAAAAGAATTGGCGGAGCAAGAAAAAAAGAATGCGGAAGCGGCAAAAGCGGACGCGGTGAATCAACAAAAAATCGCGCGTTCGGGCGAACTCGCCGCGCTCGCGCTCGGACAACTTGCCTCCGACCCTGAACGCGCATTACTCATCGCGCGTGAAGCGGCGAACATTGCACAGACAACACAAGCGGAAGATGCACTGCGAACCGCGCTGCTCGACCCGTATCGTTTGACGTTCAAAGGCAAAGGCGACGCAATTACGGATGCGCGCATAACGCCTGACGGAAAATATGTTGTCACTCTCGAACCCTGTAATACATCGTCGGCTGGACCGTTGTGCGGTTCCGTACGGATATGGGACGTGCAAACAGGCGCATTGCTTTCCGATATAAAAACCCCTGGCGAGGGACGCGGCATTGCGCGCAAAATGGATATGTCATCTGATGGTCAATACCTCGTTACCGCGAATGACGATGCCGTCGCGCGCGTGTGGGAAATTCCATCGGGCAAATTGGTGAGCGAACTGCGCGGGCATGCAAAGCAAATCAACAGCGTGCAGTTTAGCCCCGATGGGAAACAGGTGGTGACGGCGAGTGATGATGAGACAGCGCGTGTGTGGGATGCAGGGACAGGTGTACTTGTTCACGAACTTGTCGGACACAAGAGTGCAGTGAAAATTGCCAAATTCAGTCCTAATGGAGAATATATTTTCTCCGCTTCGCATAATTTGGCGCAACCCTTCCCCGGAGAAGTCATTGTCTGGGATAGAGAAACTGGCATGCCAGAGACACAATTTCCTGCTGATTTTGTTGTGGGTGCAACCTTTAGTCCTGACAGCAAGTTTGTGGCACAGTGGAATGAGGCACAGAATCCGAGCATTTGGTCTGTTGCAACCGGAAACAAAGTTGCTGAACTGCCGGACTCGAACGATGGTGTGCGCTCCCTTGCGTTCAGTCCTGATAGTAGATTGATATTGACTGGCAATAGTGATGGGACAATACGCGTCTTTGATGCATTGACTGGAGCGAACAAAGGAACATTGCTCGCGCATAGCAAAGGTGTAAACGATGCAAGATTTAACGCAAACGGAAAATTCTTTGTCTCGGCAGGAAGTGACAACCGCGCGCAGTGGTGGCTCTTTCGAGACCCGCTAACAGCTTTTGGAGGAGGATCCTCTGGACCAGGCGGAGGTGCTCCTGAATCCATTCTTGAACCACTTCAAGAATTGAATGGGCACACAGGCACAATCAACACTGTTAATTTCAGTCCCGACGGTCAATCCATCCTCACCGCGAGCGACGACGGCACGGCGCGTCTGTGGCATGTCAACGCAGGTGAAGCACTCGTTGGTCATACAAATTTTGTTGGCAAAGCCGCGTTCAGTCCCGATGGAAAACAACTTGCAACCGCGAGTAGCGATGGCACAACGCGCGTGTGGGATGTTGCAACCCGCGAAACGATTTTTACATTGCCCAAACCGAGTGACGCGGGCAACGGATTGAGATATAGTCCGAACGGAAAACAAATTCTGACAGTGAACGGAGATGGGACAGTCCAGGTCTGGAATACGGAAACAGGCGCGCGCATGTGGCAATTTCAAGACCGAGGAGCACAAATTGTACGCGCGTCATTCACTCCCGACGGGTTGCGCGTGGCGGCATACGGAAAAGATAGAAAGTTGCGTCTATGGAACGCTTTGACCGGGGAGAGTATCGCAGAAAAGATTTTCCTTGCAGATGGAGACGTGGACCAGCCGTATCCTGTCCCGGTCTTTAGCTCCAACAAGACACTCGGCGCGCTGACAACCTGGCTGCGCGTAACTCTTTTCGATACGCATACGGGCGAATCACTCGGAGTTTTGCGCGGCGGTGGTAAAGTTTATTTGCATCTCGCATTCTCTCCGGACGGAACACAGCTTGCCGCAGGGTATTGGCAGCAGGGGACACAGCAATTGGGCGGCGTCGAACTGTGGGATGTGGAATCGCGTAAACTTGTACGCGACATTCGCGGGCGCGAACCCGATAGTTTAGCATTCAGCCCCGATGGAAAACATATTCTAGCGACCTATCCTGATTCCACTGCGCGCGTCTTGGACACCGATACAGGCAAACTCTTGCACGAACTCAAAGGACACACCGCTGAAATCACGCGGGCGGCGTTCAGTCCCGACGGGCGATTCATCCTCACCGCGAGCAATGACCGCACCGCGCGCGTGCGGGAAACCGCAACAGGCAAGCTCATTGAAATTTTGCGCGGACATTCCGATATCGTCACCGATGCCGCGTTCAGTCCCGATGGCAAAACGATTGTGACGACAGGCGATACCACCGCGCGTTTGTACGAATGTGTCGCGTGCGCGCCGTTGGATAAATTATTGAAACTTGCCGAAACGCGCATTACGCGCGAATTGACGTGCGAAGAACGCGTGACGTTTTTGCGCGAAAGTTTGGTTTGCGAAAATCCATGACGAATGGGTAGCAACGGAACCTGGTTCCGTTGCTACCCATTCGTTCACCCCCTCACCCCTACATGTCCGACCTTCGACCCGCTTACTCTAACCAATTCACTTCCGACGTTCTCCGCGAATTGCGCGCGTTCGGACCTATCGCTTCGATTACGCGCGAATGGGCGTGGGGGGGCGCGACGGGTCAAGGCGTGCGTGTTGCAGTGATTGATTCGGGTGTGGAATACAATCATCCGTGGTTGGGCGATTGCGTCAAGGGGGGGGTGATTGTGGAATATGATGGGCGCAGAAAAGAGAGTGTGAAAATTTCCGATGAGCCGGAACCGCGCGATTTGTTTGGACACGGGACGGCGTGCGCGGGCATTATTCACAAACTCGCGCCCGATGCGGAAATTTACAGCGTGCGCGTGTTGGGGCGAGATTTAACGGGACGCGCGTTGCAGTTTGCAGGTGGCTTGCGCTGGGCGATGGAACATGGAATGGCGGTGATGAATCTTTCGCTCTCGACCTCGAAACAAGAATACTATGGACTGTTTCACGAAATCGCGGACGAAGCATATTTCAAAAATGTTCTGCTCGTTTCCGCCGTCAACAATATTCCCGCGCCGAGTTATCCCTCACTTTATTCCTCCGTCATTTCCGTCGCCGCGCACGAAGGACAAGACCCCTTCACGTACTATTACAATCCCGAACCGCCGGTGGAATTTGGCGCGCCCGGAATTGATGTGGATGTCGCGTGGGTGAACAGCAGCATGACGACGACCACAGGCAATAGTTTCGCCGCGCCACACATCGCGGGCATCGTTACGCTGATTCGCAGCAAACATCCTGAACTGACGCCGTTTCAGATAAAGACCGTGTTGTACGCGTGCGCGTCGAATGTAACAGGTGACAAGGTGACAGGGTGACACTCACCTTGTCACCTTGTCACCCCTTCATCCATTCATCGTTAATTTCAACACGAACGTTTCCGCTAGTGTGTCCACCTGCGGCAATTCGGGCAGTGTGACTGCCAAGTCATTCTCATTCGCGCGCCAAGTCAATGGAGCATCCGAGCCGAGCAATGAAACGTTGGTCACGCGTTGCGCGTCAATATCTGGGACAAGAATTTCGCGCGGCGCGTCGGACGCAAAAACGATGGCGTACAGATTTTCTCCATTGCGCGTGAAACGCACGTCGAGCGTTGCGCCATTCGCTTGGGCAGTCCCCTCCGCGCGCGTCCATGGGCGCGTATTGTAAATCGCTTCCCCATTCACTTTTAACCACGCGCCCAAACCGCGCACGCGTTCTTGTTCGATTTGCGGAATCGTCCCGTCCGCTTGCGGTCCCACATTCAACAAAACATTCCCGTTCTTGCTCACCACATCCGCAACGAATTGAACCAATTGGGTCACGGTCATGTAATCGTCGGGCGTTTCGTTGCGATTGTAACCGAATGAGTGAC
Source organism: uncultured Anaerolineales bacterium (assembly GCA_964469005.1). Classification (GTDB taxonomy): domain Bacteria; phylum Chloroflexota; class Anaerolineae; order UBA4142; family SHND01; genus SHND01. Next base: position 74,914 of record CAYXXF010000004.1, read on the forward strand.
CGATGCCGCGCGTCGCTTCCCATTTTTTCGCGACGGTGGTGTGATAGGTTGTGTATTCGGGTGTACTAAAATCAAAATGCTTGACCGTTGAAGGCGGCGCGCCGCCGCCAAATTCTTTATCCATGATTTGTGAAAGCACGCGCGCAAACGGCGGGCTCGTCAACACATTCGTCAATGCGCCCAACGTGTATTGCGCGTAACGGTCATCTACTACGCCATCCGGCACCGCATTGTAATAATCGGCAAAGAGCTGCGGCAAATTTAATTGCGCGGGCATTCCAATATCATTCCACAACACGGCAGGTTCATACCGTTCCATCAAATCGTGCAGGTGTGCGAGGACATACGCCACATATTCTTGCGATTGCGGCATCGCGCGCAGCACATCGCTCAATTCCCGAATCGGCGTCGCGTTGAACGTCCAATCGAATCCGCCGGAATAGTACGCGCCCATTTTCATTCCGCGCGCTCGCACCGCATTCGACAATTCGCCGAGCAAATCGCGCGCGGCAAAATAATTTTGCTTGAACGGATTTTTCACGCGCGCATTCCACATCAAAAATCCTTCGTGATGTTTTGTCGTCAGCACCACATAGCGCGCGCCGCAATCATGCAAAAAATCCGCCATCGCGTCGGGGTCCCATGTTTCAATCGCCGCGTTGAACATCGCCACAAACTCGTCGTACGCAAAATTCGCGCCGTACGTTTTGTCGTGATACGCGCGTGTTTGGCTGTCGGGGATATTCAGGTTGTTGAAATAAAACGCGCCGTCGGGAATATCGTGATAGGTGGCAGGCGCTTTGCCCGTGACCACTTGCATCGCGCTGTATCCCGTCGGCGACCACGCGGGGACGGAATACAAACCCCAATGCACAAACATGCCAAATTTCGCGTCGTCATACCACTGCGGCAAATTGTGTTGACTGACGGATTCCCATGTTGCGGCGTAGAGCATGTGTTGTCCTTGGCGGCATACGACAAATTGTTGTAATAAAGTTCATCGCCTTTGTCGCACGCTTTACACGAACGGGTATTTTTCCAAATCAAAATTGAGAAACGCTTGCAAGCATGACGGCACAATGTGTTCATAGTCCGCGCGTTGGTCGGGCGGCGCGGTCACAACGGTTTGATACCACGCAAGCGCGGTGACGATTTCGCTGACGCGCTGTGCGATGCGAAACGTTTGAAAAATATTTTCGCGCGCAGCGTACTCACTCCATGCGTTCAAATACGCGTCGCGCACCGGCGCGGTGAACGGGTCGTAATCGGGCAAATCCAAAACGAGTTCAACGCTGACGAGTGGCGTGCGAATCGAGAAAAATGGATGCGCCACACTCGCGTCACCCCAATCCACGAACGCGTACGCTCCATTCTTTTTCAATACATTTCCACTGTTGAGGTCGCCGTGATGCAGCGACAGCGGAATGTTTCCCTCTTCCAATTGCGCGCACCATTCTTGAAGCATCGGCAGCATTTCTCGCAAACGCGCGTATTCGTCTGACGTAATCCCTTTTTCCAAATCAATCCGCAACACCGGTGCATCGTTCAATAAATTTTCATACCGCGCGGGAATGGTGCGCGGGCGACGGTCAGGTACGCCAAGCGCTAGCATCTCGTCCACCTGCGCCGCCAAAGTCATTTGCATTTGCGCGTACACCGCAACCGCTTGATTCCATTCGGTTAAATCGCGCGTCGCTTTTAGCTTGGCGCGAATGTTTTCGCCGCCATCGCGGGCGAGCCACCATCCTTGCGAATGTTCGACCGCCAAAACCTGGGGAACACATTGCGGCGTCCACTGCGACAATTTTTCCGTCAATGCAACTTCATAGCGCGCATCGGGCGGCGCGGCTTTGAAAAATATTTTTCCTTGGTCGGTGTCTGTGTGCAGCACAATGGACCACAAGCGCACTTGCGTTTCTTGCAGTTCACCGTGCATTCGAATATCTGTTTTCGCGAGTGCATTGCGCGTCCATTCATTCGCTTGCGCACGCCAGGCGCCATCACTCCACAAATCTTGAAATGTTTTCATGTTTGTAGGGCGCGTTCCACGAGCGTTTGAAATTCCACGTTCTATCCTTTGTAATCTACTGCCACAATACTCTCGGACGACTCACGCAAATACGGCAGCAGTGTTTGATGAATGGGATGCGTTTGATATTCTTGCATCGTGTCCAACGAATCGAATTTTTGATACAGCGCGACATCGTACGCGCGCGCGGATTCCACAACATTCACACCAACTTCCATCGCGCGGATTTGCGGAATTTTGCCGCGCATGGATTCGAGCGCGTCGCGGAATTTTTGTTTGTTCTCGAGCGAACGGTCATGGAGTTTGAAAAAGACGATGTGAGTGAGCATTTGCTTTATCCGTTCAAAAAATCTTTCGCGCCTTGCTGCATCAGCGAATGGGTGGAAACAAGAATGATATTCGCGCCGCGTTGAATTTGCGTTTGTGCGAGTGCGCCGGTCGAAGCCGGAATGCCCACCGCGATGTTTGCGCCGCGCGCGAGCGCAATCGCTTCTTGAATTAAATTTTGTACGGGCGGATGATTCGCACCATCGGGAAAACCCATCGCCAGTGCCAAATCGCGCGGACCGATGCAAATGCCATCCACGCCTTCAATATGCACAATCGCGTTCAATTCCGCATACATTTCGGGTTCTTCAAATTGCGGCAGCACGAGCATCTGTGAGTTTGCAAACTCTACATACTCGGCTTGTGCCATTTGCCCCATGAAAAAATCATTCGCGCGCGAAGGTCCCAGTCCGCGTGTGCCGCGTGGCGGATAACGCACCGCGTTCACCAAGGTTTGCACTTCCTCCACATTCTTGAGACCGGGCTGCATCACTCCCAACATCCCCACATCGAGATATTTCAAAATCAATTTTGGGTCGAATTGTCCGAGCCGCACCAACGGCGTGATGCCAACGCTCTCACACGCGCGCGTGATATTTTCCGCGTGCGCTACGGTTACGGCGCCGTGTTCGGCATCGAGCATGTAAAAATCGAAACCGACGAGTCCGCACCATTCCGCGAGCAGCGGGTCCGAACTCAACGAAATGAGTCCGAACACCGTATCACCGCGTCGCAATTTGGCTTTGGTTTTATTTTCGCGAATCATGTTGTCACCTCTTGAGGGAGTCGAATCCAATATACGCGCGCAATTTTCAAGCGCATCCGCTGCTATGCCGATTTCAAATACGCTGACCCGTCGCGTTTTCGGCTTAGCAACTGCGCCTCAATCATTTCGCGTCGCAGCAATGCGGGGTCGCCGAATGTGTGATGCTGATTCAACAGCGCATTCACTTCGCGCTCGGAATACTTTTTGCCAAATTCAAACTTTGCCGTCAGATATTCCAAAACCGCGCGCTGCAACTTTTTATGTTGGCGAGAGGGCCACTTTTTCACGCGCCCGTGCGCGTCGAGATAATTCGAAAGGTCCGTTGGTTCATTCCGCTTGGAGTCGGAATCATTCATTTCGCGCCGCCTCGCCCTGATGAATTTTCCAAACGATTCTATCACACCCATACGCGCGGATGCATCCACCGTTTTTTGTGCCTTTGTCTCTCGGCACATTCCAAATGCAATTTTGACCGAATCGAAACTCCGCTTGCTACCTCAGCGCGTATGCTGTTTATGACGCAGTGCGTCATAAATTTAGAATATGGAGCAGCTATGAATACGTGTCGCAACATTTTAATTACCTATGGTACTCGCGCCGGTTCGACGGCGGAAATCGCCGAATATATGGGAACGCTTTTCCGCGAAATAGGCGCGGCGGTGGATGTTTTGCCGGTGGAACAGGTGCAAGCGGTCACGCCCTACTGTGCGGTCATTCTGGGTACCGCCACGCGCATTGGCAAGCCGTTAGCAAAGGTGACAAATTTTATAAAGAAATATGAACGCGAATTGGCGCCGCTGCCCGTCGCGTATTTCGTCGTCGGCATCACCATGCGCGAGGACACACCCGAACATCGCGCGCAAGCGGGAGCGGTCTTGGACCCACTGCGCGCGCTCAAACAACCCGTGCGCGAAGGATTATTTGCGGGCAAAATCGAATACGCCACCATCGAACAACCGATGCGCTTTTTCATTTCGCACAGCAAAGACCTCAACTTGCGTGAGGGCGATTGGCGCGATTGGGAAAAAATCCGCGTGTGGGTCAATGAACTCGCGCCCACCTTCATGGGCATCGCCGCGCTGCCCCTCGAGACAACCTGACCTCACACTTTACCACAATGCCTTATCCAAAACGCCAAGTCCCGCTTGGCGTTTTTTTGTGTCCCTCTGCGGGTGAAAATTTGTTTGGGGCAACGATACGGAACCACAAAACCCGGAGGCAAATCAGCTTGAATTGTATGTGGACGGAAAATTCGCGCAGACCGGAGCATTTGGGGTCGTAGCACAAGCCGAGTAATACGCGCGCACACGCGGCGAAATAAATTCCAAACATGCGCGCGGATTCTCGCGCACGCGCGTTCCCGAAATCGGCACCACAACGCGTTGAAGGTCCACTATGACATGTTCTGCGTTCAAACGCCGTGCCAATTCATCACCGTACGCTTCGGAAGAAAAAACGAAATCAAATTTCAAAGCACACGTGCGTCGAATTTCGTCAATCCACGCGCTCCATCCTTGTTCATCGCGTGGATTGTACGGGTCGCGATGTTCGGCAAATTGCGCGTGAACTATCACGTTCGGGAATAATTCGCGCAGCCATTGTGCGCGCAAATTCCCGTCAATCGTTTCGTCGGAACGGTAAAACACAAACACATGCAATTCGTCCACGCGTTCACGCGCGAAACGAATCAAGTACTCGTGTCCGCAATGCGGGGGATAAAATTTGCCGATGATGAGTCCGCGCATTTTCTATTTCGGACGCGGAAAGAACGGATAAACGCGGATTTCTATTTTTCCGCGTGAATCCGCGTTCACCCGCGTTCAAGTTCGCTTGTGTACTGTACCACTTTGTCTGGCGCGCCGAACGATTCCATCTGCACAATTTCCAATTTTTGTTCTGCACCAAATAACCTTAACAATTCCGCGCGGATTTGTTCAAGCGGCACATTCGGATTCACCACACGCAACAATAGACTCGCGTCCGCGTTTTGATGCAATGTAAATTGCCACACCGCAAATTCGCGCAGCGCGCGATTCACGTCAGCGGAATTGATGCGTTCGCCATTCGCGCCTTGAAACACAATCGGCGCGCGTCCTTGGAAATCCAAGAGGCGCGGCTGCGCGCCGACAAATTCCAAACGCGCAAAATCATTCGTGCGATAACGCAATAACGGAAAATACGGATTCATCCCGCCGCTCAAAACAATTTCCCCCCGTTCACCCTCTACGCAGGTTGCCCCGTTCTCGTTCAAAATTTCCACGTATAACCGATGCTGCAATAAATGAAACGCGTCGCCCATGCGCGCGGCGATGAGTCCCGCTTCCGTCATTGCATATACGTCCACGACTGGACAAGCGAAATGGTTTGCCAACGCGTCGCGCAAACCATTTTCCAATTGCATCGAAGTCGAACTCAACGCTTTCGGTTTCACGGACAATTCGAGTTTCAGCAATTCCGCAAACGAAAGCGGGTCGCCCGTAATGATTTCGGGCTGCAAACCATTCAAGTATTTTTCGGGGTCACGCGCATCATTCCATTCGCGCGGATGTAAATTGATTTTCACCACACCACTGCCGTTCAATTGTGACAATATCGCCGCGTACGTCGCCGTGCGTTCTTGAAAACACACATTCGCAATCGCCACGCGATTTTTTTCGCCTTGCAAAGTGACGCCATGTTTTTCCAATGCAACGCGCAATAGCGAAATATATTTCGCCGCGCTCGTCGGATGCGAAGGCACGTGAATGTGATGCCCCGTCGTTCCCGTGCTGCCATAAAAAATCAAGTCGTCGAGCGGCAAATCGTCCGGCACAAATTGTTCGGGCGCGCGCGCCAAGTCCGCGCGCGTCGTCAATGGAATGTCGAAAAAGTTTCGCGGGGCATCACCGTACGCGCGATAGAACGGCACTTGCTCATAACAGCGCGCCACATATTCCTTCACCCATTCAGGAATCTCGCCGCGCTGCCACCCGATTTCCGCCGCGCGTAATTCGCGTTCATACGCACGCACCGTTTCCAATCCCTCGCGCGTCAATCTATCGCCAATGCGCCAATTGAAACGCGGCGCGCTCGGATGCTCGCGCAGCTGATTCAACAACTGCGCGCCTTGTTCATCCAAAAGCGGATGACGTTGTTCGTCGGTCAATTCACTCCACATCTTGACACTCGAAACCTCGCAGGTCTCAAAGACCTGCGAGGTTTGTCCTCACTCCCGATACGCTTTCGCCGCCGCCTCTTCCGCCGCTTTTTTCGCCATCGCTTCGCGTACCGCTTGCGCGCGTTGTTCGGCGACGCGCGCGGCTTGAATCACGCGTTCGCGTTCTGCCGCGTTCAATGTCGTCAAGCGGTCTTGGGCTTGTGTAATTGTTTCCCCCAACGGACGCAGACCGAACGCGCTCAAGGTCACACGCGCCAGTTCTTCGCGGCGGTCAGGGTCGGAAATAAATTTTTGTGCGTTCGTCACCGCGCTCAACGCGCGCACATCGTCTTGAAGAAAATACAACGCGCGTTCCGTGAATTCGGAATGAGTGCGAAACCACTCGTCATACAACAACCAACACGCCAGAAGCGTCACCTGCAGACGGTTACGTTCTTTTTTCGCATCCGTTGTTTGAAACACACGCGCGTCATTTTGCGTCAACGCAGCTTGCCCCAATGCAACGAGCGTGTCATTCACCACTGCTGCAACATGGACGATGCCTTTATTCCCGATGCGCGGCTCGAACAAAAATTCCGGCGGCGTTTCGGAAATGCGGCGTGTGAGCGATTCGAGAAGAGGACCTTCGGTGTTCATGGATATTAGAGATTGGAGATTGGAGATGGAGTGATTGGGTGATTCGGTGATTAGGTGATTCTTGATTTTCAAATCTCGATTGACGATTGACGTCTGACGTTTCACGATTGACGTTTCTCGTTTCTCGTTTCACGATTTCCCATCTCCTTCATATTTCCGCGCGCTAAACGCTTTCGCAAATGCCACGAGTTCGTCCAATGTACTCACCGGATAAATCTCCCAACCCTGATTTTTCGCATCCACCAACAAGGGTTCGTATTGTTCCCAATTCGCAAATAAATTCAACGCCATCGTCCCCCCCCCCTTTGCATTGTCCAAAGCCATGCGCGCAATTTTCGCGCCCGCTTCCCCTTTTTCATCTTTTTCGTACATCGTCGTCACGCCGTTATCGGAAATGATGAGAATGTGTACCGAACGCGCGTTCGGTTTGCGATTCTCGTACGTGTCGCGCAAGACGTGCAGCGGAAACGCGGTGCCGCCGCCAATATAGCCCGTGAGAATTTTCAAAATCTCGTTCGCGTCGCGTACGAATCCGTCCGTTTTTTGGAATTGCCGCGCCCCGCTCCACAACGTCGCTTGCACGCGCGCGCCGACGCGCAACGCGGACAGCGCGATGATTGCGCCCGCGAGCGCGGGATACGAAACATTCACTTGCGGATTCGGCATCGAGCCCGAGGAATCTACATACAAGTCCAAATCGAGCGGTTGCTTTTCGGGGAGTGAAGCTTCGCTCGTGCCATACACGCGTTCGAGCGTTGTGAGTCCCGGAACAATGTGCGGACTGTACATCACGCTCGAAACAACATCGAAATTTTCCAACGGCGCGCCGACATGCCACGTTTCCAAACCTTCGGGCAATGGGTCAGTCGCTTGCGGAATTTCGCGCGTCGGAAATTTTACGAGGTGCCGCGACGCGGCTTCTTTGTAATAACGCACCGCGATTTCGTGGTCATCGAGATTGATGCCAAGTTGCTTGAGAATCGCGCCATATTCAAACGGTTCGCGCCGCTGTCCCGCACTCACAATCGGCGTTGCCGCTTCGCGCGGCTCAACCTCATTTCCCCCGTTTTCCCCCACGCCACTCAATTCCGCGTCCATCGCCGGATGCAGCGCACCTTCTTTTTCGCCCGCTTCAATGTCGGTGAGTCCGTCGGGGAAACCGCCTGCGCCCGCGTTTTGCGTATCGCGCCAAACTTGCATCCACTTTTGCATCACCGCCGCGTCATCCTCTTGCAAATACGGCAAACACAACGCGGCATAACGCCCCGAACCGTCGAGCCATTCGCGCGCATACGAACGAATCAAACGCGCGCCGAGATACGCGTCACCTTCGAGCTGTGCGTCCATTTTTCCGCGCGCAAGTTTTCCTTTTTCAATGCTCCATAAAATTTCATAGATGCGCATGTAAAACGTCCACATGCGCGGCGTCTGCGCGTCTTTGCCTTGTGCGCGTTCGAGCGCAAGATACACGTCGGCAATTTTCAAACTCTTGTCGCGCTGTAACCGATTGTTAATGTGCAAGTCCGTGTACAAATTCCCGATGAACGCGGCGTGATATTCTTTCGTCGGCAATGCCCAACGCATCCGCGCGAGCATTCGGGCATTGTCCGTCAAATCGGCGGGGCAATAGACGTGATGCCCGATTTCGTGTGCGAGAATTTCGAGAGCATAGTCTTGCAATTTTTTTTGCGCGATTTCTTTAAGGTTGATGACGATGCTGTGGTCATTCAAACGAATCATCGCGAACGATTCGGTGAGACCTTCGCGCGTCGCGTCGTCATCGCTCAAGCACCACAGCGGTTCGCGCAGGCGCGTAAACTTGGACCACAGCGCGAGCGCGTCGGGAAATCGCGCGCGCCATTCCGCCAGAAGAGACGAGTCTGTCATGCCGACGGAATCGCAGCGCGCATGAATTTCACCAAATCGTTCTTGAGCTGCGCGAGCGAAGGAAGGTGGATGTACATCATGTGTCCCGCTTCGTAATACGCCATCGAAACATTGCCGCGCAAACTCGCATCCAGTCCGAGATGATTGAACGTGTATTCCGTCGCATAGTACGGCGTCGCCAAATCGTAATACCCGTTCGCGACGAAAATTTTCAAATACGGATTGATGGTCATGGCTTTACGCAGTGTCTCCGCCACATTCACGTACTGATTTTCGTGGTCGGAATAACTCCACTGCGAATGTACCTTTAACGAAAGAATTTCGTACGGCAAATCACTTTCAAATTTCAATTCGCGGCGCACGTAATCGTAAAACGTTGCAGTGTACGGACCGATGATGTTGCTAAAGCTGATATCATTTTCCATCGCTTCGCCTACCGCATCGCGTTCGATGCCTTTGAACCGCGAGTCCAAACGTCCTGCCACGCGACGCTCATCGCGCAAGAGTTCGCGCGTGAAACGAAAAATATTGACGCGCAAATTCGCGCGTTCAATGTATTCGGGCGACAACCCCAAAAAACGCGCGAGTTTTTGCACAACGTCAGCGCGTTGTTCTGCCGCGAGCGCGTCGCCTTGCATCAACGCGTGCGCGTAATCATTCAACGCAAATTGTTCCGCTTGCCGCAGCGATGCTTGCAAATCATTTTGCAGTTCCGCGTCCAATTTTTTGTGGTACCACGCTGTCGCCGTGTATGTGGGCAAAAACAAAATGTACGGCAAATCATTGCCTACGTTGAAATCGGCGGTCGCAAAATCGAGAATGGACGAAACGAGCATGATGCCGTTCAAATACAAACCGTGGCGTTCTTGCAAATACCCGCTCAAGCCCGCCGCGCGCGTGGTGCCATAACTTTCGCCAATCAAAAATTTTGGCGAGAGCCAACGGCGCGTGCGCGTGGTGTATAAACGAATGAAATCGCCGACCGATTCAATATCTTTTTTCAAGCTGTGAAAATCCTTGCTTTTTTCACCCGTGACCGCGCGGCTGTAACCCGTGCCAACCGGGTCAATAAAAACCAAATCCGTCTCATCGAGCAGTGAAAATTCATTGTCCACCAATTGATAGGGCGGCGGCGGCAAATCGCCAATGTCGGTCATTGCCGTACGCCGCGGACCCAACACGCCGAGGTGTAACCACACCGACGACGACCCCGGTCCGCCATTGAACGAAAACGTAATGGGGCGCGTGCGCGGATTTTCCACGTCGTCGCGCGTGTACGCGACAAAAAAGAACGACGCCTTTGCTTTCTCCCCTTCCGACGCGCCCTCTTTCTCCGCTTCTTCTTTCAACACCAGCGTTCCCGTCGTCACCGTGTACGCGATGCTTTGTCCGTTCAACGTAATGCTGTGTTTCGTTTCGACGAATTGGTCTTGAATTTCGGGTTTGGGGCTTTCGGCTTTTTTCTCTTGTTCGTCTGCCATTGCAAACTCCTCAAATATATTTTGGATTACACCAACCGGTGCACTACATCGCGCGCAATCATATCTTGGGTACGAAAAATCTCATCGTAATCGCGCGCCAACAATGCCGCGCGTTGTCGCACTGTATCCTTTCAAATTATTTCGCGCGGCGGCGATAGATGGCGACATTGTGAAAGGTATTGCCGTCCGGCGTTTTGCCCGATTGTGTCACGCGCATCGTTTTGCCGTCATCCGAAAGTTCGCGCAATCCGCGCGCAATCACGTTACCATCTTTTTTTGAAACGGTTTCCAGCGTGTGCGCATCGAGCAGCGTGGTTTGAATCACATCCACTGCCGGGGAATCCGCGTACGGATGGTCGTTGCCGTCGGGCGTCATGTAATAGACCATGTGAAAATCTTTGCCCGCCGCGTCCGTCCAATCCATGACCACGGCAATTTGTTCACCGTCGGTAAGCAATTGATATTGTCCGCGCGCGGGGGGCGCGCCCAACTCGTATTCGGATTGCGCGGGGTCGAGTTCCCACACGCCGAGAAACGGTTCCATAGAGATTTCATTCATGCGCCGATTTTAGCATAATGCCGCGTATAATTGCGGCATGTCACAATTTGCAAAATTTTTTTATCAAGTCGGGATGCTGCGCGCCACGCCGCGTTCGGGGTTTGTGTTTCTCGGTTCGGGCAAACAGTCGGTTGCCGAACACACCTTTCGCATGTTGAATATCGCGTTTGTGTTGAATCGTTTGGTGGACGAGCCCGCCGATGAATTGCACCTGTTTCGCGTTGTCCTCTTTCACGATTTGCCCGAAGCGCGCACGGGCGATTTGAATTACGAAAATCAAAAGTATGTGCGCGTGGATGAGGAAAAATTATTTTCCGATATGGAAAACGAATTGCCGTTCGGTGCGGAAATTGTCGCGTACGCACGCGAATACGAAGAACGCAAAACGCACGCCGCGCGCATTGCGTATGATGCCGACCAATTGGAATTTTTGATTACAGTCAAAGAGGAATTGGACAAAGGCAATCCGCTCGCGCAAGACTGGATTCCGCCGTGCGTGGCGCGATTGAAAAGCGACGCCGCAAAAAAATTGGCACAAGAAATTCTAAAAACGCGGATGGACGAGTGGTGGTTTCACAACAAGAACGATGAACACTGGATTACGCGCGGGCGAGTTGAGTGAACGCGTTCTGCAATTCCCGATTCGCGCGCACGTTTTCAAAAAACGAACGCTGCAAAGTTTCATCCGCGATTTTTTCCGCGCGTGCTTGTAATGTGGCGTATGCGGATTCCAACACATCGCGCGCGCGTGAATCGTTCGCGCGTTCGAGCACGCGATACGCGGTGAGTGACGCGGCGAGCGCGGCAGGGTCGCCGCGTTGCGTTGGATGCGCGGCGAAGTAGGCAAAAATTTTTTCGGTGTGCGCGAGCGCGTCTGTTACATCATCGCGTTGGAGTGCCGCTTGCGCCAAACCCGCGTGCGCGTCCAAACTATCCGAAAGCGGTTCGAGCGATTCCCACACCTGACGCGCCTGTTCAAAATGCTGCACAGCGTTTTCATTCTCATTGCGCGCCAATGCAATTTTTCCCAAGGTATTCAACACAAACGCTTCGCTCTCGCGCTGTGCGGTTGCGCGTGTGATTTCCAACGCGCGTTGTACGGTCGTTTCCGCCGCGTTCCATTCGCCGCGTTCCAAGTGAATCGCTCCCAAATTGACCAACACAATGCCTTCGCCTACGCGGTCACTCAATTCCTGTGCGAGTTGCAGCGCGCGTTCGGAATATGCCTGCGCGTCGGCGTGCATTCCCAACACGCGATAAATCTCGCCACAATTGGTGAACAAACGCAACAAAGCCTTGCGGTCTCCAATCGCGTTTGCCGCCGCGAGGACCGGTGGAAACATGGCAAGCGCAAGGTCATATTCACCATTGGAATAATGCGCGCCCAGTAAATTGTTCAACAAAGTCACTTCGCCGCGACGGTCACCAATCTCGCGCACAATTTGAAACGCTTCCTGATAAAACGAAATGGCTTGTTCCAAATTTCCAACCGTGTGCGCCACCGCGCCCAAATCGTTCAGTGTGAACCATTCGCGGCGGCGGTCTTGTTCCGCGCGCGCCAACGGCAATGCTTGTTCGTGCAGGCGGCGCGCCTCGGCATATTCACCCAAGAAACGCGCAATCGTGCCGAGCAAATCCAACGCCCGCGCTTGATTGCTCAAGTCGTCCGCCGCACGCGCAAACTGCAGGGCGCGTTCAAGTTGTTGGCGCGCGGCACGCGGCTCGCCTTTTTCCCACAATGCCTGTCCCCACAACGCGTGCGCTTCGCTGCGCAAACTATCTTCATCCATTTGTTCGAGCGCGACCTTGGCAAGCAGCGCGAGCGCGTTTTGTGCGGCGTTCATCGCGTCGTCGTATGCGCCGGTGCGTTCACCCAACCAACCTTGTCGCAGCGCGACGTTGATTTGTTCAGCATCATCCTGCAATTGCATCGCGAGCGCGGCGCGTTCTGCCAAATCCGCGCGTTGTTTTTCGCGTTCACCCAAAACGTCAAATACACGCTCACGTGTAGTGAGCAGCGCGCAGCGTTCGGGCGCGTCCGTTGACAGTGCCAGCGCGCGTGACAAATAATCAATCGCTTCGACATTCGAAAAGCGCGCTGCCGCCGCTTCGCCTGCGCGGCGCAAATACTCGCGGCGTTTCGGCAAATTTTCACTGTGGTCAAAGTGAAAGGCAATGACATCCAAATTTTGCGCGATGTTGGTCTGCGTTTCCAAAAAATGCGCGTACGCTTCATGCAGCAGTGCGCGCGTCGCGTACGCGAGCGCTTCATACGCGACTTGCTGCGTGACGAGATGTTTGAACAGATACGCGAGTTCGGGTTCGGGTTGGTCGCGTATCGTCAAATCATATTTTTGCAAGAGCGCCAAGTCCGCTTCCACTTGCGCGATGGTTCCCACACGCGGCAAGTAACCGCACAAATGCGCGACGCTGAACCAGCGCCCGATGATGCTCGCCGCTTTTAACGTCAATTGTTGATGCTCACTCAATTGGTCAATGCGGCTCAAGACCAAACGATGCAGCGTATTGGGCAGTTCAAGGTGCTGCAAGGCGGCGGGGTCGCGCAAATTCATGCCCCGGTCATGCAAGTAATCCAAAAGCTGTTCGATATAAAACGGATTGCCTTGCGCTTGCGCCGTGATGCGTGCAATCAATTCGTTTGGAATCGGCGCGGTGTTTTCGGGCGCGTGCTGCGCGAGTTTCGCGCGAATCAGTCCTTCACCTTGCGCGTTCGTCAATTCGGTCAATGTGATTTTTGTAAAATGTTCGAGCGTTTCAAGCTTGTGCAGCGGCGCGTCCTCTGCTTGAAGCGGACGATAGGTCAAGGCAATCAATATCGGCAGTTCGGAGATATTCGCTGCAAGCAATTCCAGCAATTCGCGCGACGCGGGGTCAATCCAATGCGCGTCTTCGACGACAAATAAAATTGCTTGATTTGCCGCGCGCGCCTCTTGCGCCGCCGCGCGCATGCAATCGAGTAATAACGCTTCGAGCGCGGACTTGCGAAATTCGGGTTCGAGCGCGCGCGTAAAATCATTTTCTGGCAACGCCAAATGCAAGACGGTCCCCAACAACGGCAGCGCCTCGACGCGTTCGGGGACGAGTTCTTCGAGTTCGCCTTCTAACGCGCGCATTTGGCGACGCAGTGGGACTTTGGAATCAATTCCAAAAAATGCGCGCCATATCGGCGTCCACACCAAGTACGAGATATTTTCACCGAACGATTGACATTCGCCGCCATACGTCGCTTCACCGCGTCGGCGCATCGCGCGAATCAATTCCGCCGTGAGACGCGATTTGCCCATTCCGGCGGGCGCGGTAATGCCGACGATTTGCCCCTGCCCGCGTCGCGCAAATTCCAATTTCTCAAACACGCGCGCGGCTTCGTGTTCGCGTCCAATCATCGGCAAGGAATAGTACGCTTCTTGCAATTCGTACACGCGTGTATCGCGCAGCCCTTGTACGACAAATGGCAATAACGGTTCGGCTTTGCCTTTGAGGCGAATCGGTGGCAGCGGCTCTAAATCAAAATCATTCGCGACGGCAACTTGGATGCGCCCGCTAATCAATAAATCGCCCGGCGCGGCTTCGGTCATTAAACGCGCGGCGAGATTGACTTCATCGCCTTGCGCGCCGTACATGCGCCGCGTCGCGCCGCCATAATCGCCGACACGCATTACACCTTGACTGATGCCCACTTGCAGCGGCTGCAAAAATCCCAACTCGGTACACAGCGGAAACAATTCGCGCGCGGCGTACACTGCGCGGCGCGCGTCGTCTTCGTGCGCGTGCGGCACGCCGAACGTGGCGTAAAAGTAACTGCCCTTGTCGCCGATAGTGAGTTCGAGCAGCGCGCCATCATAGCGCGCGAGAATTTGTTGCACGCGCGTAATTAGGCGATTGAGTTTTTCGCCCGCTTCCGCGTCGCCGTCATAATCAATTCCAAGAAACCGCGCGAATAACGCGACGACGGGACGCAGTTCGGTGAGAAACGCCTCGCCCTCGGTTTGTGCGCGTTCCAACATTCCCGCGTGGAGCCATGTCTTGAGGATTTCGGGTAGAACATTGGAGGAGGTAGGAGCGAGGGGGGGGGGAGAGACATCGGTGCGAAGATTTTTTATCACCGCAAACTTTTCGCTCGTTGTGTCGTCAATGCGCCATTCTTGAATTTCAAAAGCGGATTCTAAAAGTTCTGCGGTAACTTGGTCAACCAGAATTTCGCCCGCGCGCGAGAGATGTTCCGCCGTCGCCGTGCGCGCAACGGGACTGCCTGCCAGTACATCAATGTGGCGAATGTCCGGGTCGCCGACGACGAAGCGGCGTACTTTGCCGCTTGCCACCGCAACTTTTAACGCGAGCGCGGTGACACTGCCATCCGGCAAACGCACCGCCGAAAATTCGCGCATGGTTTCTTGCAATGCGAACGCACAGGCGACTGCAAGGGCAGAGTTGTGTTGCCCAGCACCGAACCAGCATGTAACCGCATCCCCTGCAAACGTAATGACACTGCCGCCGAATTTTTCGATTTGCGCGATGAGCACGTCATAGACGCGATTCAATTGCCGCGTCAATTCTTCTGCGCCGCGCCGAATGCCCAAGGCGCGCGTGTATGCTTCGGTGAGCGGCGTAAAGCCGGAAATGTCCGCAAACAAAACACTGCCCAACGCGCGGTCAGGCAGTGTTTCGCCGCGCGCCAACGCGGCGCGCCGGTCTTGCGGCAGATACGTTTCTAAATTTTCCATCCGCGCCGACTTAACCGCCGCCAATGTTAATTGGAAATTCCGCGTCCGTCGGTTTGACACCGCTTTCGGCGGTCAACGGGTGAGTTCCTTGCACCTGATACACGCCGTTGCCGCCAATCAAGTACACTTTATTTTTGTCGTCGGCAGTAATCGCGTACGAATCGCTGGCGATGACATTCCACTTGAGCCCTGATGCGGATGCTTGGCGTGCAACGGTGCCGGGTAAAATTTTCGCGACGAATTGCAATTCACCGCTTTCATCCTCAACCGAGAGATACGCATCGCTGCGGCTCAAATTCACGAACGAGAGAATGGCGAGATTCATGTTGGCTCCTTTGTTGAGTGACGTTTTACGTTTCACGTTATTCGTCAAACGAAAAACGTAAAACGTCATCTTGGTTTAATCGCTTCGCGCAATTCTTTTAAGGTTGTCGCAAGTTCTAAAATTTGGTTTTCCAATTTTTCCAACGTTGCATCCAATTTATCTGCATCGAGATTGGTACGCGCGGGAATGTTGAGTGTAAGCGATTCGCGTTCAGGTGGTGCGAGCGTTGTTTTGCCATTGACGCGCAAACGGACAGCGGGGTCGCCGAGAATGACATAGCCGCGCGCGTCGTTGTTCGCCGTCCACACATTTGCCAATTCCTGCGCGTCCACTTTTTTGCCAAGTTTCATATTTTCCAAATCGCTGCTCAAACTGACCGCGAGTTCCGCATAGCGCGCGTTGAAATACTCCATCGCCGCGCCGATGGGCGAACCGTTCAATACACGCGTGAGCGCGCTTTCAAACGTGCTCAATTGTTCCACGCTCGCATTCCACAGAAACGACGAACCCCACGCGCGGTCCACGTGTCCAATCACTGCAAGCGCGCCGCCTTTTGGATGCGCCAATAATTTTTTCGGCAGTTTGGCGACGAACGAACTCGGCGCAATCTGAAAACGTTCGCGCACGTTCGCTTTCAAGTGCGAATACTCGTCGTACTTTGGTGTTCCCGCGCCGAAACAGGCAAAGTGAAACGCAATCATACCTTGCACTTGGGCGTCGCTCGTCACATCGTCCATTGCATAATACATTGTTTGCGGAATCGGCTTGTCTTTCATTGCGACAGGTCCGTCCCAATCCTGACAAATCAACGCGCCCTGTTGCTTGAATTGCCGCGCGTCGCCGATTTCAAACCCCGCGCCGTGACTGGCAGTGAACAAAAACGCGGGCGTTTCATCTTTCAACAATCCTTCGAGCTTGGATTTTGTCGCGCCTTCAACCAGATAGGAATCGAATGTCCAATCCTCTTTTTGCGTAGACATTTTTTCGGCGAGCGGTTTCACCAAAAGGTTCGCGCTTGCTTGCGTGTTGGGGTCATCGGGATTGGCGACGCCGAAAAATGCGGCGCGCTTTGCCAACGAAAAATCCGGGCGTTCCGCGCGCACGACGCTTTGCGCGTACTGTGCATATTCCGGATTTGTATCAAAATGAATGCGTCCGACTGCATACGCGACATCGAGTTCGGATTGAAACGAGTACGGAATTCGTTCGGGGTCGCCGACGATGAGTAAATAGTACGGCACTTTGTCGGGGTCCACTGCTCCGGGTCCCGCGCCGTTCCGCGTGAGAAATAAATTTTTGCTTTCGCCGGGATTATAGATGTACTCGCGATAACGTTCCTTGATTTGGTTTGCTTGTGTTTTGCGATGTTCCAGCAATTCGCGCAGCGCATCACGCAGCGCGGGGTCAGCATCCTTTGTGAAAATGACGCCCCAACCCGTTTGCGCCAAATCGTTCGCGTCCACACCTTCTTTGACGCCGAGATGGTCTTTTGCTTGTTCCTTGCGCCACTGCAATTCCAACAGCTGCGTCGGTGAAATCGCTTCGCCGCGTGCAATTTGCGCGAGTTCGTCTGCGCGCAAGGGGGGGGTGAGATATGCGCCCGTTGACGCGTTGATGCCGTTGAAATAGAGGAGGTCGTTGTTCATAGCGTGTACACTGTTACACTTTTTGTTTTTTCAAAGTTGCGCGTCGCTTGTTTGGTACAAGCTGAATCAATGTACGTAACGTTGTATTCACAGATTCGGCATCGGGAAAAAATGCTTGAACATCCGGAGCCAAGACCACTGCACCTTTTGGGGGTTTCACTTCTTTAACAATTGTTGTGCCGTCCGGGCGATGAATTGTAACGGTGTAACCCGCCTGCATCGCGCGGAAATGTTTTCCGCGCACGCCCTTTGAAAAATCGTACTCAGCTCTCAACTCGTCATTTGGCTTTTTGTTTGGTCTAGTCGCTGCTCTCTTCATATTTTCTCCGTTCCGTCGGGGTTGCTTTACGACAACTGATTATGCGAATTTTATCTTGACGTTCCATATAAACAATCACGAGGAGTCGTCCTTTGTTTGACATTCCAAGGTCAATGAATCGAGTTTCTTCGTCAGAATGGTTAGGGTCAAATATAGTGATGGAAAATTCATCATTGAAAACTGTTGTCGCTTCATCGAAACTCACTTCATGTTTGGCAAGATTTGCCTTTGCCTTGTCCTCATCCCATTCAAAGTTTGATTCCATTTCTTTCCTCGCAAAAAAGAAAATACTGGGACTCGACTATTTTTCCGCCTTGTCCAAATCTTTTTCCACATCGCGCGCAAAATTCGCGGTCAAATAATCCAAACTCAACGGGAGCGCGAGTTCGAGATGATGAATCGCTTGCACGCCCACGCGCACGTTACGCGGACAACATTCCAACAGGTGTCCGCCGTGCTGTATATCGTCCGAAAGAAAATGGAGATGCAGACCGGGTACGCTCAACGAGCTCATGTACGTCGGCGTAAAAAATCCGGCGAGCGTTCCTGAAATGTTGGTAAATTCAAAGGTCGGTTGGTCTTTTGTCACTTCGACCAACGGACGATAGTTTTCTTGTTTCGGGACGGAACGCGTTTTCATGTACGAAAATGTTCCGTCAATTCGGAGCGCGTAAAAAATGTTGGGCGATGGCAACAATGCGTTGAGCCATTCCAAAAATTGCGGATATGTTGCTTCGCGTTCGAGTATGTCATGACTGAACGGTTTGTAAAACGTCACGCACGCGAACGGTGTGAGCGCCTCATCGGGAATGCGCGTGACGCGTCCTTGCGCGTTAATTTGAAAAATGTTGCCATCGAGCATCACCATCTCACCGTCCAAATCGTCGAACGTGCCGAGTCCGAAATCGCCGTGTTGTTTGATTTCGGTGAACGGAATTTTTTCTTCGTAAATGCCTTCGACGAGCGCGTTGATGGGCGCGCACAAATAAATGGTGCTGTCGTGATGGGCGCTGTTGGCGCTGCGTTCACTCATTATGGTTCCACCTGGAATCCAATAATGCGTTTGCCGAATCGTCCGCCGCCTGCGGTCATTTCGCCGATGGCAGTGGAAATGTCTTTTTGCTGCATGACGACGCCTTCGCCGTCGAGATTGTGCTCGGTCGCAATTTGCACGGCGCGAAAAATCATTTCTTTTAGAAACGCCTGACTGACGCCTTCCGTTTCGGAAACGATGTGGTCAAGATTCACCGCGCTTGTGTTGTACGGTTTCAACAGCACTGTCAGATACTCGCGGCGCAGTTTCGGTGTGGGCGGTCCAAGATAAATACATTGGCTGATGCGTCCGGGACGATTTTTAATCGCGCTTTCGACGCGTTCAATCGCGTTCGTCGTCAACACAAAAATAATTTGGTCGTTTTGTTGAAAGCCGTCGAGCTCGTCGAGTAAATCGCCGAGCAGCGGCGTGTACGGATTTACGTCGCGTTCGGAAAACATCAAGTCCACATCTTCGAGAATCACCAAACTCGGTTGAAACATTTTGGCGAGGTCGGCAACGGCTTTGATTTGGGTGAGCGCGTGTCCCGTTGCAATAATCGTCGTCGCGGATTGCAATTTGTGCGCGATGTATTTGCAGGTGTACGTTTTCCCCGTGCCGGGCGGACCGTAAAACAAAATGCCGCGTCGTCCCGGCAAACCGTACTGCATCAATTCCGCGCGCCGTTCGTGAAAATCAATTACGGTGCGTTCCACCACGCGGCGCACGTTTTCATCCAAAATAATTTTGTCGTCGGTGACGAGCGGGTCGGGTTCAAACAAAAGGTCAAAGCCCGCGTTGCCTTCGTCATCACGAAACGAAGATTTGATTTGTTTTTGAAAGACGGGACTGATGATGTGTTGGCGATAGATGCTGTATTTTGCCGCGTGTTCCAAGACGGCATCAATAATTTTTGTCGCGTCGGCGGAATTGGGCGACGCGACTTCGAGTTGCACCATTTGATTGTAGGAAATCAAATGCACGCGCAAGATAGCGCCGTGCGGCAGCGTCTTGTCATCGCGCAGCAGCCACAACGTATCCGATGGTAGAAAAATTTCCTCCGTCGGTGAAACTTTGCGCGGCATCATTGTCGGCGGCTTGAGCGGCATCCGCAAACTCTCGATAAAACTTTCTTGCAGCAGATATTTCAACGGCATGTTGTGTTCGGTGAGCAGCACGGTTTGCGAGGTGTAGGTTTGCATCACCGCTTCGCACGCGCGATACAAATCCACCCATTTGTACAGCGGATACACGCGCGACAAAACGGGCCATTGGTCTGCCGCGCGAAAAATTGCGCGAATGCGATGCTGTGTGAAATTCGCATCAAGAAAACGCCACCACAAGAGAATTGCCGCGCCGAGCATGAGCGCAATGGTCAGATACAAATTGACCGGCGCGCCGAGCGCGAGATTGATTGCGCCCGCGATGAGAATGACAACGAGCAAGCCAAGAATCCATTTTGGCAAGGTGCGAAGGCGTTCAAAAAATTTTCGAGTAAAAGAATCGGACATGAGAATTGGAACTTGCAAGTTGGAAATTGGACATGGGATTGGACTATGGACACACTTGAAATTCAATTGTCGTAAGTTTGCCATCGGGCTGCGGCAGCGGTGTTTGTTTGCCGTCTTCGTTTTCCCAAATCGGCTGTGCGGTGAATGATTCGCACGCGTTTGCAACATTGATGGACCACGGTTCGGTATCCTGCTGTGATGCGCCGTTCACAATCGTTTTGCTCATGCCTTGCGGGTCACCGACAGCTTTATTTTGTCCTTTTGGGAAAATCAGAACGCGCCAACGCGGATAATTTACATTTTCGCCGACGGTGTTGAGAAACGCAACATGAAATAGAAATTGTCCGGGCTTGGATTTCGGCTGCGGCGGGTCAATCGAAAACGCGGTGACGTACACACCTGCCGCGAGCTGTGGTGTCGCCGTTGAAATGACTTGGGCGCGCGTCGGAAATTGCGTCGCTGTCGCAGACGGCAACGGCGTTGCCGAATTTTCAAACGTCGCGGTGGCGGTTGGAATTGCTGTGGCGACGACGAGTGTTTCCGTCGCAACGGGCGCGAGCGTCGGCGCGCGGCGTTCGACGCGCGTGCTGATTGGTTCATTCGTCGGCGCAGGCAGATTTGTAGTTTGTGGCAATGGTGCGGCAGTTGGTTGCTCAGTCGGTGCGGTCACAGTGGGGCTGCACGCGGCGATAAAGCAAATCAACAGAATTGTAATGACTGCGTGATAACGTGACATATCAAAAAGGCGACGTGCCATACGCGATTGGCGATGCGCGTTACGGACACATTTGAAATTCGACGGATGCTTCCTGTTCATCCAAATTGAGAAACGGCGATTGACGCGCTTCATTGTCTTCGGACACCACTTTGCCGATAAAACTTTGGCATTGTCCTAACCCAATACGATATGGACCTGCAACTTGCTCCGATGCATTCGGTGGAAAGTTTTTGCCGGGACCGATGGTATCGCCAATAGATTTGGAATTGCCGGGTTCAAATATCAAAACTTTCCAACGCGTGACACCCTGTTCCGCGCCGGTGGTATTTAGAAATGTGATATGAAACTCACCGCTGGCGGGAGATGAACCGGGATTGAGCGGGACGAAAACAATTTTAGAAACGTAAACGCCCGGCGCAAGCGAACGCTGCGGCGTTGCCGCAATTGTCGGAAGAACAATTTCTGTTGGCTCGACGGTTGCGGTTGGCGTGAACGTTTTACCGCCTCCCCCGCCGGATGGGATGGACAAAATGTCGGTGGTCGGTGTCATCGTTGGCGACGCGGCACTGGTAGCGACGGCAGTTGGGCTGGGCGCGGGAGTGGGCGGCGGCTCAGTTGCGCCCGCTTGAACATTGGAGGTTGGTACTGCTACCGCAACGCGCGTAATCGGCGCGAGGGTGGGATACGCGTTCACGTTTTGTGCGGCGCCACCGCCGGGACAATAATTCGCGTCACCCAACAATGTTTGCCATTCTTCGCACGGCAAGGCGCGTGTCGCGTACTGTTTCGCCAATTCCAAAACGCGCGCAATGTTTGCGAGAGTGATGCGCGCGGTGCGGTCGGAACTGCCGGTCAAAATAAATTGGTCGTCGGGACTGTACTCGGCGCTTTGCACTTTGTCCGTGTGTCCGCGCAAGATGGCGATTTCTTGTTGTGTGGACGCGTCCCACACGCGCGCGGTTTTATCCGAACTCGCCGTGACGATAAATTTTCCATCGTGACTGAATGCTGCGGCGTTGACAGGTCCCGTGTGTCCGCGCAATTGAAACAATTCTTTACCGTCGGCAACATTCCACACGCGCGCGGTGCGGTCATCGCTCGCGGTGACAACGAGCGTCGCGTCGGGATTGAAATTCGCGTCGTGAACCGTGCTGGTGTGTCCTTCCAAAATAATTTTCTGCGCGCCCGTTGTGGCATCCCATACGCGCGCGGTTCCATCTTCGCTTGCAGTGACAATCCATTTGCCATCGTTGCTGTATTGCACATGCAGCACACTGCCTTGATGTCCATTTGATGATGGTTTCAAAACGCTGTTTTCGTTTCCACCCAACGTGAGTTTCAATTCGCCGGTGGTTGCATCGTACACAAATCCTTTCGCTTCGGTTGTGCCAATGGCAATCCATTTCCCGTCGGGACTGAATGTGACATCATGCACTTCGGTCGGTTGTTTGATTTCAAAGAATTTGCATTCAATGTCGCAATTGTTCAAATCCCACACGCGCACGGTGCCGTCGTAACTCGATGTCGCCGCGCGCGTGCCGTCTTGATTCAATGCGCCGCCGACGACCCAATTGGTATGACCCGAAAGAATCTGCGTCCAATCTCCCGTCGCGACATCATAGACAATCGCGAGCGCGTCCTGACTCACGGTAATGATACGTTTCCCATCGCCGCTGTATTCCGCATCGAGTACGCGGTTGCGATGTTCGCGCAAGATGCGTAATTCGACGCCGTTCAACACTGTCCACACCTTGGCGGTTTGGTCTTCGCTGGCGGTGAGCGCCAATTTGCTGTCGGGACTGAACGCCACATTCCAAACGGTATCTTGATGCCCGCGCAGCGGCGTGAGCAATTGTCCCGAAAACGCGTTCCAAATCCGCGCGGTGCCGTCGCGGCTGGCAGTGGCAATATATTTTCCGTCGGGGCTGTACGCCACGCCGAACACCGCGTCGGTATGCCCGCTCAAATAATTTGTGATGCTCAAAGTTTCGCGGTCGTACTTGTACGCGGTCTGGTCATCACTGCCCAACACAAACGCTTTACCGTCGGGGCTGAACGCGGCAGACCAAAACGCGGCGCGTCCCGAAATTTCGCGCGAGGGACAGGTTTGGTTCGCACACTGTGTCAAATCCCACAACCGCGCGGTTTGGTCGGCGCTCGCCGAAAGCAACGCAAATCCATCCGGGCTCACCGCGAGCGAATTGACGCTGCTCTTGTGTCCTTCCAAGGTTAGAATGTTGGCGCCGTCCGCCGTTTGCCAAATACGAATTTTGCCGTCCTCGCTTGCGGTGGCAATCCATTCCTCGTCAGGAAAAAAGACGGCGCTCCACACGGGCGCATCGCTGACTTTAATTTCCAACGAAGGACATTCTTGCGCGGAACATTTGCTCAAATCCCAAATGCGCGCGACGCCATCTTCGCCCGCCGAAGCCAATTTCGTACCGTCCGCATTGAACGAAACATTCCACACCGGCGCGCCTCGCTCGCCCAAGGTGCGAAGTTCTTTGCCGTTCGCCGTATCCCAAAGTTTCACAGTGCCATCCCCTGACGCAGTGGCAAACGTTTTGCCGTCGGGGCTGGCTGTTACCGCCGTTACGCCGTTGGTGTGCCCGCGCAAAGTGCCGCGCAAGCGCGACGCGTTCACACTTTGACGCAGTGCGTCATCGGTTTCAATATCCTGTGTTGTGCTGTACGCTTGCGTGGCAAGCAGCAAACTTGTCTCGGGGTCAATGTCCAATTGTGAGAGCGCGCCCGCCGTCATTTTTGCCACGCGGTCTTGCGTGACCGCTCTTTCTTTTTCTTGATTCGCCAATTGTTCATTCGCCACTGCGGTTGCGCGCGCGCTGTCGGTCTCGCTCAACGCCCCACCCAATTGATTCAATGCAATCAGCGTCGCGCAAATGCCCAACAACGCAATCGCGCTCAACACTGTCGCGCCAATCGCCAAATAACGAATGCGGCGATTTTGTTTCGCCTCTTTTTCGCGAATCAAGCGCGCCTCGCGACATTCACTCAAGAACGCTTGCTCAATGGGCGTCAATTCGTTGGGATGCGCCTGCGCCCATTTTTCCGCGTCGGTCAAGGCTTGGGCGCGCAAGAGCAAACCGTCGGGGCGTCCCTGTCGTTCCCATAAAATCGCTTGCTGTTGGAGCGCGCTCAAATTGTGTTGAAACCACGCGGCGTTGCTCCCGCGAATCGGTTCAATCAATCGGTCATGTGCGAGTTCAAACCACGTCGCGCCGCGCCGCTCATCCGCGCGCACGAGATGCGCGTCTTCGAACATGCGAATCGCGCTGTTCAATAAACCGCGACTGCGTTCGGGTTCCATCAACACTTGTCCGCGAATGCCTTGCTCGGTGATGAGTTGACGGTCAAACCAATCCCGAATCGCGCGTTCCGATTCGCCTGTCGCGGTGGAAACCGTCAGCACGCGCAATTCATAATAACTCGCGAGCGCGCTGTTGACATCGCCCACATCCGCAATATCGTTCGCAACAATTTCGTTTTGGGTCGCGTCAATGTTGTTCCACAGACGCAAGCACACGACTTGCAATTGCACAGGTTCGACATAAAGCCCCGGCTGCAATTCCATCGTGCCATCGGGACGTTGCACATGCACTTGGCGCAAATCGTTGATGAGTTTGTCCGCCGCCGCGTCGGTGAAATTGACACCCCCGTCGCGCGCCGGTTTTTGAATCGCTTCGCGCGCGGCGTTCACGCCCAACAAATCGAGCCGATACGTTGTGCCAAAACGCGTGGGAATCGGTTTGATGTACGGGTCGAGTCCCGCGAGATAGTCTTCGCGCATCGAAAACAATGCCCACCGTTCGCGATTGCGTAACGCTTCGCCGATTTGTTCAAAGAACGCGATTTTAGCGTCCACATTCATCGGCTCGATGGTGAGAATTTCTTCGAACTGGTCAAAGAGGAGAACGGGACTGTTTTCGGATAAATCGCCGCGCTGTTTGAGATAATCGTCAAACGTCATGCGCGATAACGTCGCCAGCGGCAATCGTTTTTCGCGCGGCAGATTTTCTTCCAACGAAAGCAATGTCGAAAGCACAAAGCGGTTCGATTTGAGATACGCGTTGGCGGCTTTGGATTCGGGCAGCGGCAGCGTAGGCACTTGGGCGCTCACACGCAGCGGCGGCAACACATTGAAACCTTCTTCGCGCAATTTCGGCAACAACGCGGCTTGGATGAGCGACGTTTTACCTGCGCCGGATGGCGAGTACAACAAAACAATCCGCTCGGCAATAATCAAGTCGAGCAGTTCCAAGGTCTCGCGTTCGCGTCCGTACATTTTTTCGCCGGTACGAAACGAACGCGGACCGATGTAAGGATTGGGACGGGGGTTGGGCATTTATTTCTTCTCCGCCTGCCTCTGCAAATCCCTCACAAAATCCTCCGCGCTGCCCCAATAAATGCTAATGTCCGCGTCGCCGAAATAACTTTCGAGATAGCGGCGCGCGCGTTCAGGTTCGAGGATGCGTCCTTCTTCGGGGTCAATTTGCGCGGCGATGTGCGCGTGGCGTTTGCGCCGATTGCCGCCTTGCTGTGACATGATGCTGCGATACAACACGCGAAAATTCCAATCGTCCAATTGAAAGCCGAGAAAGAGTAACGCGGTGTCAGCGAGCGCGCGACGCACGACACCCGGAATCAAATCTTTGTTCGATGTGACGCCGATGAGATAATCGAAATAATCATCTTCAGTTAACACCATTGAATCCAAATCGCTGAACTGTCCAAACAAACAGTACACGAGCGGACGTTTTTCGTCGGGACGATAATCGGGCTCGCGTTTGTAAATCGAGTCCGTCTCCATATCCTCGTTCCACTTGCACAATTCCACTTGCGGGTCTTTGCCCGCCGCCTTTAGCGCGTCAATCAAAAGATTGTCGGGATTCGTCGTGATGAAAACCGGAAATGGTAAAGCCGCGAGGACCGCGTGCGCGTCGCTCGCATCGCGCTTGCGATTCATTTCGCCGACAGCGGAAATCAATTTCGGCAGCGGCGCGTTTTGCAAATCGGGCGCGAGTTGCGAACCATAACGCTGCCACATTTGCGCGCGCAAAAATTTTCCCAATCCTTCGCGCGGAAAAATCGGCGATTGATTTACGGCGAGATATTGCGCCACTTCGGGCAAATCCTCGCGCGAGAAGGGCGCGAGCGGAAAACGAAATTCCTCTGCCCAATGCGCGGCAATTTCGCGGCGCGAACCGAGCAACGATTCCGCAATCCCCGCGCCGATGATGGGCGTGCAGCGTCCGCCGCGAATCGCGTCGAGCAGCGAGGGCCATTTTTCAAAACTTTTCTTTTCGCCGCCGAAACCGGGGACGTACCAAATTTTTCCGCTTTTCAATCGCAAAAACAAAACAGGCATCCACGAATCTGCGTTGTCGCGCACCGCCGCGCGCGCGACTGCCATCGCGCGGTCAATTTGTCCATCGCGCTGCAATTCTTTGAAAAAGACGGGCATGAATTGCGCGACGGTTTGCATCGAGATATTGCCTTGCATCGCAATCACCGCCGAGACGCCCGCCGCCGCGAGTCGCGGACCGAGCGACGCGAGCGCGCCGTTATCATTCGTACTCATGTTCGCGCTTTGACACGACGCGAGGACGACGAGGCGCGGCGCGTTTTGCAATTCACTGATGCGCGTGACAAGGTCGCCGCCGTTCACCACATTCACGTTTCCGTCATCGCCTTGCAAATACAAACGCGGTTCGCCGTCAATCACCGCGCCGTGTGCGACGAGATAGAGAATGTCAATGTCATCGCGCAATTTTTCGCTGAGCGCGTTGAGCGTGGCGTTCTGTGTTGCATCCAGCGTTGTAATTGCGATATTGCCCAACGCACTTTTCGCGCGTTCCAATTCGCCGTTTACGTCAACAGGCGCGAGCGAGTATTCCGCGAGATTTTTTGGATTTGCAATAAAGACGAGCGCACGCAATTCCGACTGCGGCTTGAGCTGCACGCGGCGATAATCTTGCGAGGCGAGATAACGCGTGAATAAAATTCGTTCCGATGTAACAAGCGACGAACCATCGGACGGGTCACGCAACGTTTCCCAACGCAGCGCATGAAGTTCGGGCGCGGCAGAATCAATAAACAAACGCAAACGCAATGACGCGTCTTGCGACTGTGCGTTGGCGCGCGCTTTTTCAAACGCACTTTTCACATTCGTGTCGCCAAATAAATTCGCGCCGAGCAGCGTGCCATATGCGCCCGGGTCGAGCGCGAGCATCTGCAATTGTAGCGCGTCAAATTTTGCGAGAGCTGGCGTATTGGGCGCGAGGCGAATGTCCACATCGCTGTCAGGTTGACTGTAACGCAGTTCGACGCGATACGTGTCCGCGTTCCAGCGATTCAATGTAATTTCCAAATCGGCGTAATCCGTCGTTGCCATACATTCCTCATCTTGTCGCTTGTGTAACAAGCATTATACCCCAAAGGTTCTTGCATGACTGTCATGTAGATTACAGTTCAAACTTTGTTTGGAAATAAAAAGATGCGCCAATGCTATACGCATTGGCGCATCTTGAGCGACGAATTTAACCGCGCCGTTTTTTGATTTCTGCAGTGATGGCGGGAATAACTTGATGCAAATCGCCAATCACCGCGTAATCGGCTTTGAACATGATGGGCGCGTCGGGGTCGGTGTTGACGGCGAGAATGTGTTTGGATGCTTTGGCGCCAATCATGTGTTGAATCGCGCCGCTCACGCCGCACGCGATATAGAGTTCGGGCTGAATGCGATTGCCCGTTTGTCCGATTTGGTCGGCGTGCGCGCGCCAGCCCAGCGACGTGACCGCGCGCGAACCGCCCACCGCGCCGCCGAGCAAATTCGCCAACTCTTCGAGTTTTTGAAAACCCTCCGCGCTGCCCACGCCGCGTCCACCGCCAACAACCACGCGCGCTTCGCCGAGCGAAATTTTGCCGCGCTCGCCTTCGATGCGCTGTGTGACGCGCACGCGCAAGTCGTTTTCAGAGAGTTGCGGAACGAATGAATTTGTTACGATTGGCTGCGCGTCCGCTGCCGCTTGCGCGGGAATGGAATTGGGCGCGACGGATAAAATTTTTGTGGTGCCGTTTAATTTTGCCTGCTCGAACAAACTGCCGCCCCATCGCAATCTTGTAACGATATACTCATCACCAATTTGCACGTCGGTTACATTCGCGGCGAAAGGCAAATTCATTTTTGCCGCGACGCGCGCGAGAATTTCATTCCCGCGTTCGCTGCCTGTTGCTAAAATCGCGTGCGCGTCGTGAGTGCGCGCAATTTCGACGATGCTCGCCGCGTACGCATCGGGCGCGTACTCATTCAGTGCTTCGTGCTGCGCGAGGTGCAATGTGAGTTTACCAAACGCGCTGAGACGCGTTTTTAATTCATCCGATGCGTCGCCGATTGCGATGACGTCAAGTGGCGCGTTTGTTTGCTCCGCGAGTTGTCGCGCGAGCGTGAGCGCTTCAAACGACGCGGCGTTGACTTTTCCGCCTGCTTGTTCGATGTAGGTGAGAATCATAAAAACTTTTTTGGACGCGGATTACGCGGATGAACGCGGATTTGTAATTTTTATTCGCGCAGATTCGCGTAGATTCGCGGTTCAAATTAAACCGAGCTGCTTGAGCAAATCCACCACGCGCGGCGCGGCATCTGCGCCTTTGCCCAAAATTTCTACCTCGTGTTTTTCTTCGGGCGGCGTGGCGAGTTTTATTTTTTCGAGTCCGCCATTTTCCCACGCGGGCGCGTTCGTCGCAATCGGTTTCTTTTTTGCTTTTAATCGTCCGGGCAGTGAAGGATAACGCGGCAAGTTGATTCCTTCTTTGACGGTTACGACAGCAGGTAACGCAACCTCAAAAATTTCCCAACCACCGCCGCCCGTTTCGCGTTTGGCGCGCGCGTGAGCATTTTCGATTTCCAATTCTTTGATGCCTGTGACGCACGGCAAACCCAACGCGTAGGCGACGCGAATTCCGATTTGATACCCGCCCGCGTCCGCCGATTCATTCCCGAACAACAGCAAATCGAAATTTGTGCCGTCCGCGCGAATCGCTTGCACAATCGCGTTTGCCGTTGCGATGGGGTCAAACTCGCGTCCGTCGGTTTCGAGATGAATCGCGCGTTCGATGCCGATGGACATTGCATCGCGCAATTGTTCCACCGCGTCCGCGGGACCGAGCGTCAACACTGTCGCACTGCCGCCATATTTTTCCACAAGGCGTACCGCTTCTTCCACCGCACATTCTTCATGCGGGCTGATGGTGAATCCCAACACGCGCGTATCCAAATCCTGCGCGTCGGCGGTCAACACAATTTTTCCGCCGGTGAGAGGAACGCGTTTGATGCAGACGAGAATGTTCATTGTTTTCGGGTAACAGGTAGCATGTAGCAGGTAACATCCCACATTCATTCCCTGATACGTGCTACCTGATACCTGCTACGCTTTCAGGCGTTTATTCTCCACATCCAACAACGGCGTTGCGCCAACTGCCGCGACGGTGACGGGATAATGTTCGCCGAAATATTCTACCTTGAGTTTTGTTCCCACTTTTGCATATTCGGGCGGGAGATAACTCATCAAAATAAATTTACCGAGTGTGGGTCCTGCGCCCGCGCTGGTGACGTACGAATTGCGTCCGCGCGCGTCGGTGATGGTGTTTCCGTCGAGAGTGAGAATCGGTTCGCGTCCTTGCATGTAGCGTTTGACACCCGACGAGGATGTGTTGTCGTCAACGGTGAGCGAACATAACAGCGCGGCGGGTGGTGTAGCAAGTTGTTTTTCGTACGCGGCTTTGCCGATGAAATTTTGCGCTTTGACTTTGCGCGTCATGCCCGCTTCGACGAGATTGTATTCTTGTTCAAGTTCGTTGCCGTACAAACGGTACGATTTTTCGAGACGCCCTGTGGTGCCATAAACGCCGATGCCGACGGGAACGATGCCAAATTTTTGTCCCGCGTCGTACACCATATCCCACAACCGCGCGCCTTGTTCGAACGGCACATACAATTCCCAACCGAGTTCGCCGACGTACGAAATGCGCGACGCAAGCACATGCACCGTTCCAAAATCAACCCACTTGCACGTGGCGAATGGAAACGCGGCGTTTGAAAAATCTGCTTCGGTGATGGATTGCAAAACCTCGCGCGCCTTTGGTCCCCACACGCCAAGTGTTGACCACGCGGAAGTTAAATCGCTCAATGTAACTGTTCCATCATCCGGCAAATGGTCAGTCAACCATTTTTTATCGCGTCCGCCATCGAACGCGCCGGTGACGACGCGGAAATGATTTTGCGCGAGCCGCATCACCGTCAAGTCGGCTTTGATGCCGCCGTGTTCGTTGAGAAAATTCGTGTACGTCACGCGTCCGATTGGCACGTCCATTTGGCTGACTGCCATGTTTTGCATGAACGCGAGCGCGCCCGCGCCTTGAATATCAAAAATCGCAAACGCGGACAAATCCACCATGCCGACGCGTTCGCGCATCGCGAGATGTTCCGCGTTGATAATCGGTGACCACCAACGCGCGTCCCATTCCGCTTCGCGTTTCATTACGCGTTCACCAAATTCCGTCAAGAGTTTCGCGTTCGCTTCGTACCACGTCGGACGTTCCCAACCCATCGCTTCGTAAAAGACCGCGCCGAGATTTTTTTCGCGTTCATAGTACGGCGACAAACGCACGTTGCGATTTGACGCCCATTGCTCGCGCGGATGTACGATGCCGTATGTTTTGTTGAATCCTTCCGCGCTGCGCGCGTTGACGTGCGTTTTGGTTTTTTGATGCGGATAAAAACGCGCAATGTCCGAACCGCTCGGGTCAATTTCGGGGTTGCCATCCGTCATCCACTCCGCGACGGCGCGCGCAATGCCCGGCGCTTCTTTGATCCAAATCGCCGCAACGGACCAAAGATTTTTTACTTCCGGGGTTTCGCCGAGAATCGGGAATCCGTCGGGCGTGAGCGAAAGCAGACCGTTGATGGCATAACGAATGCCGACTTGTTCATTGTTCAAAATATCGGGAATGAGTTCGAGCGCCTGTTCCATCTGCGGGTCAAAATCTTGTTGCGTGAATGGCGCTTCGGTCGGCGACAACGCGGCTTGTTTAATCGAAGGCACATCGTCCGGTTCCCAAAGAATCGGGCGATGCGCGTACGAACCCACTTCCATATCGCTGCCGTGTTGACGTTCGTACATGTTTGTATCCATGTCACGCACAATCGGATATTTGATTTCGCCGACGGTGTCCATGAGTTGCGGCACGGGTCCGACGGAAATCATTTGATGCACGGCGGGCGTTAGCGGAATGTACGCTCCTGCCATGCGCGCAATGCGCGGACTCCACAAGCCGCACGCGATAATAACAATTTCCGCGGTGATGGTGCCCTTGTCCGTTTCCACTGCGCGAATGCGCGTGCCGCCGTTTGGCAGCGGTTCGGTTTTCATTCCCGTAATTTCGGTGTTGGGAAAAATTTGTAACGCGCCGACGGACTGGGCGTACTCGCGCATGAGCGTTCCCGCGCGTAAAGAATCCACTGTGCCGATGCCTTCGGTGTAAAAACCGTTGAGAATAATTTTTTCGTTGATGAACGGGACGAGGTCTTTGACTTGAGCGGGGGAAATGAGATGCATTCCATCCACGCCCCACGACTTGCCCGACGTGATGCGCCGCTTGAATTCCTCGACGCGTTCGGGCGTGCGCGAAACTTCGATGCCGCCGCTCTGGGTGAACACGCCGAGTTCTTTATATTGTTTCACGCTGTCGAGCGTGAACTTGCACATTTCTTTGGAATGGTCAACGAGGAAAATAAAATTGGACGCGTGTCCGGTGGAACCGCCGGGATTCGGCAGTGGTCCTTTGTCGAGCAGCACAATGTCGCGCCAGCCGAGTTTGGCGAGATGATAGACCATGCTGTTGCCGACGATGCCCGCGCCGATGACGACGACGCGCGCGTGTGAGGGAAGAGTGGACATGAACGAGACTCCTTTGTCAGTGTTACTGCGTGAGAATGGATTTTAGCATACAAATTTTTTTGAATCGAGTAAGGGGCAAGCGACATGAAAGGAGAGGGACAAATGCGCAGAGGAGAGAGGAGGGAGTGTGGTAAAATCTTGTTCATTCAATATGAAACAGCCAGCATTGCTTACAAACATTATTCATCGTGGCGACTGTCGAGAAATTTTGCCGACTCTCCCCGATGAATGTGTGGATTTAATCGTAACTTCCCCACCTTATGCGGACAGGCGCAAACACACTTACGGCGGCGTTCCACCCGAACAATATGTCGAATGGTTCTTGCCGATTGCCGCCGAACTTAAGCGCGTGCTAAAGCCCGAAGGTTCGTTTGTGTTGAACATCAAAGAACGTGTGATTGATGGAGAGCGCGGAACATATGTGATGGAACTCGTAATCGAAATGCGAAGACAAGGTTGGTTATGGGTTGAAGAATATTGTTGGCACAAAAAAAATTCATATCCCGGAAAATGGCCCAATCGTTTCCGCGATGCGTGGGAACATTGTTTCCATTTTACAAAGCAAAAGAATTTCAAGATGTATCAAGAAGCAGTTATGGTGCCGATGGGTGCTTGGGCAGATAAACGCCTAAAAAAACTTACAAAGAATGATGTTGTGCGCGATGAATCGCGTTCACAAAGTGGTTTTGGCAAACGCGTTGCAAACTGGATTGGGCGCGACATGGTGTACCCAACGAATGTTTTGCATCTTGCAACCGAAGTGTCAAACAAAAATCACAGCGCGGTGTTTCCAATTGAATTGCCAATGTGGTTTATCAAATTATTCACACAGGAAGGTGATGTTGTGCTTGACCCATTTATGGGTTCGGGGACAACCGCACGCGCCGCAGAAAACCTAAAACGACATTACATTGGTATTGAGATTAAAGAAGAGTACGTGAATCTTGCGAATGCAATACTTGAACCACAACGTTTGTTGCTTGATGATAAACCGGAATCATATAATGGAAAGAGGCGAAAGAAATGATTGACACTGAAGAGCTCCGCCAACTCATTGCAAAATCACTTGACGATTTTTATCGTCGCAGAACACATCGGCTTGGTTCGCTAAAGCTCAAACACATTTTACTCCGAAAAAATCCTTATCTTTACAAAGCACTTGGAACGCGTCAAGCACAAGAAATAGTAGAAGGAATTCTCCAAGCTTACTTGAGTTCCTCTGACGAGGGATTGTTTGGCGATGCATTTTTTGAACCAATTGCGCGCAAAGTTTCGGGTGGTACAGTCTCACCGAGCGAAGGTGTTGATATTGCTATTGAGACAAATGACCGTTATATCGCTATCGCCGTCAAGTCAGGGCCCAATCCCTATAACGCGAGTCAAGTGAAAAGACAAAGTGATGAATTTGCCTCTTTGCGACGGCGTGTTATCAAGTTGCGAAAACAATTTGACCCAGTATTGGGACATTGCTACGGCAAAAAACAAACGCTTCCAAATAGCAGACAAATTTATCGGGACAGCTCAGGACAAAAATTTTGGGCGGAGCTCACAGGTGATTCAGATTTTTATCTCAAACTAGTGCGCTTAATGGATTCGGATGTTATCAAGATACATCGCAAAGAATATCAAGATAGCTATGACGATGCGTTGAATCGGTATGTCCGCGAATTTACAATCGAGTTCTGCAATAAGAATGGAACAATAGATTGGGAAAAACTTGTGCGATTCAATAGTGGTACGGTCATTGACAACTCTCCACAGCTTCAACTTGAAGAAGGAAACTAATATGCTTTACGCAGCAGTCTGGTATAACGGCTGGGTTGAGCCGCCGGGATATTTTGTACTCAACATAAATCTCAAAGGTGACAATCCCCAGGAAGTATTGCGCGACAATCTTCCACAACTTACCCAGCTCGCACGGGAAACGTTTTTCTTGGATGAATGGAGCGACAACAAGATTCAAGAAACGCTTTACATTTTTCCAAGTAACTCGCTGACTTCGGTTCATTCAATCAGCGCAACGTAAGAGATCACGTTTCACGCTTCCCCCTCCCCTTTCCCTCTCCGCACACATGCTCCGCTTGTTGCTCCTTACCACGAGCATCGCATCTTTTGACGAGTAACCAAAATATATGACACGATTTTCGATTTTGTTTTTCGCGGCATTGCTATTCACCGCCTGCGCCAACATCACAACACCGACAACCCTCCTGCCAACGCCAACACAAAACAAAACCGTCGCGACGGCGACAACATCTGCGCCGACTGCAACAAAAATTCAACCCACTGCCACGCGCCTCACCGCGACGCCGACGCGCGTTCCACCTACTATAACGCCCGTTCCGCCAACGGCAACACAAGCTCTCGTTCCGTCCGCGACGAATGTTTCCGCGCCGCCAACTCTCGCGCCCATTTCGCAATTGTCCGTGCAGACGCGCGCGGGGTGGGAACAATTTGTTGCAAATGTTCAAGGTGACGCGAACGCGCAAGCGCGCGTGGATGAATTGTGGAACGAATTGGTGAACAAACGGCGCGTGCCGTTGGCTTTGAACGACGGCGCGATTTTTTTGTACAAAGGCGACGCGTCGAGCGTGGCGTTTCGCGGCGATTTTTCGTATTGGCAGTTGGGCAAACCCATCGAAGGCGAACGCGTGGGGCAAACCGATTTGTGGTACGGCATTGCCAATTTTCCGCGCGACAGCCGCACCGAATACGAAATTTTCTTGAACGGCACGCGCGCGATTTCCGACCCCGCGAATCCGCGGAAACACAAAGGCGGTTTCGGTTACAACAGCATTTTCGCGATGCCCGATTTTCGCGTGACCGATTTTTCCACGCCGCGCCAAGATATTCCGCACGGCGCGCTCACCGATTGGATTCGCGTTGAAAGCAAAGCATGGGGCGCGCCGTTGAATTATCGGGTGTACACACCGCCGAATTATGACGCGTTGGGAAAATTGCCCGTGCTGTACATCACCGACGGCAACGATTATTCCGACCCCGAAATGGGCGGCACACAAACGATTATTGATAATCTCATCGCCGATGAAAAAATCGTTCCGCTCATCGCGGTATTCATTGACGCGCGTGTGCCCGACAATTTGAAAAAGAATCAACGCGAAACACAGTTCCTCGCGCGTCCCGAAAATTTCGCGGAATTTATCGCCGCGGAACTCGTGCCAACAATTGACGCGCAATATCGCACCAACGCGACGCGCGAAGGACGCACGTTAATGGGCGTGAGTTTCGGCGGCGCGTTCACCACGTACGCGGGACTGCGTTATCAAGAGGTGTTTGGAAATCTAGCAATTTATTCGCCCGCGTATTGGGTGTTTCAAACTGAAGTGGCAGCAGGCGCGCCGCGCATGAACGCGTTTGTGGAAAAAGCATTCGCCGCACGCGGCACACCATTGAAAATTTTTCTGAGCGCGGGCATTACCGGATGGGATGTGGGAGATATGCAGCCGTGGGCAAAACGTTTTCGAGAGCGCGGCGATACGGTGCAATTATTTCAATTTCGGGAAGGACACAGTTGGAGCGCGTGGAGCGGATTTACGGATGAGATGTTGGAATACTTTTATGGAAAATAACTATTGTGACGCGTCCGGAAATTTGTGCAATTGTTCGGCTTGAATTTCTTGGACGGTATCTTTTTGTAGCAAAAAATAAATCAGCACACCATTGTTGGTATCATCCACTTCTTGAAAACGATTGGACGGATCCACAATCGAATTGAGCGCATACACACCATCCGCCAACGCCGTGACATCCACTGTTTGCCCCGGCGTATCAAATTCGTACGCATCAATCCAGCCCGCGCTCATGCCTTGCAATTCCGCTTCACATTCCGTGTACTGTGGTTCGAGCGGCGCATACTCCAACGTCGAACGCCCCGTATCGCGCAAACAAAAACTGATTTTGTCCGACAGCGCGACAATTTCTGTTGGTTCTCCATCTGCCGCGAGCGACCACACTTCATAGCGCGCAAAATCTTCCACATGCCAATGCTTGTGCGTAAGGTGAAATAAAAAAATTCCTGCGGCGTGTTCATCATACGCGCCGTTCGCGCGATAGAGATGCTGCATCACCACCGTGCGCGCGCTCGTCGCATCCGATTTGCCCAACACTTGCAATTTGCCCGGTCCCCAATTGAAAATCAATGTCGTAAAACGCAAGAGGCGTTCGTTTTCGGGAGTGACCTCGATGACGAGCTGCGTTGGCGGCAACATTCGTAAATCGGGCAGAATGAGTAAAGTATCAATCGTGGGGCGGCGCAATTCGCGCGAGGGCTCGGGGGCGGCAGTTACGCGCGGCAGTGTCGGTGTTGGCGAAAGAATGATGGGATAGGGCGTGGGCGAGGGCGTGCGCGTTGGTCGAGGCGTGAATGTTTGCGTCGGTGTGCGCGTAAAGGTTGCGGTTGGCGTTGCCGTTATCGTTGGTGGAGCGAGTTGTGCGAGCGATTCCGTTGGAGTTGCGGTAAGAGAAACATTCGGCGTACAACTTGTGACGAGCCAAATGACGACGAACAACAAACGGCGAAACATGAGTGCGCGAGTATATCACATGCAACGCATTTCAAAAATGAATTCGAGGGTTGCGCGTGATTAAGATGATCGCTTGAATAGCACGGTAAATCATCAACAGACAGCCATTCTTGAAACACGTTGTCTCAAAATGTTTCGAGCGTGCCGCGCCGTTTCGCTTCCATTTCAAAAATGCGAAAGAGCAAATAGCCGACGACGAGATACGCAACGCCGATTAAAAATTCTCCCGCAAGCAACGATGAAACTTGGGCGAGTGATGCGCCGCCGACAATTTCGCGCGCGGCTTGAATTCCGCGCGTGAGCGGCAGCGACCACGAAATGTATTGCATCCACGTCGGCAAATTTGCAATCGGCACATTCGCGCCGGAAAAGAGCAGCAGCAAAAAGTAAATCAAATTGTTGATGAACATGATGTTGAGCGTAATCAGTCCCAAACAGCCGAGCAATAGTCCGAGCGCGGCGGTACTGAACGTCGCAATCAAAATCGTCAGCGCGAGCGCGAACGGGTCGGTGCGCGAAAAATCTACCCATCCCAAAATCCACCCCCACGCGAGTCCGAGCAGCACTTCGACAAAACCATTGAATATGTGGACTGTCGCGCGTCCCGTAAAAATCGCCAAACGATTCGCGGGCGAGCCAAACAAATACATCAACGTACCTGCCCAGCGTTCACCACCAATCGCCATCGTCACGCCAAAAATTCCCGACGACGCGGTAATTTGCATCGCGTTGCCGATGAGGAAAAAACTCGCGTTGTGCGCGCCCGTCGCAAAAATTCCGAGCAGCGTAAAAAACATGATTTGTCCCAACGGAAACAAAATCATGGACGCGATAAACGTCGCGGGACGCAGCCACGAAAACAGCGCGACGTAGGAAAGCACCGCGCCCTGCCAAAAGAGTTTGAGGTTGATAACAAGTTGGTGCATATGGAAAGAGGCACCAAGTAGTAGGTAGTATGGATTATCGCAACGTGCTACTTGCTACCTGCTGCTTGCTCCTTTATTGCAGTCCCAGCGTTGCGTCCACGCGCGCTTTTTTCAAAACAAGGCGAAAGAGAATGGACGAGATGACGAGATAAACCGCGCCGAGCGCGAGCATCAGCGCGCAATCGTACACGAGTTGTTCTAACGTGAGTGTGCCGCCTGCGGCGTTCTGCAATGCGCGCGCGGTCCAAAACGGTGAAAGGATGTACGAAAATGGCGTCGTCCAAAATGGCAGCAGCGCAATCGGAAATAAGAATCCGCACAAAATGTACACGGGATATTCCATTGCGTTTTGAAATTGCTGCACTTGCGGATTCAACAGAAACGCGGGCGCGAGCATTAACCCGAACGCGATGAACGAAAGAATTCCACAAAGCATCACGACAAAAAATTCAACCGGCTGCGCGATGAGCAATGGATAACCGAATACAAACGAGCCAAGCAAATAACTCGCGAGCATCGAAAGCAGCGATTGCAGCGTACTCGCGAGCGTTTTGCCAAACACGACAAGCCACAACGGTGTCGGCGCGGCTGCGAGATTTTCTAGCGTCCCCGTCCAACGTTCACTCGTAATCGCGTTGCCACTGCCAAACAACAGCGTACTCCACAAGCCCGCCAGTCCGCTGCCGATGGCAACATAAATTCCATAATTCGCGCCCTTGTCGCGCAAAATGCCAAAGGCAATGAGCGCGTAGATCAGCGGCATGAGCAGTGTGGCGAAAATAAAAAAACTGTCCATGACGAGCGAGAGATAACTCATCTTGAATGCGGCGTACACCGCGCGGAGATATTTTGGGAACATGTTGGGAGTAGCATGTAGTAGGTAGCAGGTGACGTGCTACTTGCTACCTGCTACCTCCTTTTTCGTCTCATCCGCGCCTTCCACCAATCGCACATACGC
Source organism: uncultured Anaerolineales bacterium (assembly GCA_964469005.1). Lineage (GTDB taxonomy): Bacteria > Chloroflexota > Anaerolineae > UBA4142 > SHND01 > SHND01. The sequence continues at coordinate 113,454 of CAYXXF010000004.1, forward strand.
GTCTTCCAATGTCGGTTCGCGCACGGATACTTTTTGAATGGACGCGCCATTGAGCTGTGCGAGCAATTCGGGTACGGCTTCGGAACCGCGCGGCGTTTGGACGACGACGAGTGAATTTTGTTCGCGTTCCTCCACAGTGACCGCATCCACAAACGCAAGTTGTTTCAAACGTTCGATAGATTGGGGCGAAAGCATTTTCACTTCGAGTTCAACCACGGCTAAATCTTGGACGAAACGTTTCAAATTCGCAGGCGTGTCGAGTGCGACAATTTCGCCGTGATTAATGACCGCGATGCGGCGGCACAATTCATCCGCTTCAAACATATAGTGCGTTGTAAGCAAAATTGTTTTTTTCTGGTCGCGCAAATCGCGCACCACTTGTCGAATGTCGCGCGCGGCAACGGGGTCGAGACCAATCGAAGGTTCATCGAGAAACATCACTTCGGGGTCATTCAACAACGTGCGCGCAATGTGCAAACGTTGTTTCATGCCGCGCGAATATCCTTCCACTTTTTCATTCGCGCGGTCTTGCAAGCCGACAAGTTCGAGTAGATAGGGGATGCGCTGTTTTTGAATGTCGGGGTCAATTTGATACAGCGACGAAAAGTATTTCAAATTATCAAGCCCCGACAAACGCCAATACAAACCGCGCTCGCCGCCAAAAATAAAACCGATGCGCGGACGCACGGCTTCGGCTTGTTTCACCACATCGTAACCGAGAATCGTCGCGTTGCCGCCGCTCGGAATCAAGAGCGTCGTCAACATTTTCACCGTTGTCGTTTTACCCGCGCCGTTCGGTCCGAGAACGCCAAACAGTTCGCCCGGTTCTACCTCGAACGAAATGCCTTTGACCGCTTCGACCTCTTTGAGTTTCCGCCGAAACACGCCGACATACGATTTGTACACGCGACGGAGGTTGTTGACTTGGACAGCTGGCATGATTGGGAGTAGCAAGTAGTAGGTAGCACGTAGTAAGGAAACCTGCTACCTATAGACCTACGGTGTAATTTATCGTATCAAAATGTGTGAACACGTAGGAAAAAACATTTTGCGTTTGCAAAAATTTTTCGAGTCCTTGTGCGCGCACGCGGTCTAATTTTTCGGAAACGCGTTTGCCTGATTTCGCTTGCAGTTTTTTCAAGGGTTCAATTTGCGCGGGCGAAAATTTCCAACCGCTTTGTGCGGAACAAAATTCGAGCAGGCGCACAACGAACGCGCCCACATCGCCCGTTGGTTGACATTGATAACCGAACAATTTCAAATGATGTGATGCGACTTGCCCATCGCCTTGCGCGAATCCGTGTGCGTTCAATTTTTCTTGAAACGCGCGCATCCGTTCTTCAAACGCGAGCGTATCCACCTGCTCAAACGTTTGCTGTAACGATTTCACTTGAATCGCGCCGTGCAGCCAACTTTTCACATTCCATTTGAAACCTGCGCGCTCGTGCCATTCTGTTTCTCCGTTCTGCCAACGTTTGCGAAACGCGTTTGCCTGTGCGTTGATGTATGCAGAATCGGCGAGCCACAACAAAACATCCGCGTCGGCAAGCGCGGGGATTTCTTGTTGATACAACCACATCAAAAAATGAATCGTGCCGAGCGGATATTTTTCATCGAAATTTTTATCGAGCGCCTTGCCCCAGAGGTCGTTCAAATTCAGTGAATTATTCAAGCCATCCAACTTGTCGCGCGCGTTCAAACGTACAATGTGATGTCCGAGCGATTTGCAGGGTGCGTGATAAATGTCGAGGTCGAGCCACACGGCGTTTAGTGCCTCTTGCCACGCACAAGTGGCGGAATAATATACGGTCTGATACTTGGAATAGACGCCAATAATTTTCGCGTTGGGATGCGCGCGCAAAAAAAGGACCGCGCTCAACGCGGCATCCAAATCATCGCCGATAATGAGATTCAGCGCGTCGCGGCTCGGCGTGAGCCACGCGTGTTTGGCGTAAAGAGAAACTTTGTTTAACACGTTTGTTCTAATTTTTATCACTGTTCCCAATTGGCGTCAATGGCTTGTGCTACAATGTTGTTACATGCTCTTTTATTTCGTCCTCGTTTTCTTCGTTGCGTTTTTTCTCGCTCTCGTTCTCACGCCCCCGACAATTCGTTTTGCACAGCGCATGAATTGGCTCGACCAACCGGCGCCGCGTCGGTTGCATCAAATTCCCACACCGCGTATCGGCGGGATTCCACTTGCGATTGCGCTTGTTGCCGCGCTCGCGGTCACGCAGCCGTTTCCGCGCATTGATGAAAAGGAATGGGCGCGCGTGATGGGTTTAGCCATCGGTGTCGCCATCGTCGGCGTCGTCGGTTTGGTTGACGATGTGCGCGAATTGAAACCACTGGCGTTGTTTGCAATGCAGTTTGGTGTGGCGTTGATTGCAATTGCGTCCGGTGTTGTGATTTACGAAATTTCGAGTCCGCTCGATGGTTCGCCAATTGTGCTGCCAACCGCCGTCGCGTTTGTGTTCACACTTTTTTGGATTGTGGGCATGATGAATACCGTAAATTTTTTGGACGGACTCGATGGACTCGTTGGCGGTGTGACGATGATTGCGGGCGCGATTTTATTTTTGCACAATTACAAACTCGGACAAGAAAGTTTGATGCTGCTCGCGCTCGCGTTGATTGGCGCGACACTTGGTTTTTTGATTTTCAATTTTCCGCCCGCGAAGATTTTTCTTGGTTCGGGCGCGTATGTGTTGGGATTCGCGCTCGCGGTGTTGGCAATCATCGGTGGCACGAAAGCGGCAACGGCATTGCTGGCGCTCGCGATTCCGATTCTCGATGTGGCATGGCAAATTTTGAATCGCGTGCGCGCGGGCAAATCCCCGTTCGCCGCCGACCGGGGACATTTGCATATTCGTTTGTATGACAGTGGGATTTCAACACGCGCAATTGTTTTGATTTATTACGCGCTCACTGCACTGTTCGGCGCGCTTGCGTTGACTCTACCGAGCGGCATTCCAAAATTGATTTCGTTGGTGGTGATTGGAGGAATTGCAGTGATGATGTTGGCGAGGTTGAGGAGATAGAGAGGCAAGAAACATCAAACATCAAATTTCCAACTTCCAACTTCCGACTTCCGACTTCCAATTTCCAACTTCCAACTTCCAATTTCCGACTTCCAATTTCCAACTTCCAATTTCCAATCTCCAATCACTAATCAATATCTCACTCTCCGCGACGTCACCGTTCCAAAACCCCATTCGAGGAGAAAAATCAAAATTGCGAGCGAACCATTCACGACGACGATGATGCCGAAAACAAAAATGAGCGTCGTGAGAATTTTTTGTGCAAGTTGAATAATGTCAGGAGTGATGTTGGGCGTCCATCCGAGAATCAACGCGAGCGCGCCGATGCCGGCAAAAATCGCAATGATGACGCCCCACGGTTCGCGGTCGGATTCACTCGGAATCATTGAAGTCGAAACCGCGAAAACAAAATAGAGTGCAATCCACGTGAGCGGGTCACCGATGGTTGATGTAATCGGCTCGACCACTTGCATCGGGTCTGTTGGCGTCCACAAGCCAAACCCAAAACCCATCAATGCCCACACCGCTAGAATTCCAAAGATAAATGGCGCAACGCCAATGAGTGATTCGCGCAACGGGTCCGTGCGTTCCACTGTGACCGAGCCGAGCGAAAAATGTTTGCCGCGCATTTTGCCCAAACCGATGCTCACTTTGCCCGTACGCACGCCGATTAAATTGGCGACCAGCCAATGACTCGCTTCATGCAGCAAAACACCCGGCAGCAAAATCAAAAACAACGCGCGCACCGCGCAGCCCGGATTCCCCGTCACCGCGTACGTCAAACCTTGAATATGTTGTTGCAGCCAACGCTGGAGAAACAGCATCGCGCCAAAGAGGACGAAAAAGAGAATAATCTCCATTACACGTAGAGAATAAAATAGATGACCACAAAGGGTGCGAGCACGTTCAATCCCATTGCGAGGAGCGCGAGTTCTTTTGGATAATCCTTGCGTTTGAAATCATCCCAGCCCTTGCCCGCGCCCAAAACATGGAGAACCATCAACGGGCTCCAGAAAACGCAGATCACAAACGACCAGCCCTCGATAGTTTTTGTTTGCAGAATTTCGCCGAGAAGCTGTGACAAGAGAATGAGCACGAGCGGAACGACAAGTACCCAAAAGGACGGACGATTCAGATTCGCCCGATAAAGTGCAAACCGCGCCGCGAGCTTCATTCGCTCTACCTTTTAATTCATCCGCCGTTCTTTTTCAACCCCGCGCGACAAATCGCCACAAACTCTTCCGCTTTCAAACTTGCGCCGCCGACGAGTGCGCCGTCAATGTCGGGCTGCACGATAAATTCGTCAATGTTTTTCGCGGTGACGCTGCCGCCGTATTGCACGCGCACGCTTTGCGCCACATCTTCGCCGTACAAGTCCGCGAGCGCGCCGCGAATGGAAATGCCAATCACTGAATTTGCGCCCGCGCCTGTTGCGGCTTTGCCTGTGCCGATTGCCCATATCGGTTCGTACGCAATCACTAACCCTCGCACTTGGTCGGCAGTTAAATCTTTCATCGCCGCGTGAATTTGTCCGCGCACCCAAACGTCCGTTTCACCATTCTCGTACGTTTCGAGCGCTTCACCACAGCAGACAATCGGTTTCAAATTGTTTGCGAGTGCGGCGTGAATTTTTTTATTGACGAGTTCATCGCTCTCGTGAAAAATTTGGCGGCGTTCCGAATGTCCGATAATGACGTATTCGGCAAAATCTACAAGCATCGTCGGCGCGACTTCGCCAGTGAACGCGCCTTTGGTTTCGTAATACATGTTTTGCGCGCCGACGCCGATGCCCGTGCCGCGCGTCAATTCATTCACGCGCGCGAGATACGGAAATGGCGGACACAATACCACTTGGACATTTCCACTCGCGGCGAGTTGTGACAATTCATTTTTCAGCGCGTTGACGAGTTCTGTCGCTGACGCGAGATTCGTATTCATTTTCCAATTGCCTGCAATGATGGGGGTTCGCATGGGGAGGAAAATTAGAGATTAGAGATTCGAGATTGATGCGATGAACTTCATCGCCCGAATCTCGAATCTCTAGTCTCTAATCTCTATTCTAGTTTTTTTGAAATTATAACACACTCATTCCAACACCCGCGCCACAATAATTTTATCTACACCCGATTCTGCACCCCACACTTGTCCCACGCGTCCGAGAATTTGCCGCACTGCCGCGCCCGCGCTGGGCAATGCATACACATCAAACTTTTCTGTCAATGGGTCAAAGCGCACGAGCGCGTTGCCGCCGAAATCGCTCAACCATACTTTATCGTTTTCGTCCACATACACCGCGTATGCTTGCGGACGCGTCCCTGGCAATTTCCATTCCTTCCATGAATTGCTCGCGGGGTCGTACATGCCCACTTGTCCCGCGTTCCATTCGCTCACCCACACGCGTCCCTGTGAATCACTCCACACGCGGCGCGCGCCTTGATTCTTTGTCGGCAGTTCAATCACCGTTGCTTGATTCGTTTGTGGATTGATGCGCGCGATGTGACTGCCCGCGAGCGACGCGTAATAAATATCGCCGTTCGGTGTCACTGTGATTCCATACGGACCTGTGCCGCGCGGCGCGTCCCATGCCTCGACTTGACCAACGTTTGGGTCGAGTTTTCCGTACACGCCGCGTTGTCCGGTGAACCACAACACGCCATTTTGGTCAAACACCGCCGTATTCAAATTCGCGCCGCGATGTGTATTGGGCAATGGAAAAATTTCGACGTTATCATTTGTCGGGTCCACGCGCACAATCGCGTTCAAACCGCTGTCGGTAATCCACGCCGCATTGTCGGGACCGAGAATTACACCGTGCGGCGCGGAACCGCGTCCGAGTGGAATATGTTTCGTCTCGCCCGTTTGCACATTCAAATATCCGAGCGCGCCAACGTTTTGTGCGGTGTACCAAATGCCGCCGTCTGCCGCCGGCGCGACATCATGAGGATGCGAACCGGACGGCACAGCAAATTCTTGCAGCTTATATTTACTTGGAATCGGCAGTGCGTCCGAAATGGCTGTCGGTACTGCGGGGGGGGGAATCGTTGCGGGCATCACCGTTGGCTGCGCGGAGGATGTAACATTTGTTGGCGCGTTATTTTGCGTTGACGGTGTATTGGTGGATTCGGGAACGAGCGTTGGTTGGGGTGCGAGAGTTGGCGCAATGGTTGGCGTTGGCAAAGTGTTACCACACGCAACCAGAAAAACAAAAACGAGAAACGGAAAAATTTTTCGCACGCGTGCCTCCAAATAAAAAACCCGCGCCGCGAGTCGGTTGACTCGAGCGGAGCGGGTCCGTGAGCAAAAGCGTGAGTGTACTAAAAGATACGCTCAATTGCTCGCTTTGGGCGCTTTATCGGCTTCAAAGCGCCCCATCAAGTCGTTGCGGCGCTGCGCGGCAGCTTGTTTGCCGGCGTCAATCGCTTCTTGCAATCGCGATTTTTCTTCCGCGAGGCGAAGGCGACTCGCTTCCTGCATTTCGGTGGCACGCTTTTGCGCCTCTTCCGCCATCAACGACGCGCGCTGCATCGCTTCGGAAGAAAATTCTTCGCCGCGATGGCGCAGTTCGATACCGCGTTCGCGCAGTTCTTCGCGCACTTGGTCACCGGATGCCGGCGCCATCAAAAGTGCCACTGCCGCGCCGACGATACCGCCCAAAAGAAAACCTGCCAAAAATTCGACTCCGCGTGAGTTGTTCATTCTCTGCTCCTTTCAAAAGCGACAAAGCGCTCTTACATTTTTCTATTGTCCGCGCCGCGCAATCACGCGCAGTGCTTCGGTTATGCCGGCGGCAAAGCTGGATACTTTGACCACGGGCGAAACGACATTATCGCTCACGAAAACGCTCGTGCCGCGCACAGTGCGAACGGTTTCATCTGCCGATTGCAAAATCGGATAAATGTTCTCGCGCAACATTTTGGAAAGGGTGCGGATTTCCAAAAGCAACAGCACCATGATGATTTGCATCGTAATGGTGATGATGGCGAGAAGAATGATGGAAATATCCCGAACAGTTTCTACAGACATTTCAACACGATTATAGCACAAAGGAAACGCGATAAAAAATAACGCGCGTCAAATCTAACACAGGCAGCGGCTTGGGACGCGGAAAATTATTTTGGCGTTTCGTCCTCACTTTTCCAAAGCGCGCGTGTCACAAAGAGCGCAATCAGGCAAGTCACTGTCGCTTCAATCAAATTGACCGAACCAATCGGAAAAAGCGCGAAACTCAAGAGCGTCGTAATAATTTGTCCGACAAAAAAACCGGCGAGCGCGACCAGCCAGTACACGAGCAGCCGCAGCCAACCGCGTCCGAACAACAAATAAAACGCGAGTCCGATGAGTGACGCAATGACGAATGCGAGGGCGATGGAAGGAAGAGTGAACAAATTGAAGGATGAAGGCAGAAGGATGAAGGATGAAAGGGCATTCGCTTTTTTCCGCCTTCATCCTTCATCCTTCATCCCTGAATTATGCCTCCGCCGAGACATTTGTCGCCGTCGTAAAACACCGCCGCTTGTCCCGGTGTAATGTCGCGCAATGGTTCATCAAATTCGACGCGCACACGCGTTTCGTCCAATGCGTGAATCATCGCGGGATGTTCGATCGAGCGATAACGAATTTTCACATGTGCGCGCAATGAAAGTTCATTTTGCAAACGCGGTGGAATCCAATTTACATCACGTGCAATCAATGCGCCTTTGCCCAATTCCTCTGCGTGTCCCACAATCAACGCATTGCGCGTCGCATCGAGCGCGGTCACGTACAATGCTTGCGGCGCGGCGATGCCCAGTCCTTTACGCTGACCAATGGTGTAATCGGGCAAACCGGTATGCGTGCCTAACACGTTACCGTGTGAATCGAGAATCGGTCCCGGCACAATCGCTTCGGGACGATGGCGGCGCATGAAATGGCGATAGTTGCCGTCGGCGATAAAACACAAATCTTGCGAATCGTCTTTGGCGGCGACGCGCAGTCCAAATTTTTTCGCAAGTTCCCGCGTTTCGCTCTTGGTCATTGCGCCAAGCGGAAACATCGAATGCGCCAATTGGTCTTGCGACAAAATGTGCAGCGCATACGACTGGTCTTTGTGCGTGTCAACGCCTTTGTGCAATTCAAACTCGCCGCGTTCATTTTTGAAAATGCGCGCGTAATGTCCCGTCGCCAAAAATTCCGCGTCGAGTGCGCGGGCTTTATTCAGCAGCGTTCCAAATTTTACGAGACGATTGCATTGTAAACACGGATTCGGCGTGATGCCGCGCGCGTAACCGTCCGCGAAAAAATCAACAACGCGCGTTTTAAATTCCGCTTCGACATTCAACAAGTAAAACGGAATGCCCATTCGTTGACATACACCGCGCGCGTCCGCGACCGCTTCGGGCGAACAGCATTTGTTCGGCAGCAAGCCATCGCCTTCTTCCGACCACATGCGCATCATCAAGCCCACAACGTCATAGCCGCGCTCGACGAGCAGCGCGGCTGTGGTGGAACTATCTACGCCGCCACTCATGGCGACGGCAACACGTACTGACATGTGTATATTATACACAACTTGCGAGGACGAATACTTTTGGATGCGTTCTATGTGATTTCCGCAAGCACTTCGCCCAACATTACACCGCGCCCCGGCTGCACGTTCAGCGAGGCAAGCACACCCGCGCGCGGCGCGCGAATTTGATTTTCCATCTTCATCGCTTCCAACACAAAGAGGGTTTGACCTGCTTGAATCTTGCTGGCGGGCTCGACCAAAATTTGGGTAATGATGCCGGGAATCGGCGCGCGCACGCGCCCATCGCCGCTCTGCGGACGCGGCAGGGCTGTCGCAATATCATGCACTTGAACGTGATGCGTTTGTCCATGCACCTGAACGGTTTTCGCATCGCGCTGGTACGTAAATTCGTAGGGGCGGTCATCAATCACCACCCATTCGGGCGTGCTGCCGCCATCCGGCGACGGTGGGACGCGCACCACGACAGTTTCGCCATTCACGCGCACAGTCATCGGGCGGTCCGCGACGGGCAGCGCGTCCACTTCAATTTCAAATGTGCGCGCATCTACCTTTACTTCAAGTTTCGTCATAGGTTGTTATTCCGGCAACGTCCGCGCGCTGCGATGCCAATTCGTCACTACGCGCGCGGGAATTTGCGGGTGCGATATGGCGGTGGTGTGTACATACGAAAGCGCGGCAGCCACCGCCAAATCACGCAGAGAATTGTCACTGTGGGCGATTTTTGCCACATCGGTTTCCGTCGAATACGTTCCTTCGCTCACCTCTCGACTCGCCACCGCTTGTTCGAGCCACGGCACATTCGTTACGATGCCGCGAAACGAACTTTCGTGCAGCGCGCGTTCAAGGCGCGCCAATGCCGTCGCGCGGTCAGGACCCCACACGGTAATTTTGGCAATGAGCGGGTCGTACGCCGCAGGCACAAAGCAGCCCGAATAAATGTACGTATCCGTGCGCGTTTCCGGTCCGTTTGGAAAACGTACACGCACGCGTCCGGGACTGGGCAAAAAATTTTGTTCCGAATCTTGGGCGTGAATGCGACACGCCATCGCCCAACCGTGCAGCTGCGCATCCGCTTGCGTCAAACCTAGGGGTTCATTCGCCGCAAGCAAAATTTGCGCGCGCACCAAATCGAGCCGCGCGCGCATTTCGGTGAGCGGGTGTTCAATTTGAATGCGCGGTTTGATTTCCGTGAAATAAAATTCGCCGCGCGGGTCCACCAGAAATTCAAAGCTCATTGCGCCTTGCAAGCGCATCGTACGCGTCAAAGTCAATGCCGCTTGCGCCAATTGTTCGCGCTGCGCGGAATTTATACAAGGCGCGGGCGACTCTTCAAGCACTTTTTGTCCGCCGTGCAAAAGCGAGCCGTCGCGTTCGCCCAAATGAATCGCCGCGCCAAAACCGTCCGCGAGAATTTGTACACTGATTTGATGCGCGGGCGAAATCATTTTTTCCAAATACACCGGGCTCGCGCCGTACACCGCTTGTGCTTCGTGTTGCGCGCGTTGCACGGTAGCATCAAAAAATTCCGACGCGCGCACGACATGTCCCGCGCGTCCGCGTCCGCCGCGACACGATTTCACAATGACGGGATAACCGAGCCGTTCCGCTTCCGCGCGCAGTTGATCGATACCTTCTTCGTTCGCGCACATGGCAGAATGTTCTATTGTGTTGAAACCTGCTTGGCGCGCCGCGCGCAGCGTTTCAATTTTATCGAGTGCAAGTTGGAGTGTTTCAAGCGGCGGCGCAATCAACAGGATGCCCGCGTCACGACACGCGATCGCAAATTCGAGATTCTCCGCGAGAAAGCCGTAACCGGGATGAATGGCGTCCGCGCCTTTGGCGCGCGCAATGTTCAACAACGCGTCTTGGTCAAGAAAGCCGCGCGGCGATTCCAATAATACACATTCATCCGCCACGCGAATGTGCAGTGACGTTTCGTCGAGCGCTTCATACACCGCGACGGTTTTGATTCCCATTTCGCGGCATGTCCGCGCAATGCGGACAGCGATTTCGCCGCGATTGGCGATTAGAATTTTGTTAAACAAGGTTGTAAGTAGTAGGTATCCGGTAGCAGGTTTCCTTACTACTTACTACCTGCTACCTGACACCTACATCGGACTAATTCCATGCTTGCGCGCGACATGTCGTTCGCGTTTTGATAAGGTGAAATCGAGCGAACGAATTAAAATGCGGCGCGTATCGCGCGGTTCAATGACATCATCAATCAAGGCGCGCGCCGCTGCAACGTACGGATTGTTGAAACGCGTTTCGTAATCGTTCACCAATTCCGCGCGTTTCGCTTTCGGGTCGGGCGCGTTTTTTACGTCATTGCGAAAGAGAATGTTGACCGCGCCTTCTGCGCCCATCACCGCGATTTCCGCGTTGGGCCACGCGTACAATAAATCGCCGCGCAGTCCTTTGCTGCTCATGACGCAATACGCGCCGCCGTAACTTTTTCGCAAAATAATCATCAGCTTTGGCACCGTCGCTTCGCTGTATGCATAAATCATACGCGCGCCGTTGCGAATGATTGCGCCGTACTCTTGGTCTTTGCCCGGCAAAAATCCGGGAACATCTTGAAGTGTAATAATCGGCACATTGTACGCGTCGCAAATGCGAATAAAGTGTGTGGCTTTGAGCGATGCCTTGATGTCAATGCAGCCCGCCAGCACAAGCGGTTGATTCGCCACAATGCCGACGACATAGCCATTCAAGCGCGCAAAACCGACGACCATGTTTTGTGCGTACAATTCGTGTACTTCAAAAAATTTTCCGTCGTCCACAATACTGGCAATGACACCGCGCACGTCATACGGTTTGTGCGGGTCGGTCGGCACGAGCTGTTCGAGTTCAGGACAACGGCGTTCGGGGTCATCGAGCGGCGCAACATACGGCGGATCATCGCGATTGTTGCCCGGCAAGTACGACAAAAGCATTCGCACTTGGGCGAGCGATTCGCGGTCATCGCGCGCGAGAAAATGCGCGACGCCGCTTTCCTGCGCGTGCACCAGTCCGCCGCCGAGTTCTTCTTGGGAAATATCTTCGTGCATCACCGCCTTCACCACATCGGGTCCTGTGATGAACATGTAACTGTTTTCGGTCATGAAAATAAAATCGGTGAGTCCGGGCGAATAGACCGCGCCCCCCGCGCACGGTCCCATGATGACGGAAATTTGTGGAATGACGCCGGACGCTTCGCAATTCGCATCAAAGATTTTGGCATAGCCGCCGAGCGAATCAACGCCTTCTTGAATGCGCGCGCCGCCCGAATCATTCAACGCGATAAAGGGGCAGCCGTATTCGAGTGCCATCCGCATCACTTTGACAATTTTGTTGGCGTGCATTTCGCCGAGCGAGCCGCCCATCACTGCCGCGTCTTGCGCTGCCGCCGCCGCGCGTCGTCCGTTAATCAAACCGAATCCCGTGACAACACCATCACCATAACGCGACGTTTTGCCGCCGATGTACACATCGGTGCGCGGTGTGACCAATGTGTCAATTTCGGTGAACGTTCCCGCGTCAAATAAAAGTTCGATGCGTTCGCGCGCGGTGAGACGTTTTTTCGCGTGCTGTCCGTCAATCTCTTTTGCCGTGCCGCGCGTAATGTCGCGTCGTTTCTGCAATTCCGTGATGTACACTTCCATTTCCTTGACCATCAGTGACTCCTACAAATTCGTACGCTCGAATCATTTGTCGTGCCGCGCGTGATGATGTGTTTGTTGCGCGATGCGGTGATGCGCGTCGTTGTGTTGATTTTTGGAATGTGCCATCAATTCCATTTCAAGCAGCAGCGGCTGCGCGGGCGGCGTTGTTGTGTCCGTTGTTGCCAGCGTCAACACAAAACCATCTTGCGAATGCCACCATCCGTTCAACGTTTGCGCGTTCTCCAAATCGAATTTGATTTCAAATGGCATCCACTGTATGGGTGCATTCTTAAACGGCGCAATGGAAATTTCAACCGCGCGCGTGTCCACACTCAGACCTTTGTGAATCGCTTTCAGCGCGGCTTCTTTTGCCGACCAAATCGCGGTGACGAGAACATCGCGTTGTGCAGGTGCTGACGCGTTCACGCGCGCAACTTCATTCGCAGTAAAGTAATCGCGTACCAGATACTCTTCACGCGGTTCAATCAATTCCAAATCCGCGCCGACGTGATTGTCACTCACGGCGCACAGCGCGTGGTCGTTAGAATGACTGATTGAGATGGCTAAACCTTCGAGGTCTGCAAGACCTCGAAGGTTTTCAATATGCGGCACACCATCCGCGTCATTGAAAATTTCAATCGCGTCGCGCGGAATCATTTCATTCGTCTGCTGCATCATCACCGCTTGCAGCAAACGTTTCGCCGTCCAACGTCCGAGCAGCCATTCACTGCGCCGCTTGTCAAAACGGAACGTCGAAAATTTTTCCAACTCCGCCGCGCTCAAAAACGTTTCGGGCGGTTCGGTCATGTTTTGCGCGGATTCAAAGAGCCAGTAAATCATTCGTCGGTTTGTCGATTCGTCGGATAGTCGGTTCGTCAAGACCAACAGACCATCCGACGAACCGATTATCAGACTTGAACATTCCCCGGTAACTGCACCGTTTGATACCCAAACAATTTCACATACACCGCGCCGGTCTCATCCACAACATTCGCGTCGAACGCTTTGCCATCATCCAACGCGTTCACGACGGCGAATAATTTTTTACCATCCGCGTCGCGCAGTTGACGATACGTGGTCACAGAACCAATTGCCATCGGCAATGCCATGACGCCATGCGTTTTGATTTCCCAAATGCCCGCCGTTTGGAAACAGAACTCGACGAGACGCGGCGCGATGAGCCATTCGCCTTCGCCATGTGATGTATCCGCAGGCAGATTCATTTTCATTTCGCCGATTGCGGTATCACCATTCACTTGGACGCGTTCGAGGACTTGGTACGCGGGTCCATGAAAATAAATTTTGTAAATTTGCTCAGCGCCAATCCATTCTCCGTTCTCGCGCAATTCGGTGTGAACGGGAGCGGGAGTCGGGGATGGGTCGCGGGTCAACACCACATCCGCCGTAAAGTGAATTTTTTCTTGCGGCGGCATCTCCGCGCGGGGCATTTGTGTAATGGATTTCAACATTGTATGCGCGACGAGTTCATCATCGTCCATCGGTTCTGCCCATGCGCTCAGGAACAACGTTTGCGGTGTCATCCGATGAAACTTGAAGGGACGTTCAAATTTTTCGTTCATCACCTGGGCGACGCGCATGTCAGGCGCGAGCAATTGCGCGAGTTCCGCAAATGTTTCCGTTCCCATCACGCCCGGTAACAATGGAACATTGTCAATTTGGTGGTCGAACAAATATGCTTGCTCGTTCGGGTCAATCGTCGTTTCGACTTGTACGCCACCGTACAGTTTCGCTGCAACCACTTTTCCGATTTGCGCTAATTTGGGACGTTGTGTTTCGAGCCATTTGGAAACTTTTTCAGTGTCCAGTCCTCCCGTCTCGTCCCACTCTTGCGTCAAAATTCCAAGTCGTTGCCCGACGACAATCTCGCCGCGAAAATCATTGTACGTTAATTCGCGCCGCACGGTTGGCACACCGCTCTCGGCGGGCAGCATGTCAATGCCTGCCATCTCCATAATTTTTGGAATCGAGCCGCGCGTTGCCATACCGATGCCGCCCCACGCGGTCCAATCAATCGCGATGCCGCGCGTTTCGGGTCGCCAATTTTTCAGCGATGACGAGATTTTACAGAGCAAATCATTCGCGGCGGAATAATCGGTTTGTCCATTATTGCCAAAGCGTCCCGCAACAGAACTGAATACGACTGTTGCGCCGATGCTCATTCCTTTTGCCGCGCGCAGCAGATTAAAGAATCCATCCGCTTTCACATCAAACACGAGATTGAATTGCGCCGCGTCTTTGTCCGCGAGCGAACGACTGATTTCCAAACCTGCCGCGTGAACAATCACATCAATCTTGTTGTGCCGCACGCAAATTTCGTTCATCACATTTTCCACTGCGTTGTAATCGCGCAAATCGCCCGCGTAAAAGTATGCGGTGCCTCCTGCCGCTTGCACACTTTCTTGCGCGCGCAACGCGGCTTCTTGGCGTTCGATTCCCAAAATCTTTTTGTCAATCATCGCGGGCGTCGGTTTTTCGCCATTCACTTTCGCGTCCTCGATGAGTTTTGCTTTCAACGCGTCTTTGTTTTCGCGGAAAAGTTTTACGTACACATCATCGGCGGAAGGCGGCGCAACGAGGTCGAGCAAATAAAAAATTCCGCCGCTGTTGACCGCGAGGTCGGTTGTAATCGCGCTCGTGATTCCGCCCGCCGCGCCCGTGATAACGAAAACAGTTTCCTTGTTAAATTCGATTCCCGTATCGCCCGGGACATTCGGCGTTTCAACGAGCGTGATGCTGTAACGTTTGCCATCGCGATAACCGACTTCGACAACGCCCGCGTCGCCAAGTGTTTCTGCGATGATTACATCGCTCATCAACGCATCGGCAGGTTCAGCAGTCTTGCGCGAAATTTCAAAATCAATCGCTTTGACCAAAACGTCATTGCGTTCGCGTTTGTACGCTTTCGTGAATCCGACAACTGCGCCGCCGAGTGGTGCACTCGCGCCATTTGGTTCGTATCCGTGCAGTCCACCGAGCCGCGTCGCGCTTACGAGAAATGTATTTTTCGTGCTGATGGATTCGTACAACGCGCGCATTGTCGTGTACAGATTTTTCACGCGCATGCGATTCAATTCGCGCCACGTTTGCAAATCCATTTCATCAATGTTCGGCTCCACATCGAGCGCGGCGAGCCAGTACACGCCATGAATCGCACCTTCAGACAACCATGCCTTGACACGCGCATCGAGCGTTTCCGTTTCCAACACATCATCAATCACCAACGTTGTCACACCGCGTTTTTGCAAGCGCGACACCAACGCTTTGCCAACACCGCCTTTGTCCATCATCACGAGTACGCGCGAAGGTTCATCGAGTGTCACACCCGTGTGCTTGCACCAATCGAGTGGAGGGCGCAACGTCGGTGTCGGAACGCGGCGCGGGATGCGGTCAGCATCTTCCAGCGTACCAATGGTTTTGGTTGGTGATTCGGTGATTCGGTGATTCGGTGATTGGAGAATGTTGACTGTTGACTGATTACTCGTATTCGCACGCACAAATCCAATCACATGCCGCAACGTCGGATAATCGCGTAGTTTCAAATTTTCCACGCGCGGAATATCGAACGCTTCACGGACTGCCGCGAACGTTTCTGCCTGTTTCACGGTATCCACACCCAAGTCCGCTTCGAGGTCGGCGTCGAGTTCCAGCATTTCTTGCGGATAGCCCGTTTTGGCAGCGACGATATCCAGCACCTTTGCCGTTATCTCGTCGCTGCCATTAAACGCGCTTGGCGCAAGTTCGCGCACAGGTTCCGGAACTCTGCGCGGCTCCTGTGTCAAAACTTGCGATGCGGACGCGTTCTCGCGCGGCGCGCTGCGAATCGGCGCTGATTCTGTCACACCGCGCGAGGACGCGTCGGCTAAATCGGGACGCATTGTTTCGACAAAACCGATGACTGCTTTCAATGTCGGATAATCGCGCAATTTCAAATTGTCTTGGCGCGGAATGTTGAATGTCTCGCGTATTGCTGCGAACGTCTCGGCTTGTTTCACCGTATCAATTCCCAAGTCCGCTTCCAAATCCAAATCGAGGTCAAGCATCTCGCGCGGATAACCTGTTTTGGCGGCGACGATTTCGAGAACGCGGTCAGCAATCGGTGATTGGGTGATTGGTTGATTGGGTGACTGGAGACAGTTGACTGTTGACTGTTGACTGTTGACTGTTGACTGAACCAAATCAGGTCGAAACTGTTTTACAAAATCCACCGCGCGGCGCAACGTTGCATAGTCGCGCAATTTCAAATTGTCTTGCCGCGCAATGTTGAATTCTTCGCGCAATGCCGCGAACGTTTCTGCTTGCTTGACGGTATCAATTCCCAAATCTGCTTCCATGTCCAAATCCAAATCCAACATTTCGCGCGGGTAACCTGTTTTGGCAGCGACGATGTCAAGGACTTTTTCGGTGACAACATCGGGGAGGGCTTGGAAATTGGAAATTGGAGATTGGAGACTAGAGACTGTTGACTGTTGACTGTTGACTGTTGACTGAACCAAATCAGGTCGAAACTGTTTTACAAAATCCACCGCGCGGCGCAACGTTGCATAGTCGCGCAATTTCAAATTGTCTTGCCGCGCAATGTTGAATTCTTCGCGCAATGCCGCGAACGTTTCTGCTTGCTTGACCGTATCAATTCCCAAATCCGCTTCCATGTCCAGATCCAAATCCAACATGTCGCGCGGGTAACCTGTTTTCGCGGCAACGATGTCCAGAACTTTTTCAACGATTGGGTCAGTTGTTGGTAAAGCGGTGAGCGTGTGAACGGGTGAAGGGGTGACAACTCGTTCATGTCCGTTCGTTTTTGTTACAGTCGGTTCTGCTTTCGGCGCGACGATTTCCGTTTTTACTACGACAGGTTCAACTTTTGCTTCTACTTTCGGCGTAGCGATTTCAACTTTGGGTGCAACGGAAATTGTTTCACGCATTACGTTTGACGTTTCACGCTTTATGTTTGACGTTTGACGCACCACATTCGTCATTCGTCCTCCGTCGTTCGTCATCCCAACACGGACAATCGGTCCCGTTCCGTACTGCCACGCACTCGGCGCGGGCACGCGTTTTGGCGCGCCTTCGGCAACCACGCGCAGTACGCGTTTCACCACTTCGGTTTCCGCGCAATCGTAACCGCTCACATCGGCGAGCCATTTGTTGTACAAACTTTTGTTATCCACGCGATTCATTGCGCCGGGAATTCTGCGCGTGAAGGTCATCGCAATTTGCGAACCAAAGCCCGCCGCGAGATGTAGCGCGTAATTGACGTTGTAGCGTCCGCCGCGCGACAAATTCAAGCGTCCGAGTTCTTCATCCACCTCTTTATAATTTGGCACGGGCGGCACAATGCCGTATTCCAAAATTTTTGTCGCAATCACGTCTTCGATACCGACACCCATCGGATGTCCGGTGAAACCTTTGGTGTTTGCCACAACGATTTCGCTTGCAGCTTCGCCAAATGTTTCGCGCAAGGCGACAACTTCTGCCGCCGCGCTGCCGCCGCGCGCGGGCGTAAATGTTTCGTGCGACATGAAAACCAACTGCGGCGCGATGGCGTAGCGATTAAGTCCAAATCTTTTTTCCGCCGCGCTGACGAGATGATTCATCACCATTGCAATGTGATTCACGTCGAGCCGCGTGCCGTGATACGCGCTGTTTGCCGTTTCACTCGCGAGCAGTTCGGTGATGCCGCGCATGCCGCGTTCTTGGACTGCGTCTTGACTTTCCACAACGAGCGCGCACGCGCCCATGCCCATCAACGTGCCGTGTCGTCGTTTATCGAATGGCAGCGCGGCTTCTTGCACGCGGTCATCCGTTGCCGCCGCGCCCGTCGCCAAAAATCCCGCGCCAACCCATTCCATCAAATTGTTTCCTGTCACATCATCCGCCGCCACAACAATCACGCGCCGCGCGCGTCCGTCCCGAATCCAATCTTCTGCGAGCGCAATCGCTTGTGTGGTGCTCGCGCACGCCGCGTTCACTTGGGTATTCGGTCCGCGCGCGCCAATGTATTCGGCGAATTGCGAATGTCCCATCGCGAGAATGCGGAACAAAAAGCGGCGGTCAAATTCGTACGGCTCGCGCGCCATTTCCTCGCGCACCGCGTTGATACGCGCGTCAATTTCGCGCAATGTGGTTTCATCATTCGTGTACTCGCGCAATTCTCTTAAGGTTGCGAGTTTGTCGTTGAGATTTTCCCACGCGTAATATCTTGAAAATTCATCCGCGAATCGGTCGCCGCCGGGGAACGCGCTCGCAAAAATCACGCCCGTTTCGTCGCGCAGCGCTTCGGGCAAAATCCAACGTTCGGGTAAAAATGTTCCCTTGCTCGTTTTCTTGTACGTTTGCACGAGCGGAATGCCCGCTTCGCGCAGCGCGTCGAGTCCTGCTGCCATCGCCAATTGCGTCGTAATGTCCAGCGCTTCAATCAATTTTTCGGGAACGCCGTACTCGTCCGCCAAATCAAATTTGCCCGGACGCCCCGCGAGTTTAATCACCTCGCTCGGATTCGTAATCGTTTCAAAGCGTCCACTGCCGTCTTCACTTTTCACCAAACGCGTGACGCGTTTATTCAGCATCGCATTGCGAAAACGTTCGGGAATCAAATCCACAAATTGTTCGCCGCGCAAAATTCGCATCGCGTTGTCTTCATCCATCACGCTTTTTTCCGCGCCCGGCAATCCGAGCCCTGTGCCGGTGATGACGATAGAGCCGCGCGGAGTTTCGTTGCGGTCAAACGCTTGGTGATTGGGTGATTGGGCGATTGGGCGATTGGTAATTTGTTGTAATGCTTGAGCCAACAATTCAGCAACGTTGTTTCCATTCGCGCCGTTTGAACCATTTGACGTTCCCATGATATTTTCCTCTTTCGCAATTGCAATTGTCGCATCCACACTTGACGTTTGACGTTTCACGTTTGACGTTTCACGTTCCAAACCAAAACCTGCGGCGTAAAGTCCACACAACGCGTGATTGAATGTTTGCATCTCGCCCGTTTTCGGATGATTGGAAAAAAGGGAAACGACATCGTTCTTGTCCGCGAGAATATCGTCCACGAGACCTTTCAACGCTTTTTTCGGACCGACTTCGACGAATGTACGCACGCCCGCATCGTACAGCGTTTGTACGCCTTTCACCCACTGCACGGGCGACGCGATTTGCAATTCCAAAATATCTTTGATGCCGTCCACCGTCGTCGGATAAAATTCGCCCGTCACATTTGCGACGAGGGGGAGCGTCGGTTCGGAAATATGCAAGCGATTCAGCACTTGACGCAATGGTTTGCTCGCGGGCGCGACGATTTTGGTATGGAACGCGTGGCTCACGGGCAAACGTTGGGCTTGAAAACCTTTGTGCGTGAAAACATCAATCGCTTTTTCCACCGCTTTGCTTTCGCCGCCGATGACGGATTGATTCGGACCATTAATGTTTGCGGCGACGACGTACCCGTCAATTTCCTTTAAGGTTTGTTCGACGACGCTGTACGGCGCCATCACTGCCGCCATCCAACCGTTATCGCCCATGCTCACTTTGGTCATTTCCGCGCCGCGTGCCGCGCTCGCTTCCAACGCGTCCGCGAATGGCATGATGCCTGCGGCAATCAGTGCCGCGTATTCGCCGAGCGAATGTCCCATCACCATGTCGGGCTTGAATCCGAAATCACCGAGTAATTCATAAATCGCCGTATCAAGCGTGAGCATCGCGGGCTGTGTAATCGCGGTCTGCTGTAATTCTTTTTCCGCGCGTTTCAATTCATCCGCGTCGCCGTCGGCGAAAATGTACTTGGTCAATGGTTTCCCAAGAATCGGTTTCATCACTGCGTCCGCGTCATTGAAAACATTTTGCACCGTCTGCGAATACGCGGCGAGTTCGCGTCCCATGTTGAGATATTGCGAACCTTGTCCGGGAAAGAGAAACGCGATTTTGCCGGACGCGTCGCCAGTGCCGCGAAAAATTCCTTGCGCTTGCAATGCTTTCCACGCCTGCGCGTTATCAAACGCGATGCCTTTGCGCGCTTTATCAATGCGTTCCAACAATTCGTCGTGATTTCGGCTGTCGTTCCCGACAGCATAATCAATCACCACGCGTTCGCGCTGCTTCAATTCCTTAAGGTCGGGTAAAGCAACTTCCGGTGTGAATCCATCGCGCACACG
The DNA here is from genome assembly GCA_964469005.1 of uncultured Anaerolineales bacterium. Taxonomy (GTDB): domain Bacteria; phylum Chloroflexota; class Anaerolineae; order UBA4142; family SHND01; genus SHND01. The sequence goes on from CAYXXF010000004.1 coordinate 133,807, forward strand.
CGCAAACATTTCATCCAATTTGTTTTTCAATTCGTTCACGCTTGGCGCGCCGATGGCGAGAATGCCGCGCGGGGGTTTTGGAGTGATGGAGTGATGGAGTGACGGAGTGCTAGCGTGCAAGTTCTCTCCATCACTCTTTCTCTCTTTCTCTCCATCTTTTTCAACAACAAATATTTTCTTTTGCGTCAACATCCCCGGCACATGCTCTTCCAACACGACATGAAAATTCGTCCCACCAAAACCATACGCGCTGACGCCAACACGACGCGGTGTATTTTTGTCGCGGCGTTCCATTGCGCGCGGTTGATTCACAAGAGAGAACGATGTTTGGTCAAAGGGAATATCGGGATTCGGAATTTCCGCGTGCAACGTCGGCGGAATGATGCTGTGATGAATCGAGAGGACGGCTTTCAAAAGTCCTGCCGCCCCTGCGCCCGCTTTCAAATGTCCGATGTTGGATTTCACCGAACCGAGCGCGATGGAATTTTTTGGCGCGACGCCGAAAATTTGATTCAGTGAATCTACTTCGACGACATCGCCAACCTTGGTACTTGTGCCGTGCGCTTCCACCATCACCGCGCTCGCGGGGTCGAGTCCCGCGTTCTCCCACGCACGCCGCGTTGCTAATTGTTGACCAATCGGATTCGGTGCGGTGATGCCTTTGCCTTTGCCGTCGCTCGCGCCGCCGACGCCGCGTACTACCGCGTAAATTTTGTCGCCGTCGCGTTCTGCGTCTTCCAAGCGTTTTACCAGAAATGCGGCGCTGCCTTCGCCCATCACGAAACCATCCGCGCCTTTGCCGAACGGACGCGTGCCTGTCGCGGACAGTGCGCCGATTTTGCAAAATTTCACGAACGAGTTAATGCCCATGTTGCGGTCAACGCCGCCCGTAATCACTGCGTCCGCTTCGTGTTCGGTGAGCAAGTCCCACGCGGCATCAAGCGCAGCGAGCGACGACGCGCACGCGGCATCGGTGATGAAATTTGGTCCGCGCAAATTCAAAACATTCGCGACGCGTCCCGAAACAATGTTCGGCAATTCGCCGGGCATCGAATCTTCGGTAATCGGCGGAACGCGATGGTCAATGACCGCGTGAAATTCATCGAGGATTTGCGCGCGAAGGGGGGGGGGCAAATTTTGATACGCGGGCGACGCTTCGAGCGCGTGCGCGTATTCGGGAAAGACGATGCGTTGGGTCGTGAAATACGTCAATTCGCCGCCCATCGCCGTGCCGAGAACAACGCCTGTGCGTTCGGTGTCGAGCGGACGACGCGGATAGCCGTAATCTTCCAACGCTTGCGCCGCAATCGTCACCGCCCATTGCTGCCCAATGTCCATCGCTTGCGCGACTTTTGGGGGAATCTTGAATTTCTTCCAATCAAATTCAAAACCTTTCACCCAGCCGCCGATTTTGCTGTATGTTTTGTCCGGCGCATTCGGATTCGGGTCGTAATAGTCCAAAATGCTCCAGCGGTCACTCGGCGTTTCGGTGATGCTGTAACGTGCCGCGATGAGATTGTTCCAAAATTCTGACGCGTTCATCGCGTCCGGTAAAATTGCGCCGACGCCGACGATGGCGATAGCGCGTTCATTTGCGTTCATAGTTCTCTCTCCAAAATTCGCGCGTAATAAAAATTAATGCGGCTGCGCGCGCTTTATCTCACTTTCAATTCAAAGCGCGCTTCAAATTTTGAGCGCGGTTCAAGTACGATTTGTTTGCGGAAGGACAACACCAGCAGCGCGCTCAACGCAATCACCACAACGTTCCACAACGCAAACACAACGAAACCGGTTGTCGTAAAAACCCACGGCAGATTGAACGCGGTGAGCAGCGCACCGACAATGCTCATGACAAAATTGAGAATCAACAACCACACAATTGCTTTGTTCAAGTTGTCGCTGAACGCGCGATAAAACGGCACGGCGAACAAGGACGCGACGCCCAACAATCCATAGCCCCACATTTCAATCGCCCAACCGAGCGCGGCGGGATTGCTCATCGAAAGCGCGCCGATGAAGGAATCAAATTCCGCGCGATAGTTGCGCGCGAGTTCGGGGATGAACGTCGTTTGCATGATGTAATTGAAAAAGACGAGTGCGGCGTACAACACGCAAAACAACAGCGCGGGCATTGTGAACCGTTTCATCTCGACATCCGACAATAAATAAATCGTGACGTGAAACAAGAGAAAGCCCGTAAGCATCACCATGCCTGCATAGTACGGCAGCGTTTGAATCACGTTATAGTTCTCTGCAAACACTTGACCGTTCTGCCACGCGGGCTGCGGGGCAAGCCAATTCACCAACGGCACGCCGACGAGTCCCGACAACACACAGCCGACAAAAATCGCAATCGTCGCGTACATTCCGAATTGATTTAGTTTTGATGTAGTGTTCATGATTTGAACGTAGCAGGTAGTAGGTAGCAGGTAAATTTCCCTACTACTTGCTACCTACTACCTACTACTTGCTCCCTAATTCACCGGAAACGCTTTCGCCAATTGCTCCGCCGCAAAATCCATGTCGCTGATTTGTCCCATCTGCGCGGCGAAAATCGCAACACTGTTCACTTCACGTCCGAGATTCATATTCGTTTGTCCCGCGCCGATGAGCCATTCCATTCCTTCCATCGCGACTTTGAATGCAGCTTGACGCGCGTAAATTCTTGATAACGCTTGACGCGTTGGAATATCGAGATTGATTCCTTCGGTCGGTTTGTCCACGACGCGTTCTGCGAAAATCGCGGCGGTCTCTGCCCACGCAATCAATTCGCCGAGACGGAACAAAATGTGTTGATTGCGCGTGAGACGGTCCACGCGCGCTTGTTCCATAATTACCGCGAGCGCGCGCATCGCAAGCGCGGCGTAACCCGCGCCATTTTCTGATTCGCGTTCGTGCAATGCTTCGAGACGTTTCGCCCAATCGTTGTAATACGCGCCTTTGGTTTTCAAATGCTGCTGCCAGCGGTCACGTGCAATCGTCCATTCCATAATTTCGTTCGTGCCTTCGTAAATGCACGTGATACGCACATCGCGTTTGATTTTTTCCACCATGTATTCTTTGACATAGCCGTAACCGCCGTGCGCTTGAATCGCGTCTTCCGCCGCTTTGTTGCCCGCTTCCGTCGCGGTGTATTTTGCGACTGCGCCTTCGGTTTGTAATCCTTCTTCGCCCGAATCCAATCGCTCGGCAACCCATTCAATGTACGTGCGCGCGGCTTCCAAACGCGCCGCATTCGGCACAATCAATTTGTGCGTGTACCCTTGTTTCGTGTCGAGTGTCGCACCGCCTTGTACGCGCTCTTGCGAATACCGAATCGCGCGGCGCAATGCTTCCCATCCGCCGCCTAGTCCGAACGCGCCAACCATCAAACGCGTGTAACCAAACACTGCTTGCGCTTGCGCGAGCCCTTCGCCTTCTTTCAAACCGACGAGGCGGTCTGCGGGAACATACACGTCGTCGAGAAATAACGCGGCAGTGTTTGACGCGCGAATGCCGTGTTTGTCTTCGGGTTTCCCTTTTTCAAAACCGGGGAGCTCGCGGTCGAGAACGAACCATGATGGACCGCCCGGCGCGTTCGCAAGAATTGTGTACAGCTGCGCGACGCCGCCGTTGGAAATCCACTGCTTGCGTCCCGTAATTTTGTAACCGGCGGGATGACCATTTTCCTCAACAGGAATTGCTTTGGTCGAGAGCGAACCCAAATCACTTCCTGCTTGCGGTTCGGTTGCGCCATACGCGACGAGTAACGCTTCGTCCGCGATTTTGCCCATCCATAATTTTTTCTGTTCGGGCGTCGCGCCGACGGTGATGGGGTCGCTTCCCAAAAATGTCGCGAGAACGGCGGTGGCAATTCCCAAATCAATGGACGCCATGACTTCGGAGACGCGATAAATATCGTACGCGTTGCCGCCAAGTCCGCCATATTCTTCAGGAATAAAAAGAAGGTGCAAGCCGACTGTGTTGGGGTCATACAGTTCGTGCAGCACCTCCGTTGGAAATTCGTCGTTGTGGTCGAGTTGAATCAGATATTCAGGAGTCAATTTATCGTGTGCATATTTTTTAAGCGTGTCAAGAATCATGTCACGCGTTTCTTTGTCCAGTCCGGGCATGGGGACACCTCCACTACATAAAAATAGACAGTACCATTTTCCCCCCTAACGCGTTTGCTCCATAGGGGCAAATGTCTTGGGAACGCGCGGACATTTCGGGACAACAAAAAAGCCAGCCCAACATTGGACTGGCTCGAAAATTTTACCGCGCACAATTTTTCAAACGCCGCTGAACGCCGAAAACCCCCCATCTACAGGAATCACTACGCCCGTCACAAAGCTCGCGCCCGGTGACAGTAACCACAGCGCGGTGGCAAGCAAATCATTCGGCTCGCCGAAACGTCCCATCGGGGTATGTGCGATGATGGACTGTCCGCGCGGCGTGAGTTCACCCGTCTCTTGAATCAACAGCGCGCGATTTTGGTCAGCAAGAAAAAAGCCCGGCGCAATCGCGTTCACGCGCAGGGACGGCGAAATATCGCGCGCGAGCATCACCGCGAGCCACTGCGTAAAATTATCAATCGCCGCTTTCGCTGCCGCATACCCGACGACGCGCGTCAACGGACGAATCGCCGCCATCGAACTGATGCTGAGAATGCTGCCGCGTTTTTGCTGCGCGAGAAATTTGCCAAACACTTGCGAAGGCAGAATCGTCCCCATCAAATTCAAATCAATCACCGCGCGCAAATCACTTTCGGGCAAATCGAAAAACTTGTCCGCCGTCAACGCAATCGCGCCGGGACGCTGCCCCCCCGCGCCGTTGACGAGATGGTCTATTTTTCCAAACGTTGCAATAATTTTCTCCGCCGCGTGTTCGAGCGATTCGCGTTCCGTCACATCGCCTTGCAACGCGATGGCATTTCCACCACGCGCGCGAATTTCATTCGCAATCGGTTCCGATTTGGACAGCGTACGATTCAGCAATACAACATGCGCGCCGCGCGCCGCGAATTCGCGCGCCATCGCGCTCATCAAGACGCCACCGCCGCCGGTGACGACGATGACTTGTTCGGAAACATTAAAGAGAGGGTCGGGTGTGAATTGATTCATGTGGAGAATGATTTATTTTTGAGATTCTATCGGACGCGTTGGTGCCGCATTCTACCACGCGATTGACAGGATTGTAGTTCCGCTCCCATCATTTGAATTGTTCACAACGCGGGCAATTCCTCCATCCCATTCTCTTTTGCTGTGCGCGTGACAATTTCCTCCAACGCGCGCGCGACATGTTCATCCATCACGCGCGGTTGCAATTCCTTTTCAATTTTCTCGCGCTGCAATCTTGCGCGCGCTATTGTATCCATTTTGCCTTGTGCGAGCCACGTGCGCCGCGTCACGCGGTCCACAATCGCCGAATGTTGAATTTGGTCGAGGCGAAAACGCTCGAACGTTTGTGGGGAATCCAAAAATGTTCCGCCGGGGCCAATCGCTTGGAGCATCGCCAACGCGAACGTTCCGTCTTCCACGCGCGAAATTCCTTCCACCGTTTTACGCGCCATCGCAATTATTTCGGCGTCCGCAATCATTTTTTCGATGCTGAACGCGCCCGCGCTGTCGAGCAAGCCCGCACCGCTCATCATGTTCACGCCCGCAAGTGCGCCGAGCAACGCGCTCATGCCCGTTTCCCAACCCGCTTGCATGTCGGGCAATTTCGTATCGGACAGACACAAATAGCCGTGTGTGGGCAAGCCGAGATGTTTTGCGATTTGCGAAGTCGCGCACGACATCATCGAACTTTCGAGCGCGCCCAACGGGGTCACGCCCATCCGCATATCAAAAATCGAAGGCGCGCCGCCAAACACCACAGGCGCGCCGGGCTGCGCGCATTGATGCAACGTCAGTCCCGAAAAATTTTCCGCGACGTGCTGCACGACAGAACCAATCAACGTAATCGGCGCGGCGGCGCCTGAAAGCGGCACAGCGACAAGTTCTATCGGAATAAAATTGCGCGCACCTTCGATAATGTTCGCGCTCGTGTTGTCGCTCCACTGCAAGGGGGGGGTGGGACACACATCGAACACCGCGCGCGGTTTTTGTTTCAACGCGTCAGCATCGCCGCGCGTGGTACTCAACAATTCGCGCATCACTTGCATCGTTTCCACCGCGAACGCGCCCGTCACAATTGGTTTGTCCGAACAGCGCAAACACAAATACAAGCGATACAAGTCGCCCATGTCGCCCGGCACGTCTTCGGGAATGAATGCAGTGGCGAGCGCGTCGAACGCGGGCAAATGGTCAGCGATACGCGCGTATTCGACAAAATCGTGCGTGTTCGGCGCGCGATATTCGTGTGTGATGCTGTCATACATCCACAACGCGGACGAACCGGGGTCGAAATGAATCGCGTCGCCGCCGTACTGTACGCGCGGTGTTCCATTTGCATCATACAGAAAAAATTCGCGCGGCGCGGATTTCAACGCGCGTTCCACAAGTTCGCGCGGAATCTGCGCGGTGTTCGTTTCAAAATTCACCTCCGCGCCAAAATCCGCGAGCAGTTCCAACGCGGGCTGCCATTGAAAAATGACGCCGGGATTTTCGAGAATGGCAAATGCTTCGTCAAGAATTTGCGGAATGATTTCAGGGTCGAGAAATTGGACGCGTGGGCGGAACATAAAGACACCTTTGGAGATTGGAGATTAGAGATTGGAAATTCCGAATTAAAAATTGGCTTGATGTTACAATGAACCACCGCATTATAAACGAAAGAGGTGACAAAATGGCACACAGAATTCATTCGCACTCACACGCGCCGAGTACAGCGGGACACACGATTCATTGGGCAAAGTATTATGACTTTACTGTGCAACTACTGACGATGGGACAGAGTAAAAAATTGCGCGCGTGGACGATTGATGCGGCGCAAATACGCGCGGGCGAAATAGTGTTGGATGTGGGCTGCGGGACAGGAGAATTAACGCGTGAGGCAAAACGCGCGGCGGGCGAATCGGGCAGCGTGTTTGGAATTGACGCGTCGCCCGAAATGATTGACGTCGCGCGTCAGAACGCTACGCACGAAAAATTAAATATCGAATTTCGCCTCGAACCGATTGAACATCTCTCGTTCGCGGACAATACGTTCGACGCGGTGTTGAGCAGTTTGATGATGCATCATTTGCCTGATGATTTGAAACGCGCGGGGCTGCAAGAAATTTATCGCGTGCTGAAACCGGGCGGGCGCGTGGTAATTGTGGATTTGAAGCGCCCATCGGGCACAATCGAACACATCATGTCGCACTTGACAGCACACGGTGGCATGACGCGCGGTGTTCAAGATTTGCCCGCGTTGATGCAAGAGTTTGGTTTTGTGAATCTCGAATTTCGTACGGCACGTGTGCCGATGTTGGGGATGGTGCGCGGGGAGAAACGCATGTAAATCATTCCTTGTCCTCATTCCAAGAATTTGCGCGCATCATCTCTTCAATCAGCCCATCCACTTTTTCTTCCGTCCGCGCGACGTTCTGCTTCTGACGTGCGCGCTTGAATCGGTCAAAATTACTTGGCAGCGCGTCCCATTCCAATTTTTGCGCCGCGCGCATTTCGATTACGGCGTCCAAAAGTTTTTTCAAGTCGTCCATTGTGGTGTACTTTCGGACATCGGATAGAAAACGGATAAGCGGATAATAAGCGCGCGGTCATTCGCTTATCCGTTCTTCATCCGTTGGCAACTCCTTTCATCAACATCCATAACATAAACGGGCTTAACTCGGCATCGAACAAAGATTTATCGTAATTGCCGTACACTGCGCGGGCTGTGAATCCGATTGATTCGAAAAGCGCGCGAAAAATATTCCCCGCACGCGCTAACTTGCTTCACACAGATTTTTCAGTTTGTGAAACTCGGCGTCAGCCTGTGCAAGAATCTTCTGCCTTATCTTGTCTCCGACAAAGATGCTGAACAGATTCACTGGAAATTTCCATTGCACGTCTGCATCTTGTACGAGGCGTACGCCCACGGGCATTTTCTCGATTGTATATTCAACATCCACAATGTTGACTCGGCTCTGCAAATGAAAAGCGATGGACCTGTCTGGCACAAACCCGATAATCTCACCCTGCATTTCGACCGCGCCGCCGTCTTCTCTTACAATCTCACGAAATGTCGTTCCTACCATGTTTGCTGTCTGTTGGATAATTTCTGTTTCCGAGACACTTGTCATCCAGACTTTAGCTTTTTCCGGCTTGGCGAGCCAGCCGAAAACGATTTTGGGCGTGCTGTTTATTTCTATGGCGGAGGAGATTTTCATCGCTGCTCCTTTTTACAGCTCTGGCCGCCCATGACAACGCTGCCAAAGTTCTGTGTACATTTTTTCTTCCCGTTCCCATCGCGCATCGTCCCAACCCAATTCGGGCTGCGCGATTTCGCGGATGCGCTTCATGCAGTCCATTCCACCGCGCGGCAGCAGCAAGCCGAGCCGCACGCGGCGCATCAGCAAATCATCGAGATGCACCACGCCTTCATCTCGTGCCGCCCAGCGCAGTTCCGCCCAGAGCGCGGATAAATTTTCAATGCGCGTCAATTCGCCGTCGCGCGCGGCATCGAGCAACGCGCGCGCGTCTTGACCATAGCGTCCGAGCAAACGCAAACGCGCGTTCGGTGGAAATGTTTGGAATAATTTTTCATCGTGCGGCAAGCGGTCCAAGACGCGTTGTGGTACGATGACGCGTTTCATATTGGGCAAACGCGAACGCACCGCATCGAGCGCGTTTTGTGCCATCAAACGAAATGTTGTGAGTTTCCCGCCTGTCACCGTGAGCAACCCGTTTTCCTCCCACAACACAAACTCACGTGATTCTTTCGACGGGTCGGGATTGCCCGTGTCCACAACAGGACGTAGACCTGCAAACGTCGCTTGAATATCGCGCGTCGTCAATTCTTGCGCGGGAAAAACAAATTGCGCCGCGTCGAGCAGATATTCAATTTCATGTGACGTGATGCGCGGATTCGTATCGAGATTCGAGTGGTCGTGGTCGGTTGTGCCGACAAGGGTGACACCTTCCCACGGCAGCGCGTACAACGGACGCTTGTCGCGCGGATGAAGAAATGTGACCGCACGTGTCAACGGCAAACGCGCGAATGGAAAAATCAAATGACTCCCGCGCAATTTTCGCAAATGTTCGCGCTGTAATGATTCACGCGCGCGCAATTCATCCGCCCACGCGCCTGTTGCATTGGTAACGACGCGCGCTTGAATTTCTTTTGTCTTGCCACTTTCGACATCACGCAAAACAACGCCACAAATTTCATTTGACGTTTCACGTTTCACGTTTGACCATTGACGCAATAGACTTTCAACACGCGCATAATTCAACGCGACACCGCCATCGCGTACGGCTTCACGAATTACGCGGAGCGTTAATCGCGCGTCATCGGTTTGCGCGTCGAAATAACGATACGCGCCAATGAGCTCGGGCGACTGCAATTCGGGGACGAGTTCACGCGCGCGTTGCGGATTGAGATGTTGATGCTGCCAATGCAGAGCGATTGTGTCATACATCATCAGCCCAATTCCAAACACCCAATCAGGCGGCGAATCATGTTTGAAATTGGCGAGCAAAAACGCGTTCGGTGTGACGAGTCCGCGTCCTTCGCGCACAAGGCGGTCACGCTCACGTACCGATTCAATCGTGAGTTTGATTTGCGCGTTTTTCAAATAGCGCAGACCGCCGTGAACCATTTTCCCCGAACGCGATGAAGTGCCCGACGCGAAATCGTGCTGCTCCACTAAGAGCGCGCGCAAATTCGCCCGTGCCGCTTCGCGCAAAATTCCCGCGCCCGTAATCCCGCCACCGATGATGATAATGTCCCACGCGCGGTCAAGGTCAGACCAGATTTGTTCGCGCCAATTGTGTTGCCACATGTTTTGGTAGCAAGTAGCAAGTAGTAGGTAGCAGGTTTCCTTACTACCTGTTACCTGATACCTACTACCTGCTTCCCCGGATTCATCATCCCATACGGGTCGAACGCGCGCATCGAATTTTCAATCGCCAAAATTCCGAGCGCGCCTTTTTCGGCAATGAGGTACGGCGCGTGGTCAACACCGACGCCGTGTTGATGGCTGATGGTGCCGCGCTGTGCGACGATGATGTGACTCGCCGCCGTTTTCAATCTTTGCCAACGCGCGAGCGTTTCATTTGGGTCACTTGCGCGGCGAAACGCATAGGTGACGTAAATGCTCGCGCCGTCGTTATACACATGCGACAGATGCGCGAATACAAGAACGCGTTCGCCGATATTTTCTAAACCGTTGCGAATCACTTGTTTGATGACGTTCGCTGTCTCATTCACTTTTGACCACGGCACGGCAGTTTCCAGTGTGTCGAGCGCGTAACCCATTTCCCAAAGTGTGTTGCGAAGATACGGCGCGCGAAAACGATTTTTCTTCCACAAACTGCCAATCAAAAATGGAACGGGCAAGCCGCCAAATTCGCGCAGCGCGTTTTTGGTTTCGCGGCGCACGCGTGATGTTTCACGACGCGTTCCCGTCACGCCATAAATCAACATACATTTTTCTGCGCCGTAACCGATGGCATTTAACGCGCGCTGCGCGAATTGAATCGCGTTTTCGTGACCCGCGAGCATGAGATTCGCAAACGTTTCGTCGGCATCACTCAAGCGCAGCATCGAAACACCAATGCGATTCTGCGCGAGCGTGCGCACCGCGTTCACGCCCGATTCCCAATCGCGCATCACCACTGCGTAAAAATTTTCAAATTCGGGAACGGGGCGAATGCGAACCGTCGCGCGCGTGATGATGCCCGCGCGTCCTTCGCTGCCCAAAATTGTTTCGCGCACATCAGGACCCGCCGCGCTCGCGGGGAACGACGGCAGTTCCAATTCGCCGAGCGGCGTTTCGACGTGACCGCCCGCGAATAAATTTTCGATGCGCCCGTAATAGTACGATTGTTGTCCGCTCGAACGCGCGGCAATCCAGCCACCGAGGGTGGAATATTCCCAAGATTGCGGAAAATGTCCGAGCGTGAATCCGCGCATGCGTAAATTATTTTCGAGTGCGGGTCCCAAAATGCCCGCGCCGAATGTGGCGAGGTGACTTGTTTCATCGAGTTCGTACAATTCGCTCATGCGTGAAACGTCAAGCGTCAATGTGGGGATTTGCTGAATGGGATTGATATGACCGACGACGCTGGTGCCGCCGCCGTAGGGAATGAGCGCAATTTGCGCGTCGCGCGCATAACGAATCAGTTCGCGCACCTCATCCTCATTGTTTGAAAACGCGACACCATCGGGAAATGCCTCGATGTTTCCCGAACGCAGCGCAATCCAATCGGGCAAACTTTGTCCGCGCGCGTGCAATGCACGCACATCCGCGTCGGTGTTGACGAGCGGATGAAATTTTTTCGTGAATGGCGCGGCGAGACGCGAAACGGGAACGCGTCCGAGTACATCTTCAAATGACGCATCAGAAAAATTTTCGCCCGCGCCGATTACTGTCTCAAGAAAACGCGCTGCGCCGTGCGGCAAATGCCCGTGGATGGATTCATCGCCCCAACCGTTCCAACGTTTCATGTTATAGTTCTCCGCGCAAAACAAATTCAAAATTTGTTCTACAACACAAATTTTACATCAGTTCAAGTTTCATTCATGTCCAAATCAAGTAAATTTTACGTCGTATGGAAAGGTCGCCGCACGGGAATTTTTACAACGTGGGACGAAGCCAAAGCGCAAGTGAATGGATTCGCGGGCGCGCAGTTCAAAGCGTTCAACACGCGTGCGGAAGCGGAAGCGGCATTCGGTAAAGGTCATCCTGTTCGCGAGTCACGCGCGGCATACAGCACGCAACCCAACGCGCGTTGGAAGCAATTGCGTTTGTTGGGAATTGAACCGCCGATTCTACCGAGTTATTGCGCGGACGCGGCGTGCGCGGGAAATCCGGGCGTGATGGAATATCGCGCGGTGAAAACAGAAACGGGTGAAATTCTTTTCGCGCGTGGACCGTTTCCCGAAGGCACAAACAACATTGGCGAATTTTTGGGCATCGTAGAAACGTTGATGCTGTTGCGCGCACAAAATGACGTGTCGCCAATTTATTCGGATTCCGAAAATGCGTTGTCGTGGGTGAAACAGAAAAAATGCAAAACGCAATTGACACGCAATAAGCGGAATAAGGAATTGTTCGAACGCATCGAACAGGGGGCAGAATGGCTACACGCGAACGTGTATCCGAACAAAATTTTGAAATGGCGGACGGACGAGTGGGGTGAGATACCGGCGGATTATGGGAGAAAGTGAGGGAGTGAGCGAGTGAGGGAGTGAGGGGGAGATTAGGTGATTGGGTGAGTAGGTGATTTGGGAATCGGTGAGTGGTGAGATGCAATATGCGATTTGCGATAAGCAAGATGCGATAAGCAATCCGCAATCCGCGATTAGCGCGACGCGATAAACAACGCGAGCGCGAGCAGCAGCGTTCCGAACGCAACAGTGATGACTCCCGAAATAATTTGCTGTAAAGACGCGCCTATGAGCAAATCATCGTACACGTGATTGACGAGATGAAGCGCGCTGGACAAGAGCGCGATGCCAATGAGCGCGCGATATTTGCGCGGGTCGCGCGCAGCCCACAACAACCCAATTCCGCTGGCTATTACGAACGCGCCAAGGTCGCCTTCGTAATGCCTATTGAACGGCGGATAGTTGCCGATGTTTTCAAAAAACCACTGCGGCGCGAACACGAGCGCGAGACCGGTCGCGGTATTTACTACGCCGAGCGCGGCGATGAGAATTTGCAAGAGTTGTTTGGTGGTCATGATTATTCTTGGGGCGAATGTTACACCGAATGTACGCGGAAACGCAAGCGGTGTGTAGGGCAATCTTTATTTTATGGTTGACCTCGCGGATTTTGGAATTATACTTGTGTGTGGCAAGCGTACCGCTGAATTTCAAGTATACAATCTATCAGAAGTGAACTGCTCTCGTATTGCAACTAACAAGGAAAACAATGGACACCTTTCTTGCCGCTTCCTCACGCTACGCCACCATGCGTTATAACCGCACCGGACGCAGTGGTCTGCTGCTGCCCGCGATTTCACTCGGTCTGTGGCACAACTTTGGCGGTGTGGACGCGTTGGAAAATCAGCGCGCGCTGCTGCGCTGCGCGTTCGACTTTGGCATCACGCATTTTGATTTGGCAAACAATTACGGTCCGCCGCCGGGTGCCGCCGAAGAAAATTTTGGCAGATTGTTGCGCGACGATTTTTCGACATACCGCGACGAATTGATTATTTCCACCAAAGCGGGCTATAAAATGTACGATGGTCCGTACGGCGAATGGGGTTCGCGCAAATATCTGCTTGCATCGCTCGACGCGAGTTTGAAACGGATGGGGCTGGACTATGTGGATATTTTTTACCACCATCGTCCCGACTTGCATACGCCGCTCGAAGAAACGATGAGCGCGCTCGACCACGCGGTACGAAGCGGCAAAGCATTGTACGTCGGCATCTCGAATTATTCGGCGGAACAAACGCGCGCAGCGTCGAAAATTCTGCGCGAATTGGGAACGCCGTGTTTGATTCATCAGCCGCGTTACAGCATGTTTGACCGTTGGTGTGAAAAGGATTTGTTGAATGCACTCCGCGAAGAGGGCATCGGCGGCATTGCGTTTTCACCGCTCGAGCAGGGGTTGTTGACAAATCGCTACTTGCAAGGCATTCCCGAAGATTCGCGCGCGGCGAAACCAAATACCTTTTTGCGGCGCGAGCAAGTGACAGACGAAAAAATTTCGCAAGTGAAACGTTTGAACGAAATCGCCCAACAGCGCGGACAAACGCTGGCGCAAATGGCAATTGCGTGGGTGCTGCGAAATCCCGAAATGACGAGCGCGCTCATTGGCGCGAGCAAAGTGTCGCAAATTCAAGATGCGGTCAACGCGACGCAGAACTTGAATTTCACGAATCAAGAATTGGAAAACATCGAAGCGATTTTGAAACCGAACGCATAGCGCGAAAAATTATTTCGCGCCAAATTTATTTGGGACGTTGACAATGCAGCCCGATTTTTTTCGACGCGGGTTCCTGCCACATACAAGGCGTTTGATTTAATTTTGGTTGTTCGAGCAATTCTCCCGCAATCAGGTTGCGAAACAATCGCACATACGCCGCCGCGCTCCACGTCAAGGGCGTTGCCGAACCGGCGGCGTATCCATTTTCAAAACCAATGGACGCAATCAGCGGGTCAGTGCCCAATGGTGAACGCGCAACGCGATTCATTTCCCAATTTTGTTCGGACAACAGACCGACGCCGAAACTCATTTGTTGCAATGTGTCGAGAATGGCGAGCGCGTGCGCGCGATTTCCACGCGCAAGTTCGTACTCGCCGCGCTCGGCGGCAATGACCGCCCACACGTGACCGTTCCCGCCATGTGTCGGCGTCCACGGCGCGCCGCTTACAGAGTTGTCGCCGTAACCGTCACCGTTGTAACGTTCCCACCCCGCACCGCGTGATGTATCTCTTTTGATAGTTGCATCCACCACCGCAAGCGACGCAAGCATATCCACATCATTTGCGGGCAAAATCCCCAAGCGCACCAATTCCATAAAGCCCGCGTCAATCACTGCGCGTTGGTCGAGCGTTGCGCCGCCATTGACGAGATTGTACGTGAGGGCTGCATTCGGGTCGCCCGTTTTCGAAAGACGAATAAAGTACGGATGCGATGCCAGCGGACCATTCGTCGTCACCGTCCAACGTTTGATGGAATGTTGCCATGCGTCCGTAAGCCCGCGCCAACGTTGCGCGTTCACCGCATCATCATTCAGTTCAGCAATTTCCGCCGCTGCGCGCAGTCCCACAATTTCTGCCGCGATGGTTGATGGTGAATATCCTGCTTGTTCTTCCCATCGCTCAAAACCAAACGCGGGTCCGTGCTGCGCGATAAAATTCGCGGCGGGCTCGATGTGTTTTTCGTACAATGCCGCGTCGTACATTCTCATTTGATATGCCATGAGAATTGGATAACTCACTTGGTCGAGCTGCACGCCAAGTGAATCGGGCGCGCGTTTTCCATTCAACAAACTGTTGCGCGGAAACGAACCATCGGACAGTTGTTGCTGCTCGAACAGAAATCGCACCACGTCGCGCGCAGTGTCGTAATCACCTGCGAGATACAACGCCGTCCACGCATGATACGCGTCGCGGGCAAACACTTGGCGATACGAACCGACAAATAAATTTTCCGCGTCGCCTGCCGAAACGGCTTGTCCCCACGGCATTGCCATACTCGCCACGATGGCGCCGGGAAAAGTTTTGTCTTCGGATGCTTTGACTACGTTCGCGCTCAAATAGTATTCGTCAATCAGTGCTTGCCATTTTTCAGTCGCGACATTTTCAAAATGTTGTGGCGGCGCGAATAATTTCGCGTCGTAATTTTTCCAATCTGCTTCGTACTGCGCGCGCAGCTGCGCAAAGGGAATGGTGAGTGACTCGCGCGCGGCAGCCATCGCCTCCGCCGCATTTTTTCCAAAGCCCAACGCAAACACAAAATTTCCGTCGGATGCTAAATTCACTTGCGCGGTCTGTGATACATTTCCGTTGTACGCGTTCGTGTACATTGCAGTGAGCGCGCGTTTTGAATCCAGCTGTTGCAAGCCATCGCTCGGTTTGCCGACGAATCCGTTTGTGCTTGCCAGAAAAGGTTGTGATGTCGCGAGCGCGCTGCATACGGGCTGCGCGTACGTTCGATTCGGCGCGTTGCTTTTCGTCGTCGTATCACATACGACAGGAAATTTTTGATTGGCAGAAATTTCCGTGCTGCCATTGTCCGCGCCGCCATTGCTCGCGCCGCCACCACCATTCCCATTGATTGTCGCGTCGAAATAAAGATAGAATTCGTAATCGGAAATTTTGCCGACGAGTGGAATAAATTGCACCTTTGCCACGAGCGTATTGCGCGCGGGGTCGGTGATGTAATCGGTCGTGATTTGATATTTGTGGTTTTTGGCAGTGGTGATGACGCGACACGCGAGCGCGCGTTGGTCCAATAACTGAACGGTATAGGTTGTATCGCGCGTTTGGAGGTCGGTGAATGTTTTTCCGTCGGTGACAATGTATTGCAATGTTTTCACATTGCTGTTGTCGAGCGTCGGATAATACACATCACTCAACGCGCCGTCGGCGAGGGTGAACCAAATTTTTGAAATAGTATTGCGCGCGGTGCCAATGCAATCTTTGCGCGCGAGATTGAAATACGCGAGCGCGCCCGGACCATCCGGCGCGACATTACGTGGAGGATGAAACGCAAATAAAGGGGACGCGAAAAAATTAGAGAAAAGCAGGACAGCGCACAAGAGCGCTATCCTGCCAAAGGTGCGAGGAAATTGTAACAACGCCGAGATTATAACTCGGAATTGTTTTTCGTAAATTCAATCACTTCGTCGAGATAACAAAACGCGAGTCCTGTGACGGTATCCGCGCAGCCGTAATAAATTGCGACGCGTCCCGCGTCATCCGTCAATGCCGCGCAAGGAAAAGCAACGTTCGGCACATCGCCGACACATTCGTACAACGTTTGCGGCGAGAGCAAGTACGGCGCAGTGCGATACCTTACTCGCCACGGTTGGTCGAGGTCGAGCAGCGCTGCGCCGAAACTGTACACAAAGCCATTGCAAGAAGTGATAACGCCGTGATAGAATAGCAACCATCCTTCGCTCGTTTCAATCGGCGTCGGACCCGCTCCGATTTTTGTAGATTGCCAACCGCCTTTGGGTTTCATCACCCAGCGATGTTTGCCCCAATACTGCATGTCCGGGCTTTCGCTGTAAAAAATATCGCCGAACGGTGTATGTCCGTTATCACTCGGACGACTCAACATTGCATAGTTGCCATTGATTTTGCGCGGAAAGAGGACGCCATTGCGATTGAATGGCAGGAACGCGTTTTCGAGTTGGTGAAACGTTTCAAAATCGTACGTGTAGGCGAGCCCAATCGTTGGACCGTGATAACCGTTGCACCATGAAACATAATACCGGTCCTCAAGCCAACAGACGCGCGGGTCGTAGCGATATTCAAAGCGCCTGACTTCGGGGTCATTGCCCTCGAATGAAATGGTTTGCGGGTCAATGCTCCATTGGATGCCGTTCGCGCTAAAGCCGCGGTGAATGTCCATCACGCGGCGCTTGTCATCACACCGAAATACGCCCGCGTAGCCGCTGTTAAAGCGAACGACGGCGCTGTTGAAAATACTATTGGATGCGGGAATGGCGTCGCGCGGAATAATCGGGTTCGCGTCATAGCGCCAAACAACATCACTCGATTCAGGTTTGCGGTCTTGCCAAGGAATGGCTGCTGCTTGCTTGTTCATACGCCTCCGGAAGTTTTGATACAGATTCGCGTTCCATCAAACGCGGTCGAACAAAAGCCACAACGTTGTGCGCCTCCGGATGCAGCAGACGGTCCATCAGCAGCTGCACAGACAGGCGTCCCATACCCAATTTGTCAACGTGCATCGTCGTCAACGACGGCATGACATTTTGTGCCAAGTCAATATCATCAAAGCCAACGACGGATAATTCGTCGGGCACACGTTTGCCCATTGCTTGGGCGGCGTTCAGTGCCGCAAGCGCCGCTTCATCATTAACACCAAACACGGCGGTAATTTGCGGATGCTGTTCGAGCAATTGTTGTGTCGCGCGCATCAACTCATTACGCTGCAAGGGCGCATCGGCAAAGTAACACGTGTCCAGAGAATGGTCATGCATAGCTTGGCGATACGCGGCGCGGCGCTGCTCAAAACTGGGATACGCGTTGGGGTGTGCGCCGACCAGCGCGATGTGCCGATGTCCGCACTCAATCAAGTATGAGACCGCTTGATGTGCCGCGCGCGCGTTGTCGGTGAGAACTGCATCGTATTCGTCTTGCGCGGCGTAAGCGTCCACCAATACGATGGGGACTTGTTTCGCCCGCAGTAATGTGCCTAGCGCTTGACCAACGTATGCGCCAACAAGCAGCAAACCATCCACCTCATCTTCTTCCAAGAGGCGCGGGGTTTCGACCGGGACATTTTCATTGTCCACCGGCAGAGCTGCATACATCAAATTGACTTGATTGCGGCGACATTCTTGTTCGATGCCGGCGATGACGTACGAGTAAAAGGGATTGGCTTGCGGCGGCGTGTCATGCTCGGCGCGGAGAATCAAGCCGATACTGGACAGCTTGCGCGTAGGGGCAGCGCGGCGCATACCGTTAGTTTTGCGGGAAGGATAGCCAATTGCCTCGGCGGCGGCGAGGACGCGCGCGCGAGTTTCATCGGGAATGCCGGGTTTGGCACGCAGCACGAGAGAAACGGTCGAAACGGAGACCTTACTCTTGCGAGCGACATCGGTCAGAGTAACGTGTTTAGCCATTGGCGGAGCGAGTTGGCGTCTGCTAAATTTTCGCCGTTTCTTGCGCGAAAATACAAGCTTGACACCCTTACTAAATTTCGATATAATTTTACTATAATTTTAATAAACGAGCAAGTGATTTTTCAGACAATTTTTGGAATTTCACAACGAGTTTTATCTCTCCCATTCATTCCTTGTTCAATCAGCCCTAACAACAACGTTGCTTTCATAGTCATACCCAAATCAAGCCGACGCTTGTTTGTTCCTCTCTAGCCCCATGGAGTCTCAATTGACTCAAAGTATGTGTCCATTTTGTCCTACAAGTTCGGGCGTTAGCGTATCCAATCTCGCGTTCATCAAGTTGTTCTGAAAGTACAGCACAATTCCAAACGTAAGGGTCTTGCCTCTTGTCGGATGCCCGCTCAATCGTTGTATCGGTCGTGAGGCAGACGCATTATGCGGTCCACAATGATTGAATGGTCTGCTTACCGAAAACCTGCTTGGGGCTCATTATTCTAAACGATAAGGAGGTGGCACACATCTGACGATACCTCTAAACCCACCCACGACCCATTGAAGTAGTCGAACCCATTACTCTCAGGGAGGAGAAGTAGAACATGCACAAGCTCAAGTTTTTCACAATTCTTGCGATCGTTGCTATCGTTGCATTGGCTGCGTGTGGTTCCCCCGCAACCCCACCACCGCCGGTCGTGCAAACGGTCGTCGTGCAGCAAACCGTTGTCGCGCCCCAAACCGTGGTCGCACAGCAAACCGTTGTCGTTCAACAAACCGTGGTCGCACAACAAACCGTTGTCGTTCAACCCACCGCAGTACCTGCTACAGAAGCTCCACCGGCTACTGCAACCCCTGCCCCCATCGGTGATGTCACCAGTCTGAAACCAGTGCCACGCAATCAGACCGTCAATCTGGGCTGGAGTATTACATCGCCGGTTGGTGTCACCAATCCGTGGGCAATTCCCGGTTACACCCACCAAGAAGGCAATGTCTTTATGTGGGAACCGCTGGCGTATTACGGCATTTTTTCCAGCAAAGAAATTCCGTGGCTCGCAGACAGCATGAAATACAATGCTGACTTTACACAACTCACGATCAAACTGAATAAAGATGCCAAATGGAGCGACGGCGTGCCGGTCACTGCCAAAGACGTCGTTTATACCTTCGAAGGGCAGATGAAGAATGACAAGCTGCCATACAACAGCTCCTTTAATCAATTCGTCAAGAGCATCTCATCGCCGGACGACCTAACCGTCGTCGTGGATTTCAAACTCCCCGCGCCGCGCTTTGCGTACGAAGTCCTCACGTTCAAATTTGATACCGGTATTCCAATTGTTCCCGAACACGCGCTGAGCAAACAGGCGGACGTGAATGCCTATGCCGGTGGTACGGAAATTCCACACTCGGGTCCATACGACCTTGTCGTTTGGGACCAGAACCAAAAAATTTATGACCTGAACCCGAACTGGTGGGCAGTCGCCGCGGGCAAACACGCTCTGCCTGATGTGAAACGCATCGTCATGGTCAACATCGGCGGTCAGATCGGTCAGAACATGGACATCGTGGTCCAACGCGAAGTCAACAATGAACTCGACGCGATTCTCGACGTTCGGTCGTCCGTTGCCAAGAGTCTCTTGGATGCCAATCCCAAAATTACCTCGCACACCGGCAACGAATCGCCCTACGGTTATCTCGACTGGTGGCCCAATTCGTTGTGGATGAACACGCAGCTCGAACCGTACAACGACCCGAACGTGCGCCGCGCGCTTTGCAGCACGATTGACCGCGACAAGATTAACGAAATCGTGTACGACGGCGCCAAAGTGGCAGACATTTATCCGTTCCCGTTGTATCCGAACCTGAAAAAGTTTGCTGACAGCGCCGCGATGAAAGCCGCCGCGGAAAAATACGGACCCAAGTACGACCTTGCCGCCACCGAAAAACTCATGACCGCCGCGGGTTTTGCCAAGAACTCTGACGGCTTGTGGGCAAAAGACGGCAAAACGGTCAATGCGGTCATTAACGGTTTCCAAGGAATTCACAGCGACATTGTTCCAATCCTTGTGGAAATGCTCAAGACCGGTGGTTTTGATGCCAACGTCAACTTTGGCAACGACGCGTACAGCAACATGGCAGAAGGCAAGCCCGGTCTGTACATGTTTGGACACGGCGCAAGCACCGTTGACCCGTATGCCGCGCTGGAACTTTTCCACAGCCGCTTTAGCGCGTCCATCGGCACCTCTGCCGGTAACAATCGCTTTTCGCGCTACAAGAATCCTGAATTCGATGCCTATGTAGATGCCATGGCGCCGCTTGACGCAAACGACCCCAAGTTCGAAGAGAATGCCGTCAAAGCCATGGAAATTTATTGGCGCGATACGATTGATTGCCCGATCATCCAGTGGCTCCATCGCATTCCCTACAACCAAACCTACTGGACGAACTGGCCCACCGCAGCGAATCCCGCCGATGGCGAGAACGGTGCCTTCTGGGCGCAAACCGGTACGCTCGTCATCACCGGTTTGAAACCAAGTGGGGCGCAGTAAAAGATAGGAACTTGTTCGACCTGTGGTGTGGCACACATTGTGTGCCACACCACAATCGAAAAAACTCTCTTGAAAGATTTTGTAAATTGATGTAAAGTTCGTCGCAATCCTCTCCACTCACCTCAAGAAACACGGCAACCGAAAAAGCGGCTTGCGCCGCAAGCCAAATCTGTATTGGAGCAAAGACGCGCCATGAACCTCAAGTATGTTATCCGCCGCTTACTCTTTCTTTTGGTAGTAATCTGGGTGGCTTCCACAATCGTTTTTTTTATTCCAAGATTGTCAACCCGCAATCCCGTACGAGAACGATTGGCGCAACTCGCACAGTCCGGTGGCTTTTCCGCTGCGGACATCGAAACGATGGTCGCGTCCTACAATGAAAAGTTCGGATTGAATAAACCTCTCCTCGAACAGTACGTTGACTATATCAGCAGTCTTGCACGTGGAGACCTCGGTGTCTCTCTATTCAAATATCCGCGCAGCGTGTGGGATTTGATTTTGGATGCAATTCCATGGTCGCTCGCGTTGTTGCTCACTTCAACCATCTTGGCTGCCATTATCGGCAACTTGCTGGGAGCAATCGCCGCCTGGCCCCGTTCGCCGGCATGGTTGCGAACGGTTGCGACGCCCTTTGTCTTGTTGCAGGGTATCCCACCGGTTTTGTTGGGAGTTTTGCTCCTCTTCTTTGTCGCATTTCGCCTCAAAATAGCGCCGCTCGGAAATGCGTACTCCACCGGCATTATCCCAACCGTTTCGCTCTCATTTGCATTGGATGTGCTGTCGCACTATTGGCTTCCCGCGCTTGCCCTCATTTTGGGTTCCGTCGGCGGTTGGGTCCTCTCGATGCGCGGGATGGGCGTGACCATTCAAGGCGAAGACTATGTAACCTTTGCCGAACACAAAGGTTTGAGCGGGGGTATCATCTTTCGCGATTATTACCTCCGCAATGCACTGCTGCCCCAAGTGACCGGGCTCGCGCTTGCGCTCACGGCGGTTGTCACATCGGGTGTAGTGGTTGAACAAATCTTTGCTTTGCCGGGCATCGGCAATACGCTCGCGCAGGCGATTGTTGCAAATGACTTTTTGGTCATTTATGGCATTGTTTTGTTCATCACGATTGGGCTGGCGTCCATTATGATTTTTGTCGAGATATTGTATCCGTTGTTGGACCCGCGCATTCGCCAATCCTAAGCTCGACTCGAACACACACGGCACGATTCATTCCGACTTGCATACGATGATGTTGAGGTAAAGGAGTTTCGATGGCAACTCTCGCGGTCTCTCGCCCCCAGTACTCACAGCCGAGCCAGCTCATCTTGATTCTGCGGTATCTTCGCCGCAACAAGAGTCTGTTGATCGGTTTGTTGATTTTGCTGGCGCTCGTGCTATTCACCGTGATTGGTCTCTTGACGGTGGATACCAAAGATGCGTACCCTCTCTCGGTTCGCAGCAAACAACCGCCGGGTCTGCAATTTCCATTTGGTACTGATTTTTTCGGGCGTGACCTGTTGGCAGCGAATGTGGTGGGCATGTGGCAGACCGCGCTGATTGGCGTTCTCGCGGGCGGCGCGGGCACACTCATTGGGGTTGTTCTCGGATTTATCGCGGCTTATTTTGGCGGCTTGCTCGATGCGGGCATCAAAGGCATCTGTCAAATCCTGACACCCATTCCTGCATTTCTCATTCAGGTAGTGATTGCGGGTTCAATTGATAAACGCGATGTGACGATTTACACGATGGCGTTTGTCGTTTTGCTGCTGACATGGATGGGACCCACCCTCGTCATTCGCGCGCAGGTGTTGACGATGAAAGAACGGCAATTTGTATCCGTTGCCAAACTTTCGGGCGTTGGAGACTTGGGAATTATTTTCAAAGAGATTCTCCCGAACCTGCTCCCCTTTATTGTGGCTGCCTTTGTGACCCAAGTGTTCGCCGCGGTGTTCGCTTCGTTTTATCTCGCCGTGTTGGGCTTGGGTCCGCTGCGCGAGCCGTTGTTGGGAAATATCATTTGGTCCGCGCAAACGCAAAGCGCATTCTTTAACGGCTGGTGGTGGTGGCCCGTCGAACCCACTGTAGAGATGGTCTTGATTTTGGGTTCGCTCGCACTCATCATTATGGGCTTGGACGAAATCGCCAATCCACGCGTTCGCAGGTCGGAATAGGTGCAGAGCATCATGGCAACGACTTTACCCTGGAGCACGACCGAACCTGCACTGCAAACGCAAGTCAAACCTGTTCTTGAAATAAAAAATCTCCGCGTCTCGTACTATACCGACTCGGGGCGCGCGACAGCGTTAAACAATGTCAGTCTCAATTTGAACCCCGTCGAAAAATTGGGCTTGGTCGGTGAATCCGGCTCGGGCAAAAGTACAATGGCGCTCGCTATGATGCGGATGATTAAGCCACCCGGACGCATCGAAGCCGGTCAAGTGATTGTGGACGGCACCGACCTCACCGCGCTCTCCGAACAAGACATGCTCCACGCGCGCTTGAGCAAAATTGCGTACATTCCTCAAGGCGCAATGAATTCGCTCAATCCGGTCATGCGCATCGGCGCGCAGATGGTGGATGCCATTCAGGCACACGAACCCAAATTGTCCAAACGCGTAATGCAAGAACGCGCGATGGAGTCACTCGAATCGGTTGACCTCAAACGCGATGTGTTCAAAATGTATCCGCACGAATTAAGCGGCGGCATGAAACAGCGCGTGTGTATTGCCATTGGCATTTTGCTCAAACCCAAAGTCATTATCTGCGACGAACCTACGAGCGCGTTGGATGTGGTCACACAACGTCAAGTGATGGAAACGATTGACCGCGTGCAAAAACAAATTGGTGCGGCAGTCATTCTCATCGGACATGATATGGGCTTGATGGCGCAGTTTGTGGACAAGGTTGCCGTAATGTACACCGGACGCTTGATGGAAGTCAGTCCTGTGCGCGAAATTTTTACCAACCCTTTGCATCCGTACGCGCAGGCACTCATTCGCAGTCTGCCCAATTTGGACAACAAGGGTGTGTTTCAGGGCATCCCCGGACTTGCGCCATCGTTGTTGAATTTGCCGAGTGGCTGCACGTTTCATCCGCGTTGTCAGTTTGTCATGGATATTTGCAGAACGGAATTTCCCAAGACGGATTCGCTGCCGAATGATCGTCGCGTCGCGTGTTATCTCTATGACTCCAAGTCTGTCGTTAGTCTCGAGGGAGCGAATTCATGACCGCATTGATGGAATTCAAGAATGTCACCAAAGTCTTTTCACGCGGTTTGTTGACCAAACATTCGACGACAGCCCTCGATAATATCTCGCTCAAACTCGAAGAGAACGCGCCGACGATTCTCACCGTTGCGGGCGAAAGCGGCAGTGGCAAAACAACGCTCGCGATGTTGATGTTGGGCTTTCTCCCGCCAACCTCAGGACAAATTTTTTACAAAGGGCAAGACATTAGCAAATTGCGCGGCGAAGAACGTTTGACCTTTCGCCGCGAAGTGCAAGCCGTTTTCCAAGACCCGTTCGCTGTATTCAACCCGTTCTATACGGTGGACCATTTGCTGTCTGTCCCGATTCAACAATTCAAACTCGCCAAGACAAAGCGCGAGGCACGCGAAAAAATGGAAGACGCGCTCACTGCCGTCGGTTTGCAGCCCAACGAAATTTTGGGACGCTTTCCGCATCAGCTCTCCGGCGGACAACGCCAGCGCATCAATGTTGCGCGCGCACTCGTTGTTCGTCCCAAATTGTTGGTTGCCGATGAACCTGTTTCGATGGTGGACGCATCGCTGCGCGCGACAATTTTGGAAACGCTTCGCAAACTGCAAAGCGATTACGGCGTTTCCATCATTTATATCACGCATGACCTCACCACCGCGTATCACATTGCCAAATCCATTATCGTACTCTATCGCGGTGCGGTGATGGAAGCGGGCGAAGTGGACAGCATCATCAAAGAGCCGAAACATCCTTACACGCGCTTGTTGATTGATTCCATTCCTTGGCCCGACATTAATCGGCGCTGGGGCGAAACGGAAATCAAAGCCAAAGAATCCGAGTTGACCGATTTCAGCAAGGGTTGTCGCTTTGCGTCGCGCTGTCCGTTTGTGATGGAAAAATGCACAAAGTCTCCGCCGCCGCTGTTTCGAGTCTCGCCCGTCCAAGCGCCCGCATGTTATTTGTTGGATGAATATCCGGCGGTGCCACCGGAAAGACTGGCAGACCTCTTGCCCGCCTGAGCTCTGCAATGGCGTCACGTGTGAATGAAAATGATCAAGCACCTACGTTTTCTCGCCGCAGGATGGCTCGCGGGGCTTGTCACCATTATCGGCTTGAGTTGGATCTGGCCCACCGTCTTTCCCGGCATCATTCAAGCCGAACACTATGATGTCCCGGAAATCGGGCTGCCATTTATTCTCGGTGTCGCGCTGTTGATTGCTACCCCATTCGCGTTGCTCGGCGGACTGATTGGCAGTCGTCTGCCGCGCGAAGGCGGACGTACCGAGCAAACGGTTTTGGCGGCGCTCTTTGGCGCGATGTTTGTGATTCCCTTTGGCTGTGCCACGTTATGGTTATTTAGCGGTTATTAGCCGCCGCGCTCGAACTCTCTTTTCACTCGATTGCATTCCTGAACCGGGTTTTTCGGAACCCGGTTTTTTGTACGGCATTGAAAGCATTGCCCATGTCTGCTTACGATTGCTCCGCCCCAGACAGTGCGCCGCAGTACATCTGCTATCGCACACGCGAACCATTGCGTGTCACGGGACAGCTGAATGAACCCGCGTGGCACGCCGCGCCGAAATCGCCGCGCTTTGTAGATATGGTAACGGGCGATGCCGCCATTTTCGATACGCGCGCCGCCGCGTTGTGGGACGATGAAAATTTATACATCGCGTTTTGGATTCAAGAACCGTTTGTCGAAGCATCATTCACCAAACGCGACTCGCTCATCTTTTTAGAAAACGATGTCGAAGTTTTTATTGACGGCGGTGATTGTTACTATGAGTTTGAAATCAACGCGCTCAATACAATTTATCAAGTATTTTTTATTTGGCAGGACGCGTACACACGCGGCAGCAAATTCGATGTTGCCGAATTTGATTTGCTCGCGCGCAAAGCATTATCATTCGCGGGCAACTATGACCGCAACGCGGAAACGTTTTGGTACGGCACGCATCCGCGCGGCGCGCGTTGGGCATTTCTCGATTGGGATTTTCCTGAATTGAAAACGGCGGTGTATGTGGACGGTAAAATCAATGACCGCACTGTGGTTGATAACGGGTGGCGCGTCGAGCTCGCTTTTCCGTGGAAGGGAATGAAATGGCTCGCCA
This sequence comes from uncultured Anaerolineales bacterium, assembly GCA_964469005.1. Classification (GTDB taxonomy): domain Bacteria; phylum Chloroflexota; class Anaerolineae; order UBA4142; family SHND01; genus SHND01. The sequence goes on from CAYXXF010000004.1 coordinate 160,071, forward strand.
ACGGACGTTCACTGCCGCCGCAAGATGGTGACGAGTGGAAAATTTTTTTTGGTCGTTTTGAAAGATTGGAAATCGCCGGAACGAAACCGCAGCCGCAGCCCGCGTGGTGTTGGAACAAACACGGCACACTCGATACGCACATGCCGGAATGTTTTACGCGAGTGCAATTTTCAACGCGATACGTTCAAGATTTTTGAATTTTTTTGCAACGCGTATGAATCGCATTTCGGTCTCACATCGCACCGTCGAAAATTTTCCTGCCGTGCAATTCAACAATGGCGTACTGGAACTCGCGCTCATTCCTGAATTGGGCGGAAAAATTTACGGCTTGCGCGATGTGCGTACGGGACGCGAATGGTTGTGGCGCAATCCGCGCATGAAATATCAACGCGTGCCGCATGGCAGTTCGTACATTCTCAACGCGGATACCGGCGGCTGGGATGAATGTTTTCCAAGTGTTGCGCCATGTGAATATCCGTCGCTTCCGCACATGGGTGCAATGATTCAAGACCACGGCGAGTTGTGGTCACAAACTGCGACCCTGGAAATTATCGAAACCGAAAATAAAGTTGCCTTGCACTCCCGTTGGCATGGCGTCGCGCTGCCGTATATTTTTGAACGCACAATTTTTATTGAATCAAATTCCGCGACCCTGCATTTTGAATATCGCGTGACAAATTCGAGTGACGTGCCGCTGCATTGGATTTGGAGTTCGCATCCACTCATCGCCATCGAACCGGGAATGCAATTACTTGTCCCCGATTCTGCGCGTTTCAATTTGGGCGGCGCGTTTCCCGCGAATTTAATTTCGCAAACGCACGATTTGAAATTTCCTCTGACCGCAAACAATTTTGATTTGAAAACTTTGCCGCAAACCAATGCGGGAATCGCAATGAAACTTTGGAGCATGCCACTCGCTGAAGGTTGGGCAACATTGCGCGCACACGACGGCGAATTTCAGATGCGCTGGGATGTGACAACATTGTCACAACTCGGCATTTGGCTCAATCTCGGCGCATGGGCGGGCGACGGCGGCGCGCCGTATTACAATTTGGGACTGGAGCCGTGCATTGGCGCGCAAGATTCATTGGCGGACGCCGTCACGCGGTACCATTTGTTCGAGACGCTGGCTGCGCGTGCGTCGCGTAATTGGACACTTGATGTGGAATTGATTGCGAACATGAATTTGCAGGATTGATGTGACGCGTGGTTGCATTTCCGCGCGACCGGAAACATTTCAACCAACTTGGCATGTGCGTTTGCATTCCTTTTTCCGCGCGTGCTTGTGCCGCTTCTTCCAGCAATTCTTGATGGCGCATTTGTGCAAGTTTTTGGTCCGTTCCTAATTGAAACATGGTGGTCACCTTTCCTTGATGATGTCGAGCACACCATACCCTTTGCCGACTTGCCAAATATGCCTTTTCTTGACAACAAAATGCCCAAAAATTGACAGCGCGAGTTTGTGAAATCACGAATGGCAAAAAAAACAGCGGCGGTAACTCCCGCGCAATTTGAAACGTTCGGCGCGCTGTTGAAATTTCTGCGCCGCCGCGCGGGCTTGACCCAACGCGACCTTTCCATCGCGGTGGGCTATAGCGAATCGCAAATTAGCCGCTTGGAAAAAAATGAGCGCGCACCCGACCAAGCCGCGCTCGCCGCGCGTTTTGTCCCCGCGTTGCAACTCGAACACGACGCGGTATGGACCGCGCGTTTGCTGGAACTGGGCGGTGCTTCGCGCGGACGCGCGACAGATGAACATGTTGACCAAGTTTCACCGCGAAATAATTTGCCGATTCAACTCACGAGCTTTATCGGGCGCACCAATGAATTGGCACAAATCAAACAGGTGTTGACGGAATCATCGCCGCAAGTCCGCTTGCTTACGCTCACAGGACACGGCGGCTGCGGTAAAACGCGGCTCGCCTTGCAAGCGGCGAATGAGCTGTTGGATTGTTTCGCAGATGGCGTGTGGTTCATCGAACTCGCGCCCCTCAGCGACGCGTCACTCGTACCGCAAGCGATTGGGAATGTGTTGGGGATTCCAAAACAAGCGGGAGAGCCGATGCTCACAACGCTTGCCGAAACACTGCGCGCGCAAGAATGTTTGTTGATTTTGGACAATTGCGAACATGTGGTGCAAGCGGCAGCGCAGTGTATTGAGACTCTTTTGAATGTTTGTCCGAACCTTTGCGTTATTGCGACGAGCCGCGAACTGTTGGGCGCGGCGGGCGAACACGCGTTGTATGTACGCTCATTGGCAATTCCCGAAACACACGCGGGGTTGAACGTTGACGCGCTGATGCAATATGGCGCGGTGCAATTGTTTGTGGAACGCGCGGTGAGTGTCGTACCGGATTTTGTTTTGACAAATGAAAACGCAGGCGCGGTTGTCCAAATCTGTGAACGCTTGGATGGAATTCCGTTGGCGTTGGAGTTAGCCGCCGCGCGTTTGCGAATGTTGTCCGTCGAACAAATCGCTGCGCGCCTTGATAACGCGTTTCGTTTGTTGACGGGCGGACGACGAACGGCATTGCCGCGTCATCAAACGCTCCAAGCATTGATTGATTGGAGTTATGATTTACTCACGCCGTCGGAGCGCATACTGTTTCAACGGCTCGCGGTTTTTGCCGGAGGATGGACGCTCGATGCCGCAGAAAAAATTTGTGCGGGCGCTGAAATTGCGACGCACGATGTTTTTGAATTGTTGTCGCATCTGATTGACAAGTCACTCGTGTTGGTTGTGCCGCAGCACGCGGGGCGTTATCGCTTGCTCGAAACCATTCGCCAATACGCGCTAGAAAAGCTCGCGGCGAGCGGCGAAGCGAACATGATTCGTCAAAAGCACGCGACGTATTTTTACAAACTCGCCGATGCAGACGCGCCCAACGCGCCGAACGCGCCAACTAAATTTGATTGGCTGCTGCGGCTCCAAGTCGAACACGATAATTTGCGCGCCGCGCTCGCGTGGAGTTTGGCAAACATCGAAAATACGGGACTTGACCGACGCGCCGCGCAAGCGGGAGAAATATGGATGAGCGCGTGGGCATTGAATCGGTTGGGCTGGCTCGCGCGCGAAGAAGGCGACCTCGAAACCGCGCGGGCGCGTTTGGAATCGAGTCTCGCCGTCTATCGTGAAATAGATGACGCGTTGGGCATTGCGTGGACAGAAATCACACTTGGCGAAGTGTTATCAACTCAGGGCGAGTTGGACGCAGCGACGACCATTTTGCAAGATGGCTTGCAGCGCGCGCGCGAACAGAACGACGCGCACGCGATAGGTTGGGCGCTCAATCATTTGGGACACGTCGCGCAGCTCTACGAAAATTTTTCATCGGCGCGCGAATTGCACGCCGAGAGCTTGCAAGTCTTTCAAGCAAACGAGTACTTTTCCGGAATGAGTTGGGCGCATCAAGCATTGGGCGACACTGCCGTCGCGGAAGCAGACGCGGGAGGCGCACGCCGCGAATTTCGGCACGTCATTCAAATCGCGCAGACGGCGCGTGATGGCACCGGTTTGGCGTGGGCGCTGAATGGGCTTGGCTGTGTCGCCGTGCTCGAGGAAAATCCCAAACAAGCGATTTGGTTTTGGGGCGCGAGCAATGCTCTGCGGCAAGCGTTCAACGCGCGCCCTGCGCCTGCCGCGCACACGACGTACGAAAAATTGTTGCAGCAAGCGCGCGCCCAATTGGACACGCGCGAATTTGAAACGTTGTGGCAAGCCGGACAATCCGCTTCGCTCGATACGGCAATCGAGCAAGCAAACAAATTTATTGCGTAAGGTGTAATTGTCATTTCGAGGAAACGAGAAATTTTGATTCTTGACTAACGAGATTTCTCACTCCGCCATAGTCAGCGGAACGTTCGAAATGACAATTGAAACGATATGAAAATCACAAATGTCACCACCTACATTGTCGGCAACCCGTGGAAGAATTGGGTCTTTTGTCGCGTGGACACGGACGAGGGCGTACACGGCATCGGTGAAGCGACGGCGAATGGTTTCGCAAAAACCGCGGAAGCGGCGATTCACGAACTCAAACGTTTTGTGATTGGGCAAGACCCGTTCGATGTCGAAAATCACACGCTGCATTTATTTCGCGAAGTCTATTCCGACGGCGGACAAATTCATGGCGCGGCATTGTCGGGCATCGAGTTCGCGTGCTGGGACATTATGGGCAAAGCGACGCAACAGCCCGTTTATAAATTGATTGGCGGACGCTGCCACGAACGTTTGCGCGTGTACGCGAACGGTTGGTATCGCGGACCGCGCGAGCCCCAGAGTTTTCACGACAAGGCAAAAGATGTTGTCGCACGCGGTTACACCGCATTGAAATTCGACCCGTTCGGCGCGGCGTGGCGTTTTGTGGAACGCGCGGATTTTGCATTGGCGATTGACATTATCGCCGCCGTGCGCGACGCGGTGGGTCCGAATGTGGATATTTTGGTGGAAGGACACAATCGTTTCAGCGTTCATACCGCGTTGCAATTCGCCGACGCGATGTTGAAATATCAACCGACGTGGTTCGAGACGCCCGTGCCGCCGCAGCGCATATCACAAATGATTGAGGTGGCGAAACGCAGCCCCGTGCCAATCGCGTGCGGTGAAGATTATTACACGCCGCAGCAGTTTAGCGAATTGTTGGGACACGACGCGGTACACATCATTCAACTTGAACCGCAATTTTTGGGGCTCACCGCCGCGAAACAAGTTTGCGGTATGGTGAACGCGCACAACGGCGTGACCGCGCCGCACAGCGCGCAAGGTCCGCTCTGTTCGCTCGTGTGCGCGCATCTCAACACCGCGACGCCGAATTTTTTTATCCACGAAATTTTTGACGAATTCAATGACGATTGGAGCCAGCGTATTCTCACGAATCCAATCACGGTGAAAGACGGTTACATCGAATTGGAATCGAATCGCGTTGGTTGGGGTACGGATTTGAACTATCAAGAAATCGCGCAGCATCCATACAATCCCGATAATTTTTTGCCGCTGTTTCGTTCGGGTTGGGAAAAGCGCAAACCGGTAACACCCTGATGTCATTTCGAGCGCGACGGTTTGTGTCGCCGCGAGAAATCTCCAATACTCTTGAGATTTCTCACTTTGTTCGAAATGACAATTGTATAAATCATAATGTCACTCGAAATTAATCTTGCAGATTCACGCGCGCTCATCACCGGCGCGAGCAGCGGCATTGGTTTGGGCATCGCGTCTGTGTTCGCACAAGCCGGCTGTGATGTCGCGGGGTGTGGGCTGGACGACGCGAACAGTGACAACGCGCGCGAATTTTTTGCGCGCGTGGAATCACACGGACGGCGCGCGTTTTATCAACGTGTGGATTTGACCGACGCGAACGCAACGCGCGCGTTTGTGGAATGGAGCGCGCAGCAGCTCGGCGGCTTTGATTTCGTGATTTCGAACGCGGGCGCGAATTTCAATGTCGGTGCGATGGCAACGACCGAAGAAATTTGGACAAAAAATTTTGAATTGAATCTCGCCGCGCATTGGCGCGTTGCACAAACGGCGAAACCCTTTCTCGATGCCGCATCGCAACCGGTCGTTCTCATCATCGCGTCTGCACAATCGTTTCGCACGTTTGCGAACGCGTTTCCGTACAATGTCGCCAAAGCCGCGTTGTTGGGCATGGTGCAATCGCTCGCGTTGGAATGGGGACCGCACGCACGCGCCGTCGGAATTGCGCCGGGGTTTATTGATACGCCGATGAATATCGAATGGTTCGGACGCTATCCCGACCCTGCCGCGAAACGCGCGCAAGTGGAAAACATTCATCCGCTCAAACGCATCGGCACACCGGAAGACCTTGGTCAGTTGTGCGCGTTTTTGTGCAGTCCGCTCGCGGGCTTTATTACGGGCACGACCGTTTTGATTGATGGCGGACGCAGCGCGAGTTTGCAGGATATTTGAGAAAAGGAAGTCAACATGATTCAAATTGCAGAATTTTTACCGCCTACACCATCGCCGTTGTGGAAATTGTCCAAACAAGCAGGCGTGGATTATGCCGTCGGCGGCTTGCCGTTCAATGATCCGGCAAACGGAACGGATGACCCGTGGGATTACAAACCTTTGCAGCGCATCAAAAGTCAATACGAGGACGCGGGTTTTGAACTCGCGGTACTCGAATCGCGCCCGCCGTTAAACCACGCGAAACGCGGTTTGCCCGGACGCGATGAAGAAATTCAAACGGTCATTACCCTTTTGGAAAACATGGGCAAGTTGAAAATTCCCGTGTGGTGTTATGAATGGATGACCGATTTCAATTGGCTGCGAACGAATACGAGTACGCCGTCGCGCGGCGGCTCACTCGTTACGAGTTTCGATTACGCGCAAATTGAAAGCGAACCACCAACAGAATTGGGTCCGATTAGCGAAGAAGCGTTGTGGGAAAATCTGGAATATTTTTTACGCAAAGTCATTCCTGTTGCGGAAGCGAACAATGTGAAACTCGCGATGCATCCCGACGACCCGCCATTGTCGCCGATTCGCGGGGTGGGACGCATCATGCGGAGCGTGGAAAATTTTCAACGCTTGCTCGACATTGTGCCGAGTCCGATGAATGGCATCACATTGTGTCAAGGCAATTTTACGTTAATGACAAATGATTTGCCGAGCGCGATTAAAAAACTCGGACGCGACCATAAAATCTTTTTTGTACATTTCCGCGATGTACAAGGCACGCCGAAAAAATTTCAAGAGACGTGGCACGACGCGGGACAAACCGACATGCTTGCGTGCATGAAAGCGTACCGCGACATTGGCTTTGAAGGTGTCTTGCGTCCCGACCATGTGCCAACCGTCGAAGGCGACAACAACGCGAACGCGGGCTATTCGTCCTTCGGACGTTTGTACGCGATTGGATATATTCGCGGGTTGCGGCAAGCGGTGTACGCAGAATAGGAAAAGAAAATGAAAATAGCAATCACCGGCGGGCGCGGCAAAATTGGACGCGCGATTACAGAAATGGCATTGGCGCAAGGCGATAGCGTTGTCAGTATTGACCGCGTACCAAAAGAACGAGCGCAAGCAAATTTGACGCATCTTCAAGTGGACATGACAAAATATCAAGATGTCGAAAAAGCATTTCGGAAGTGTGATGCCGTGATTCATCTCGCCGCGATTCCGACGCCACATCTCGCGCCGCATTATGAGGTCCACAACAACAATGTGACGGGCAGTTATAACGCGTTGTACGCGGCGGCATCGCTCGGCATCCGGCGCGTGTGCCAAGCGTCGAGCATCAATGCCATTGGCGCGGCGTACAGTCGCGCGCCGCGCTTTGAGTATTTTCCGATTGATGAAGCGCATCCGACGTACAACGAAGACCCGTACAGTTTATCGAAATGGATTTGCGAACAGCAAGGTGATTCGATTGCGCGGCGGTACGAGGACATGACAATTGCGAGTATGCGTTTTCATTGGGTTGTGCCGGACCGCGCGTATGCGGCGGCGCGCAGCCCAAATTTTGGCACAGAGCTCGTGCGGCATTTGTGGGCGTACACGACGTACGATGCGGCAGCGCGCGCGTGTTTGCTTTCGCTCACGGCAGACTATAAAGGACACGAAACATTTTTTATCGTTGCGCCCGATACGGCGGTTGAAACTCCTTCGCGCGAACTCGCGCAAAAACATTTTCCGCACGTACCACTGAGCGGTGATTTCGATGGCAATGCAAGTTTCTACAATTCCACCAAAGCCGAACGATTGTTGGGGTGGAAACATAACGGAGGATAAGACGTGACAGGTTTCTCGCGTTGTCGAGTTGAGTTCACTCGCATCAACGCACAAAACCTGTCACGTCTCCACGAACAATGAGAATCCAACCTTCACACGAGGACCTCGTCGCGCTGACGCGACAATATAACGACGAACGTTTTGCCGATGGACGTCCGCGCGTGTCCGACGATATTTTAGAACGTATGAAGCACGTCACTACCGAACAAGCGTGGGGCGTGCTGCGCGAACACGGTTATCATTTTCAATTCGCGGGGGATTGGATGCAAACGCATCCCGATACGATTATGGTCGGGCGCGCCGTCACCGCACAGTTTGTACCGCATCGCCCCGATTACCACGACGCGATTCAACAAACGGGCTTGAGCGAAGGACGCTCGGGCATCGGCGGACAAAATTCGTGGATTATCGAAAGTTTGCAGACGGGCGATGTGATGGTGGTGGACATTTTTGGCAAAATCAAAGATGGCACCGTCGTCGGCGACAATCTTGGTTCTGCTGTCCGCAATCGCACGCGCGCGGGCGCGGTGATTGACGGCGGCATTCGCGATTATCAAGGGCTGCTCAAATTGACGGACGTAAATTTTTTCATTCGCGGCGTTGACCCGACGGCAATTGCGGATGTGACGCTCGCGGGCATCAACATTCCGATTCGCATTGATGAGGTAACTGTGTTGCCCGGCGATGTGGTTCTCGGTACGCCGAGCGGTGTGATTTTTATTCCCGCGCATCTTGCGGAAAAAGTTGTGGGCGAAGGTGAAGAAGTGCGCGTGCGTGATGAATTTAGCAAGCTGCGCCTCGCGGAAGGAAAATACACGAGCGGCGAAATTGATGTGCATGTCTGGCGGGAAGATATTGAAGCCGATTTTCAGGAATGGAGAAAGGGCAAGTAGTCAGTCATCAGAGGTCAGTATTCCGTCTGGACTGATTTCTGATTATGGATTGCTGATGAATGGATTGCACACTATGGCAGACACACCACGCCCCGAAGACCACATTCGCACAAACTCGCGTCCGAGTGATTTGAGAATTACGGACATGCGGACTGCAACCGTCGGTTGGGACCATTGGCACTTTACGATTCTTCGACTCGACACAAATCAAGGCATCAGCGGTTACGGTGAAGTGCGCGATTTTGCAAGCAAGACGTACGCGTTGATGTTGAAAAATCGCATCATCGGTGAGAACCCGTGCAACGTAGACAAAATTTTTCGCAAGGTCAAACAATTCGGTCATCACGCGCGGCAAGGCGGCGGCGTGTGCGGCATTGAAATGGCGCTGATGGATTTGGCAGGCAAAGCGTACAACGTTCCCGCGTACGCACTCGCGGGTGGAAAATTCCGCGACGAGATTCGCATGTACTGCGATACACCAAACGAACCGACGGGCGAAGAAATGGGAAAACGTTTATTGGAACGCGTCCAGCGCGGTTTCACAATGTTGAAAATGGATGTGGGCATTCAGCCGTTGATTGGAATTAAAAACGCGCTCGTATATCCGGCGGGCATGTTGCCGACGAATGATGGCACACGCGTCGAGCGCATGTTGGATATTCGCTCGATTCAACATCCGTACACGCATGTACGACTCACCGAAACAGGAATTAAAATTTTGACAGAGTATGTTGCACAAGCGCGCGCGGTTGTCGGCGACGAGGTGCCGATAGCGGCAGACCATTTTGGACATATCGGCATTGACGATTGCTTGCGATTGGGCGAAGCGTTAGAACCGTATAATCTCGCGTGGCTCGAAGATATCGTGCCATGGCAATTCACCGAACAGTGGGTGCAGCTCGAACGCACGTTGAAAACACCTGTTTGTACCGGCGAAGATATTTATCTCAAAGAAGGATTCATGCCGTTGCTGCAAGCGCGCGCGGTCAATGTGATTCATCCCGACTTGGCGACGAGCGGCGGAATTTTGGAAACGAAACGCATCGGTGATTTGGCGCAAGAGTACGGCATCAGTATGGCGATGCACATGGCGGGTACGCCGATTAGTACGATGGCGAGCGTGCATTGCGCGGCGGCGACGGAAAATTTTATCGCGCTCGAACATCACTTTACCGAAATTCCGTACTGGGGCGATTTAATTGATGGCGTGAACAAACCGATTATTCAAGACGGCTACATCAAAGTCCCCGACGCGCCCGGTTTGGGGTTCACAGTCAACGAAGAAACGATACGCGCACATCTCGTCCCGGAAGACCAAGGATATTTTGAACCGACGACGCAGTGGGATGCGGAAAAAAGTTGGGACCGCTTGTGGTCGTAAAGACGAGAGAAATTGGAGACCAAAGATGATGCAAGATAACTCCTCTGTCATCGCCGAGTTCATTCGTTACAACAACTGGGCGAATGATGAAATCCTCAAGTTGTGCGAAACGCTCGACGCCGCCGAGTTGGAAGCCACTGCTCCCGGCACGTACGGCACGCTTCGCGAAACGCTGGCGCACATGATTTGGGCGCAAGTGAGTTATATACGGCGACTCAAAGGCAGTGTTGCCGACCCATCCTTTTCACGAAATGACAATATCACCGTATCTCAATGGCGCGCGTACGCCGCGGTGGTTGGTGATGCGCTGCTCGAGGTCATTATCAATGGCAACCCCACCGACCTTGTTAGAGAAGAAGAGGATGGCAATTTTGTCGAGTATCTGACACAGGGGCTGTGGATGCAAATTGTTTTGCATGGAGTAGAACATCGCACCAACATTACGACCATTCTGGAACAAATCAAGCGCAAACCTGCGGGGATGGAATTGGATGGATGGGGCTACATGTGGAATCATCAGGCGAAATATCAGTGGAAGGAAGGCAAGACAAATGGCTGAGCCGGCATTGGGTACACTTCAGGTAGTACAAGTTGGAATCATTGTGCGCGACATTGAAGCAAAAGCGCGCGCGTGGTCGGACATTCTCGGCTTGCCCCTTCCGAACATTTTGATTGTGGATGATTGGGACAAAACGCAAGCGCAATACAACGGCGCACGCACAGACGCGCGCGCAAAACTCGCGTTTTTCAAAATGGGCAATCTCGATGTGGAATTGATTGAACCGATGGGCGAACCGAGTACGTGGAATGACCAACTCGTGCAGCACGGCGACAGCTTGCATCACATCGCGTTTCGCATTCAAGGGATGCAAGAAAAAACCGCGTATCTGAATGCGAACGGTTTGCCGCTGTTGCAGCGCGGCGAATATGTCGGCGGACGTTATGCGTATTTCGACGGCATCGCGCAATTGGGGACTGTATTGGAATTGTTGGAGAACGATTGACAATATGAAAATCACAAACATCAAATCCATTCTCACCGCACCGGACAATATCATCCTCATCGTCGTCAAAGTGGAGACCGACCAGCCCGGACTCTATGGTCTCGGTTGTGCGACATTCACACAACGTCCCACGCTCGTCACGCGCGCGGTGGACGATTATCTTGGACCTTTGCTCGTCGGACGCGACCCGACCAACATCACCGACCTCTGGCATGTGATGATGAACAATTCGTATTGGCGCAACGGTCCTGTGTTGAACAACGCGATTAGCGGCGTGGACATGGCGCTGTGGGATATTAAAGGCAAAGTGGCGAATATGCCGGTGTACGATTTGCTCGGCGGCAAAACGCGCGAAGCCGCGATGGTGTATCGTCACGCGGACGGACGCGACAAACAAGAGGTTTTGGAGAACGTTCGCAAATATCAAGAGCAAGGCGCGCGCGCCGTGCGTTTGCAAATGGGCGGTTATGGCGGACGCGTCAAAGATATTCGCGGTGCGAACGCGCTGCCGAGTAACAAATCTCCGCAAGCCACGCATCGTATGCAAATGATGGACCGGCTCGACAGCAATTTTCCCGGCGCGTATTACGATGCCGACGCGTACGCGCGTTCCATTCCGCCGTTGTTTGATTATGTGCGCAGCAAAATCGGTTTTGAATTATTGTTGCTGCATGATATTCACGAACGCCTCGCGCCGCTCGATGCGATTCGCATGGCGAAAGCGTTGGAACCCTATCGTTTATTTTTTCTCGAAGACCCGCTTGCGCCCGACCAAATCGAATACTTTCGGCGTTTGCGTCAACAATCCGCGACGCCGATTGCGATGGGCGAGCTGCATGTCAATGCCGCCGAATGGAAACCGTTGATTCAAGAACAATTGATTGATTTCATTCGCGCGCATCTTTCCGCGATTGGCGGAGTGACGCCCGCATTGAAACTCGCGGCAACGTGTGCGACGTTTGGCATTCGTACTGCCTGGCACGGACCCGGCGACGTTTCGCCGATTGGTCACGCCGCAAATTTGCATCTCGATTTGGCGTGTCACAATTTTGGCATTCAAGAATTTATCCACATGAGCGAACGCATTTACGAAGTGTTTCCCGGTACGCCCGAATTGAAAAATGGATTTTTGTGGGCGAACGATTCACCCGGTTGGGGCGTTGATATTGACGAAGCGAAAGCGGCAAAATACCAATTGGATTTCAAACCGATTGAATGGACGCAAAGTCGTTTGCCCGATGGAACGGCGTGGACGCCATGAGTGATACTGTAAGTGCCTGGTCCGAAACCATCACCATTCCCACGTATGGAATTGGTGCGCCCGACAAAAATCCAATGTTCCTTGAAAAGCGCGTGTATCAAGGCAGCAGCGGCGTCGTCTATCCGTATCCCGTGATTGACCGCGTGGACGATGAAAAAACGGACAAGCAATACACCGCCCTGTTTTTAGAAAACCGCTATCTCAAAATCATGCTGCTGCCGGAACTCGGTGGACGCATTCAGATGGCGCTCGACAAAACGAACGGCTATCATTTCATTTATTACAATCGCGTCATCAAGCCCGCGCTCGTCGGTCTCGCGGGTCCGTGGATTTCGGGCGGCATCGAATTCAATTGGCCTCAACATCATCGCCCTTCGACATTCGAACCGGTGGATTGGCGCATTATCGAAAACGCGGACGGCAGTAAAACCATTTGGTGTTCCGAAATTGAAAAAATGTTTTTCACCAAAGGGATGCACGGTGCGACGTTGTATCCTGACCGCGCCTATTTGGAATTGCGCGTGCAGCTGTATAACCGCACGAGTGAGCCGCAAACATTTTTGTGGTGGGCGAATCCTGCGGTGCATGTGAATGACGAGTATCAATCGGTGTTTCCGCCCGACGTACACGCGGTGATGGACCACGGTAAACGCGATGTAAGTGACTTTCCGATTGCGACAGGTACGTACTATAAAGTCAATTACGCACCCGGCACCGACATTTCGCGCTACAAAAATATCCCCGTCCCAACTTCATACATGGCGCATCATTCCGATTTTGATTTTCTCGGCGATTATGACCACGGCGCGCAAGCGGGCATGATGCACATTGCGAATCATCATGTTGTCCCCGGTAAAAAGCAGTGGACGTGGGGCAACGGCGATTTTGGACGCGCGTGGGATCGGCAGCTCACGGATGAGGATGGTCCCTACATCGAATTGATGTGCGGCGCGTTCACTGACAATCAACCTGATTTTTCGTGGATTATGCCCGGCGAAGAAAAACAGTTCACCCAAATTTTTATGCCGTATCAAAAAATCGGTCCGGCAAAAAATGCGAACGTGGATGCCGTGCTCAATTTAGAAATTAAAAATGATAACGCGCACATCGGTGTTTATGTCACACAGCCGCGTGAATGTCGCATCGAACTTGTTGTGAATAGTGCAACATTATTTCAAAAAAATATTACTCTTTCGCCTCAACAAACATTGATTGAATCCATCGCGCTTCCCGCAAACACGAATCGTACTGCTGTCACCCTGCGCGTGTTCGATGCACCAAGCAATCACGAACTGATTTCCTTTACACCATTGCCTGACCGAGTTTCACAAATTCCCTCACCCGCAACTCCTGCAAAACCCCCAAGCGAAATTTCCTCGAACGAAGAATTATTTTTGAACGGCTTGCATCTGGAACAATATCGTCACGCGACGTACGCGCCCGAAGCGTACTACCTTGAAGCATTGCGCCGCGATCCCGGCGACAGTCGCTGTAACAATGCGATGGGTTTGCTGTTGTATCGGCGCGGAAAATTCGCAGACGCGGAAAATTATTTTCGCAATGCGATTGAACGACTCACTCTCCGAAATCCAAATCCATACGACGGTGAGCCGTACTATAACCTCGGTTTATCGCTAAAAATGCAAGGACATTATCGTGAAGCGTTCGACGCGTTTTACAAAGCGGTTTGGAGCGCGGCATTTTCCGCGTCCGCGTACTTTGAACTCGCGCGCATTGCAACACGGTTTGGCGATTACGCGCAAGCGTTGGGGCTCGCGGACAACGCACTCGCGCGCAATGCATCGCATCGCCAAGCGCAGCATTTGAAAATTGCGTTATTACGGCATTTGGGCAAAACGCAACAATCATTGCAAGAAATCGAACGCGCGTTGGACGGCGATGCGATGGATGTTGGCGCGCTGTGGGAACGCGCGCTCTTGGAGACCTCGAAGGTCTCGGCGATGAACTCCACCACAAACCTTCGAGGTCTCACGGACATCGCGCTTGATTATATGTATGCAGGCTTGTTCGATGACGCCATTGCACTGCTCGCTGCTGCACCGAAGAGTACGCCGATGGGGCTATATTTTCTGGGATATTGTCAATGGCAAAACGACGCCAAGTCAGAAGCACGACAAACACTCGCGCAAGCAGCAGCAGTGCCATCGGATTATTGCTTTCCGCACAGGCTCGAGAGCGTACCTGCGTTACAGAGCGCGATGTATGTCAATCCGCAAGACGCTCGCGCGCCGTACTATCTCGGCAATTTTTGGTACGCGCATCGGCGCTATGACGAAGCGATGGCGTGTTGGGAAAAAGCGCGCGACCTCGACCCCAACTTTCCCACAACATGGCGCAATCTCGGACTGGCGTATTTCAACAAGCGGCATGACGCGCAAAAAGCACATGAAGCGTACGAACGCGCGTTCGCGTTGAATCAAGACGACGCGCGCGTTTTGTTTGAACTCGACCAGTTGGAGAAAAAATTAAATCGTTTACCACAAGAACGTTTGACGCGGTTGGAAAAATTTCCTGAACTCGTCGCACGGCGCGATGATTTGACTATCGAGTACATCACATTGCTGAATACGCTTGAACGTTTTGACGACGCGTATGCGGCGTTGATGGCGCGGAACTTTCATCCGTGGGAAGGCGGCGAGGGCAAGACGACGGGACAATACGTCATCAGTTTGGTGGAACAGGCGCGCAAAAAAATTGCAGCGAATGATTTTGCGGACGCGTTGGAATTTTTGCAGCGCGCGACAATGTATCCGCACAATCTCGGAGAAGGCAAACTCGTCAATGCGCAAGAAAACAACATATATTACTATATGGGTTTGGCGTACCACGCGTTGGGCGATTCCGAAAATGCGCGCAACGCATTGGAACGCGCGGCGACAGGTTTGAGCGAACCCACATCGGCATTGTACTATAACGACCAACCGCCCGACATGATTTTTTATCAAGGTCTCGCGCGCGCCAAATTGGGACACAAACCGGACGCGCTTTTGATTTTTCAAAAATTGATTGATTATGGCAACGCGCATCGGAACGATGAGATTCAAATGGACTATTTCGCGGTGTCGTTGCCGACGTTCCTTGTATTCGACGAAGATTTGAACGCGCGCAATCGCGTGCATTGTCATTACATGATCGCGCTCGGACACTTGGGACTGGGAAATTTTTCTCTGGCGCAAGAACAATTCGCGCAGGTGCTGGCACTCGACGCGAATCATCAAGGCGCGTGGCTGCACCAACGTTTGATTCGTCAAGAGGAGCATGAGGTTTTAGCATGAATGATTCATCGCACGGGTTTGTTGCATCGAAAACAAGCATTGCCTTTTCATGGACCGCAATTTTTGGATTGATGCTCGTCGCGCTCATCCTGTTGGGCTGCGGACCCACCACACCTCCGACTCGAATCCCTTCGCCCGTTCCCGCCGCAACACTCGTTCCAAATTCTCCAACCGCGATTCCTGCTTCGCCAACGACCGCGCCGACCGAACCCGTTTCTGTATCAATCAACACCGTCGCTCCGACAACAACGATTCCGCCGAACGCGCCGCCGACGGCGACGCGCGTGCCGCCTTCACCGACGCCGGACGCGCAGCACAAACTTGTACGTCCTGACATGAAATTACGCAAAGTCGCGGACGTTGGCGCGTTCAATATCAAACTCGCGCGCAACCCGCGCGATGGCGAATTGTATTATTTGCATCCCGACGATGGTGTTTTTCACCTTGATTTGAAAACGAGTGATACATCGCGCGTGATTGCGCGCACCGATATTGTGACGAATGGAAACGCGGCGGGAATGGCGTTCGCGTCCGATGGCACGTTGTACGTTGTGTTCAATCAAAATGTTCCGCCGAATGACAATACGCGCGCGGTCATTCGCAAAGGCGCGCCATCCGCCGACGGCAAATATACATGGACAACGCTCGCGCAAACCGAACCCTATCCGCTCGCGGGAAATAATTTCGACCATTATTACAACGGCATCGTCGTCAGTCCCGATAACAAATATGTTTTTGTGAATGCGGGTTCGCGCAGTGACCACGGCGAAATTGAAGACCACAAAAAAGCATTTCCCGGTTTACGCGAAGTGCCGCTCACATCCGCGATTTTGCGAATTCCTACCGACGCGCAAGATTTGATTCTCCCTGCGGATGAAAATGGACTCGCGCCGTACCTCTTTGCCGATGGTACGCGCAACACCTACGACCCTGAATTTGCACCGAACGGTGATTTGATTGTGGGCGATAACGGACCCGACGCGGATTTTCCCGACGAATTGAATTGGATTCGTGAGGGACATCATTATGGTTTCCCGTGGAAATTTGGAACGCAAGACAATCCGCAACAGTTCCGCGATTATTCGCCGTATTCTGACAAACGTTTGCAAAATGGATTTTTCGCGGTGGACAATGGGTTTTATCAAAACGACAAAACATTTCCCACTCCACCGCCCGGCGTCACGTTCACAGCGCCGATTGTGAATCTCGGACCCGACGCGGACAAATATCGCGCGGACGATGGCAGTGAACATGACAGTTCGGACGAAAATAAATCGCTCAATACCTTTACACCGCATCGTTCGCCGCTGGGACTCGTGTTTGTCACCGGCGATAAAATGCCAGCCGATTTACGCGGCACCGATTCCACCATTAGTGCGTTGATTACGTCGTGGGGCGCGGCGGCGGGAACATTGAGTGATCGCGGCGCGGATGTGCTGCATTTGCAATTGACGAAAAAGGGCGACAACTATGAAATGGTGACGCAACAAATCGCCACCGGTTTCATATATCCGATTGACGGCGTACTGATTGACAACAAATATTATCTGCTCGAATGGGACCCGAACGGCGGCGGTGTTTGGGAAATTACGTTTGGAGAATAAAAATGAAACTCTTGTTCATCGGCGGCACGGGTTTTATCAGCACTGCCGTCACACAACTCGCGCTCGCGCAAGGACACGAGGTGTATCATCTCAATCGCGGTCTGCGTCACGATGCGCCTGACGGTGTGCATCAACTCACTGCGAACATTCATCACGCGGATGAATTGCATAATGCGTTGCGCGGTTTGAAATTCGATGTCGTCGCGGATTGGATTGCGTACAAAGCATCCGACATTGAACGCGACCTCGAATTGTTTCGCGGCAAGGTCAAACAATTTTTCTTTATCAGTTCCGCGTCCGCGTATCAAAAACCACCGTCACATTACCTCATCACCGAATCAACGCCGCTGTACAATCCGTATTGGGATTATTCGCAAAATAAAATCGCGTGTGAAGAACGTTTGCTGCGCGCGTATCGCGAGGAACATTTTCCGATGGTGATTGTGCGTCCTTCATTGACGTATGACCCAAATTTGCCGATTGCACTGGGCGGCTGGGGTTGTTACACGCTGCCTGACCGTTTGAAAAAAGGGAAACCCATCATCGTGCATGGTGATGGCAGTTCGTTGTGGACGGTGACACACGCGGAGGATTTTGGGCGCGGCTTTTTGGGACTGTTTGGCAATCCGCAAACGATTGGACACGCGTTTCATATCACGTCGGATGAAGTGCTGACGTGGAATCAAATTTACGAAACGATTGCGGACGCGTTGGGCGTGCAAGCAAACATTGTGCATATCGCGTCTGATTTCATTTGCAAGGTCGCGCCCGCGCATACCGGTTCGCTCATTGGCGACAAAGCTTGGAGCGCAGTTTTTGACAATACAAAAATCAAAACGTTCGTGCCGACATATCAAGCAGTGATTCCATTCCGCGAAGGGATTCGCCGCACATTCGCGTGGTTCGACGCAGAAGAAAAAAGACGCCGCATAGATGAAGCGGTGAATCAAGAGATGGATATGATTCTTGAGGCGTATGCGCGTAATGCTACGTAATTCCATTGGACGCGGATAAACGCAGATGAACGCGGAAAAAATTTTTGGAAATCCGCGATAATCCGCGTCCAAAATGGTGCGCCCATATTCCTTATCATGTCAACAAACCCACAATTCAATCTCAAAGAAATAACCGAATGGCTCATGCAAGGCGACGCGGCGATTCGTTGGCAGACGATGCGCGATTTGCTCGACGCGCCCAAAGCGAAATGGCAAACCGAACGCGCCCGTGTTGCAACGACAGGTTGGGGCGCGCGTTTTCTTTCGTACCAAGACACGGATGGAAAATGGGGCGGTGGGGTTTATTCGCCCAAATGGATTTCGACGACATACACGCTTTTGCAATTGCGCGATTTGGGTTTGGACAATGAGAACGCGGCGGCGCAGCGCGGCACGCGCATCGTCATTGGCGAAATGTTGGGCAAGGAAAATACGGCACAATTTTCAGAGTCCTTGCCGCAGATGGATTTGTGTGTGACGGGTATGATTCTCGCGTTGACGACATATTTTCGCGTGACCGATTCGCGTACGGATGCCATCGTGCAAAATGTATTGGAACAGCACTTGCGCGATGATGGCTGGAATTGTCGCATCAAGCGTGACCGCAACGTCAAGCACAGTTCATTTCACACGACGTTTAATGTGTTGGATGGTTTGCGCGGCTATTTAGAAGCGGGACATCGCAAACACCGCGCGGAAATTTTGCAAGCGGAACAGCGCGCGCTCGAACTCGTTTTACAGCACAAATTGTTTCGTTCGGACAAAACGAACAAAATCATTCATTCCAAATTCACGCAGTTCTCGTATCCGTTTCGCTGGCATTATGACGCAATGCGTGCATTGGATTACATGCAGCGCGCGAATGCGCCGCGCGATACACGCGCACAAGAAGCAATTGACCTCGTGCGCACACATCGTCGTCCCGATGGATTGTGGGCGATGCACGATTTGTACAAAGCAAAAGTTTTTTTCAACATGGAAACACCGAGTCAACCGAGTCGCTGGAACACGCTGCGCGCGCTGCGCGTGTTGAAATGGTGGGACGCCGCGTAAGGGGCGAACTATAACTACCAATCCCATTGGCGTCGCACCTGTAGATGAAATTGTGCGCGATGTTGTCGCCTGCTTTGAGAGGGCGTTTCCGCACGGCATCCGCGCATGTTATCTCATCGGTAGTTATGCGGAAGGTACTGCGGTCAAATTGAGTGATATTGATTTGATTGTGGTTATGCGCGATTCGTTTGGCGATAACGAAACACAAGCAAAAGCAATTGAGGTTGCGAAACGCTGCGCAGCAAACAGCCTGATTCGATTGGACATTACGCCACGCGCCGAGAGTGCCGTCGAGACCATGTTCGGCGTGATTCGCGTTGGGCTCAAACAAAACAGTGTGCTCATGTATGGCGACGACCTTCGCGCACAAATGCAGCTGCCGCCGATTGAAACCTATACGCAAGATGTAATTGCAGGCGCGCTGTTTTTTATTGCGCGTTTGCATGACAAAGAACGTATCGAAACATTGCCGTTAGAATATCCTGATGCGTGCGATGAATTTTACGGATACGCGCAAAAACGATTTCGCGAATGGTATCCCGAAACGGTCCAGGCGGGCACCAAAGAACTCGTCGCAACAGTGAGCCGCATTGCGACAGCAAGCATTGCGCAACGCGCGAAAAAATATGTTGGCGGCAAAGCGCAAGCGATTCGTTTGTATCGAGAGTGCATCGGCGCGCCGTGGGATTTATTCGTGGAACAAATATATCAGCGTTGCAAGCGAGACTGGAACTATTTGATTCCCGAATCCATTGCGGAACGCCAGGAACTCTCGGCGTTGTGCCGCGAAATGCTCGCCTTTGAAAATGATTTTTGCGCGACGATTCCATCTTTTCAGAAACAGTGAAATGACATCCAATTCTTTTCGTACTTGCAAATGGTTTGTGCTGCTGTGCTTGGGTGGATGTCTTTTCTTTGTAGCGTGCAGCGCGCAACCAACCCCGACTGTCTCGTCAACGAGTACACCAATTTCAACTTCAACACCTGCGCCGACGGATAAGCCCGCGCCAACACAAACGCCGATGCCAACGTCAAATCCAACCATGATTCCGTATGTTGAAATGGAAGCGTTCACCCAAGCCGAACAACTCGGACGCGGCATTAATTTTGGCAACATGCTCGAAGCGCCGAACGAAGGCGATTGGGGTTTGACATTGCAAGAAGAATATTTTGAGTTGGTGAAAAACGCGGGTTTTCAAACAGTCCGTTTACCCGTGCGATGGTCAGCGCATACGGAAACGAAACCGCCGTACACGATTGATGAAAAATTTTTCGCGCGCGTGGATTGGGCGATTCAACAAGCGATGCAGCGCGGCTTGAACATTGTCATCAACACACATCACTATCAAGAATTGATGACGAATCCAACGCAAGAACGTCCGCGCTTTGCCGCTATGTGGAAACAAATTGCCGAGCGTTACAAAAATTATCCGGCGTCGGTGATTTTTGAATTGTACAACGAACCCAACGCGATGAGCGACAAAATTTGGAATCAAATCGCGGCGGAAACGTTGCAAGTCGTGCGCGCGAGCAATCCGACGCGCAATGTCATCATCGGCGGGATTGATTACAATTCTGTGAATGGGCTGTTGGCGCTGCGTTTGCCTGAAGAAGACAAGCACATCATCGCGACGTTTCATTATTACTTGCCATTCGAGTTCACGCATCAAGGCGCGCATTGGGTCGTTGGCAGTGACGCGTGGCGCGGGAAAACGTGGGGCACGAGCAACGACAAGACGCTCGTGGACTATGATATTTTTCGCGTGCGCGAATGGGCAGAAAAATACAATCGTCCGTTATGGCTCGGCGAATTCGGCGTGTACCGCGAGGTGGACAAGGACGCGCGCGTGAAATGGACTCAATATGTGGCGAGCGAAATGAGCAAGAAAAAAATCAACTGGGCGTATTGGGATTTCGCAGCGGATTTCGCCGTCTATGACCGCGCACAAAACGCGTGGGTGGAACCGATATTAAAAGCACTCATTCCGTAAAATATGAGCTATATTCGCGCCGTCACCGTCAATCACAACACCTCGCATTTTGTGGAATTGATGCTGCGGACATTGTTCATGTTACATTCGGCGGAAACGTTTCGCTTGAGTGTGGCGGTACTCGACAATGCATCGGATGACGAACAATTGCCCGCGCTGAAAAAATATCTTGACGCACAAAACATTCCGTTCCAGCAAACCGGATTCGATGCGACGATTGCGGTAGAGAAACATGGTTTGGCATTAGAAGCATTTGTGCAAAACAACGCCGACGCGACACATTTTCTTTTTCTCGATTCCGACATCTGGTTCATCGAACGCGATACGATTCGTACAATGTTCGATGAATTGAACGCGGCGGGTGAAAATGTATTTGCGAATCAAGCGCGCATCGCGGGCTATTACGCCGACCGCATTATCGAAGGACGCGATGGCATCCCCGGCGCGGCGGATGAGTACGCGTTTGTTACAACGTTCGACCACAGAGAATATGTGGCAACCAAAATGACGCGCTGCAGTCCCGTCTGCACGTTGGTAAAAAATACGCCGTTGTTTCGACGCCTCGTAGAAACCATCGGACTGACGCCCGCGCAGCGTTTTCAATTTCGCGCTGCACAATACTTTGATACGTTTGCGCTGATGACGCACGTGATGGCAACGCACAGACAAAATTTTATCGTCTCGTCCAAAACAATCAATCATTTCACACAAGCGACGTACATGTCCGAACATCGCGTACCAAAAGATAACGATTGCATGTTGCTCTTGAGCGATTTGCGCGCGGGGCGCGGCATGGAGCGCGAAAATTTTTATGTGAGCGATTGGGTAAAGCAGCAACGGAACAAAGCCGCATGACGAATCTTTCAAGTCACTCCATTTCCGATGCACTTTCCTTTGAGAAAACAATCGAAACCTTGCAAGCATCACCGCTTGTTGACGGCATTGCCGAGTTCGGCTCACGCGCGACAAGTCACAGTGATGCGGCGAGTGATTATGATTTATTGATTTTGGTCAAGGATATTCCAACGCGCGTTTTTCAAATGGTCACGACGATTGACGGACGCATCGCGGATATTGTCTTGGTGGAAACAGAAACTGTGGATGCGCTGCTCGAAAAAAATGAAATACCCGCGCCGCGTTCGTTTGAGGGATTGTTTGTGCAAAAAATGAAAACGGCGCGCATTGTATATGATGCGTCGGGACGACTAGCGCGTGTGCAGGCACAAGTGAACAGTGACGCGTGGCAAGAAAAGGATAACGACAAACCATCCGATTCCGATTTGTATGGAATCTGGTTTTGGCAGAGTTTTGGTTTGCTGCATCTCGAACGTATGGCGCAATCGCAAAATCCGATTCATCAAACAGCCGTTGAAATGATGTTGACTGCATTTTTGTCAGGAACATGGCGCAGTTATTTTGATGTACGTGGTGTGACGTGGCAAGGGGAAAAGGCGGCGGTGCGTTATTGGGCGGAACATGATGCCGGTTATTTGGAATTGGTAAATCAATGTCTCGCACGCGGTGAACGAGACATTCGTTTGGCAGCGTATCGAAAATTGATAGAGTGCACGATTGCGCCGCTCGGCAAACTTTTTACGCAAGGCGAGACCGCTGTGATTCTCGCCGCTTCGACAGAACCGTTGACCGATGTGCCGCGAACATTAGCGTATTGGAATTCGCTGTTTGGCAATTGAAACATGGTCATTCAATCGTTGGCGCAAGTCACGCCCGAATGGCTCACTGCAAAATTACGCGAACGCGGTGTTTTGCCGCGTGGCGCGGTCTCACACATTGAATTTGATTCCACTACCTTCAACCAAGGTTTTGTCTCGAATATTGCGCGGTTGAAAATTTCGTATTCGCAAGATGCGTTCGGCAAATTGCCAAGAAATGTACCTAACAGTTTATTTCTCAAAATGTCCAAACCCGATGTGCATCCCGAAATGCTCAAGCGCGGCTGCCACGAAATTTCGTTTTATCGCGCAGTTCAACCCATCGCGCACGAACTTGAAATTCCGATTTGTTACGATGCCGAATGTGACGCGGAACAGCGTTCGCATCTTTTGATTCAAGATTTGTCCGAAACGCATTTTCAAAAACCATTACCGCTTCCGCCATCGAATCGTCATTGCGAGATGATTGTCGAGGCGCTCGCGCAGCTGCACGCGCAATGGTGGAATGACCCGCGTCTCGGCAGTTCACTCGGTGAACGCATGACGGGGGCGAATGCGAACGTACTGCATCAACGTCTCGAAGCGACACTGCCAAAATTTATGGACTATCTTGGCGACGCGTTGCTGCTGCACTACAAGCGCGCGTTGGAACAAACGTTGGCGTCCGATTTTTTGCCGCGTTTATCGCAGCGTTTGATTGACCAACAGAATGTCACACTCATTCACGGCGACGCACACACGGGCAATTTGATGCTGCCGCACAATGTCGAACAAAACCGCGTGATGCTCATTGATTTTCAATTGTGGGGCATAAACGTTGCGGCGATTGACCTCGCTTTTCTTATCGCGCTGCATTGGAATCGCGAACGCCGTGCGGCGCTTGAACAATCGCTCTTGCGGCGTTATTATAAAACGTTGATTGCGAACGGCGTTACGAATTATGCGTGGGATGATTTTTGGAATGACTATCGCGAATCCGTAATTATCATGACGTTGATTCCGATTGGACAATTTCGACGTGGCAGCCCCGCCGGTGTGATTTGGTTCGGGTTCCAAGACAGCATGGCGGCGTTTCACGATTTGCATTGCGCGGAATTATTGAATTGAGGAGACATCCATGAGAATTGCAGTCACAGGTGGAAGCGGCGATTTGGGCAAAGTGTTGGTGCCGTATTTGACGGAACAAGGACATGACGTGTTGAGCATTGACCGCATGTTGCCAAAAGAACCGTGGGGCGGACCGCATTTGCAGTATTGGGTGGCGGACACACGCGATTTTGGTCAAGTCGTTGGCAGTTTCAGAAATTGCGACGCGGTGATTCATCTCGCCGCGCATCGTTCGCCGATGAATCATCCCGACGCGGTGGTGTACAACGAAAACACGACGAGTTCGTACAATGTGCTGAGCGCGGCATCGTTATTGAACATTCAACGCGTCGTAATGGCATCATCTATCAATGCCATCGGCGGCGCGTTCAGTCGTTCGCCGCGTTACGATTATTTTCCGTTGGATGAAAAACATTCCACGTATGCGGAAGACCCATACAGTTTATCGAAATGGGTGATGGAGCAGCAAGGCGATGCGTTCGCGCGGCGTTTTGAAAACATGTGCATTGCGAGTTTGCGTTTTCACTGGTTGGTAGATTCGTACGAACGCGCGGCAGAGTGGACGCAATACATGGGTGACGCGGCGGTGCATCATTTGTGGGCATACACGTTACAGTCCGAAGCAGCGCGCGCGTGTTTGCTTGGACTCGCGTCCGATTTCAAAGGACACGAGGTTTTTTATATCGTCGCGCCGCGTACTGCGATGCAAGAACCTTCACTCGCACTCGCGCAAAAACATTATCCGAATACGCCAATACGCGGCGATTTGTCAGGCAACAATAGTTTTTTCGACAGCAGCAAAGCGGAAAAAATTTTGGGATGGACGCATGTGTAAGGGCAAAGCAATGACAAACGCGCCTGCGACTCGAATCGCGAAGATGAATGTCAAGGCTTCTCCCCAACTGATATGAAAATCACAGACATCAAAGCATTGCCCGTGTGGGTGGGCGTACGCAATCAACTCGTCGTCAAGGTGGAAACCGACGAAGGCATTTATGGTTTGGGCGAAGCGGGTTTGAGCGGACGCGAACTCGCGGTGATGGGCGTGCTGCAGCATTTCCGCGAATTTCTCATCGGACAAGACCCAATGGAGCGCGGACGCATTTGGCAGGAATTGTATCGCAGTCAATATTTTGAGGGCGGACGCGTTTTGCTCGCCGCGCAAAGCGCGATTGACATTGCATTGTACGATATTGTCGGCAAAGCGTTGAATGTTCCTGTGTATCAATTGCTTGGCGGCAAACAGCGCGATGTGATTCCGTGTTTCGCCACCGCCTCGGGTGGAACGGGCGAGCAAATGTTGGAGAGCATTCAGCTTTTGTACTCAAACAATTGGCACGTGATTCGCACGATGCCGCTTTTGCCCAAGCCGCCCGCGTCGCCTGAAATTTTTGAACCGCGCGCAAGTATTCCATACACCGCGCAGTGGTTGGTAAAAGCGCGCGAGGAAATCGGCAGCGCGCTCACACTCGGCATTGATTATCATCATCGGCTTACGCCCGCCGAAACCGCGTCGTTTTGTCAACGCATGCCCGTCGGCACGCTGGACTTTATCGAAGAGCCGATTCGTGATGAATCGCCCGAAGCGTATGAAGCGTTGCGAAAACAAACGCCAATTTCATTCGCCGTCGGCGAAGAATTTTCGAGCAAGTGGCAATTTCTTCCGTACATTGAAAAACATCTCACCGATTACGCGCGCGTGGACATTTGCAATGTCGGTGGTTTCACCGAAGCGATGAAGGTCGCGGGTTGGGCGGAAGCGCATTACATTGATTTGATGCCGCACAATCCGCTCGGTCCCATTTGCACGGCGGCGACAATTCACATGGCGGCGGCGGTGCCGAATTTCGCGTGGCTTGAAGTACGCGTGACGCAAGCGGAAAATTTGTATTCGGGCAAAACGGGCGTGAGCGACGCGGACGCGTTGTTTCCCGTACAGCCGCGTCTTGTGGGAAATAGTTTTCCCGTTTCCGATGCGCCCGGTCTGGGCATTGAAATAGATTTGAAACGCGCGGAAGGACAGACGTGGAAATTTTGGGAAGCGCCACATTTCAAACGTGAGGATGGGTCGGTGACGAATTGGTAAATTCCATGTCCAATCAACATTTACTTTTCATTGGCAGTTATGCGTCGGCGGACAATTCTGGAGTGTACGCCTTTTCGTTCGATGGCGATACAGGCGCGCTGCAACAACTCGCGTCATACACAGGCATTGCGAGTCCATCTTTTCTCGCGGTGCATCCAAACAAAAAATGGGTGTACGCGGTGAGCGAATTGGGTGTCGCGTCGCATGGAATGCCGGGCGCGGTGTGGGCGTTCGCGTATGATGCCGACGCGAAAAATTTTCAGGTGTTGAATCAACAACCGAGTGATGGCGATTGGCCCTGTCATTTGGCGATGGATGCGACGGGCAAATGGATTTTTGTCACAAATTATGGTTCGGGCAACATGAGCGTGCTGCCGATTCGCGCGGATGGTTGGTTGGGCGCGATGAGTGACCATGTGCAACATTCTGGAACAGGTCCAAACAAAGCGCGTCAAGAAGCTCCGCACGCGCACTCGACGACATTGACGCCCGACAATCGTTTTGCCATCGTCGCGGATTTGGGGATTGACCAACTCGTCATGTATGAATTTAATGCGGTGAATGGAAAATTACGCGAACATGCGCGCGTCGCGACGCAACCGGGCGCGGGTCCGCGTCACCTCGCATTTCATCCGAACGGAAACATTTTGTACGGCGCGAATGAATTGGCGAATACGGTCGCGGTGTACGAATACGACGCGGCGAATGGAACATTACGCGAAACACAAACACTTTCTACGCTTCCGCCCAACGCGCCCGAAGATACGGTTGCAGACATTCACGTTTCGACGAACGGTGAACGCGTCTATGTTTCAAATCGTGGACATGACAGCATCGCGGTTTTTTCTGCGAATCTGGATGGGCAATTGGAACGCGTCGCGGTTATTCCCTGTGGTGGCAAGACGCCGCGCAATTTTGCGCTCGCGCCGAACAGCAAATTTATTTTGGTGGCGAATCAAGACAGCGGCAATGTGAGTGTCTTTCCATTGCGATATGGCGCAGAGGAAATTGGAAGACTGGTCACGCGCGCTGATGTGCCGCGCGCGTCGTGTGTTCAATTTGTATGAACTCATCATCACGTTTTGAAGTTGTGAGTTTGGGCGAGTCCATGCTGCGCTTGAGTGTGCCGATGGGCAGACGCCTCGACGACGCGCGTGCGCTCGATGTCGAAGTCGCGGGCGCGGAATGTAATGTGTGTTATGCGCTCGCGCGATTGAATCGCCGCGTTGGTTGGGTGGGACGTTTGCCCTCGCACGCGCTCGGACAAAACATTTTGCGCGCGCTGCGCGCGGATGGCGTGGATGTTTCGGCAGTGGTGACAGTCCCGAACGAACGCGTCGGCACGTACTTTATCGAATATGCTTCACAGCCGCGTTCGATTCAAGTGATTTATGACCGCGCCGATTCCGCCGCCGCGCGTATGACCGTGAATGATGTGGATTGGAATTATTTGCTCGACACGCGCATTTTGCATTTGACCGGCATCACCGCCGCCATCAGCGACAGCTGTTATGAAATTGTCGCGCAAGCGATGGAAGGCGCGCGTGCGGCAAATATCATTGTAAGTTTTGATGTGAACTATCGCGCGAAATTGTGGGATGCGAAAACGGCGGGTGAAAAATTGCGTCCGTTGATTCAGCAAGCGGATATTTTATTTTGCAAAAGCAATGACGCGCGTTTGTTGTTTGATTGCAGTGGCGCACCGCGCGAAATCTTGAATGGACTGCAAGCGCTCACACGCGCGCACGCTATCTATTGCACGTTCGGCGCGGACGGCGCGGCATTGCTCACACAAAACGAATTTTTCATGCAGCCCGCGATTCCCGTACAAATCATTGACCGCATCGGCAGCGGCGACGCGTTCGCGGCAGGTGTTCTCGATGCCGCGTTGGATGGAGATTATCGTAAAGGTTTGCAACAAGGCGTCGCGCTCGCGGCGATTGCGCTTTCGCAATTTGGTGACCGCGTACTCACATCGCGCGCAGAATTGAATGCGGTTTTAGCGCAAGAGAAAAAAGATATTGCGCGGTGATGGACAGCCTGACAGGTTTTGCGATGTCGAGTGGAGTTCACTCGCTGCATCGAGAAACCTGTCAGGTCTCTGATGAGGAAATATGTCAACCGTCGAAAAAATTCTCGAACAAAAAATTGTCGCGATTGTGCGCCTCGAAAATTATGACCGCGCGGCGGAGGTTGCAAGCGCGTTGGTCGCGGGCGGAATCAATGTGTTGGAATACACCTTGACCGGACGCGGCGCAATGGAAGCGATTACGGCGGTACGAAAAAATTTGGGTGATGTCGTCACCGTTGGTGTTGGTTCGGTATTGCAAGTGTACGAAGCGAACTCGGCGATTGACGCGGGCGCGCAATTCGTCGTCACGCCCGCGCTGCGTCGCCAAGTGATTTCGACGTGTGTGAATCGTGACATTCCCGTTTTGAGCGGCGGATTCACTCCGACGGAATTGTTGGAAGCATACGAGGCGGGAAGTGAATTGGGGAAATTGTTTCCCGCGCAATTGGGCGGTCCACGTTATCTACGAGATGTCCTCGCGCCGATGCCGTTTCTCAAACTCGTGCCAACAGGCGGCATCGGCGTCGAAAATGCGCGCGAGTATTTGAACGCGGGCGCGGTCGCATTGGGCATCGGCGGCAATTTGATTTCCAAAAAAGCAGTGGTGTCCGGCGCGTTCGAGGAAATCACGACTGCAGCAAAAGCAAGCGTCGCGGCAATTCAATAAAAATTTTTCATTGCGAGGAGAATTATGTTTTTTGACCTCAAACTTGCCGAACTGGAAACGTATGTACCTGCGCGCAACGAGCCGCAGGATTTTGACGCGTTCTGGCAAGCCACGCTCGCGCAAACACGTTCGTTTCCGCTCGACGCGAAATTTGAGCGCGTGGACTATGGTTTGAAAAATATCGAATCGTATGATGTGACGTTCAACGGTTACGGTGGACATCCTATCAAAGGGTGGTTGAATCTGCCGACACAACGCAGCGGCGCGCTGCCGTGCATTGTCGAATTTATCGGTTACGGCGGCGGGCGCGGCTTTGCAACCGATTGGTTGATGTGGAATAGTGTAGGGTACGCGCATTTCGTGATGGATACGCGCGGGCAAGGGAGCGCGTGGCGCAAAGGCGATACGTCCGACCCCGAAATGGATGGCGGCAATCCGCAATTTCCCGGATTCATGACGCGCGGGATTTTGAATCCGCAGACGTACTATTATCGCCGCGTGTTTGCGGATGGCGTGCGCGCGGTGGAAGCAGCGCGTTCCCATGCGTCGGTGGATGGCGCGCATATTGGCGTGATGGGCGGAAGTCAAGGCGGTGGAATTTCAATCGCGGTGGGCGCGCTCGCAGACAATGTGGAATTGGTGATGCCCGATGTCCCGTTCTTGTGTCACTATCGTCGCGCGGTAGAAATTACCGTCGCGTATCCGTACGAAGAAATCAGTCAGTATCTAAAAATTCATCGGGACCGCGTTGCCACAGCATTCCAAACGCTCGCGTATTTCGATGGTGTGAATTTGGCGACGCGCGGCAAAGGCAACGCGTTATTTTCCGTTGGCTTGATGGACGAAGTGTGTCCACCATCAACGGTTTTCGCCGCGTACAATTATTGGGCGGGCGCAAAGGAAATTCGCGTGTGGGAATTTAATCACCACGAGGGCGGCGATTCGTTTCAAAATTTGGAAAAAATAAAATTCGCGCGCAAACATTGGGGATGACATTTATACGGTCACGCCCAACAACGCGCGCGTGATTTGAAAATCGGTGTTGGCAGTGGCGAATGCTCGCGGCGAGATTTCTCCCGCGAGCATTTTTGTTATCTCTGTTTCGATTGCGCGAACGCACGCGCCCACATTTTCGTTCAATACCAAATCGAATGCGGAATTATTTTCCGCGCGCGCGTCGTGCGTACATTGAAGCACTGGAATAAATGGATGCGCTTGCTGTGGAAATGAATCCGCATACGCGAGGACGAGTTCGACGCCCGTTGCGCCAAGTCCCGACAACGTTTCGACCCAATGCCGTGACGGCGCGTCCATGATGTGCAAACCGCGCAGTGCCGCGCCTTGTCCATACGCCAACGACGCGTTCCATTTTTCATTTTGCAACAACTCGCGCGTGAACGCATCACTCTGCAACAAGGGCGTGTTGGATGGAACGACCACCGTTCCGCCTTGCGCGACGATATTGCGAACGACATTTGCGAGAGCGTGCGCGATGTGCGGGGGGGGGGCGGAGGCAGTCATTAATCCCATCCGCACGCGTTCGATGGTGGCAAATTCGCGCGTGGGAATTTTTTCCGCGTCGAGCTTTGCCGCGAACCACGCTTGCACTCGGCGCTGCACCTTTTCCATTCCGCCATCCAATTGAATACTCGCCCAACCGAATTGTGTCGGCGCGCTGCCCATGGTTTGCAATTGTCTTTGCATCGCGTCGTTGTGCGTGAGTTCGCAGCCGTGTTCGAGAAACAATCCAAAACGCACCATCGGATGCAGCATGTAATTGAGCATGGTGCGTTTGTACAGCGCCATGTAGGAATCACCGCTCACGCCGCAACCTTCCGTATGTGTCAATGTGACGAAACGCGAAACATGCTGTGTGCGCGCGAGGTGTGTTTGATTCAACTGTTCGGCGGTGAGACGTGCCACTTGCGCCGCGCACAGACTCGTCGGCAAAATCAGTCCGACAAATTCATGCGCCGCATGTGTCCCGTCCGTTTGAATTGGAAAGGTCAGTGGACGTGTTTGAAATTCTTGCGCGCGCAGCGGAATCGGTTCGCCGTTCGGCGCGGGCATTTCCAACAATACATTGATTGCACGCGCATCGGTCTGGCGCCAATTGCGCCAAATGGAAACTTGGGAATGTTGCGCACGCTCGCCTTTGCTCAATTCGCCGGACGCGATGCGTTCGGTGAGGTCGAGCGTGCGCGCAGTCAATTCCGCCATGGAGAGGTCGTCCAAATACGCGCCCGCGTTCACGTCCATCTCGTTCGCCAATAAATTATAGCGTCCTGTCGTCGTCACCATTTTTATCGTCGGCACAAACGGAAAATTTGTCACCGAACCGTTGCCCGTGGTAAAGAAAATCAAATTGCAGCCCGCCGCCACTTGCCCCGCGATGCTTTCCAAATCATTTCCCGGCGAATCCATAAAATAAAAACCGGGCTCTATCATTCGTTCCGCGTAGGGAATCACGTAATCGAGTCGCACCGCCGGGTCTTTTTTCATTGCCGCACCGAGCGACTTGAGCGAAATGTTGTACAAGCCGCGATACATGTTGCCGCCCGACGGATTGCCTTCCGCCGTGACGCCGTGCCACGCCAAACGCGTTTTGAAAATTTCAACTGCGTGCAAAAATTTGCGCGCGGTTTCGGCGTCGCGCACATTGTTCAAAACATATTCTTCCGCGCCAATCAATTCATCGGTTTCGCCCAAATTTGCCGCGCCGCCATAACGCACAATTTCGCGCGCCACCGCGCCGAGCAACGGATTTGCCGACACGCCTGAAAACGCGTCCGAGCCGCCGCATTGCAGCGCGACCTTGAGCTTGGAAAACGATTCGCGTGTGCGTGTGATGCGATTGACCTCATCCAACCACGCCGAAACAATGTGCGCGCCGCGCGCAAAATCCTGTTCTCCATCTGCGCTCAATGTCAACCATTTATGCGGTACCGCGTCGTACGGATAATTATTTTTTTCGAGATAGTCGCGCAGCACCTCCGCGCTCACTGCGTCTTCGGGATGCGCGACTGCCAATACAGCGCCGACGTTCGGATGAACAAACATTCCCGCGAGCGTTCGCAATAGAAATTCAAAATTGTTGAGCGGGTCGCCGCCGCTGCCTTCGGTGTGCGCGACAGCCGCGATGCCGTCAACGTTTTTAAAATTTTTCCGCGCGTCTTGCAAACGCAGCGCCAACGCGCGGGCATAACTCGCGGCGCGTGACGAGAGTCCGAGAATCACAATCACGTTGCGCGTGCCGACGCCGCGTCCGTGCGAACGCCGATAGCCGAGGAAGGTTCGTTGTTGTTCGTGCGCCGCGACTTGTACACCCGCCACAAACGCGTTTTCATCAAATTGATGGTGCTCGATTTGATTGCGAAAATTTGGCGTGTCGGGCAATGCGAGGGTCACGCTGCGTTCGCGCAGCGCGGACAATACGGACGCGTTGACAACACAATTTCCCGATGCAATGTCGCGTGTGGCAATTCCAAAACGATAGCCCCATGACAACAATGCTTCGCCCGCCGCGATGGGTTTCACTGCAAAGCGATGTCCTTCCAAAATATCCGCGTCCAACATAAACGCATGCCCATCATTCTCGATTCGCGTTCCTTTTGCCAGACGCCGCGTGGCAATCGCCGCGTTGTCGTTCGGCGCGGGCAGGCGCGCAATGGCGTGCAGTGAATACGATTCGCTCATGTAAATATAACTCTGCAGATTCTTTGAATTCTTGTGGATGTTGCGTCAACGGGGAAGCGAACTGTTGTCTTTGTTCGCGCTATGGGTCCAATCGGTTTCGTCCGCCTCATGAATGGGGTCAAGCCGTAACAAATCCCGCATGTCGGTAAATTGCACGTTGCATGTGCGACACAATTGAATGTGAATAAAAAAAGTTCGATTCGTGAGATTCTGAGAAAACGGTCAATCTACCTTGTACAACGTGTCCAGATAGCGTTTGAGCAAATCGCTCACAACACCGCGCAGTGGTAAATTCGCGGCGAGACCGTACACCGGCGCGAGTTCGCCTTTGTCTTGGGGATGCGCCTGAACGTACGAAACAGACTCTTGTAAATCAGAGATGAATCGTTCCGCGACGCCGGGCAAGGTGTGACGCAAAGTAAGTGCAATGTGGACGGCGGACGGTTTGTGCAAGCCGTTCAAACTCCAACCGCGTTTTGTCATTTGCTCCATCACTTGATAAATGTTCACCTCGAACGAGGTGAACGCAATCACCCACAACGGCGCGCCGAGAATTTTCAATGCAGGAATGGCACGAATCCCCGCCTGAATTTTTTCTGCCGTTTCCAAAATGCGGCGCGTCGCGTCCAAATAACCTTCCTCGCCAATTGAAAGCATCGCCGCCCATGCCGCCGCGCTCAACGCGCCCGGACGACTTCCTGCGAACGTCGGCGAAAAATACAAACCACCGCTCCAATCCGTCGCTGTATAGTACTGATAATGCCGCAACGCGCGCCCGCGATACAAAACAACCGACGTGCCTTTTGCGGCATAGCCGTACTTGTGCGTGTCGGCGGACATGGACGTGACGCCGGGCAAACGAAAATCGTACGGCGGTACGGGATACCCCAATTTTTCTGCGAACGGCAAAATGAATCCGCCCAAACACGCGTCGGTGTGAAAACCGATGCCGTGTTCGCGCGCGAGTTCGGACAATTCTTGAATGTGGTCAATGACGCCGTGCGGAAAACACGGCGCGCTGCCGATGAGCGCGATGGTATTTTTGGAAAGCGCGCGGCGCGTCGCTTCCACATCCGCGCGCATGTCGTCGCGCACGGGAATCGAAATCAACTTGATATTGAAATACTGCGCGGCTTTGTCGAACGCGGCGTGCGCGGAAACGGGCGCGATGATTTCGGGCGCGGTAATTCCTTTTTTATCACGCGCCCAATCGCGATACGTTTTCATCGCGAGCAAAATACTTTCGGTGCCGCCCGAAGATACCGTGCCGCAAATGTCATTGCTCGAATTCGCGCCAAAGAGCTGCGCGGTCATGGAAACAATTTCCGCTTCAAACTTGGTCGTCGAAGGAAACACGTCCGCGTGTAACGGATTGCTTTGCGAATTCAAGGCGTAAACGCGATTGAGAAAATCAATGTACGACGCGTCGCCGTGATACACCGCGCCCGAAACAAAACCGTCTCGCCATTTCTCTTGTTCGCGCGCGTTCAGCTTTTCCATCTCGTCCAAAATTTCCTCGCGGTCGCGTCCCGTTTTCGGCAATCGCGCGTACGTTTCAAATTCGCGCGCGTATGGTTTGAGCGAAGGTTCCAACTCGCGCATCATCCCGTCGTATTCATGTTCCATGCGCGCGTTCACACCGGGGACTGCTTTTAACGTTTTCTCGGCGGTACGCATTACGCGTGGATTCACGCGGTTTAACGCACGCATTACAAAATCAATTACGCTCATTGCGCCCTCGCGTTTTCACTCGGCGGTTCCCACGCGCGCCAGCGCGGAATCCAACGCGGCACGTTTTGTTTGTAGCGCGCATAGTCCGCGCCAAAGCGAGCTTCGAGTGACGCTTCTTCGACGAACGGAATGTAAATCAGATTTGCAAGCACAAAAAAAATCAGCCATGCAACCAATCCGGTCGAACCGAACAGCAACGACTCACCAAACAGAATCGAAATCACACCACTAATCATTGGGTTGCGAACATGCCGATAGATTCCGAGTACGACAAGTTTCCGTGTCGGGTCCCACGGCGCGAGCGTGCCTTGTCCCTCGCGCGCGAACAACGAAATCGTTTTCACGAGCAGCAAGAGACCGCACGCGACGAACGCGATGCTTGCAGCAGCAATTATCCAGTTCAACGGTGTAGCTGTCGCCCACGCGACATTTACGCCGCCAAAGAAGACGAGAACGGACGGAATCACAATCGTCACCATAAATGGCAGGAAAAGAATCGCGCGCAGATGGTGGAACCAGGACATTTCAATGTTGGATGCGATTCAATCGCGCGTAAATTTTTTTGTTCGCATGATACAGATTCACAAATTCGCGGAACAGTTCGTCATACAACGCGCGGTTCGCCGCATTCGGCGCAAACGTGTTTGCAATCGCAACGTGCGAAGGAATTTCGTCGAACGTCATATAGCCCAACGATGCGGACGCGAGCAGCGCGACGCCGCGCACATTCGCCTGCACCGGTTCGCGCACTTGTACAATTTCGCAGTTCAACACGTCCGCGAAAATTTGACACCAGACTTTAGAGTTTGCACCGCCGCCGATGAAATTGAGCGATGTGATTTTGCGCGCGCAAAATTTTTCCACCGCTTCATGTAACCACCGCGCGTTGTACGCGACGCCTTCCATCACCGCGCGAATCATGTGGGCGCGCGTCGTTTGCAGCGATTGATTAAAAAAACCGCCGCGCACGCTGTGGTCTTCGACGGGCGTGCGTTCGCCGTACAGCCATGGCGTAAAAATCAGTTTGTCACTTCCGGCGGGTACTTGCGCGGCGATGCGGTCAAACGCGCGATACACATTGTCGGGTTTTGATGTACCGAGTTCGTCATTCGGAAAAAATAAATTGTCGCGCAAATACGCGAGACACGCGCCCGCGCTTTCTTGTTCATTCGTCAAGAGATAACGATTGGGCAGCGCGGACGGGAGCGATGCCATGTTGTGCGTCAAATCGGTTTTCTTGAACGGCACGTGACAGCACATCCACGCCGACGTTCCGACGTACAGGTGCGTTTGAAAATCGCGCACCGCGCCCGAACCAATCGCGGCGGATTGAACATCCGGCGTGCCCATCACGACGCGCACATCGTCGCGCAGTCCCAACTCGCGCGCAACTTCTGGCGCAATTTTCCCAAGCACCGACGCGGCAGGTTTCAAATCGGGCAATTTCTCACGTTCCATGCTAACAAGTTTCAACAATTGCGCGTCGTAGGAAACGTCCGCGATGTTGCGATTGTTCGTGACCCAATGCAAGATGATGGAATCAAAGCCCGCCGCGAATTGTCCGGTGAGTTTGAAATTCAAATAATCTTTTGGTTCGAGAAATTTGTATGTTTGCGCGTACACGTCGGGGCGCTCGTGTTTCAAAAATAAAATATGCGCGATGGAATCTTTGCCCGCGCGTCCGGGAATCCCGCCTGTCTTGCGGAGCCAAGGATAGAGTTTTGTTATGCCGTATCCTTCGACGGCGAGCAGCCCGCCTGTGACTTGATTGACGTACAGCGCGCCGCGCGCATCCATCCAAATAATCGCGGGATGAAGCGGTTTGCCCGCGCGATCTACTGCAACCGTACCGGACCACTGCGAGGTGCAAGCTACCGCGACTATCTCGTCAACGCGCGCCGCGTTTTGCGCGAGCACGCGTTTCGTTGCGCGCACAATCGCGTTCCACCAATCATCGGGATTCTGTTCCGCGCCGCCATTCGGCAAGAGGGTCACCGATTGAGTTTCTTGTTCGCACGCGAGAATGTCGCCATTCGTCGTGACGAGCGCGACTTTGAGGGCAGAGGTGCCGAGGTCAATGGCGAGGATGAATTTGGGGGGGGACATGGTGCAAAATCCTTGCGCGGTTTTTACTTTACTGCGCGCGAGAAAAGGATTTTACACCACAAGTGGCGCGCTTTCCACTCGGTCTTTTTTTCGGTGTGGTTCAGTTTCGAGTTGTTGCGAACTGTGTTCGCAACGAATTACGATTCAACCGAAAATGCCAAGAAACTCTTTATGAGACCCGGAATTCCCACTCAAATTTGACTGATTCTTGACCTTGATGTGATTGCGTAGGATTATAGCTTTTTTGAATTGTTTAAAAAATTTGTCAGCACCAGTTTTTCGTTTGGAGGAATGATGGGGTCTTTATTGCATGTTCAGCTCTTTGGGGGCGTTCAGCTCATCTGGGGTGATAGCGCACCAAGCACATTGCATCCGCCACGGCTTGAGGGCTTGCTTGCTTTTTTGATTTTGCATCGCGACGCACCACAGATGCGTCAACACCTCGCCTTTCTCTTTTTTCCTGATTCGCCCGAAGCACAAGCGCGCACCAACTTGCGCAATTTGCTCCACCTCCTTCATCAAGCTCTCCCACAGGCAGACTGTTTTCTCCGCACCGACTCTCAAACGGTGCAGTGGCGTGCCGACGCGCCCTTTACGCTGGATGTGGCTTGCTTCGAGTCCGCACTCCAAACTGCGACGGACGCGGCGGGCTGGCATACAGCAGTCGAAATGTATCGCGGCGATTTGGTGCCAAACTGCTATGACGACTGGATTCTGCCGGAACGCGAACGCTTGCGGTTGGAATATGTCGAAGCGTTAGAGCGCCTGGTGATGTGTTATGAGCAAGAGGAAAATTTTTTCGCCGCGCGCAAGTACGCACAACGATTGCTCGTCACTGACCCGCTGCGCGAAGAAACCTATCGCCATTTGATGCGATTGTCGGCGCTGAATGGTGACCGCGCCGGCGTCGTGCGTTATCACAATCAATGCGTAAATGTGTTGGCGCGCGAATTGGCTGTCGAGCCCGGCGCGGAAACGTTGGCGACCTATCAAGCCGCGCTGCGACGGACAACAGAAACGCGTGTGGACAAGCCAAACGCAAGCGAACAAAAACCTCGTCACAATCTGCCTTTGCAACTCACGAGCTTGATTGGGCGCGCAGAGGATGTACGCAATGTTTCTGATGAGGTGCTGAAACATCGGCTCGTAACGTTCGTGGGCGCGGGCGGCGTAGGTAAAACGCGTTTGGCATTGGCGACGGCGTTAGCTCTGCTTGAACACTTTGCAGATGGAGTATGGTATGTGGATTTGGCGCCGCTTGGGGATGGCAGACTGGTCTCGCAAGCTATTGCGACGGTGTTGAACTTGCGCGAATCGTCCGATACGCCGCTTGCCGAATTGATTGCGAATTTTTTGCGCGAGAAACTATTGCTGCTCGTGTTGGACAATTGTGAACATGTGTTGGCAAACGCACAACACCTCACACAAGAATTTCTGCGCGCGGCGCCGCAAACTCATATTTTGGCGACAAGTCGGCAGGCGTTAAGCCTACACGGTGAGTTTGTATGGCACACGTTACCGCTGGCACTCCCCGATGAGCGCGGGACGAACACCATCGGCGAGTTGATGCAATCTCCGGCAGTACAGCTGTTTGTCGAACGCGCGACGACAGTATTCGCCGCGTTCGGCATGACGGATGAAAACGCGGACGCGGTATTAAAAATTTGCCGACGGTTGGATGGTATTCCGCTGGCGATTGAACTCGCGGCGGCACGCGTGTCGTTGTTGACCGCGCCCGAAATCGCGGCGCGTCTGGAGGACACGTTTCATTTGCTCGCGCGCGGCGCAACCCAAGAGCAGCCGCATCATCAAACGATGCGCGCCGCGTTGGATTGGAGTTATGAAACGCTTTCGGATGTGGAACGGATTTTGTTTCGACGGCTCGCGGTTTTTGCAGGCGGCTTTACGGTGGAAGCGGCAGAAGCGGTGTGCGCGGATAATGAAAACGCGCGTGACGTTCAATTAGGAAAAGCAGATATTCTTGATTTGGTCGCGAATCTGATTGATAAATCGCTGGTTGCAACATATTCCAATGACCACAAACCGCGCCTGCGTTTGTTGGAACCGATACGCGAATATGCGCGCGCGAAATTAGAGGATGCGGGTGAAGCAGATTCTTTCCGCGACCGACATCTTGATTTTTACGTCGCAATCGCGGCAGAGAGCGAACCCCAATTGAGAGGCGCATCACAAGATGATTGGTTGATTCGACTCGACGACATGCACGACAATTTGCGTGCAGCGGCAGAGTGGTCACAGTGTCCGGCACGCGCCGAAAAGGGGCTGCGTCTTGTTGGCTCATTGAGCTCTCTTTT
Organism: uncultured Anaerolineales bacterium; assembly: GCA_964469005.1. Classification (GTDB taxonomy): domain Bacteria; phylum Chloroflexota; class Anaerolineae; order UBA4142; family SHND01; genus SHND01. Next base: position 198,751 of record CAYXXF010000004.1, read on the forward strand.
CTTTTCACGCAGCTACTTTACAGAGTGGCGCAATCGCGCAGAAAAACTCTTGAGACAAGCAGAGTCAGCAGGAAGAACTTTGATACGCGCCAAAGCCCTGATTGCTACTGCTCTGCTCGCAGATGACCAAGGTGATTTGAATGCGTCTACTGAATACTTGAAGCAAGCGGCTGCAATCGCGCGCGAGCATGGCGCTTTGGGCAAACCACTGCTTGCTTGGGCACTGACAGAGTTGAGTCTTTCCGAGTATGCTAACAAACCCGCTTATGCTGAAGAAGCCACAGTCGAAAGCTGGGCGCTATTGCAAGAGCTTGACGACGATTGGCTGATCGCCACATGGCTGCATTACAAAGGACACGAGTTCCAATCTCAAAACAACCTTTCGATGGCTCGGACCTTATATGCGCAGAGTCGCAAGCTTTTTCTTGATTTGGGTGACAGACAAAATGCAGTCGTGTTATTTCGTGATATGGCATATTTGAATTTTTTGGAGGGAGACTATTCCACCGCGCGCGCTCAGGTCGAAGAAACTCTGGCGTTTTTTCGTGCGCATAAAGAATGGAAAGAGACTCAGAAAGAGTTGCGCATATTGGGAGAAATCGCGCACGTGTCCGGGGATTATGAATTAGCGGAGAAAAGATATAACGAGTCGCTTGCACTATCGCGCGAATATGCTGACCACACGCATATCTGTATGGTGCTGAGCTATTTCGGTCTGACGGTGCTTTGCCGCGGCGATATGTCAAGTGCAAAAACATTGTTTGAGGAAGAACTCGAGCTTGCCCAAGAGATTGGAATCAGAGAGGTTGCACGCGCAATAGAAAGGTTCGCCTTGTTAGCCACTGTCAAAAAACAAGCTGTGCGTGCGGCGAAACTTGTGGGCTATGCGGAGACACAGAAGAGAGAACTTGGCATCATGCAAAAACCTACTGATGCGCGAGAGCGCCAAGAAATCCTGGCATTCATCCATTCCACATTGGACCAAAAAGAAATTCAGGCAGCTTGGGAAGCCGGAGCTGCCATGACAAAAGAACAAGCGATTGCATACGCACTGCAAGAGGATTGATTTTTCACAATCCGGGACGTGCAAGAGAGGCGAGAAAATACTCGCCTCTCTTTTTTTGTGTCGGCGGCGAAACGGGTACGAAACGATTTTGAAACGCTGAGGGTGCTATATTGGAAACATCAATTTGGTAGATTTCGATTGGGTCTGCTTTCGATTAAAGCAAGAGTTAGGCTACAACAGCAGTAGAGAATTGTGAAGTAAACGAATCTGAACAGAAGAATCGAGGAACAACTCTATGACACCGATCACAGAGGACAAGAACAAATTCGAAGGTCTATGGTTTTATTACTATCATATGTGGTTCCAAAGCGGTCCATTGCAAAGTGGATTTTCCCCGCGCTGGATTACCATTTTTGACAACGGCGAAGCCTACGAAGATTTGCCCAATGGTGGGTATCTCCACTTTGAGAAAGATGCCAGCAAAGAGAACAAAGACCAAGCAGTTTACTGGGGCACATACACGGTAAACGGCAATCAATGTACGATCGTGCGTCCAGGGTCAACCTATCCTCGCAAGCTCACATTCATCAAGGAAAACCAAGTCCAGCTGGATACAGGAGAGCATGCTTTTAGAGTGCCAAATGTAGACGGTCTTGGACTCGAAGGCTTTTGGACGAGCAGCAGCGATCCGAGTAGAAAATTTCTCAATCACTTCAAGGACGGTGAGAAACCGTTAATTGCATTTAGCAAGGGCGGGACATTCAGAGATTACGGTCAGTTCAACAACGAATTTGTAGCTTCTCGAAGAAGCGCCGGGGAAGGTACTTATGAAATTAAAAACTATACGCTGGTCTTGACCTATGACAATCAACCAAGCGTTGAACTTGCATTCTCTTTTTTTGCGAAGGATAGGGATGATCTGCTTTCATCACATTCATCACTGATTTTTCTAAATCGAGCAACACTGATGAGAGCAGAACAGCAAGTGGACGATGGAACCACAAGATAAGTCTTTAACAAGAAAGGATCAGACATGAAGACATTGGCACAATGGCTGGGCGAGCAGATGTCACCTGAGATTCCTCTCACCTTGCCGATCTACCAACAACAGCGGCTTTCGGTTTCAATTGAAGAGGTCAAAACACTGGCTTTGAAGTTTGGCGTGAAAGGCAATCCTCAAGAAGGCGAAGGCAGCTATCTGGTCGCCGATAAAAAGAAGATTGTTATACAGCATCGTTTTGGTCCGACATTCTTCTATGCGGACCATAGCAAGCTGGACAATGCGGAGTATCACCCAGAGCTTGCCTCTGAAGAACAAGCCAAGGAAGCCGCATTACAGTACTTGAAAGAGAACAAATGGTTGCCCCGCAATGGCGTGGTAGATGCAGTACATGTCAACCACTTTGAGCAGATTGAAGGCAAAGACCGGGTGCGAAAATTGCGACCCAACAATATCTGCGTTGATTTGCGCCTCTCGCTCGGTCCGCTCAATACTTATGGCTCAGGCGCGAAGATAAAAGTGTTCCTCGGTGCCAAGAATGAGGTCATCGGACTTTTTCACTCCGTCCCAAAGCTGCGGAAAGTGGCAGAGGTTCATCTGACATCACCACGCAGTCTGGAAAAGGTCCTCACACGAAAACTCGGCATGCCACCAGAGCAGATTGAGTTCAAGAACGCTACCCTCGCGTATATCGTAGATTCAACCCTTTCGGGAAACCGGCTCGTTCAGCCAGCTTTTGTGCTGACACTCGCTACGACGACGACTCCAAAGCGTTCCCTCAAGCCAGTGACGGTGGAGTTCATGACCCACCCGCTGCCTGCCTCGCCCTTTGCTCCGATGTTGATTATTGATGCTCCCCGCGCTCCTATCGAACTTGCACATGGCGCACCTTTGCAACTCTCGTGTGTGATCCAGGGGGGGAAAAAACCCTACAAGATTGTCTGGGAATCGAACTTTGACGGCGTTTTGGGCGTTGGTCCCAACCTGAAAGCAGAGCGCCTTTCCATTGCCCATCGCGAGCGCCGGGTGGTTTGCCATTCTGTCAAGGCAACAGTGACTGATGCGAATGGTCTGCAAGATTCTCATTCAGTACTGGTGCGTCTCCAACCTTCCGAGGGAACTGTCCTTCAAGATAACCGTCCTTCCCGTGGCGAGGTCCCGGATGACCCCTTTGTCGGTGTGGAGTGGTGCAATCTCTATCATGGAGCACCCGGTCTTGCGGACATCAGTGGGACGGACCCTAGCGCACAAGGCTTTGAGGCGGGCATAAAGGGTTTGTCGGGTTGGTCAAGCCGATTTGATTGGGGCAATGATAATGCATGGGAAGAGGACTTTAAATCGCTAGCGGTGCCGGGCGGAGGAACTGACTCGTACTGGGCTGACAATGTGCATTTTGCCTTTTTTGCGGGTCACGGAAGTTCTGGCGCATTCTACTTTGGCTCGCAAGTAGATGACCACCAAATGTTGGCGAGCGACGCGCGCTGGGGTGATGGTTTGTTGAACTGGGTGGTTTTGCATGCCTGCCAGACAATGCAAGCCAATTTTGCCTGGGACGTATGGTGTGATTCATTTTGCGGTGTGCACGAAGTGTTTGGTTTTCATACCAATACGGAGGGTTCCACACCACCTCTTGGTTCACGCTTCGTGTTTTGGTCAAGTATCAAATTGCCGTTTACGGACGCTTTTGACCTGCGTACCGCATGGCGGCTCGCTTGCTCTGAGTGCTTTGACTCAAGTGTAGAGAACGCGGTGATTTACGCTAACCAGAGTGGAACAGACACACACAACGACCGCCTGCCGGGCTTTGGATATGTCAGCACGGACCCGACCTCACCAACCGTCTGGGTGTATTCGAAGCAGTCGTGCTAAGGCAGTCAGACGGTCTGCTTTGTGTGTTCGGTGCAACATCTTTGGTGAACAATTTTTTATCGTTGGATGGACAGAGGAGCGCGAGTGGTCAGAAGTAAAACTGATTCCACTTGCGCTCCGACAGAAATCAACGCTAACCAATGTGACTTACATACCCAAGAAATGGGTATGAGGTACCATCTTGAGATAGGAAGGGGTGCGGTATGGAATGGTATGAGTGGATTGCAACCGGAGCGACTGGCGGAGTCTATGCAGTAGGCAAGACGCTTTACGAAGCATCCCAAGCTGCCGGACAGGCAGGCGCTGATATCGAACAAGTGGCGAGCGAAGCTGCTGCCGCGCTCGATAAACTTTTTCGGTCACTAGACACATTTGCTGCCGAGATTGCTCAATCTGGAAAGAACCTGAACGAACTATTCAAAATAGAGCGACTGGATGGACGCACGGATAATGAGTTGTTGCCCGCCGAGCTGAAACGTAAGAACGTGCTAACAAAGAAGCGCGAAGAGCTTAAACATGATGTTGCGGATTATCAAAAGCGGTTAGTGGATTTGATGTTGCAATTGGCGCAAGCCGCCGTGCAGGGTGACGTGACAAGACAGAAGCAGGTGGAAGATGAAATCGCAAAAATAACTGAGGACGTGGCCATGTTGGCTCTCATCGAACGTGAAATCGCCGACATCGTTTATCAAGAACCCGGCAGCATTCCAAAGACAGCCGATTTTGTCGCTCAGGCGGTCGAGCGTTTCGACACACTGGAGCAGCCGCGGATCGAAGACATCATGGATTCAGCGAACAACAACCTTGTAGAGACCCAAGGGCTGGTTCAAGACCTTCGCAAGTTATTGTGGCTCAGGGAGAGTCGCACCAAGTCCTCACTGACCGAGCTAGAAAAAGTGAACGAGACAAGCTATCGGCGTCGAGCGGAATATTATGGTGTCCTGGCAGAGCGGAGTAATCAGCTCAACCAACAACTGATTCACAGCATCTCCCAGATGAACTCGCCAGTAGCAGTAGAGATAGGCCTTCCGTTGGTGGCATTCAACGAGCGTCAAGAGACAAATAATCTTGCCGCCTCGCATTTTCCATCTGCTGAGTCGATGGGTGCATCGAAGAATCTCGTCCCAGACGAACCATCCGATGGAAATGGATTATCCGGCAAATCCAATTCTACTGCGTTATCCCGCATCCTCAGCCAGCAGAATTTCATCCAAGCGCAGCAGCGCTATTATGCCGCCGAACAGCGTAAAGCCGAGACCACAATTGCACTGATGAATTCCCAACAGGTAGAAATCCCCGGAGTGCTGACACTGGCAATTGACGAATTGCGCAAGGGCATCGCTCGGTTCAATCAGACAGAGCAGCCGCGTCTCGAACAACTAATCGAAAGCCTCGACCAAACGGTTCAGGAAAGCAAAAAGACAATGCAAGAAACCAAAGCGACGATTGCTCAGGTGCGTACTTTTCTGAGGTTAATGCAAGCGATGGTTGCCAATCGGTGGGTAAAAATCGGCGCCATTGTTATTGTGGGTCTGTTCGGGCTGATTATGTTGTTCGGGATGATTGCTCTCTTTCGCATAGCGTTCCAGATTTAAGGTTGCTCCGGATTTCAAGCGTCCGAGACTTTGCGCGAATGGATTTTTGAAAAGGGGAGGTAAATCATGATTCTCATCGTTGGAGCAACCGGACAACTCGGCACGTGGCTCGTGCGACGCTTGAATCGCAGCGGGCAATCCGTGCGCGCGTTCGTCCGCAAAGATTCGGCATATCAACATCTCGAAGCATTGGGCGTGGAACTCGCGTTCGGTGACCTGCGCGATGCGGCGAGCATTGACGCGGCGGTGCGCGGCGCGGATACCGTCATAACGACGGCGACGACGACAGCACCGCGCACGTCGTACAGTTTCGCCGCGATTGATGGGCAAGGAAATCGCGCTTTGATTGACGCGGCAAAACGATATGGCGTGAAACAATTCGTTCTCGTCTCGACGCCGGTCACGCCGATTGATGACAAGGTGCCGATGCAATTCTATCGCCGCCGCGCGGAGGAACATTTGCAAGCGAGCGGCGTACCGTACACGATTTTGCGCGCCGCGCCGTTTATGGACGACTGGATGGCATTGCTCGGCAGTCACATTCCGTATCGCGGCGTCGAACAAGCGCTGTTGAATCGTCCGTATAAATTCGCGCAGCTGTACATGAAAACCATCGGCGGCATGGTGGACCAACACAGCATTGCGCTGATTCCCGGCAACGGCAAAGCGCGGCACGCATTTGTCTTGAGCGACGATGTGGGCGAATTCGCCGTGCGCGCGTTGGGACATCCGCAAGCGCAAAATGTGATTTGGAATATCGGCGGTCCGGAAATTTTGTCGTGGGATGAAGCGGTGGATGTGTTTGGTCAAGTGCTGGCGCGTCCGCTGCATCATTTCCACATGCCCGTCGCGCTGTTGAAAATGAACCGCGCGCTGTTGGGAATGTTTTCGGAAGCGGCAGGCAACTTGATGGGTTTGAATTGGATGGTCGCCGCGTACGATACGCCATACAACATGCGCGAACTTTCCAATGTGTTTGGAATTCGATTGACGCGGTTGGAAGATTTTTTGCGCGCCAAGGTGCATCTGGGAGACAAGATGCCGATGCTTGCACCGGCGTGAAACTGCCAAGGGCGAATCACGATGGATCCGACCTGCATGACAGAGGTTTTCGAACCGCGCAAACATACGCGGACATTCATCTTGCGCCTCTGGCTCGAAGATTTGGGCGAAGGAAAAATCGAATGGCGCGGGCGCGTGCTGGATGTGATGAACGGACAGGTTTGTTTTTTTCGCGGCTGGGAATGTTTGACAGCCGCGATTTTGGAAATGTTGGCAAGTCGGGCATGCGACACCGGAGACGCGTCTGATGACGAATTGCCAAAGTACAAGAGGTAGCAAAATGAATAGTTTTCAATTTTATTCAGTGCGGCGGGTCGCGTTACTCTGCGCATTTTTGCTCATCGGGTATCTCGCTTCGCTCGCACCGAGCGCGTACGCGGACAATCAAAACGCGCTGAATTTTGATGGAGCGGATGATTACGTCAAAACAACTTCCATCATCAACTATGGTAGCAACCTCACTTACGAAGCATGGATCAAAACAGCATCTACTTCGGATTGGGGGGGGATTGTTACTACCTTTACGGGCTCTGATACTGCCAAACACTATTTCCAACTCGCAACCACCGGCGCTGGCTATTTGCGTGCTGACTGGAAAGCCGGTCAGGGTGCCTATTGGTGGTTGGATGCCACCACTACGCGTGTGAACGATGGACGCTGGCATTATGTTGCCGCGACCCTCAACTCCGGTGCCATGAGTATTCACCTTTACGTAGACGGGATTGAGCAGGCACTTGTAACGCGTAACTACGTCAACGGGTCCTTTGGCACGGTGTATATAGATACGCCGGTCGTTATCGGACGACACCGCGAGATCGCGGGATGGCAGTCATTTAACGGGACAATTGATGAAGTTCGCGTCTGGAAAGCGACCCTTCCGCAGTGGCAAATCCAATCCAACATGTACAACGGAGTTGATGTGCCGCATCAAGGTTTGTGGGCTTACTACCGATTCAACCAGGGCGTGCCTGGTGGCAATAATGCCGGTATCACTTCGGCTATAGACATCAGCGGCAATGCTATTACCAGCACATTGTACAACTTCAGTCTAAATGGTGACACTTCCAATTGGGTTGCTGGCTACAATGCCTACACTGTGCGTTTCGATGCGCGGGAAGGCACGCCGAATCCGAGCAACCAGGCAGTGGTGTCTGGCGGTAAGGTTAACAAACCAGAGGATCCGACCAAGAGCGGTTACACCTTTGCGGGTTGGTACAACGGCGCCTCTGCCTGGAATTTCAACACCGATATCGTCGCCAATGACATGACCCTGACCGCGCAGTGGATTGCCTACACTTCCACACCGACTGACACACCGACAAACACTCCAACGGATATGCCAACGGATACGCCGACATTCACGCCGACGTTGACACCGACGGACACGCCGACGAACACGCCGACCGATACGCCCACGAATACACCAACGGATACGCCGACTGACACGCCGACGGATATACCTACCGATACCCCAACATCTACACCGGCTTTATCTTTGTTTGTGTTTCTCGGTTTTCACTCACCGGTTGACAATCTGCCAACAATAAATGCCGCAAAAGCGGGACAAACTATTCCAATGAAATGGTCGCTGCAGGACGCGAACGGTAACTATGTCAGCGATTTGGCTGCAGTTATGCGTTATGGCTATGGCTCGCTTGGCACTTGTTCGGGAAGTACAGATGCGATTGAGGAATACGCCGATGCAGGGTCAACAGGGTTACGCTATGACGCGGATGCGAATCAGTTCATCTTGAACTCCAAGACAGATAAAGCTTGGGCGGGAACATGCAAGACCTTCACGCTGGTATTGTCTGATGGAACCAAACATCAAGCGAATTTCAAGTTCAGGAAATAGTCATTGTGGGAGATACAAGCATATTCTTGTGTGGATGGTGGCAAATCGAACCTGCGCGGGGCATCAAATATTAAATGACGATTTGCCACTACCTACGCACCGGGCAACGGTATTCAAAAAGCAAGGAGTTAGAACAATGAAAACTTCAAGACGGAATCCGGGGCAAACCATGCTTTGTAGGGTTGTGATGTGCATGATGCTTGCGTTTGCCTTGCTAATCGCGGTGGAACCCGCCCACGCCTCGTCCTTTGTCGCAACCAACACGAACGACAGCGGTGCAGGTTCCCTGCGTCAGGCAATTCTTGACGCCAACGCGAATCCGGGCGCGGACATTATCACGTTTGCCATTGGCACGGGCGCGCAGACCATCAAACTATCATCGGTCTTGCCTCAGATTACAGAAGCGCTCACCATTGATGGCACGTCACAGCCTAGCTACGCGGGCACTCCCCTGATTGAACTCGATGGGGAGAGTGTACCCTACGAGACCATCGGGCTGGAGATTGCCGCTGACGATTGTTTGATTCAGGGCTTGGTGATCAATGATTTCACCTTTGGCATCTTGTTTTCGGGAAACCGCAACGTGATTGTCAAGAACTATATTGGCACAGATATCACCGGTTCCCAAATGACAAGTCGCAACGGCTCCGGCATTCTTTTGGACGGTTGGATTGCCCCGTCCGCAAACAACGTGCTCCGTGATAATCTGGTCTCGGGAAATGTAGAATTTGGTGTCGAAATCAGGAACGCCGTCGGAACCAAGATTCAAGGAAATAAAGTAGGTACCACCGCCGATGGGAACAGCAAATTAGGAAACGGTAAATGGGGCATTGTTATCGGTGATATCTCCGCAGATACTTTGGTTGGGGGAACAAAGCCGGGCGAAGGGAATCTCATTTCCGGGAACGGTTCGCTGGGCATTCTTTTAAGTGCAGGCAACGACGGCATACATTTCATGACCAACTCTCACATCGAAGGGAATCTCATTGGCACAAATGCGGACGGAACCTCCGCATTGGGAAATGGTGAAAATGGAATTTCCGCGAGTGGTCAAATGACCAACACTGTGATTGGCGGCACAGCGGCAGGCGCCGGGAATGTGATTTCGGGGAATGGTTGGAATGGGATTACAAACTATTACTCGACGGACATGATTGTTCAAGGGAATTTTATTGGCACCAATGCAGCCGGCAGCGCGTGTCTGGGCAATGCAGCAGAGGGCATTTTTTTAATGACTGGCGCAGTCATTAGTAGCAACGTGATTTCGTGCAATGGAAGCGACGGCATCGAAGTCTGCGGCAACGAGTACTGTCCGGAAATGGCGAGAGCGAGTCGCGCGATGGAAGGCGATTTCAACGCGAAGGGAATACCCGCGACCACGCCAAGTCAAGTCACCACGACTTTTGCCACTATCCGAAACAATTACATTGGCACGGACGCTGCTGGAACCTTGAATCTTGGCAACGCTGAAGAAGGCATCGTCCTCTGGTACATAGACGGCAATCAAATCACCGATAATGTCATCGCCTTTTACCCCAAATACGGAATCAATGTGGCATCCGGTTCAGTCAACACAATCCAGCATAACTCGATTCTCAGTAGTGAAAATGGCATGAACATCTCCGGGACAAGCAATACAATTCTTGAGAACACAATCTCCAATAGTACGTACTATGGAGTGGTTGTCTGGTCTACTGACAATCTGATTCAAGACAACACCGTTGCCGAAAATGGTTGGAGCGGTGTCGCCGTCGCCAATGGCTCCGCCATAGTCGGCAACAACACTGTCAAGCACAATACGATTTCATCAAACGGTGAGCACGGTGTGCAACTCAGTGGACCGGGCAACTCGCTGGTGGAAAACACAATTTCGGACAGCGCGCAAAATGGAGTGTATGTCATAGCAAGCGCCAATCTGGTGCAAGACAACATCATTACAACAAACGGCAACGCCGGGGTCTTGATTGGCAACGGTTCAGGAAATGCATTGCGCGGCAACAGTATCTCCGCGAATGGCGCTTTGGGCATTGACCTCGCACCGGAAGGTGTGACACCGAACGATATCGGCGACAAAGACAAAGGCGCCAACAAAAAACAGAATTTCCCCGCACTCACAGCAGCTTCCGCCAAAACGGGAAAAGTCAAAGGGACACTTAACAGCATCCCCAACAAGAGTTATGTGATTGAATTCTTTACGATAGAAAAATGTGATTCGAGCCACAATGGCGAAGGAACCTTGCTGCTTGGGCTCAAAACGGTCAAGACGGACGCGTACGGTAACATCACGTTTTCGTTCAAAGCCACAGGACTGGTCGTCGGACAATTTGTGACTGCGACCGCAACCGATGCAAAAGGGAACACGTCCGAGTTTAGCAAGTGTATCAAAATCAAGTGAGGTCATCCAACTCATCACGTCTGTTTGATTGAAACAACGCGCATGAATCGAACTTGTATTTCGAAAAGGAGTCTCGAGATGAAAACACGTTTTATTCAAATTGCATTTGTGCTTTGCCTCGCGGCAATGGTCCTCCTGCTGCCTGCGCCTTTCCGTATCGCGACGGCGGACGGTCCTGTGCAGGTCTTGGCACCCGAGTCCGCTGTACCTTATCACCCGTACAGTGTACTCGCCGCGAAATGGTGGAAGTGGGTGGGTGCTGCGCCGGTCTCCGTCAATCCGGTATTGGATCCAACAGGTGAACATTGCGCACAGGGACAATCGGGTGATGTGTGGTTCCTCGCCGGAACATTTGGTGGAACAGTGACTCGTACTTGCACTGTGCCGCGCGGAAAATTGTTGTTCTTTCCGATTTACAACGTAGCATGGGCTGGAACAGAGCCGACGGACACAGCCAAAATGGCACGCGAGGCGGTCAAGGAAGCAATTGACCAAGTAAATGTTGCGGATTTGTCGGTTGAAATTGATGGCAAGTCCGTGAGCCAGCTTGAGCGTTATCGAATTTACGAGCCGCCTTCGCTCAAGTCGCTGCCCATCTTTAATTTGAACTTGCCAGAGGACAATGTATTTGGTCTCGATCCGGGTGTCTATAAACCATGTTCAACCGATGGTTACTATTTGTTGATTGCGCCGTTAGCACCCGGTTCCCATACCATTCACATTGCAGCCAAAGATTTTCTGGATGTGACGTACCAGCTCACAATCAAGAAAGCAAAATAGAATAGTTCGAACCCCGAGCTGCCGCGCAATTCTCGCGGCAGCTCACTTGTGTACGCGATGCTTTTACTCTTGACTCCGCGCGCGATACTGCATCGCCTCCGCCAAATGATGCGTCTCGATTCTTTTCGCTCTCGGCTAAATCCGCAATCGTCCGCGCCAATTTCAAAATGCCATGAAACGCGCGTGCGCTCATATTCTTTTGCTTTTGATGTGTCATCATCGCCGAGTGCATCTCTTCAAAATCGGAATCGCACCAATAGTGGAAAATGTTTTTCCAAAACGCGCCGACACCGCGCGCCAGTTTTCTTGATTCGTGTCGGCGATGGTGATAAAACGCGCGCCGGGAATGCCGACGGCGAGATGATGGGCAAGCACTTGTCCCTGTGTCCCGCGCCGACGAGTCCGATATTCAAAATTGGTTCAGCCATAATTCGACAATCTCTTGGACGCCGCGCGCATTTTCGTACTGCGAAACGAATTGCACATTTGCTTTTACGTCATCGGTCGCGTTCGCGGGCGCGGCAGAATACCCAACGCGTTTCAAAAATAATAAATCGGCAGGCGCGTCGCCGATGCCGCCGAATTCCGCTAACGGGATTGCAATCTCGTTTGCCAACCATTCGACGCCCGCGCCCTTGTCAATGCCCGGCGGCAAAATTTCGACAGAGCTCACCGAAGCGTATAAATCAAAATCATCGAGTTCATTTTTTAAAGCATCACGCGCGCGTTCGGCAATTTCGACGAGCGATAATTTTTCGCGCGCGGGATAAAGCGTGAGATTGATTTCTTTGCCCGGTTGAATTTGCGCGATGCCGCGTGCGACGAGTTCGCGTTGGATGACGCGTTTGATTTCTGCGCGGCGCGCGCGGATTTCATTCGTGAGCGCGGGATGTTCGAGGAAAGTGTACGTTTGGGGAAAATACAAACCCGCGCCGTTTTCATAGATTGCGGGGAAGTAGCCATCAATCGCCTGCGTCATCGCTTCGACGTACGGCTGTTGGCGTCCGGTGCAAAGTGTAATTGCGAATGGGGCATCGCCGCGTCGGGCGCGTTGATTCAATTCCGCCACATAACGCAGGAGATCAAAATTCCACGGCGCACCTTCGCCCGGCGTGAGACAGCCGTCAATGTCAACGACGACAACGCGCAATTTTGAAGCTCGAATCTCCAACCTTTACTCTTCCCCAATCAACCACGCGTGTGCAGTGGGCAAGTACAAATGCACGCGTTCGCCGGGCGTATGACGCGTGGCTTCATCGGTCTGCACGCGCAGTTCCATGTTTTCGCCGACGCGCACGCGATAGTCCACTTTTTCGCCGAGATACGTTGCTTTGGTCACTTGCCCTTCCAACACATTTTCTGTCGCACCATCATTGATGATTTTGACATCACTCGGGCGAACAAAGATGAGCGCGTCGGTTTCAGGCATCGCGTTGATGGACGAATTCACAAGCAGTGGCGTGTCGCCGACGAGAACGTTTGCATGTTCGTCGTGAATGGTTTGTACGCGCGCGGGCAAGAAATTTGCGAGACCAATAAAGTCTGCGACGAATTTTGAACGCGGGCGTTCGTAAATTTCTTCCGGTGTGCCGAGTTGCGCGAGCTTGCCGCGATTCATCACTGCGATGCGGTCAGAGAGCGCGAGCGCCTCTTCCTGGTCATGTGTGACGTAAATGGAAGTGATGTTGAGGCGGCGCTGCAAATCACGAATTTCAAAACGCATCTCTTCGCGCAATTTCGCGTCGAGGTTCGATAACGGTTCGTCGAACAACAAGACTTTGGGTTCGACGACGAGCGACCGCGCAAGCGAGACGCGCTGCTGTTGTCCGCCGGACATTTGATTTGGCATTCGATTTTCGAGTCCCGTCAATTTGGTGAGCGCCATAATGCGCCCGACGCGCTGACGAATTTCGTCATTCGATAGTTTTTTGATGCGCAAACCGTACGCGATATTTTCAAAGACGCTGAGATGAGGAAAAATCGCGTAACTTTGAAACACCATCGCCATGTCGCGTTTATTCGGTGGCACATCTTCCAATTGCCGTCCGTCGAGAATAATTTTTCCGCTGGTCGGAAATTCAAAACCCGCGATGAGACGCAGCGTCGTCGTTTTGCCGCAGCCCGACGGTCCGAGCAGCGTAAAAAATTCTCCCTTGCCAATTTCGAGCGAAACGTCTTCGACGGCGGTGACGAGTCCTTCTTGTCCGCGTCCGGGAAATTTTTTGGTGATATGTTCGAGAGTCAAGTACACAGTATCATGTAGCAGGTAACAGGTAGTAGGGAACTTGCTACCTGCTACCTGCCCCTTTTCTTTTTCATCCTGCACCCAACGTCATTTCCGCGCTCGCGCGAAAGGCGCGTCCTGCCCAGAGGTACAAGAGACCAATCGCGACGAGCACAATCACAATCAGTACAACAGAATACGCGGCGGCAAGCGAAAGTCCGCCTTGTTCCACTTCGCTCAAAATGAGCGCGGTGAGAATGGGCCACTTGGGGGTGGTGAGAAAAATAATCGCGGAAAGCGATGTCATGTGGCGCGCGAAACTGAAAATCAATCCCGCGATGAACGCGGGCAAAATCAATGGCAGTGTGATATTGCGAAAGGTGTGCTGCGCGTCGCCGCCGAGTGACGTGGATGCTTCTTCAATCGCGGGGTCAATTTGCTGCAACGACGCGATGCTCGCGCGCACCGTCGCGGGCAAAGAACGTACCGCATACGCGATGAGAACAATGTAGGCGCTGCCGACGAGCGCAAGCGGCTCGCCGTGAAACGTGAGCGCGCAGCATACGGCGAGCAAAAGAATGGCAGCGACGATGCGCGTGCGTTGTTCCCACGCGGGCAAAAGAAACGCGCCGAGCACAAGATACGTGAACCCCAAAATCGCGAGCGGTGGTTGAAACACCAACGCAATCCACGATGAAATCGAAGTGACCGTACCGGGCAAATAATCGCCGCCGAGTCGTCGTCCCCAAATCGAGAGCGGGTCGGTGAGCAAAAGAATCCATTCACGCGCGAGCAAGTACAACGCCATGAATGTCAACACGAGAAATACTTGGCGTTTCATTTTCCCCGAAACGAAAACCAAACTTGCGAGCGCGAGCGCGAACAAAATTCCGCCGCTGAGCCAAAGCCATTGCGTTGGCGCAAGCGTGGGCAGTCCGTTTAACGCGCCGTTCAAGATATTGAACGCGGAGGCGGCGCGCAATTTTTCGTCGTACGACAGCCACGCTAGAACAATTCCTAAAAACGAACCGCTCACCAAAATCAAAAGACGCCAGCCGTTTTGTTTGGTCGCGGCGGTGAACAAAAAATACGCGAGCGCGACGTAAACGATTGCAACGACGAAAATCGGCGCGCGGATGAACGCCAGAATATAACCGATGCCGAGAATTGTTCCCGGCACCGCGCCGCCGAGATTCGACATGAAATCCACCGCTTGTTTGCCGCTAAAGGATTTGCGTACAACCAGAAACGCGATGACGACACCCGCGATGCCCGCGATGGGTGTCGCAAGCGCGGAAAGAAAAGTCGTGTCGAGAATCGCTTCGAGTCCGCGTTTGAACACGCCTTCATAGTGCGAAAAATCAAGCGCGTAATTGATGCCCCACAATTTTGTAATCGAGCCGGCGAAAATTGTCGCGTACAACGAAACAATCAAAATCAACACCAGCGTCGTCAACGCGATGAATGTCCAGCGCACAATCGGTTCTTTGACGAATGTCGCCGCGCCGCTCGTCGGTTTTCCCGTGACGGCAATGTACGAACGACGCGAGACCCAATATCTCTGCAAAAGAAAAACAGTCAGTGTCGGCAAAAGCAGCACGAACGAAAGCGCCGCGCCTTTTTGTTGGTCGTGTTCGCCATTAACGGCAATCCAAATTTGCGTCGAGAGCACAGTGATGTTGCCGCCAATCAAAATCGGATTGCCCAAATCCGCGAGCGATTCCACAAACATCAAGAGGAAAGAGGCGGCAATGCCCGGCGTCAACAAAGGCAATGTGACCGTACGAAAAATATGCCACTTGCTTGCGCCCAATGAAAGCGCGGCTTCTTCCATCGAAGGGTCAATGCGTTCGAGCAGTCCGCGCAAAATCAAATACGCGATGGAAAAGAACGTGATGATTTGACAAAAAATAATTCCGTCGAGTCCGTACACATCGTTGATGCCCGGACCGAATCGCATTCGCAAAATATCGCGCGTGACAAAACCCGAACGTCCGAACAACAAAATCGTCGAGAGCGCAATTGCGAACGGCGGTGAAATCGTCGGCAAGAGCGTGAGCGCGTGCACCAAACCCTTGAACGGAATGTCACAGCGGACAACCGTGTATGCAAACAAAAATCCGAGCAGCGTACTGCCCAACGCGGCAAGCACGCCCATCTCTATCGTCCATCCGAGAATATCCCAATACGTTCGCGCGTACCCGGGCTCAATGTAACGCGCAAAATAATTCAGACTGAATTGTCCCTCTTGATTGAAAAAACCCTGCACGACAACGCGCCCGAGCGGATAGACGATGAATGCGAAAATGAACGCGCCCGTCGCGAGCAAACCGACAAGCAGTACTGGGTCACGCGCGATGAGCCGGAACTCGCGCACGCGACGAACAAGCGAATTGGAGGTAGAGGAAACGGGGTGGGCTAACGGAAGCGAGGTGTCCATTAAGGAGAGAGACCTGACAGGTTTCCGAACGAATGTATAACTTGCGCGTTGGCGTCGGAACAAAGCAGTCGCGTAACTCACCGCGACTGCTTGAAAACCTGTCAGGTCTATAAAGTTCTATTGCGGCGGCTTTGCGATTTCGTTGGTGAATTTGTCAACGAACGCTTTTTTATTTTTGCCGCAGTAATCGAAATCGTAGTTGATGAGTTTCACTTGCAAGAGTTCCGGCTTGGATGCTTTCGCACCGTTCACCGTAGGCGCTTGATACGCTTTGTATTTCGGACCGAGTTCTTGCGTGGACGGTTCAATTGCCCAATCGAACCATGCTTTGGCGAGGTCCATATTTTTCGCGCCCTTGACGAGACCCATGCCGCCGATTTCATAACCGGTACCTTCGGCGGGGAAACTCAAGGTCAACGGCAATCCGGTTTCGATGCCTGCCACAATGTCGTGTGAGAACACAACGCCCACTGCGCCCTCGCCTTTACCAACGGATTGGACGGGCGCCGCGCCGCTCTTGGTGAACTGCGCGACCTGCTGCGAGAATTTCTTCATGTAATCCCAACCCGCTTGTTCACCCTTTTGCTGCAAGATGGTGCAAAGAAAAGTGTACGAGGTGCCGGAGGTCGCGGGGTGCGCGATATAGACTTGCCCCTTGAATTCGGGTTTGAGCAAATCGTCCATAGACGCGGGCGGTTTCACATTCGGATTGTTTTTGAGGAAATCGTTGTTGGTGGCGAAACCGAGCGAGCCAACATAAATGCCGACCCATTGCCCGTCGGGGTCGAGCATCAGTTTCGGGTCGCGAATGTTGGCATAGCCCGCCGCTTTGTACGGTTCAAGCAGCCCTTCGTTTTTCGCGGCGATAAAGGAATCAATCGGACCGCCCCACCACACATCAAATTGCGGATTCTCTTTTTCATTTCGCAACCGTGTGAGTGCTTCGCCGGAAGACAAGCGCACAAAGTTCACGGTAACGCCGGGATTTTTTGTTTCAAATTCTTTTTTCATCCCGTCACACCATTCTTGCTGCGGCGTGCAGAGCATATTCAATTCGCCCTTGAGCTCCATGGCTTGGGCGGCGGTTGGTTGCGGTGCGGCAGTGGGTGGGGTGATGGTCGGCTGTGTGGGGGCGGCGCAGCCAATGACGAACATTGTCAACACGATGGCGAGAGCCATCAAAAGCAAAACACGATGTTTCATTCCTTCTCCTCCTTGAGAAAATGAAATGCGGTTGAATCAAAAGTGATTCGAACGTTCTGTTTGAGCAACACTTCCTTGTCGTGTCAAGAGAGAATTATGTTTTGTCAATATATCACATTTATTCAGATTACGGCGCGCGAAAAAAATTTTGTTCGGAATCAAAGCCCATCGCGTTCGTCGGCAACCATCATGGCTTCTCGAAACATTGGCATAACGCGCGGGGGTCATGCCATTGGTCGGGACGAAGATCGAGGTCGAGAATGACGCGCACCAAATTGATTTGCGCGTTCGGCGGCAAACAACGTCGCGCTGTGCGAAGGTTCGCGCGCGAGATTCGTTCCTGCAAATTCAAACACGCGCGTTTGGTCGAGCGGTGTTGCGAGAACATCGTCAATCGTCAATTGAATGTCCGCTATCTCCAAATCAAAAAAACAAATCCCCAAGACGAGTCTTATTTCATCTCGGGGATTTTTATTGAACGGAAGCGGTTAAAGCGCTCCATTCCTCAACTTCGGCGCGCCGCGTGTCCAATAATTCTCGCGCCTTTGCCTTGCCCTGCTCGGTTGTAAAGTAACCGTCTAGGTCTTTGCCGAGATTTTCCACGTACTCGGTAGGCGGCACGCCTTTGCGCAATGTATCCTGCCAAAAGTTTTCGTGTGTGAAAGACCACAGGTGGTCAACATCGCAAACGATTCTTACATTGATTGGAATATCGCCGCCCGAAGCAAGTTCCCATGGCTTGTCGTGAAATAGAACCGCCTGATAGACTTCATTCTTTTGCGCGTCGGTGAGCGGCGGTTGAAATTCAAACTCGCTCAACACACGCTCCGCAATATCGCGTCCGAGGCGGGCGTGTTTTTCTTTTGGACTGACCGACGCGCCGGTCAAGACCAAACCCTTCACACCTAAACTATCTGCCACTTCTGCTTCGGTCATTTGACTCCATCCCGAATCATGCAAAATAAATGCAACGTGAATGACCCGTTCATCCGTTGGTTGTGATGTGTCGCGAATCAGTTCGCGCGCAAAGGGCAAACACTGCGTGATGTGAACATCTGTCGTTCGCACATGAAGGTAAGGCAATACCCTTTGAAAAAAAGGTTGGTACTCGATGGGCACGTTTGCGAGATACTTGTCAGCCCAAGGAATGTAAATCACAAAATGCCTGCGACTCGCATCCAGACTGCTCTCTGATGGCTCGCGCAGCTCTAGGTCGGAAGGAATCCAATGCGCTTCGCCCGTGCCGAGTTGGATTTGCTTGAACATGACTTGGCTCCGTACGATTCTCAAATTTTTTCTAGACGGGGGAATTATACGCGGATTCCGTACCATTCGCGCTCCACCAATTTTTCGCAATAGCAGGAGACGTTTTCCGGCGCGCGTTACGCGGGTCGGAAAACGTGCGCGAGCGCCTCGCTGAGCGTGCTATGCTGGGACTGGTTCGTTGCGCGCATACCTCCTTCAAGTTATTGCCAAAAGGAAGCGTACTCATTGGACTATTCCTTTGACAGCGCCCTGAAGGATATATTGACAAGTTGTTTTGCCATGCTACAATGACACCGTAAGTTTCTCCGCATTAGTTTCGTCTCGCCGGCATAATAATTTCTATTTGCCAACCTTCCCCTCATCACAACACAGCTCGTCTCGCGCGTCTTTGACGCGCCTTTCTGCTTGCCAATCGGTTGATTCACGCAAGGAGGTTTTTTATGGCTGTGACACCCACATACCCCGGTGTCTATATTCAGGAAATTCCAAGTGGAGTTCGAACCATCACCGGCGTTGCAACATCCATCGCCGCGTTTGCCGGTTGGGCGCCGCGCGGCCCGACGGATCGCGCGCAGCTCGTTTTGAGTTGGCAAGACTTTGAACGCAACTTTGGCGCCGACTCGCGCAGCTGGCTCGCATATGGTGTGTATCAATTTTTCGCAAATGGTGGCAGTCAGGCGTACGTGATTCGTCTGGTGGACCCCGACGCGGACACTGCGAGTGTGGACATTAACGCGAAACTCCGCGTCACTGCAAAAAACCCCGGCGAATGGGCAAACAGTTACGCGGTTTCTACGCGGCTCAATCCGTTCGACGCGAATCGTTTTACGCTGAGCGTCCTTCAAGTTCAAAACGGAAATGAAATTCCCGTCGAAGTTTTTACTAACCTCTCGATGAGTCCGACTGATGCGCGCTTTGTGACGAATCTCGTTTCGGCACAATCCGCGTTGGTCAACGCGGAAATTCTCAACAACGCGAATACACCGCCCGCGAATACGCCAACACCTTCGCCCACATTGGGCAGTGGTACGCCCGGCACACTCGGCGACATTTTGGAGCCCGACACGAACGATTTTGAATCCGCGCTCTTGCCGTTGAATGGCGTGGACGGATTGTTTCAACTTGACCGCATTGATTTGTTCAACCTGCTCTGCGTTCCCGGCGAATCAAAACCATCGGTTATTCAATCCCTCGAAAAGTTTTGTCGCGACCGCCGCGTGTTTCTCATCGCGGATGCGAGCCCCAACGATTCACTGACAACTCTACAAAATGGACCTGACGCCGCGATGACGGGTGCGGACGCCATCAACGCCGCGCTGTATTTTCCGTGGGTCATTTCGTCCGACCCGTTTCAAGGCGGCTTGTCGCGCGCGTTTCCGCCGAGCGGATTCGTTGCAGGAATTTACGCGCGCACCGATTCACAGCGCGGCGTATGGAAAGCGCCCGCCGGAACCGAAGCGAGCATCAGCGGCGCAACCTCCGTCGCGCTGAATCTCACCGACAACGAAAACGGCGTGCTGAATCCGCAAGCGATAAACGTACTGCGAAACTTTCCCGTGTACGGAAATGTCGTGTGGGGCGCGCGCACATTGCAAGGCAATGACCAACGCGGTTCGGAATGGAAGTACGTTCCTGTGCGTCGGCTCGCGTTATTCCTCGAAGAAAGTTTGTATCGCGGCACGCAGTGGGTTGTCTTTGAACCGAACGACGAACCGCTGTGGGCGCAGATTCGTTTGAATGTCGGCGCGTTCATGCAAGATTTATTCCGTCAAGGCGCGTTTCAGGGCAGGACTCCGCGCGACGCGTATTTTGTGAAATGTGACAAAGAGACGACTACGCAAAACGACATCAATCGCGGCATCGTCAACATCGTCGTCGGATTCGCGCCGCTCAAACCCGCCGAGTTTGTGATTATTTCGATTCAACAAATGGCAGGACAGATTCAGGTATGAGCGATGAGGACTGAGCGATGAGTGAATTGTAAAGCGACAGCGCACGCAGTCCTCAGTCCTAATACCTCAGCACTTCCCTATGGCACAATTCTCTGTCAATCCGCAGCGTTTTGACCCGTACAAAAATTTCAAATTTCGCGTCAAGTGGGACGGCAAGTACGTCGCGGGCGTTAGCAAAGTCACGGGACTGAAACGCACCACCGAAGTGGTCAAACATCGCGAAGGCGGCGACCCCTCCACTTCGCGTAAATCGCCGGGACGCACCGAGTTTGAAGCCATCACGCTCGAACGCGGAGTCACCCACGACCTCGAATTTGAAAAGTGGGCGAACAAGGTCTGGAATTTCGGCGCGGGTCTTGGCGCGGAAGTGTCGCTGAAAGATTTCCGCAAAGACATCATCATCGAGATGTACAACGAGGCGGGTCAACTCGCGCTCGCATACAAAATCTATCGCTGTTGGGTATCCGAGTATCAAGCCGTTCCCGATCTCGACGCGAACGCGAACGCCGTCGCGATTCAACACCTCAAACTCGAAAACGAAGGTTGGGAACGCGACGTAGAAATCCCTGAACCGCAAGAGCCGACATTGGCGTAAAAGACAATGCGTTCATTGTCAGCAAGTGAACTGCTCGACGCGTGGGAGCGCGCGCTCGCGTCTTCCGCACCGGAGCGTCCACTGATTTTGCTCGCCGCGGCGACGAATCACGCGCGCGACGAAATCGCGGAATGGTCCATCGGCGCTCGCAATGCACAATTGCTTGAACTGCGCGCGCGCGTGTTTGGCGATGTCCTCGACGCGATAACAGAGTGTCCCGCGTGCGGCGAACGTCTCGAATTGCCGCTGCGCGCTGCCGAATTTCTTTTCCCCCCCCCTCTCGCCAATTCGCCGCGCGAGCTGCGCGTGAACGGCTACACGTTTACGTATCGCCTTCCGAATACCACAGACCTTATTGTCGCGCAGCGCGCACGCGATTTCGAAACGGCGCGCGAAATCTTGTTGCAGCGCGTTGTAGTAAATGTTACGGGCGCGGAGAAACAAGAAACCGCCAGAGTTACAACAGATGCGATTGAGGCGCTCGCTCTGCAATTGGAACACGACGACCCGCTCGCAACAACGCGTGTGCAGTTGAATTGTCCGAATTGCGCCCATGCTTGGGAAACGGTATTCGACATTGCCGATTTCTTGTGGCTCGAACTCGACGCGTGGGCAAAACGAATTTTGCGCGAGGTGCATGCACTCGCGTCCGCCTATGGTTGGAGCGAAAACGAAATTCTCCAGCTGAGTCCACAGCGACGGCAAATATATTTGGAAATGGTCACGGGTTAAAAAATGGATTTTTTTCGCGCGCTGCTCGAACCAACATTTTCTGAAACGTCCGCGTTGAAACCGCGCGTGCCCGCGTTGTTTGAATCCGGCGCGCCGCGCGTTGATATGCCGTTGGAAGAGTCTTTCGAGGCAGACGTGAATGAGCCCGCGCGGGATGCAAACACAACGCGTGTTGCGCCGCAGAATTTTCGTCAAGACGTTTCGCGCGAACCCGAAACGTATCGCGGTGTGATGAATGTTCTGCCATTATTGCATGAGACAGATACGCCCGCCGCACCATCATCGCAAAACAACGCGCCGCGCATTGTTCAACCGCTTGCAAAAGATACGAACGATTCACCGACGTCGCGCGTGATACACGAGACGCGCGAACCGTCAGAAACGCGCAGCTTGATTCAAAGCGAAACGCGCGTCGAACCGCCATCTCCGCGCACAGCCATCGTGCCCGCGCAGATTTTTGAATCTCGCATCGTCGAAACAGATAAAGAAAAAACGCAAGAGGCAAAAGCAGAAAGCGCGCCTGTTGTTCGCATCAACATCGGACGCATTGTCGTGCGCGCCGTTTCCGAAACGCCGCCTGCACCGCCCAAGCGCGAATCGAAATCCAAAAAAATGTCACTTGATGATTACTTGAAAAAACGCGAACGAGGTGAACGTTGAGTTCTGCCTTGGCGATAGCGGCAGTGACCGCCGTGTTAAAAGATTTGCTCATCAACGGTCTCATTGACCGCGACCTCAACGCGAGCATCGGCGATGTAAGCGTGACCGCGCTTGCGCCTGACCGCATCACCACCGGCGCGGACGAAGCAAGTCAACTGAATTTATTTTTGTACAACGTAACGCCGAACGCGGGCTGGCGCAACGCGGAACTCCCTTCGCGCAATGGGAGCGGCGAACGCACGACAAATCCGCCGCTCGCGCTCGACCTCTATTACTTGGTCACCGCGTATGGCGCGCACGATTTTCACGCGGAAATTTTGCTTGGGTACGCGATGCAGCTCTTGCACGAAAATCCTGTTTTGCCGCGCGCCGCGATTCGGACTGCGCTCGCGCCCACGCCCGTCACGGGCGGTGGCGGATTGCCGCCAACGCTTCAAGCGCTTGCGACCTCCGACCTCGCCGAACAATTCGAACAAATCAAAATCGTTCAACGTCCAATGACGATGGACGACCTTTCCAAATTGTGGACGATGTTTGGTGCAAAATATCGTCCGAGCGCGTGCTATACGGTCTCTGTCGTTCTGATTGAAAGTGCAGCGCCCAAACGTTCGCCGCTGCCCGTACTCATGCGCGGCGAAAATGATCGCGGCGTTGTCGTTCAGCCAAATTTGCTTGCCCCGTTTCCAACGTTGTTCACCGTCACGTATGAAAAAGAACAAACTGCCGCGCGTTTGAATGAAATTGTCACGCTTGACGGCGTACATCTTGACGGCGAACCCGGCGACAACGTTGTGATTTTGTTGAATCATCGTTTGTTCGACGCGCCCGTTCAAGTGAATCCGCTCGGGGGTGCGACAGATACACGCGTTCAATTTCGCATTCCGAACAACGCGGCGGATTTTCCTGTGGGCGTGTACGCGGTGAGTGTTGGTTTTATCAATGGCGGAAAACTGTATCGCACGACGAACGCGTTCGGACTCGCGCTCGCGCCGAACCAACCTACGTTGCCTTTGAGTCCAATCGCGCGCGATGCGAATGGCAATTTGAATTTGACGGTAACATGCGCGCCTGAAGTGTGGCGGGGGCAGCGTGCATCGTTGCTGCTCGGCGACCGCGAAGCGAACGCCGCTTCTTTTAACGCCGCGAAAACCAACACGCTCAATTTTTCATTTCCCGCAATTCCACCCGATGATTATTTTGTCCGCTTGCGCGTGGATGGAGTAGAAAGCATTTTGATTGACCGTACCGTCGCGCCGCCTGCATTTGACAACGCGCAGCGCGTGACGGTTGTATGAGGAGTTGTACATGTCATTTCGAACGCAGTGAGAAATCTCAACGATGCCCAAGAGATTCCTCGCTCCGCTCGAAATGACAAACATAAAAATGCAAGATTGGCTCGCTTCGAATCAAAAATATCTATCCGCGCAACTGGCGCGCGTGCGCGCATTGCTGCAAACGCGCGTTTCAGAAAATTCATCAAGCGCGCCGCACGAAATTGATGCGGCAGAACTCGCGCCCGCAATCGAAATTGCGAACGCGATGCTGCCTGCGCGCCCCGCGCTCGACGCGCTCTGCGACGCGTTTCAACTTTCGGCGTTCGAGCGCGACGTGCTGTTGTTATGCGCGGGTGTCGAATTGGATTCCGAAATCGCGTCACTCGTGTCGCGCGCGCAAAATGATTCGCGGAATCCTGCGCCGACCTTATCGCTTGCGCTTTCGGTTTCGCCTGACGCGCATTGGAGTGCGTTGACGCCCGACGCGCCACTGCGACATTGGCGGCTCATCGAACTCGGAAACGGCGCTACGTTGACGACGAGTCCGCTGCGAATTGACGAACGAGTCTTGCATTTTTTGACAGGCATCTCACAGCTTGACCAACGTCTTGCCGGAATTGTCGCGCCGCTGTCGAATGAGGAAACGCTTGTGCCGTCACAAACGCGCGTCGTCGAACAAATCATTGACGCGCTTGAAAATTCCGCGTCCGCGCAATCGCCCGTAATTCAACTCGTCGGAAATGGGCGCGCGCTCGCTTTCGCGGTTTGTGAGCAATTGCAAATTCCGCTGTACGTCACCGACGCGCAGCGGCTGCCGACGAATCTGATGGAGCTCGAAACATTCATTCGCTTGTTTGAGCGTGAAGCAAAACTCACGCGCAGCGCGCTGCTCCTCGACGCAACGGAATTGCAAGAGAGCGCGAACGTTTCTGCTGTGATGCATGTTCTCGAAACCCTGCGCGCGCAAATTTTTCTCCTTACGCGCATTCGCCGCACATTGCCGACGCGCGCCGTATCAACATTCGACGTTCCGAAATTGAGCGCGGAGGAACAGCGCGCAGTGTGGACGCACGCGCTCGGCGAGAACGCTTCGGCGTTGAACGGACATGTCGAGAACCTTGTCGCACAATTTGATTTGGATGCGCACGCGATTCGCACTGCCGCGCAGCAAGCGCAGCAAAGAAACGGCGATGATTTGCGCGTTGCGCTGTGGGATGCCACTCGCATTGTCGCGCGCTCCTCACTCGACAATGCGTGGCACGGCGCAGAGATGCTGGCGCAGCGCATCGAAAGTGTTGCAACGTGGGACGACATTGTTTTGCCCGAAGCGCAAATGAATGTTTTGCGCGACATTGCCGCGCATGTGCGCCGACGGCACCGCGTGTACGACGAATGGGGTTGGGGCGCGAAAAGCGCGCGGGGTCTCGGCATTAGCGCGTTATTTTCCGGCGCGAGCGGGACGGGCAAGACGATGGCGGGTGAAGTTCTCGCCAATGAGCTGCGGCTCGATTTGTACCGAATTGATTTGTCCGCTGTCGTCAGTAAATACATTGGCGAGACGGAAAAAAATTTGCGGCGCGTATTTGATGCGGCAGACGCGGGCGGCGCGATTTTATTGTTTGACGAAGCCGACGCGCTCTTTGGCAAACGCAGTGAGGTCAAAGACAGCCACGACCGATACGCGAATATCGAAATCAGTTATTTGCTTCAGCGCATGGAACAATATCGCGGGCTCGCGATTCTCACGACAAATTTGCAGGAACATCTAGACCGCGCGTTCGTGCGCCGCCTGCGTTTCATTGTAAATTTTCCGTTTCCCGATGCAGCACAGCGCGCGGAAATTTGGCGCAGAATTTTTCCGCGCACCACGCCGACGGAAATGCTTGATGTGGCGAGTCTCGCGCGCCTCAACATCGCGGGCGGCAACATTCGCAACATTGCTTTACACGCGTCGTTTATTGCCGCCGACGAAAATCAACATGTCAGCATGTCGCATCTCTTGCGCGCCGCGCAGAGTGAATACGCCAAGATGAATCGGACTATAACAGAGTCAGAGATTCGAGATTGGGTGAAAGCATGAAGAGCGATGATGCGTCAAGACGAACAACGGAAGAATCTTTTGTCATTGAAATTGATGAACTGATTTTGGAGGGCTTTGCGCCGTCGGAGAAATATCGCATCGGCGACGCGGTGCAGCGCGAATTGGAGCGAACCTTTTCCGACCATGTACGCACGCGGGAATTGATTTCACACGACGCGCGTGAGGTTGTTGATGCGGGCGCGTTCTCGATGCATTCCACGCGCGGCGACATCATCGGCGCGCAAATCGCGCAAGCGGTGTTTTCAAGTTTGCAGAATTCCGAATGATTCATTTGCGATGATTGGCGAACGCAATCAAGTACAAGGCAAAGCGAGCGCGGGATTTAATTTCGCGCCATCGCTGCGCGCAAGCACGCCGACGATTGATGTTGACGCCGAGTTTGGCGCGCCGATGCTCGCTCCGCGCAAAGGGCATCGCTTTCAAGAAATGGCAGTCGTGCCAAAGCAGAAACAGGAACAAGCGCGGACACCGCAAGAATCTCCTGAGGAGACAAAAGAAAATCAAGCTGCCTCTGCCCCGACGAGTAATGATGCAGTAACCGAAGAAGAGGCGGTGCGCCGTATGCTCGATGACTTGACAGCTTCTTCGCTCATTCGGGTGCACACGCCTTCCGCCGGAACGACCATTTCAGCGTTGATTGTCGGGGCGCGCAATCTGCTCGACAATTTCGATTCTCCTCAAGGTCCAAAAAGCGAAATTGCCGCTGCTACTCTTTTGACCGCGATTTATGATGAACTTGTCTCACGCGCGGCGTCGCCCGAATCGAAAAACGCGCGCGGTGTTTTGATTTCGCCGCCGCTGATGGATCTGCCGCCGGAACCATGGACGCCGTCGGAGCCAACGCGCGTGGAGGATATTCGGATTGACGAAGCGAGTTCTCTCTCGGATGAAAATCGGCTCTTTGCGCCGTGGCTCGTGGAAGGTTGGTCAAAGGTTGCGCTGGATGCGAAATTCGCGGTGGCGCGCGAGGCACAAATAGCCGCTACCGATAAATCTGTTGCCAAAGCCAAACCGAAGAAAAAAACCGTTGCTGCAAAAAAAGACAAACAACCAACTCAAGCAACTATTCCCGAACCTTCTATTCCTGAAGAATCGTTAGCAGATGTACCCGACGAGACCGCGTTTATCACCACCATGCTTTCGCCTGCGCCTGACACGGGGAAACCATCCGCGCTCGCGAATTTGCCCGAAGTGAGCGCGGGGGTAAAACAACTCGAAGGTGTCACCGTTACGAATGCGCTCAACGCGGTAAGCGCGAATTCGAGCAAGGGCAATGTCAAAGCCGTTCCCGGTCCGAATGCGGAATTGAAATTGTGGGATGCGGTACAAAACATCATTCACATCAATCAACACGCGACGGTTTTGGACCGGAGCGGAAATCTCGCAGGTGAGCGGCTTTACTATATCTTGAAAAGTGTTCCGCCTGCGGGAACGTACTTTGCCGCAAACTTTACGATGGGGGTCAAAAGCGCGGCGGGCTCGTCCACCTATTCCGGCGAATGTGTTTTTCGAGTGAATGGTGGAATGCAGCTCGTCCACAACACCATCGTCGAACCGCTGTCATGGCTCCAAGACAAAGTGCCGCTGCAAGAAATCGAACGCAGCGCGTTAAATCGTTTGGAGCAAAACGAAAGCGGCGAACTCGTCAACATCCAAAATGGAATTGCGATTGTCGTTTCAAACAGCAAGAGCGTTCCGGGCATGGGAGCGTTGGACAAATTGACGTTTGCGCTCTTGTCCGCGCCCGATTATTTGTGGGAAGCGATCAAGACCAAAGCGCGCACGGTGTACGAACATCCCGGCGAAGAAGTTTTGAATGTGGCGCAAGGCATCCTGTTGGATATCGCTGGCTCGGCGGCAGCAGAATTGAGCGCGGTTCTCGGCGGTGTGATGCTGGCAGACCAAATTGTTCCGCCGATGTTGGTGGCGGCGTATGCCAATTCGATGGATGAAGTGGATTTTGCCGCACAAGCGTTTGCGCGTCTCGCGGTGGAAATGGCTGTGAGTGAAATGGAAACGCGCGGCAGTAAAAAAGCGTACGAGTCCGCAGGAAAAAAATTGAGCAGCGCCGGCGCGGAACCAACACCTGCGAGTTTCAAAAAGCAGCTCGAAGATGCGTTGAAAGGAAAAAGTGAAGCGCCGCGCGATTCCTCCGCGCCCGGCACAACCGACAAAGAAATTCCAAAAGAGCCGAGCGCCGCTTCCACTACGGCTGAACCCACCAAAGTGCCAAAATCAGATGCGACCGCGAACACCGTCCAACCGCGCCCGACCGAAAACATGATGAGTCCGCCGCCCGTTTCGGAAACCGCGCAAACCACACCGACCGCCGCCGCGTCGAGCAAATCGAAAACAAAACTGAAATCCAAATATCAATTTGAAAAAACGCCCGCCGATTTATTTGCGCCACCCAAGGGCGCAACTCCCGCCGTATCCGCGGCAGAGTTCACGGGCGACCCGCGTTCGGTTCAAGCGCTGGAGCATCAATTGTCACAGGGCTTGATTGCCGCGCCTGCCGTCGAAACGCCGATCCTGTTTGGCAAGCACGAGCCGTACGGACCGCGCACAACAGATTCGCAGCTCGCGCTCAAAACATATTCGGAAGCGGTCAGCGCGAATGTCAAGTATCAGGGCTACGAAGTCGGTTTGTACTATAACCCCACGACGCGCGAGTATCAGGTCAACATCGGCGACGGCAACAGCGTGGGCGCGCCGCCGGGCGGGGATTGGTTGGTTGTGATTCATTTTCATCCGAATGAAAATACCGCGCTCTCGTTCCGTTTGCCTTCGCCGCAGGATTTTGACAGCCTTGTCAAACGCATGAGTGAATCAAATCCCACGCCGCGTTCCTTTGTCGAATATCCGTTGCCGCAATTCAAGAATCAGCGCGGCGTGACAGAATTTGGATACGACCCGACAAATCCAAAACCGTTCTATGTGAAAGTGACGCTGCCGAATGGCGAAACAAACATCGTACACTTTTACGACATGAAAGAGTACGCGGCGTTTCTCGATCAAGGGAAAAAATATCTCGACCCCGATTCAGAGCCGTACAAGCAATTGCTCGAGGGCGAACCCGCGCCCGATTCGCAGGCGATGATGTCCGGTGACAAGAACGGAGAGCGGGTCACGCAAGAAAATTTAGAGCAGGTTACGGACGAATTGAGCGCCATCGGAGCCAAGTATCCGAAATTTCTGAAAGAACAGGCGAACCTCAAATATAACAAAATTGTGGCAGACCTGAAGCAGACACCGGGCAAGTCCGCGCGGTATGTCGAATCCTTTCTCCCAAAGATTTGGGCTACCATCCGTGACCCGAAAAACTTTGCCGCACTCATCAGTGAAATTCAAACGGTGCGCGAGACCATCACCGCCGCCGATAAAAGCGCGAATCCCGGCTTGACGGAAGATACAATCGCAGTTCTCAAGATTGCACAGGAACGCGGGATTGAGGTCCAAATCATTTCCCCCGACTTGGGAGAAATACAAGATTTCATCGGGCAAGTGGTTGCCAAGCCGCAGGCATTCCTCGATATGAATGCGGCTGCGCTCTTTCCGGGACACGGTGCCACGCCGCACTTGATGCAAGAAATTATTGTGGACCGTTTGCTGAAACCCCTCGGCTCGTCGGCGTCCGAATTTCGGCTTGCGCTTGGAGACTTGCAGGCAAGCAATCAACTTGGCGCACGAATCTGGGCGATATTGTTTGACCCGCAGTATCTGGATGTCAACAAACCTGAAGCGTTATTCCCGGCAATCAAAAAGTGGCTGCCCAACCTGCAATAAGTGTTTTGGATGCGTAAATTGCATTTGGACAAGAGTATCCTGTGAAAGAACGAACCGTTTTTCGCAAACCCCGTTCGTCCAAAGGTCTTGACGTTTCCGTACAACGCACGAACGAACTGCTGCGCGTTGTGCGCGAGTCGGCGGATTCCCGCGCGCAAACGCTCGACGACGCGACGCGCACGCGCATGGAAACGCGGCTCGAGCATCATTTCGCGCACATTCCGATTTTTCCCGCGCCGTACACATCAACACCGCAAATCGTTGACACGAACGATGCGACGGAACGCGAAGCCGATGAGGCAGCGCGCGTTTGTCATTTCGAGCAGAGCGAGAAAGATCGCGCGCCGCGCCTTGATTTCTCGAACGTTCGTGTTCACACCGATGCGTCCGCGCAAAACGCCGCGCGCGCGTTGAACGCGTTCGCATTCACGATGGGGCGCGACATTTTCTTTGACGCGGGACAGTACGCGCCAAACACGCGCGCCGGTGAGCAATTGCTTGCGCACGAACTTGCACACATCGTTCAACAATCGCGCGCCGCACAAAACAATTTCGTCATTCAACGCAAGGAAAAAGACAAAGGATTGCCGCCCGCGCTGCAGCGCGCGCTCGACGGCGACGATGATAACGTACGCGACTTGACGCACGACACGGCGTGGAATGAAATCGAGATTAATGAAAAGCAATCGGCGACGCTCTTGATTCACCTGCTCGACGGTTTCACAGGCGACGACGACGAGGACGCGGGACTGGAAATTTTACGCAAAGATATTGGCGAAGGCATTTTGGACCCGACGCTGCTCGAATTGAATCAACGCGGACGTTTTGGGCAGTTGCTCGACGATTACGACGGCTCGCAATATCACGAGTTGTTGATTTTGTTATCGTTCAACATGCATCAACAAAAAACGCGGGCGCGTTATCTTGACGAATTCCTTGTGATGAATTGGGTGCGCGAATTTGAAGAACGCGCGATTGTGGACTTATTGATTCAAACGTCCGACACAGACCGCGGCGATTTGCTCGAACCCAAATTTCGCGAAGAAGGTTTGCGCGAGGCAATTGATACGGACGAGTTGAGCGTCAAGTACGAACAATTGGTCCAGGACGCGCTTGGCGAACGCGCGAAACAGGTGATAAAGGACACCGCCGCGTGGCGCAAAATTTTTGATGAGCAAGCGAGCAAGTGCATCAAGCAGGGCATGACCAAAGAAGGCGCGGACGATTTGTTTCAACGCGCCGTCGCGGACATTCAAAAACAAGTCAAGCATGAAATTTTGGAACTCGGCTTGGACGTGACATCGGAATTGGCGAAACCGTTTGGTGAACCTGACCCCGCGCGTATGGCAGAGTACAATCGCGCCTTTCGCAAGAGCATGGACAGACTGCTCGAACAGAAACGCCGCGAGTTTTGTTCCGAGCTGCGCTGGGGTGTCGAATTCAATCGCAATCTCGACGAGGTGGCAGGCAGCGCGTGGAGCAAAGGCGACCTCGACAAGATGGACAAAATTTTGTCCGCGATTCCCGACGAGATTCTGCATGCAGACCCGGATTTTCAAGCGTTCCTCCGCGAGAAAAAACGCGCGAACAAACCATGGCTCGGCGGCGAGACGTCTGGTAATCGCATTACGCTGCTGCAAGGTTTGAGTTTGAGTACGACCGCGCACGAGCTCGGACACGTTGTCCACAATCTCGACCCGCAGTTGTTGAACGATTTCGAGGACATTTCGGGCTGGGAATTTTTGGATGACAAAAAACTCGACGCGCTGAAAAAGAAGGACAAAGATTTTCCCGCGCTGCTTGCGCGTCTCGATGAAAAACGCAAGAACGACGGCAGCACGCGCGCCGAGTGCGGCGAAAAATACAAAGATAATTTCTTTTATCTCTTTAATCGCTACGGCGCGGGCTATTGGCGTCATCCGTTCCCGCTGCCCGAAGGCAAATTATTTGTGAGCGATTACGCGGGGACACATCCGCAAGATGATTTTGCGGAAACCTTCGCGGAATATATCACCGACCCGAAACGTTTACGCGGAAAAAATTTCCGCGACAAGTACAAATTCATGCACGTTGAAGTCTTTGTGAAATTTTGGCTGCGTCGCCAATTTCGCAAGGTCAACAACGAACTCGACAAAATTTTCTCTGCGACGCTCGACAAATTCCCGAAAGAAAACACTTTCGTCGTGCGCTTGCGCGAAGGTTTTGTCCAAGTGTTGTGGAACAAATTTTTCGACACGCAAAATGAACTTGTTCGAATGCGTGCGGCTGAAGCGGAGGGTGAAAAATTTGAAACGGCGATTCCGCTCAAGGGCTCCACAGAAGTTAGCCAAGTCACCGCGTTCCTGACCGACGGCGCGCGTGACCTGATGGCGCTCGCGGAAAAAATCATCACGCCGCAAGCGCAGTTGGGCAGTATCTTGATGGGCGCGTTTCTCGACCTCGACAAGTCACTCGAAGACGCGTTCAATTCGCTCACAAACAAATTGACCAATGATCTTGAATTTGAATTGTGGGCAGAGTTTGAGCCGCTCGCCGAACGGATTTTAAAAGGCGAACGCGTCGTCAAGGACAAATGGACCGAAGTGGACGCCATCGCCGCGCAGATGGAGCATGTTCCCGATGTCATCGAGAGCTATTTGCAAATTTACGGTGAACTGATTGAGGCGCGCAAGCAGCTATTTAATTTTGTGCGCGATGAATTGCTCAAGCTCCAAGACGGCACGCCAGCCAAAGAATCATTCCGCACGTTCAGCGTCGCGCGTCTCAAACGTTTCAACGAAGCGATGGAACGTGTGCAGAGCAATGTGCGCGCAGGCACGCCGTTCGAGCCGAGCGCGTTTGGTAATCCGCAACAACAAGTCGCGCAAGACATCAAGGACATTACCGCGTTCAGGCAAACATTGAAACCGTAAGGAAATTTTGCATGTCGAGTTCTCCAAATTCTCCGCGTCTCGTCAAGGGCGGCATCGTGTTGATTGACCCCGAATCGTCGGCGGTGCTGCGCGTCATTCCTTTGCAATACAATCCCGACACCTTGACGCGCACACTGCAAGCGCAAACCGTCGGCGAAGGCGCTGACCCCAGTGAAGCGATGCGGTTGAAAGGTCCGCCCGTCGAAACGATTAAACTCGAAGCGGAGTTGGACGCGACGGACGCGATGGAATTCCCCGACCAAAATGCGAACGTCGTCGCGTTTGGAATTCAACCGCAGCTCGCCGCGCTCGAAACGATTTTGTATCCGTCCAGCGCGCAATTGCAGCAGAACAATTCGCTCGCGTCCGGCGGCACGCTCGAAATCATTCCGACGGAATCGCCGCTCGTCCTTTTCGTGTGGAGCAAAACGCGCATCGTTCCCGTGCGGCTCACCGAATTTAGCGTGACCGAAGAAGCGTTCGATGTGAATTTGAATCCACTGCGCGCAAAGGTGAGTTTGGGAATGCGCGTGTTGAGCATCAACGATTTGGGCTTTAATCACAAGGGCGGAAGTCTCTACATGATTTATCAACAGCAAAAAGAAATGCTCGCGTCGTTGAGTAAATCGGGTACGCTCGGCGCGTTGGGGATTGGAGGAATTCCATAAGAAAGGATGAAGGATGATGGATGAAGGATGAATGCACTATGTACAATGACCGACCGACCATCCGACCATACGACTAACCAATTATGAATAATCCACTTGAAGCATTGTTCCAGATAACTCCATTGACCGCGCAATTGTTCGCGCCGAACAGTCGCTACGCGGGAATCGAAACGGCAACGCTCGAAGGCGCAGACGGCACAATCATTCGCTACGTACGTCGTCGCTTTTGTCCCGACCCCGAACGGCTCACTTTGTTACTTGAACATTTTGTGAAACAAGGCGAACGTCTCGACAACATCACCGCGCAATATCTCGGCGACCCCGAATTGTTTTGGCGCGTCTGCGATGCGAATAATGTTTTGCGTCCCGAAGAGTTGGAAGAGATTGGCAGACGCGTGCGGATTACGTTGCCCGAAGGAATTCCGTAAATCAATGCACAATGCCAAATGCACAATGAACAATGAATCACCAATGACCTAATCACCTAATCTCCAGTCTCCAATCTCTAGTCTCTAATGTTAAAAGGCATTCACCTCACGTTGTTAATCGGACCTGTCGTCGCGACGCCCGCGCCGCAGGTTGTGCTCGACGCGCTCACGAGCGTTCAAGTGACAACAAGCGCGGGCGAACGCAGCGGGTTTCAACTCGCGTTCACGTTGAGCAAGCAATCGCCGCTGCACACAATGTTTCTATTAACAGGTGGAAGCATCCCGCCGATTCTGCGCGTCATTCTCATCGCGACGGTGAGCGGCACGCCGAATGTTTTGATTGACGGCGTGGTGACGCATCAACAAGTGACGCCTGCGGACAACGGACGTTCGACGTTGACGGTGACGGGACAAGATTTGAGCGCGGTGATGGACTTGATTGATTTCAGCGGCACGCCGTTTCCTGCGATGCCCGCCGAAGCGCGCGTGATGTTGCTCTGCGCGAAATACGCGTTTCTTGGAATTATTCCGCAAGTGATTCCGAGCGTGTTGATTGACATTCCAATTCCGACGGAACAAATTCCCACACAGCAAGGCACCGATTTTTCGTACATCAATTCGCTCGCGGATGAAGTGGGCTATGTGTTTTATTTGGAACCCGGTCCGATGCCGGGGCAGAGTATCGCGTATTGGGGACCCCAAATCAAAGTCGGCGCGCCGCAGCCCGCATTGAATATCAATATGGACGCGCACACAAATGTCGAGTCGTTGGATTTTTCTTTTGATGGAGAATCCGCGACGCTGCCGATTGTGCTCATTCAAAACAAAGAGACGAAAGCGGTGATTGGAATTCCCGTGCCACCGATTACGCCGCTCAATCCGCCGCTCGGACTGATTCCGCCAATTCCAAAAAATATCGAGTATCAAGATTACACTGCGAAATACAGTCCCATTCGCGCGGCATTGGTTGGAATCACCAAAGCATCAAAAACAGCAGACATTGTCACGGCGAATGGAACGCTCGATGTGACGCGCTATGGCAGAATTTTGAAGGCGCGGCAACTCGTCGGCGTGCGCGGCGCGGGTCTCGCGTACGATGGTTTGTATTACGTGAAAACGGTCAAGCATGAAATCAAGCGCGGCGAGTACAAACAATCGTTCACGCTCACGCGCAATGGTTTGATTTCCACATTGCCACAGGTGCCCGCATGAGCGACAAACAAAAATATCTTGGAAAATATCGCGGCACGGTTGTCAACAACATTGACCCGATGCAGATGGGACGCATTCAAGCAATGGTGCCAGACGTTTCAAATTTGATTCCGACGACGTGGGCGATGCCGTGCTTGCCGGTTGCAGGAATTCAAATGGGCGTGTATTCCGTTCCCCCCATCGGTTCGGGGGTGTGGATTGAATTTGAACAAGGCGACCCTGATTTTCCAATTTGGGTTGGATGTTTTTACGGCAGCGCCGCCGAAGTTCCCGCGTTGTCGAAAATAGCGCCGCCCGCCGTTCCCGCGATTACGCTGCAAACAACTTTGCAAAATGGTCTCATCGTCAGCGATTTGCCCGGACCCACAGGCGGCATCATGCTGCGGAGCGCCACAGGCGCAACACTCATCGTCAATGACACCGGCATTTACATTCAAAACGGCAAGGGTGCGAGCATCACGATGGTCGGTCCGAATGTGACGATTAATAATGGCGCGTTGGTGGTGATTTGATGCCCGGTTTCATCGTTCATCTTGGCGCAACAGTTCTCTGCTCGCATGGCGGACAAGCAACGCCGATCGCGCCGAATCCGCGCGTGCTTGTGAGCGGACAGCCGATTGCGACAATGACATCACCGTACGTTGTCGCCGCGTGTCCGTTCGTTCCGCCAGGCGGAAATGGTCCGTGTGTGACCGCGCAGTGGCTCGTCGGCGCAACGCGCGTGTTTGCAAACGGCGCGCCCGTAATCGTTCAGTCGAGCAATTCCCTTTGCGCGCCGACGGGAACGCCGCTGTTGGTTATTGTGACACAAACGCGGGTGATGGCGACATGAATCTCGATTATCCAATTCATTTCGACGGACGCGGACGCACCGCCGCGACGGATGATGACGACCACATTCGCGACATGATTGAACAAGTGTTGTTCACCATGCCCGGCGAACGCGTGAATCGTCCAACGTTCGGCAGCGGTCTCTTGCAGCTCGTATTCGCGCCGAACAGTGACGCGCTTGCCGCCGCGACGCAATTGAGCGTGCAAGCATCGCTTCAACAATGGCTCGGCGATTTGATTCAAGTGCAAACTGTCAACGTGGAAAATATCGAATCAAAATTGATTGTCACTGTCCAGTACTTTATTCGCCGCACACAACAATCGCAAGTAGCGCAATTTACGCGCTCAATATAAAAATGATCTACTCTTGTTGCACCGAACGCCGCCGCAACGCGATTCTCGAACATCCGACGCTCAACGGAATTGATTTCCTTGAGGTTCTGGACGACGCGTCGCTCCCGAATGAGCAGCGTCAGCGCACGTTGTTTGTGCATTTCATCAAACCGCTCGCGCCAAACGCGCTGAATGCTGACAACGTTCGCATTGAGGGTGGCGAAAGAATTACAAATATCGCGGTGACGAACGCGAGCATCGGCACGGGAAATGATGCGAATGTTCTTACCGTCAATGTCAACGCGCCCGGTGATTTTTCGTACTATACATTGCGTCTCATACGAAATGAAAATGATTTGAACGCGCCCGATGGAATTGACCCGCAGCGCGCGTCCGTTGAATTATCGTTCAAAGTAGAATGTGGCACCGATTTCGATTGCGCGCCGCAGAATGATTGCCCCCCGGAAATTCGCGACGAACCCGAAATCAATTATCTCGCCAAAGACTACGCGTCGTATCGGCAATTGATGCTCGACCGCGTGTCCGCGTTGATGCCAGAGTGGCGCGAACGAAACCCTGCGGATGTTGGCATCGCATTGGTGGAACTGCTCGCATATGTTGCCGACCATCTGAGTTACGAGCAAGATTCCATTGCAACGGAAGCGTATTTGGGAACAGCGCGCCGCCGCGTTTCCGTGCGCCGTCACGCGCGGCTCGTGGATTATTTCATGCACGACGGTTGCAACGCGCGCGCGTGGATTCATCTGCGCGTGAACGCGGATACGAATTTGGCGAAAGGGACACAATTTCTCACGTGCGTTTCGGACGCGAGTATTCGTATTGCGCCGAACTCGCGCGAATTGGACGACGCGCTCGCGCAAAATCCCGAAGTGTTTGAGGCGATGCACGGCGCGCGTTTGTTCAGCACACTGAACGACCTTGCGTTTTACACATACGGCGCGCAAGAATGTTGTCTCCCGCGTGGCGCGACGCGGGCAACCCTACGCGGCAAGCTGGAAAATTTACAGCAAGGTGATGTTTTGATTTTTGAAGAGGTCATCGGTCCCGAAACAGGGAATGCCGATGATACGAATCCCGCGCATCGTCACGCGGTGCGCTTGACGCGCGTCAATGCAACGCAAGACCCGCTCGGCGGACGTTTTGAAAATCCGCCGAATGATGACCCCGTTGATGTGACGGAAATTGAATGGAGTGAAGAGGACGCGCTGCCATTTCCACTTTGCATTTCGTCAAAGGTCGGACAAGAAGTTATTTCTGATGTCAGCATCGCACATGGCAACATCATTCTCGCCGACCATGGACTCACATTGCCACCCGAATCACTCGGCACCGTTCGCGCGTCTACGATGACGTACGCGCCAACGCGCAATGGCGACCCGTGCGCGGAACGGGAATTGATTCCGATTCCACCGCGCTTTCGCCCCTTTTTGAAAAATTCGCCGCTGACCTTTGCGAACGCGTTTGATGCGAACGCGTTCGCGCGTGATTCCGTACGCACAATGCCCGCGTGCGCAATTCCTGCCATCACACTCGAAAGCGTGTTGGGTGTGCAAACTGCTATGTGGAACGCACAGCGCGATTTGTTAAACAGCGCGGCGGACGCGAACGGATTTGTTGTAGAAATCGAAAGCGATGGACGCGCGTATTTGCGTTTCGGCGACAACACGCACGGCAAGCGTCCCGACAGCGGCACGGAATTTTCCGCGACGTATCGAGTCGGTAACGGCGCGGCGGGCAATGTGGGCGGCGAGAGCATTGTGCATGTTGTCAGTGGTGATGGGAGCATTGACGCGGTTCGCAATCCACTCGCGGCGCGCGGCGGGCAAGAAGCGGAAACGATTCAAGATGTGCGCGAGCGCGCGCCGTACGCGTTTCGCACACAAGGACGCGCGGTGACGCCTGACGATTACGCGCGTGTTGCGGAGCGACGCAATGACATTCAGCGCGCGGCGGCGAGTTTTCGCTGGACGGGTAGTTGGCGCACAGTGTTTGTCACGGCTGACCGCTTCGGGGGCGCAACTGTTGATGCGAATTTTGAAAACGCGCTGCTCGATTATTTTGAACGCTATCGCATGGCGGGACATGATGTCGAAGTTGACGCGCCGCGTTATGTTTCGCTCGAAATCGAAATGCGCGTGTGTGTGAAAGCGGATTATTTCAAGAGCGATGTCGAACGCGCGCTGTTGGAAATTTTCAACAATCGCGTTTTGTCCGATGGCACACGCGGCGTGTTTCATCCCGACAATTTCACGTTCGGACAAGCCGTGTACTTGTCGCAACTCTACGCGGCAGCGCAAAACATCGCGGGTGTAGATTCCGTCGAGATTACAAAATTTCAGCGACAAGGCATCGAAAGCAAAGCGGCATTAAAGAATGGCAAATTGGAATTGGGACGTTTGGAAATCGCGCGCTGCGACAACGACGCGAATTTTCCTGAACGCGGCGTGTTCCGATTGATTATGCTCGGTGGAAAATAATTCATGAACAACTGCGATTGCTGCGAAGGTTTGAGCGGGGAAATTCCCGAACAATTATTTAATCGTCCGGGATTGAACGCAGTCGCGTATCGCATCGGCACACATTCGCGTTTCAAGGAATCGCTGCTCGCGCGATTAACCACCATCGGTTTGCCCGCGCTGCGCGATTTGAAAACGCGTGACAGCGATGATTTTTCCATCGCGCTGCTCGACGCGTGGGCAACGGTGGCGGACGTTCTCACGTTTTATCAAGAACGCATCGCCAATGAAAATTATTTGCGTACCGCGACGGAACGATTGTCATTACGCGAACTCGCGCGCCTCATCGGTTACAAATTGCGTCCCGGCGTTGCCGCGAGTACGTATCTCGCATTCACGTTGGAGACTGCGCCCGGCGCGCCCGCGTCCACGACGATTGATGTTGGAACGCGCGTGCAAAGTATTCCCGGTCCGGGCGAACAGCCGCAAACATTCGAGACGATTGAAAAAATTACGGCGCGGGCGTCATGGAACGCGCTCACCCCGCAGCAAAGCAAATTTGTTTATCCCAAATTTGGTGACACTGCCGTTTATGTCGAGGGGTTGAATACAAATCTCAAAGCAGGCGACGCATTGTTGTTCATCGGCGGTGAACGCGAAAAAAATCCCGCGAATGAGCAATGGGATTTTCGCCGCATTACGCGCGTGGACGGCGACGCGGCAAACAATCGCACGCGCATTGCGTGGCGCGAGCCGCTCGGTTCGACGAAACCGTTTGTCAAACCCGCCGCGCAGCCAAAAATTTACGCGCTGCGTCAGCACGCGAATGTCTTTGGCTACAACGCGCCCGATTGGCGATTGTTGGCGAATTCGACCAAAGCAAATTATCTGGGGAAAAATGAAAGCGACCTTACCACCGCCGACAAAGCGGAATGGAAAGATTTTGTCATTTACATTCCCGCGCAGCGCGCACTGCCGACGGGTCAACACGACACAATTGACCTTGACCAAGTGTATTCGTCCATAGTCGCGGGCAGTTGGCTCGTCCTCGCGCTCCCAAGTTACACCGAAGTTTATCGCGTCAGCAGCGCAGTCGAGGCGGCGCGCGCCGAGTACGGCATTAGCAGTAAAGTGACGCGCGTCGAATTGAGCGGCGAGAATCTTGAGATTTTTAACGATGTGCGAAACGCGACGGTGTTCGCGCAGAGCGAAGAACTCGTACAGGTTGCCAAGCCCATCACCGACGATTTGTTTGGCGCGGTATTCACACTCGACCAACGCGTGGATGATTTGAATGCAGGACAGTCGCTGCTCGTTTCGGGAACGGATGTTGCGAGCGGCGAACGCGTCGCGGAAGGCGTGACGGTGGAACGCGCAGAACGCGACGACGATGTGACGCGCGTGATTCTCACCACCGCGCTTCAGCATCGCTATCTCCGCAGTAGCGTTACCATTTCTGCAAATGTCGCGCTTGCCACGCACGGCGAGACGACGCGCGAAATTTTGGGCAGCGGCGATGCCAGCAAACCGTACCAACAATTTACGCTCAAGCAGTCGCCGCTCACGTACATCAGCGAGGCGAATGAGAATGGCGCGGCGTCCACGCTGCAAGTGCGCGCGAATGATGTGTTGTGGCACGAGGTGGAAACGCTTTTTGAAAAAAATCCGCGCGACCGCGTTTTCGTTACGCGTCTATCGAATGATGGAAAATCAACAATTCAATTCGGCGATGGCAAAACGGGCGCGCGTCCGCCGACGGGAACGGGCAATCTTCGCGCGACGTATCGCAAAGGCATCGGCAAAGCGGGCAACGTGAACGCGGGACAATTGAGTTTATTGCTCACGCGTCCGCTCGGCGTCAAAGAAGTGACGAATCCACTTGGGGCGAACGGGGGCGACGATGCCGAAACCGTAACGAACGCGCGCGCGAACGCGCCGCTCACCGTGCTGACATTGGGGCGAATTGTTTCACTGCGCGATTATCAAGATTTCGCGCGCTCGTTCGCGGGCGTTGCAAAAGCATTGGCGACATGGACGTGGGATGGACAAACGCGCGGCGTGTTCGTCACGATTGCGGGACCCGATGGCGCGGCAATTGCGCACGACAGTACGACGTACAAAAATTTGCTTGCGGCGATGAAAAATGCGGGCGACCCGTACGTGCCGCTACGCGTTCAAACATTTCGTCCCGCGTTTTTCACGCTCGACGCGAACATAAAAATTGATTCCGATTTTCAATCCGAAGTTGTATTGAAACAGGTGGAACAAGAATTACGCCAACAGTTTTCGTTTGACGCGCGTTCGTTTGGGCAGCCCGTCGCGTTGAGTCAAATTGTTTCTGTGATGCATTCCGTTCAAGGTGTCGTCGCCGTTGATGTGAACACATTGCATCGTGTCGGCGAACCAAATAAACTGAACGCGCGTCTCGCCGCCGCGTACCCGCGCGTTGGTTCAGAAGGAAATGTGGATGCGGCAGAATTGTTGATGCTCGATGCGCTTCCTCTTGCGTTGGGTGTGATGTCATGATGAACGACTCTGACCGTCTCTACAATCTCTTGCCCGCCGTGTATCGCCTGCGCGATGCGGAACGCGGCGAACCGCTGCGCGCGCTGCTCGCGGTCATTGCGGAACAGGTTGCAGCTCTCGAAGAAAATCTCGCGCAATTGTACGATGACCAATTCATTGAAACGAGCGCGGATTGGGTTGTGCCGTACATTGGCGACTTGATTGGTTATCGCGCTTTGAACGGCGTTGTGCCACAAATCAGCAGCCCGCGCGCCGAAGTGGCGAATACGATTGCCTATCGCCGCCGCAAAGGCACCGCGTCTGTTCTCGAACAACTCGCGCGCGATGTGACGGGTTGGGACGCGCGCGTGGTGGAATTTTTTCAATTGCTCGCAACGACGCAGTACATGAATCATATTCGCCCGCGCGCAATCGTCACGCCTGACTTGAGAAAATGGGAACCGCTCGAACGATTGGGCAGTGCGTTTGAAACGACAGCGCATACATTGGATGTCAGAAACATTTCCTCCAAACGGGGCAAATACAACATTCCCAACATTGGCATTTTTCTTTTTCGCTTGCACGCGTATCCGCTCACCAATTCGCCTGCGTTTCAACTCGACGCGCATCGCTATTTATTCAGTCCGCTCGGCAACAATACGCCGCTGTTCAATCGTCCCGAAACGGAGCAAGAAATCAGTCGCTTGGCAACACCGCGCAATGTGCCGCTTCCACTTTCGCGTCGCGTGTTGCACAAATCGCTCGCGGAATATTATGGGCGCGACAAAAGTTTTGTTCTGCGCGTGAATGATGCCGATGTGGACGCGTCGCAAATTGTCGTATGCGATTTGTCGGATGCAAACAGCGCATGGGCGCATGAGCCAGCCGCAGGAAAAATCGCGATTGACCCTGTACTCGGACGCCTCGCGTTCAACGCGAGCGATGCCGCGCCGAATTCCGTCGTCATTTCATACCATTACGGTTTCAGCGCGGACATGGGCGGCGGTGAATACAATCGCGTGGATTCATTTGACGACACACTCGCAGTCGCACAAACAGTTCACAGCAGCGATTCGATTCAAAACGCGCTCGGTGCAATTTCCGAAAATGGCGCGGTGGAAATTGACAATAGCGCTCGGTATGCGGAAACGCTTGCGCTGAACATTCCCGCGAACACGAACATTGAACTGCGCGCGGCGAATCACACGCGTCCGCACCTCGTGCTCGGCGGCGATTTTGTCATCAAAGGCGATGAAACCGCGCAAGTGACGTTGAATGGTCTGCTCATCAGCGGCGGCGCAATTCACGTCACAGGAAATTTTGGGACATTGCGTTTGCGTCACTGTACGCTCGTACCGGGGCAAACGCTGGATACGAATGGCAATCCTGTTTCACCTAACGCGCCGAGTTTGATTGTGGACGCGCCGAACGCGACGATTGAGATTGACCACTGCGTCGTCGGCGCGCTGCGCGTTGTCGAAAGCGCGCGCGTGGTCATTGCGAACAGCATCGTGGATGCGACGGATGAAACGCGTGTGGCAATCTCCGCGTTGGACGACGAAAGCGCGGGCGCGGCGTTGACCATCAAGAATTCCACCTTTGTCGGAAACATTCACACGCGCGAAATTGAACTCGCGTCGAACTCGATTTTTCTCGCGCGACTTGCAGAAAATGATGTTTTCGTCGCGCCCGTAATTTCCACGCGCAAGCAAGCGGGCTGTGTGCGA
This sequence comes from uncultured Anaerolineales bacterium, assembly GCA_964469005.1. Taxonomy (GTDB): domain Bacteria; phylum Chloroflexota; class Anaerolineae; order UBA4142; family SHND01; genus SHND01. The sequence continues at coordinate 241,639 of CAYXXF010000004.1, forward strand.
TTTTCGTACGTGCCGTTTTTTTCGCAAACGCCGCGTCGTTTTCGCTGTCAGCCGACGAAACCATCCGATGAAGCGCGCGTGCGTCCGCAATTTAATTCGTTGCGCTATGGCGACGCCGCGTACTGCCAATTGAGTCAACGCGCCGCGTTAGAAATTCGCGCGGGCGCGGACGACGATTCCGAGATGGGTGCGTTTCACGATTTGTACCAGCCGCAGCGCGAATCCAATTTGCAGACGCGTTTGGATGAATATCTGCGGTTCGGTTTGGAAGCGGGAATTTATTTTGGAAGTTAAAAGTTGGATGTTGGATGTTGGATTTTAACTTCCAATTTCCAACTTCCAACTTCTGACTTTTAACCATCAGAGGGCTTATGAAAGGCGATTTCAGTCGCGACACCTTTGACCCCAAGAAACATTATGCGCGCGTGTTGATGCAGCAAGGACGCGTGCAAACGGACGCGGATTGGAATGAACATGCGGCGATTGACGAACACCGAGATACGACGACCGCGTACGATGTCATCGGCGCGTGCGGCGCGCCTGTACATGACGCGGGCTTTGCCATTACGAGCGACGGCAAATCGCTCGCGATTGGCAAAGGGCGTTTTTATGTGGACGGCATTCTCGTCGAAAACGACGCGGAAGTTGTGTACGACGCGCAGCCCGACTTGCCGAACGCGCCAAATGTTTTGGATTTATTACAAAAAGCGAAAACGGAAAGCGCGTTGGTATATCTCGATGTATGGGAACGCCACATCACCGCACTCGACGACCCGTTGATTCGTGAAGTCGCGCTCGGCGGTCCCGATACAACAACGCGCGCGAAAATTGTTTGGCAAGTGCGCGTCCTGCCCGTCAAAGGCAAAACGCAAGATTCCGAAAATTGTGCGGACCTGCGCGCGACCGAAAATAATTTGCGCGAGACGATGAAAAAACTAGAGGAAGCGGGCGCGAGTGACGCGCGCAAGGCGTCCATTCAAAAAAAGTTGGATGAAGTTGAAAAGCGTTTGGCAGAAGAATGCGGCGGCGTTTCGTGCGCGAGCGAGTTTCGCGAATGGAATGAATTAATCGCGCCGCGCAATCCATTGCTGAACGCGCGCACCGTTCCGCCGGGCGATGACGACAATCCTTGTCTCTTGCCGCCGAGCGCGGGCTATCAACGTTTGGAAAACCAATTGTATCGCGTCGAGATTCACGATGGCGGCGATTTCAAAACGGGCGCGAAGAAGGTGACATTCAAGGCATCGCGCGATAACGGAACCGTTGTGACATTAATTGAAAAAATCAGCGGACAAGAAATCACCGTGCGCGATGTCGGACCCGACGATGTGTTGGGTTTTGCGAATGGACAATTCGTCGAAGTGATTGATGACGCGTTGGAATTGAACGGCTTGCCCGGCGAATTGATTCAGATTGACGAGGTGAACGCGGCAACGCGCGTCATCAAGTTAAAGAGCGCGCCGACGTTAATTTATGACGCAGCGCGTCATCCCAAACTGCGGCGGTGGGATACAAAGGGCGCGGTTGCGATTTCGGACGATTGGCTCGAACTCGAAGGCGGCATTCAAATTCAATTTGCCAAAGGTGAATATCGCACGGGCGATTATTGGCAGATTCCTGCGCGCACTGCAACCGGCGAAATCGAATGGGCGCCGTTTGAAATTCCAAACACATCGCCTGTCGCGCAGCCGCCGCGCGGAATTTCGCATCATTACTGCCGCCTCGCGCTCGCGCAAATTCAACGCGAACGTTTGGAAATTGTCGAAGACTGCCGCAAATTATTTCCGCCGCTCACCGAAGTTGGCGGCAATGTCGCGGTGGACGCGTTCCATGTGACGAACACAAATTGGCTGAACGACGATGTGTTTGACATCGGAACATTTTTGCAGCAAGGGCTGGTGATTCAAACGAACGCGCCCCCCGACCCGCGTTCGGTGGATGATGCAAACGTTATCGTCACACTGGAAGCGACCTCGTTCGGCGAAACCGCGACGAGCAGTTTTTTCAGTTTGCAAGTGGTGTTGGATGGAGAAATCGTTCGTTCGTTCGGCGACCCGAATGTGATTGTGTGGCAGCCGAGCGCAAACGCACGCGAAAAATTGGCAAGTCTCACTGCGCGCGCGTTGGTGCGCGTGCGCGTAAAATTGATGGGACGAACGATTTGGAGTGAGCGAAATGGAAAGCGACTTTATCTCGACGGGCAAGCGTTCGGAATTCCCGCGAGCGGCAGCGGTTTGAAAAAATCGCGCATCGGTCTGCAATTTCCGTCGGGCGACGGCGCGCGCGGGAGCGATTTTGAAAGCTGGTTTTATTTAGGACGACAAGAAGCGCCGACGAAACCACTGCAAATTACGCGCGTTACATTCTTGCGCGTTTCGGGCGCGCCGAGCAGCGCGGGCGTTTTGAATCCGCCGCCGATTCCGACGAATGTGGAATTCAAAGCGGACGAAAGTGTGAACATCATTGAAATTGAATTCAATCGTCCCGTGCGCCGCGAAGGATTGGAAGTGGGAACGGACGCGTCGAGCGTGCGCGTCGAACGCCTGGGCGGACGCGTGCCGGTACGAATTGCCAGCGAAGTTCACATGACGAATGAGCAGACGGTCCAATATCGCGCGCGTGACCCGGAAATTTTTAGGGCGGGTTCATATCGCCTTGTCGTTCTGGCGACAGACCAAACGGACGCGCCCGGCGTGCGCGCGGTGGATGATGGTTCTGTATTGGATGGAAATTACGACAACGCGGCGGGGCAGGATTTTGTGCTGCCGTTCGCGGCACGGTAGAGCGAAAAACCGAGTTTGAGGAGAACCGACGGCGAGTCGCGCCACCGCGTTCATTGCACAATTACTCTTGACCTCTAGCCCGATACTGCACCGCTTCCGCCAGATGATGCGTCTCGATTTTTTCGCTTTCCGCTAAATCCGCAATCGTGCGCGCGAGTTTCAAGATTCGGTGAAACGCGCGCGCGCTCATGTTCATTTGTTTCATCGCCGCGCGCATCAATTGCTTCCCCGCGTCATCCAATTCACAGAATTTTCTGACCTCTGCCGGACCCATATCTGCATTGACTTGGAGAGATGTATCCTTGAAACGCTCGCGTTGAATTTCGCGCGCGCGTTCCACGCGTTTTCGAATGACGGACGATGGCTCACCCAATCTATCCCCGGCAAGTTTTTCAAATTCCACGCGCGGCACGGTGATGTGAATATCAATGCGGTCGAGCAGTGGACCTGAAATGCGCTTTTGATAGCGCGCAATCATCGCAGGCGAGCACGTACATTCCTTGATGGGGTCGCCAAAGTAACCACAAGGACAGGGATTCATCGCGCCAATGAATTGAAAATTGGCGGGGAATGTGAGCGAGCCGCTGACGCGCGTGACATTGACAATTTTATCTTCAGATAACTTTTATTTATGAGGACTTCACGCGTCAATTCGCCTTCTGGAATCTCCACCAAATCCCATTTGATTCCTTTTCTCCGCATCGGCAAACCCAATCTACGCATATGAAATTGAATACTGTCGTGCGTACGATAGTTCAATTTTTCATACAGCTCTGACCGACTAATTTTCATGCTTGCATAGTCACGAAGAATTTGTTCCTCGTCTTGGCTCATTGGACCACAGATTTGCTTCCTGAGCTCAAAGTCCTCCGATTTCGCGATTCCGAGAATTTGTGCCTGTTTCCGAAGGGCGTGGATGCTGCGATGTGGCAATCGAGCTGCAATTTCCCACAATGACGATGTTGGATAAAATTCGCGCAATAGTTTGTTTTCTTCTTCGGTCCAGCGACGACATCGGTCAGCGAATGGACGCTCAATCAGAATTGCTTGTTGCAGTCGTGTGCGCCATGTCACACGCGCTAGAATCTCCGCGTAAGTATACACAAAATCTACTCGCTCAATCAATAGCGTCAAGAAATTGTGTTTTACCTCGTCCGACATTTTAGTCCATCCTGAGTCGAGATTTTTCAAAAAACTTCGTACGGTCTTTATTTCCGTACTTGATAGCGCACGCCCAATTGGATGACCGTCAGCACGGCTCATTTTCTCTGTTTCTTTGACTTTTGCATCAATCATGTCCAAGAGCATATCTACTTGCTCTGGTGTGCGGGTGCGCGCAAGATTTGCCTTCAGGTTGTCAATCTCGATCATGATTCGTTGGTGCTCGCGTTTGTGCGCCGCTGCTTTGGATTTCTCGTGTTGATACTCGTCAGTCAGGCGTTGAATCACTTGGTCAGCATATTGCGGAAATGAACATTGACGGATGACAAGTTCAGAAAGGGCAATATCAAAGACGCGCGCAGTGATGTTGAAACAACTTTTTTCCTCGGCATCATTCCAACAATGATAGCCTCTCTCTTTCGCTTTCACCGCATTTGAAGCAATCAATCGCCGTGGTGGGTTGTGGTGACCACAATAGAGGAGACCCGAAAACGGGAGTGGCTGGAATTCCTGTGTTCGGTTGTAAGCATGCCGATTGAATTTCTTTTGGACGGTCCAAAAAGTTTCTTCGTCAATGATAGGAGGGTGATTGTTCTTGTTCATCACTTGCCCCCCCCAAACATACCAACCAATATAAGCAGGATTGCTGACGATGCTTTTGAGACGCCCCAGTGTGATTGGATAACTCCCATCAGCATTTGGTTGAGAACGAAGAAAACTTGTGTTGTTGCCCTTGATTTGCTTTAGGTCATCGGGCAAGGGCGGAAACGCAATCCCGTGTTTTTTCAAAGCTAACACTATGCCCTTAAAGTACGCGCCGGGTTTGGCAAGCTCCAAGAAAATCTGCCGAACGATTTGGGCGTGTTCCTCATAGATGCGATATTTCAAATAATACGGATTTGGCGTACCATCAGGCAGAGTTACTTGATTATCTCGCACGTACCCAGGTGGGATACTGCTGCCGCCATAGTAACCGTGTTTTGCTTGCGCTAATTTTGCTCCGTGCATTCGGTAACGAATAGATTTGAGCTCTTCGGCTGCGCGGTCAATCTCATACCGATACATCCGCATGTGCATCTCGTCGCGCAGATTGAACCGCATCATAGGCGTCACAATAATCACATCATGCTGCTTGCACAACTCGCCGAATTGCAGACCCGTAATCAATGTTTGATCCCGTGAAATGCGGCTGATTTCAATCACATAGACACTTTCCACTTGCTCTTGTTCTATCAACTGAATCAGATGCGCGAGACCCTCGCGCTCATCTTGCCCCTTGGTTCCAGAGATGCCCAAGTCGCGGCGTTCGACGACAACAAGTTCTTCGGGATAGCCATGTTCACGCGCCAGCTGCGCCAAATCGTCTTGGCGTTCCAAGGAATAGCGGCTGTTCTTTTTCTGCTCAGTAGTGGATAAGCGTTGATAGACGAACGCCAACCGCTTGCAGGGCAGTTGTACGGAAGGCGTATTTTCTTGACGCGATGGACGAAGCCGATAACCCAAGTGCGATTGCATAACATCTCCTCCGATGTCTGACACCCATAATCTATCGGGATGTTATAATTCAAAGTAGCCCCAAATTAGCACAAATGTTCAAATATGTCAAAGGCGGTCAAATATGTCAAATATGTCAGGATGGTTGAGCGTGGAGGACGCGTGCTCCATTCTCGGAATCTCTCGCAACACCCTCAAGAAACTCATTCGCGAAGGCAATGTTCCTGCATATACCATTGCAGGAGTGGTCGGGTACAAACTCAAGCGAGAGGATGTCGAAGCACTCATCAAACCTGTCTCAATACAGAAACCCCCAAAGGAATCCTCGCGCAAAAAAAAGGCGCAGCAACGCAAATGATTTTGAATCAATCGGAATCATTTGAACAACCTCCATGGTCCGCCTGAAGCAGTTGCCTGCTCATCTCGGTTAAAATCGAGATGAGATATTCCTCGAATTGCTTGTCGCAACGCAAGAGGGAAGACAATGGCGATTCGATACGCGCCGACACGTCGTCTGATGGTGTTGATAGATTTTCAGTTGATTGATAGGTCTCTCTGTACGGAAATTGCTTTGAAATTTTGGAACGCGAATTGTTCGTGCTTTTCATTCCTGCCCCCAAAGGTGAATTGAAAGAAACGCCGAATTTCGAGGTGAACTTGAGCTATCGGTATGCGAGCAAGGTCAGACCACTTCGCCCTGCTGGCGCGCCGGCAGGGCGTTGGTAACCACGCATCGAAAGGCAGGAAGAGGGACCAACCAGAAAAAGAAGAGGCGGCATCTCAGATGCCGCCTCTTGTCTTTCTCATTTACTCATGCACGTGACATGAATCCCAACACTGTACGTTCCATACTTCGGGTCGTCCGGCGAAGTCACGCGTTTCCAGACTTCACCGTTCTTGAATTCTTTGCCGCACTTGATGCAGCGTTTGGGTCCGCGCGGCATGGGTCCGACGAAAAGTTGATTTGTGCCATTGTTCGCGTTTGCGAGAATGCTCTTGGGTTTTGCTGATTGGTGTTTCATCGAATTGCTCCTGTTTGATTTGTAGAAATTTTTCCGCTGACGCACGAGTTCAAGTTCGATGTCACCTCAAAAAGAACGCGGAGAGATTTCATTCGACATGAAATCTCTCCGCGTGTGCGAAATCACTTCGCGGCTTATGCAATTTTCTTGTGCGCTCAAAAACCGAGACCGCGTTCTTTGAGACTGACGAAACGTTGGTCGCCAATCACAAGATGGTCGAGAACGTCAATGTCAAGCAACTGTCCTGCTTTGACAATCTCGCGCGTAATCGCGGCATCTTCGGGGCTTGGGGTTGGTTCGCCCGATGGATGGTTATGCACTAGCACGATTCCATTGCAGTTCCGCCGAATCGCTTCGCGGAACAATTCGCCGATGCGTATTACGGTGGTATGCACCGAACCTTGATACGCAGTCACAATGCTGTTGACGCGATTTTTCGTGTCGAGCAGCACAACGCGCATTTGCTCTTGCTCCAAGAGCGACATTTCAGGCATGACCATTTGTGCAATGTCGGCGGGTGAGGTGATGCGCGGACGGTCATTCGGGAGTTCTTTGGCAAGGCGCACGCCCAATTCAAACGTCGCCTGCAAACGCGCGGCGCGTTGTTGTCCAATGCCGTTGAATTTTTGGAGTTCATACAGTCCTGCGCGGGCAATAGACGCAAGCGATTTGTATTCAGAGACCAACTCGAAACCAATCGGTTCGTCATTTACGCCCAACACAACTTGCAAGAGTTCAGCATAGGACAGTGCGCCTGCGCCATACCGTAATAAGCGCGGTATCGGTTGTTCATTCAGAGGCAACTCGCGCAAGAGATGTGTTTTCATGCGTGCCACTTTTTCACAAAACCGCCGAGGGCTTGTGCAATTTCAGTCCCGAGCGTTTCACCGAACGCGTTGATGGCGTTTTGGTTTCCACGTAAGCGTTGATATTCCGCCTCGGTAATTTCGATATACACGATTCGTGTATCGTGAATGGTCATGTCATCCAACACGCCTTCGTCGGTTGCAAACATGATGCGCGGCGCGCGAACGCGAATTCCCAGCACCTTTGCATTGGCAGGAACTTGATTTGGGTCGGTATAAATTTTTCGAGGCACAAAGAGAATCATCTGTGTTGAATCACATCAACGACAGTTGCCGATAATTGGCGGAAGGAATTTGCAGAAGCAGAGGTTCTTCATCCATCGCAGCTGCAATTTCGGCGCGGAGGTCTTGCATGGTTGCGCCAAGAAAATTTGGAGTGCGTTGTTCGCGCGACCGTTCGCGAAAGAGTGAATTGAGGTCTGCAATTTGGGAACCTGCAATGACACTTTTGGCGAGGTCGGCGAGGAAACCGCGTCCCGAATCGGTTTGTTGTACGAGCGCGCCTTCGACGGCATCGCCGGTGAGAAGCAAAGCTGCCGCGAGTTTTTGCGCAACGAGTCCCATCGCGCGATGTTCCATCGTATCCGCATACACCGCGTAATAGACGACCACATCATCCACTTGTCCGAGGCGCCACGTGCGCCGCGCAGCTTGTTGCATGGTGTAGACGGAATAATCCAACTCGTAGAACGCCGTTGATTGAAACGCGACCAAATGTAGAGTAGGGACAGGGCGCACCTGTTCATCTCACGATGAATGTGTTTCCCCATCCCTCTCCCCAAACCGGACATGAAAGTTTCCCTTCATCCGGCTTTCCATTGAGTCATATCTGCTTGGGTGGTCGCCCATACGTTGGGGTCTTGGTGTGACAGTCGTAGCAGAGCGTGATAAGGTTGTCCAAATCATTTGTGCCACCTTCGCGTCGCGCCTGAATGTGATGCACATTGAGCGTAACGCCGTTTCTCCCACACAGAACACAACGATAACCATCCCGTTCTTTTGCCGCCGCTTGTTGCTCTAACCATTCGAGACTTGCTAGATTTACATTTCCCATACGCGGCGTCAAGAACGGCGTTTCGCTTGGTGTTGCTGGGATGGGTTCGTCCTCTTCTTTCAGATAGGGATTCTGGTTCGAGAAACTCTTGTTGGGGTAAGGTCGGAGTGGAATGTCTTGCATTTTGACGATGAAGACCATTTCCCCATTCGTGTCTTTGGCGGCAAAGTTCCAACGATTGTAGTGGCGTTTCACTTCCCGCATTTTGTAGCGTTCCAAGATTTCCCGAACCCCCAATTTCTGATGTTTGTTCTGCAACCATATCAACACGCGCTGATTCACCCACCAGTCCAGTTCTCTGGCATCGTAGGAGAAACTGACGTGCCGATAATAGTTGCCCCATCCGCGCAACACGCGGTTTAAGGTTTTGAACTTCAGTTCAGGAGTAAGCAGCGTCGTCCCGCGTTTGGTCATGGCTTTGATTTTGTGGCGGAAGCGTTCCAGATTCCGTGTGGTGGGATGCACGCGCAGCCACGGGCTTTTGCCGGTGGGCGTTTCCCAGCGAATGTTGAAGCCGAGAAAGTCAAACCCATCGGTTGCGTGCGTGATATGAGTTTTCTCTTCAGAGAGTTCGAGGCGCAGTTCTTCCCACAGAAAGCGTTTGAGTTCGTCACGTAACGCATGTGCATCTTGATGCGTGCCATTCCAGAGCAGCACAAAGTCATCGGCGTAACGCACCAGAATGGCTAACCCTTGTTGCTTGCTGCGGCGCACAACGCGCTGTCGTGTGGTCAGACTGCCGAACTTGCGCCACCACCACAAATCGAGTTCATGCAGGTAGATGTTGGCGAGCAGGGGCGAGAGGATGCCACCTTGTGGTGTGCCTTCGGGCGTATCCTCAAACAGACCGCCTTCCATCACTCCCGCTTTGAGAAAGTCATTGACCAAACCGATGATGCGATTGTCCGCAATGCGTCGCCGCAGGAGTTTCAACAAGATGTCATGATGGATGCGGTCAAAGCATTTGCGAATATCGCCTTCGATAATCCAGAAGTATTTGTGCAAGGTGTTGATGTTGCTGTAGAACGCTGCGATACAATCCATTGTGCGATGTCCCGGTCGGAAGCCATGCGAGCAGCGTAAAAAGTCGGACTCCCAAATCGGTTCAAGCAACATCCGAACTAACTCCTGAACGACGCGGTCTTGAAGTGTCGGAATGCCGAGTGGACGCTTTTCGTCTTTGTTCGGCTTGGGTATCCAGACGCGGCGGACGGGTCTTGGCTTGAAGGAATGGGATTTGAGTTCCCGTTGCAAGGTGTCAATGAAGTGAGTGCGTTGCTCTGGGGTCTCCAAATCTTTCTTACTCATGCCATCCTGTCCTGCTGTGCCTGCGCCCGTGTTGGACAGAACTCTTTCCAGTGCGGTTTCTATCCAATCGCGCCGACAAATCAAGTGATACAAGTCTCCAAACTGATGTTCCTTTTGGGCGTTCGCCTTGCAGGCGAAACTGTGTTGGGTTTTGCGGATATCGTTCATACGTTTTCAGAACTCCGTTTCCCTTGTTGTTTCTGACTCAACTGCCGCCCTTCCCCTTGCACTCTCGGTAGCGGTAGAGAATTTCACCTGAGAGAGTGCGTGTGCGCGGCTTTCCCGCGCGCCGAGTACTATGGCGGCTCCGACACCAGAACCTCAATTCAACCGCAGCGGGTCTAGTCCGTATGGAACGGACAAAGGTTCTGGTCTCCCGTGTTCACACATCTGCATTTTGTGTCTGGGTTTAGACTTCTTCTATACACCTGTCCGACATCGCCTGATGCCGTCGCCCTCTGCCGCTGGCTTTAACCCCTTGACGCGCCGACACGCATATTGTGTAGAGAGTCGCGGTGTGCGTGTCGGTGCGTCATAGCCATTGTCAGTTTGGGAAGATTGGAATTCCCGTTTCACAAGAACGACTCGATGTTCTTGCTACCAGAGGACTGCCACCCATATCATCAGCGTTGGAGTGGTTGAAAACTATAGGTGCGTCCAACGAAGATTTCTTGCGTAGTCTTGCCCAGACTCAGGTTTGCGGTCTTGGGGTCGTGCTGACGTGCCGCCCCGTACCGCGTTATCTATCGGGCTTCAGACAAACGATTGCTCCGTCCTTTGCCTGCCGATATAACCTCAATCGCGTTGGGGAACGCGGTTGTCCCTACAGGTCAATTCATCACCTCCTTGTGACCCTTCGGGCAATGCAGATGTATGCTTTCACGGCGCGCCCAAACCAGTTTCGACAAGTTTGGGATTGGTGATGAGAACGTCCATCCCATCGCTCAATTTTTTACGCAGCCATTCTTCGCGCGCTTGCGTTCCCACACTCGCATTCAACACGATGCTCTTGATGCCTTCGCGTTGTAACAATCCTTTCAAGCGCGGTGTGATATCGCGTGTGCCGGTTTGACGACAAAACACGATGAGCCGTCGTCCTTTTTCTTTTTCATTGCACGCGAGATTCACGAGCCATTGCTCTTTGGGAAAAAGAATCGCGTCATTCAACGCGGGCGCGCTCGCAACGATTTCGCCCGTTTTATCGCGCACGACTTCTTCTCGAAAGCACGCGTTTGGGTACGCGAGCAGACTCTGCAAGTACGCGCCGAGCAGCGAGTTGTCGCCTTGCTTGATGCGTTCATGCAATTCTTCTTCCAGCGTATCCGCCAACGCGTCATACGCCGCGCGTTGTTCGTGTACCATCGGAAGGACAATCGGCACTTCGCGGTAATCAGGCATATCGAATCCCAAATCGGCAAGACCGAGAAACGCGGTCGAATCGAGCAACTGCATCACGAGTTCAGGCGAGATGCCCGGCAGTTCGCGCACAAATGTTTTGCGGCGACGCTTGCCGGAATACACGCCGTAATCGTCATTGTCCTCGTTCGACAATTTCGTGACGCGTTCGAGGATGCCGTAACGTTCTGCCCACTTTTGTCCATCGCTCCACTGAAACACTTTGCGAATGTGCGGCGAGAGACGATGGAGCAAAAAGAACAATGAGGTTGCGCGCCCACCATAGAGTGTGCCAGTCAGCGCGAGAGTTTTTTCACACGCGCGAATCAGCGCGCCGAACGCATAACCTTGGTCGGTGGATTGACCTTTGAGTTGATGCACCTCGTCGGTTATTAGGAGTTTGAAGAAACCGCGATGACGCCGCGCAATGTAATCGGCGATGGGATAACGAGAGGTGACGGGTGTCGAGTGACGGTTATCATCCGGTTCAAAGAGTGTGTCTGTTGTCTGTGTTCTGTCATCTGTTGTCTGATTCAGATGCACGCTCTGATGCAACGCTTCGTTACATTCAAAACATCTGCGTTTTTTCTCAAAGTAGTTGGTATTCAATACGGGCGCGGTTTCTTCGTTCGCTTCAACGTGATGAACAATGTGCGCGCAGCGTGGACACGCAAACATCTCGACGATTTGCTTTTTGTCATCGGAAATACTCAATACACGTTTGCGTGTGATGTACGCAGGAATCCAACCCGAACCGAGTTTTGCCATTTCTTTTGAGAGAACGGCGAACGCGGGCGTGAATCGTGCTTGCGGGTCACGCTGCATTCGTTCGACGTGACGCACAAATTGTTCTACATCGGACAAACGATAGAGCGGCATCGCAAACGCGAGTGGTACAATTTCGCGCACTTCGCGCACCCATTTATTGACGAGATGCGGTGGGCAGAGAATCAGCGTCGGATTGCCTTTCGCTTGCAACAACGCGGTGACAGCGGAACCAATCGTCGTTTTGCCAACGCCCATTTCGCCGACGAGAATCGCAAAGTTCGCGCGTTGGAGACGTTTCCACAGCGCGGTAGCCACATGCTTTTGCGCGGGAAAGAGTCCCGTCTCTTTGCGTCCGGGCAAACGGCGATTCTTGCTCAAGCGATTGAGAATCGCTTTCACGCGTTCGCCTTCTGCTTCTAGGTCGAAACGATACAGCGGCGTAAATGTTTCAATGACGCGACGCGCAATCACGTCTTGCCATTGTTCGATGAATTGCGAGAGCGCGTGCGGTTCATCGAGCCGCGTTGTTTCACCCGTTTGCAAATTCACTGCAACGATTTCGGTAACAAAGCGGTCATGCTGCACATCTTCGTTTTCATCGTCGCTTTCCACTTCCTCAATCACTTTGTAGGTGCGTCCTTTGATGAGTAGCGACGTTCGGTCGAACGTCGCTGTTTCTTTTTCGAGAACGAGATTTTGCAGTAGCCCTGCGGCGATGAGCATCGCGAGGTGTCCTTTTTTCAAAGGCATCAACGGCTGCAGCGCGTCGAGTTCGTTTTGCGGTTCCATCCACGCGCGCCATTCGCTGCTGTGCCAGATTCCCGCTTGCGTTGCTTCCTTCAATGCTTCTTCAACATCAATCTGATTGCCTCGAAAATAGAATCGCGTTTCGAGTGGCGGAGGAATCTCGTAGTGTTCCGAAATGTGTTTGGGCAGAATCGGCAACTGTCCGCGACATTGCTGCAACAATCTGAGCGCAACGCCTTCATCAAAGAGTGGGGCTTGGCGCAAAATTCCAAACACCACCATTTGCGAAAAATCATCATATTCGGGGTCGGGAAAACGATACGCAGTGAGTTCGCGATAGTACGTCGCAAGATGTCGCGCCATGCGCGCATCGAGACGATATTGCGGAATGATGTAAATCAAAATTCCGCGCGGCTGCAACCATTTGCCCGTGTCGCGCAGAAAACGATACTCCACACGTTTCGCTTCGCCTTCGTCAGGCGAATACGGCGGATTCAAATACAACACTTGAAACGAATTTGGTGGAATGCGCGCGGCGGCGTAATCGAGATTCAAAACTTTGTGCAAGCGTTTTGCGCTCGCTTGCGCGCGATCTGCATCAATCTCGATGCCGTAACTTTCGAGATTCCAAATTTGCGCGAGATGCTGCGCGGCGATTCCTTCACCGCAACACGGGTCGAGCAAACGCCCGCGTTCTTGACTTGGTAAAACATGATTACCAATCCACCCTACAACGCGCTCAGGCGTCGGATAAAAACCTGCTTTGGCTATCGAGGCGAGCCGTGCCATGCTTTTAATTCGTCGCGTTGGATGCCGTGCTGGATGATTTCAAGCCACGCTTCATCCGCCGCGTGCACGCGCCACGCGAATGTGCCGCGCACAGCATCAAGGCGCGCAATCAATTTTTTCTTGCGCCCTTCGCGCCACAACCATTCTGCCCAATGCGAAAGCATCGGCGCAACCACCGCGCGATTGAGCATTGCAAAAAAACGCGCGTGCGGCGGTTCGTCGCAATCGTTCAAGAGATAGAACGATTGATTCGGTTCGAGTTGATTGACACTCGCTTGATGATGCAGAAGCGCCATGTTTTCCAAACCCGATTCGGGCAACTGCACGGCGCGATAGAGATAATCGCCTTGCGCGCGGCGAAAGAGTTGTCCCGCGATTTCGATTGGTTTGTGTTCAAGCAATGCCGCCCACACGCCGCGTACTGCCGTGCGATAACCGACGAGTCCCAGATAGATGAGATGGTCGTCTTCGGAATCGTCCACAGCATAACCAACGCAATACGCGCGCAATCCGCCGAACGAAACGCTGCCGACGAGTTCGGGAAATACAGCAAGAAGTGATGGAGGGATTGAGGGATTGAGTGACATTCGTGAAAAAACGAAACGAGCCAGCGACTGACTCGTTTCGTTTCGCGCAGGTGATTCAGCGCAGATATTCGGGTGGTTGTGATGACCACTTGCCCGGACATACGCACAAGCCGCGTTCTTGCAACATACTTTTCACCTTTTCAAAATTGGCGTGGAGTTGCGCGCGCGTTTGCTTTTCGGGGTCTTCATGTTTGTCCATCTGTAAATGAACATTTGTCGTGTTGAGGAGTGTGGTTGACCACACGACAAGATATTGCGCGGGCGAGAGAAATCGCCGCGTCGCAATCGCGTAAAACGTAACGCCGCGAATGCCATGGGCATCGCGTTCGCCTGAGACGTGCCCGATTTCGAGATGCGTCCAATCGGTTTCCTGGCGTAAATGCGCGAGATAGTCATCGAGTTCGTTGAATTCGAGCACAGGAATCATTTGAGAAATTTCGATACAGGCGCGGGCTTGAAGTGCAAATCGCGTTCGACGCGCAACCCCATCGGTCCACGCAATGTTTCAAGTTCTGCGAGCGAGAAAGAACCGAACTCTTGCTCGAACCCATCCACGAGTCCGTAGAACGTGTCCTTGCCGTCAAACTCGATGGCATACCACGTCCACGAACTATCGGGCGTGAAAAATTTGCACACCACCAGCGGGTCCTCTTGATTTGTCGTTGCGCCGAGCGGCGGAAGTTGTTTGCATAATTCATTCGTGAGTAGTTTCATTTTCGTTTCCTTTAGATTGTTTCATCACACGCCGTAACATACAGGGCATCACAGCGCGCGCAGCGAATCTCATCGCCGTATCCAAACGTGGCGGTTTCGCAAAAACCGTCAGCGCAGATGTGTTCATTGATTCCTTGCCACACACCACTTACTGATTCGTTCAGCCCATCGGTTTCTACTCGTTCCATTTGTTCACGCACAAACTCCTCTTGACTGAATGCGAACCATGCTGCGAGGAAATGTTCGCAGTTTGTTTTTCTGCATGAGCACTCGCGCGCGGCGAGATTCACGCAGTAATCATGCGGGTTGCCGTGAACACGATACAAGTTGCACGAATCAAGCGACTGCACATTTTGCCTTGCAAGAATTTGCAACGCGTTTTGTAGTGGTTGTCGCAAACGAGGATTGTGTCGTAACAACGTCGCCGACCATTCAGCGCGTTTCTTCGCGAGGAGTGAATCAAGTTCCGCGCGGTTTGGATTCATGGTTCGGACGAACGATTTGCAAACGCGGTTTGGAACCGTCGGTGCGATAGCGGAGTACTACTCCAAAAGTGACAACGCTCGTGCCGTCGGCGGCATACGCGACAATCTCATTCACTTCGCGGATTGAACCGACGCGCCACATCGGATAACCGCCACGTCCTTCCCAATAATCGGAATGGGCATCGTAGCGCGCGAACGGTTGATACTCTTGCGCGATTTTTTTCGCGTAACGCGCTGCGCCGTTCTGCGTTTCTGCCGCCACATACCGCGAAAGGGTGTATTCGTTTTCGCCGTCTTGAATCTCCAAAGTGAATTCGTAAAGTTTCATTCCTTCTCTATTTCATCGAAATGCCGTAATTGCGTTTCGATAGTTCATGCCGTTTTTTGGCATGAACAAAAACGCCGTGATGGAAATTTTTCCACACGGCGTTTTCATTCGATGTATGTGCGTTGTCTCATTGCACAGTTTGTCATGAGCGGTCGGCATTTTGCACGAGTCGCTCAAAAATCGCGCGTCCATTGGGACGTTGAGCGAGTTGATTCACATCCTTGATGTTGTTTGGAAGCGTGAGGATACGCGCACGCGCGCCAAATTTTTCTGCGAGTGTTTTTGCTGCGCGCTTGCCTTCCGCATCGTTATCGAGAACGAGATAGACGCGCTCGACATTTTCAAATTCGCGTTCGTGTTCGCGTTTCAGGAACGCGCCGAGCAAGCCGCGCGCGGCATAACCCCAATTGACCAACGTAAGCCAATCGAAAGGACCTTCGACGAGAAACACCATCGAAGCATTTTGCGCGGACTCGTATCCGTAAAGCGGTTTCGGTGCGCCGGGCAATCCCATGTATTTCGCGTGTTGTCGTTGCGATGTCGCGCGTCCGACGAGATAGACGGCTTGACCCTTCCGGATTTCGGGAATGATGATGCGTTCGCGAAAGTATTCGCCGTGCGGACCGACGAGTCCCAAATCGCGCGCCATTTCGATTTTCCAACCGCGATAGCGAAAGTAACGCGCGAGGTCATTGCCCGACGCGTAACCGATGCGAAACCGATGAATTGATTCGGCATCAAAACCGCGTTTTGCGAGATACGCGAGTAGTTTTGGCTGCGTGAACAACGCGGCGTGATAGACCTCTGTCGCGGCGGTGAG
This sequence comes from uncultured Anaerolineales bacterium, assembly GCA_964469005.1. Taxonomy (GTDB): domain Bacteria; phylum Chloroflexota; class Anaerolineae; order UBA4142; family SHND01; genus SHND01. The sequence continues at coordinate 257,960 of CAYXXF010000004.1, forward strand.
GAGGGTGAAATGTTCTTGAGTGAGAGAGGGAGTGAGAGTTTGATGGAGTGATGGAGAGAATTTTCTTGGAACTCTATCTCTCGTTCTCTCAATCTCTCCATCAAGATTTGTAATCGCTTCTCTGAAACTCACCCGTTCGATGCGTTGGAGAAATGCAAACACATCGCCGCCAATGCCGCAGCCGAAGCACCACCATGTTTGCGTGAGGGGAAAGACCGCGAGACTTGGGGTGCTATCTTCGTGGAATGGACAGCGTGCTAACAAACAGCGTCCGCTTGGTTTGAGTTCGAGATAACGCGCGAGAATGTGTTCGACGCGATTTTCCGCGCGCACGCGTTCAATGTCTTCACGCGTCATGTTGCGGTTACTGCGAGTTTGGCGGGAAACGTCGCTCGTTCAATTGTAAATGGAATTTGCACAACGGCGATTCCGCTGCCCGTGCGTCGTTCGAGCAACGATGCGGGAATGTCTTGAATGAAACGACTGATGCGATTTTCGCGCGTGTCATTGCCGAATGTGCGCGAACGCGCGTGTGTGAGATAGAGCAATTCTTTGGCGCGCGTGATGGCGACATAGGCGAGACGTCGTTCTTCGGCAAGTTGATTCGCGGTGCGCGCGCTTTTGATGTGCGGGAACAAACCTTCTTCCATGCCCGCAAGAAAGACGACAGGAAATTCCAATCCTTTCGCTGCGTGCATCGTGATGAGAGTGATGCCTTGTTCACCTTCGCTGACATCGGCATCACTCAGCGTTGCGAGTTCGGCGAGAAAATTTCCGAGACCTGCGGCGCCGTGATCGGCGAAACGGTGCGTCATGTTTTGGAGTGTACGTAAATTGGCGAGACGCTGTTTCGCTTCGGGGTCTTGCGCGAGCCAATCGAGATAACCGCTTGCCGCGAGCGTGAATTCAAAAAATTCGGGCAGCGGTTTTTCCTTTGAGGCGCGATACAACTCGTCCAACACGAGGTCGAGAAATTTTTGCGCGGCAGTTTTGATTTTGTCGGATAAATCGTCGCGCGCATCGAGTCCATACAAACAATCGAGTGTGAAGTCGGGCGCGCCACCTTGAATTTTTTGAAGCGTCACGCTGCCGAGTCCGCGCGGCGGACGATTGATGATGCGCTGCAACGCGACGGCATCATCCATATTGTGCAAAAGACGCAGATACGCGAGCGCGTCTTTGATTTCGCGGCGTTCGAGAAATCGAAAGTCACCGACGAGCGTGTACGGCACGCCCAACTGCATCAACACTTGTTCGAGCAAACGTCCTTGCGCTTTGGTGCGAAACAACACCGCGCAATCGGTGTACGAAATATTTTCTCGGGTCACCAATTGCTGCGTTTCACGTCCGATGAACGACGCTTCTTCGCGTTCACTGTTGAGTGTGACGAGTTGAATCGGCGCGCCTTGCGCGTTCGCCGTCCACATCGCTTTGTCTTGATAATCGAACGCGGCGACGAGACGATTTGCCGCATCGAGAATCGTTTGCGACGAGCGATAATTTTGGTCGAGGACGATGAGCGGCGCGTTTTCAAAATCGCGTTGAAAGCGCGTGAGGATATTTTGAATGTCGCCGCCGCGCCACGAATAAATCGCTTGCACGGGCGAACCCACGGCGCAAACGTTGCGATGCGCCCAAGCAAGATAGCGCACGAGTTCGTACTGCGACGCGGACGTGTCCTGCAATTCATCCACGCTGATAGAGCGAAAGAGATTTTGGTAAAACGCGAGCGCTTCGGGTTTCTGCTGCAACAATGCGAGCGTGAGGCGAATGAGGTCGGCGTAATCTACCGCGTTGTGTTCGAGCAAAAGTTGCTGATAGCGCGCATACACTTTGCCGATGGATTCTTGAAAAAAATCGTTCGGCGCAGTGATAAACGCATCGGGTCCGCGCAGCTGCTCTTTGGCAGAGGAGATGGTCTGCGCGACCATCTCCAAATCCCAACGTTCGCTATTGACGTTCGCGTCCTTGAGCGCGCGCTGCAACAAACGCCGCGCGTCCGTCGCATCGTACACGCTCAACGCGCCAACTTTGTAACCGAACACATGCGCTTCCGCGCGCAAGAGGCGATAGCCCAAACCATGAAACGTTGTCGCGGTGATGTCTTGCGCCTGCGCGCCGACGAGTTGTTCGAGCCGATGCGCGAGTTCTGCCGCCGCTTTGCGTGTAAAGGTGAGAGCGAGGATGCTATGCGGCGAGGCGCGTCCTTGTTCGAGCAGATGCGCGAGGCGATAGGTGAGCGTGCGCGTTTTGCCACTGCCAGCACCCGCGAGAACGAGTAGCGGACCATCAAGATGTTCGACTGCGGCGCGTTGTTTTTCATTGAGCGAGTCGAGGTCAAGCGGCATCGCTCGACGCGACACGCTGTTGGCGAAACCAACGCGAACGACGCACGCGACGCGGAATGTCGGTGCGCGTGACGCGGGCGCGCGGTTGGTGTCCAACCCACACGCCTTGTTGATACGACCATACTTCGATCAGCGTCCAACCGTGTTGCCTGCGCTGCCACGATTCGATGCGTCCATCGCCAACGCATGGAACGAACCCTTGCGAGGCGAGATGGTCGGCTTGAATCGTCGCTTCCCGATAGCGTTCGGTGGCGGACGCCCGCGCAAGCTTCAACGCGCGATTGAGAAACGACGCAACGTTTGACGCGACACCCAACGTTTCGGCGCGCTGCGCGACGGATTTGAGTTGCGCGACCGCACCGGCGTTGCTTGGTTCAATCGTCTGAATTTCGGCGATGAGTTCGCGCGCGTGGGCGCGGCGTTTTGCTTCGGCGATGGCATCTTCCGCCGTGGCGATTTCCGTTTCCGAAAGTTTTCCGAAACGCGCATGTTGTAATTCACGTTCGGCATTGGCGACTTGCCCTTCCCGCGCGAACGAGATTGCGTGTTCGAGATGCGTTGGCGCGGCGAGTTCTTGCTCGATGCGTTGTGCAACGTCGGGCGCGGCTTGTTGAAGCGTTTCAATGTCGGCGCTCAACAGTTGGAGTTCGAGTTCCTCGCCGATAATTGCGGCATAGTGTTCATAATTCAGATTGGCGAGGTCGTTGCGCGCGGTTTGAATTTGCGCTTCGAGTTCGAGTTGCCGCGCATTGAAACTCGTATGCAATTGCGCGAGCATTTGTTCGCGTTCGTTGCCGCTGAGAAACACCTGCGCGCTTTTTTCGTACTGCGCGCGTTCCGCGTCGAGATTCGTGAATTGCGTTTCCAACACTGCGAGCGTGGCGCGCGCGATTTCGATTTGCTGTTCGCGTTCCGCGCGTTCGTGCGCGATGCGCGTTTGTGCTTCATGCAACGCGTTGTGCGAGTCCATCAATTTGCGTGTTGCCGCATCGCGTAAGCGCTGCGCGATTTGGTCGAGCGAAATAATTTGTGGCTCGAACTCTTGACACGGCGCGTCGGCTATGATATAGATAGGTTGTCGTGAGACAACTGGAGAGAAATCTCCAGCAGGCGCTTGAGTCGCAACCTCAAGCGCTTTTTCATTTGCAAGCATGATGTGCCTCCTCTGCGTGCATCCATTGATGCACAGCACACAAGAATCAATTTGGTTTGTTAGGCGATGGAATAACGAATGTGCTTATAGTTCCTCCATAACTTGCAACACAAAAAGCCTCGAATCATTTTTGATTGAGGCTTTTTTGTTGCCACGGGAAAACATTTTTGGCAGCGAGCAAATGCGCGCTGGGATAGACATCGCTCTCATCAACAAGATTGATGCGAGTGACGACCTTGCTACATAAAGGACGATGCAACGACACGGAAAAACAGAAACCCAACAAACAATCCAACAAACAAACATTGCTTTCGTGAGCGTTGAAACCGGGAGCCTGGCTCGACCAAATTTTCATTGCTCGGTATGAATTCTGTGGGAGCGTGGCTCGACCAAAGCAGATTCACACATTCGTTTTACAGGCGGGAGCATGGCTCAACCAACTGTGCAAAACTCGGACGTTGTAAAAGCGAAACGACCGACCCGGAATGAGGCACCGAGAAATCCATGATTTGTAAGCGGGAGCAGTATAGCAAATTATGGTGTTGAAAGTCAATAGTTGTTAATCAACGTCAACACAACTTGCCCCGTCTACGTTATTCCGAGTCATTAAAGTTGCTTGATATCTGTAACCGCGAATCTGCGCGAGTCTGCGCGAATTTTATTTGGTTCGTACAGATTCGCGGTTCCTGCTTGATTCAGCCGGACGATGGTGAATTCGATGAGTGGAAAAATTGGCGGGGAGTTCGGTCACAGGATGGAGAAAATCGTGCAATCCCCTTATTAAACTTTTTTTGTTGGCACTTAAACGAGCGCGCTATTTTATCGGGCGATGGACGCGCAAATTCTGCCGCTTTTAATATGTATATACTCTATGCTTGAAGGATGCTCTGACTTGCGGAGATGTTTCTACACGCCAAATCTTTGGATTGAACATTTTTCGTTATCCTCTTTTCAACATTTCCCTTTCAGTGTATCTTGTGCTTGCATTCCTTTTCTCTGCAAGCATTTTTGATTCCCAAAGGTTACTCTCATGCCAAATACCCCATCTCCCCAAGACCTCGAACTTGCCAAATTTTTTACCGATGTCGAACCATTGCGCGATTGGTTCGAGAAAGCGATTGTCGCGGACAAATTGCCCAAACGCTTGCTCGTGATTTGGGGTGTCGGCGGCATCGGCAAGTCGTCAGTGCTGCGAATGTTTCGCTTGAATTGCAAAACGGCGCGCGTGCCGGTGGGACTTGCGTCGGGCGACGAAGCGAAATCGGCGGTGGATGTTTTGACGCGGTGGGCGGAAGATTTGAAAAATGACGGTGCGAATTTTCCAACCTTTTTCAAAACGCTCGAACACTATCGCGCGATTCAAGCAAAGGTTGAAGACCAAACCAAAACACGCAACAAGAAACTTGGTGATGTCGCGGGCAAGGCGGCAGGAAAAGTAGCCGAAGCAGGCGCGGCAGTAGCGGTGGGCGCGGTTGTCGGTTCGGTGATTCCGGGAATTGGCACACTGGCAGGCGCGGTTGGTGGAATGGGCGCGGAAGCGTTGGTAGATTATTTACGCGGTTTTCTGTCCAAGCCTGATATTGATTTGCTGCTCGACCCTTCTAAAAAATTGACCGATGATTTTCTCGCGGATGTAAATCAAATCGCATCGAAACAGCGCGTCGTCTTGATGCTCGACACCTACGAACAAATGACCGCGCTCGACGATTGGACGTGTGAGTTCGCACAGCAGTTGAATGAAAATGTGTTGTTGGTAACTGCAGGACGCGCGATGGTAAATTGGGGACGCAAATGGGATTCGTGGTTAATGCACGCGGAAGTTCAAGAATTGAAAACGATGCCCAAACGCGTGATGCACGAACTGATTCGCAAATATTATTCGACGATGCGCGGCGGGGAACCGAATCCGAAACAGGTGAACGCCATCATCGAATTCTCGGGTGGCTTGCCGATGGTGGTCAACACCGCCGTTCAGTTGTGGGTGAAATATGGCGTCGAAGATTTTGGCGCGGTCAAAGGCGAAGTGGTGCGCGAAGTTGTCGAACGTTTGCGTGAAGGTGTGCCGTCAGAATTGTATCCCCTGCTGGAAACAGCGGCGGCACTGCGCTATTTTAATAAAGATATTTTGCGCGCGGTGTCAGGCATGGGCGACATTAATGCCAATTTTGACGAACTGCGACGATTCCCCTTTGTGCGTTCACGCGCCGAAGGATATGCCTTGCATGACCGCGTGCGCGATATGATTGAAGAGAATGTGCGGACGGATGACCCTGCAAAATATCGCGGGGTGCATGAACGCGCGGCGGCGTATTTTGAGGCGAGGATGGCAAACGCAACGAGCGCGGAAATGGAACGGTTAGGGTTGGAGCGATTGTATCACCGCGTGTGCGTGGATGAAGAGAGTGGGATGCGGTTATTTCAGGAAATGGCGGAAGATCAAGTGCGATATCGTTTCATCTACCGCCTGCGGTCATTCATAAACGATGTTAATAGCTATAAGTTGGAACTAGACAACAGCGTATTGTGGCGTGAGTACTATAACGCGAGGTTGGCGCATTTTGATCTTCATCTTATTGACGCAGGAAAATCGTATGAGATGATTGCAGCAAAGGATCAAGTTGAACCGCGTTTGAAGGCTTATGCTCTTCGAGATTGGGGAAATATTTTGATGAGAACATTCGCGGTAACAGAAGAAGATGGATGGGAGAAAGCACTGCAAGTTGTAAAGAAAGCCATCAGCTTCAAACAATATTTTGGAACCGACCTAATTCATGCAATGCTGAACCTGTCAGGGGCCTACTCTGTTGTAGGAGACTATGCGAGTGCACTCGATTCTGCCAATGAAGCATTGGCTTTTTCTCGACAGCAGAACAATATTTACGCCGAAATTCTTTCTTTGGAAAACCTGCGAACCCTTCATGGATTATCCGGGAATTGGGTTGAGATGTTCAAATACCAACAAATGGCTGAGCATTTGGTCAGTGAATTGGGAGCAAGTCCTTACATTATTTCAAAAATAATGGGGGGATTTCCATCTGGTTGGTCTTGCGCAGGGCGTTACGCCGAAGCAGAGCAAATGGCGATGCGTGCTATTCAAGCGCGACAGGAAATCGGCGATCGAGATATTTCACGCATCACCAGAGAGGCTGCACTGGCTAAAGGAATGCAAGGAAAATATGAGGAAGCAGAAACCTTCTTCTCCAATAGTCTTGAGTATGCAACTCAAACTGATGATCCTAGAGACCAGATCACTTTAGTTGGAAGGGCAAGAATTCTTTCTAAAAGAGAAGCATTGAGGGAGGCACAGCATCTTCTGCAACAGGGACTTGAGAGCAAACAAATAGTTCATTGGCAAAGAAAGATCGAAGTCCTTGACTGGATTGGTGAGTTAAATGAACTTTTACCTGATTTGCTGACGGCGGAAGATTCATTTATAGAAGCAAGAAAACTCACCACAGGTGGAAGACATTATTTTCAATGTTTCGCATTGACAGGACTCGTCCGTGTCAAACACGCCCAACACGACTACGCCGCCATCCCGCCACTCCTCGCCGAAGCCGAACAACTCGCGCAGCATTACGAATACAACGACCATCTTGCCTCGTTGCGATTGACGCAAGGACACGTCGCGTGGGATGGACATATTCCGGAATGGGGCAAAGGGTTTGATGCGGCATTCGAGTTTTACAAACTCGCGCTCGTGTATGCGCTGCGCTTCAATCGCTTTTTGTTGGATGAGGTATTCAGCGGACGACCACAAGGCACACCGCTGCGTCCGATTATTCCTGAATGTTTGAAACGCGGAGAGGAAGGACGCAAAATGTTGCTCGCCTTGCGCGAGTGGTGGCAGACGGGCAAGAACGATGTCGGCACGCCGCGTCCTGATACGATTTCGCCCATTCCTGAAAACATCGCGTTGTTGGAAGCAGAAAAAATTGCGCGAGAACGCGAGCCGGGCGATAGTTCGGCGCAAACGAGTGTGGTAAAGCAAATCGAAAACGCGTTGAATCAATCTTGATTCTTTATTCGCCTATTCGATTGTTTTGAGTTTGCGAGGTCACTCGCAACTGGTTGCTTGATAAAAGGAGCGTGGTATGTTTTGGATTCGGTCTGTTTGGCTTGTACTTTGCCTTGCTTGGCTCGCGCTGACTGCAATCGCGTGCGCGTCGAATCGTACCACAACCACTACACCTGCTTTGTTGGTGATTGCATCGGCAACACCAATTGAAATTGTCCTTCCCACCACAACGTGCAGTTCTCCACTTTCACAAAACACACCAACTGAACAAATCAAATCACCAACCGCGACCCCACACGCGTGTATCGGGTGGGACGAAGTACGTCCTCTCATCGGCACGACACAATGCGTGCGCGGAAATGTCTTTCGCACGTACTCGAACGGCAGAGCATTCTTCATTGATTTTGACAACACGCACCGCGCATTCTTTGGCACATCGTTGACGACACATTGGGAAATTTCAGAAGGCGATTGTGTCGAACTCTATGGAACGCTTCTTGATTGGCAAGGACGTCCGGACATCGTTCTCGAAAAAGACGATGTACGTCTTTGCGACAGCCCATTGCTGCCGTACAGCGTCGCATTGTCCCAAGCGATTCCATCTGCCACGCGCGCGCCTGCAACAATTCGCACAACGCGCGTTGTGCCAACACAAGCTCAACCAACAATTGGTCGTGGGAAAAATGGTGCGTTTCGAAAAGGACATCAGCGAAACGGACAAGTATGGACGCTTGCTGGGCTATGTGTATGTTGGAGAAATTTTTGTGAATGCGGAATTGGTGCGGCAAGGATTCGCGCAAGTGGTGACGTATCCGCCCGATGTGAAATATGTGGACTTGTATTTGCAATTCCAGCGCGAGGCGCGTGACGCGAATCGCGGATTGTGGGGTGCGTGCAATTCTTTCGTTACACCCCCACAGCCGAGCGTTGTTGCCCCGCCAAGTGGGAATTGCGACCCATCGTATCCTGACGTTTGCATTCCGCCATATCCACCCGATTTGGACTGCGGACAAATTCCGTATCGCCGCTTTCGCGTGATTGGCGCGGACCGACATCGTTTTGATAGGGATCGAGATGGGATTGGGTGTGAATCGGAATGAACACCGAAACAAATTTGGTTCATTGGTCGCCTCAAATCCCAAAGCGCCATTCGTTCATCAGTGAATTTCCGATCTGTAACGTGTGAGTGCCGCGCATCACACCATTTTCTACCGAACCGTCGTATAATGACTCTACGAAGAGTTTGCTGTTTTCTTGGTGTCCCAGCGGAAAGGAGTGTTGCTATGCTGGAGTTTGATTCGGGTCCTCCTATCAAGTTCGCGCGGATTTTCGAGCGCGTGCCTTCGTACGCGGCATTCAAGGATCTCTTTTGGTATGATTGGGGACCAGTGTTTTATCGGGGGCGGCTCAACGGCAGCGCACGCCTGCTGTGCATAGCGTCCGATCCGGGTCCCACCGAGCGCCTGGTCGGGCGCAATCTGGTCGGTGATGCGGGACAGCGCGTGCAGGGCTTTTTGACCAAGATAGGACTCGCTCGTTCGTACTTGTGTTTGAACGCCCATTTGTATGCGCTTCATCCGGGCAAGGCAAGCCGTGGACTCAAATTGCTGAGCGAACCGACCATCCTCGCGTGGCGGAATGAACTGTATGATGCGGCGAAAGGACCGAACATCCAAGCGATTGTGGCATTTGGCGATCAGGCACAGCGCGCGGTCGAGTTGTGGAACGGCAAAGGAAACCTTCCCGTTTTCAACGTGCCGCACCCCAGCAGCCGTGATGCCAAGAAACTGTTGGACGAATGGCGCGCGGCGGTGACAGGGCTGCGACAAATCGTCACACCGGATGCCGACGGCGATGCAACCGTCGCAAACTACGGCACTGAATTTACCGAAGCGGACTATGCGCGCATTCCGATGCGGGACTTGCCTTTTGGCGTGCCGTCTTGGATTGGCGATGATGCGTGGGGACGGACTGGGCGTCCCAAGCACAACAACTGTGTGGCGCGTCCCTCTCCCGATGACGCGCACACGCTCATCTGGATTGCTCCGCAGAGTTGAACGAATATGGCACTCGGAACCTTGAACGCCCTCGGCAATGCGCGCTATGCGCTCGAAGGGCGCCTCGTGACAATGAACGCGGACGATACGGTGTTGCCGCGCGGCACACTTTATATTGATGCAGGCAAGATTGTTGCCGTGCTGCCTACCGATGCGCCAGCACCAGTCGGATTTGAACGCGTTCCGGTTATCAAGACAAGTGGGACCATTTATCCCGGGCTGATTGAACTGCACAATCACCTGTCCTACAACGTGTTGCGTTTGTGGGATGTCCCGAAGCGATATACCAACCGTGACCAGTGGGGCGGCACACCCCTCTACCGCAAACTCATCAGCGGACCAATGACGGTTCTGGGCAAGACGCCGGGCTATGTCGAAGCGGTAGTGCGGTATACAGAGTGCAAGTGTCTTTTGGGGGGGGTGACAACGAGCCAAGGGATTGCACTGTTTAGCAATGCGGGCATCACGCGCTATTATCGCGGCGTCGTGCGGAATGCGGAAGCGCCCGATGCGTCCAACCTCAGCGCCGCCAGTTCGCGAATTGCGGATGTTGAAGCGACCGATGCAAATAGATTTTTGGCGCGCCTCCAGAGCAGTTCTTGCTTGTTGTTGCACCTGAGCGAAGGGATTGACGAAAAAGCGCGCGAACACTTTCAGGCGCTGCAAATCGCACACAACCAATGGGCGATCACGTCTGCGCTGGCGGGGATTCACTGTGTGGCACTGACGCAAGAAGATTATGTTGCACTGGCGCGTCAAGGCGGGGCGATGATTTGGTCGCCGCTCAGCAACCTACTTTTGTATGGGCAAACCGCAAACATCCAAGCGGCAAAAGCGGAAGGGGTCTTGATGGGCTTGGGTTCGGATTGGTCGCCCAGCGGGAGCAAGAACTTGTTGGGAGAGTTGAAGGTGGCGCGGCTGGTGAGTGCGGCGCAGGGCGGCGTGTTCAGTGATCGAGAATTGGTGGCGATGGTAACGCGCAACGGCGCGGCGATTCTAAAATGGGACAAGGTGCTGGGCTCGCTGGAAGCAGGCAAACTGGCTGACCTCATTGTGATTGACGGGCGTGCAGGTGACCCGTATGCGCATCTCATCGCGGCGCGCGAAACGGACATTACTCTCGTGGTCATCGGCGGAGCGCCGCGTTATGGACAGGCGAGGTTGATGAAGCGTTTCGGTCCGGGTACAGAGAGTTGGAAAGTGGGACGTTCGACGCGGGTGTTAAACTTGGCACAGGTGGAGCAAGACCCGATTGTGGGCGAGCTGACGCTCGCTGCGGCTCAAGCGCGGCTCAAGGATGGATTGGGTCGGCTGAACGAATTGGCGGAAGCGTTGGAGCATCCCAAGCCAGGGGTCTTGGGCATGGATGCTGGTCTGTCATGGTCGCTGGTTCTGGACAATGAAGAGCCCCAAGGGATGGCGCTGCGCCCGCATCTGCCATTTGGACCGCTTGGGACCTTGACCGCACAAATGCCGAACTTGGGTGTGTTGGCTGGCGTGCCGCTTTCGGAGATTCTGGAACCGTTGGAACTGGATACGCTGACGGTGGCAGATGATAGAACGTTTTTGCAGCGGTTGTCGGCACAGCCAAATCTTCCTGATTTTGTCAAGCAGGGTCTGCGCGATTTGTATTAGCCACCTTGGAGAGACCAATCGCAACTGTGCTTTGCAAAGGCAGTTGCGTTTTCATGAGGACAAAGGGTCGCCGGTCCCCTCTCCCCCATCCCTCAAAAAAACATTTGTTACCCACGTTCGCCTATGCTACAATTCACGTCAACGTTGAAGATTCTCCAGCGGTGTAGGACTTTGGCGTCACACATAATTCCCCTTTCCTCTCACAGCCGTCGCCGCGCGGACTATCCCACTCGACGTTAAAGTCGTTCCTGCAAACCCTGTTTCAATTCACAAGGAGAAACCCCATGCTTCACCGTTTGCCCGCGTTCCGCGCATTCGGCTTGTGCTTACCTTTGCTCGCTGGCTTGGCTTTAGTCTTGTCCCTCGGCGCGTCCACCGCGCAAGCGACTTCTCCCAACGTCGTCATTTCCCAAGTCTACGGCGGCGGCGGCAACAGCGGTGCAACGTACACGCACGATTTTGTCGAACTCTTTAATCGCGGCACGACAACGGTTTCGGTTGCAGGTTGGTCCGTCCAATACACCAGCGCGACCGGCACCGGAAATTTTGGTTCTTCGTCCACACAGATTACGCCTCTCTCCGGTTCCCTTGCGCCCGGACAATATCTGCTCGTCCAAGAAGCGCCAGGCAGCGGCGGTAGCACACCTTTACCCACTGCGGACGTGACCGATGCAACTCCAATCAACATGAGCGGCACGGGCGGCAAAGTCGCGCTCGTCAACACCACAACTCCTCTCGGCTGCAACGGCAGTTCAACGCCTTGTTCCCCCGCCGCGCTTGCGACGATTGTGGATTTAGTGGGTTGGGACGGCGCGAATTTTTATGAAGGTAGCGCCGCAGCGCCCCCCACCACCAACAGCACTGCCGTCCTGCGCGCTGTGAACGGCTGCACCGATACTGACCAAAACGGCGCGGATTTCTCGGCGGGTGCGCCGACTCCGCGCAACAGCGCATCACCTTTGAATCCGTGTCCAACGGATTTGGCGCCCGAAGTGGACAGCACGAATCCCGCCGACGGCGCGACGGGCGTCGCGGTGAACGCGAACTTGCAAGTTACATTTTCGGAAGCAGTAAACGTGAGTGCCGCGTCGTTTGATTTGACATGCAGTGCGAGCGGCACGCATGCACTGAATATCAGTGGCGGCGCGACGACGTTCACGCTCGACCCCGCAACCGATTTCGCGAATGGCGATTCCTGCGCGCTGACCATTTTCGCCGCGCAGGTGTTCGACCAAGACGCGAACGACCCGCCCGATACGATGAGCGCGGATGTCGTCGTCAATTTTTCAAGCGGGAATGTTTGCGCCGCAGCGTACACGCCGATTTTTGATATTCAAGGCAGCGGCGCGAACGCGGCGATTACGGGAACGGTAACCACGCGCGGTGTTGTCGTCGGCGATTACGAAGGTCCTTCGCCAACCCTGCGCGGCTTTTATTTGCAAGATGAAAACGGTGATGTGGACGACGCAACGTCCGACGGCATTTTCGTTTTCAACAACAACAACGACACGGTGAATCTCGGCGATGTCGTACGCGTCACAGGAAACGCAGCCGAGTTTCAAGGACAAACGCAAATCACCGCGTCAACAATTCTGAATTGCGGTACGGGTTCGGTTGCTCCCGTTGATGTAACCTTTCCCGTGCCGTCACCTGATTATTTGGAGCGGTATGAAGGAATGCTCGTGCACTTGCCGCAAACGTTGTACGTGACCGAACATTTCCAGCTCGGACGTTTTGATCAGGTGGTCCTATCCGCGAACGGACGCTTGCAGCAGCCGACTAACGTGACCACTCCCAGCGCAGCGGCGAATGCGTTGCAAGCGCAAAATGATTTGAGCAAAATTATTCTTGACGACGCGCTGCAAAATCAAAATCCTGACCCGATTCTGTTTGCGCGCAACGGGCAGCCGCTTTCCGCGAGCAACACGCTGCGCGGCGGTGATACCGTCACCGACATCGTCGGCGTCATGACGTACACGTGGGCGGGCAATGCCGCGAGCGGCAACGCGTACCGCGTGCGTCCCATCAACGCGCTCGGCGACGGCATCCCGAATTTCCAGGCGGCGAATCCACGTCCATCTGCGCCGCCGAATATTGGCGGTTCGGTGAGCGTGGTCGGAATGAATTTGTTGAACTTTTTCAACACCTTTGACGGTCTGCCCGACACAGTGGACAATTGTACGAATGGTGTCGGCGGACCCGCAACCGATTGTCGCGGCGCGGATACGCAATCCGAGTTTGACCGGCAGTATCCAAAAACGGTTGCGGCAATTCTGCAAATGAATCCCGATGTACTGGCGGTAAATGAAATTGAAAACGATGGTTATGACGCGTCGAGCGCGATTCAATTTCTCACCGACCGTTTGAATGAAGCGACCGCACCCGGTACCTACGCGTTCATTGACGTGGACGCGGCGACGGGACAAGTAAACGCGTTGGGTACAGATGCCATCAAAGTTGGAATGTTGTATAAACCTGCGAGTGTTACGCCCGTCGGACAAACTGCTGCGTTGAATTCTGTCGCGTTCGTGAACGGCGGTGACAGCGCGCCGCGCAGTCGTCCTTCGCTCGCACAAGCGTTTCAAACAAATGACGGCGCGGTCTTTATCGTGGACGCGAACCATCTCAAGAGCAAAGGCAGCGCGTGCGATATTCCCGACGCGGGCGATGGGCAGGGCAACTGCAATGTCGTGCGCACGAACGCGGCGAACGAATTGGTAAATTGGCTTGCGAGCGACCCGACAGGCACCGGCGATGCGGATGTTTTGATTGTCGGTGACCTGAATTCATACGCGCAAGAAGACCCCGTGACCGCACTCAAGAACGCGGGTTACACAAATCTCGTCGAACACTTTATCGGCGCGGACGCGTACTCGTACGTCTTTGATGGACAATGGGGCTATCTCGATCACGCGCTCGGTTCGAGCAGTCTGCTCGCTCAAGTCGCGGGCGTGGGCGAATATCACATTAACGCGGACGAGCCGAGTGTTCTGGACTACAACACGGATTTCAAAACGGCGAATCTGCAAAACACGCTCTACAGCCCTGATGAATTCCGCGTCTCTGACCATGACCCCGTCATCGTCGGACTCGACCTCGTGAATTCCGCGCCGACAGTGGACGCAGGCGGACCCTACAACGTAGTCATGGGACAAACGGTCCAGGTCAGCGCGACGGGCAGCGACCCCGACGGCGACGCCGTGACATTCGAATGGGACTTAGACAATAACGGTTCATTCGAAACGCCCGGACAGACCGCGACGTTCGATTCGACGGGCTATCCCGTTCCGAGTACGCAGACGATTCGCGTGCGCGCGAGCGACCCGTTTGGACACAGTGCGATTGACGAGACAACCGTCAGCATTCGCTTTGCATTCACCGGATTCTTTGCGCCCGTGGACAATCGTCCCGTATTCAACGTCGTCAAAGCGGGCAGCAATGTGCCAATTAAATTCTCGCTCGGCGGCGATTACGGCATGAACATTTTCCTGGAAGGGTATCCGAAATCGGAACCTATCGCGTGCGACGCGAACGCGGACACCGACGGCATCGAAGAAACGGATACGCCCGGTAAGAGCGAACTCCAGTACAACGCGGGGAATCAACAGTATCACTACAACTGGAAGACGAAAAAGAATTGGGCGGGAACGTGTCGCCAATTCGTCATCAAGTTCAGCGATGGAAGTACACGCCGCGCGAACTTTAAATTCAAGTAAGGTAATGCCTCGTATGTTGACAGCCGCAGGAGAAATTCCTGCGGCTGTTTTTGTTTGTGAACGCGTAAAGGCACGACTCGGAGGGAGTGATATAAGTCGAATATCACGTAGCTCAATGTCGCCGACGCAAGCAGCGCAACGCTGCGCACATCACTTGCACCGGACCGCGCGCTTGTCCAGTTTCGCAATTCAGCAGCTCCTTTTGCATCAGCACGATGAAATCATGCTCTCACTCGCTCGTATGTTGACTGATTACCTCTCCGCATGAATGATGCAAGGTTCTGTAACTCCAAGTATGAAACAGGGCTGCGCCAAAGTGAAGGCAGCCCTGTTTGTTTCTCAGTGGTCTCTCACGCAAGTCACATTTGCCTGTGACCGATTCATTTGGGAATTTTGAAACTCCACCAATTCCCCAACACACAGCCCTTAACGTTGCACGCTTTCACTTGCCAATAGTACGTTTTGCCGCGAGCGAGAGTTTTCGTTGTGAATTCACTGATGCTGGCTGGTTTCAATTTGCCAACCTGTTTGCCGTTTGGACTGTCCGCTTTCACGACGAGCGAAAAGGTTGTGCCGCATTTGCTGTCGCTCCAATCCAATTTCACTTGCGTGACATTCACACTTGCGCCATTCTTTGGTTTCTTGAGTTGCGGTGTACTCGGCTTGACACTGCACGTTGTCGTCGCGTACGTCTTTGAAACATTTCCTGCATTGTCGCGGAATTGGGCAAAGACGACTTGATTGGAAGCAAAATTCCAACTTTTATTGGACGCGAAGGAAATCCAACTCGCGCCTTGAAAATCGGAACGGTTGCTCAATCTCATTCCGCCGACGCCGCTCAAGTCGTCGGACGCACTCAAATTGAGTGTGACCGCGCCAATATCTTCTGCGGTGTTATTCCCACCAATGTTGACGCTTCCCGTTGGCGCTTTGACATCGAGAATGATGTCGTCCGACGCGGTTGCTACCACATTGCCACCACTGTCTTTGAAACGGACATAGACCGTGCGCGGAATCACACTCCCGTCATATTCCGTAATTTCCCACGCGCGTGTCGAGGTGTAAGGTTCCCAGATTGCGCCGACGAAACCACCATCGTTGCTCACTTGCATTTGCGAAGTGCCGGTTTTGGAACCAATCTTGAGCGACACACCGACTTGATTCGTGTACAGCGCGCCTTGATTGACCGAAACGCTAAACTCGGATTCGACGGTGGTATCCAATGTGATGGTATCGGACTTGATTTCGGAAATATGTCCCGCCGCATCGCGCGCGCGCAGATACACCGTCTTGACTCCATCCCCGCCCGGCAACGTCCATCCGATATTTTCATCGGCGTCGTCCCAGTCGCTCCAAGTGACACCATCATTTGAAACGCTTGCGTCTTGCAAATCATTATCGGGGTCAGAATACGAGACGATTAAATTCACATTCGTCGTCGTGCTCGTCAGTGCGCCAGCGTTAATGGCAAACGATTCGATGACAGGCGTGTCACCGCCGGGTGTTGGACTCGGACCGTCGGTTGCCGTTGCCGTCGGTGTGTTGGTCACAACAGTACCTGTCCATGTTGGCGTTGGTGTAGACGGTGATGTGGAAGTAAATGTTGGCGTTGATGTCGCCGTGTGTGTGTTTGGTGGTGTGTTTGAAGGTGTTCGCGTGTTTGTCGGCGTTGTTGGTGCGTGTGTATTCGTTGGACGCGGCGTGGGCGATGGATTCGTTGGACAAATGAACAATCTGCCGCCGGTATTCATCGAACCGCCGTCTCCACCCCACACAATCATTTCCGAATCGGTGCCCACGGCAACGTGCCAGTGACGCGCCGAAGGTGCATCAGTCAAAAGGGTGGCAGTCCATGTGTTTGTCGCAGGATCGTACCGCCCCCCCGTATTGGTTGGAGAACCATCGTTTCCACCCCAGACTACCATTTCTCCGCCTGCCCAGACGAGGGTGAAACCGTCCGCACGCCCAGTAGGCGCATTCTCTGTGGGAGTGAGAACCCAGCTATCTGTCACCGGGTTATATTTCCCCCCGATGTTAAACAGTTCATAAGGACTCTCGGCGTGTTGTCCACCCCAAACAATCATTTCGTTGCCGGTCCAGACACCTTGTACATTGCCCCGCGGAGGAGGTGCGTTGGTGGTGCTTATCGGTGACCAGGCATCGGTCCAGGGGTCGTATTTGCCGCCGGTATCGAAACTGCTGCCTGCGTTTTGCCCGCCCCAAACAATCATTTCGTTTCCATCCCAGACAGCGGCGAGCCATGAACGCGGACTCGGGGCATTCAGTGTAGAGGTTGATGACCAAGTGTTCGTAGCAGGATTGTAGCGTCCACCAGTGTTTAGAGCGGCTTGTCCGCTTTCACCTCCCCAAACAATCATTTCGCTTCCCGTCCATACCGCGCTATGGAATGCGCGCGCAATTGGCGCATCAACCGTAGAAATGGGCATCCACGTATCCGTCGCGGGATTGTAACGTCCGCCATCATTCAGATAATGCCAACCACTCTCATTGTAGTATCCGCCCCACACAATCATCTCAGTTCCGGTCCAGAGTGCTGTATGATTGATGCGCGGATGTGGTTGGTTTGTGGTGGACATGGCAGTCCATGTATTGGTCGTCGGGTTATAACGCCCACCTGCTTCTCGATAAGGTGAAAAACCGGATGCGCCTGACCCCCCCCAAACAAGCATTTCGGTTCCGGTCCATACGGCAGAGGCATACGAGCGTCCTTCTGGCGCGTTGGTCAACGTTGTGGCTTGCCAAGTATCTGGAGTGCCTCCACAAGAATCTGCGAAAAGGTTTTGCGCGCGTGCATGGTTTGTGGAGAACGCGAACGGCAGAATTAGAACCGCCAGCAAACTCAGCGTCACGCACAAAAGAATGAATGTTGCAAAGCGAAATTTCATAGCAACTCCTCAAGGAATCAAAATTGCTCGACTTTAAATCGCCAATCGAATGTATCAACAGTATCGCGCTGACACTTGGCGCGGTCAATATCAATTTTGGTCGTTGTCGAAAAAATGATTGCTCTGCGTGTTTGCGTGTGCTACAATTGTTTTGCGAATGGGATTGTTCGGAATGGAATAAAGTTTTTGTCGCGCCCACAACGTCAACACTTTTTCAAAAACGATTGTGAGCCCAACAAGATACAAGTGGAGTTTGCAATGAAGCAATTTTCCTTGCTTGGCTTGGGCGTTTTGTTTTTTGCGTTTCTCGCGCTTTTTTCTCCATCGCCTTCCGCGCTCTCTGCCTCATCAGAATTTGTCCCTGGCGAATTGCTCGTCTCGTATAAACAAAATATTGCGCGCACCCTCCACGCGCGCTCCAATGCTGCTGAACTTGCAACGGGCGACACATTGCTCGACGCGTTGAACCAACAACTCGGCGTGAAAAACATCGCGCCGCTCTTTCGCGCGCAAACCAATGCAGCATTGCCGCGTCGCCTCACACGCATTTTCAAAATCAAACTCGCAGATGAACAAGATGTTCGCGCTGCCGCCACACAATACGCGCTCGACCCCAAAGTTGAATTTGCCGAACCGAATTACATCGCACGTGCCATCGTCACACCGAACGATGCAGAATTCGCGCAGCAATGGGGTCTCACGAAAATTTCCGCGCCGAGTGCATGGGATACAACGACGGGCAACTCCGCAATCACCATCGCAATCATTGATTCAGGTATGGACAAAACGCACGCGGACATGGCGAGCAAACTGTGGGTGAATCCGGGCGAAGTCGCGGGCAACAGTATTGACGACGATGCGAACGGTTACGTGGATGATGTGAATGGTTGGAATTTTGTTGCGAGCAACAATAACCCGAATGATGATAACGGACACGGCACGCTCGTTGCGGGCATTGCAGGCGCGGCGACAAACAACAGCATTGGCGTTGCAGGTGTGTGTTGGCAATGTAAATTGATGCCCGTCAAAGTGATGAATGCAGGCGGCAGCGCCAATTATTCGGACATTGCGTTGGGCGTTTTGTATGCCGCGCAAAAAGGCGCAAAAGTTATCAATCTCTCGCTCGGCGGCAACGCGGATTCGCAGACACTGCACACGGCGATTCAATCTGCGGCGAATGATTACACCAGTGTTGTTGTCGCGGGCGCGGGGAACGACAATTCCGACGCACTCTTTTATCCTGCCGCGTATGACGAAGTGTTGGCAGTTGCGGGAACGGATGAAAGTGAGGTGCGTGTTAGCACATCGAATTACGGAGCATGGGTGGACGTGTCCGCGCCGGGGCAAGACATTCGCACGACGGCAAGTGGTGGCGGTTACGCAACAAATTCCGGCACATCGCTCGCCGCGCCGTTTGCGGCAGGACTCGCAGGATTGCTCCGTAGTCAAAATCCGAGTTGGTCACAAGCATTGGTGCGCGCGCAAATCATCAACACGACAGACAGCATTGACGCGGCGAATCCAAGCTATGTCGGGCAGTTGGGGAGCGGGCGAATTAATGCGGCGAATGCGATGACGACAAATGGAACGCCATTGATGAAATTTGTGAACTATGGCGCGGATGGAGAAACGAACGCCGGAATCAAGACGGTCACAAATGTTGTTTTGACTGTGACACTGCGAAATGATTGGAAAGATGCCGCGTCCGTGCAAGCAACACTTTCGACGAATGGCGGGGCGGTGACGCTTTCGGATGCCAACGCGAATTACGGCGCGCTCGCGTCGGGTGAATCAAAAACGAATACCGGTGACACATTTCAAATTTCGGTAACGAGTGGATTATATGGGCATGTGATTCCGTTCACGTTGAGTGTGAATGCCGATGGGAACCATTCGCAAATTCAATTCAACGCGACGACAGAGAGCGCGGTGGTGAATGTGGGTGGAACGATTGCGAGTGATACGGTGTGGACGAGTGATTACATTTACAATGTCACGAGCAACGTGTCTGTATCACAGGGAAAAACGCTAACGATTGAGCCCGGAACAACAATCAAGTTCAATAAAGATAGGGCAATCATCGTGAACGGAACACTTGTGGCAGACGGCAGTACTAGCAATCCAATTCGGTTTACCTCCGCCGTTACAAATCCTCAGCCTGGAGACTGGGGGATAGCCGGTAATTTTCTTTATGCTGGTATCATTTTTTCATCTACTAGCCAACCTGCAATTCTGGATGTGGACGGAAATTATGTCAGCGGTTCCATTCTTCGTCATGCGATAGTCGAGTACAGTAAAGGCATTGAACTCAGTGCAGCTGCACCGTTGATCGAGTCTAATTTCATTCAAAGGAACGACTCAATTGGTCCCATTCTCTATTCGGGCTATCACGTTTCCGCCGCAAAAGTTAGAGGAAATGTTTTTACCAATAATCATAGTGGTCAACATTTCATATTTCTGAACGGCACAACTTTTAGTGGAAATCTGCTGAGTAACAATTCCGCATTGTATGGAATGATCTATGGAGATGGAATAGTTAAATTCAATACCATCACCGAAAACACAGTGGATGGTAATGGATGCTTGGGTGGCGGGAGTGCCGTTATCTGTCTTGCTCCTCCAAATTCGACAATAAGCTTTGTTAACTATAACAATATTTTTCGCAATTCGACGTTGTATGACTTAGGAGCGCCCGTGAATAGCGGAGGTACGGTCGATGCAACGAACAATTATTGGGGGACAACTGAATCTGACCAAATTGCTGGTCGTATCCTAGACAACTATTCTGTTGTGACATTTACCCCATTCTTGAATCGACCTGACCCGAACGCACCTGCATTTGTGCAGAATGTGACTACAAACCCAGGCAGCCCTGTGGGAATACAGAGTGTAACTTTTGACGTGCAGTTCAGCCGCGAGATGAATACCAATCGCAACCCAGAAATGTCGTTCGTGGGTTCGACGTTGGATTGGGCAAGTCGCAATGCTATGCCAACTGCGCGAAATTACTTGGGCGCAGTCGCATCCCGTAATGGGAATATCTATGCCATTGGCGGGACGAACGGTCCGTCAATGAATGTTGTTGAGGAATACAATTCTACGACAGATACATGGGTGACTCGCACAAATATGCCAACGTCAAGGTTCTATATCGGAGTTGCAACGAGCCAATCTAAAATCTATGTGATCGGAGGAACTAATTCAGGGACTCTAAATACCGTAGAAGAATACGATCCTACCACAAATACATGGGCAACTCGTGCGAATATGCCAACAGCACGATACGCTCTTGGTGTCGGAACAAGTCAAGGTAGAATCTATGCAATTGGTGGCAACAATGCAGGGGCTCTAAATACTGTAGAGGAATATGATCCTACGACAAACACATGGGCGACTCGCGCGAGTATGCCAACACCACGCTTTGCCCTTGGTGTCACAACATATCAAGGCAAAATATATGCAATCGGGGGATTCAACAATTCGGGATATCTTTCCACAGTGGAAGAATACACTCCAGAGACAGATACCTGGACAACACGCGCGAGTATGCCAACACCGCGTTCATCATTTGGCTTGGCTATGGGTAATGGAAAGATTTACGTCATAGGCGGAGTGAACAACTCTGGGACCCTTGCTACTGTTGAAGAGTACGATCCGACAACAAACATTTGGACGACACGTACAAGCCTGCCAATGGCACGTGACGGACTCGCCGCGGCGTTCAGTGATGGAAAAATCTATGCCATCGGTGGAGAAGGCAGTGGTCCGGGGATTCTTGCCATAGTAGAGCAGGGCATACCGCCTTTTGACAGTGGTGCTCTGACTGGACAATGGATTAACCCGGCCCTTTATCGTTCGTCATACGACATCAATTCACTTGTCCCAAAGCATACCTACTTGATCAATGTTAGCAGTGCGCTTGGCACGGACGGCATTGAAATTGTCTCCTCCAACGAATTCTCCTTCACTGTTGACTATGCTGGAGGCATTACCGACCAAACTCCTCCAACGCAACCTTTGGTCATGGATGACGGTGCATTCACCGCATCGACCACCCAACTCCACGCATCATGGATTTCAACTGATGCACAATCCGCCATCACCCAATATCAATACGCCATCGGCACATCGGCCGGTGGAACCGATGTTGTGAATTGGACAACACCGAATCCGGCAACAGCAACACAGGTAACGAAAAGTGGTCTGCTTCTCACAAACGGACAGAAATACTATATTGCGGTCAGAGCGAAAAACACGGGTGGCTTGTGGAGTCAAGTGGGAGTGAGCGATGGTATTACGGTTGACAGCAACTATAAAACACCAACACCTACAAAGACACCAACCGCGACGCGCACGTTTACACCAACGTTCACGCGCACCGTCACCCTGACGAACACACCCACCGCGACGCGCACGTCTACACCGACTTACACGCCAACCAATGGACCCTCGCCGACACCAACCTCGACTCTCACGCTAACGCCAACCAACACTCCACCGCTGGTCAATCTCGGCAAACCAAAACTCAAGAATCCGCCGAATGGCAATGTCTTGAGCAAACCGCGCGTCAAGTTGGATTGGAGTGATGTTGCCAACGCCACCTCTTACGAAGCGATGGTGCGGCGCGACAAAAAGACCGGCAGACTTGTCACAGACAAAATTGTTCTCCTTTCCAATTTCACCACGCCCAAGTTAAAGCCGCGTCTCTATTATTGGCACGTGCGCGCGTGTAATCTCGACGGCTGCGGTGCGTGGTCTAAATGGTGGAGTTTCAAGATACAGTAAGCGCGACACGCCAGGAGAATTCCATGAAGCATTTCATCCCACAATATCAACGTCACGTTCTCGTGTTCCTCGCGTGCGCGATGCTTGCACTGCTCACCGTTTCGCATCTTGATGCGGCAGCGAACGCACCACCGAAAATTGAAAACGCGCAATTGGCGCAAGCGGCACCCGAATTTGTAGAGGGCGAACTGCTTGTGAGTTTCAAATCCGAAATCGCCGACGCGCTCAATCGGCGCGCGAAGGTTTCGGAACTTGCGACAGGAAATTCAGCGCTCGACGTGTTGAACGCCGAATTCGGCGTCCGCGAAATTCAAGCACTATTTCGCGCACCGCAAGGGGAAAAACTGCCGCGTCGCCTCGCGCGCATTTTCAAAATCGAATTGGGCAAAGGGCAAGATGTGTTGTTCGCCGCCGAACGTTTTGCCGCAGATTCAAATGTCGAATTTGCCGAACCGAATTATCTCGCGCACGCGCTCATTACTCCCAACGACCCTGAGTTTGTCCAAAATCAACAATGGGGCTTGACGAAAATCTCTGCGCCCGCCGCGTGGGACCGCAGCACGGGCAGTCCCTCTGTCACAATCGCCATCATTGATTCGGGGATGGACTTGAATCATCCGGACCTTGCGCCCAAACGATGGCTGAATTCCGGTGACCCGACTATCAACGGAATTGATGAAGACCATAATGGGTTGACCGATGATGTGAACGGTTGGAATTTCATTGGTAATAACAACAATCCGACCGATGATAATGGACACGGGACGCTTGTTGCCGGCATCGCGGGCGCGGCGACATTTAACAATTTGGGCATCGCGGGAATGTGTTGGCAATGCCCCTTGATGACAGTCAAAGTTGCGAATGCCGCAGGGACTGCCAATTACTCGGATATGGCAACGGGGATTTTGTATGCCGCGCAAAAAGGCGCGCGCGTCATCAACGTTTCGCTTGGCGGAACTGCCGATTCGCAAACCCTGCATACTGCCATCCAGAGCGCGTTGAATCTCCCATCCAATCCGGTCATCATTGCAGGTGCAGGCAATGCCAATTCTGAGGCGCTCTTTTATCCTGCCGCGTATGATGAAGTGTTGGCGGTGGCGGGGACGGATGAAAACGATGCGCGTGTTTCGACATCCAATTATGGCTCATGGGTGGATGTCTCCGCGCCGGGGCAAAACATTCGCACCACCGCGAGCGGCAACGCCTACGCGACGAGTTCAGGCACTTCGCTCGCCGCACCGTTTGCGGCAGGTCTCGCAGGATTGCTGCGAAGCCAAAATTCAGGTTGGAGTGAAGGGCTGGTGCGTTCCCACATCATCCAAACGATTGACAACATTGATGCCCAGAATCCGAGTTACATCGGCAAATTGGGTAGTGGACGCATCAACGCTGCAAAGGCATTGAATACCGCGCCGCGTCCGCAGCTGGTCATGACGAATTATTCCGTGAACGGAATCGCGCAAGGCAAACCGAATCCCGGCTCAAATTTTCCCCTCAAAATCAGTATCAAGAATACGTGGGCAGATGCGTCTGGCGTTGTCGGCACGTTGACGACCACCGACCCGTTGGTGCAACCAAACGCACAAGGACAAAACTTTGGCACGATTCTGAATGGCAAAACGATAGAGAACCCTGCGCCGTTCACTCTGTTCGTGCATCAGAGTGCGGGCTATAACCATGTGATTCCGTTGAAACTGCGTCTGACGGACAATCTCGGACGCACCTTTGATTTCAATTTCAATATCACCACGCGCAGCAGCGATGAACCCATTGGACCCGTCACGCTTACGACGAATACCACATGGACGAATGACAAAATTTATATTGTGAATGGCAACATCGCGGTGACGAACGGTGCAACACTCACGATTCAACCGGGGACGACCATCAAGTTCAATGGGAATTACAAGTTGTGGATTCAAGGAAAGTTGATTGCGAACGGAACGGCAGCACAGCCGATTGTGTTCAAGTCGAACACGAATGGGAATTGGGATCAGATTTTGTTCGACGACGCGGCGGTGGATGCGGTAGCGGATGGGGATGGGAATTACAGTTCAGGAAATATTTTGCGGCATGCGCAAATGGAATCGGCGTCGAATGGAATTCAATGCATCAATGCCACTCCATTTCTTGCATCCTTGACAACAGATGACATCAACTGTGCACCGGGGGCAACGCCATTATGGTTACTCGACAGCACAATCAGTGGCAATATGAGCAGCGGCAATGACGCACAAATTCTTCGTAACAACATCCAAGGCAGTCTGTATGTTGCTACAGCAGCGACTCTCAAGCAAAACACACTGACCAATGGCAGCCTCAACAGTGGCGACAATTCGACGATTCAGAACAACACGGTGAACAATGGTGGAATTAGCGTTGGTGATGGCTCTGTAGTGCAAAGCAACAATGTTCAAAATTCCGGCGGTGTGGGAATTGCTGCAAGTGGAAATGTCACGCTTACAGCCAACCGTGTTGTGGGGAATGCAACTGGAATCAGCGCGAATGGCGGCACAATCCAAAACAATCTGATCGCGAATAATATAGGCGTTGGTTTGCAACTCAACGGCACTGCAACAGTCAGCAACAATACATTTACAGGTAATCAAGGAAACGCGATTGTCGTCAACAACGGCGCGCCGACGCTGAACAACAACAACCTTGAGCGCAACAAAGGGCAGTATGAAATTGAGAATGAATCCAGCCAAAACATCAACGCACAAGCGAACTGGTGGGGGACAACGAACGCAAACACGATTACGTCCCGTATTTATGATTTCAACGATGGGAATCCATCACTCGGTCAAGTAGATTTTTCTTCTGCGCTAACGAATCCCGCCCAGACCGCGCCCGCGTATGTACGGAATGTAACGACAAATCCCGCAAGTCCGGTGGGGCTAGAGAATGTCACTTTTGATGTGCAATTCAGTCGTGCAATGAATGTAAGTATTTATCCAATATTAACTCTTCATGGCTTTCCAGAATTAGAATGGAAAAGTAAAACATCCATGCCAACCGCGCGAATGGCTCTCGCTGTCACAGCAGGGACTAATGGAAAAATTTATGCGATAGGAGGCTGGAATGGGTCCTATCTTGCTACCGTTGAGGAGTATAACCCAACGACAGATACGTGGACTACCAAGGCAAGTATGCCGACACCACGCGCGGATCTTGGCGTTACAACAGCTAACGGCAAGATCTATGCCATAGGAGGCGGCATCAACGGTCCTCATTATGGAATTGTGGAAGAGTATGACCCCTCAACAAATACATGGACAAGACGTGCAAATATGCCGACTGCGCGCGAATTTCTAGCCGTCACGACGGGTGCTAATGGAAAGATCTATGCAATTGGAGGAGTGACCAATTCGGGCACAGTCTCTACTGTCGAGGAATATGATCCGATGACCGATACCTGGGCAGCTCGGGCGAGCATGCCAACATCGCGAAGTAGTCTCGGTGTCACAACCGGAGCGAACGGAAAAATCTACGCGATAGGTGGCAGTGGCGGAAATTTAGCGGTCGAAGAGTATGATCCAACAACTAATGCATGGACAACTCGTGCAAATATGTTGACTCCACGAGAAAGACTTGCCGTGATTACTGGGGCAAATGGTAGGATCTATGCTATGGGGGGGTGGGGCTCCTCCGTAGTTGAAGAATATGATCCTACCATAAACACTTGGACAACTCGTGCAAATATGTTGACAGCTCGATGTTGTCTTGGAGCCGCAATTGCTGCAAACGGAAAGATTTATGCGATAGGCGGGCGGAGCGGAAGTTTTGAAGCAACGGTCGAGGAGGGTTCGATAGCACTTGAAACCGATACTCTGTCGAACAAGCAATGGGTAAACTCGGTCCAATATCATGCGAACTTTAGTATTACGTCTCTAGTCCCCAAAGGATCCTATACCATTATCATCTCAGATGCCATTGGCACCGACGGCATCGAAATCGCGCCATCATCCGATTTCACATTCCAAGTAGATTATGCTGGCACGATCACTGACCAAACACCACCCAAGCAACCAAAGGTGACAGACGATGGTGCTGGCACAACGTCACTCACACAACTCCATGCCAAGTGGAGTTCATCGGACAAAGAATCGCCCATCACACAATATCAGTATGCCATTGGCACATCTCCCAACGCAACGGATGTCGTCAATTGGACAACACCTAATCCCGGCACGGCAACGGAAGTGACTCACACTGGACTCAACCTCAACGCGGGGCAAGCATATTATTTTTCTGTGCGCGCACAGAACGAAGGCGGCTTGTGGAGCGAAGGCGGGACAACCGATGGTATTTTGGCAGACCCGAACTTTGTTCAACTCGCAAAAGCAAAATTGAAAAAGCCCACCAACGGCGCAACTGTTACCAAATCTAAAGTCAAGTTGGACTGGAATGATGTTGTGGGTGCGACACAAAATAACGTCATCGTCAAAGTGGACAGTTCCAAAGGAAAAACCGTTTTGCAGAAACAATTAACCTTGTCCAATGTCAAGACGCCGACGCTGCAAAAAGGGAAAACGTATTATTGGCGCGCGCAAGCATGCACACAATACGGCTGCGGCGCGTGGTCCAAATGGTGGAGTTTCAAGGTGCAGTAAAAATGATGGGGTGACGTCGCTGAGGCGTCACCCCAATTTTTTCAAGAACGTTTCGTTCACCGCGCGTTTTAGATTGCTCGATGTGAGGATTCCTTCATGCCTTGGCTTCGGTCCGCTTGGATTTTCTTTACTTTCGTTTGCATCGTGTCGAGTATGCTTGCTTGTGCATCGAATCCATCGCGCATTATCACACCACCTTCCTCTGTTGCAACTTCCGCGCCACCCACGAATATTTTCATTCCCACCTCAACACGGACATCCGCGCTGCCGCAGAACAATCAAGTAGCGCCCAGTGCTACCAAAGCGCCCACCGCGACACCGCACGCGTGTATCGCGTGGGATGCAGCGCGCGCGTTCGTCGGCACGACGCAATGCATACGCGGCAATGTCTTTCGCACGTACTCGAATGGCAACGCGTTTTTTATTGATTTTGATAATACGCGCCGCGCGTTTTTTGGCACATCGTTGACGACGCAGTGGGAAATTCCAGCAGGGACATGTGTTGACCTTGTTGGGATGATTTTGGAATGGCAAGGACGCCCGTACATTGTCTTGGATTAAGAAGATGTGCGGTTTTGCGACAGCGCTCTATTACCCTTCAGCGTGGCATTGTCACAAGCAACCGCAGTGCCAACACGCGCACCCGCAACGATTCGCCCGACGCGTCTTGCGCCGACACAAATTCCTGCTGCATCCAATTTTTCAGAAGCCAAAGCCCAAGTGGTGCGCGTGATTGACGGCGACACGATTGATGTGAACATTGGCGGAAAAACTTATCGCGTACGTTATATCGGCGTTGACACACCGGAAACGGTTGACCCATCTCAACCCGTGCAATGTTTTGGGCGCGAAGCGAGCGCGTTCAACAAGCTGTTGGTCGAAGGCAAAACGGTGCGGCTCGAAAAAGACGTAAGTGAGACGGACAAGTATGGACGATTATTGCGCTATGTGTATGCTGGAGAAATTTTCATCAACGCGGAATTGGTGAGGCAAGGATTCGCCCAAGTGGTGACGTATCCGCCCGATGTGAAATACGTGGATTTGTATCTGCAATTGCAGCGCGAGGCGCGCGAAGCGAATCGTGGTTTGTGGGGTGCGTGCAACTCCGCACCCACAACAACCTCACCGCCTGTCATCACGAATCCCGGGGGTGGCAATTGCGACCCGTCGTATCCTAACGTTTGCATTCCGCCGTATCCGCCGGATTTGGATTGCGGACAAATTTCATTTCGCCGCTTTCCCGTGATTGGCGCGGACCGACATCGTTTGGATGGGGATAGGGATGGAATTGGGTGTGTGAGTTGAAGCGCGAGATGTGTGGGGATTTAGGGCAATCGCATTTGGATTCGCGCAGTGGGAATGAAATAGAATTTCACGACTGAAAAAGGGCAAAATGCTCCGCATTATCAATCTCCGTGCGATTTGTGCGATGCTGTGCATCGCCACATTTCTTCAGAGGGCGATTTCTAATCGCTGAAAGGGAGCGAATCAAACGCAAATCTCGCATTTTTCAACATCCCAACAATCATTGTCTTTCAAATGCGATTGCCCTATGGGGATTGAAACAATGCATCTGCGCGCGTATAATTCTGTTTAGCAGGATTGCATTGGAGGTCGTACATGGCAACATTCAAACAAGGTTATGCTCTCGTTGTAGGCGTCGGAAACTACCAGCAATCGAAATATAGCGTTCCGATCACCTTTAACGACGCCCAAGGAGTGTACGACGCGCTGGTCAATTCGCAGCTTTGCAGCTATCCCACCAGCCAAATTAACTTTTTGCATGACCAAACGGCGACACGCCAAAACATTCTCGACGCGCTCACGGAACTTGCAGAGAGGGCGAGTGTAACCGACACGGTTGTCGTTTTTCTTGCCGGACACGGCGCGCCTGCAGAAGATGGCACATGGCATTTTGCCACGCACGAGACGGAATTCCAGTCTATTAAACAGCTCAAAAGTGGGAATGCGCTGGGTCAAACCGAATTTCTTCAAGCGCTTCGCAAAATCAAATCGCAAAAAACTCTGGTCCTTATCAACGCGTGTTTTTCCGGTTTGGTGAGCCCCACCCTCGCCGCGACCGAAGATGTTCCCGAAACACTCGGTGAACCACCGCCAGACGCGTTATCCACCGCGATTCTCGGCACTGGTGAAGGACGCGCCATCATCACCGCAAGTCGCGGCAATCAATACTCGATGTTTGACGTGGGCGCGCAACACACATTTTTTGGAGAGGCATTGGTGCAAGGATTAAACGGGAACGGCGTCACCAACAAGAACGGCTATATCGGACTTTGGGAATTGTACGAATACCTTTACGCGCGTGCCCGCGCGGGCGCGTCGAAATATGGACGTCTCCAAGAACCCGTTTTGACAATTTTGCAAGGAGTGGGACCGTTTCCTGTAGCGTTGTATAAAGGTTCCACGCCCGGCAATCTCGCTGACGCAGGTTTGCAAACCACGCCTTCTCCCAACACTGCCGCGAATGTCGTGAACATTGGCGCAGGCGCAACCGTCGCAAATGTCAGGGGTTCAAACAACACGGTCACTCAAAACTCGCACAATCAAAACGTGAGCGGCACCAATGTTGTACATATCGGCGCGGGCGCAACCGTATCGCAAGCTGCCGCCGGGACAA
Source organism: uncultured Anaerolineales bacterium (assembly GCA_964469005.1). Classification (GTDB taxonomy): domain Bacteria; phylum Chloroflexota; class Anaerolineae; order UBA4142; family SHND01; genus SHND01. The sequence continues at coordinate 287,829 of CAYXXF010000004.1, forward strand.
ACATTCAACAGACCATTCAGTATGGCGCGAGTACAGGTGACCTTGCCAGCTTGTTTCAAGCGATTTATCAAAAAGTGGACGCGCGCCCGGATGACTCCAAGATTTCTAAAAAGGAAATCAAAGAAGTGGTCCAAGACATCGAAACGGAAGTCAGCAAGGGCGAAGACGCAAACGCGAATCGTATCAAACGTTGGCTGGAGGACCTGAAAGACATCGCGCCGGATATTTTGCAAGTGACTGCGGCAGCACTGTTGAATCCTATCGCTGGGGTTGCGAAGGCGATTGAGCTCGTTGCGAAAAAAGTGCGCGATACACCATAATTATTTTTTCCTGCCATGCCCTCTGACCCACTCTCTCCCCACGCTGCTGCTGTGAATCCTTCAGATTCGTCGAGGATTGACGTTGGCGAAAACGCGCAAGTCGGACAAGCCGCGGCGGGCAGTAACATCCAACAATACCTCTATCAAGCCGGTCACGGCACCATCAATATCTTTCAAGGCGCGCAGCCCGACGAACCTCATAAATGGCGCGTGGCACTCGTACACTTTGCCGACGAAGCGCAACCTGCGAATGTGCGCGTGCTATTGCAGGACGCGTTGACCACCGAGCCATTGAAAAGAGATTTCATTCTTGTTCCCGATGGCGAGCCCGTTGAAAAGAATGATGAATGGACCGAGCAAATGTTTTTGTGGGTGGGCTTGGCGCACATCGTCGTCTTGCTCGTTTCCCCAAAAGCGCTGGAATCGAAATGGTTCCAAAACGCGGTCGAGTTTTTGAGCGGGCGCGCGTTGTACAATGACCGCTTGGTGGTGATGCCGGTGCTGTTTGATGTTTCCACAGAAAAATTTCAAACGCATCTCGCGTCCAACCTAGCGCCGCAAGCGACTTGGATGGAACCCGTCGGCAATGCAGAGCAAATTACGGCGGCGATTGTGGCGCGGCTTAAAACGCTCCAGCGCGGGGAACCCGCCGAGACCGCGATGGAAACATTGGCGCGCACGATTGCAGGCGCGCTCAAAGAATCCTCACGTGAGGCGCTGCGAAATGCCGCGTCGAAATTGGGATTGAAAGTCGCGGACGGTTGTCTCAAAGAAGAATTGCGAATACAGGTCGCGGGCGCGTTGTGGTTTGCGAGTGTGATGGAATGGGAGGCGGCGCTCACTGCGTTGGCGACCGACCCGGGCGTGAATCCGCTTGTGTTGCTCCAGCAAATCAAACCGAGTTGGGTCAACATTCTTTCCGCCATCGAATTGGTGCCGCTCTTTGCGCGAGACACATCTACGCGCGCGCTTGTCATTCAAGGCACGCATCCCGAATTTACCGGCGACAGTTATTTGCGCCGCGCGAAATATGCGGCAAAACGCTCCAAGATTTTTGTGCCGCTCAATCCGTTGGATGGCGCGCAGCCCGCGCCGATTCGCGCGGCGGAAATTTTTGATGCGCTCAAACGTTTTTTTGGCAACGCTGCCATGTCGAATGAAATGCTCAAGAGCTCGCTGCAAAAACATTTAGTGGACAATCCATTGTTTATCGTGATTGCGCCTCCGGAAACCCAGCCAGACGGTCTCGCTGAATTTCTCAATACGTTTGTTCCGCCGCCGCCGCATCCCGCACTGGGCAAAAATAAATCATACTCGATTGTTTTCATCGTCTTGTGTCAAGACGCAGAACGCTCCGCCTTGAAACAACATCTCGCGAAACGCCAATGTGATTTGGCGATGGAAGACCTCGCAGAATTTAAATTCAACCAACTCGTCAACGATTTTAGTGAATGAACGCAAGGAGTGGGTATGGCATACGAACCAATTTTTGACCACACGCGCAAAAAGGGTGAACCCAGCTCGGGCGACGCGCGTCAAGACGCACGTGACGGAAAGGGCTATGCGTATGACCAAAAAAATGAAATTCCGATTCGCGTCAATGTGGCATTGGCAACCGGGCGTCCGTTGTTGGTGCGCGGTCCTTCCGGTTCCGGCAAATCATCGCTCGCCGCGAGCGTGGCGCATATCATGGACTGGAACTATTTTGAGTTTGTCGTCACTTCACGCACACAAGCGCGCGATTTGCTTTGGCGCTTTGACATGTTGGAACGCTTGAGTGATGCCGAAGCGCGTGAGGCGTTGAATCCGCTCGCGCCCGAAACGATTTCGCGCGTGCGCGAAAAAGAGCGGTACATTGAGCCCGGCGTTTTGTGGTGGGCATTCGACCCCGACAGCGCGCCGTTGCGCGGAGCGCGTGAAAAATTTTCGGATTTGGAGCTCGCGCGTCCGCCGACGTACATGCCGTACAACAAAAGAGCGCGCTCGGTGATTTTGATTGACGAGATTGACAAAGCCGACCCGGATGTGCCGAACGATTTGTTGGTGCCACTCGGTTCCTTGCAATTTGAAGTCGAGGATACCGATTTTCCGGTCAAACTCAAACGCGAGAATCTGAAACCGCCGCTCATCATTATCACTTCCAACAACGAACGCGAATTGCCGCCTGCGTTTCTACGACGTTGTGTGACACTTTTTCTGCAAGCGCCCGACGACGAACGCTTGGAACAAATAGCGCTCAACCGCCGCGGCAACAACGCCGAGAATATAAAAATCTACAAAGCATTGCTTCAGGCGATGAGCAAACCGCCAGAAGGTATTCCCGCGGACCCGCCGCCCAGCGCCGCCGAATATTTGGATGCGATTGACGCGTGTTTGACGTTAAAGGTGAAACCGCAAGAAGATGATGAGGTGTGGAATAAAGTGATTCGTACGACACTGTGGAAACAACCGGAACCGGATAAAAAGAGCTGATGGCAAAACGACGCACCCGCGCACACGGAACGGACGCGCCCGAACTCAACGGTGTGATTTTTGTTGGCGACCTCGTGCGCGCATATGCTGCCCTCAAGCCCACCGACGAAGAAACCGCGAGACAAATCGCAGAAGCGTTGGGGTTTACTTGGCGCGCCCGTCAACTGCAAACGGAAACTGTCAAGGAGCTCACGCCCGAAGAATTGGCAGAACGGCAGCGCATCCTTGAGGAGCAGCGCAAACGCGCGCAGATTCAAGTGCCGGAGCAGAAACCGCGCGTTCAATCGAGCGCGGAATGGTTGCCCGGCGTCATCACCGCACAAGGCAAAGAAACCATCGCGGGCGAATTGGGCGTTGCCGCGCTGCCGTTGGAACGCGGCGACAGGGAACGCGTCCCCCCCCCCTTTACGCCATTGTTCCGACCCGAATGGACGCGCGCGATTCTTTCCGGCTCGCTCGCGACAACGAGTCCGGAAGGCACGCTCGACCTCGAACGCATCATTGAATTTATTGCGCAGCGCAAGCCATTGGAATCGTTGCCGCGTTTGAGTGAAACGACCTTGCGGCGCGGCGTGCAGCTGCTGCTCGACCAATCCCAAGCGATGCTCCCCTATGAACGCGATGAGCAAGAATTAACGCGCGCGATTCAAAATGTGATGGGCAAAGATAAGGTGCAAATTTTGCGGTTCGCGGGTTGTCCGACGCGCGGCGTATGGAAAGAGAGCAACGTCGAGCTCAATTCGCCCAATGAACAAGATTGGCATTACGCGCCACCGCCAACCGGCATGCTTGTCTTGCTCGTGAGCGATTTGGGACACACGCGCCCGCGTCTGGCGGACGATTGGGCGGACGCGGCAGAATGGATTGAATTTTCGGAAACTATAAGACGCGCGGGTTGTGAACTCGCCGCGTTCGTGCCGTATGCGCCAGCACGCTGGAAACCAAAACTGCGCGGCGTTATCAAGATGATTCCGTGGGACCGTCGCACGACGGCGGGACTCGCCCAAAAATTTGCGCGCGGGCAGCGCGGAGGAACGCGATGAGTACCGTCGCGGAAAAAATGGATTCGCTCCGCAAACGTTCGCTGCACGCGGTCGAACTTGCGATGTACGCTGCGCTCGCGTCACAGATTGAACCCGAACTTTTGCGTGCGCTGCGTCTAGAATTTGTTCCCGACGCGGATGCCGGGTGCGAAGCGGATGTGTGGTTCAGTTCGCTGGTCCAATCGGCGGAACCGGCGGGCATTGTCTTTTCCGCCGACGCGGTGAGCGAACTGCGCGCGGCGTTTTTGAAAGAGTACGCGCCCAAATTGAAAAACGCGTTCAAGGTAATTGAACGCGTTCACGCCAACGGACCCTCTGCGCTCAAAGTGGAAGAAAAACTCACGCACTATGCCTTGTCCGACGAAGCGGACAAGCAACAAAAAATTCAGCACGAACTCAAAACAATTCTCGCCGCGATGGAAGATTCATCGCGCAGCAAGCATTTGGCACGGTGGGCAGTGCGCGCGCTGCCGCGTTTGCCCGACGACGCGCAGAAAAATTCCGCCGCGTCCGTATTAGCGGTTGGCGCGAGCGGATTGTTGAATGGACGCCCGATTGCGGCGGGCGCGTCCGCACAAGGAACATCCGACGAATGGCGCGTGCTCACGAAAATTCTCGTGCAAAACATTCCGTACCAAAACATGTACGCGCGTCTCACGCGGCAAGGTGTCGAGTTCAGCGCGGAACCATTCGCAGGCGGGCAAAGCATTTCCGTACCGCGCACCGACCCGCTCCAAATACAAGTCGAGTGGGCACAAGATGGTTCGCCCGTTTCAAAAACCATTACGTTCGCATTCAACGAACTCGGCGCATGCGAAACGACCGCGAACGAAATTACGCTTCGCACGATTCTCGGGGATTGGTACACGCTGCGGTTGGAAAAGTATGATGTGTTTATCAACTTCGTTGCCGCCGACCAAAAATGGGTAGACAGCGTGCTTGTGCCGCCGCTGTTGCAAGCGGGCTTGCGAGTCATGACGCCGCGTGATTTTGCACGCGGGGAATCACTGAGTGGCAGTTTTGAACGCGCCTTCAAAGTGAGTAAACATGTTGTGATCGTTGTTTCCCGTGGCTTTCGTGCGACTGAGCGCCTGGACTATATGACCGAAGGCAGCTTTGTCCCGCCCACCGACAATCCCGATAACTTGCCGATTGCACTATTGCGCGAAGATGTCGAATTGCCTCCGCGTCTGAAAATGCTTCAAGCGGTAGACATGCGCGACCCCGCGCGTTTTGACAGTGAAATGCAAAGATTGCTGCAAGCGCTCGGTGTCGAGACCGTAGAAACAACCGAACAAGAAACAGCCGCGCCAGAACAAGACACGCGCGCCGCAAGCGGTTATTTGAATTTCGACCTCTCCATTTTGTATGTCGCGGGTCAACGCTATATCGCGCGCGCGGACACACCGCGCGGCACGGCGCAGAATGAATTTGAGATGCCGTTCCGCGCTGAGGAAATTGAAAATTTTTGGCAGAACCTTGTGAGACCGCCGCGCAAAAGTGACACGCGCGAAAATGCCGCGCGCGAATTTGGGGGACGTTTGTTTGAAGCGGTATTCGCGGGTCAAGTGCGCGGGTTTTTCTTTAACAGCATTGCCAGCGCGCGCAATCAAAACATGGGCTTGCGGATTCGGATTGATGTACAAGACGCGCCCGAACTCGCAAATTTGCCGTGGGAATTTTTGTACGATGCTTCGACCAAGAATTTCTTTGGGCTTGCAACGGAAACGCCAATTGTTCGTTTCGTGAATTTGCCCTCACCGATACTCCCACTGCGCGTTGCGCCACCGCTTCGCATGTTGGTCCTGATTGCGGCAACCAACGGTTCAATTCCGATAGATGCACAACGCGAATGGATTAACCTTCAACACGCGACCCAAGCACTTGTCGAGCAGGGAAAACTGATTGTTGAAAGAGTAGAACAGGCAACGCTCCAGCAGTTACAGTTGGCATTGCGACAAAATGAGTATCACATCATACATTTGATTGGACAGGTATATTATGACGGAGATATTCTTTTGGAGGATGTGGGCAGTAAAGTGAATCGGGTGAACAGAGAAACGCTGGGCAAACTTTTTGCGGATCATCGCTCGCTGCGATTCGTGGGACTGAATACGAGTCAGTCACTTACAGACCCTGCCTATGAACCAAAGGGAAATATTGCGCGCACACTAGTGCGATATGGGGTTTCTTCAGCTGTCAACAATGAATTTCCGATGAGCGATGCCGCAAGCGTAACGCTCGCGCGCGAACTCTATAGCGGGCTTGCCGAAAATCTTCCGATTGATCTTGCGCTTGAGAACGCGCGCAAAGCGATTTTTGCAGATGGAAACGAAATCGAATGGGCAAGCCCTGTGCTTTATACGCGAATGCCGGATGGCGCGTTATTTGAGATTCAAGCGCCGCCGCAAGTTCAACCGGAAGAAGCAGAACCTGTCGCGGAACCGTCGCGCACCGAGCCATTCGGGTTAAGTGGGCGACACATCAACGTTACGTTCGAGCCGCCGGAACAAAAAGACAGTCCACTCGAAATTGGCGAGACGTACACCCTCGTCGTCGGCATCGAAACGGAACCGCTCGCGGATTTAATTGCCCAGTCGATTCTGGAGAATCCGCTTGCATATTCCATAAATGTGGAGCAAGTGCTTTTGACGGTGCAATTCATAAGCGACGATTTCGAAATTTTCACCACCGCGCAAAAATTGATTGTCCCGCGCGCCGGGAAATCCAGAAACCGCGCGCGCTTTGATATTTCGCCCAATCGAAACGGTGTGTGCGAACTGACAGCGGTGTTGCTGCACGAGGGGAATACGGTGCAAGCGTTGACGTTGAAACTCAACGTCGGCGTGGGCGATACGGCGGTGAGTGGTAGTGAAAGTGTGGGGCGTCCGCTCGAAGAGCTAAGTGCAATCGCACCGCGCGCGTTGGCAATGTGGATTGATTACACGGGCAAAGAATTTCGTGTCAATCTTTTGCAAGCAAGCGGGACTGTCTCGGTTACACTGCGGCTTTCACTTGAAGAATTAGACAAAATCATTGCAGACGCGCGGCGTGCGTTGGATGAACTCGTCAAGTTTCGCGTGCGGAACCAGTCTCCGTATTTGGAGGGGATTGACATTCCCACCGCCGTACAACGAACGGCACTTCCTCACCTTGCGGAGTCCGGGTATCGTTTGTTCAACGCGATTTTCCGCGATGCAGTATTGAATGAACAAGGGCTTGTCGCCGCGAAACTTTTGCAAGAGGTCATGCAAGGCGAAAGCGCATACATTCAAATCATTTCACGCGAAATGGTGTTGCCGTGGAATATGTTGTACGTCGCAGACCAGTTTGACCCGAATGAGATTCGTCCCGAATTGTTTCTCGGGTTAAAGCACATCGTCGAACACATTCCGCTTCTGCAAAATATGAATTTCAAAAAAGAGATTCAAGCCGCGCCACGCCTGGCGGTGGGATTGAATTTGGACCGCGCACTCGACCGCCAAATGAATTTTCCGTTGGTTCGCAATCAAGAAACGTTTTGGGCGCAACAAGCGCGGCGTAATCCCATTACTGTCATTCCACGTACAAACATCGCTGAAATCATCAGTTCGGTTGTTGATCCCAAGACGCCTGATCAAATCATGTATTTTTTTGCGATAGGCGGATTTAGGACAACAGATCAAGACGGTCCGCGCGATCTCTTTTTGCAATTCGGTGAAGAGCGCATCACGCTCGAACAATTGCAAACCGCAGAGAGTGCAAATGCTTTTCAAGCGGCGTCCTCTCAACAAAATGTGCCGCGTGAAAATCTTTTTGCGGGAACGCCGCTCGTCTTTATCAATTCGTGCGAAACGGCGTTGACCTCGCCGCGCGTGAATCGCAGTTTTCTCGATTATTTTGTCGCCAAAGGCGCGCGCGGCATGATTGGTGTGGAAGCGACCGTCCCCGCCTTGTTCGCAGCAGACTATGCCCAAAAATTTTTCGACCAATTTCTCGCGGGCAAACCCCTCGGTCAATTGATGCTCGACTTGCGCCGCGAATATTTTTTCAAACACAACAACATTCTCGGCTTGTTGTATGGCTTGTATGCCGATGCGGATACGCGGATTGTGTGGGAAGAATCCGAAAAGCAGGGCGCGACATAAATTGACGATAGAGATGGGTGCAAGAGTTAAAACGATATGTGAAAACCACAAAAACACCCCAACCCCTGCACAACATTTTTAATGTTACAGGACGCTTACAGTGATTGACCGGCGCGCGGCGGGCTGTTAGAATCATGCCAGAACACTTGTTCTGACATGTATGGGCGACATCGGTATCTTTATTTATGGAATCGTAATCGGTGCGGTCTTTGTCGGTGGACTCGTCTTTTTCCTCCACACTTGGCGCAAGAAAACGCACCACCCTCCAATAACTCCTCCTCCTCCTCCTCCCGCTGATTCCACTTTTACCAACGGCGACGAGCCTGCAATGGTGTTCGTTCACGCCGATTTCCGCGTTGCGCGCACACGTGAGCAATACCACGCGTGGGACAAATTGACCGCGCGCAAAAAACAAGTTGCCGTGCTCGTGGCTTCGGGCAAATCGAATCCGCAAGTCGCGGCAGAATTGCATTTGCAAAAATCCACCGTCGAGGGTTATCTCAAAGAAATCTACAGCGCGCTCAATGTGCGAACACGCACGGAATTGAGTAACTTTGTCCGAGATATTGCGTTAGAGCAATCCTCACCCCCACAAGATAGAGACCCCTGAATCCAAGTACCGCGATTCAGTGGGGCGCGTCTCACAAAAACCCCAGAGGTTGGGCTAAACCACAACGCGAAAATTTGATACGGTGGGAGCATGGAAACCGTTTCCGCGTTTCGCGTACCCTTGCTTGCTTCCCTCGTTCCCCACGCAATCCAAGCGGGCATCGTCGCCGTCAACGCGCCGCGTGTGGAAATAGACGCGTCGCTTGCAAACACGCTGGCGAATTTCGCGTGTCAAGGCGAACGCGTTGCAGTGATTCTCGCAAACAATCAGTTGAACGTGTACACCATCGGCGAAGCGATTGAACAACAAGGCGGTGAACGCGAGAGCGCGCTGCAATATATTTTTATCTTGCGCGCGGAAACGTGCCAGCAAGTTCACGGCTGCTTGAAACGTCTCGCCGCGCAACCTGCGCGCTTTCGGATTCTGTTTCTGCTCGGCGCGCTCGAACCGTTTTACGACGAGGATATTCGCTATCCGCGCGCGGAATGGCTGCTCAATGACACGCTGCGTTATGCGCGCATTTTGGCGGAACGCGGGATGCTTGTCGTAATGACCATCACGCCGCCGCCAACTCCCTCGCGCAATGCGTTTGTCGAATTGGCGCACGCGACATCGAATCAAGTTATCACGCTCGAAACGCCGCGCTTGCTTGTACCACAACAAGGCAGATTGGAATTTTGAAATGGGACGCACGCTTGCAACCTCCACACAACTCGTTCACGAATTTGAAATTAAATGGACGCCGTTCTTGCGCGCGCTTCGCAAAGAGGACCAAGACGCGTTTCAAGAGTTAATCGCGTTCGCACACTATCACGCCGCCTCGATTTCGTATGCCAAAGCGAGTGACCCGTTTGAACCGTTCCTGCTTGCGATGTTGGTGGAATTGATGAAACGCGTGCGAACGTTGGAGCGCGAATTGCACGCGCGCGAAATGACGATAGACATTAACGACATAACATGACGCGCATCTTGAATGGTTGGCTGCTCGATGTGTACGCCGCGCCGCATGGGGGCGTGAGTGTGTGGATTCTCGATGCCGAACGCAATGCGCATCATCTCCACGATTCTCTCACGCCCATGTTTTTTGTGCGCGGCACACGCGTTGAATTGCGCCGCGTGTGTGAATGGTTACAACGTGCGGGTTTGCCCGTCACATTGTCGCGCGCGACGCGCTATGATTTGTTTGCGCGTCAAGACGTGACGGCGCTGCAAGTGAATGTGCATCAGCCGTGGATGTTCAGTCGCGTTGTGCAGCGCGTGACCGAAACATTTCCCGCGTTAGAGTACTCGCACGCGGATTTGACCATCGCGCAATTTTATTTTTTTGAACGCGATTTGTTTCCCTTGTGCAAGTGCGAGGTGGAAATTGATGCGGATGGAAACATTCTCAACATTGCCGCAAACGATTCGCGGTGGGCGTTGGATTATGAACTGCCGCCGCTGCGCGTGCTGCGTTTGCGCCTCGAGCCCGAATCGGCGGAACGCGGGTATCGCGCGAAAAATCCCGCACACGGTTTTCGCGCGCCGCTTCAAGTGGAATACGACGAACGCTGTTTTGTGTTGGACCTCGACAAGCCGCGTGCGGTGATGGCGCGTCTGCGCGAACATCTCTTGCAGTGCGACCCCGATTTGATTCTCACCGATTACGGCGATGCGTTTTTACTGAATGAATTGGATGAACACGCTCGTGAGGTTGGCATCGAGTTACCGTGGAACCGCGACGCGGCGGTGCAAGTGCGAACGCGGCGCGCGCGTTCGCGTTTCAGTCACGGACAAATTTTGTATCAACCCGAAGCGCGCTGGCTCTTTGGGCGCTTGCACATTGACCGCCAGAGCAGTTTCCTCTTTCACGATTACGACCTCGTGGGCGCGTTTGAAGTCGCGCGTCTTTCGCAGCGCGCAGTGCAGCAAAGTGTCCGCTCCAGTACGGGCGGCGCGATTAGCGCGATGGAAACGGCGACGGCGTACCAAAGCGGCTGTTGGATTCCGTTGGAAAAAAGCGAGACCGAAGAATTTCAAACCGCAAACGAATTGATTGCGAGTGACCGCGGCGGCGTGATTTATCAACCGATTGCGGGCGTGCATTACGACGTGGCGGAATTGGATTTTGTCGCGATGTATCCGAGCATCATGGTGCAGTTCAATGTTTCGGGCGAAACGATGAATTGTTCATGTTGCCAAAACTTTGTCCCTGAACTCAAGTCGCGTGTATGCGTGAAACGACAAGGTCTAATTCCCGCGACGATTGGACCGCTCGTCGAAAAACGATTCGCGTACAAAAAATTGAAACGCGCAACGCCCGACGCGCGTTTGCGCGAAATCTATGCCCAACGCGATTCGGCGGCGAAATGGATTCTGGTCACGTGCTTTGGCTTTGCGGGGCACAAGCACGCGAAATTCGGACTCGTCACCGCGCACGCGGCGGTGTGCGCGTATGGACGCGAAAACATTTTGCGCGCCAAAGAAGTGGTGGAAAAATTTGGCTATCGTGTGCTGCATATCATCACCGACAGCGTGTGGATTCAGAAAAAAAATGTGAGCGATGCGGAATTGCAAGTGTTGGTGAATGAAATCGAACGCGTGACACATCTGCCGATTGCGTTGGAGGCGCGCTACAAGTGGGTGGCATTTTTGAATTCACGCGTGGACGCGCGGCGTTCGGTGCCGAATCGGTATTTCGCCGCAACGTACGACGGCGAAACGAAATTGCGCGGGATTGAAGCGCGACGGCATGACACACCGTTGTGGATTGTCGAGACGCAATGCGAGATGATTCACGAACTCGCGCCCGCGCACACACGCGGCGAAATTGCCGAACGCATACCGCGCGTGATGCAAATTCTCACGCGCGAATTGGACCGCTTGCGCGCGGGACAAGTGCCGCTGCATCTGCTCACAATTTCCTCTTCCATTTCGCGCTTGCCGAGCGAATATCAAGTGAACAACTTGAACGCTGCCATCGCGCGTCAGTTGGAAGAACACGGCGCAGAGTTGCATGCGGGCGAAGGGATTTGTTACATCGTCACGGACAAACAAGCCACCTTGGATTGTGACCGCGCGGTGCCTTGGGATTTGGCAAACAGTTCTGTGGGCTACGACGTGAAATTTTACCAAGAATTGTATTTGCGCGCGTGTGAAAATGTTTTGTCGCCGTTCGGGATTCGCGCCGAGATGCTGCGCGATGGGGTGAATAGGATGCTGCCGATTCGTGTGATACAAAAGCAGATCGCCGCGAAAGCAACCCCGTATTGGGGACCGTTGTTTGAATTATTGTATTGATTGGGAGGAATGTACGCGCTGAAATGCGTATTGGTTGAAAGACGAGCAACGCTATTTTTGAGATGCATAGGTGACTCCGATGCAACCAAATCCAGTTGCGGATGAAACACGCGCAATTCGCGGGCGACACCAAGCGCATCAATGAACTCAAGCCCGAATTGGAGAAATTCCAAAAACGCAAAGAGTATTACGAAAAAGAAATCGCCGCGCAGTTTCCGCAGCACAAACCCGCACCGTCGCCGCATTTGAAAGCCACCGAACGCGAAATCATCTTGCAAGACTATCTCGGCGCGTTGCAACTCAAACGCAGCGCGCAAATCGCAAGCAAAGCGGCAAAGGCGTTACAAGACAAGGACGAAGAAAAAATCGCGCGGCTGGACATGCAGCGCGCGCTCAAGTACATCGAACTGCTTGAACCGAAATTCAAACGCTACGAGCGCGAGATGAAAAAAGAACTGCCACAATGAAATCATTGTGGCAGTTGAACTCACCCAGAACGTATCGGCTCGATTCGGACGGCAGTGCCATTTGCACTGACCATCAGCATATTGTTGCCGAAAATCTTATAGTCCACATCCACACCAATGGCCGCATCCGCCGCGCGTCGGAATGCTTGCGAACGCAATTCTATCAATGCAGCGTCGGCGGCAGCTTGCAATTTGTTTTGCATTCCCGTCGAGCGCGTCCCGCTAAAATCGGCGACCGCCGCGCCAATCTCGGTTGCCCAACCGGTGCCCAGCACAACGTTAGCGACGATCACGCCGCAATACTCGCGCACTGCGCGTCCTTCGATCCCCGGCGTCGTTACGATCAGGATGTTGGCGAGCTGCTCTTTTTCGCTCGCGCTCATGCCACGCATCGGCAGTCCGCATTTTTCGCAAATCGAATTCGTGTCCTCGTTCTTTGCTTGACAATTTGGACAGCGCACATAGTTTGCCATACTCGGTTTCCCCTCAAAAAAATTTTGCACAGCGTAGCACACTCCGCGCCGCAATTCAATGGTTTGCGCGCAATTTTCATTTTTCCTCTCTCGTTTGTCCCCACCCCTTGACGCCGCACCGGCATTGCCCATACAATCGCCCCATCGGATGCAACAGCGGTTGCGCCACATCACTCACACACAGTTCCTCACACAGGAGGCATCATCATGGCAGGCAAATACGAACTCAAGCAAAGCAAGGGCGGAGAATACATGTTCAACCTCCGCGCCGGCAATAGCAAAATCGTCCTCACCAGTGAAACCTACGCGGACAAAGCGGGTGCGCTCGCAGGCATCAAATCCGTCAAAAAACATGCCGCCAACAACAAAAATTTCGAGCGCAAACTTTCCGCCAAGAACGAACCTTTCTTTGTGCTCAAAGCCGCCAATGGTGAAATCATCGGCAAGAGCGAAATGTACGGCTCGGCAGACAGCATGAAGAAAGGCATCGCCTCCGTCAAAGCAAACGCGGGCGCCCCCGTTTCGGACACCACTAAAAAATAACCCGCGTCCTTGTACCGCCGCTTACCCGAGAGCGTGTTGCTTGCCCGCACATGCTCTCGTTTTTTTTTTAACGCATGGCGTCCTACGCTGCGCGCCTTTGTCATTCGCTCTTGAAATTCCCCTGCCGCGCGTTTATAATCACCCCACACAGCTGTATCGTACCAAAAGCAAATCGCCCCATCCGTTTGCCGACGGATGGGGCAGCGTTCCGCACTCGCCGAACGCAACCATCGGTGCTTTACCATCGCAGACCATTGCAAGAATCTGTGGATAATGCGTTGTAACCAACGCCACATCCGATTGTCCGCCTGCGTCGAAAGTGCCGACGCGGTTTTTTTTATCTTTATGGAACGCTTCCTTGTCGGCGTGGTTTGCCCCTATTGCAAAAAACCGATTACCCTCGCACATGAAATCTGCCGCTGCGATGGCGAGTGCCGCGCGTTTTATCATCTTTCCTGCTCCCGGCGTCTCGCGATGAATTGCATCCAATGCACCGGCACACTTGAACCCTATACCGTCGGTCCCGTCCGAAACGCTCCAACGGCAGAGGAAACCGTAAGTCCGTTACACCTCCAAGAACCCAAAGCGCCCTCTGCTTCGAAACCGTTCGCTCCACCATTGATTCTCGCGTTGGTGGGAATCCTCGTTGCAGTCGTACTGTGCGTTGGAATTTTCATTGCGCAAAATATCCCCGCCTGGCTTGGCGGCGGAATCAATGGTCAGGTCTCTACTCAAGTCGCGCAAACGACCAGTGCGAGACTCTCGTATTGTGGCTTTGTCAAGGACAGCCAGACCAACCAGCCCGTCGCCGATGCCGCCATCACCATTCGATTCCCTACCTATCTTCACAGGGGCAAGACCAACCCGGATGGTTACTTTACCGTGCAAAGTATTTCGAATGACCCGGCGCAAGGGTTGGAAATTGAAACCGAAGCTTATCTCGCCTTTAAGGGACCCATATCACCTTGCAACGCAGCAGCGCCGTCAGTCGTTCTGCTCACACCGTTGGTCACGCCCATTCTTCCGGCGACGCGCACTCCGTTCCCGACGGCGGTCACACTTCGGGCACCGTTTTCCATTCGCATTACGAACCGGGGTTTTGAACCACCCGCTGCCCGAGTCAGCGTAAACTCCACGGTTATATGGGAAAACCGAACCACCGACAATGTCACTGTAACGAGCGGTGTTTGTAACGTGACGTGTACACCATTCGACTTGTTCAACTCTGGCACCCTGAGCCCGGGCTCGACGTTTCAATTCACCTTTACCGCTGCCGGCAGTTATGGATACTATTCCGCGCATGACATGAGGTACATCGGTGTCGTAGTAGTCGAGCCCTGAAGAAAAAATCAAATCGAGTCACGGCTTGGCATTCTATCAGCCGATTCCATAGAAAACGCGCGCAACGCTTGAAATTCGCTCGCACCGTGCGTATAATCCCATTACACGGTCTAGCTGCCCCAGAAGCGGAGGAATCAAATGGCGGAAATTATGCTCGGAAATTTCCTATGCGTTCGCGGAAATATCCTTACAGTCTCCGATGGCTATGAAATTGACATCGGACGTTGGGGTGCTTTCCGACCCTACTCTATCTTTCTCGAAGTAAAAAACTGTAGACCGGATGACGCTGTAGGGGGCGACCCGAACTCCGATCATGGTGGAGATGTTTCGAGCATCGTTCAGGACACCACCGGCGGCACCGTCATGTATTCGCAGGTTCCTGCATCGGTACACGTGCCAACCCTCTTTGTGGAGCCCCTCTGGACACGCCTTGAGGCGAAAATCACACCGACAAGCTTTGGGCGTATCCAAACAAATCTTTTGTTTATAGTATCTGGTTCAAATGTTCCCAGTGGGGGCGGAGGAAAGATTCGGATCAAAGTGGAAGGCGTCTTGAGTCGCGCCGGCATACGAGAGTGGCTTAGAAAGATTCTCGAAAGACTGAGGTAAAAGGACAACCCCACGCGCGTATAATCATCAAACCAAACGTACTCGTCTACGCGTGGTGCTCAACAACAACCGCGCTCACAGCATCGCGGAATAGAAATTGCGGTCGCAATTCCTCGCGTCGGTGTTCGCCGCAGCGAGAGCCGCATCCAGTTCAAGCTCGCTGGCATTTACGCAAATTTCGTGCTTGAAATTTGCGCCTCGCGCGCTTATAATCCACTTACACGATTTGGTATTAAAAAGCCCCGCCGCGTTGTGCCGAACGCGCAGGGCGTGTATCAACGGTGCTGTCCACCGCAGACAAATGTAGTCTAATTCATCCGCCTGCGTCGGTCAAGTGCCGACGCTTTTTTATTTCAAACTCATTCCAAAATCATGCAAGACGACACCTCCGCTCCCGAGACCAACTTGAACGTTGACAACAACTCCTCTGTCAACGTCGGGCGTGACCTCATTGGCGGCGATTCCAATATCGCGCGCGATCAAGTCAATGTCGGCAGAGACCAATTCAACATTACCGTTAATCAACCCGCCGCGTCTCCATCGCTCACTGACGCCCAAGTTAACGAAAAACTCGACGCCATTCGCGCCCAACTCGCCACAAACCCGAGCCGTCAAGAACTCGAACTCTTGCTGTTTGACACTGATGCCATCGCTGCCGCACTGCCCCATAACCGCGACGCCAAGTTTCTACAGCGCGAAGTACTCAATGCCCTAGTTTCTCATTTACGTCGTGAGCTCTTTACCACCACAGGAGATTCCAATCTCTGGCGCTTAAAGTATCAAGCCGATGCCTTACTCCACCAGCATCCGGGTCATGTCGGAGCCAACGAACTGGAACGCGAGCTTGAACGCCTGCTTGTCTTTCAGCCCAAGTCTGCTGTTCTGCCGTCAAGACCTCCCCCTCGCCGAGACGCCCGCTCTGGTCTCGTGGAGTACGCGCTTGGATTACTTCTCGTCGCTATCATAGTGATTGCCATCCTCGCCCTTGCAGGTCCTCAAGTGGGCGAGCTATTTTCTCGCGTCATCAACGGACTCGCTGGCACATGATTTGCTCAATACAGACACACTTTTTGTACTCAAGATAGTCTGAGATTTTTTTTCTAAATTCCGTATTTCTCGTGTAGCAGCAGCCGCTGAGCCGTGTGCGCCGCGCGCGCAACACTCTGCACTGTGAACCGTGAGAGGAATCATTCTGGCACATCTCAGAATTGCGATTGAAATTCGCTCGCATTGCGCTTATAATCCACTTACATGATTTGGTATTAAAAAAGCCCCGCCGCGTTTTGCCGAACGCGCAGGGCGTGTATCAACGGTGCTTTTCCACCGCAGACAAATGTAGTCTAATTCATCCGCCTGCGTCGGTCAAGTACCGGCGCAGGTATTTTTATTTAGAAGCGATTCAAATGAAAGATGAAAACTCTGGACAGGGCGGGATAAACGCTGATGGCAACTCTGCATTAGAGACAGGTCGCGATACCATTGGCGGGAATGTGAACGTTGAAGGCGACCAAGTCACGTCGCAAGGCAACGTGCATATTTTCAAAGGACCCGCGACGATTATTGAAACGGTCGCCCCTGATTTGTCATCGGCTATGCCGTTTTCGCCAGCGCCCCCTTCCTCTGAACTCTCTCTCCGTTTCCTCAAAAATCGGCGGGGCTGTACTGTGCAAATTCTTGTCTTTGCGGGGTCAATTTTCCTCTTTGGACTGATGGGAGTTCTTTTCTCAAAGGAACTGACCTCTATCTTGAGAGGTCTGGCGAATCCGACTGCTATCGCCATTACAACTCCCACAGCATCCCCGAACGAACCGGCACATATCATCGGCGTCACCGCCTCTACGGATCAAGGTGATGTCCCGGTGAACTATAATCCTGAAAGTGCCGAGTGCTGGATCTCCTTCTCCGAGCCTGTAGAGTTCAACCCAATATGGAAGGTCACTCTAAGCAAACCAACCACCATCACCGGTTTCCGCTATCGACTCTGGGGTGATTTGGTGGAGCGAGCGGACGTTACCTACAACACCGGAATTACATCCACTATCGTTTTTGAACTGGATAAATATAAAGAGCTCGAGCCACTATTTGTGCGAGTTGTGCCCGCAGAACAAGTCACCACAATCACATTTAGAGTCATCGCTGTCAAGAAAACCGGAGCGAACCATATCGGCGTCTGCAATATCCAAGTTCTCACTGATGAATAATATCTAAATCAAACAGCTTCATAACTCTATTGCTTACTATGCCCCTCTCCGAATCCGACACGCGCGCCAAACTCATTGACCCTGCGCTGCATCAACGCGGCTGGACCGAAGACCATATCAAACGCGAAGAATCTGCGCGCATGGTCGAGGTCATTGACGGCAGACCACGCCGCCGCGCGCAAGGACGCACCGATTACACTTTACGCGTTCAAGTTAATCCGGGCACGCAGCCCGTTGCCATCGCGCTCGTGGAAGCCAAAGCCGAACATTTGCCGCCCACGCATGGGCTTGAACAAGGCAAAAATTATGCCGATGCCAAACGCTTGAACGTGTCGTTTGTCTATTCCACCAATGGGCATCTCTTTGTCGAGTACGACCATTTTTCCGGACAGACCAGCAAGCCGCGCCCGTTGACCGAATTTCCAACGCCTGCAGAACTCCGCGCACGTTACGAACAAGGCAAAGGGTTTCGGCTCGATTCCCCTGCCGCGCGTCCATTGCTCCAACCGTATCCGTTGGGTGAATCCTCTCGCCGCTACTATCAAGATGCTGCCATTCGCGCGGTGTTGGAACATCTCGCCCAAGGACACAAACGCGCGCTGCTCTCGCTTGCAACGGGTTCGGGCAAAACGCGCATTGCCGTCAATCTCTTGCGCCGCATTGCAGATGCGGGACAAATGCGAAAAGCGTTGTTCGTCTGTGACCGCGAAGAATTGCGAACGCAAGCGGCTGGCGCGTTCCAAAACATTTTCGGGGCGGATGCCGCCATCGTTACGGGCGGGAACGCGCAAAAGAACGCGCGCATTCTCATCGCCACCTATCAAACGCTCGATGTGGACTCGGATGCTGCGCATCCGGACGAAATCGCCGACGCGAATTTTCTCACCAAAAACTATCCCGAAAATTATTTCAGCCACATCATCATTGACGAATGTCATCGCTCGGCATGGGGCAAATGGTCTCAAGTCCTCACGCGCAATCCCGACGCGATTCAAGTCGGACTCACTGCCACACCGCGCCAACTCATCCTCACCGAAGAGTCAGCCGAAGCACAAGCCGACCTCAACATCAGCGCCGACAACATTCGGCATTTCGGCGAACCCGTCTATGAGTACGACATGATTCAGGGCATCGAGGACGGTTATCTCGCCGCGTGCGAAATTCAAAAGAGCACCGTCAATCTCGATAACACGGGCATCACAATGGAAGATGTGCTCGCGCGCCATCCCATCAATTCCATCACGGGCGCGCCCATCACGCGCGCCGAGTTAGAAGAGCTCTACACGCGCACGCAATACGAAGACCGCATTCTCTTGCCGGACCGCGTGTTCGCAATGACCCAAGACCTCTTCAATCATTTGCTCGCAACCGGCGGACCCGAACAAAAGACGATTATCTTTTGCGTGCGTGACCGCCACGCCGACGATGTGGCGATTGCGCTGAACAATCTTTACAACACGTGGTGCGATGCCAACGGCAAAGAGCGCGCCGAGTATTACGCCTTCAAGTGCACGGCAGCGAGCGACGGCAGTGATTACCTTGCCGATTTGCGCGGAGCATCACGTTCGCATTTCATTGCCACAACGGTTGACCTGCTCACAACGGGCGTGGATGTGCCGAACGTTCGCAACATTGTCTTTTTCAAATATGTGAAATCACCCATCGCGTTTTATCAGATGGTCGGACGCGGCACGCGCATTGACGAGCCCACCGAAAAACTCATGTTCCGCGTCTATGATTACACCGATGCGACGCGTCTTTTTGGTGAGGATTTTCGCACGCGCTATACCGTTCGCACGAAACGCGAAGACACCGGCGAACCGCCGCCGCCACCCCCACCACCACCAATTCAGGTGGACGGTTTTGAAGTGCATGTCAGCGCGCAAGGCAGATACCTTCTCGCGCAAGTGGACGGTAAAGCCATGCCCATCACCGTCGAAGAATATCAAGCGCGCATCGCGGCGCAGCTTGTCGCGCACGTGAAAACGCTGGACGAATTTCGCTCACACTGGGTTGACCCAGACCAACGCCAAACCCTGTTGAATCATCTCGTCAGCGCGGGACTGTCACCCTCGGCTTTGCGTTTGGTCCAAGACATGAATGATTATGACCTTTACGACATTCTTGCCGAGTTGGGGTATGGCTTGAATCCGCGCACCCGCGCCGAACGCGCCGAAGCGTTCAACTATAAACAAGCGGCATGGCTCTACAACCTGCCGCCCACTGCCGCGCAAACGCTGCGTGCCATCGCTGCCCAATTCGCGCGCGCGGGCACCGAAGGGCTGGAAAATCCGCGCGTTTTTCAAACCCCGGAAGTCACCAACGCGGGCGGACTCGCTGCACTGCAAGCGTTAGGCACACCGGCTGATATATTGCGCGATACCAAACAGAGGATTTTTGCGGCATGAGTTCAAAGAAAATCTCAACAACAACACAAGTAATAACCGCAATTACGGCTGTGGCTGCCCTACTCGTTTCGGTTTATGTTTTTTATATCCAGACCCAAGAAAAGAGACCCAATGTAACCGCGACCGTGATTCCCTATGTGTTTCCGGACGCCAAATATCTCGTTGGAAAAGTCAACAATGTAGGACAGACAAAGGTAATTGTGAAGGACTTTGAACTCAGTACCGACCGCTATGGCTTCGGTGTCGAGCGCGATCCTGGAAAATTCTATCCCCCACGCCCCTTCCCATTGGTACTAGAGCCGGGTGACGGGGAGTCATATTGGGTCGCAATGCCAAAGATGGTCGAGAGATTGACCGCCATGGGTTACTCTCATCGGGTACGAATTGTGGGTTGTTTCCGCGATGCTGTTGATAATCTCTACTGTGCTGCCCCTTATGATTTCAATATAGATGAGTGGTCAAAATAGAATGACGGATTATGCTATCAACGATTCACTCCCCGACGGTTGGCGGTGGGCGCGATTAGGTGATGTGTGCGAAAAGCCACAATACGGCTATACTGCCCCGTCCACTCAACAGAACACTGGCACAAAATACTTGCGAATCACTGATATTCAAGATGCTCGCGTCGAGTGGGACAGAGTCCCATACTGCGAAATTCAATCGAGTGAGCGAAGACAATATCTATTGCGCGAAGGTGATGTTGTCTTTGCGCGCACTGGTGCAACAACAGGCAAAAGTTTTCTCATCGGAGAAGTAGCCAACGCGGTTTTTGCTTCGTACCTGATTCGCGTTCGACCGTTCGTACAAGAATTGCTCCCCGATTTTCTGTATCTATTTTTGCAAAGTCCTGACTACTGGACTCAAGTTGAATCCGCAAAACGTGGTGGCATTCAACCAAACATGAATGCCACATTGCTTTCCGATGTAGTACTCCCTCTCCCCCCTCTCTCCGAGCAACGCCGCATCGCCACCATCCTCACCGAAGAAATGGCAGCCGTTGACAAAGCGCGCAACAGTGTGCAAGCGCAGTTGGATGCCGCAAAAAAATTGCCCGCCGCGTATCTGCGCGCGGTGTTTGAGAGCGAAGATGCCGAACAATGGCAAGCGGTTGAATTACCAAAGGTTGCTTTTTTTCAAGAGGGTCCGGGGGTTCGTACCTCACAATTCAGAAGCAATGGAGTCAAACTCCTGAATGTGACCAACATAGTAGATGGCAGATTAAACCTGTCCAACACAATTAGATTTTTGGATGAGTCGGAAGCGTACGGACGCTACAAACATTTTTTCCTTGAAGATGGAGATATTGTTCTTGCTAGTTCTGGTGCATCTTGGGGAAAAGTTGCAATTGCCACTCAGCAGGATCTTCCAGTAGTGATGAATACAAGTACAATCCGCCTTCATCCCCTCGACAACAAGGTTCTTGACCGCGATTTTCTTCGCTATTTTATGGAATCGCGCAAATTCAAGGATCAAATAGCGCGTATGATAACTGGTGCTGCGCAACCTAACTTCGGTCCAGTTCACTTGAAACAGGTTGAATTACCTTTGCCTCCGGTATCAATTCAACAATCACTTGCTTCCTCGTTAAATGACCAAATCGGCGCAGTTAAAAAAATAGTTGAATCATTGGAAGCAGGACTTGCCGAAACAAACAAACTCACCGTCGCGCTCCTCCGCCGCGCGTTCAATGGAGAACTCTAATGCCCCGCGCCAGCAAAAACGGCAAGACCACAAAAGCAAGCAAGACCTTCACCACCCAACAATCGCTTGACAACGAGATTTGGCAAATCTGCAACATCCTGCGACGCTCCAACGTCGCCAGCGCGTTGCAGTACATTCCCGAACTCACATGGATTCTCTTTCTCCGCATCCTTGATGAACAAGAGATGCAAGAGGCACAAGAATCTGCCGCCGTGGGCGCGCGCTACACACCCTCCATCGTTGCGCCTTATCGTTGGCAGGATTGGGCAGCCCCCGACGCGCCCAAACGCAAAGAATTGAGCGAAGGTGCGCTCGGCGCGTTCTTTGCGTTCGTCAATGGCGAACTCATTCCCTACTTGCAAAAACTCAAAGACGCGCCCAACGCTTCGCCGCGCCAAAAAGTCATCAGCCAAATCATGTCCGGCACCGAACGCACGCGCGTTGACACCGAGAAAAATTTATTCGACGTGCTTGACCGTGTGGACGGGCTCACTGCTGCCAACATGGACAGCACGCACATCTTTGCACTCTCCCAAGTGTATGAGGGCTTGCTGCTCAAGATGGGCGAAAAGGCAAATGATGGCGGACAATTCTTTACCCCGCGTGAAATCATTCGCGTCATGGTCCGCGTCATCAATCCGCAGTTCGGCAAGACCTGTTACGACCCCACAGCCGGGACAGGCGGTTTCCTTGCCCAAGTCTATGAATACATCCGGACTCAATTGGGCAACACAATCACCGCCGAGCAACTCGACACGCTCAAACATCGCACCTTTTACGGACGCGAAAAAGACAATCTGATTTATCCCATCACGCTCGCCAATCTCGTCTTGCACGGCATTGACCAACCGAACATCTGGCACGGCAACACACTCACCGGGCAAACCATTTACGAAGGATTGTTCCAAGACGCGCCGAGCGCCTACGATTACATCTTTACCAATCCACCGTTCGGCGGCAAAGAAGGCAAAGAGGCACAAACGAATTTCGCTTATCAAACGGGCGCGACCCAAGTGCTGCTGCTCCAACACGTCATCAACAGTCTCAAGCCGGGAGGCGAATGTGCAATCGTATTGGACGAAGGATTATTATTTCGCACCAACGAAGATGCGTTTGTCAAAACCAAACGCAAGCTCACCGACGACTGCAACTTGTGGTGCATTATCAGTTTACCGGGCGGCGTGTTCAATGCCGCGGGCGCGGGCGTCAAAACGAATCTCCTCTTTTTCAAAAAAGGCGAACGCACGAGCAAGATTTGGTATTACGATTTATCCGACATCAAGACCGGCAAAAAGACGCCGTTCACCCAAGCGCACTTTGACGAATTTTTCCCCTTGCTCCCCACTCGCGCCGACAGCGAACGCAGTTGGACGATTGACCTCGTGGCGCGCCGCGCCGAAGCAAAACGCCAAGCGGACCCGCTGCGCGCGCAAGCGTCAGCATTGACGGGACAGGCGAACGGATTGCGCCTCCAAATCAAAGAACTCAAAAAAGCGGCGCTTGTAGACACCGCTCAAATCGAATCGCTCGAAGCCGACGCGTCCAAACTCGAAGCGCAAGCGCGCGAACTCAACAACAAAGCACAGGGGCTCGAAGATGCGGTCTATGATTTGAAGGCGGTCAATCCCAACCGCAAGACCAACGAGGACACGCGCACACCTGCAGAACTGATTGCGCTGATACGCGAAAAGGGGAAAGAGGTCGAAGAGGCGCTGGCTCTTCTTGAAGCAACAGTGTAACCGAGACCAACTTGCTCAAATATCCGAACCTGCTCTGCTTTCGACACTATTCTTCAAGTAGCAAAAATTATGGATTTTACGCAGATCATACGCGACCCAATTTGGCAGTTCGTCGGGGTGGTGCTTTCCGCCATTGCCATTTTCATTTCGATTGTGCTGCGTCCGTCCGCAAAAGATAAAAAATCACTCACCCTCATCATGCTTGCGAATGTGCCCGTTTTTCACTCGCTCCAAAGCATCAGAGACGAACTTATCGTAACCTACAAAGGCACACAGGCAAGAAATCTCAACTTTATCCAATTCGTCATTCGTAACTCTGGGCAACTCCCCATCCTGCCGTCAGATTTTATCGAGCCAATCACGGTCCATTTGTCCGAGTCGGCAAAGATTATCGAGCTCGAGCAAATCTCATCCACTCCGGCGAACTTGGGACTCGAAATGACAATGGTCAGGACGAACCAACTCGAATTCAATAAAACCTTACTGAATCCTGGTGATTCATTCACGGGCAAAGTGGTTGCAGCAGATAACTCGAACGTTTTCACTCCCACAGCGCGTATCGTTGGCGTGAGCGCCATCAAAGTTGATTCCTATGAGCGCGCGCAGCAGATGCGTCCCTACATCGCATACATCGGCTTTGGCGGATTGGCAGTGTTTTTGTCAATCCTCGGAGCGGCGTTGGTTTGGTGGCTCTTTGAATTCAACGTGCTGTTCGGTTGGCTCGTTTCTATTAATATGGTCACAGTGGTGTTCATCCGCACCGACAAAATCCTCGCGACCAGTCAGAGGAACATTCGAATCCCCGAACGCATTATCTTATTGCTGGCATTGTTGGGTGGTTCTATCGGCGCACTCATTGGCATTTATCTGCTATCGCACAAGACTGCCAAACCACGGTTCATCTTGCAGCTGGTCCTCATCCTGTTTATCCAGATTGTGCTGTTATACCTATATCAGTTTTACTCCTAATCGAATCTCGGCGGGATAACAATCTGACTCAGTAAGCATCGAACCATGAAAAAACCACCTACCAAAATCGTCTATCGCGACGTCACTCATCTCATCAACAACAAGCAGCCCCTCCCCGGCTTTAACATATGACGCGCAAACGCGCCGGGAGCCGTAACACTTGATTCAATTCTTGTTCAAATTCCGTTTACGCCGTTTTTTGAACACAGTCCCTATCCCCGAGTCGCTACGCACAATGGCTCTCGTGGTGTCTCGATAGCGAAACTTTACTCTGACTATGGACCTCAACAACTTTCTGGAAGGAATAGAGCGCCTACTCGCCCTTTTATTTCCTGATGGACTGCCACCGTGGCTCCTCAACCTCATATGGGGATTCATAGTCTTCGCTTTGGCTCTCTTTGCTTTTGTTGCCGTTCTGGACCGCTTGAAGACACTGTGGCGCGAGTCTATCCAGCCGATAGTTTACGACCGCGAAAAACTGCGCCGACAGAAAAGACGCCGCCAATTTGCCGACCACATCGAGGGTGAGATTCGCCGCCTGAACGATTTGGAAGATTGGAGCGACCATCGTTTTGCAGAGTTGGAAGCCGAAGTGGAAACAGAGGGCAAGAGCCGTCGGTCCAAATTTATCCCCTTTGTCGAAAACCGCCCGGACGAAAAGCGCCGCGAACGTTCCCTTTCACACGCGATTGCTAAAAGTAACGAACGCTTGCTGCTGCTGGAAGGAGAACCGGGAGCCGGTAAGAGTGTTGCATTGCGACATGTTGCGCAAACGATGGCGGCACATGCTCGAAACTCGCGCAACCTCAAGACGGTCATTCCGCTTTATATCAATTTGCGGGACCTGAACCCCGCACCGGGCGAAAAAATAGATAGCCGCTTAATTGAAAACTTTGTACTTGCCACAGTCAACCGTGCCAACAATCGGGATGTGGAAGCGTTTCTGGACGACGAGTTCCGAACAGGGATGCACGAAGGAACCTGGCTTTTCCTCTTTGATTCGTTTGATGAAATTCCCGCGATTCTTTCCTCTACCTTTGCCGACGATGCGATTCGCACTTATGCAGACGCTATCAGTGATTTTTTGCGCAGCTTTAATCAGTGTCGCGGGGTGGTCGCTTCGCGCGAGTATCGCGGACCGCGCCGGCTTGGCTGGCCCCGTTTTCGGATTCTGCAATTGACCGCCAAACGTCGGGAGCAGCTGGTCCACAATTCACAATTGCCGTCACCAACACAGGACATTATCGTTGCCGGGCTGGCAACCGCGTCCGCCGACTTTCGGGTCATGGCGAGTAACCCTATGTTCCTCGGCTTGCTGTGCGAATATATGCGCGCCATGTCACCTCAGTCATTTCCGGACAATACCTATCCGGTGTTCGATGCCTACTTGACGAATCGTTTTCGCCGCGACGCGGAGCGCGTGTTTCGCCGCTACGGAATTCCGGTGGGGAACCTTCGGAACGCTGCCGAAGACCTCGCGTTTGCCATGACAGCAAGTCAAAGGCTTGGGCTGAATCCCGAGCTTGTGCAATTGCTCAAGAGCATGAAACTTCTCGGCTTTGACCCGGAGCGGAACCTTACAAACTATATCGATGCGTTGGAATATATAAAGATTGCTAAACCCTCTCAATCGTCTCCCGGGAGTCCACGCACATTTACCTTTGCACACAGGCGCATTCAAGAGTATTTCGCCACCACCGTTGTACTGCGCGAGCCGGACCGCATTACCCCGAATGAATTGTTGACGAACGCACGCTGGCGTGAGACAGCCGTCGTTCTATTGCAAAACCAATCTGAAAATACGGTTGTGCCTCTGGTTAAATCCGCCGTGGACTTGCTCTATGAAGCAGCAATCGAGATAGCCAAAGGTTTAGGTTTGAAATCTGTTGATGAAAAAAACGTCCTGCGGGAAATAGCAGTCGCTATCGGCTCAAGTTATCAAACCAATCAATCCTCCAAACTCTCTACCGTTTCAATTGAGTGGCCCCCATACTTGCTCCATGTGTTGGGAATCATACAGGACGGCTTTGTCGGAAAACGCGCCGGACTCCCAGAAAAAGTGGGCGCAATTGCATCTGCTATCCTTGAAATTGCGTTTCTCAGGGGTTCGCGTCTGGACCAATTGTGGGTTGTTCAAGTTGCCGGTGCTGCCACAACAAATGTCATGATTCGCATCTTGCGCCATGCGATTGCAAGTCCGAGCCGCATAATACAGGATCTTGCATCAAGCCAAGTAGCCCGTTTGGGCAGAACAGACAAAGTTCTGACGAGACGTATTGCAGAAAAAATGATCGCTCTAGGCTTGCACCTCTTTGCGCAACGGCGTGACCTCGCCGTACAGTTTGCCAGATTTGACAACCCCAAGCCACTCCTGTCCGCCTTGCACTGTTTGCTCTGGGCTCCGTGGATAGAGCTCGGGCTCCTCATCGTCGTCTTTGTGCTTTCTGCCGGAATTACTGAAACGGGATGGGCGTTCGCGGCGTTCGGACTATGGCTGTGGTCAATTTTTGTTGTGATTGACCGATGGGCGCCAACAAATCGGCTCACCATTCTCCTGGGACTATTCCCTTCGTTCGGTGGTCTTGCCTTACTTGGTCGCTCTGTCCTACTTTTGGTCAATGAACCGCAAGGGTTCCCTGACTCAGGCATGTTATTCTTGGTGATTTGGCTCTATCAAGTATCATGGGGATATGCGGTTTTCTCTACTATCAACACAGGAGGGAATACCCACGCGTTGTACTGGCTCCTTTTTCCGTTCCTTCGTTTCAGCGCTCTTCTCAAGAGCGCAGTCTCTGTCATTCCGCATAAAGCCGCAGATTCGGTAAGCGCCATGCACGTACTTTGGAAATTTTTCTACGACCTTGCGAGAAAGGAATACTTCACTCTCCCATCTTCTAAAGAGACTTTCCGATGGCTGCGTTCTCAATTGGTTTGGATTGGTGCAATTATTCTAACCTTTGCCCTAAGCGCGGTTCAGATTCTCGGCGCCATTCTGGTTCTAGGTTATGAGCCGGATGCGGCATTCTTTGTTGTTTACACGCTCGATTTGGTCGTTGCCGTCCCACTTCTTTTGATAATTTGGATTTCGCGGAGGGGTCCACTTTATCTGATGGAAATCTTCAAACTGGTCTTGGCGAAAATTCGGTCTAGTGAGCTACTCATTCTACTGAGTGACTGGTCTGTCTTGCGGAAATGGCAAGCGGCCGCAAAGCAACCTATGCAGTTTGCAGAGCTAACCGCACTCTTTCAACAGAGGTGGGCACAGAATAATCGCATGGCAGTTTTGTTACACGTTCGTAAAAAGCAACTCCTGGAAGCAACCCCGGAAGCGGAGAGCACCCTCAAAGTCCTCATTGTCCATGCTACTAACGACTTGAATGCTGTAAATCCATTTCGTACTGGGAATATCTTGAAAATTGACGAGGTTCCCCCATGGAAAAGAAAATTATTCTCTCACAGAGAATCCCAGATCCAAACACTTCGGACCGATTTCCTGGAGATTCACCCACAAATGCATCCTTGGCTATCTCATTGGTGGACCGATGACGAATTGGATGAGCTTTTGCGGCTGGTTGAGCAAGTCCAGCAAAGTTCAAAATGATACGATGCGAATGAATGGTTTGTGGTTTGTGAAGGATGTCTCATCTCCACTTTATATATTTATCATGAGCAACTTTGACTGAAATCGCGACGCGAAAGATCCACGCCCTATGGCTAAGCCCGAACACCTCTCCATCCTCAAAAAAGCTCTCACCAAGCAAGACATATCCATTTGGAACAAATGGCGGGACGAACAGCGCCAAGAAAATCATAAATTCTCACCCGAATTGGGCGAGGCGAACCTCACAAGGTCGAATCTCACCAACGCGGATCTCAGCAATGCAAATCTCTATAGGGCGCATTTGTTTGGGGCAAACCTCGTAGGGGCGAACCTCGTAGGGGCTGATATGCGCGAGGCGAATCTCAGCGCGACAAAACTCAGCGCTGCCAATCTCCGCAGGGCTGATCTCCGTTGGGCGAATCTCGGCAAAGCGAATCTCCGCGACGCGAATCTCACCGTTGCGAATCTCACCAACGCGGATCTCGACAACACCGACCTCACCAACTCTACCGCGGGCTACACCCTCTTCGCCGAAGTCAACCTCGCCACGGTGCACGGACTCCCGTCCGTTCAGCACGATTCTCCCTCCACCATCGGCATAGACACCCTCTACCGCTCCGGCGGCAACATCCCCGAAATCTTCCTGTGTGGCGCAGGCGTCCCGGACACCATGATTGCATTTGCCAAATCTCTCGTCGGCAAAGCCATCGAATACTATTCCGCGTTCATCTCCTATTCCGACAAAGACAAACTATTTGCCCGCCGCCTTCACAACGACCTGCAAATGAACGGCGTCCGCGTGTGGTTCGCGCCCGAAGATTTGAAAATTGGCGACCCGCTCAAACAAACGATTGACGAGAGCATTAAACTCTACGACAAACTCATCCTCGTCCTCTCTGAAAATTCCATTAACCGCGCGTGGGTGCATCACGAAGTCGCCCGCGCGCTCGAAAAAGAAAAACAGCACAACAAACTTGTGCTGTTCCCGCTCCGTCTCGACGACACGGTCTTTACAACCACCGAACAGTGGGCGTACAATATCCGCGAGCGCTACATCGGCGATTTCAACAACTGGACCAATCCCCTACTCTACCAAAACGCGATCAATCGCCTCCTGCGGGACCTCAACGCCAAATCCTAGTTAACGCCCACATCACTTGCTGCCTGATACTTGATACAGCAATTTGACTTGTTCCTTCTTTATTGATTCCCCATGTCCATGTCACCCTCTGCACAAGACAAAAACCAAGTCAACATCGGCGATGGCGCGCAAGTCGGGCAAATCGCAGTCGGCAGCAACATCACCCAGACCCAAATCAACAATAATTTCTTTGGCGACCCCGCGCAGGCGCGCAACCGCCGCGACATGCTCGCCCTCGTCACCAACACATGGATTCACGGTGTCCTCGACCAATCGCTCAATCAGGTAGTCATGCTCGAACTCGGCTTGCAAACGCAGCCGAGTGCCGTCGAACGCACGTGGGATGTCCATCTCCAAATGCCTGACCAACCTGCACAAGACATTCCGCACGGCACGCCCATCATCCAACTCTTTGACCAACTCAACGGCGCGATGCTCATTCTCGGCGCACCCGGCGCCGGCAAGACCACCATGCTCTTGCAGTTGGCGCGTGACCTGATCGAGCGCGCGAAACAAGACCCCCTGCTTCGCATTCCTGTTGTCCTCAATCTCTCTTCATGGTCCGCTGAATCGAAACCCATTCCCGAATGGTTGGTCACTGCTCTTTCTGCCCAGTATCAAGTTTCCAAAAAACTCGCGCGAGAGTGGGTGGATAACGAAGCATTGCTTTTGCTTCTCGACGGACTTGACGAAGTGCAAATGGAAAAACGCGCTGCCTGTGTCCATGCTCTGAACGAATATCGCAGAGACCATGGCTCTGTCCCAGTCGTCATCACCAGCCGCATCGCCGATTACGATGCGCTCAAATCGCGGCTCTCACTGCGCGGGGCAGTCTTTATTCAACCTCTCAGTGCTGCACAGATTGATGCCTATCTCAACCGCGCCGGTCCTGAACTTGCCGGCGTGCGCGACACCTTGCAGCATGACCCGACTCTTTTGGAACTTGTCGAACAGCCCCTGATGCTGAGTATCATGACCCTCGCCTATCGCGGAGTGTCGGCAACGGAATTGGCGAGCGAAAGTTTTCGTACCGCCGAAGCGCGCCGCAAACATCTTTTTGATACCTACATTGAAAAAATGTTTCACCGCGTCGCCCGCACCAAAAACAAACTCTACACTACTGCCGCAACCAAACATTGGCTGACATGGCTCGCGCAACAGATGATGAAACATCGTGAGTTCATCTTTTTCTTCGACTCCCTGCGCCGCAGTTGGTTGCCGACGTTTGAGGAATCGCGAGCAGAAACACTAAACAGACTGGCTGGAGGAATGATAGCTGGAATCATTTGTTGCCTTATTACCGGGCTAGTTAGTGGTCTGACTTTTGGGCTGACTCTTGGTCTGGTTTGCGGAGTGGTTGTGGGACTCGCTTCTTCGTTCCTTACGCTAGATGAAGAACTTATACTGTTAGAACAACTGAAATGGTCGTCGAAGACATGGGCTGTTCTATCCAGGACATTAATTCGTGGCGTTGTTAGCGCGGTAAAAGTTGGGCTTGTTAGTGGACTGATTGGTGTTGTGCTTAGTTCTGTAGCGGGTGGCCTGGGTGGGTGGTGGGGAGTGCTGATTTTTGGACTGGTTGGTGGGCTGATGATAGGGGTGCCATTC
The DNA here is from genome assembly GCA_964469005.1 of uncultured Anaerolineales bacterium. Lineage (GTDB taxonomy): Bacteria > Chloroflexota > Anaerolineae > UBA4142 > SHND01 > SHND01. Next base: position 318,484 of record CAYXXF010000004.1, read on the forward strand.
GCAATGGCTTTTGGGATGCCTTTGGGAACGTTTGTGGATTATAAGCTGATGGTTATTGGACTGGTTTTTGGGCTGGTTATTGGACTGGTTGGTGGGCTGGTTATCTGGCTGGGTGGCGGACTGGCTTTGGGGCTGGTTGCTGGACTGGGCTGGGGATTGCTGAACGGGGGATATGCTGTGATAAACCATTTCACCCTCCGTCTGCTCCTCACCCGCGCCAACTCGATGCCTCTCAACTATGTCCGTTTTCTGGATTACGCAGCCGAGCGCATCCTCCTCCGTAAAGTCGGCGGCGGCTATATCTTTATCCATCGCATGCTCATGGAGCATTTCGCGGCGATGGAATCAGAAAAGCAAAGTAATCAAGTGCGAAGCGGATAAATGAGAAAGACGACAATCACGCTCGCAACTGCCACCCCCCACCCCATCACCACCTGCCCCAACGTATGCTGCCTCAAATAAATCCGCGCCCACCCCACCGCATGCGAAGCCACGACCATGAAAATGCCCAACACCGGCGAAATGTAAAACAACACCGCCGTACATCCGCCCATCGCAGCCATGTGCACGCTGACTTTGGTTTGCGTGTTGAGAATCGTGCCAACAACCAAAGTGAGAATCGCGGCAAAGAAACACGCAATCAAAATTTTCGGCGCGCCGAAAATTATCAGCGTCGCAAGACATAGCAGTTCGCACACTCCGCCAAAAAGATAAATCCCGAACCGATGTTCGCGCACCGACACATCCGCGTCAGTATATTCCTTGCGTTTGAGTTTGCGCCGGAGATATAGAATCGTCGGCGCGATGACAAATGCCACACAGAGTGCGCTCCATCCAATCGCTCCAACTAAATCACCCGTCGCCGCGTACATCGAAATAATCATTGTTGGAATCACAATGATGAAGGGATGAAAAATCCACGAGAGGGCTTGCGCGAGTTTTCGATAAGCGGATGTTGTCTCGCTTGATTCGCTTGGATTCATTGGTTGTTCATTCATCGCTTCAGATTTTTCGTGCAACACCACGCAGATGTTGTACGAGTTCCACCCAATCCGATGTATCGGGCAACTGTTCCAACAACGCGGCAACGCGCGCATGTTCTTGCGTGAGTGCTGTTGTCCCATCATTCAATTGCGTTTGCAACAACATGCGACGGTCCAAAATGTCAATGCACGCGCAGTAAAGTACGAAGGGCAGATTGAACCAACGGTCCGCATACGCGGGCTGCGCCCATGGAACATTTCCTGTCGCGGTAACAAGCGCGCGCCGAAGGCATTCCAAATCGCGTAGTGCGCGATGTTGTTCCAGATAGTTTGCCAAGCGGATGGGCAATCGCAGCCACGACACGGGCGCAGTTCCCAGAACGATTGCAACGACGCTTGTAACGAGCAACAGGTCACTCGTCCGCAACGTGATTTTATTCCACTCCCATTCGGGTACAAGAAACGCAACGAGCGCAGAACTTGCGCGGAGCAAACTGAATGTCAGCACCGCTGCAAATCCAAAAAGCAAGATTCTCCCGCGCAAGTAACCGGTGGGGTGTGTTTCTTCTTTAATCCATTCGCGGAACATCAGCATACAAGCGAATGCGACGAGAAAGAAGTAGATATAGAGTGTCTCGCGCAAGAGGAGCAGCGGAAGGGAACGTGGCAATTCGTTGTGCAATTCTTCCGGTGTGGCAATGAGCGATGGCATGAGTAGCACAAACACACCGAGCGCGGCTAGACTTGCGACAGACAACCACTTGGGCAAAAATTTGTTGCGAATAATAAAGATCGCGCTTGTCCCTGCATACACAGAAACCACGACATTGCTGTATCCCAAGAACCACGAAGCATTGTTCAGTCCAAGTTCCTTGTCAAAAATTTCTGCAAGCGGATGCGCTTGAATGGTCAATGAGATTGCCATCGCAATCGCAAAGACGCGGGTGCCGAGAACGCGCCGGTCGCGCCAATCTTCTTGCCGCAACATGCTTGGGCGACAAACATAAATTGTCACTGCCCAAAACAAAATTGGAAAGAGTGCATCATGCAGTTGCATCGTCAAGCAATTCCCATCCGACGCAGTGCCTCATCTGTGTATTCTAACGAACTGGCGCGCGCAAAATGATTCTTTTGGCGCGTGAGAAAGCGCTGCTCGAAAATCAAACGCGTTAACAATTCCGCTTCATCTTCTTGTGTATGCCGCTTCGTGCGTTTTGACAAAGAATTCGTCGCACGACACGCAATCGTCAAATTCGATTCTGTGAGCAGCGCGGGGTTTCTCTGAATCTTTTCCAACTGCGCGTACGAGGCGATGACTGTGTTGTGTTGCAGTGCAATGTGTGCAACCTCATGCATCTTGACATGCTCGCGCTGTGTGGGTTGAAGTTTTGGCGCATAAAATACAAAGCCCGTTGGTGATTCTTCTTCCTCAATGACAACCATACACGCGCCAAAGTAACCGCGCGGCAGCGGCATTTCCACAAACTCGATGTGAATGCCGTGCAGTTCTTCCACTTGCGCGGCAAGTTCTTCGGGCGTAATGCTCGCCCAATCGTGAGGTAAGTTTTGAAACAACAACTCGATGTTTTCCGTCGAACGCATTTTTGACTCCTTTCCCCCGCGCAACGCAAACAGAATGAACCCGTAGGCAATTGCCGCCTGCGGGTTTGGTTTTGTCACTCTATTGACAATCGAATTTGGAATAATGTTCCGAACGACGAACTGGGGAAAAAAAGAAACGAGTGAAACGCGGAAAACAGCCCAGTAGAATGCGGGAACGAAATAGGTGCGCTCAAGACCTACGCCTTGCCCCCTTTCCGTTCGCCTTTGCGCCGTTTTAAAATCACATCAATCATCTCCAAAACCATTTGCTGGTCCGTGGGTTCCATCTCTGCGGCACGCGTGGCAATACGGTCCACCATTGGATTTTGCTGGAGGGCGCGTTCCGCGCCGTGTAATGGAAGATGCGCTTTTTCGAATAACCATTCTGGATTGATTTGCAAAATTTTTGCTAATGTTTGTAAGCGATCGCGCGACGGTTGAAAGACCTGCCCTAATTCAATTTGCGACAAATAGGGATGGCTGATGCGCTGCGAGGGCGCTTCCTCTGCCGACGCGCGCGCCACCTGCGGCAAATTCAACCCGCGCAACAAACGCACCCGGCGAATGTATTCGCCGAGTTTTTCTTCCGGGCGCGGACGGAATTGTTCTTCCGCTTTATTTTGCGAGTGTTTTGAATCCATTTTTTCACGAGCCATAGGACGCTCCTTTGCGAATCCCAATGAGATTGTCCAATTGTATCACTGTGCAGTTGCTTGTCAAATCTGTTGACAAACATCAACACATTTGAAATGTGGTCTTGACCGTAATCAACAGATGTTGACTTTCAACACAACTTATGTTATAGTCCCTCACGTAATCTGAATCCCGCCAAGAACGTGAGTTTATGCTGAACGCTGCCACACCAAATACCCAAACTGCCACACTCTCCACTGCCCACCACTCCTCTGAAATTTCCAACAACCCAATCCACACGCGACGAGTCATCGCGCTGCTGGACACCTACCCGACACTTTCGCTGCCTATTGCGATGGAAATGGTCGAACGCGCCGCGCAAGAACCAACCGGTATCGTGCTGGCGCAATTGGAACACGCGCTCGACCAATTCGATTCGTTGCCCGATGTGAAGCAGCTCTCCGGCAGTCAAGTGCGTGTCCTCGATGTCGCCTTGCGCCAACTCACTGCACGCATCTCGCAATTGCAGATGCAACTCCATCACGCGTGGGAGAATGATTGATGCTTCGTTCCTCAACCTTCATCATTGGCATTTTGCTTGCCGTCGGCGCGTTCGTCGCTTTGCTGTTGCTCGGCACTGTGTTAAATCCGCCGCCTTATCAAGTCGTCGTCGCGCGCGCAGACATTCCCGCGTATTCTCGAATCACAAGCGACTTGCTCGCGCTTGATTCGCAAACGATGAGCCGCGAGGTTGCCGCAAGTCTCATCACGCGCGACGAACTCGACCAATATCTCGGCAGTTTGACGATTGAAACAATTCGCGCTGGTGAACCACTTCGCAAGGGCTCAATCGTTTCCGCAACGAATCCGAGCGCGGCGAATCGTCTCGCGTTGATGCTCGACGACGCGCATTCGGTTGCGATGGTGATTCCCGTTGATCCAAAAACTGCGCCCGAACAAATTCAAACGGGCGATTACGTGGACATCGTACTGAGTCTCACGCCCGGCGCAATCAATGCCAACACGACAGAAATTTTTGGCGACGCGCTTCCAACCCCAAACGCGGTCTCGCCAATATTGCCAAGACCCACGCGCGCAATCACTGTGACAACAACACTTTCAAGCACCGTGCTTGCGCCTGAAGAAATGAATCTGCCCGTTGCCAAAGTCACTATTCGTCACGCGCCGATTCTCGCTGTGCGCCGCGAACGCATCGCCAATCCCAATTTTGCCGTTGCACCGATTGGAGAAGGAGAGCGTGCCAGCGAACCCGCGTATGTGGAGGGTGACATTCAAGCCGTGTTGGTGCGAGTACCGCGCGAGAGTGCGGAACTGCTCACGTTCGGAATGGATAACGGCAAAGTGCATCTCTCGCTTTTGTCGCCGCACCTTGTTGAGAATCAACAGGACGCGCCAACATTGGGTATGTCGTGGAATGATGTCATCACTTGGATGATGGAGGAACGCCGCCGCGCGAGTGGGCAAGTTGTTGTTGTCACTGCATCCACAAGTCCAAAAGTGACATTTACCCCAACGCTCATCACGAATTCGCAGACGCTCGCAACTCCAACCCTTGTTGCGAGCCAAGCCATAACTGTCTCTGGAATTTCTTCACCGCTCTCAATGCCGACCTTCGATGTTTCTTTAAATCTTTTTAACAGCGTCGCGTTTGTCGCATTACCACTCGGCGTAGGAATCTTGCTCGTCATTGGCGCGTTTTATTTCATTCGCCGCCTCAAGAGTTGAAATCATGTCAACCAATCTTCCAACAATACATCCCGAAATTTCAACGCGACCCGAACCGCCATCGCAAACCAATACGCGTCCACTTCGACTCGTCGCGGCGTTGCGGCAGTGGGGCGACGTGCAGCCCTTGAGCAATCTCTTTGCGCCGGGCAACACGCACGCGATTCAAATGGTGACATGGTGCCAAGACGGAGCGCGTTTGGTGGACGATGCAATTTCGTTCGAGGCGGATGTTGTCATTCTCGACCCGTCGCTTCCGTCGTTCGCGCTCGAAGATGTGCAACGGCTCGTGCATCACGAAGCGCGTCCGATTGTCACTATCGGCGCGCTTCCACCGCACGGCGATTGGGGCAGCGCGCTGTATCGCGCGGGTATCAAAGCACACATCGAACTTCCATTGAACGACGACAATGCGCGGCGGCTTGTCACTTTAATTCACAGCGCGCTGCAAGAAGCATTACGCGAACGTTCTTCCGCATCATACATTCCCCAAATCGCGCCGCAGCTCGCGCAAGTGATTGCAACGCAAGGTTGGCAGCGCGCGGTGATTGCCGTGTGGAGCGCGAAAGGTGGCGTAGGCAAAACAACTGTCGCCGAAAATTTGGCGATGCTGCTCGGCGTCGTCTCGAATCGCAAAACAATTTTGCTCGACGCGAATATGGCGGGCGGCAACGCGCACATTCATTTGCGTCTTTCGCCGCAGCGCAATATCGCGGGACTCGCGCGTTTGTTTGAAGCACAAAATCGCCTCGACCCAAAAGATGTGTTGGGCTATCTCACACCTTTCCGCAACAACCTTCAAGTTCTCGTCGGCGTCCCGCGTCAATTCATGGCGGGCGAAATGTGTTTTCAAGGCGAGCGCGGACGCGCGTTCACGCACACTTTGATTGAAACTTTGCATTCGATGTCCGATTTTGTGGTGATGGATTTGGGGCAGGACACCAACAGCGCGGTGCATCTCCAAGCGTTACGCGACGCGGACAAGATTCTGGTCGTCGTCAATTCCGAAAAAGCGAGCTTGCTGGACACGCAAGAAGTTCTCGAAACGTTGTGGGAACATGTGCAGATGGACCGCAGTCGTTTTTGTCTCGTACTGAATCGTTTCCATCCCGAACACGGTTTGCAGCGCAAAGAAATTGTTGACGTGATGAAACTCCCCGAAGTCGGCGTGATTCCCGAGGTGAGCGAAAAGGTCACGGCGTCGCTTAACAGTGGTGTGCCGATTGTGTTGAACGGCGGCGGCGAAGTCGCAGAAAGTTTGGTGCGCGTTGGCACGACGCTTTATCCGCCGCTCGAACAAATTTGGACGCAGCGCGGCAAATTCAAATCAAAGGGCAAAGGATTGCGCGAAAAACTTTTTGGAGGCAAACGCGCATGACGCCAACACTCAACACCAACAACGCGCGTGAGAGCGAACTTGCGCAGCTCGTCAGCGCGTCGCGCCGCAAACCGACAAACGGCGAATCGCCGTACCAAATCATTTTGAACCGCGTCCGCGAAATTGTGGTCGAACGCTACACCCCCGCCGACCTCGCGCGTCCCACCGAATTGATTCGCCGCACCATCAGCGAAATCACGCGCGCACAAATTCACGATTACCAAAATGCCGCGCCGATTCAAAATCTCGCGCCGCTCGAACACGAAACCGAAATTATTGTTCAACGCGTTTTGAGTGACCTCATCGGCTTTGGCGCGCTCGACCCGTTGCTCCACGATGCGACGATTGAAGAAATCATTATCAACGGACGCGAGGTGTGGGTGATTGATGAACGCGGCAAGCGTTTGGTTTCCAATTCCGATTTGGGGAATGAAGAAGAAACGGTTGGTCTCGTAAATCGTCTCGTCGCGCCGACAGGTCGCCAAGTCAACGCAACGCATCCGATTCTCGACGCTCAATTGCCCGACGGCAGCCGCATCAATGCCACGATTTCACCCATCGCGCATCCGAGTCCGTCGGTCACGATTCGGCGGCATCGTCTCGTCGCCCGGGCAATGGACGACCTCGTTCGTCTCGGCACACTCACGCAACCTGCGGCGGAATTTCTAGTCGCCGCGTCACAAGCGCGACTTGGAATTTTGGTCGCAGGTGGAACCGCGTGTGGAAAAACAAATCTCATCAACGTTCTCGCGGGTGCGTTTCGTTCGCAAGACCGTGTGATTGTGATTGAGGACACGCGCGAATTGCAGCTGCCTTTGCGCGATGTGATTTATCAAGTGGTGCGTTATCCGAACGCAGAGGGTGCGGGCGAAATCAATCAGCAACGTCTCGTGCAAAACGCGCTGCGAATGCGCGCGGACCGCATCATCGTTGGTGAAGTGCGCGGTCCCGAAGTGATTGACATGCTCGTCGCGGCGAACACGGGACACGAAGGATTTTTATCATCTGTTCATGCGAACTCGTCGCTCGACGCGTTGACGAAATTGATGCAGCTCTCACATCTCGCGCCCGATATGCGAATTGAGGAAAAAACCATCGCGCAATGGATTGCCAGCGCGTTTCAAATTGTGGTGTTTCTCAAGCGCAGTCATGACACGAATCAACGTCTCGTCACCGAAATTCTCGAACTCACCGGCGGCATTGAAGCGAACAACGCAATTTTGAGTCAACCGATTATTACGCGCGCTGATGGTTCACTGCAAAGAACCATTTACCCCTTGCACTGCGCGCCGCGTTTGAAAGAACGCGGCATTGACCCCTCTGCATTTCGTCCGAATGGAGCTCGCGCATGATGTTGTTCGGACCGAATGTGTTGTTGGCATTGCTCGGCGCGCTCGGCGTGTTGGTCGCGGTGTTATCGGGGCTTGCGCTGCCGCACTATCGCATCTTGCCCGAAACAAAACGCGAAGGATTGCGCGAACGGTTGCAGCGCAAATTGGACCAAGCGGATTTTCAGTTGACTGCGACAGAATTTCTGCGCGTCGCGTTTTTATTGGCTCTCGGTTTGGGAATTGCGGCGTACGTGTTGACGGGAATTTTCGCGGCGGCATTCATCGGCGCGGTTGGTGGTGTGGTGGGCTATTGGACATTTTTGGAAGACCGCCGCGAACGGCGACGACGCGAATATCAAGAAGCGCTCGCCGATGCGGTGGATATTTTGCAGGAAGCGGTGAATACCAAAAACAGTCTCGAGTCCGGACTTGCGGTCGTGGCGAAACATTGTTCAAACGCGGTGCGCGGTGATTTTGATGAAATCGTGGCGCGCATTTCGTCGGGCGAAGGGGTTGCGAGCGCGCTGCGACTGATTGCGAAACGCCGTCGCGATGTGATGTGTGACCGTTTTGCGGAAGCGCTGATTGCTTATGAAAAAGATGGTGGCAAGTTGTTGCCGATTCTGCAAGCGTTAGGTGAAGCTGTGCGTGGGTTGGCATCGGTGAGACGCCGGGTTGCTACTGCACAGTCGCGGATTCGATGGGAAGCGCGCGTCGTGTGTCTTGCGCCGTTCGTGTTCATTGTGATTTTGCGATTCACCGCGCCCGATTTGCAGCGTCCATTCTACGCAACAATTTTCGGACAACTCGCGATGATTCTCGTCGCGTGCATGTGCGGGGGTGCGTACTATTTGATGAATCGCATGGGCGCGAAAGCGCTCGACCCGATTGAAAGTATCAATACGGTGAATTGAGATGATGTTGCTCTTGGCATTTCTCGGTGCGCTTGGTGTATGGCTTACATTTACCGCGCTCACGCACAAATTCGTCGCACATCACGGCTCAACACGTGAAACACTATCGGACGCACAAACACGCGTGCGTTTGCAGCGTGATGTGCATCTCGAACAAATTACCAAGTCGCCGTTTTTGGATCGCGCGTTGCGCGGATTGCTCGAACCCGCGTCGAGATTGTTTGCGCGAATCGCGCGGCGCAGTGAGATTGATGAACAGCGTCTCTTGCAAGCAGGACGCCCCGTGCGTTATCCAACCGTTCTCGATTTTTACGCGTGGAAAGTATTGATTGCGACGATTCTTTTTTTCATTGGCATCTTGAACAGTTTGTTCGCAGGCATCGGATTTTTGCCGATTGCGTTCGGACTCGGCGCGTTGGGATTGTTTCTGCCTGATATCCACCTGAATCAACTTATCAAGAAGCGGCGCGAGCTCGTGCGTGTGGAAATGGCATTCACGCTGCACCGTTTGGTGATTCATCTTGAAGCGGGCAAGACCATCGCGCAAGTGCTAAACGCAGTCGTGGCACAACCCGGCGGCGTGTTCTTTCAAGAGCTGCGCGAGGTGGTTCAAGAATTTAGCACAGGCACCGATGTGATTCCCGCGATGGAAAATCTCATTGCGCGGAATCCGGGGGTTGATGACATCGCGCGTTTTGCGGAATTGATTATTCGTTCGCAATCCATCGGTCAACCGCTCGGCGAACCATTGCGACAAATGGCGAATTTGATGCAAGCAAAAGTGGAAAGTGAAGTGGAAAGTCGCGGGATGGCAACCTCCGTCAAGATGGTTTTGCCAATTGGTTTGCTCGTACTGCCCGCGATTGGAATTGTGGTGATGGGACCGGCAGTGTATCTCGCAGCGCAATATTTCTTGCGCTGACATTTTCAACGAAGGAGCTTTTGTATGAACCAAATCGTTTCGCTCGTGCGCGACCAACGCGGTCAAGACATTTTGGAATATGTCATCATCGCCGCGTTTGCCGTAACCGCGATTGCCGTGTTGTCTGCGCTGTATTCGACGATTCGTACGGTGTTGACGAACGCGAATCAACAACTGCAAGCCATCAAGTGATTTCGCGGAGAGGCAGACGCAAATGAAAAGAATTTTTTCGAGAATGAAATTTCAATTCCTTCAACCTTGTGTGCGATGGGACACAGATCAACGCGGGCAAGGATTAATTGAATGGACGGTGGCGCTGCCTCTCTTTTTGCTGCTGTGCGCGGGCATCGCGTTTTATGCGTGGACGTGGTGGAATCAAGTGACCGCTGCCGCCGCGATTCACGACGGCGTTTATGTTGCCGCAATTCGACGCGGGGACATGAGCGCGGGCTATGGACGCATTCGTGAAATGTTGAATGCGTCGGTTGGAAATTTTTCCAATCAATACTCTGTGCGTTTGACGCGACAGAGTGGAAGGCGAAGCGTGTCGGGTGAATTGAGCAATCCCAACTCGGTCAAGCTTCCTTTTCTCGGACGAATGTTGTTCAACATTCGGGCTTCAAGTTTTCAACGCGCGGAACGTTTTTACGGCGGTCCGCCCGACGGATGGTGGTGACATTATGGCGTGGTCTCCCCGCCTTAGCCATGACGAACGCGGACAGGGTTACATCGAGTTCATACTCGTCCTGCCTCTGTTCCTTCTCACCATCGCCGCTCTGATTTTTTTCGGGCGCGTGTTGTACGTCAAACTCGCGCTCGATATGACAACCTACGACGCGTGCCGTGCGGCAGTCGAGGCGTTAGACGGTGAGGATGGAATCGCGCAAGGGAATACGGCAGGCAGAAATACGTTGCGCGGTTTCTTTCTCAATGCAAGTGCAGTGCGGCTGGCGATTTCGCCGCAAAGCACTTGGCAACGCAGCACACGCGTGATGTGTCATGCGAGATTCAATCTCTATATCGGCGATATTCCGCTCGTCAGCGCGCTGACGAGCAAGTCGAATGTGAATCTCGAAGCGTCCAGTTGGTCACGCGTGGAAACGTGGCGGTCTTACTGGCGCTGAACGAATGCAGCAGGTCACGAATATTCGTGACCTGCTGACAGAAACCAAAAATGCTGAAACGCTGGATGCGCGATGAACGCGGCAGTTTTTTGATTCAAGCCGTGATTCTTTTTCCGATACTGATGCTACTTATCGGACTCGGTCTCGACGGCGGATGGATGTATTGGCAATATCGCCGCGCTGAAGTGATGGTGAATGCGGCAGCACAAGCAGCGAGTCATGCGATTGACATCAATCACTTTCGCGCAACGGATGAAGTGCGATTACACAGGAGCGAAGCCGCAACCGTCGCAAGTGATTTCATCCAATTGAATCAGCGCGGACAAATTGCGGTGACAGGGATTCGCGTGACTCAAGACCAAATCACTGTGAATGCAACCGCAAAAATTCCAACAATCTTTTTTCGGCTCGCGGGAATTCCATCGCTCACAATGAACGTTGAGGGGAAAGCGTATCCCGCGTTCGGCATCAATCACGAGGGACAATAAATGTCAATCAGAAGGTCGTTTGTCGAGCAAGAGATGTTGACGAAACGCAAGCGACTCGGTTGGTTAGGATGGGTGACACTGATTGTGACTGCATCATTTTTGCTCGCGCTGGGCACTTGGGCGTGGCGCACAATGACTCACCAACCGAAGCCCGTTGAAAAATCTCCGACGGTTTCGATTGTGCAAGATGAGCCAACTGTGCCAAGTGTTTCGCAAAGTGAAGTTGGAAATGCTCCAACAGTTGCGAGAAATGAGAACACAGCAACAGATGAGATTCCCAAGGCATGGAGGGTTTTCAAAACACAGAACCAACTTGGGCAAGAGATTTGGGACGCCGCGCCCGGAATCAAAGAGTGGGTTGTGCGCGATTATCTCGACGCACTGACGTGGACGGATTCGTTGATGTTTGAACTCGACACACTGAACGCGCAACTCGAAACACGTTACGCGGAAAAACGCCTCGCGGAAATGCGCGCCGTGATTGCGTGGGAGAAACAAGAAAATCGCGTGATTGCAATTTCAAAGGTGAAACGTTTGCCGTTGGGAACAGTTGTTAGCACATTTTCCGGTGATGGATTGCGCGCCCAAGTGTTGGATTATCAAGCAGCAGGAGAGGGGCAAGTATTCGATTTGAAAACGCGTCAACCACTAAAAGGCAATGCCTATCCAAATTCGATGCACATGCTCGAGCTGGTGTATGACGCGGATGCGCTGCGTTGGAAAATCGCACACGAGCGCATGATTTATGACCTCGATGCGAATCGAATTCTGTGGCGAGAGGAGTGGGACAGTGTCAAGTAGTTTGCGACGATTTGGAATTTCGTTTCTCACCGGATTTCTCGTGTGGCTTGCTGTGATTTACGCCGCGAGCGCGCAAGGCAATTGTCCGCCGGGCTGCACCTGTCATTATGTGGACAACCAATTCATTGTGGACTGCGGCGGCAAAGCGACGACAGTTCCTCCCACTGGTGAACCAACGGATTCACCCGGTGCGACGGATGAACCCGGCGAAACGCGTGAACCGCGCGAGACGCCGCGAAACGAAACGCCGGTTCCACAGCCGACGAACTCGAATGGTCTGCAATTCTATGATTTGCACTGCGTACCGCTCGGCGCGGGTGACTTTGGGCTTGCGTGTCCGAAAAACATGTATGACATCCGCAGCGCATGTGGCACAAATCTCGGCTGTTGGATTGTGTACGTGAAATGTGCAGATGGTTGTCTCACGCCAACGCCAAGACCATCCACGAGAATCGGTCCGTTACCTTGCGCGGATGTGAGTGTTGGGCAAGGCGGTATTCAATGCACGGTTGCTTGGGATACGCGTGTGTCGGCGCGCATTCCGCCTGTGCCTGTAGGTTATCTGCCGTTTCCGCGCGGGATTGTGTATGACGCGATGCAATTCAATCTGCCACCGCTAATTGTGCAAGGTTGGCAGTGCAACAGTCCATCCATTGATGGCTGGGACCCGCTCGCGTGGGCTCCAAGCAGTAACTATCGCAAACTCGTTTTTTGTTTACGGTGGCGACAAGTGAAACATCCCGAACCGGAGATCGACCCCGCGCCCGCGTGGGCAGAATGGAGATGGGATGAACGTCCATGGGGCAATCCAAAAGGTGAATTGAGTTTCAAACGCGAAACGAATCACACCTATGTTACTTCGTCCGCCGAGAAACCGACAAACGGTTTGGGTGAACGTCCCAGCTATCAAGTACAAGTGCGAACGTACTGGGTAGTTGAGTGGAAAGAGAATTGGGAACGCCGCGAAGAGTATTGTGTAGATGGAAACGCGGGTGATGTGTGTAACGGGCAAATCGGAATGCGAAAAGAGACGCGTTGGATTCCCGAAGGACGCGGCAGTGTGACCGATTTGCGCGCGTATGGCAACGCGAATTTTTGGGCATCGAGTACGCGCATCAAAACACCATGGGGCGCAGACATGAATGTGCTGCCTGTACCGGTGATTGAAGTGCAAGGCGTTATCGAAAAGTAAGGTTTCCTCCTCCTCAAATGCGGTGCTTGTCGTCCGCAAGCAGCGGCAAGCACCGCACAAAAAAAATGAATCGAATTTTGTCATTCCTACACGAGCAGCGTGGCATGATGTTTATCGAAAACGCGATTTGGGTCTCGTTGTTGATTCTCATCTTTATCGCAATCGGCGTTCTCGTATTTTCCGATTCCCCATTTCTGATGCAAAGGACGATGCAAAATCCATGACAAGAAATTTTCTTTCGTGGGAAACGACGCGCAACGCGCTGTTCGTGTTGTTGGCAACTGCAAGCGCCGTCCCGCTGATTGTGCCAAACGTCAACACGGAATCATTACTGCTCGCAAAAATGGGATTTACCGCGCTGTTTGTTTGGATTGCCATTCAAGATTTTCGCACGCAGACAGTTTCACCATTCATCACACTGCCTTGGATGTGGATGAGTATCGTGCGCGGAATCGTCGAACGCAATCCGTCGTTTCTCGCGTTTTGGTTCGTCATTTTTCTCTTGTGGTCATTCCACTTTTACGGGGGCGGCGACGCGAAATTGTTGATGGGACTTTTTGGATTGATGCCCGATGTGCAATTGTTGTGGATTGTGTGCATCGTTCTGGTGGTGACGGGTATCCCTGTTCTCGCGTTCAAGTATTGGCATACACCGCCGCGCGTGCTTGCATCGAATTTGTCCCAACGCGTTCAAAGCGGCGCGCTCTTGCCAACGGATGAAGAATTGAATCAAGGTGTCCCATTCGCATTTGCATACTGCATTGCGGGCGCAGTGTATCTGTGGATATTCTTGTGAACGAAATCTTTCTCGCCGGTGCAATCGTATTGCAAAGCGACCCGTTCGGTGAATTGCGCGCGGTCATTTCCGAGATTCTCGCACTGCTGATGCAGATTTGCGCGCTGTTATTAGTATTGGCAATCGTGACGGGATTCGTGGAAGCGCAATTGGGTTTTGTGGTAGGGCGACCATCGCTCTTGAGCGAAGTGTGGTTCAAAATCGGCGCGGTGACGATTTGTTTATTGCTCGCATTAACCGCCGTGCCAATCAGCAATTTGCTCGTGGGGATTTTCTTTTGAAACACAAGGAGAGAAATATGAATCGAGTGTTGGATTGGATAAACGAGCCAACAAAACGCGCGCGGGTGTTATCGAGCGTGTGGGCAGTGATGATGTTTGCTGCCATTGCAAATAACGTGTTCGCGCAAGGCGACCCCGGCTTGGGAGGCGCATTGGCGAATCTCGCCAAGTTGTTGGTGGATGCGTTGATTGCACTCGCCGCGTTATTGCTCGCCATCGGCTTTGCGACGAATTTTGTAACAGGCATGGCAGAAACGATTGCGGGGCGTCCGATGGGTTTGTCGAGTACGTGGGTTCGTCTCGGCGGAATCCTCATCGCGTTCGTCGGTGCAATTTTCACGATTCAAATTGCCAACACAATTATTGACACGTTGGCGGCGTACAAAAGCACTGACGTGATTCATATCCCGTAACAAAATGCAAAAGTTCTTTGCAATCGTGTTGGTTGTCATGTTGTGCTTGATGACGGCAACTCCCGCATTTGCACAAGACCCCGAGCCGCCGCCACCAACAGACCCCATCACACAGATTTTTCAATACATCATTCAGTTCCCAACCGACTCGTTGGTAGAGGCATTAACACAAGCGATTCAGGCGATCCTCACGAAAAGCATCGAGCCGTTGGAACAAGTCTTCTCCGCATCGCTCGCGCGTTGGGTGACGACGAGTCCCGGCATTCTCACACCCGGCGGCGGAATCGTGGATGGTGTTGATGTGATGGTGCCAACATGGAATCTCACCTCACGTATTGCAATTCTCTTGTGGCCCCTCACGTTGGCGATTACGGCTGTCGTCGCGGCAAAGGACGTGATTACGGCAGGACGTTGGGGCATCGGCGATTTGAAGCAAGCACTGGGAACTTGGCTCCTCGCGGTAATTGCATCGGCAAGCAGTTTGTATTGGATGGACTTGGCGAATCGCTTTGCGAACGCGACGACAGACACGATTCTCAATCTCTCGTTTTTTGGCGCGGGCGGTTTCGACCCGAGTTTATTGACGAGCGTGTTAATCGGTTCTGCGGTGATGGTGTTGGGGCTTACAGGACTTGGACTCATTGTCGCCATCATCATCATCGTCATTGGCGTCTCGATTCTCGCTTCGCTCATTTTTCAATTTCTCGCGCGCTACGCGCTGCTCTATGTTCTCGTCGCACTCGCACCGATTGTGATCATGCTCGGTGTCTTGCCGCCGATGCGGTGGTTCACGTTCACGTGGCTGCGCGGTTTTGTGATGGTGTTGGTCATCGGTCCGATTAACGCCTTGTTGATGAAACTTGTGATTCTGCTCGGCGCGCGCGGTTTATCGAATGATCCCATCGGCGCATTCGTTAATTTCATGGCAGCGGCAGGAGTGCTATCTGCGTTGCTTGCAATCAATTACACACTCATTCGCTTTGTGTTTGGCGCGTTCGGGCAAGTGTTGGAACGCGCGGTGGGGACTGTGACCGCCGTTGGAACTTTGGCATTAGCCGCGGTCACAGGTGGAGTTGCCGCGGCGAGTGCGGCAGGAGGCGCAAGCAGTTCGCGCAGTGCTGGGATTGGATTGCAAACAGCGGGTTCAATGATGGGGCGTTCGGGTGGATTCGGACGCGGCTTGGGCAGCGCGCTGTGGGGAATTGGCAGCGCGTTGCGCGAAAACAACCACGGATTCACAAACGCGAACAATTCACAACCCGCGCCAAACACAAATCCTTTGAGTCCAACAAATTCATCGCAAGTATCAAACAACGGCGCGTCGCCAAAGACAAATAATTCCGCGCCGATTTCGCAACAATCGGCAACAACTCAATTGCCAAACGCGAATTCACAACACGCGCATCAAAAGAATCCTGCAACAGAAATTGAGACGGCTGATTCCAGCGAAGATTCAGAAGCAACAACACAAGAGCCACACGCAACAACTCAAACATCAAATTCAAATCCATCAAACCGCGCGCAAACAAATCCTACTCACGGTGAATTTTCAAATCCGAATCCGACAACACCTGCATTACGTGCATCGCAACGCATTTTGCCAACTGAAACAAATGCGCGCCCACCGAATAACACAACGAACGCACGCACTCTCTCACAAGTTGAAGTAGCACCGCAAGCACACTCCCTCATCAAACTCTTGGACGCGCCGCTTGGTGAACGTGTGCGAGCGTTGACCGAATCTTACGCGAGTCCTTCCGAACAAGTGGTGACAGCACAAGGCGCAGTCGCCGCGTTGAGTGCACTCGAAGCGCATCACAACGTCGAACCACAAATGCTCGCGGCAAGTTGGGACCAAACGATGGGACCAATTGTGAGTGCAGCGCGCGAAGGCATGTCTCTCACGACAATGGCGAATGATGCAGGGTATCGCGGTGATGTAACAGAATTCATCGGCGCGCGCGTAGAGAGCGGATTGCTCGCCGCGCGTCCGTCTTCAAAAGAACCGCTGTTCCCGCGCGTTGCAGCTCCCGCGAATGTTCCTTGGCATCCGCAAATCTCACCGCACGATGTTGAAGTGGGGCAGCAATTAACAACCTTGCTCGGGGCGCCATCGCACGATGCAATGAATTTCGCGTATATCTACCATTCGATTCGCTCACCGGAAAACGGCGGTGGTTGGAACGCGGGAATGGGTTTGCGAGACGCCGCGCAGCAAGTAACTCAAATCGAACCCGCGAAACGATTGGGCGCGTTGGATTCGCGTTTGCAGGCGATGGAACAGCAAGGAACCGTTTCGCAAAATGCAATGAGATTGTGGCGCGTGTATCTGTCGCGCAAACAAAATCAAAAAGGATGAGTCATGCAAATTCGTTTTCCACGCAAAATTCGTTTGGGGTTTCGTCCGGTGTATGGACTGACGATTCGCCAATTGATCTATCTCGCCGTGTTTGGGATTGCCGGCGGCTTGATGATTCTGGCGGGTCCGGTTCAAGGCACATCCATTCTGGTGCGCGCCATCATCGGAGTGGTAATCATGATTGCAGGGTTAGCACTCGCGTTTTTGCGAATCGGCGGTATCTCAATTGACGAATGGCTACCGATTGGCGTGCACTATCTTACGCGTCCGCGCAAACGCGTGTGGCGCAAGCGCGATGTCGCGAGTCCAATCGTGCGCGCGCCGAAAGCGCAAACGGCGAAAGAACACGCGCCAAGAATTCCTGAATCAGAAGTTACGCCGAGTGTTGCTGATTCAGCAAGTGCTGTGCCAATCGCGCAAAGTAATGCACGTGTTGTCATGGTGACGACGATTGTGGCGATTGATGCGTTCATTCTGGTCGTACTCGGCGCGACAACATTTTATTTACGCGAGGGCGCGTTCGTTCAAGTCCAGAATGTGCTGGCGCAGTTGATGCGCTAAAAAATTCTTTTCGAGAGGCAGAGATGGAAGCGGTGATTTATGCGCGGTTAGGGTTACGCGAATTGAAAATGCAAGTGCTTGAAGAACGCGTGGCACGCTGTCGAATCTGGTGTGAGCAGAATCAAATTCAAATCGTCTCCGTTTTCACGGACCGTTCGTGCAGCGGCTCGCATCTTGACCGCAAGGGGTTCACCAAATTGTGCGAGTTTGTGATGAAGCGGCATCTTCCAATCATCATCACCGAACTGTCGCAATTGACGACGAGTCCGCGCGATTCCGCACTTATCGCGGATGTGTTTGATGAGTTGGGCATTCGGGTCTATTCGGTCAAAGAGGGCTTGATTTGCAGTTCGCAGCTCTCGACGTTGGGAGAGACAGGAGATTGGCACTCATCAAACGTGCGTCAGCGTTTTGAACCACAACGTTCCGGTATTCCACAAGCGCGTCGCATTGGTTTGAAACTTTTCAGTTCATGAGCAGATTCATTGTGTTTTGTGCCGCGAGTGTGGTTGCTCTGTTCGGATTTTTTGCGCTGGTTCAGAATGAAAGAATTGGGAGGAGCGATTCCCCACAACCAAACAATGCCGCGACGGTATCAATCAACGCATTGTCAACACATTTTGCTCCATTCCCATCAACACATAGCGGCGCGGCGATTGGTGTGGGTACTCAAGTATTTGAGAGTGTGCAGCTGCCTCCCGCGACAATTGTGCCGATGCCGACGCCACGTGCAACGCAAGCATTGTCTATCGTCGCGCATACGGAAACAAAAAAATACACGACGTTCGGCGACCATCGCGTGCGTTCGGATATTGTAGAAATTCGATTATCACAATTTCCGAAACCCGAACAAGACAACGGACGCGGATTGCATTGGTTTCCGACAACAGCACAAAAGCGCGAGGTGGTTGACCGATTCATTCCCGAACTCGTCTCGTTAAAGATTCGCTGGCTGCTGATGCTGCAAGGAATGGAGGATTGGAATCTGACCGCGAATGATTACTTGGTGGATGAATTAAACAAAGCAGGAATTATTCCGGTGATGCGTTTGGAAATGAAAGTTGGGCAAGAGGATCGCACAGAAGTTGAACGCGTTGTCGCGCATTATCGCGCGAGAGGTGTGCGGTATTTCCAAATCTTTAACGAACCGAACGTACGTGAAGAATGGGCGAATGCTGAATATCCAACGCCTGAAGAATTCATGCAGCATTGGATACCACTGGCTGAAATCGTCGCGCAGCATGGCGGCTTGCCGGGACTCGCGCCGCTGATGACAATGGAAAATCACGCGGACGAAATTTTTCTCGAAAAAGAGTATCAGATTTTATTGCGGGAGAACCGCTATGACCTCATCAACATCATGTGGCTCGCGATTCACAATTATGGTGGGATGGATGACAAGGGATTTTTGAAATACCGTAGCTATGCGCGCATTTCGAAGTTCTATTTTCGCCAAGCCATCCCGATGATTGCAACCGAGGGCGGGATGGGCGACGCGCACAGTTCTGCCGAAACGGTTGTGACCGCGTTCGATGCAATGCAATTCCGCGAGCCTTGGTTTCTCGCGTATTGCCCGTGGTTGATTGGAAACGCGGTTGGCGGCGGACACGATGACACGTGGGAATCGCAAGCGTGGTTTCAACGCAATGGACCGTTGCCGATCGTCGAACGCGTCAAAAATTTGGAATGAGTGATGTTTGCAAAAAATAAAACACAAGCAACTTTGCCGCCCCCAACGCAGGAACATGTTTTGGTGCAAGCGATTCAAGATGTGTGCATTGTTTTGAAATCGGGCGACATGGCAGCCGTGCTTGAAGTGGAGGGGATTGACATCACGCGCCTCGCCGATGATGGGCGCATCGGTTTGCTCGCGCAATACGAAAACTTGCTGACGAGTTTGCGCTTTCCGTATCAGTCCATCATTGCGCGCAAAGTGCAGCGGTTGGAAGAATATCTCGATTACGTCGAGAGCGAAGCGAAAACACGCGTGCGTGAGGGACGCGCCGAGTACGGGATTCACTTGTTGAGTTTCATCGAGTTTATGCAAGACGTGATGCGCCGTGTCAACCCACAAGTGCCGTTGTATTTGCTCGTGCTGCCGTATGACCCGCTGACGCCCGAAGAACGCGTCAAGAGTGGTGGCACATTACGCATTGACCAATACGAACGCGGCAAACAAGAACTCGCGCGGCGTTGCGAACAATTGGTGCGCGGACTCACGCGGCTCGGTCTCGGCGCGCGGCGGCTCGACGACCACGAACTCATCGCGATTCTGCATCGTGTCTATCATCCCTCGATGCGCGATTTCTCCATATCGCCAAGCGTGCAAGCGAAAACAATCATTGTAGGTCAGTAATCAGTGTGATACGCGATTCGCGATCAGCCATCTGCTATGAACTTACTCAACCGTTTCAAAACAAATTCCATTCCACAACCAATCACCGACGACGCGCTGCGAGCGGGCGCGCGGGATTTGGTGGACCAACTCGCGCCGGGCGCGATGGTGATTGGGCAAGACCACATTCATTTGCCCGGCGAAGCATTCGTGCGCGTTTGGTTCGTACAGGATTTGCCGCCTCAAATGGAACGCGGCGCGCTCGACGCGATTTACGATTTTCCCGGCGAAATTCGCATCAGCATGTTGGTGCGTCCGCTCGACAAAGCCGCCGTGCGCGAACAATTGCGTCAACAGCGCACCTCGCTTCATGCCGAAGTGATTACGCGGTCACGGCAGGGGCGCTTGCCCGATTATCTTGCCGAAGAAGAACTCGCGGAGACGGAACGCACGCTCCAAGATTTGGAAGAGAGTCATTTGCCGCCGCAAGAATTGTTGTGGGTGATTGCGTTGTATGCGCGCAATGAACATGAATTGCAGGAACAATCGCGCCGGTTGGAAGATGCACTGCTGGATGCGGATTTACGATTTTTTCGCGCGGCATTGCGTCAAGAGGACGCGCTCTACAGCGTGCAGCCGTTCGGACGAAATTTTTTGGGACATGGGCGCAACATTTCACCCGCCGCGCTCGCGGGAATGTTTCCATTTGCGCGGCGTTTGCAGGCGGATGCGCGCGGGATTCCGTATGGGCTTGACCGCACGACAGGCACATGGGTTATCGTGGACGATTTCGCGTTGACCAACTCGAACCTTTTGATTCTCGGCGAACAGGGTTCGGGCAAGAGCATGTTTTTGAAATACAAAGCGACGTGGGCGGTCTTACTCGGAATGCGCTGTTACGTTCTTGACCTCGAAGGTGAATTTCAAGCAATGTGTCGCGCGCTCGGTGGAACGTATCTCGATTTATCGTTGTCGTCGCCGCATCACTTGAATATTTTCGATTTGAACGCGGACGAAGCGGACGCGTATCACAATGGTTTGTTGGATGTAATCGGCTGGATTGAATTGGCGATAGGAAAAAAGTTGACGGGGCAGGAACGCAACGCGATTCTCATTCCCGCGTACGAACGCGTCATGCAGGACGCGGGAATTTTTCCAAATGAACCTGCGACGTGGAAAAAGCGCGCGCCCGTGTTGGCGGATTTGTATCAAGCGTTGGTGAGCGATGAACGTCCGCTCGCGCAATCACTCGCAGGCGAACTCCACCACTTTGCCGTCGGCGCGTATCGCGACACCTTCAGCGCGCCGACGAATGTGAATCCCAAATCACCGTTGGTGGTGTTTGGACTAAAAGATGTGCATCGCGATTTGCAGCCATTGCGAATGCGGCAAATCCAAACATTCATTTGGGCGAACGTGTTGGCGAAAATTCATCCGACGCTCGTGATTGTGGATGAAGCGTGGCGCTGGCTGCAACGCGAAACGGCGGCGGACGATTTGGCAGAGATGGCGCGCCGTTTTCGCAAACGCTATGCGGGCTTGCATCTCGCCACACAGCACGGCACCGATTTCAGTTCTTCGTCGGGCGCGGTAGTCATTCGCGATACGGCGGCGATGGTGATGCTCTTTCGTCAAGGCGCGGCGGGACATCAAAAACTCGCGGACTTGTTCGGATTGAACGAAGTGGAAGCGAGAGAACTCTTGACCCTCGACCGCGGCGAAAGTGTTCTCATCAAAAGTTCGCAGCACATTCCACTCTACACCGTCATTCCGCCGCAGTGGTACGCTACGTGGACGACGAATCCGAGAGAGACGAGTCGCCAGTCGTCAGTAGATAGTCGCCAGTAAAAATCCTGACTGTTGACTAACGACTGTTGACTAACGACTATGGACTTGCTTTCTCCCAAATCCGCATTCGGCTGCATCGGCGGTGCGGTGTTATCTTTCGTGGGCGGATTCGCGTTCTTGTTTGTTGTTCTCATCGGACTCGTCATCGAACAATTGCCGTTTGGACAAGATATTGCTTGGGCGTGGATGAATGGTTCGTTCGCTGCAGAAAACGCAGCGATTTGGATTCCGCCGATTGACGAACAGCCCGTTGTGCTTGGCAGCGGCGAATGGTGTGTGACACTCGCGCAGCAACTTTCGCCCGATGAAAGTCATCTCAATCATGGGCGGGTGTATGGCTTTGTGCGCGATGCAAACGGCGCGCTGCTTGCAGATATTCCGATGCGCGTCGAATGGGACGGCGGGTTCATAGACCAGGCAACGGATGCAAACGGACGCTATGAATTTATTTTGAGTCCGGGGCAATATGATGTGCGCGTGATGACAGGTGTAAGTCAGCGCGCGTATTTTCGCACGAACCTGAAACAGTATTTTGGACACTACACCTATCAAGTGGATTTCGTGCGCGGGAAATGCGCGAGCGGAACCGAAGTCGTCGAACAGCGCATCGTCATTCAAACAACGGGCTATGTATCAAACCCAACCAAACCGTCGGGCTTGCCTGTGCAAGGTGTGATTACGGCGGGTTTTCACGACCCTGCATATCTCAAACAATTCGGACGCGAGCATGAGGGGATTGATATTGCCGTGCCGATTGGAACGCCCGTGCAAACGACGCTCGCAGGACGCGTCGTGTGGGCAGGTGAACACGGCGCGTGGGGCAAAGTGGTTGCGGTGGAGAATGGCGAGTGGCTCGTCATCTTTTCCCATCTCTCGCAAGTGTTGGTGAAGGAAAATGAAATTGTGCGCGCAGGAGAAATTGTTGGGTTGTCAGGGAGCAGCGGAAATTCGACAGGACCGCATGTGCATTATGAGATTCTAAAGAGTGGCTACGCAATTGTGCCGGATTGAAAACACGCCTCTTCTTCGCTTGAAAGAGATCGAAGAGGCGTATGTACTTTTGCCTTCTTTATGCGCGCGGACATCAGCATACTACCAATCAATCTCGCTCCAAGTTCCATTTTCGTATTTGAGAATAATGTCTCCTCCAACGGCGAATCCCTCGGTCGGGGAAATCATTTGAATTCCACGCAACGGATTGCGGGTTGTGGTTTCTAACGTCCACTCGCCATCTTTATAGTGAAAAATTTCCCCGGAGCCGTAAGGATCCCCTGTTGAAGCCCAGCCTTCATCGTCCGATAACATTGATATGCCCGTAAGGCACGAGTTGTTGGGCAGTTTTTTTTCCGTCCAGGTTCCATTTCTATAGTGTAACGCGGTCTGGCATGTGATAGCCCAACCGATGTCTGAGGAAAGCATTTGCAAATCCACGACGCCAGGATAATCAGGTTTGTAAGCTACTGTCCATTCTTCCCCATTGTAATGGAACAAATTATCTCCGCCGGCCCATCCATCGGTGTCCGAAAGCATTTGTATTGTTTGCATATCAGCGCTGTAATCCCCCTCACCAACTCGGAGCCAATCGCCATCAACATAATGGAGGAACGCACCATACGTGTAACGGTCGCCCACTGCCCAACCTTCTGTGGGAGAGACCATCGACAATTCTCTCAGATCATATTCGCGGAGTCTTTCGCTTGGTAGTGCCTCCCACTGTCCATTTTGAAGCCGATATACAATAGTAGGTCGAACGTCGCTAGAACCAACGGTCCAAACTTCGTTAGGTGAAAGCACAGACATCCCATAGAAATAATAATCTGTAATTGGCAAACTAACCAAGGTCCATTGCCCATCTTTATAGTGAACCATAAAAGGATCGCGTGCCGTGAACGCCCAACCTTCATTTGGAGACACCATCTTCAACCCATTCAAGCGGAGGTTTGGTTTTGGGGTGCGCAATAGTATTCTTTGATTAGCAACTTCGCATTGATAAGGTTGCTGAAGGATACGGTTATATCTTATGGTCCCGTCTTCATAATCATAGGTTGCATCATCGACCTCATATATCCGGAACGTAAGCT
Source organism: uncultured Anaerolineales bacterium (assembly GCA_964469005.1). GTDB lineage: Bacteria > Chloroflexota > Anaerolineae > UBA4142 > SHND01 > SHND01. The sequence goes on from CAYXXF010000004.1 coordinate 342,272, forward strand.
GCTGCGAATCTGCCTTGGCGTCAGATGGGGTCCTGAACTTTACTGGAACAGTTACGCTTTTGTTTTTCGGCAAATCAACGGAAATCTGGTCATCATTTGAAGATGAGATTTCCTTAGTGCCGAGATTCAGGTACCAACCGATTCGAAGCGAATGAACTTTGTTATCAGTGTTGGTGATCTTGATTTTGAATGTGCTTGCCTCTGCACCAAATTTTACTGGTTCGCTGAGCTCAAACTTGATTGCCTCGAGAGGGTGGTTGCACTGATCAAAAAGTGCCTGTTGTGCTGCTTGGGCTGCGGCTTGCAACTCTGCGGCTCGAACAATCTCTTCGCTCGAAACATACCAAGTTCCATCAATGTTGCGGGTGTAAAAGGAACCGTTGAAATCTTCCTCAGTGGCTACTGCAAGATTTCGCAGTTTGCCTGTCACGTCAACTCGGGCGGAATTATCATCAATGTTTTGTGTATTGAGTTTGAGCTCGCGAAAAGAAACCTTCGACAAATCACCAACGCCACCGAGTCCAAACGATCCCAAGAGCCCCTTTGAAAGAGTATTGGCGAAAAAATAATTTGGCTCTTGCCTTAATGCTGGGTCAAGAGCATCGAGATATTGATCTGCGTCTTGTTTTTCGATGGCGTAAAGTGATTTGCGTACGACATCCCCGGGAGAATTGCGAAAGGTAGGAACTGTAGGAACACGTGTAGGACGAGGTGATGGTGGTGGGGGGGTTGAAGAATTAAGGACCGAACAGCTCGCCAAGAAGAGTATTGAACAAAGAACTACAAGACGGGGCAGGATCTTTTGATATAGCATAATTCCTCCTCACTGAATCGGAATTGATTTCAAAGAGCTACTTATAGAAAAAACGATTTGAGTCTAAAAAACGCGAGGGACGAACGAAGGCTTACTCGTAGGTGGATTATAGCATTGCAACTTTGCAGGGTCAACGAAAAAAGTGGACGTAGAATTGGTGACTTCATTCATAGTACGGTGCAGCGAGATTATTCTTTCTCGGACGAACATTCTCGACGAGCTCGCCATTGAAACGCTTCTCGGAAGTCTTGGCATTGAATCCGCGTTCAGTCTCGAAATCGCGGGCGATGAACGCGGAAGACATTTTCTCATTCGCGCACAAAAAAATCAAATCGAATATCTTCAAGCGCAGCTCCAATCCGCGTACGACCAAATCGCGTTTCGTGATGTTCCGCCAGACCAAGACCCCGCGCGCGAGGATTCAAAAATAATTCGCGTCACCGCACAACTGACGCTTCGTCGTCCCGTCTATCTCCCGCTTCGCACCTATCGCGATGGCGAGTTCCGCGAGTCGGACCCGATGCGCGGCATCTTGGGCGCGTTCATGAATTTTCAAGCAGGCGAACGCGCGGTCGCGCAACTCGTACTCCGTCCCGCTCCGTCGAATTGGGCGGATGCGTATCAAGGTTCCGCGCGGCAGATTGAACAAACGGTTGGAGGGCAGGTTTCAACTGTTCATTCTCAGCTGCGCGCGATGGCAATGATGGTTGTTGTCGCGCTGTGTCTCTGTATCGGACTGCAAGTGTTCTTTATCAGTCGGCAAGGATTTTCGCTCGCGCTCGTCAGTTGGGGCATTTTCGGAATTGGCGTCATAGCTGCATGTACGGCTGGATTGTGGTTTCTCTTGAAACAGCAGCCCGTTGACCCGCGTCTCGTGCAGCAAAAAATTTCCTTGCCCGCGTACGATGTTGCATTGCGTCTCGTTGCAATCGCATCATCACAAGAAAGAGCCGAAGCGCGCCTGAAACAACTTGCCAGCGCGTATCGTCAATTCAATTTGTCGAGCGGAAATGCGTTCGTGTTCAAGAAACTCGAATTCGACCCCCGCGATTTGTCCTTTGGATTTCACAAATGGTATCACGCGCTCTTTGGTTTTGCAATGCGGCTCAATACTGCCGAACTCGCGTCGCTCTGGCATTTGCCGTATGGCGAAGGCGCGCCGCTCGTCGAACGCACCTTGTCCAAACGCATTCTGCCGATGCGCGAACAAGTTGCGGAAGGTGTGTGCATCGGTCATGCCGTCCATCACGGCGAACGCATTCCCGTGCATCTCGCGCCCGATGTGTTTCAGCGTCACATGTTCCTCGTCGCCAAAACGCAAAAGGGCAAGTCCACACTCATGGGCAATCTTGCAACAGCGGTCATGGAGGACGCCAATCATGCGCTTGCAGTGATGGACCCGCACGGCGACCTCGTGCGTTCGCTCTTGGGACGCGTGGATTCAAAACGCATCAGCGATGTCATCTATTTGGATTTCAGCGACCCGCATCTTGTCGTCGGTTTGAATCTGCTCGACTTCGCGCAAGGACGCACACCCGACAAAATCGTGTCCAACATCATTCACATCGGCGAATTGATTTGGGCGGATTATTGGGGACCGCGCATGGAAGATGCGTTCCGCATGGGCTTGCTGACGCTTCTCGCGGCGAATGAAAAACTTTACGCGCGCGGCGCAAAACAATTCACCCTGCTCGATATTCCCGCGCTCTTTCAACTCCCGAATCTGCGCGACAAATTGCTCACCGAATTTGTGGACGACCCCGAAATTTTGCGCTGGTGGACGCGCTATTTCGATGCGTTGTACGAAAGTTTGAAACTCGACGTGGTGAATCCCGTCATGACGAAAATTCATCGCTTTTCGACGCATCGCACCATGCGAAACATCGTGGGGCAATCCGCTTCGACCGTCAGTTGGCGCGAAATTTTTTTAGGGTATCGCATTCTGTTGGTGAATACGGCGACGGGCATTCTCGGTCAAGATGCGGCGGGACTGCTCGGTGCGGTGATTCTCGATTCCATCAACGCGACCGTGCGCGAACAATCTGCGATTCTCGACGCACAAGAACGCGCGCGCGGCACCATCATCATTGACGAATTTCAATCCATCCCCGGCGTGGACTATGCCGCGCTCTTGGCGGAACTGCAAAAGATGGGCGCGAATTTCGTTCTCGCCACGCAAACGCTCAAACAACTCGACGCGCTCAGTCCCACGCTCGCCGCGACGATTCTGGCAAATGTGGACACGCTCTTTGCGTTTCAAGTGAGCGCGGAAGATGCGTTTGTGTTGTCGCGCGAATTGGATGAAGCGGTGACGGCGGTGGACATTATCAATCAGCCGAGTTATTCGTGCTATGTCAAAACACAGCGCGGGCGCGAACGCTTGCCTGTGATGCACGTCGAGACCTTGCCGCCCCAGCCGAGCGATGAACGCATCGCCGAAAAAGTTTTACAAGGTGTATTGCGATACGCGCGTCCCATCGAAACAGTGGAAGCCGAACGCCGCGCGTTCATGGCGGAATGGTACGGCGATAGCACAATTCAAATTTCAAATGCTCCAAAAGATTTGTCCGCGTATGATGACGACGATTTGTTCGAGGAACGCAAAACCGACGCGCAAAATCTCGACGATGCGAATGCGCGCCAACGCCGCGTGCGAACGAAACGCGCATCTGCGAAACAATAAATGCGAGAAAGTTTGCTCAAAATTCTCGCGCAGCATCCATTGATGTCGCCCGAACAATTGGGCGTGCTGCTCGCCTCACATCCCAACGTCGTTCGTAAAGAATTGAAATCGCTGCAAGAAAAAAATCTCGTCGCACGCATCAATCCGCGCAGCCCCGACCTTTCGACGCGTGCATTTTTCTATCTCACGAACAATGGGTCAGCGCAAAAATACAATGCGCGTCTCGCGCATCTGTGGTTCGTTATTGAACGCGCCTACGCCGTGCAAAATTTATTTTTGCGATTGAGGCAGCCGTTTCGCGTCGAGCAATGGGATGTGGAATGTGTGGCGCGATTCGCGTATCGCAATCAAAACCGCGCGCTTGCAATTCACGGTTGGGGAATGGCGCGATGGAATGAAAATACTATTCCATTTCTCGTGGAATGGGACATAGGCATCTTGGAGTACGAACGGACGAGAATGGCGCGCTTGATGGAATGGCATCACACAGTGCGCGCACAAGGCAACTCATTTCCATTCGTGCTGTTGGTTGTGGCAAGAGATTCGGATTCCCTTCAAGCGTATTACGCCCAACTGCGCGCCGCGTCGTTATCGCGCAATCTCTCGCTGCCCCCAACCTATTTTTCAACAGCGCGCGAATTGACGAATCATCCCATCACCGCGCCGATTTGGTATTCAACCGAAAGCAAAAACAAACAATCCCTGTTCACAAATCTTCGCACTTTGTCGAATTCAACACGTGTTTTCTCGAACGTCCTGCCGAGAATCATTTCCGCCAAAGGCAAAACAAATCTCGCAGATGCAATATTCGATGCAACAAACCCCATCGCGATTTCTTCTCTTCTCGCGCTGAAACGCGACTTGTCTCCACAAACCAAACGCGTCTTGAATGAAGTTGCAGCTCATCCGATATTGAGCGCGCGCGAAATTTCAACATTGCTTGATGACGTGTCAGGTCAAACGCATCGTGCCTTGAAACAGCTCACGCAGTTGCATTTGCTCCAAGCGCATCACATGAGCGACGAAACGCGCTATGTGTTGAGCCATGTCGGAATTCACTATCTTGCCGCGACCAACGGCTTTGGGCGCGCGGTGAACGCCTACGCTCAAGCGCGCGGCTGGAAACGCAGTTTGTCCCAACTCGTGCGGCATTGGCAGCACACCCAAATCGAAAACCGACTCTTTCTCGAATTCGCGCGCGTGGCGCGTGAACGACGCGCGCATTTTGAATGGCGTTCCGAAACCGAGAGTCGTTTGCATTACGCCGCGCAAGGCAGACGCTGGAGTTTCCAACCCGATGGCATGTGCGTGTACAGCAACGAGCAAAAACGAATTCGTTTTGCCGTCGAAATCGAACGCCACCGGAATTCCAAAAAACGTTTACACGACAAATTCAGGTGGTATGCGATGTATGTGGATTCTTTGCTCTATCGCACCACGCGCGAAGAAGAATTTCGCTTGCTCGTTGTCACGACAAGTTGGGAACGCGCGAAAACGATTCGACGCATCGTGCATGAACTGGCGCGCCAGCGCGCCGCGCGTCTCTTGCCAATGTGGCTTACGACGTTCGACTTGCTCGATACACAAGGCGTTGCAAGAGCTATTTGGCGCAAGGTGGATACATGGGAACGCGCACTATGTATTTGATGGGCAACAAACAACTATGACTTTGTTTCTCTACGGCGTTGCTTTTACTTTCTTGCTCTATGCCGCACTCAAAGTCGCTATCTCATTCCTGAGCCGCGCGTTTCCCGAAGGGCGCGCATTATTTGAATCAGTGGAAACGTATTTGTGGCTTCCTGCCGCGCTATTGGCGTTGATGTTGACAACTTTGATTGCGCGAATGGTGCATTGAAAAAATGGAACGATTACCTGTCGGTGTGAGTTATCCCAAGACCGCGTTCGAAGTCAGTATCGAATTCGATGAGCATCTCAAAAATGCGAGCGCAAAAAACTTGTTGCCAATTCCAACAGGATTCACGGAATTGGACGAAATTCTCGGCGGCGGTCTGCATCCCGAATCGCTCATGCTCGTCGGCGGACCGCCGGGCGTCGGCAAAACAATTTTCGTCATGCAAGCCGCGCGTAACGTCGCGGCGAGCGGAGGGGCGGTCGCGTGTGTCGTTTGCTTTGAACACAGTGAAGTGTATTTGTATCAACGCTTGTTGTGTATGGAGAGCGCACTCGGCGGAAGCATCGAAGATGCAATTACGTTGAATGAAATTCGCACGGTGATGGAAAACGAAGGAGCGAGTTTGGAAACATTGTTGAATCGCTCGCACGCCGCGCGAGTGGCGTGGACGCGTTTCACTGCGTATTGGGAACAACTCTTTCTCATCAAAGGGCATCCAAGCAAAACAACGTTGAATGTGCTGGACACATATCTGTCGCATTTGAAAACGCGCAGTGAACGCGTCGTGTTGTTTGTGGACTATTTACAAAAAGTACCAGTGCCATTCACCGGTGTCGAACTCACGCCCGAAAGACAAATTCGCCTCGTAACCGAAGGATTAAAAAATCTGGCAATGGCGCATCACGTTCCAATCATCGCAGTCGCCGCGTCGGATGCGGAAGGATTGAAAAACGAACGCGCGCGCTTTCAAGATATGTGTGGAGGTGCGAGCGTGCAGTATGAACCCGATGTGGCGGTGATGCTGAATCGAGGAGAGGGAAATGAAATTGTGATGGCGGTGGAGAAGAATCGGATGGGTCCCGCCAACATTGATTTGTCCTATGCATTGAATGGGGCGTATTTTGCGTTTGAAGTGAACAGGGAGAGCATCATAAATGCAGGAGAATAAAATGAACGGACAGCACGCATTTCAATCCAAGTTCCCCAAGTCATTTAACGAAATGCAAGAAATTTCCGCTGAAGAATATGGCTTTGGCATCCTGGCACTGTTCGCCGCGAGCTCCAAAATGGCGAGAGCGCTGCGGCGCAATGATATACCCGGCGAGACCAAAATGTTGGTGCTTATGAGCGAGATCGCGCTCCGCCTTTGCATTGTGCCGCTCGCACGCGCCTACGCGTTGGACGCACTCCGAATGTGTCGCCACTACCGAATGTTCGACTTGGAATGTCACATCCTGTGCGTACTGACCCGCATCGCGCTTGCAAGTAATCGCGCAAAAGAATCCCTCGCGTACTTGCAGGAGGCGCGCGATTTTCTATTGGTGACAGAGGACACGCACGATGCGTTCGAATTCCACGAAACTGCCGGACAAGTTTGGATGACGCTCAATGACCATGCTGCTGCAGTGAGTCACCTGAAGCAAGCGTTGGGGCTGGCATCCGATGAGGACCCGATGGACTATACGATGCTTTTCGGAAATCTCATGCTTGAATGTGCATTCCTTGGAGACATTCCTAAAGCGTTGAACTATGGCGCGCAGGCGCTCGAGTACGCGCCGACTCCTGATTTGCGCACAAACATTTTGGTCGAGTTGGCTCACATCCATTCTTTCTGCGGTGAATACGATGTTGCAGCAGATTATCTCCAACGCGCGTTTGGCATCTGGTCAGAAGATGAATTGTCGCGCACGAATTCACACCGAGTGATTAGGCTTGCTGTTCAAGAAATTCGGCAAACTCCTGAATTGGGGCAGCGAGTCAGAATTTCTTCATGGGTTCCTTCACTGCTCGCGGCACGTCCGCCAATGATTCAACTGCCGACCCCGGCGGAGATCGCGGACAGATTGCTGGATCCAACTGCGCTGCGCGATTTGCTTGGCGCGCTGGTAGATGAAGAATCAATCGCCTATTTGAGTTTGCTCGCGAGCGATATACGTTTGCCTGACGGGGTTATTGATGAAACGCGCGTCGTGCAAGTGTTGTGCGAGGCAATCGAAATGGTCGGTTGTGTATTGGCAGACCTGGATGAGAAGAATGACGCGAATGGTGAATTTCAATCTGCGTCGCGCTCGTTGCTATAAAAGCCGACCTAACTTCCCGCGCTCCCTTTGGTAAGGACATTATCATCAGGCGTCGCGCGGGTACCGGATCTTTTAAGCAAGCATCACGCAGGGGCTATCATCTTCAACCGCCGAAGCTATTACTCAATGTGGTCAGTGGAGTTCGTCGAAACGTCTGTCAAAAAGGTACTCAATTTGCGGTATAATCACACGCACTATATCTGAGGAAACAGCTGTTTATTGATCTGACGTGAAATGCGCTTGTCTCTTGGACTGCGGCTCAACCCGGGCTCTCGGGTTGAGCCGTTGTGCTTTTTGGCGGCGTGTACTTTATACGACTCTGAAAAACTCGTGACTAATTCTCCCGCTTTGTTGCCATACTGACAACAAGCATGTCCTATCGTGTGGGCAAATTCCCAAGGAGGATCCACATGTTTGGCAGCAAAGCAGAAAAACATGAACGTCTGGCAAAATTGATTGATTTGGTTCAAGCAAACCCCGGAATAACACAGGCACAGCTCGCACGTCACCTGGGTGTAAACCGCTCAACCGTATTTAAAGACTTGGTTTGCCTGTCCGAGATGGGCATTCGATTGGCGCAGGATGAACACGGCGGACTGTATGTGGACGCATAACCACAAACGGAAAGATTCGCCACGAATTGGTCAAATGTGTTGCCATTTTTCGCGAACGAACCTGTTACACTGTGGTCAAGGAGGGACACGATGAGTCGAGGCATGAGCCGCGCGCAGCGCTTGCGCGAAATGGAACGGCTGTATATGGAGCGCGCCTACACGGACCAGGAAATCGCAGAGGTGTTGGGCGTGCGGCGCGAGACGGCATACGAAGACCGTATCACGCTTGAAACCGATGACGAGATTCCATTCATCGAGGTCGAAGGGGAGCGCGGGCGGCGGCGGATTGACCGCACCAAATATTTGCCAAATATCCGCGTGAACCTCCATGAGGCATTGGCGCTCTATCTCGCCATGCGGCGCGTGTCGCGTCAAACGCGCACTGCCCAGCCGCACGTCCAAAAGGCATTGGAAAAAATCGCGTTGACGCTCCGACAGCCGATGACGGAACGGCTCATCCGCGTTGCGGCGCAAATGGCGCAGCAGCCCGCAGACAAGAATCGCGTCAAGGTGCTGGAAGATTTGGCGCAGGGGTGGGCGCTGCGCCAAAAGGTCCGCATTCATTACGACCCGTTGGGCGGGACGCCGGACCAGATTCACGTCATCAGCCCGTATCTCATCGAGCCGTCACACTGGAGCGACACGATTTATGTGATTGCCGCAAGCCACCGCATGAGCAAACCAACGCCGTTCGTTGTCGCGCGCATTACGCAAGCGTTTGTGACAAGTGAAGGGTTTGATTTTCCGGAAGACTTTGACGAGCAAGAACTCTTGCGTTACGCGTGGGGTATCTGGACGCGCGACCGCGAACCCGAAATAGTGAAATTGAAATTCACAGGCGCAGAAGCGATTCAACGGATGAAGGAAACGATATGGCATCCGCTCCAAAAAGAGCCCGAACCCACCGCTGACGGCGGCTGGCTCTGGCAAGCGCCGATAGCGGATTGGCGCGAGATGATTCCGTGGATTCGCGGCTGGGGCGCGGATGTGGAGGTGTTGGAGCCGGAAGGATTGCGAAATGCGTTGGTACGCGAGGCGCGAGAATTGGCGGAGTTGTACAAAGTGATGGAAGCAAAGACAGAATCCATCATTTATTATGCACATTCTCGCAAAGGGGAAGACAAATCCAGATGGCAGTTGCTAATTGACCATTTGAACCACACAGCGGATTTAGCCGAAAAATTCGGCGCGGACGCGGGGATTTCCGAACTGGCTCGGCTGGCAGCATTGACGCATGATTTGGGAAAATATTCAAGAGAATTTCAAGCGCGCTTGGATGGTTCGGGCAGAAAAGTTGACCACGCCACAGCCGGAGCAAAAGAGGTTCGCGCTTTATTCAACAAAGATCAGAACCAGAAAATCCTTGCAGATATGCTTGCCTTTTGTATTGCAGGACATCATACGGGACTTCCAGATTATGGTTCTCCCACTGATGTAGATGGAGATGGAACTTTATTGGCGCGGGTCGAGAAAAAGGCACTTAAAGATTACAGCGGATACAAAACTGAAATAACGTCTACTGATTTGAACCTGCCTACTCACTTAAAGATCAAGCCAAATAAAGAACACCCCGAATTTTCATTTGCCTTTCTCACGCGCATGATTTTTTCTGCTCTCGTGGATGCGGATTTTCAAGACACAGAAACTTTCATGGGACAATCCGAAAAGCCGCGCGGTGGGCATGCCAGCATCGCAGAATTGTGCGCATCGTTCAACATAAAGATAAAAAAGTTTGATAATCCGCAAGGTGAAATCAACAGAAAGCGAACTGAGACGCTCAAAGCCTGCATCGAGCAAGCAGAACTGGGACAAGGTTATTTCACGCTGACAGTTCCAACCGGCGGCGGCAAAACTCTGGCTTCAATGGCGTTTGCATTGAATCACGCGGCCAAGCATGGACTCAAGCGCGTGATATATGTAATTCCATTTACCAGCATCATCGAACAAAATGCCGCCGTATTCAAGGAATATCTGGGCGCAAGCAATGTGCTGGAACATCATTCCAATTTTGATTGGAAAAGAGGAAATGCGCCGGACACGGAATCTGCCGATGATGAAACCAAAGACGCATTGGACAAATTGAAACTGGCATCGGAAAACTGGGATATTCCGATTGTGGTTACAACGAATGTACAGTTTTTCGAGTCGCTCTATGCCAACAAATCATCGCGTTGTCGTAAATTGCACAACATTGCCAAGAGCGTCATCATTTTTGATGAGGCTCAAACTTTGCCGCGCGAGTTTCTTGACCCCTGTATGTTGGCAATCAAGGAATTGGTGGTGAATTATGGCGCGAGCGCGGTCTTTTGCACGGCGACCCAGCCTGCCTTAAACAGACGCTTACCGAATGTCCATTTCACAGAACTGGCTCCTGACCCACAAGCATTGTTTGATTTCTACAAACGCGTTCAAGTGAAAAATCTGGGCAGAACGGCTGACGCAGAATTGATTGAACGAATCAAGTCTTATCCGCAGGCGTTGTGCATTGTCAACACGCGCAGACATGCCAAAGGATTATTCGACCATTTGGAAGGAGAAGGAAATTTTCATCTTTCAACACTAATGTGCCCCACGCATCGCAAGCAAGTCTTGGCAGTGGTCCGCGAGCGATTGCAAATGGGTCTGCCGTGCCGCGTGATTTCGACGCAAGTGATGGAAGCGGGCATTGATGTGGATTTTCCGGTTGGCTTTCGCGCTCTGGCGGGATTGGATTCCATTATGCAGGCGGCGGGGCGCGTCAATCGCGAGATGAAGCGTGACATTAGTGATGTGTATATCTTTGACCCTGAGACAGCCTTCATCACAAGAACACCCAAATTTATCCAACAAGGCGCGGTGGTTGCGGAAAGCATTTTGCGAGAGTACGCCGAGCGCCCGGATTCGCCAGAGGCGATTGAAATTTATTTCAATTTTCTCTATAACATTCAGTGCAAGGATGCTTTTGACGTGAAAAAGATTCTGTCGCGCTTTAATGATGGAATTGAATTTGAGTTCAAAACCGCGGCGGAAGATTTCAGAATGATCGAGGACAACACGATGGGCGTGGTAATTCCTTATAACGACGAGGCGAAAGAGTTGCTCAAACAGGCAAGGCATCATCCTTTTCCATTTTCGCTTGCTCGACCCTTACAAATGTACGCCGTCAATATCTTTGAAAGGGAATTTGAAAAATTGCAATCGAAAGGAGTGATTGAAACGATAAACGAGACCTATCAAGCCCTTACGGAAAGCAGCATGAACGAGTTTTACAGCGAGAAAACAGGATTGGTCCTGCCTGCGGATGCGGGCGGTGACGCCATATTCATAGACACATAAAAGGAGTGCGAATCTATGGGATACGGAATCAAGATTCGAGTAAGCGGCGATTATGCGCTCTTTACCCGCCCGGAGATGAAGGTCGAGCGTGTCAGTTATGACATGATTACGCCGTCGGCGGCGCGGGGAATCATTGAAGCAGTGTACTGGAAACCCGCGATTCGTTGGGTGATTGACAAAATCCACGTACTCAACGAGATCGAGTTCACCAACATTCGACGGAATGAGGTGAGCGAAAAGATTTCCGAGAGCGAAGCGCGGCGTAGAATGAACGGCACAACTTTTGAGCCAATGTATCTTTCTTCCACAGACAATCGCCAACAACGCGCTTCGCTTGTACTCAAGAATGTGGACTATATCATCGAGGCGCACTTTGAACTGACAGACAAAGCAGGCGAAACCGATACGGTTGAAAAGCATTACAACATCGTCTTGAGGCGTCTCCGCAAGGGACAGCAATTCCATGCGCCGTGTCTAGGCACGCGCGAGTTTGGCGCGAAGGTGGAAATAATCGAAGAAGGTATGGTAATTCCGTCAAGCCCGTTGGGGGATAGAGACTTGGGCTGGATGCTGCACGATTTGGATTTTTCCAACGCCGATGACATCAAGCCGCAATTCTTTCGCGCCGCGCTCAAGAATGGCGTTTTGGATTTGTCCGGGCTGGAGGTGCGGCAATGATTTTGCAAGCATTGACGCGCTACTATGATATTTTGTCCGCCGAGCAAACGGAAGGCGAAGAGAGCAATATCGCTCAACCAGGATACAGTCCTGCGAATGTCAGTTATGCGCTCAATCTTTCTCCTCGTGGAGAATTGCTCGATGTTATTCCGCTATTCAGACAAGTAAAGCGCGGCAAGAAAATGGTTGAGAAACCGCAAAGTATGATTGTCCCTGAGCAACCGGGGCGCTCAGGAAAAACTCCGCCTGCATACTTTCTATGCGACAACAATGCTTATGTTCTAGGCATATCGCCTGAAGATGAAGCAAAACCCGAATTCAGCAAACAGCGGTTAGAAGCCTTTCGCAAATATAACAGTGAAATTCTTGCAAACGCCAATTCTGTCGAAGCGAAGGCGGTAATTTCTTTTCTGGATAAGTATGATCCCGTAAAAGGGAAAACCCATCCGGCTATTGCCAGAGTGTTAGATGACATCCTCAAAGCAGGCAAAGCAAACTTTGTGTTCATGGTGAACGGCAAATACGTTCACAAAAATTCCGAAGTTCGTCGAGTGTGGGAAGCCCGAAACCGATCTGGCGGTGAATATGTAGGACAATGTCTTGTGACAGGGGAGATTGGTCCGATTGCGCGCATTCACGAAATCAAACTCAAAGGAATTGCCCCGTATCAAGGAGGAGTCGCATTGGTGGGATTCAATGACCGTGCATACGAATCCTACAACCGTACCAAGCAACAAGGATTGAACTCGCCCGTTAGCACAAATGCAATGCGGGCTTATTCAAAAGCGTTGAATCACCTTCTCTCCGATGCAAACGAGAACAAGAAAATTGTCATTGGTGATACGACCATCGTCTACTGGGCAGAAGGAAATAACAAAGCCTGTGCCTCGTTGTTCGCAGGGCTAACCGAAATGGAGATTGATGAACCTGCCTCTGACTCGCCGGAAGGCGAATTGGAAAGGGACAAAAAAGGCGAAAGATTATTAAGGAATGTTGCTGAAAAAATAAGGCGTGGCGAGAAATTGGACGAAAGTGGTCTAATCAAAGAAATTGATTGGACCACGCGCTTTTATGTTCTCGGATTAGAAGCGCCGAATCGCGGACGAGCGTCCATTCGATTTTTTTACAGCGACCCGTTCATCAAAATCGTGCAGCGTATTGGTGCACATTACGCCGATATGCAATTAGGGGAGTCGGGAAAGTCAATTTCACTGCGCGCCATTTTGAATGAAACGGTATCCAAGAAAGCGAAGGAGCAGAAAATTGCGCCGCTTTTGCCAGGGGCAGTTTTTAGTGCCATTCTCACAAACTCCCCCTATCCTGCAGCATTGTTCAATGCAATCATGATCCGCGTTCGTGCTGACATGGATAATGACGATAGACGAATACAAAAGATCAATCGTGTTCGCGCCGCCATCATCAAAGCGTATCTGCTCCGCAAATACCGAAATCAACCCAAAGACCCAATCCAGGAGGTACTAGTCATGTCGCTCAATGAGCAATCTACTGTTCCAGCGTATTTGCTGGGTCGCCTGTTTGCTGTTCTGGAAAAAGTTCAACAGGAAGCAATTGGCGATATGAATGCCAGTATCAAAGATCGCTACTTTACATCTGCTTGCGCTGCGCCGAGAACAGTATTCCCAACTCTCTTGCGGCTCTCCCAGCACTGGATTTCCAAAGCCGAGTATGGATATGTCAGCGACCGCCGCATTCAGGACATTTTGAATTTGCTCGACATCGAGAAAAACCCCATTCCCGCGCACCTGACGCTGGACGAGCAGGGCTTGTTTGTCCTGGGTTACTATCACCAGCGCGCGGCGTTCTATGTCAAGAATGAAAAAACCGAAACCAAGTCCTAATCCAAAAACCCAAAGGAGAAAAAAATCATGAGTACCCCAATCAACAATCGTTACGAATTCGTATTGCTCTACGATGTAGAGAACGGCAACCCCAACGGCGACCCCGACGCGGGCAATATGCCGCGCATTGACCCCGAAACGGGCTACGGCATCGTGACCGATGTATGCTTAAAGCGCAAAGTCCGCAACTATGCCGAGTTGGTCAAGGGCGATGCGAAAGGTTACAGAATCTACGTCAAAGAAGGCACGCCGCTCAACCAAAACCACGTCGAAGCGTACCAAGCCATTGGTCTCAAAACAAAGGCTGATGCAACTCTTGTCCAAGTGAATCAAGCCCGTCAATGGATGTGCGCCAACTTTTTCGATGTTCGAACATTTGGCGCGGTCATGAGCACGGGCGATAACTGCGGACAGGTGCGTGGTCCGGTTCAAATCAACTTCTCGCGCAGCATTGACCCGATTGTGCAGCAAGAAGTGACCATTACGCGTCAGACGGTTACCAGAATCGAGGACGCGGCAAACGAACGCACGATGGGGCGCAAGCACATTGTTCCTTATGGCTTGTATCGCGCGGAAGGTTATGTCTCCGCCAAACTCGCGAATGATGAAACCAAAGGCACGGGCTTTTCCGAGGACGACCTTGCGCTGTTCTGGGACGCACTGGTCAACCTGTTCGAGCATGACCACTCCGCCGCGCGCGGCAAGATGGCAGCGCGCCGGCTGTTTGTCTTTAAACACAAGGACGAACTGGGCAATGCGCCCTCGCACAAACTTTTCGAGTTGGTCACGGTCGAGAAAAAAGATGGCGTTGTCACCCCGCGCAAGTTTGGCGATTACACCGTCAAAGCGCCTGCGCCGGGCAAGGTCGAAGGCTTTGAGGGCGTCGAGTTGATTGAAAAGTTGTGAAATCCGAATACACCGCCGACGAGCTCTTGCCGCTCTCCGGCATCCAGCATTTTCTCTTTTGTCGCAGGCAGTGGGCGCTCATACACATCGAACAGCAATGGCAAGAAAATGTGCTCACTGCCGAAGGCAGAATCATGCACAACCGCGCCGATGACCCGTTCTTTACCGAAACACGGAACGGCGTCATCACGGCGCGGGCGGTGCCCATCGCATCGTACCGGCTCGGCTTGTCGGGCGTGTGTGATGTGGTTGAGTTTACACTCTCAAACGAGGGAGTGAAATTGCCCAAGCGCGATGGTTTGTACGCGCCCGCGCCGATTGAATACAAACGCGGCAAAGAGAAACGCGACCACAGCGACGAGGCACAGTTGTGCGCGCAGGCGATGTGTTTGGAAGAAATGCTTTCGACAAATATCCCGCGCGGTTTTTTGTATTACGGAAAAACGCGTCATCGCGTCGCTATTGATTTTACGACGGAGCTGCGCGCGTTGGTAAAGAACATGTCTGACGAAATGCACAACTATTTTGCGCGCGGCTACACTCCGCGCGTCAAGCCGTTCAAGGGATGCCGCGCCTGTTCGCTGGCGGATGTTTGTTTGCCTGAATTACAAGGTAAAGTGATTGCGGCATCCAAGTATATCCGACAGCAGTTGGAGGACGCGTGAACAAACTCGGTAACGTCCTTTACGTTCTGACGCCCGAAGCATACCTCTCGCTCGACGGCGAAAATATCGTCGTCAAGAAAAGTGAGGAGAGTTCGACGCGGATTCCGCTGCACAATATCGAAAACATTGTTTGCATGAGTTGGGACGGCGCGAGTCCCGCGTTGATGGGCGCGTGCGCGGAGCGAAATATCGGGCTGTGCTTTTTGACACCATACGGCAAATTTCAAGCGCGTGTCACAGGCAAGGTCAAGGGCAATGTGCTTTTGCGAAAAAAGCAGTATCAAGTTTCGGAGCAAGAGTTGCAAAGTGTCCCTATTGCCGCATCTTTTTTGATGGGAAAACTTGCAAACTGCCGCAAGGTGCTGGAACGCGCCATCCGCGATCACGCGATGCTTGTTGATGTGGATGCGCTCACCAAAGCCGCGCTCTCGCTAAAAGAAACTCTTAAAGCAATTCCATGCTGTACATCAGTGGATGATTTGATGGGCTTTGAGGGCAGCGCGGCGAAAAATTACTTTGGTGTGTTCGACCAATTGATTTTGCAGCAGCGCGACGATTTTTTCTTCAAGGAGCGCAGCCGCCGTCCGCCATTGGACAATATGAATTCCTTGCTTTCGTTCTTGTACACGTTACTCACGAATGAGGTTGCGTCTGCGCTCGAAACGGTTGGCTTGGACCCGTATGTTGGGTTTCTGCATCAAGACAGACCGGGCCGTCCATCGCTCGCGCTCGATTTGATGGAAGAACTGCGTCCCGTTTTCGCCGACCGCCTGGCGCTATCGCTCGTCAATCGCAAACAAATCACGGGCAAAGGATTTAAGCAGAAGGAGAGCGGCGGAATTCTCATGGACGACAATACGCGCAAAGCAGTCCTGACTGCATGGCAAGAACGGAAAAAGGAAGAAATCGTTCACCCATATCTTCAAGAACGGATTCCCTTCGGATTGATTCCGCATGTCCAAGCCATGCTCTTGGCGCGTTACTTGCGCGGTGACCTCGATGCGTATCCGCCGTTCTTTTGGAACTAAGGGGGTTTTGCATGATGGTTCTCATCACCTACGATGTCAGCACCGAGACCGATGAGGGGCAGAAACGCTTGCGCCGCGTCGCGAAAAAATGCGAGGACTATGGAAAGCGTGTCCAGAAATCCGTTTTTGAATGTATCATTGATCCGGCGCGCCTCAAGGTTTTGCAAGCCGCGCTCAAGGAAATCATTGACCCAAAAGTAGATTCTGTCCGTTATTACTACCTGGGGGATGAATCGCGGCATCGTGTCGAACATGTTGGCGCAAAACCAAGTCTGGATTTGGAAGGGACCTTGATTGCCTGATTTGCGAACCTGATGTGAACATAGATTCGTCGTGGGGTTCGCAAGGATTTTGATGTAATTTCTGAAAAATATTCCGCTAAAAAGCTCGTATAGGCAAGCTTGATAGTGGATAACCCCTAGATATGGCAAGTGTGATCTACAACAAACTAGGGGTTGCGGTCGCTCCCTTCACTGGGGGCGTGGATTGAAACTTCGCAGACACCACCGACGCCGCGCAAGCCATTGTCGCTCCCTTCACTGGGGGCGTGGATTGAAACACCACAACAACAAACCGCACTGCTCGAAATCGTGAGTCGCTCCCTTCACTGGGGGCGTGGATTGAAACCTTGTCTCTATGTAATCTATGGAGTTTCCGCGCTGTCGCTCCCTTCACTGGGGGCGTGGATTGAAACGTATAAGTTGCCCATCGCTTATTGCGCGCGAATGGTCGCTCCCTTCACTGGGGGCGTGGATTGAAACGCGGCTCGCGTTCTATTGCTTGCTGCTGTGCTTGGTCGCTCCCTTCACTGGGGGCGTGGATTGAAACTCTTTGGTCGAGAGGTGATACATTGCGTCATTCCCGTCGCTCCCTTCACTGGGGGCGTGGATTGAAACATGCAGGATAACCGATTCCAACATGAGATTTTCCGTCGCTCCCTTCACTGGGGGCGTGGATTGAAACAACACGCGCAACCAAAATTCGGCGGCTTGTCCGATGTCGCTCCCTTCACTGGGGGCGTGGATTGAAACTTTACTCCTTGCCCCCTGCGGGGCTTAACAACGGTCGCTCCCTTCACTGGGGGCGTGGATTGAAACTGTGCGTGGTGCTGTCTCTGCTCACGATGGTGAAAGTCGCTCCCTTCACTGGGGGCGTGGATTGAAACCGCTTGACTTGTTCCAATGCGTGCCGTTGAATCGTCGCTCCCTTCACTGGGGGCGTGGATTGAAACTTGTCCTTCGCTTCCAACACCGCGATAATGTGGAGTCGCTCCCTTCACTGGGGGCGTGGATTGAAACGCTGCAATGCGCTCCTTAAAATTCCATATCATTTGTCGCTCCCTTCACTGGGGGCGTGGATTGAAACTGGCTTGCGGCCAACGTCGCTCGCCAACATGACCGTCGCTCCCTTCACTGGGGGCGT
Source organism: uncultured Anaerolineales bacterium (assembly GCA_964469005.1). Lineage (GTDB taxonomy): Bacteria > Chloroflexota > Anaerolineae > UBA4142 > SHND01 > SHND01. The sequence continues at coordinate 360,189 of CAYXXF010000004.1, forward strand.
GGATTGAAACGCGCGTGGTTTCGTGTGTTTCTAACACCTGCGAGTCGCTCCCTTCACTGGGGGCGTGGATTGAAACTTTGCGCGTCGCGCTGCCTGCCGTGTTGACGCGCCGTCGCTCCCTTCACTGGGGGCGTGGATTGAAACAGCACGATATTTTGCGCGCCGACATTATGCAGAAGTCGCTCCCTTCACTGGGGGCGTGGATTGAAACACCTTCGCAAATCACGGCGGACCAGAATGATTACAAGTCGCTCCCTTCACTGGGGGCGTGGATTGAAACCACATAAATCCGACGCACCGCGCCCGGCACACTCGTCGCTCCCTTCACTGGGGGCGTGGATTGAAACATGTTGGCAGGGACGTTACGAAAATGACTATCACGTCGCTCCCTTCACTGGGGGCGTGGATTGAAACCTCGTGGACGCCCGCGCCACCCAAGACCAAGTGCGGTCGCTCCCTTCACTGGGGGCGTGGATTGAAACATTTCACTGCCGCTTGTCACAAGATTCAGGCGTGTCGCTCCCTTCACTGGGGGCGTGGATTGAAACAATTCTGGTATCGCCCAATGAAGGGGGCAATGATGTCGCTCCCTTCACTGGGGGCGTGGATTGAAACGGGAATTGAGTGCTGCGTTGGACAAATATATGAGTCGCTCCCTTCACTGGGGGCGTGGATTGAAACAGCACACAATACCGCGCTTCGATGTGCCGTTGGTGTCGCTCCCTTCACTGGGGGCGTGGATTGAAACGATGCACCACAGTCCCTCAAAATAATGTTTCAAGTCGCTCCCTTCACTGGGGGCGTGGATTGAAACATTAAACTTGCTCCCATTTTGTTTCGAGATGTCCCGTCGCTCCCTTCACTGGGGGCGTGGATTGAAACTGGTCAAATTTTCCGATTGTGCCAATTGAAACACGTCGCTCCCTTCACTGGGGGCGTGGATTGAAACATTACATTGTGAGCATTGCTCAAGACGAATTAGCGTCGCTCCCTTCACTGGGGGCGTGGATTGAAACGCATGACAACATCGTTAGCGGTAATCGTTTCGAGTCGCTCCCTTCACTGGGGGCGTGGATTGAAACAGAGTGACGCCCGTTGATTTGCTCGTCGCCTGCGGTCGCTCCCTTCACTGGGGGCGTGGATTGAAACGACAACAACTTATCGGTGACGTAATCCGTGCCGGTCGCTCCCTTCACTGGGGGCGTGGATTGAAACATTTTATATTTCCGTTGCCGTGTTTGGTTGCGGGCGTCGCTCCCTTCACTGGGGGCGTGGATTGAAACGTAGCAAAATGCGCGCGGCTGTCGTTTTACCGGAGGTCGCTCCCTTCACTGGGGGCGTGGATTGAAACAATGGGGTGTAGATTGAACCATGCCATATCAACCGTCGCTCCCTTCACTGGGGGCGTGGATTGAAACTCTTGCAGCGCGGCGAAGCGAGCGCAACCGACAAGTCGCTCCCTTCACTGGGGGCGTGGATTGAAACTCGTAAAATGGGCGCGCCGCGGACGTTTCGGCAAGTCGCTCCCTTCACTGGGGGCGTGGATTGAAACTTGTCATGGCGCGCGTTATAGCGCCCTGTCCTGTGTCGCTCCCTTCACTGGGGGCGTGGATTGAAACAAGCTTTGATTAAAAAAAAGAGGCGGCGCGCTACGCGTCGCTCCCTTCACTGGGGGCGTGGATTGAAACTTTCCACTGCTCGGCAAAAGCAGCGTCGGTCTCGGTCGCTCCCTTCACTGGGGGCGTGGATTGAAACATACCGATGCGAGCGTGAATGCAACCCTCGTGTAGTCGCTCCCTTCACTGGGGGCGTGGATTGAAACGTGCGAATGTTGCGGCAACGGCGTGTGGTGATGGTAGTCGCTCCCTTCACTGGGGGCGTGGATTGAAACAATCAAGTCGCGCTGCATTGCGGGCAGGGCAGGCGTCGCTCCCTTCACTGGGGGCGTGGATTGAAACATTATTTGTATCGGAAAACCGTGCACAAATGGTGGGTCGCTCCCTTCACTGGGGGCGTGGATTGAAACTTGGAGCGCGCGCCCGCATGACTGTCCGCGCGGGGTCGCTCCCTTCACTGGGGGCGTGGATTGAAACTGGAATCAACAAGACCTTGCGGACCGCATTGGGGTGTCGCTCCCTTCACTGGGGGCGTGGATTGAAACACGCGCGGCGGGCGTAATCAAAAGCCGTCCTAAGTCGCTCCCTTCACTGGGGGCGTGGATTGAAACTGATAGAGCTCTATCAGTTTGGCGCGTTGCACACTCGTCGCTCCCTTCACTGGGGGCGTGGATTGAAACCGTGCTTTTTGCTCTGGCGCGTCAGTCAAGTCTTGTCGCTCCCTTCACTGGGGGCGTGGATTGAAACAATCGCGGATGGAGGAAACGGCGCGGACAATGCGGTCGCTCCCTTCACTGGGGGCGTGGATTGAAACATGTGTGCTACTAGGCGAGTGATGTTGGCTTGCAAGTCGCTCCCTTCACTGGGGGCGTGGATTGAAACTTTAAGCGATGGTTGGTTTTGAATAACATCATCAGTCGCTCCCTTCACTGGGGGCGTGGATTGAAACAGAGCAGAGGGTCAAGAAACGGTTTGTATTTTTGTCGCTCCCTTCACTGGGGGCGTGGATTGAAACAAGACAAAATAAAAATGCTTTCATCTCCGCAATGTCGCTCCCTTCACTGGGGGCGTGGATTGAAACGTCACGCGCCATTCTGCTGTGTTGCCTTCGGCGAGTCGCTCCCTTCACTGGGGGCGTGGATTGAAACGCCCGAACGATTTGGCGTCGTTTGATGTGGCACGTCGCTCCCTTCACTGGGGGCGTGGATTGAAACAGCCACGCGTGCCATTCGATGCCGTGATATTCGAGTCGCTCCCTTCACTGGGGGCGTGGATTGAAACAGCCACGCGTGCCATTCGATGCCGTGATATTCGAGTCGCTCCCTTCACTGGGGGCGTGGATTGAAACAACATAAGTGTAGGTATTGGCTGTTGGCATGTTTGTCGCTCCCTTCACTGGGGGCGTGGATTGAAACCAGGCGTTTGCGTTTGCCCTTGTCGTCGTTGGGCGTCGCTCCCTTCACTGGGGGCGTGGATTGAAACTCAAAAAACCGCGCATCATCGTCGAAACGCATGTCGCTCCCTTCACTGGGGGCGTGGATTGAAACGCGTTGAATGATGCACAGCAAGCCGGCGTATGGTCGTCGCTCCCTTCACTGGGGGCGTGGATTGAAACAATCCAATAATAATCGTTCGGCAGGTCGGGAAGTCGCTTTCTTCACTGGGGGCGTGGATTGAAACGTTGTGCGGCTGCGGCGTCGCGGTGTATTGCCTTGTCGCTCCCTTCACTGGGGGCGTGGATTGAAACGAGCGTTCGTTTGTCGGTCTGCCCGTGTTTGAGTCGCTCCCTTCACTGGGGGCGTGGATTGAAACGCATGACATTTTACCGAACTTGCAAGATGTTTCGGTCGCTCCCTTCACTGGAGGCGTGGATTGAAACCCACTACTCGCCGATGCCAATGAATCTGCAATTTGTCGCTCCCTTCACTGGGGGCGTGGATTGAAACAATATGACAAAAAGTATTTGGAGTTTGCGCGACGCCGCTCCCTTCACTGGGGGCGTGGATTGAAACGGACAATACAGCGCGCTTTTGTCAAAGATTGACGCGTCGCTCCCTTCACTGGGGGCGTGGATTGAAACTGGCGCAACAGGCGATGGCACAACGGATGATTCGTCGCTCCCTTCACTGGGGGCGTGGATTGAAACCTGTCGCAACGCGGTCACTTGCGCTTGTAACTGTGCGTCGCTCCCTTCACTGGGGGCGTGGATTGAAACTAGGACGTAGAACGCGCGTGCGGAAAATCGCGTTTTGGTCGCTCCCTTCACTGGGGGCGTGGATTGAAACCTTTTTGTCCTTCTCCCTACAGCATTTTAATACGGTCGCTCCCTTCACTGGGGGCGTGGATTGAAACGCAGGCGGGCGCGAGCTATGACGACAAGCAGACGTCGCTCCCTTCACTGGGGGCGTGGATTGAAACGAGCATCGAAGCGGCAATTGACCTTGCCTTGTGTCGCTCCCTTCACTGGGGGCGTGGATTGAAACCAACTCACGCTCCAAACATCAGCATATTTTCCGTCGCTCCCTTCACTGGGGGCGTGGATTGAAACGCGGCGCTTAACATGTACGCCGGATACTGATTGTCGCTCCCTTCACTGGGGGCGTGGATTGAAACTTTGTGTTACCGTCTCTATCTGTCATTTACGGAGTCGCTCCCTTCACTGGGGGCGTGGATTGAAACCCGCGTGGTCTATGTAGAACTCTCCAAACTCAACAACGTCGCTCCCTTCACTGGGGGCGTGGATTGAAACGGCAAACAAGGCAGGCGTTGACGCATGACCACCCCAAGTCGCTCCCTTCACTGGGGGCGTGGATTGAAACACCTGTCACCTCGTCATACGCGGGCATATTGATTGTCGCTCCCTTCACTGGGGGCGTGGATTGAAACTTGCGGGAATCTCGATTACCGTCTTGACCGTGTCGCTCCCTTCACTGGGGGCGTGGATTGAAATCGCTAATGGTGGCGAGTTGTGCGGAATTAAAAAGTCGCTCCCTTCACTGGGAGCGTGGATTGAAATAAACGAGAGATCAAGGGCGCTGAGTTGGAGCGTGGATTAAAACAAAATTTTTGCGTTCCTCTACTCTCACATGCCACAGTCGCTCTCATTTCTGGGAGCATAGATGGAAATCCATTTTCGGATACCATCAAAAGAACTATTGGGCAGTCGAAATGACTTTACGAGAGGTGTGTGAATCTGGCGAACACAAGGAGCTGATATCGGCTCTCCATATATTCTGGAGTTACACGTAAACATACTCCTGACTCCTTGCCCGATACTGCACCGCCTCCGCGAGATGATGGGTTTCGATTTTTTCACTCTCGGCTAAATCCGCAATCGTCCGTGCCAATTTCAAGATTCTGTGAAATGCCCGCGCGCTCATGTTCATCTGCTTCATTG
>CAYXXF010000005.1:0-342034 GCA_964469005.1 uncultured Anaerolineales bacterium
GCACACCATTCGTATGGCGCACTGCACCATCGAGCGAGAGTTCGCCAATAATCATGGCATCCGACAAATCGGCGGTGAGTTGGTCGCTCGCATGCAAGAGACCAATCGCAATCGGCAAATCATACGCCGGACCTTCTTTGCGCAAGTCGCCCGGGGCGAGATTGACGGTGATGCGTTTGAGTGGAAAGAACAATCCTGAATTCTTGATGGCAGATCGGACACGTTCGCGGCTTTCGTTGACAGAGGCATCGGGAAGTCCTACTACCACAAAGAAGGGACCCCCATTGGTAACATCCACTTGGACTTGGACGGGAACGCCGTCGAGACCGAGGACGGCGCAGGAAAGGACTTGGGCAAGCATAGGTGTTTGGTAAGAGATTGGTGTTTTCTAAATCAATCAGATTGGGTGGTGGACGCGAATTGGGAAATTGCCGCGAGAATGTCCAAATTGACACACGCGAAGTCCTTACGGTTGAAAGTTGTCTTCGATAGGTTGTCGCAATCCCTCAATCGAGCGCGCGTCAAATTCGGGCAGTTCATCCAAAAACAACACGCCGCGATGCGCGAGCGAAATCTCGCCGGGATGGGGCCATCGTCCGCCGCCGATAAGTCCCGCGAACGAAATCGTGTGATGTGGAGAACGAAATGGACGATGTCGCACGAGAGGAGAATTGTCGGGTAACAAATCATTCACGCTGTAGATGCGACTAATTTCCAACGCTTCTTGCAGCGCGAGACGCGGCAGTATCGAAGGCAGTGAACGCGCGAGCAATGTTTTGCCCGCGCCCGGAGGACCAACCATCAATAAATTGTGCTGCCCGCTCGCCGCGACTTCAAGCGCGCGTTTTACATGTTCCTGTCCGCGCACTTCGGAATAGTCAACAGGGTACGGCGGTGCGTCGTCGGGGTCATATTTCAATTCCGAATGATACGGCGCAATCGGTTGTAATCCTTGTAAATGCGCGTACAACGCGAACAATGATTCGATCGGGATTACATCAATATCCGGAATCAGCGCGGCTTCGGGCGCGTCGCTCGCAGGAACAAAGAGAGTTGTGATGCCCAGTTCGCGCGCAAGGAGTGCCATCGAAAGCACGCCGTTCGTGTGACGCACCGCGCCATCGAGGGAGAGTTCGCCGATGATGAGCGCGTTCGTCACATCGGCAGTAATTTGTTCGGACGCGACGAGAACACCAACCGCTATCGGCAAATCGTAGGCAGGACCTTCTTTGCGTAAATCGGCGGGCGCGAGATTGACCGTGATGCGTTTGATGGGGAAATTAAGACCCGAATTTTTTATCGCCGCGCGCACACGTTCGCGCGATTCCGAAACGGCGGCATCGGGCAAACCGACGACCAAAAAAAGAACCTGCCCACTCGAAATATCTACTTCAACATTGACTAACGCGCCATCCAAACCAATGACCGCGCACGAATTTATTTTTGCAAGCATGGCGGCGATTCTACCATGCGCGGAATGAGCGCGTCAATCGTTTGTTTCCCAGCGGCTCGGTGTTGATTGGCGCGCGAGAAATTTTCCGCATGATGCTTTATATATCCGCCGCAAATTCCGCGTTGTTGGATTGCGCGGGGCGCAATACCAAAACCGGTAAAGAAGTATTGCGTACCACTTGTTCCGCCACGCTGCCAAACAACAAACGGGTGATACGCGAACGTCCGTGCGTGGTCATTGCGACCAAATCAATATCCCCTGCGCGCGTGCGTTCGATAATCGCTTCTGCCGCGTTGCCAAGATGTGCTTCTACCGTCACACGGTACCCTGCGCTGCGCAATTCTTGGACGACGGATTCGAATTGGTCGCGCAGCGCCGCCAAACGCGAATCTTCTTCTTGCGTTTCATAGATGGGATGCCGCATCAACTCGACATCTTTATCGGTTTCGTACATTGGCACCGAAACTTCTGCCGCCGCAGGACGCGGTGGCAGTCCCACACGTCCTTCTGTCGGCGCACCGACATGGATCAAGACAAGCTCGCACGCGTCAGCTGTAAAAAAATTTTTCACCGCGCCGAGAATCTGTGCGCTAAATTCTGAACCATCCAGTGGAATGAGAATCCGATTCATCACCTACCTCCAATGTTCACTTGCGAGAATCATAATCTACTTGCGCCGCGCTAGAATTTTTGAATCAACAAATTTCCGTACCGGTCCACGCTCGCACAATAATCGGGATGAACTACCGTTGTTGAATCAAATTCTTGAACAATCGCGGGACCATTTACGCGCGCGCCGGCGCCGAGTTGATAGCGGTCATACATCGCACAATCTACAAAGCTGCCGCGTTCCGCGAAATACACTTGGCGCGAATTTTGAAGCGCGAGTGACGCGTCGGGATTTTTATTTTTCAATTCGTGCAGTTCCGGTTTTGCAATTTTCCCCATCGCGGTCAATCGCAAATTCACAAATTCCGTTGGTTCATTCGGCGCGCTGAATCCGTACGCGCGTTCGTGCGCGCGATGAAATTGTTCGAGCAGTGATACAACGTCATTCGCGGCGAGTTCGTGATTGGGCAACGCGAGCGCGAGTTCGTAGCTTTGTCCCACGTAGCGCATTTCCACGTGGCGCGAAAATTGAATGTCGGAATCTGTCATACCTTCGCGCGCGAGGACCGCGCGACCTTCGTGTTCCATTTTTTTAAACGCGTTTTCAATCAATGATGTATCGAGCGCATTGGTGCGTTGAATCAACGTTGTCGCGTAATCGTGCTTCAAATCGGTGACGAGCAAACCGAGCGCAGAAAAAATTCCGGGCGACATGGGAATCAGCGTCGTGGGAATTTCCATTTCTGCCGCGAGCCGATTCGCATGGAGCGGACCTGCGCCGCCGAACGCGACAAGCACAAATTCGCGCGGGTCGTAGCCGCGTTGGACGGACACCAAACGCAGCGCGTTCACCATCGCCGCGTTCGCAATTTCCACAATGCCGTGCGCGGCGGATACAACGTCCATGCCCAATTTGTCCGCGCATTTTTCTTGAATCGCGGCGCGAGCTTTTTCGACGTCCAGTTCGATTTCACCGCCGAGAAAAAATTTTGGATTGATGCGTCCGAGTACGAGATTCGCGTCGGTGATGGTCGGTTCCGTTCCACCTTTTCCATAACACGCGGGTCCCGGTTCCGCGCCCGCGCTGTGAGGACCTACGCGCAGCGCGCCGCCGGAATCCACCCACGCAATCGAACCGCCGCCCGCGCCGATTTCGACCAAATCAATCACAGGCGTGCGAATGGGATAACCGGAACCTGCCGCGCTGCCGTGACCTGCGCGCGCCGCTGCGCCGACTTGATAATCTTTGGTGATGCGCGGCGAACCGTCTTGCACCATGCCCGCTTTCGCCGTCGTGCCGCCCATGTCGAACGAAAGAATGTTGCGCTGTCCCAACGCCGCGCCGAGATGCGTTGCCGCAATCACGCCCGCCGCCGGACCCGATTCGACAATGAACACCGGTTTCTCGCTCGCCGCTGCGAACGTGAACACGCCGCCGCTCGACTGCATCACCAACAATTCCGCGTTCAAACCCGCGTCGCGCAAACGCGCTTGAATGTTTTGCAAATAACGCCCGACGAGCGGACGCAAACTCACATTGATAATCGTCGTGCTGGCGCGCGTGTATTCGCGAATTTCCGGCGCGACTTGAGACGACAACGACACCACCGCTTCAGGAAAAATTTCAGCGAGAATTTCGCCCGCAAGTTTTTCGTGCAGAGGATTCAAGTACGCGTGCAAAAAACAAATCGCAATCGCTTCCACGTTTTCATCGCGCAATTTTTCAGCGACATGACGCAGTGCGTCAAAATCCAACGGCGTCAACACATTGCCTTGCGCGTCGAGACGTTCGGGTACGCCAAAGGATAAATCACGCGGCACGAGCGGTTTCGGTTTTTCAAATTGCAAATCATACAGTGACGGGCGAATCTGCCGCGCGATTTCCAACATATCGCGAAAACCTTCCGTCGTAATAAAACCAGTGCGTGCGATTTTGCCTTCGATAATCGCGTTCGTCGCAACCGTCGTGCCATGCACCACATAGCGCACATCACGCGGCGCAACATTCGCTTCGCGCAAAATGCGTTCGGTGACGCGCAAAAATGCAATCGAAGGGTCGTGCGGCGTGGAAGAAACTTTGGCGATGCGCGTCGCGCCCGTGCGTTCGTCAATCAATGTCGCGTCGGTGAACGTGCCGCCTATGTCAATGCCGAGTCGGTAGGACATGAATGGGTGATTAGGTGATTAGGTGATTGGGTGATTGGGTAGTGCGAGAAATGAGAAACGAGAAACGTCAAACGTAATAGGATTCGACGCTTTGGCGGGAGTCTTGCGAATTGTCAGCGCACCGCCTAAAGGCGAGATTTCAGCAAGTGAATCTTATTGTGGTCTCGTATTGCAACTCTTCCATAATCAACATCAATGCTTACATTGCTACACTTGCACGTTGTCGAATCATTTGGCAAAGAGGGAACAATGGTTTGACAGTTCGTACATTCGTAAAAAAGATTTTTGCTTGATGGATATCCTCTTGTCCAATCAAACGCGATAATTTCAAAATTATTTTTTCCGCGAATGATGATTGTTTGTGTTTCATCCACAACCCAATTCGTCGTATCCACCGTAACCCCATACTCACTCCGCGCGCGTTCAGCGCTCACCTTTTCTTCGCGCACGTCACGCAGTACCGCTTGCGCGTCGCGTTCGTGCGCGTTGCCGTAACCGCCGCCGCCGCAGGTGCGAAAACTGATAGTGTCGCCCGCGCGAATTTCAATCGTCGTTTTGGAAGAGAGCGGAATTTCTTGTTCGTCGCGTATCAAAAAATACTGTGCGATTTTTCCGTCGCGCCCGCCAAACAAGCCATGCGGTCCCCATCTGTCGCGGTCCGACAAAATCGAACACGACGGGTCGTGAGCAATGAATTGATAATCGCGGCGCAGTCCGAGTCCGCCGCGAAATTTTCCCGCGCCGTCGGAATCGTTCACCAATTCATAGCGCGCGAGACGAATCGGATAATTGCGTTCGGTTTCTTCAACGGGCGCGTTCTCGGTATTCTGTCCGTGCGTTTGCACCGCATCCGCGCCGTCCTTCGTCGCGCGTCCGCCGTAGCCGCCCGCAATCGCTTCATAGTACGCGTATAAGTCGCCGTCGCGCGGGTCAATACCGCCGAACGCGATTTGCGCCATCATTGCTTTCGTTCCCGCAGGCACGCGTTCGGGAATCGCTTGGGCGAGCGCTTTGAAAAGAATGTCGGTGAGCCGATGTTGTGTTTCCCAACCGCCGACGACAGGCGCGGGCATTGTGCAATTTGTAACCGTCCCTTCGGGCGCAATCATTTTCACCAACGCATAAAATCCTGCGTTGACAGGAATGTCGGGGTCAATCAACGTTTTCAAAACATACGCGCACGCAGCGAATGTTTGCGCGTACGTGGAATTGACGGGGGCGCGGCGCTGCTCATCGGAACCGGTCAAATCAAACAGCACGCCATCATCGTCAACGGTGATTTGCGCGGCGAGATGCACGGGTTCGTCGGTGTAGCCGTCGTTGTCCACTACACCTTCTGCGCGAAAAATTCCGTGCGGTAATTTTTCCACATCGTTTCGCGCGCGGCGTTCGGTGTAATCAAGCAATTCGTCAATGTGCGCGTTCAATGTTTCGACGCCGTAGCGTTGCGCGAGCGCGGCAATTCGTTTCGTACCCGTAATGTTTGCTGCAATCTGCGCGCGAAAATCCCCCGCCGTTTCGCGTTTGCTGCGAATTTGCGCGAGGACGAGACGAAAAATGTCGTCGTCAATTTTTCCGAAAGAGACAAGTTTGACGCCGGGAATGATGATGCCTTCTTGAAATACTTCGCGGAACGCGCCAATGCTCCCCGGCGCACCCCCCCCCACGTCCACATGATGCGCGAGATTTGCGACGTAACCAATCAATTCATTACCGGTGTACACGGGTGAAATCAACGTAATGTCGTTGAGATGCACGCCGCCGAGATATGGGTCGTTCGCTAAAATCCCATCGCCCGCGCGCAAATTTTCCGCGCCGTACATTTGAATCACATTCGGCACAAATTTGGCGAGCGAACCAAGATGCACGGGTTGTCCCGATGCTTGCGCGACAGTCCGCAATTCGCGGTCAAAAAACGCGCACGAAAAATCGTTACGCGTTTTGATGTTGGTCGAGTACGCGCTGCGTTTGAGCGCAATCGCCATTTCTTCGGTGGCTTGTACGAGCGCAGAGGCGAGGACTTGGAAGAGGATGGGGTCCATGCGGAATTTTAGTTTTCAGACTGTGCAATTTCTTTAAGGTAACGTTTCGGAATTTTGCAGACCATCGTGTACGCGGGGTCGAACATGTTGCCCAAGTTGTACTCGACGCATTGCCCGAACAAGATACTCGCGCCTACCGCGTCGAGTCCGTAATCGTCTTGCAGCCAGCGCAACATCTCTGTCGTCGCATGTTGTGTCGCTTGGTCGAGCGGACGCGCGTTGCCGACGGTGAAAATATATTCTTTGTTCTCACCGCGCACCCAATTGATTTTTTTATTTTTGATGACGCGCACACGGAATTGCACGTCCATTGAAATTTCGATGCCGGTGCCGACCATTTCACCGTCACCTTGCGCCGCGTGTCCGTCGCCGAGAAAAAAGAGCGCGCCCGAAACAAACACGGGAAAATAAACAGTGACGCCCGCGACGAATCCGTTGTAATCCATATTGCCGCCATGTTCGGCAGACGTCGCGGTAGAAATTGCTTGCCCATCATACGGCGCGACGCCAAAGCAGCCGAGCATCGGTTTGATAGGAACAATAAATTCTCCCAAATTCGTTTTTGGTGAAACGAGCGTTGCGGTCTCCGATTCACCATCCACGCGCCATTCTGCTTTTTCGCGTATAGGGAGTTGCGGGACGAAATCGGGGTCAACCACATTCGCCGCAACGGACGCGCGTGTCCAACCATACACGCGATTCGGTGTGATACGTTCCAAATGGACAACGAGCGTATCGCCCGGTTCTGCGCCGCGTACAAAAAATGGACCGGTTTGCGGATTCGGACTCGCGGTAATTGTTTCGCAGCGCGCGTCCATCCCATTTGCATCAACGGTGGTGGTGATGACCGTATCACCGTCCGCGATTTCCAGAACGGGCGCGTGCGAACCGAGGGTGATGTGATAGTGCGTTGGAGAAAAATGATGTGTGTTCATGCAGGGAGAGTTTCGATTATATTCTACGCGGGCTGTGGGATGCGCCAAGGTTTCAGCGTGCAGACAGTATAATGCAATGCCTAGGGCTTGACAATGCGTTTTGCGTAACGAGAGTGAAAATAAAAAAATCTCCGCGACCCTCGCGGAGATTTTTTGTTTTCCATAATTTTTTTGTATTACGGCAAACGGTTGAACCACATGAGCGAAAGGAATCCGGCGATGAGTGAAAAGAAAACGGCGATGGCAGTGGCATACGCAGTCACTTCGGTCTTATCCGTTTTCAATACCAGATTCGTCGAAAGATTTTCATACACCTTTACGAGGTCGCTTTCGGTTTGTGCATTGTAATAAATCCCGTCCGTTTTTTCCGCAATCGTGCGTAGCGTTTGTTCATCCAGTCGCGTGCGAATTGAGCGTCCTTGAATTCGCACAATCGCGCCTTCTTCGCTGCCGATGCCGACGGTATAAACGCGAATGCCGCGGTCTGCTGCAATCTGCGCGATTTCCACGGGCTCGGGCCATTGATTGTTTTCACCGTCCGTCAACAAAACAATAATCGCGTTTTGATATTGTCCTTTGGGCATTGGTGTCGGTTGCGGCGCGGCATTATTGTTGTTGGATTGGTCTTGTTCGGGACTGAGATTGATTTCAGCGGGTTGTCCCGATTTTTCAGCAATCGCTTCCAATGCCGCCACGAGCCCGCGTCCAATCGCCGTGCCGCGCTGCCAGTTCAGACGATTGATTGCCGAAAGCAACGCTTCTTTGTCATCTGTCGGTGGCTGCACGACAAACGCGTTATCGCTGAATGAAACGATGCCCACTTGGACACTGTCCGGTTGTTTTTCCACAAACGCGCGGGCGGCAGTTTTCGCCGCTTCGATGCGATTCGGCTGCAAATCTTCAGCGATCATGCTGCCCGAAACATCAATCGCTAAAATGATGGTACCCTCGGCGGCGGGTACCAGCGTTTCCATTTCGGGACGCGCGAGTCCAATAATCATGAACGTGAGCGCAATGAGAAAAATCGCGGCAGGCACATGACGCCGCCATCCCGGTCCGCGTCCCATCGCTTCTTTGACCAACGAAAGCGAGGCATAGCGCAGCGCATATTTTTGCCGTCGCCGCTGTAAAAGAATATAGACCACGATGAGCAGTGGAATCAACAGCAGCAGGACGAGCATAAAGGGCCAGAGAAATGTCATAAGTACTACCTCATTTCAGATTGCAGATTGCTTGCAGACTGCACGTTTCTGAAATCTAAAATTGTTTTGCCGGATGTGCCTTGCGTTCTTTCCGCATATTCGCAAAACGCAAAATGGATTTTACCAAATCGTCTTCGGTCGAAAGTGACAAGACATCCACGCCCGCGCGTTTGAACGCGTGATTGATTTCTGCTTCGCGTTTCTGCGCGGCTTGATGAAATCGTTCGCGGAATTTTTTATCGTGCGTATCCACAAAAAGTTGTTCGCCTGTTTCCGCGTCTTCAATTACAACCATTCCAATATCAGGTAGGTCCACTTCGCGCGGGTCCCACAAGCGCACGGACAAGACTTCATGCTTTTGCGTCAACAGACGCAGCGGCACTTCCCAGCCGGGTTCACTGATGAAATCGGAAATGATAAACACGAGCGAACGACGGCGAATGAAACCATTGCCTGCCGCGATCAACGTACTCAAACTCGTGAATGGCGCGCGTTTGAGTTTCGGTTCTTTTTGCAAATCGTTAATGAGTCGCAGCACTTGGAGTTTGCCGCCGGCTGCCGGAATGACTTTGTCAATATGCGAGCCGTAAAAAATCGCGCCGACGCGATTACCGTGCCGCGTCAACAAACGCGACATGACGCCGACAAATTCAATCAAGTAATCACGCTTGAGCGCGTTGACGGTACCAAAATCAACCGATGGTGAAAGGTCGAGCAAAAACCACGCGTTGATTTCGCGGTCTTCGTGATATTGACGCACGTACGGCGTACCCATGCGCGCCGTGACGTTCCAGTCCATATAACGAATATCGTCTTCAGCGGTGTACTCGCGAATTTCTGCGAGGTCCAGACCCGTTCCCGTAAAGAGCGAACGGTACTCGCCTTGCAAAATTCCATCGAGCCGCCGAATCACCGTCCAGTCGAGGCGTTGCAAAAGACGTTCGGGAGTGGCTAAAGACATTTCCGTAGCAGGTAGTAAGTAGTAGGTAGCAAGGCGACAGAGTGCAAACTTGCTACCTACTACCTGCTACATATCTCACGCGTTCACCGGAATTCGTTCGGGCTGCGGAATCACGGGTATTGGAATTTTATCCATCACCTTGACAATGATTTTGTCTGCCGTGATGCCGTCGGACAGCGCTTCGTATGTCAACACCATGCGATGGCGCAATACGTCCAACACCATATCAAAGACATCTTGCGGCAAAACGTACGTACGTCCGCGCACCATTGCCAACGCGCGCGCTGTGAGAATCAAATTGATAGATGCGCGCGGGCTTGCACCGAACGCGATGTATTTTTGCAAATCAGGCAATTGATATTTTTTCGGTTCGCGCGTTGCTGTCACGATGCGAACAGCGTATTCAATCAACGCGGGGTCAACATACACTTTGTCCGTTTCGCGCTGCAGTGTCACCAATTCTTCCGGCGACAACACTTTTGCTATCGGCATTAACGCGCTAATCATGCGTTCGACGATTACAAATTCTTCGCGGTCACTCGGATAGCCCACGAGAACTTTCATCATGAAGCGGTCCACTTGCGCTTCGGGCAGCGGATACGTGCCTTCGGTTTCAATCGGGTTCTGCGTTGCCATCACGAGAAATGGATTTGGCACTTTGTATGTCGTTCCGCCGATGGTGACTTGGCGTTCTTGCATCACTTCCAAGAGCGCGCTTTGCACTTTGGCGGGGGCGCGATTGATTTCGTCAGCGAGCAACAAATTTGTGAACACGGGACCGAGTGATGTATTAAACTCGCCGGTTTTTTGATTGTAAATGCGCGTGCCAACCAAATCGGCAGGTACGAGGTCAGGCGTAAACTGAATGCGTTTGAAATCGCCGCCAATCGAATCCGCGAGCGATTTAATCGCCAACGTTTTCGCGAGACCCGGCACGCCTTCGACAAGAATGTGTCCGCGCGCGAGGAGTGCAACGACGAGACGTTCGAGCAAATGGTCTTGCCCGACAATCATCTTTTTGACTTCAAACAGCACTTGCTCCATTTTCGCCGCGCTCGGATGTTTTACCTCCATCTTTTTAATATCCATCGGCACGATGGGTGGCGCGGGGGGCATGTTTAATGACATAGTTGAAAAGTAGCAGGTATCAAGGAGCAGGGGAAAATATTTTTTGATACTTGATACGTGCTACCTGATACCTTTCAGAATGGATTCGGTCCGGCAGCGCTCGCCGCCGCATCAATCGGCACCGCGAAACCGATGCCGACGAAAAAATTTTGTTCGGTGGGATTCAAAAGTCCCGTAACAATTCCGACCACTTCACCGTAGCGATTCACCAACGGACCGCCGGAATTTCCGGGGTTCACCGCCGCATCGAATTGAATCATCCCATCCAGATTCACATCTTTGTTTGGACGGTACACGCGATTCAAACCCGAAACAATTCCTGCTGATTCCGATGCGGTGAGTCCGAACGGACTGCCCACTGCAAATACTTCGTCGCCAACGTTGAGCGAATTGGGATTGCCCATCACCGCAGGCAAAAATTGCGCGGGCATCTGCAATGGTTTCAACAGCACAATATCGTTTTCAGGTTGGCTCGTCACAATTTGCGCTTCGCTGCGTGTCCCGTCCATAAACAAAATTTCAATCTCGAACGCGTTTTGCACTACATGCAGACTGCTCAACACTTGCGCGTTCTCATCAATAATCACACCCGCGCCGCGTCCGCCTTCTTCTTTGCCATCGGGCGAAAGAATTTTGGTTTCAATTTGCACCAGCGAAGGTTGCACCGCCTGATACACGCGCGCCGACAATGCGGGCGGCGGCGTTGCCGATGCCATCGCCTGAAAAATTTTCTCGTTCAGTTGTCTATCGGTAAGCGGTTGGGGCGCGGGATTAAAGACGTTAAAGAGTGTGAGCGCGAGGACGGTGACAAGCACCGTTGCCGCAAAGGGCGCGATTTTTTTGGCGAGTGTGGCGAGCCGCTGGGTTTGCACACGCAATCGAATCAAACGCGAGGGTTTCGCTTCGGACATAAAAAGTGGCGCATTGTCACGCAATCATGGATTGGAGATAAGTCTGATTGCCGTGGCTTGACGAAAAGTTAAATTGGAAATTGGGCGAATGCTGCGCTGACAAAACAGCGGGTGCATTATAACGCAGAAATGTTCGCGTGATGGAGGGAAAACGCACCACACGCGCAAAAGCGGGCGTGACGCGTCTCTGCATTGTGTCCGAGACGGGTTAAGTTTCTATGAGAAAAGAGTTAATAATCGCGCGCGCCCGATGGCGCGGCACTCGAAAGCAATCCGTAAGACTTTGGCAAGCCGTTTGTAACGCGCCTCTCACAAAATCAAGTAACAAAATACGTCTGCATCATACAATTCATTACGCAAACGCGCGCAAATCCGATGCTCACAAACTGTGTCCTGCGGATTTGTAATTGGCAGATTGAGTGGGACTGCAAACCACGCAAGTACAGCGGCACAAGTATCATGAATGTTTTGAAAAAAATCTTCACCCCTCTTTTTATCAGCGCACTCTTTGCTCTCTTTGTCGCGTGCGCGACCAATGTTCCAACTCCCGCCGGGTCAATCCCCGCGCCCACAACTCGAGTCGAACCTTTGCCAACACATCGCCCGCGCCAACACAGCATGAATCACATTGACGGCTTGGGCGAACCCATTGACGCACCGCACTTTGTAGATTCGTTTCCCAATCATTCGCAAACTTTGACGCAAGTGCCGCGCCGCATCGGTATCAACTTTGATATTCCACTCACTGCCGAATCATCCATCACGTTGGAACGCGACGGTGAAACCCTCGCGCTCGCGCCCACCGAATTCGACGCGCGCAAAATTTACATGTCTGCGAAACTCAAAGCGGCGAGTGGTGACGGATTGTATCTTGCCAAATACCGCGCGTGTTTTGCCAATGCAGGATGCTCCGAGGGACAAATCGGTTTTCGCGTGGACGCCGCGCAAGTGAAAAATTTTGTAGACCTTACCCCAGAAAAAAAGGTGATGATTCATTTGCGCGACGTGAAATATCAACCGAATCAAATTATTATTTCACAAGGCACAACAGTGACGTGGGTGAACGATGACCCGTTCGAACATTTTGTAAATTCTGACCCGCATCCTTCGCACAACGCGTTTCCCGATTTCAATTCGCTCGACATTCCACCGCAAGAAACTTTTACGTACACTTTTGACGAAAGCGGCGAATACAACTTTCATTGCAGCGCGCACGTGCCGCAAAATATGTTTGGCACAATTCTCGTACGCGCAAATGTTCAAACCCAAAATTTACCGACCACGTTCGCACAAGCGACTCTCGCACTGACAACCATAGCGCGAAACGAACCGACAGCCACGCCCGTTGCGCCAACGCCAATTCCACCAACACGCGCGCCGACGAATGTTCCACCCACCGCGATTCCACCGACACTGACGCCGGCTTTGCCACACAAAGTGGACATCGCAACATTGCCGCAAGAACGTTTCGCCGCGCATTATGTTTCATCATCGCCCGCACACGCTGACTTGGTCACACGTGCACCTGATAAAATTCAAATTGATTTCAATTTTATTCTCGCGCGCAATTCGAATATCAACGTGTTAAAGGATGGCGAAAAACTCGCGCTCGGCGCTTTGGAGTTTTCCGAGAATCGTTTGCAAATGTCTGTGAATCTGCCCGACGCAGGCGCGGGAACGTACCATGTCTTGTATCGCGCGTGTTGGCCCGACAAGTCGTGTCATGATGGCGAATTTGCGTTTGTCGTAAGGTAGGACAAATTTCAAATTTGCCGTACGATAAACAATTTGCAAAATTGCTTTACACGTGTATCCTCTCGAAAAATTTTTCGGGAGGATTTTTTGTGAATAGCAAAGCGAAAAATTTTCGCGTCGGTCTCATCGGCGCGGGCTGGGTTGGAGAAAAACGCGCACAGGTGATTTCCGAACATCCGCACAGCGAACTTGTCGCCGTTGCTGATGTACACCTTGCGCGCGCCGAAAAACTCGCGGCGCAATTTGGCATAGAAAATTATTGCGCGACACGCGACGGAATGGAGCTCGCGCGCGCCGATGACATTGACGTGATTGTCGTTTCCACCATCAACAAATTTCTCGCACCGTTTGTGATTGCGGGTTTGGAAAACAGCAAACATGTGTTGAGCGAGAAACCGCTGGGGCGCAATGTGAGCGAAGCACAAGCGATGGTGCGCGCGGCACACAATGCGGGACGCGTCTTGAAAACGGGGTTCAATCATCGCCATTTTCCACACCTGAAAGAATTGCATAAACAATTTCAAAGCGGCGCGATTGGTGAGGCGATGTACGTGCGAATTATTTATGGGCACGGCGGGCGCCCCGGTTACGAAAACGAATGGCGCATGAATCCCGAATTGTCGGGCGGCGGACATTTGATGGACCAAGGGATTCATTCGGTGGATTTGGCGCGTTGGCTTTTGGGAAATATCACGCGCGTCTTTGCCGAGATGCCGACGTTGTTTTATCCCACCGTCCAAGAGGACAATGTGTTTGCGCTCATGTGGAATGAAAACGGATGCGTCGCGCAATTTCACGCGGGACTGACGCAGTGGAAAAATCGTTTTGAAGTGGAACTTGGTGGTACGAACGGCACACTGCGCGCGGAGGGTCGCGGCGGGCATTACGGCGCGATGCGTTTGATTTTGCACCAACGCAATCCGCGCGGCGGCAAACCGAGCGAAACGATTTGGGAATTTGACGACAGTGACCCGTCGTGGGCGAACGAGTGGGTGGAATTTCTTGACGCACTGCGTCATGGACGCGAACCAATGGCAAATGGGGTGGAAGGATTGCGCGCAATGGAAATTGTGGACGCACTATATCGTTCGGCGCGCGCAAAGGAAATTGCAGATGTGAAACGTGTGGATTAGACGAACGCCGCGCAATTGTGCGCGGCGTTTTTATTTGGCGACAACCAACGCGTAAGGTGCAAGCGTTTCGTCATCGTTCAAAAACTCGCGTCCGTGCAAAATTTCGCTGTTGAAAATTTCGGCGCGTAACCTTTCGTGATGAATCGGCTGCGCGTGTTCGCTAAAGTTTGCGATGACGAGAATAGACGTGTCAGGTTTTTTGCGATGTATTTCATCGCCGAAACCTGACACGTCTGCGTGTACTCGTTCAAACGCGAACAAGTGGTCGCTGCCTGTCTCGCGCACGCGCATTTGTCCGCCGGAAAAAATGTCGTGCGTTTTGCGAAGCGCAATCAATTTTTGCAATCCCCAATATACGCGTCCTTGAATGGTCGCGGGGTCATTGCGTTTTTTTGCGTCGTCCCAGTTGAAACGCGGACGATGCACCCAACGACTGTCATAGGATTTCGCGGGGTCGTCTTGGTACGAATAATCGTTCAGCGTTCCAATTTCATCGCCGAGATAAACCAATGGAATGCCGCCGATGAGTGTGATGATGCCGTGAATTAAAAGAATACGGCGAATGGCAAATTCGATTTCTTGTGCGTCGTTTTCAGCGAGCGCTATTTCCAAACCGGCGAGCGACGCGGCAGTGCCAGAAATTCGCATGTCGCCCGTATCGGGGTTGAATTGAAAGGGCAAGCCGCGCGCGAAACTGCCGGGAAATTTTCCTGAATAAAATTCATTAAGAAAACGGCGATGGTCATAGCCATTGATGCCGAGAATACGCGCGTCCTCGTCGTCGAACGTCCAGCCAATGTCATCATGCACGCGCACGTAATTGACCCACGCGGTTTCGCGCGGAATCGCAAAACGATATTTCATCGAAGCATTGAGCAAACGCGTTTTGCGCGTCGCGAGTGAATTCCACAAGAGCGCCATGAGCAGTGGATTGTACGAGAGCTGACATTCCTCTGCGGAAATATATTTCACCACTTCGTCGGGATGCACAATCGCTTCTGATTTGAATAAAAGTCCCGGTGCCGAAATGCGCGCGAGCAAATTGAACGCCTGAATGAGCATGTGCGCTTCAGGCAAGTTTTCGCAGCTCGTCCCCAACTTTTTCCAAATGAACGCGACGGCGTCGAGACGCAAAACGTCAATGCCTTGATTCGCGAGAAATAACATTTCGCGCGCCATGCTGTTGAACACGGCGGGATTACTGTAATTCAAATCCCATTGAAACGAATTAAAGGTGGTCCAGACCCACTTGTTGTGTGCGGGCAAAAATGTAAATGACCCGCGCCGCACATCGGGAAAAATTTCGCGGAGGGTTTTGTCATACAAATCGGGCATCACGCGGTCGGGGAAAATAAAATAGTAATCGCGATATTCGGGGTCGTCCGCGAGCGCGCGCGTTGCCCATGCGTGGTCGTGCGCGGTGTGATTGAAAACAAAGTCCACGACGAGGACGATGCCTGCTTGATGCAATTCTTCTGCGAGCGCGCGCAACTGTTTCATCGTGCCGAGCGACGGACTGATTTCACGATAGCTGCTCACCGCATAGCCGCCGTCGTTTTCGGGTTCGGGGGCTTGGAACAATGGCATCAAGTGAAGATAGGTCACGCCGAGTTCTTGCAAGTATGGAATTTTTTCGCGGATGCCGTCCAAGTTTTTTGCAAACAAATCTACATAGCACACCGCGCCGAGCATTTGATTCGATTGAAACCACTGCGGATTTTGTTCGCGCTGCGCGTCGAGTTTTTTCAATGCGGCGGGACGCGCAAACCAGGCTTCGGCGAGAATCGCGCCAAGTTCTTCCAAGTGATAAAAGAAATCGAGGCGCGCACCGTACAAATGCGCGAGCCGCTCGAGCAGCGGCGGGAAATGTTCACGCAGGCGCGCGAGAAAGGTTTGCCACTGCTTGGGATGTTTTGCGGCGGCGGATGCAAAACGCGCCTGCAATTTCTGTTGCAGGCGCAAGAGATTCAATTCGGTTTGGGCAGAGTCGAGCATTTCATCGTAGGGGAGAAGCATTGACAGTCACGTACGCGACTCGATTCATCGTTTCGTTGTGCGAAACAAGGCGTCTGTCAATGCTCTACCCTTACATCGCGACGATTTCAAACCACCGATATCCGTATCGCGGTAATTCAAAATGCAGAGTGTTGTCGAACGCGATCATTTCGCCGTTTTCCAAATCGCGCACCTTGCCGCGCGAATCCAAATTCAATGCTACGGTTTGCGTGTGCGCGGACAAATTGTTGACGACGAGCAATTTTTCATCGAGTGTTGTGCGCGTGTATGCGAAAAGCGCAGGATTTTTTGTGTCAAGCGTTTGCAATTCGCCGCGCGCGAATGCAGGATGCTGCGCGCGAATTTTTAGCGCGCGGCGAAGCCAGTTTAACAATGAATCGGGCGCGCGTTCCGCGAACGCCACATTGACGCGTGTGTAACCATATACGTCGTCGTCAATCACGGGCAGATACATTTTTTCGCGCGGCGCATCGGAAAAACCCGCGTTCGGTGAATCATCCCACGGCATCGGCGTTCGCACGCCCCAGCGGTCGTCGAGTTTGATATTGTCGCCCATGCCGATTTCGTCGCCGTAATAGAGAACGGGCGAGCCGATGAGCGTGAGCAGCAGCGAATGTGCCACTTTTACTTTTGCGCGGTCATTGTCGAGCAACGGTGCGAGGCGGCGGCGGATGCCTAAATTTTTTCGCATCTCGATATCGGGCGCGTAAAAATTCCACAGGAACGCTCGCTCTTCGAGCGACACCATTTCGAGCGTAAGTTCGTCGTGATTGCGGAGAAACGTTGCCCACTGACAATTTTCGGGAATGGGCGGGGTCTGGGCGAGAATCCAATCGAGCGGTTCACGCGTCCCCTGCGCGAGCGCGAGAAAAATGCGCGGCATCAAGGGAAAGTGAAAATTCATGTGAAATTCGTCGCCATCGCCAAAATAAGGCAGTGTGTCCTTTGCCCATTGATTCGCTTCGGCGAGGAGCATAGTGCCGGGCGCATACGCGTCGAGGAACGCGCGCAAGCGTTTGTAATACGCGTGGGATTCGGGAAGATTTTCGCAGCTCGTCCCTTCGCGTTCAATCAAGTACGGCGGCGCGTCCACGCGAATTCCATCCGCGCCTTGGTCCACCCAAAATTGTGCCACTTGCATCATGGCGCGCTGCACGTGGGGATTGTCAAAATTCAAATCGGGCTGATGATAAAAAAAGCGGTGCCAGAAATACTGCCCGCGTTTTTCGTCGAACGTCCAATTGGATTTTTCGTAATCAATGAAAATGATGCGCGCGTCTTTATATTTTTCATCCGTATCGCTCCACACATACCAATCGCGATATTTTGCATGTTCGGGATGCTGCGGGTCGCGCGAAGCGAGGAACCACGGATGTTGGTCGCTGGTGTGATTGGGAACGAGTTCGACGATGACGCGCAAGTTGCGTTGATGCGCCGCGTCCACCAAATCGCGAAAATCCTTTAAGGTTCCGTAATCGGGATGCACGTCAAAATGTCCGCTGACATCATAGCCGTGATCGCGCAGTGGTGACGGCGTAATCGGCATGAGCCAAATCGTATCCACGCCGAGCGCGCTCAAGTAATCGAGTTTGGACATGACGCCGCGCAAATCGCCAATGCCGTCGCCGTTGGAATCGCAAAACGCGCGGACAAAAATTTGATAGAAAACAGTAGACTTGAACCAATCGGACATAAGGGAAGGGATGAGGGATAAGGGATAAGGGATGAAGCACTCTTTGCTTTTCATCCTTCATCTTTCATCCCTCATCTTTGATTTCAATATACATTCGGCACAAACGTTTGGTCAGTTATCGGCGGACGCACATAACCGATTTCTTGTTGACGCGGCGGCAGCTGCAACGCGTCGGGCGTTAAATCTTGGTATTCGATGAGGGAGAGCAAATGCGAGATGACATTGAGATGCGCGCGGCGTTTGTCATCCGCGTTGACGACATACCACGGCGCTTGCTTGATGTCGGTGTAGGAAAACATCGCGTCTTTGGCTTTGGAGTATTCGACCCAACGCGCGCGCGATTGTAAATCCATCGGACTCAATTTCCAGCGTTTGGTGGGGTCGTCAAGCCGCGCTTGAAAACGGAGCTCTTGTTCGTGGTCGCTGACCGAGAACCAGTACTTTATCAGTATGATGCCCGAACGAACCAACATGCGTTCAAATTCGGGACACGAACGCAAGAATTCATTGTACTCGTCGTCGGTGCAAAAGCCCATTACATGTTCGACGCCCGCGCGATTGTACCAACTGCGGTCAAACAAAACCATTTCACCCGCCGCCGGTAATTGCGCGACGTAACGTTGAAAATACCACTGCGACTTTTCGCGTTCCGTCGGCGTGCCGAGCGCGACGACGCGACAGATGCGCGGATTCAAACTCGCGGTGATGCGTTTGATGGTGCCGCCTTTGCCCGCCGCATCGCGCCCTTCAAAAATGACGACGACTTTCAAGCCCTGATGCTTGATCCATTCTTGCAGTTTGACGAGATTGATTTGCAGCCGCTTGAGTTCGCGTTCATAAAATTTTTTGTCGAGCCGTTCGCCTGCTGCTTCGATTCTCTCGTGTTGTTCATCGTCGTTCATTGCAGACTCTGCTTGTTCCGCGCGTTCTTTCTTTTTTTTCTTTTTTTCTTTTTTCGCTTGCTTGTCCTTTTTCTCTTTGTTCTTTTTGCCCATAGCGACCTCCGCCTGAACAAAGAAGCTCGCGTATCGCCTATCGCTTGTCGTTTCGTGCGAGACACATGCGATTTGCGATACGCGATTCGTGCTTAGCCCTTGACCGAACCCGCGAGCAGCCCGCGCACGAAATAGCGTTGGAGCGCAAAGAACACGCTGACGGGGAGAATCATGGAAATGAACGCGCCTGCCGTGAGCAAGTGCCAGTCGTTGCCGCGTGAGCCAACCATTTCGGCGATGCGCATGGTGAGGACTTGTACGTCCGGTTTGGCGCCGATGAAAATCAACGCGACGAGGTAATCATTCCATACCCATAGGAATTGGAAAATCGCGAATGACGCGAGCGCGGGCATCGAGAGCGGCAGAATCAAGCGGGTGAAAATCGTAAAGTGCGACGCGCCGTCGAGGAACGCGGATTCCAAAAGGTCGCGCGGCAATGAGCTGATATAGCCGTACAACAAGTACGTCGCGAGCGATAAACCAAAGCCCGCGTGCGCGAGCCAAACGCCGAGAAACGTTCCATTCAAATTGAGCGCAACGTAATCGCGCAGAATCGGGACGAGCGCGATTTGAAGTGGCACGACGAGCAGCGCAATGACCATGATGAAAAATGCTTTGCGCCCGGGAAAACTCATCCACGCAAAACCGTACGCGGCGAACGCGGCAATGAGAATGGGAATGACGGTGGCAGGCACGGCGACGACGATGCTGTTGAGAAATGCGCCGACGAAATCATCGCCTTGTACGACGAGCGTCGAACCATCCGGTTGACGGATTTGAAATTCCTTTCCGCCCAAAACTTGTTCGTAGTTATTCAACGTCCAATTGCTCCCCATAGTCCATTGCTGCGACTGGACTTGGATATTGCCAAGACGGCGATTGCCAATCCAGATGAGGCGAGAGCCATCGGGCGCAGTGATGCCTTCGCGAAATTGTTCAAATGTTCCCGTCGCGCCGCGAATGTTCATGACGCCATTGCGGTCCAAACCTTCGGGGACCGGAAATTCTTCCGACATGACAAATTCGCGGTGCGGAAAAATGCTCCACCAGCCGGACGCTTGAATGTCTTCGCGCGAACGGAACGACGAAATGAGAAGTCCGAACGTGGGCAAGAGCCACGCGATGACAAGCATCAACAACGTCAGGTTGACAATGAGCGGACCCGCGTTAAACGGTGCGCGTCGCGGTGCGAGCGCGTTGGATTTGGGCATCGTCGCAGCCATTAGAACGCCTGCCTTTCGTTGAATTGTTTGAGGTTATAGACCATGACGGGCACAACGGCGAGCAACAACACAATCGCAATCGCGGAACCGTACCCCGCGTTCTGCGAAGTGAAATACTCGCGATAAAACTGTGTCGCAATGACTTGGGTGCTAAACTGACCGCCCGTCATCACTTGAACGACATCGAAAATCTTCAATGTGAAAATAATGACCGTGGTCGCGACGGTGACAATCGTCGCGGCGATGCCGGGGATGATGATGCTGAAAAAGATTCGCACTTCGTTCGCGCCGTCCACGCGCGCGGCTTCCAAAATTTCGGTGGGGATACCTTTAATGGCGGCGGAAAACAACACCATCGCGTATCCGGTTTGCAGCCAAATCATGACAATGATGAGGAACAAATTATTCCACGGCTGCAAATTCGAGTCGGCTTTCCAAGCAATCGGCGCGGCGCCCGTGATGCCCGTGTAAATCGCGTTGAGCAGACCGATGTTGGGATTGGGCGAATAGAGCATGTTGAAAATGACGCCCGCGCCGACCATTGAAATCGCCATCGGCAAAAATATCATTGCCTTGCCGACAGATTCAAATTTGCTGCGGTCGGCGAGAATCGCAATCAACAATCCGAATATCACGGTGAACGTTGCACCAAACACAATCCACAAGATATTGTTGCGGAACGCGGTGAACATGTTGCGGTCCGTAAAAACGGCAATGTAATTGTTCAGACCGACAAAGTTGACGCCGTTGGCATCGAACAAGCTCGCCCACAATGTGCGAATCGTTGGAATGGCGAGATACCATGCGAGAATCGCAATCGCGGGTCCGACAAAGAGAAATGGTTGAATGCGCGCGCGCCACTGTCCGCCGATACCTTCAATCAGCAAATTGGAGACCGTGTACAAGAGCGCCACACCACCGACGCCCCAGATGATGGCGACGACAGCGATGACGATTTTTGGCGCGTTGCTGTCACGCAGAAAAACAAAACCGGCGTACAGGGCGGCAAAGGTCAATATGGGAATCGCGATTGCGATGAGGATGCGTAAAAAGTTGGTTACGAGCCAGTCGAGCGGACCTTTGGCGATGGGGCTTTCGCCTACGGTGGAGAGTCCTACTTCAGCGCGTTTTTGCATCACTGCCTCCTCTTTATGTTGGGTCACCGGTGAACCAAGTCAAAACGATTTTTCTATTCTATGCGCGCAAGCTAGCTCACGTCAATCGCGTTTTCACAATTTGGTCTTGCGCCGCACATTCACACTTGAAAATATGCGGCGCAAGATTTTTTGTATCCTCTGGTGAGCAGGAACGGTACTGCTATCCATTCCTGCTCAAGACAGTCATCGGCTTATTTTGCTGCGGGCCAGGACTTGTCAATTTCTGGGAGGATTTGGTCGAGGGTAGCAGAACCGGAGAACAAGTCGGTCATGCCTTTCCAGAACGAACCTGCGCCGACAGCGCCGGGCATGAGGTCGGAGGCATCAAAGCGCACGGCGGTAGCACCGTTCGCAATTTCGGCGATGTTGCGTTCGAGTGGGACACCATACCAATCGAGTTGCGTGTCTTTTTGCATCGAGAGCGCACCACCGGCAGCAATCCAACCCTTGACGCCTTCACCGGTCGAAAAGAACTGCATCACGGCAGCGGTTTCGGGTTTGTCATTCGTTGCCGCCATGATGTCACCGGCGACGAGGAAGGGCTTGCCATATTGCGGGTCAATGCCGGGCAGATAGAACACATCGTAATCCACGCCTGCCACCGCTTCCTTCGGGAAGAAGGAAGTGATGAAACTGCCTTGGCGATGGAGCCAGCACTTGGGCGGATTCTCGAACATCGGCGCAGGCGCATCACCAAAGAAGGTGGTGACGATTTTCGCGCGACCGCCATTCACCATCTTGTCATCGTTCCAGATTTTGGCGAAGGTTTCGATGGCTTTGCGGACTTCGGGCGAATTGAATTTCAACTCGCCGCGCACCCACTTGTCATAGTTTTCGGGCGAAGTGGTGCGGAGCATCATATCTTCGGTCCAGTCAGTGGCGGGCCAACCGGTGGCGGCACCGGATTCGATGCCGATACACCAAGGCGTGTCACCGTCGGCGACGATTGCATTCTGAAGGGCTTCGAGTTCCGCCCACGTCGTCGGGACTTTGTAACCGGCAGCGTCGAACGCCTTCTTGGGATACCAGACGAGCGACTTGCCGTTGTAGCGATGCCAGACGCCGCCTTGCACGTTACCGTTGGGACCTGCCATCGTCGCCATGTCGAGCCAAGATTGGATGTAATTCTTTTTCAACCAATCCATCGGGACGAGCGTCGAGGCGTCCACGATTTTGCCTTGCTTGACGAAACCGGCAAGGAGACCGGGCTGCGGAAAGTCTATGATGTCGGGAGCATCACCGGCTTGGATGCGCGCCGAGATGCTCGCTTCAAATTCTTTGGAACCTTCGTATTGGATGTCAATGCCGGTGGCATCCTCAAACGGTTTGACCGAGGATGCGAACTTGACGGCATCTTCATCGGTGAACGGACCGGTCATGGTCACGACTTTACCTTTGAGTTTGCCATCATACGCATCCGCTAGCGCATTAAGCCCTTCGGCTTTTGCAGCTGCTGCGCTAGCACCGGTTGAACCGGCGGCACCACCCGTTGACGTTTGACCTGTCGAACCTGCGGGCCAGGACTTGTCAATTTCTGGGAGGATTTGGTCGAGGGTAGCAGAACCGGAGAACAAGTCGGTCATGCCTTTCCAGAACGAACCTGCGCCGACAGCGCCGGGCATGAGGTCGGAGGCATCAAAGCGCACGGCGGTAGCACCGTTCGCAATTTCGGCGATGTTGCGTTCGAGTGGGACACCATACCAATCGAGTTGCGTGTCTTTTTGCATCGAGAGCGCACCACCGGCAGCAATCCAACCCTTGACGCCTTCACCGGTCGAAAAGAACTGCATCACGGCAGCGGTTTCGGGTTTGTCATTCGTTGCCGCCATGATGTCACCGGCGACGAGGAAGGGCTTGCCATATTGCGGGTCAATGCCGGGCAGATAGAACACATCGTAATCCACGCCTGCCACCGCTTCCTTCGGGAAGAAGGAAGTGATGAAACTGCCTTGGCGATGGAGCCAGCACTTGGGCGGATTCTCGAACATCGGCGCAGGCGCATCACCAAAGAAGGTGGTGACGATTTTCGCGCGACCGCCATTCACCATCTTGTCATCGTTCCAGATTTTGGCGAAGGTTTCGATGGCTTTGCGGACTTCGGGCGAATTGAATTTCAACTCGCCGCGCACCCACTTGTCATAGTTTTCGGGCGAAGTGGTGCGGAGCATCATATCTTCGGTCCAGTCAGTGGCGGGCCAACCGGTGGCGGCACCGGATTCGATGCCGATACACCAAGGCGTGTCACCGTCGGCGACGATTGCATTCTGAAGGGCTTCGAGTTCCGCCCACGTCGTCGGGACTTTGTAACCGGCAGCGTCGAACGCCTTCTTGGGATACCAGACGAGCGACTTGCCGTTGTAGCGATGCCAGACGCCGCCTTGCACGTTACCGTTGGGACCTGCCATCGTCGCCATGTCGAGCCAAGATTGGATGTAATTCTTTTTCAACCAATCCATCGGGACGAGCGTCGAGGCGTCCACGATTTTGCCTTGCTTGACGAAACCGGCAAGGAGACCGGGCTGCGGAAAGTCTATGATGTCGGGAGCATCACCGGCTTGGATGCGCGCCGAGATGCTCGCTTCAAATTCTTTGGAACCTTCGTATTGGATGTCAATGCCGGTGGCATCCTCAAACGGTTTGACCGAGGATGCGAACTTGACGGCATCTTCATCGGTGAACGGACCGGTCATGGTCACGACTTTACCTTTGAGTTTGCCATCATACGCATCCGCTAATGCTGTCAAACCGGCTGCACGTGCACCTTCTGCACTCGCGCCTGTCGAAGCTCCGCCGGACGGCGCGGATGTTGGTTGTGCCGGCGCGGCGGTTGGTTGTGGCGCTGCGGTCGGCTGCGGTGCAGCAGTCGGTTGTGCGGGAACGGCAGTCGGTTGCGCCGGTACCGTAGTCGGTTGTGGCGCGGGCGTGGCGGGTGTGCCACACGCGGCGAGAATTGCCAGCACGGCAATCAAACTCGCCAAAATGATAAATCGTTTCATTCTTTCTCCTCCTGATTACTTGCTTTTTGTTTCAATGTGGAAAAGGCTTGGGGTTCGTTTGAAGGTGCGCCTCCTTTCGAATCAAAATAGCTACGATACTTGTATCATCCGTCAATCTATCCGCAATGACCCAGAACCGAAAAGGTGAAATTTTATGTGGTCTCGCGCTCGATGATTTCCAAATTCAAGCGAATGTTTTGAATCGGGCGCGTGCGATATTCCAAACGCGACAAGAGCAATTCGACCGCGAGGCGTCCCGATTCTTCCAAATGCTGCCGAATGGTGGAAAGCCCAATGTAGTCTGCCATATCCAAATCATCGAAACCAATAATCGCAACATCGCGCGGAACAACAAGCCCGCGTTTGCGTGCTGCTTTGAGCGCACCCAATGCTTGCGTATCACTTGCGCAAAAAACGGCGGTGGGACGATTTGGTAAATTGAGCAGACGGTCCATACAGTGCATGGCGTTTTCCAAACTTTGCGCGGCGAGCGCAATGTGGGAATGTTCCAGTTGGAGTCCTGCGTCGTGAATCGCCGCGCGATAGCCGCCCAAACGGCGGTCACTGGTCGGAAACGCGTGTTCAGGCAAATCGGTATCGCCGATGAAACCCAAACGTTGATGTCCTTTGCGGATCAAAAATTCCGCTGCCAAACGTCCGCCTGCATGGTCATCAATTTCGATGCTGCTAAAAGAGGGATGTGTCACTTCAATCGAAACCGTTTCCATGCTGTGATTGACGAGGCGTTCGACTGTGGCTGCCGTAAAAGGAAGCGCCATCAAAATGAGTCCATCAAGACGACGCGTGAGTGAGAGCGAAGTGACATAGCTGTCGCGCCGCGCCGTGCTGTCAACGTTATAGACGGTCAATTCAAAGGGCAGGGCAGAGAGCGCGTTCGCCACGCCGCGCAAGCGTTGAACAAACGAGGGATACGTAAAAAAGGGCGCGAGGACGCCGATACGTCCGGCGCTCTTGCGCGCGCGCGCAGCCGCTTCGGCTTTGGGGACATAGCCGAGTTGGTCAATGACAGTCAGGACTTTAGTCCGCGTATCAGGATTGACTTTTTCGGGAGAATTGACGACGCGCGAAACGGTGGCAATGCTTACGCCTGCTTTATCAGCAACATCATACACCGTCGAATGTGCCATCCGTCCGCTCCGTCGCGAGAAAATTGCCGAGTGCCGTAAAGCACTCTTGATGAATGAAAGGGGAATGAAAAGAAAGAGAAAGTGCTTACATGAAAGCACTTACATCTTACCAAAAATTTTTTCCGCTGTCAAGCGCGTTTTCAAATTTCGTACAAAAAATTTCACAATCCCTTTTCTAAAAGACTATTTGATGCTAAACTCCCGCGCCGTGAACGCGAATCCATGTCCGGTCTTTGAATTGCGCGGCGCACCGCGCGCGCGCGGACGCGCGCATGGGGAAAGTACTCGCAACAGCATTCACGAGCTCGTCGCCGAACATTTCGCGTTTCTCGAATTTTCTGCCGCGCATATTCTCGGTGCGGCTTTGTCGCGCGAACAAATTTTGCGCGTGAGCGATGCATATCTCCCCGCGTGCGAACGCTTTGCACCTGACCTCGTAATGGAAGTGCGCGGGATTGCGGAAGCGAGCAATGTGCCATTCCGCGAAATTTTTTCACTCAACACGTTCATTGATATTGCCGATATGGTGCGTCCCGAAACGGCGGCGAACTTTTTGGCATCAAACGTCATGCGTGAAACGCCATCGCGTCACCCGTCACCCCCAACTTTTAATTCCGGCGGTTGCACCTCATTCGGCGCAATGTCACCCGCGACGCGCGATGGAAATATCTATTTGGGACAAACGTTTGATACGAAGGCGGTGTTCGAGCCGTTCGTGTGCGCGTTGAAAATTGATGATGAGGTGAATTGTGTCGTTGCCTCGTTCGCGGGAATGGTTGGTTGCGCGGGAATGAACGCGCATGGCGTTGGCATCGTCATCAATCATTTGCACACGCGCGACGCGCACCCCGGTGTGCCGTTCACGTTCGCGGTGCGAAAAATGCTGCAAGCAAAAAACGCGGATGAGGCAATCAAAATTTTATCGCGCAGCGAACCCGCATCGGGGATTCATTATCTCGTCGGCGATGAAAATAGTTTGCGCGGTGCTGAAACATCGGCAACAAAATTTTCTTTACTCGAACCGCGCGCTGGAATTTTGTCGCACGCGAATCATTGCGACGCGCACGCGCTGCAAGAAATTGAAATCGAGCCATCCGTGTATTCGTTGTGTCGAGGCAATCGCGCACAGGAAATGTTGAAGGCGCGCGTGGGAAACATTGACGCGAATACTCTCACCGAAATCGCGTGTGACCATATTGGAGCTGATGATACAATTTGTTCACACGCAGAATTAGACTCGCCGCGCTTGCGTCAATACAAAACGGATTTCGCGGTTATACTCGATACCAAGAATCGCGTGATGGATTTGTTTGTGGGGAGTCCATGCGAAAGAAAAGTAATGAGGACTGAGTGCTGAGGACTGAGACCTCTCTGCTTTTCTCAGTCCTCAGCACTCATCGCTCAACGCTATGGTTATAGGAACCGTCGCCCGTCTTGCCAAAGCCACGCTCTATTTTGGCGCACAAGAAATTTTCCGCGATTTGTCGTGGGAGATTTATCACGACGCGCGTATCGGACTTGTCGGTCCGAACGGCGCGGGCAAGTCTTCGATTTTGAAATTGCTTGCGGGCGAAATGGAAACGAGCGAAGGTCTCGCGCAAATTACCAAAACGGTGCGCGTTGGTTATTTGCCGCAAGAAGTCCATTTTGGTTTGGAACGTACCTTGCTCGATGAAGCGTTGGACGCATCGCCCACACTTGCCGCGCTCGAACACGAAATGCAATCGCTCGAAGCGCAAATGGGCGACCCGCAAATTTACGGCGATGAAAAAAAATTGACGCGTGTGATGGAAAAACATGCGCGCGTCGTACAAGAGTTTGAAGAAAAAGGCGGCTTGAATTTTGACAACCGCGTGCGTTCAACATTGCGCGGTCTGGGATTTGGGGACGAAGATTTCGCGCTGCCGTTATCCGCATTATCGGGCGGACAGAAAAAGTTGGTGGGGCTTGCAAAACTTTTGATTGAACAGCCCGAACTATTATTGCTCGACGAACCGGACAATCATCTCGATTTGCGCGGCAAAGAATTTTTGGAAAAACTCATTGCCGATTATCCGGGCGCGGTAGTGATTGTTTCGCATGACCGCTATTTGCTCGACATTGTCGCAGAAGAAATCGCGGAACTCGAAGATGGAAAAATCACGTTGTATGTCGGCAACTATTCCGAATACCAATTCGAGAAACGCCAAAAACTTTTGCGCCAACAGCAAATGTTCCAAATTCAACAGCGCGATATTCAACGCCTCGAATTTTCGATTCGCCGTTTGATGGGTTGGGCATCGGGACAGAATGAAAAATTTGTGCGCCGCGCGCGTTCGATGCAAAAACGTTTGGACAAGATGGAAAAAATTGACCGCCCCATTCTGGAGCGCAAGGCGATTGGACTCAATTTGAACGCGGGTTCGCGCGGCTCGAACAAAGTGTTGGAAATTTCACATCTCGCGAAAAGTTTTCCCGACCCGCGCGGTGGTGTCAATCAAGTGTTGCGCGATGTGAATTTGACAATGTGGCTCGGCGAACGCGTGGGCATCATCGGACCGAACGGCGCGGGCAAAACAGTTTTGTTTCGTTGTCTACTCGGACAAGAGGACGCGGACAAGGGCGAAATTTATGTCGGACCTTCGACGACACGCTCGTACTATTCGCAAGAACACGAAACCTTAAATTTCGACAACACCGTTGCGGATGAAGTGCGCCGCGTGAAACCAATGATTGACCGCGAAATGTACGGCTTGCTCGGACGCTTTTTATTCAGCGCGGAAGATTCCAAGAAAAAAATTCGCAATTTATCCGGCGGCGAAAAAGCGCGTGTGCAAATGGCAAAACTGATGCTGCAAAGCGCAAACCTCTTGATGCTCGACGAGCCGACGAATCATCTCGACATTCAATCCGCCGAAGTGTTGGAAGAATCTTTAGAAGATTACAACGGCTCGCTCTTGATGATTTCGCACGACCGTTATTTTCTCGACAACGTAGCCACGCGCATCGTGGAATTGGAAGATGGAAAATTGACAGAGTATCTCGGCAATTACACGTACTATGTCGAAGAAAAAGCGCGGCGGGCGCGCGGCGAGGTGCGGAAATATGTGCGCGATGAGGACGAGGAAGAAAGAGGGAATGGGAAAGGGAAGGGAAAACGTGCGATAGAAAAGAAAAAGCGGTAAAACCCCAAAGGGACTACGTTGAACTCTGGATCTCTCCAGAACTCGGTGAACAGACCAGCTGCCCAATCGCTCCTTGGCTTTACTTTTACCGCTGAACACAGTATAGCACTTTTATCGGAAAGAATGAAAATAGAAATTTCTCAAGATTTATGCCAACCACTGAACACACCATCAACGATGCTCTCGCAGAAGTGTTACGCGGAACTCGTCGCGCGTGGCGGCGTACAAATGTTGTCCGTTCCGAAACATCCAGCACACTAAAAGCGAGTCAAGCGCAACCTGATATTCTGGTTGCCGAACCAAATGTTTCGCCCGTCGCGATTGAAACAGAAATTTATCCCGCCTCCAATGTTGAAGCAGAAGCAATTGCGCGGCTTGGAGAAAAACTTCGCACGACAGGCAGAACGATCCTTTCATCCGTTGCGGTGCGCTTGCCCGCCCGATTGCGAGTCAAACAAGGCAAAGACCTTGAAGCGGAAATCAAAAAAGTTGATGGTTTGGAG
Source organism: uncultured Anaerolineales bacterium (assembly GCA_964469005.1). Taxonomy (GTDB): domain Bacteria; phylum Chloroflexota; class Anaerolineae; order UBA4142; family SHND01; genus SHND01. Next base: position 29,191 of record CAYXXF010000005.1, read on the forward strand.
CTGGCACTCTATACGGGGACAAGCGCAACAAACTATACGCGTTGGCCCCATTCGGGATGGATTACGGGGAGTGTTGCGGATTTATCCATTCTCGTTCTCTCGGCGTCTGTGCCGCCCGCCGTCATAGATGAAGCAGCGAATCATCTGGTCAGTGGCGTGAGTGAAGCGGCGGGGCTACTGCAAGAAATTGCGCGTGACCACGCGGGCGCGGTTCACAAAATCAGTCAAGAGTTACATCAAGAAGATGGTGAACAAACGTTGCGTATGGCGGCGACGATTCTTGCCAATGCGTTTGTATTTCAAGAAACATTGGCAGGTGGTCCGGGCAAGTTGGCAGAGGTAAATTCCGTTGAGCAATTAAAAAGTTCTCGCGACGGTTTAGGAAAATCTTCGGTCCTTGCCGAATGGCGAAAAATTCTTGATGTAAATTATTGGCCCATCTTTGATATTGCGCGTCGTATCCTTGAAGTGATTCCTTCAACGGACAGTCAACCCCTCATCGAAGGACTGTCTGCGACGGCAGACAAACTCCTCCAAAATCGTTTGATGCGCTCTCATGATTTGACGGGCGCGGTCTTTCAAAAACTCATTGCCGATAGAAAATTTCTCGCGGCGTATTACACAACGCCTGCCTCTGCCGCGCTGCTCGTCGGCTTGGCAATCGCTCCAGAAAATTTACCAACAGGCAAAGCATGGTCAAATGCAAATGATGTGACCGCGCTTCGCATCGCGGATTTTGCGTGTGGCACGGGAACACTCTTGTCAACCGCGTATCAACGCGTGGGACAATTGCATGAACTTGCAGGCGGTGACGCAGAAAAAATTCATGCCGAAATGATGGCGAGTGCATTGGTTGGCTGTGATGTATTGCCTGCGGCGGCGCATCTCACGGCTTCGATGTTAGCCAGCGCGCATCCAACGATAAAATACAAACAGAGTTCTATTCTCACCGTCGCGTATGGCAAGCAACCGGACGGCGCAATTGCGCTCGGCTCTTTGGACTTGCTCGACCCGCAAGGCAAATTGGATGTAATCTCTATCACCACCAAAGCCAAAGCCGCAGGCGGCATGGGCGAATTGGAAAGAGAAACGTGGCAGTCTCTTCCTCATTCCGCGTTTGACATTGTCCTGATGAATCCGCCATTCACACGCGCAACCGTACATGAGGGAAAAAGTAGTCGTGTGCCAAATCCGATGTTTGCCGCATTTAGTTCAAGCGCGGAAGAACAACGTTTGATGGCAAAAGCCACCGAACGACTCACTCAAGACACAAGCGCACATGGCAACGCGGGCGAGGCATCCATCTTTCTTGTTCTCGCTGACCGCAAACTCAAGACCGACGGCGTGTTAGGGTTGGTTATGCCATTGAGTCTGATGTCAGGCGAAGCGTGGGAAGATTCGCGCGCGTTGCTCGCACGAAATTATCGTGACCTCATTCTGATTTCAATTGCGGGCGGTGAGGATAATCAACTTTCGTTCTCGGCAGATACAGATATGGGCGAATGTCTCGTCGTCGGACAAAAATCCGAAATTGGCAGTCAGCGCGCGACCTTTGTTGTGCTAAAGAAACGTCCTGCCTATCCATTACTCGGCGCGAGCGCTGCCGCACAAATTCGCCGCCTTCAAGCCAATGAAAAAATTGCGCGGCTTGAAGCTGGACCTGTTGGCGGTACAGCACTTTATTTTGGTGATGAAATTATCGGGCAAGTTTTAGACGCGCCTTTGCCCTCTTCGGGTGGTTGGAATTTGGCGCGTATTGCTGACCTCTCCCTCGCCCAAGTTGCCTATCAGTTGGCACTTGAAAGACGCGTTTGGTTGCCGACGTTGCAGAGTTCAGAAACGATTCCAATACCTATAACGATAGTTGAGAAGATTGGGGAAATTGGACCGGTCCACAGAGATATTAATGGCATCAATCCAAACGGGACATTTAGAGGACCGTTTGAAATATCTCCAATAAAAGAGGATAGCGCGCCAACCTATCCTGTCCTCTGGGCTCATGATGCAGACCGCGAGCGCACGATGTTTTTCCATCCCGATAGTGAAGGCATTCAACGACGGGCTTCTACCGCACGCGAACAGACACTGATTAATATGAAAGTCAGCGCTATCTGGAACACAGCTTCGCATTGTCATTTCAACTGTGATTTTCGGTTCAATAGTCAATCAACAGGAATGCAGTTCACACCGCGCAAAACAATCGGTGGACGAGCGTGGTTATCTATTCAACTTGAAACGGTTGAGCAAGAAAAGGCGCTTGTTCTGTGGGCAAACACTACGCTGGGTTTGCAATTGCGCTGGTGGCATTCCAACAAGCAACAATCAGGCAGAGGCAGTGTGAGCAAACTCGCGTTACAAGCATTGCCTGTGCTTGATGTGACAGCACTTGCACCCGAACAACTCGCAGAAGCGGTAAAACTTTTTGATGCAATGAGTGACCAACCGCTTTTGCCAATCCATGAAATAGCAAATGACCCAGCACGAAAAAAATTGGATGAGGAATTTGCGCGCAACGTTTTGCGCTTGCCCGAATACATTCTTGCGCCAGAGGGACCGCTTGAATTATTGCGAAACAAGTTAGGGCGCGAACCTTCGATACGGGGAAACAAATAGATTCACACGTTAAAGCAAGTACGCCGAATCATGTCAATACCTTGCTACAACAAACCTGCGACCAACGCGTCGCAGGTTTTCGTTTGATGTTATAATTTTCGCGCGTTTATTCTCATACGGAGAACCAATCATGAAACGACTCGCTTACACGTTTGCGTTATTGCTGGTTGCCCTCTTTTTCGTCACCTTTGCTCCCACACCCCTCGCATACGCGCAAGGCAACAAGTTTGAAAAAATCAAGCACGTCATCATTCTCTATCTCGAAAATCACACGACGGACAATTTATACAGTTTGCTGCCCGGCGTGAATGGGGTCAATTCGCCCGGCGGCGCGATTACGCAGCTGGACCAAAACAACAAACCGTATGAAACGTTTCCGCCTGTCGTCGTCAGTTTTCGTTATGATGGTTTCGGGAAACCGATTGATACACTGCCCGGTCTGCCCGACCCGCGCTTTCCCGACAAATTTCCCAACAAACCCTTTATGATTGACAACGTGGTGCCGAACAATGTTTTGCTCGGCACGCCGCTCCATCGTTTTTATCATCATCAATTGCAAATGAATCTGAACGCGCCCGCGCCGCCCGAAGCGCCGTGTCTCAAGGACGCGACGCCGTGTACGGGCGCGATGAATAAATTTGTCGCGTGGACCGATGTCGGCGCGCAGACGATGGGATATTACGACACGACAAAATTGCCGTTGTTTCCGTACGCGCGCGATTACACGTTTGCGGATAATTTTTTTACTGCTGCGTTCGGCGGCTCGTGGCTCAATCACATGTGGCTCGTGTGCGCGTGTACGCCGCGTTGGGAGAACGCGCCAAAAGAATTTATTGCGAATCCGCAATTCGACGCGCAAGGAAATTTAATCGGAGTGACGACAGGCGAATTGGGTTTGGTCACACCGGACGATTACGCGATCAATACAGGGGTGGACTCGTTTTATCCCCCGCACAGTTCATTGCCTGACAATCAACGTTTGCCGCCGGTGGACTTGCCGACGATTGGAGACCGCTTGAGCGCGGCGGGCATTTCGTGGTACGAATACTTGGGCGGTTGGCAAGATTACGTGGACGGACGCGCCGAGAATCCCGTGCCGTTCATCGCCGAACCGCCAATGTCCTCACACGTTTATTTCAAACCGTACGGACCCGGTATGCCCGGACGCGACCATTTGCGCGATTCGGATTTGTTTGTGCCCGACCTGCTCAATGGCAACTTGCCTGCTGTTTCGATTATCAAACCCGACCCCGCGTTTGACGAACATCCCGGGTATTCGATTGTGGAACAAGCAGAGCAGCACGCGCTGTTGTGGATTCAAGCGGTGCAGTTGTCCAAGTATTGGAACGATACGGTTATCTTTATCACCTATGACGATTACGGTGGTTGGTATGACCACGTGCCGCCGCCGAAAATTGACCGTTGGGGTCCGGGCGGACGTGTGCCATTGCTCGTCATTTCACCGTGGGCGAAAAAAGGATTCGTTGACCACAACTTTTACGACACCACCTCGCTGTTGAAATTTATCGAGACGCGTTGGAATTTGCAAGCATTGGCGACGCGCGATGCGGGCGCGAAGGATTTGGCGAACGTGTTTGATTTTACACAAACGCCGGGCGCAGACACCGCGCCAAATTCCGCACTTGGACAAGACCAACCAACGCCCGTGCTGCCATCGGCGAACGCGAATGAAAATGTTTTGATTTCGCGCAATGTGTTGATTGGTGTTGGGGTGGTGCTTGTAGCAGTCCTCGTCCTCGGTTTCGTACTGCTGCGCCGCCGCGCAAAACGCGCGTAACCCAATACAAAACGCGTTCGGCGGCAAAACAAAGCTGCGCGTCAACAAACGCACGCGCCGCACGTGATAGAAAGCAAGCGTATGGACATTACGATTGGCGAAGAAAAAATTCTCGAACTTGTCGCGCCGTTGCCGGCAGAAACCATAATCGAACGCGCCATGGCAAAACGCGTGGATGTGTTTGGGCAAGTCGCAAAATTTTTGCAGCGCCCAAAACCCGACGAAATAAAAATTGTCGAAACGCAAAAACGCTATGAACCGTTTTGGTACGGTTCCGCGCGCGCACTGTACAAATATGACCGGCGGCATCGTTACGAAGTGCCGGTTGCGCCCGAAGTGCAAGCGGTGACAATTTATGAAAAGGAACACACCGTTGAAAAACGCGCGTTTCATTTGGAAGCCCTCGAGCATTGCGAAGAAGAACTCACAGAAGAATTGATGCTCGAACCGCAGCACGGACACGAACGCGATTTTCGCAAATATCTCACCTTCACGGCGCAAGAGGTTGAAAATCTCGATGCGTTGCGCCAAGATGGGACATTGGTGCTTTTGCCCGAAGTGCGAAGTTCGTTTCTCGTTGGCAAATTGACGCAAGCGTTGATGAAAACAATTCAAGCGGACACAATTTACGAACAGCGTATCGAGGTGGACAAGGTGATTTTGTACTTGCGCCCCGTGTTTGCGTTTGAATTTGTGTGGGAGAGCCGCGACAAACGCCAAGTGGTGGAATTTGACGCGTTGACCGGTGAATTGCGCGCCGAGCCCGGACAAATCAAGAAACAAATCAGCGGCGTTCTCGAAAACGACGATTTGTTCGACATCGGTTCCGATGTCGTCGGCACCTTTGTCCCCGGCGCGAACATCGCAATAAAATTGGGACGTCTGGCAGCCCGCAAAGCGTTGAAATGACCCGTCGGATTCCCAAATTTTGAAAAAACAGCGCTCGGTGCTATAATGCTGCCAATTCAAGTTAGGAACAGAGACGGCGGCGCACGTTCCGCCGTTCTTTCACTAGAGGAGCAGTGAATGTCGCTCAAAAAGGCGGAAAAAACCGCCATTGTGGGGCAGTATCACATTCATACCAACGATACCGGGTCCCCTGAAGTCCAAGTCGCCTTGCTTACCAATCGCATCAATCAATTGGTCGAACATCTCAAGGCGCACAAGCACGACAATCATTCGCGTCGCGGCTTGCTCAAGATGGTAGGAGAACGCCGCCGCCACTTGACCTATCTTTCGAAAAAAGACGCAACCCGTTACAAACAAATCATTGACAAACTGGGCTTGCGTAAATAAGTTGGTTACTGTGTAACCGAACAAACGAGTAGATGGTCGATCACCATCTACTCGTTTGCGTGTAAGGCAATCTGCCTTACACCTTCTAAATCAACGCTCGTCGCAGCGCGCAGGATTTGGAAATTGGAAATTTGATGTTGGAATTTAGAAACTGGAATTTAGAAATTAGAAGTTAGATGTCAAAAGTTAGATGTTGGAGGCATTCCAACATCCAACTTTCAATCTCCAACTTCCAACTTCCAATCTCCAACTTCTAGCTCCCAACCTCTAAACTCCAAACCTCCAGCTTCCAGCTCCTGACCTCCGACGGGCAAATACAGTCGCAAGTCAACAGTCAATAGTTGCAAGTATTTTGCTTGACTATCTACTGTTGACTATCTACTAGCGACTAGAACCCTTGGAGGTTTTTTCATGTCTCAAAATATCTATACCTACTCTGCCAAAATCGGCGAAGAGGAAATGCACATCGAAACCGGACGCTTGGCATTTCAAGCGAACGGCGCGGTGACCGTCCGTCAAGCGGACACTATCATTTTGTCCACCGCGACGATGGCTTCGAAACCGCGCGAAGGCACGGACTTTTTTCCGCTCACGGTGGATTACGAAGAACGTCTTTACGCTGCAGGCAAAATCCCCGGTTCGTTTTTCAAACGTGAAGGCAAGGCATCCGAAAACGCGATTCTCATTTGCCGCCTCACGGACCGCCCCATTCGTCCACTATTCCCCAAAGGAATGAGGAACGATGTCCAAATTGTAATGACCGCGCTTTCTGCCGACCAAGAACATTTCATTGACATCATGTCCATCGTCGGCGCGAGCGCCGCGTTGACCATCAGCGACATTCCGTTTCACGGACCCGTCGGCGCAGTGCGCGTAGGTTATGTGGATGGAAAATTTGTAATGAATCCGACGGTGACGCAAATGGAGCAATCCATTCTCGATTTGCGTCTCGCCGGCACGCGCGATGCAGTCATCATGATTGAAGCGGGCGCGAGCGAAGTCACGGAAGAATTAATGCTCGAAGCGATTTACGCGGGACACTCGGCGTTTCAACCGTTGATTGATTTGCAAGAAAAAATGCGCGCGGAAATTGGCAAACCAAAAACAACAGTGCCGCTGTTTGTTGTCAGCGACGAAGTAAAACATTTCGTTCACGAAAAAATCGCGCCGCAAATCAACACCATCTTGAGCAGCGGTTACGGCAAATCGGAGCGCGGCGGCGCGCTCGATGCCGTCACGCAAGATATTCAAGAAGCAGCAGGTGACCGTTATCTGCCCGCCGATGTCGCCAACGCCGTTGATGCCGAAGTAAAAAATCAAGTGCGCGCGATGATTCTGAATGAAAACAAACGCGTGGATGGACGCGACACGAAAACGGTGCGTCCGCTTTCCGCGCAAGTTGGACTGTTGCCCCGCGCGCACGGCAGTGGTTTGTTCCAACGCGGCGAAACCCAAGTGTTGACAATTGCGACATTGGGTATGCCGAGCGAAGGACAAAAAATTGATACGCTCGAACCCGAAGATTCCAAACGCTATTTGCATCACTATAATTTTCCGCCATACTCTGTCGGCGAAGCGCGTCCGATGCGCGGACCGGGACGCCGCGAAATTGGACACGGCGCGCTCGCAGAACGCGCGCTCGTTTCCGTAATTCCCACCGAAGAGGAATTTCCGTACACCATTCGTCTCGTGTCCGAAGTGATGTCTTCGAATGGTTCAACGTCCATGGCGAGTGTGTGCGGTTCGACACTCGCGTTGATGGACGCGGGTGTTCCTATCAGCGCGCCCGTCGCGGGAATTGCGATGGGTCTCATCACCGAAGGAAATCGTCACGCGGTTCTCACGGACATTTTGGGAATGGAAGACGGACTCGGCGATATGGATTTCAAAGTCGCGGGGACGAGCATGGGTATCACCGCGCTCCAACTCGATTTGAAATTGCAAGGCGTCGCACCTTCCATTCTCAAAGAAGCATTAGCGCAAGCCAAAGACGCGCGCATGCAAATCTTGAAAGTGATTACGGACACGATTGCGGAACCGCGCAAAGAATTGTCACAGTACGCGCCGCGCATTCAGACCATCAAGATTGACCAAGAAAAAATCGGCGCGCTCATCGGACCCGGCGGCAAAACGATTCGTGGTCTGCAAGAAGAGTTCGCGGTCAAAATTGATGTGGAAGAAGATGGCACCGTATTTATTTCCGGTGTGAACGGCGAAGGCACCGCGAGTGTGATGGAACGTATTCGCGCCATGACCGAATCACCCAAGCTCGGTTCGATTTATACGGGCAAAGTGGTACGGCTCGCAGAGTTTGGTGTGTTTGTCGAAATTGCGCCCGGCATTGATGGTCTCGTGCATGTTTCGCAGCTCGCGGACTATCAAGTCAAAGACCCGCGCGATGTCGTCAAAGAAGGCGACGACGTGATGGTGATGATTACGGACATTGACGCACAAGGAAAAATTCGCTTGTCGCGTCGCGCGGTGCTCGAAGGATGGACAGTGGAACAAGCGCGCGAAGCCGACCCGAAACTCGGTAGTGGTGGCGGTGACCGCGGCGGAAGTCGCGGAGGTGACCGCGGTGGCAGTCGCGGCGGTTTCAATCGCGGCGGTGATCGCGGTGGCGACCGTGGCGGTGGACGCAGTGGTGGCAGCGGCGGCGGACGCGGTAACTTTGACCGTCCGCGTCGGGATGGTCCGCCACGACGCTAAAATTTCTTTGAACGAAAAATGTGCGCGGCTCAAACACAGAGCCGCGCACATTTGTTTTTGACCAAATTTCCCCTTGCAATTCTCATTGGGTTTGATAGAATGGAATTGATACACGGGTTGAATTCACCCCGCCCCGCGTAACGTTGCCTTTGATTGTCACGTAAGGTTACAACACAGCGTATCTCATATAGTAGAACACAGTTGTTGAGACGCGTTGTTATTACCCCTGCCAACACTCGGTCAGCGCAAATAACTTTTGTTGGCATTTCGCACCGCACCGCATTGTTCAGGAGCACGTCATGATTCTCGATGGTCCGATGTTATGGCTCGCCTTTGGCGGACTGATTGCCTTTTTACTTGCCCTCGACCTCTTTGTTATCAATCGCAATCCGCACGAGATTAAAACCAAAGAAGCGTTTTGGACGAGCATGTTTTGGATTGGCATTTCGCTCGCCTTTAACGCGTTCGTTTTTTACGAGCGCGGCGCGACCAAAGGTTTGGAATTTTTTACCGGTTATCTCATCGAAAAAGCATTGTCGGTAGATAACATTTTTGTATTCGTCATCATCTTTGCCTATTTCCAAGTCCCGCAAAAATATCAACACCGCGTTCTCTTTCTTGGCATTCTCGGTGCATTGATTTTACGCGGTACGCTCATCGGATTGGGCGCGGCGCTGATTCATCAATTTGAATGGGTCATTTACGTGTTTGGTGCGTTTCTCATTTTTACTGCATACAAATTGGGAACGCAGCAAGACGAAGGGGTCCATCCCGAGAAGAATCCGCTCATCAATCTGGTGCGCCGCGTGATGCCCGTGAGCAAGGAATTTGAAGGGACGAAATTTTTCACGCGTATCAACGGCGTGTTGATGGCGACGCCATTGTTTATTGTGCTGCTCGTCGTCGAAACCACCGATGTGATTTTCGCGCTCGATTCGATTCCCGCGATTTTTGCGATTACGACAGACCCGTTCATTGTGTTCACGTCGAATGTGTTTGCGATTCTCGGTTTGCGCGCGCTGTACTTTTTGCTGGCAGGCGTGCTCGGCAGTTTCCGTTATCTCAAAACGGGGCTTTCGTTCGTACTCGGATTCGTCGGCGTGAAAATGTTGATTGGCGTCACGGACCTCTTTGGTGTGCATATCGAAATTCCCATCGTCGTCTCGCTGGCGGTGATTGCGATTACGCTCACGGTTTCGATTGTTGCCTCTATCATCGCGCAGCGTCGTGAAGAACGACAGGTCGCGCAACTGCAAGAATCGAATGAATCCTAAACGTTAGGGGTTCTTTTTCGCGTTTGACTCTATGTCCGAAACACCGCCGCCCGCTGTCACCCCTCCCCATCGCTGGTCGTACGATGTTCGGCGTTGGGTTGTAATTGGACTCGTCATCGTCGGCGCGCTCTTTGCGTATTTCATTCGTGACACGGTACCGGTGCTGGTGCTTGCACTGCTCGTCGCGTATTTGTTGAATCCGATTGTTACGTTTCTCGCGCGCCGTTTCAAAATTTCGCGCACGCTCGCTGCCGCAATCACGTATTTGGTCCTCATTGCTGTTTTGATTGAAACGACGATTCTCGTCGCGCCGAATATTGCGCGCCAAGTTTCCGGTTTGATTGCAGATTTCGATGGACTCGTCGTGCGCTTTTTGCAAGTCGGTGCGCAGCTGCCCATCGTTTCGAACTGGGTGAGCGGACTCGACGCGGCACAAGTTTCACAACAGCTGCGCCAAGAATTGGGTTCGCTGCTCGAACAATCGCCGCGTTTTCTCGCAGGGGCGGCGTCGTCACTCTTTAACGTTTTTGTGATTTTGGTGCTTTCGTTTTATCTCGTCAAAGACGCGGATGTGTTTGTCGCGCGGATACGTCAAGCATTGCCGCCCTCGTACCACGACGATTTTGACCGCATTGCGCGCGAGCTGGATATTGTATGGTCGGGCTTTTTGCGCGGACAAGTCGTACTTGCGCTCATCATTGGCGCAGTGACCACAATTGCGCTGACGATTCTCGGCGTGCGGAGTTCATTGCTGCTTGGCATCCTCGCCGGAATTTTAGAAGTCGTACCGACGATTGGTCCGATTATTGCAATGATTCCTGCTGTTGTCGTCGCGTTGTTTCAAGGTTCCGCGAATTGGGCAATTGACCCGGCGTTGTTTGCGGTCATCATTGTCATCACGTATTTTGCAATTCAACAATTGGAGAATCATGTCGTCGTTCCCAATGTGCTGGGCGCGAGTGTAAATTTGCCGCCCGTCGTCATCTTGGCGGGCACAATTGTTGGCGCATCACTCGCGGGCGTGTTGGGTGTTTTTCTCGCCGCGCCTGTGCTTGCTACTGCGCGACTGTTTTTCCAATTCATTCTACGAAAATTGTTTGAACCATTGCCGGAGACAGGGATAAAGAATGAATAAAGTACATGTAAAATTTTTCGCGATTTTTCGCGAGTATGTTGGATTAAAAGAAGACTGGCGCGAAATCGAACCGGGTATCACTGTGCAGGAATTGTGGAATCATTACACGACAAATGCCAAAAATCCGCGCGTGGCAAATATCCGCGCGGCATTTTCCGTCAATCAACGTTTGGCGAAACCCGAAACGATTTTGAACGGTGGTGAAGAGGTGGGCTTTTTGCCGCCGGTGAGTGGCGGCGCGGGGAAACGTCCCGAGCGTTTGCCCAAGCTTGCCCCGCGTCCGCCGCAACAAAAAGCCGCGCCGCCGAAAAAACAAAACAATCGCCGCCATGTTCCATCGCCACAGCAAACGAAGCAGGGGCAGGGAACGAAACCGAATGTTGCCAAGCCGCCGTCAACTCCATCCTTTGCAACTGCGGTGCCAAAATTGACGCGCGCTTTTGTGGTCACGCCAAATCCGCTTTCGCTTGACGCACTTGTTGCGCGCGTTTCGCATCCATCTGTCGGCGGCATCGCAACCTTTCTCGGTGTCGTGCGTGACCACGCGCATGACAAGCAAGTAAAATTTTTGGAATACGAAGCGTACCCCGAACTCGCCGAACGGATGCTCGCGCAAATTGGCGCGGAAGTGAAGGAACGTTGGAGTGATGTTCGCATCGCCATCGCGCATCGCACCGGACGATTGAAAATCGGCGAAGCATCCGTCATCATCGCCGCGTCCGCGCCGCATCGCGCCGAAGCATTCGCCGCGTGTCGTTACGCGATTGAACGCTTGAAAGTGATTCTGCCGGTATGGAAAAAAGAATTTGCCTCTGACACCGATTACTGGGTCGAAGGTCCGACCGCAGGCGATGTGTCAACGGACAAAGCCGATGAAATTGTCGCGTCTGCTGCAAGTGCCGCGCAAGCAAATGAATCGAGCGCGGTAAAAAGTTTCGGCGTACTGAGTGCGGACGAGAATGTGGGCGAGATTCGGACGGATTTGGAGAGTGTGTAAAGCGGGAAAATTTCTTGAGGGAATGGGAACGGCGAGGGCAAAAGTTGTCCTCGCCGTTTTTTTTGGTGAAATTGTTTGGCGGGAAAATTTAATACGCTTACGGCGTCGGTGAAGGCGTTGCTTTTTCTGTTTGCGTGGGTGACACGGTGGGTTGTTGCGGTTGCTGTGCGGGAAATGGTTTTACATCGGATGGCGGTTCGATCTCGCGCGCTTTATTAAAATCTTTCATTTGAAAATGCAGCGTAACAGTCACCGTGTCTGCTTGATTTTGCGCGGAATGTCCCCGCACACTGCCTTGCATCAAATGAATGTAACCGTCCGCGCACGTCCATAATTTAAGGTCTGCGCCGTCAATTTCGCCCAACTGTTTTTTTAAATCGCTGTCGTCGGTGACGCCGATTAAGGTTTGCGCGAAGGTCGGATTCTGCGCGCTCCACACGGAACAATTTTCGTCGTCAAGCGTTTCACTGCCTGCCGCTTGAAATTGTGCTTTGCCCACATCGTCGGGAGAGAAACTTGCAATCAATGCGCGCGCCGTGGGCAAACGGCGCACACCTGCTTGCATCTCTTCCGGCAATTCGTACCACTGTTTTTCGTCCAACCCGTTACCGCCCAAACCTTTGATAAAGACATCTTTGCCCACCACCACGACCTCGTACGAAATAAATTCGTTCGTATCGCTTGTGGTGCCGCTGATGGTAACTTGACGATTCAACGTGCTGTCGAAACCTTTGAGCGCAAGCCCCGGCACTTTTTTGTTTTGTCCTGCTTGCACCAACGTGACTGCTGATTCAAATTCAAAATTCATACTGTTTGCGCTTTGCGTTTTATTTAACGCAAAAGCAATCGCGGGCGGCAGCGCGTTTGCTTTGGTCGCCGTTGGTTTGGGACGCGTGGGCGCGGGCGTCGCGGTGGGAACAATAGTTGGCGTTTCTGTTGGCGCGGGCGTCGGTGTCGGTGTTGGCGGTGTAAGCGCGCTGCACGCAGTGATGAGAAAAATGGATACGAGTGCTACGAAAAACAATGCGCGTAATTTCATTTGAGATTCCTTGAGTGGCAGCGAGTAAAGCGCGCGTCATTAAACACCGAGACGCGAATAATTTCAAACGCGTTAGCGATTTTTTGTAACCCCGACGCGTTCACAAAATTCATAAATCGGACATTTGGAACAAATGGGATTCGTCGGGCGACAAATGTTTTGTCCGAACGGAATGAGCAGCCCGTTGATTTCAATCCAATATGCACGCGGCAATTTTTCGCGCAGCGCGATTTCGGTTTCGTCCGGCGTTTTCGTTTTTACATAGCCCCAGCGATTCACAATGCGATGCACGTGGGTGTCAACGGTGATGCCCGGTTTATCGAACGCCATCGTCACAGTGAGATTCGCAATTTTCCGTCCCACGCCGGGCAGCTCGTCCAATTCTTCAATTGTCTCCGGCACACGTCCATCATATTTTTCAATCAAAATTTTTGACAATGCCAAAATCTGTTTCGCTTTCGCATTGCTGAAGGCGACGCGATGAATGATGCGCTCGATTTGTGTTTCCGTTAGTGCCAACATTTTTTCGGGTGTGTTGGCGAGTTTGAACAATTCGGGATACACCACCGTCGTCGTCGTATCGAACGTGCGCGCGGAAAGCAGCGACGCAATCAAAATTTCGTACGGCGTCGCCCCGTTTTGTTTCATCGCATACACCATCGGCACAATCCAATGTGTGGACGCGACGCGGAGGCGCTGGAAGGTTTCGGGTAAATCGGAATTGGTCATTATTTTGACGACAAGGTGACAGGGGAGATTTCACCCTGTCACCTTGTCACCCGTTCACCCCTTCACACTTCCATCCCTCTCTGCTGCAACCGCGTCTGAATCTCGCGCAGTGTCGCGGGCGAATGTCCCATGTAATGATTGTTGGCAAAGCCCCACACGTCCACATCGCGTTCGTGCAATTGTTGAATCACGTCCGCCCATTCGTTCAGTTCTTTGTCGCGGTTGATGCGAACGTGGGTGTATTCGTCGTCGGGAACATCTTTGCGATTACCGAGCCAACGAATGTATGTGAAATCCGTTGTGACCTCTTCGAGTTTCGGCATGTACACGCGGTCAACGAGAACGAGCGCGGCGCGATGTTTTTTCAACAACTCAAAAAACCAATCCTTGAACCACGCGCGATTTCGTACTTCCACCGCGTAACGAAACTCTTGTGGCAATGCGCCAAGAAATTCATCGAGCAAATTTTTGCTGTCGGGTTTGAACTCGTACGAAAATTGCAGACACAAGGGACCGAGTTTTTCACCGAGCAAACTCATGCCGCTCAAAAAAAATTTTGCATCGTTCTGCGCGTCCACCAACATTTTTTCGTGCGTGATGAGTTTTGGAAATTTCGCGGCAAAGCGAAAATCGGCGGGCGTATCGCGGTCCCACTTTTCCAAAAATGCTTTGCGCGGCGTGCCGTAAAACGACGAATCAATTTCAATCGCTTTGAACTGCGTCGCGTAATGCGCGAGATACGAACCGGGCGGCGTGCCTTGCGGATAAAACACCGTATCCCAACTTTTGTACGACCAACCTTGTGTGCCGAGATGAATCATAATCAATGCACAATTTTCAATGCACAATGCACAATAAAAATCGTCAATACTCGATTTCTCGCGCGCACTGTGAAATGAAAATCGGATTAGCTCTTTTTCTTGGAATGACTAATTGCATAAAGAATGCGTGATAACTGGTCTGCCTCATCGCGCAGCGCAAGGACCTCTGCGTCCTCTTCGAGTATTGCAGCGTTAATCAAGCGTAACCAAAAACGCGATTCAAGAGCTTCCTTGCGCGCAAGTTTGATTTTGTGAACAAAGTCATCATGCGATTCTGCACCATCTGCTTCATGGACGTTCGCGCCAACCGAAGTGCCAGAACGAACCAACTGCTTTGCAACCTCAATCGAACCCAATTTACGAGGCAACCGATTTACAAGCTTAACCACACGAACGCCAAACTGAAAAGTTCGTTCTTGAATGTCTTGCGGTTGATATTTTGCCTTGTCATTCATTCGCACCTCCTCATTGTGCATTGTGCATCAAGCATTGTGCATTTCTATACTCTTTTCCCCATCGTCCGAAAAATCTCCGCCAACCCCTCACGGTACGTCGGATATTTTGGCGACCAGCCGAGCATTTTTTTGATTTTGTCGGTGCGATAACGCGCACTTTGGGCAAAGAAGGACGCGGTGCCTCCGCCGAAAATTTGCGCGAGCGGCACCGACATTTTGAAGGGCGCGGGCGCATTCAATTGCGCCGCCATATAATTCATTCCTTCTGCTGCGTGAAATGCCCAATCATCTGCGACATTGAAAATTTCGCCGGGGGCGGGATGTTCGGCAGCCAAAACCACCGCACGCGCCATATCGTCCACATACACCCAATGCCAATACTGTTCGCCCGAACCGATGATGGGAAAACGGCGATGTTGAATTGCTTCGAGCATCGCGCGGGTACTGTACGACGCGGGCGAATAAAACAACGCGCCGCGCAAAATGACGACCGGTGTGTTGTTGATTTTGTATTCCGCCAGCGCGTTCGCTTCCATCTCTGCCGCCGATTTTAAATTGCGTGCGACGTTGCGCGGGAGTGGGTCGTCTTCGCGTTTCCATTCGCCGCGTGTGTCGCCGTACAAAAACGCGATGCTCTGTACGACAAACGAATGTAATTTGCGCCCTTGCACCGCATCCAATAAATTTTTGGCACCTTCGCGGCGAATGCGGTCATTCAACGCCCAATCGTTCGCACTCGGCGCGGCTTTTTTGGGAATTGCGGTGGCGAGATGCAAAATGCTTTCCGCGTCGCCCACTGCTGTTTTTACAAAATTCGCATCAAACAAATCGCCAATCAACGGCGTCGCGCCCAATTCCGAAACCAGCTGCGCGCGTTTTTCATCACGCACCAGCACCGTAATCTGATGCCCGCGCGCGACGAGCAAACGCAACGTCGGTTGTCCTAAAACGCCTGTCCCGCCCGTAACAAAGACCTTCATGAATTTCCCTGCTACCTACTACGTGCTACTTGTCTCGATATTCCTTCCGAATCACGAACCGCGTCCCATATTCTTCCGGCGAAAATGTCAACGTCTTGTTGTCCACCAACGTTGTTTTCAGCGCGCGCGCAATCATCATGTTCCAATCAAACAAATAACCGAGTTGTTTCGCTTGTTTCTGTTTTGGAATAATCACCCACAATGCGCCGTCCGCTTTCAACGCGTGCTGCATCATTTCAAAAAACGCGTCAAAATTTTCATCGGGCGCGGCGAAATGAAAAATCAAATCGTACTGCGCGCGCTTGGTGAACCGCGTCGAAATCAACGTTTCGGGCGGCGCTTGGTCGCGCAGTTCTTGCGTGAATGCTTTTGGCGCGCGATGCACGAGAATTTTTTGTCCCGCGTTCACGCCGAGTTTTTTGAGTTCAGGCAGCATGGGTTAAAGAAATCGGCTGACAGTTGAATCGTTCCGCTAAAAATTCCAATTCAGGTTCCAGTGTGTTCACATTCGCGCGGAACGGAAATTCCAAACGCTCAATGCGTGTACGCAGTTGTTCCAATGTTCGCTCCGCCAACTGCATATATTCCGCCGGATACTTGTGGCTCACCGCGTTTTCGCGGTATTCGTCCTCATCCAAAATTTCGTAGTGCAAATCGGGATACAACCAAATATCGAGGTCAAGGTCTATGAACGTATAGCCGTCGGGCGTACGCTCTGCCACTGTGTTGATGTTGCAATACCAACCTTTGCATTTGTGCGGCGCAATCGGTTCGTACAATTCGTAAAAATAAAATGGCTCGTTGGGATAGAAATAAAAAATCGCATAGTCCGTACCGATAAACGTTTTGTCGGCGCGCCAAAAAGGAGACCCCGGTATCTCAAATGCCATCAAGCACTGTGCAGTCTTGCCCCAAATCACATCGTCCCACTGCCACATCATCCACAAATCGCCGCTTTGATATTTGCATTTGCGAATGATGAGATGGTCGCCCACCGCAAGCTCATTCACGCCAACACCATTTTCAATTGTTCGGGCGTAATGTTCCCGCCACTCAAAATCAACGCCACTTTTTTACCGACGAGTTGTTCGCGCAATTGCAGCGCGCCCGCGAGCGACGACGCGCCCGCGCCTTCGGACAACGTTTTCGCTTTTTGCAAAAACATAATAATCGCCGCGCGCATCGCGTCTTCACTCACCAATACAAAATCGTCGAGCATGTCCCACAAAATTTTTTGCGGCAATGCAAATGCGGTGCGCGTGGCGAGTCCTTCCGCAAACGTCGCGTTGGTGTCTTCCAACAGCGCGCGATTTTTCCATGACTTGTACGCTGCCGGCGCTTTTTCCGCTTGCACGCCAATGACGCGAATGTTTGGATTAATCGCTTTTGCCGCAATGCACGCGCCCGCCGCGCCGCTCCCGCCGCCAATCGGCACGACGATGATTTCTACATCAGGCACATCTTCCAAAATTTCTAACGTGTGCGTGCCGACGCCCGCGATGAGATGCGGCTCGTTGCCCGAATGAACGTACCGCAAATGTTTTTCTTTTGCCAACATTTCGCAATGTTCGCGCGCCGCGTCAAAATCGGGTCCGTGAAAAATAATGTTCGCGCCGAGCGCGCGCATCGCATCCACTTTGACCGGATTCGCGTTTTCGGGAACAACTATCGTCGCGGGAACGTTAAACATTCGTGCCGCATACGCGATGGATTGTCCGTGATTGCCCGTGGATGCCGAAATCACGCCGCGCGTTTTTTCATCATCCGGCAATTGCGAAACGAGATTGATGCCGCCGCGCACTTTGAACGCGCCAATCGGCTGATAATTTTCGTGCTTGACGTACAAATCAAGCCCGGTTGTCGCGTCGAGCGCAGGATATTTGAACAATGGCGTGCGCGGCAAATGCGGCGCAATGTTTTGTTTGGCGCGTAAAACGTCGAGAAAAGTGGGTGTTTGCATAGGGAAAATCGGAAACTAGAGCTCGGGAATTTGTGTGATAGTGAAACCGCCCTGTGCGATTTGCACTCGATTCTTTATGGGAGCGCAGCGATTTTATCATAGAACGCGTGCGCTCACGGATTGGTGTTCTGGACAGTTGCATTATAATCAATCTGTCTCTCCGCTAGAGATGAAAGGTGGACTTTGAAAACAATTTTAACAACGTGTCTCGTCTTTGTCGCCGCGCTGTCATTGCTTGGCTGCGCGACCGCAACAAATTCCGCGCCTGAAAAAATTACGCGTCCCGCAACTGCCGAAACGGTCAGTATGAATACGGTCGCGCAAGCGACTGACCTCTTTCCTCTGCCCACGCCCCGTCGTCCCGCGACCTCCGAACCTTTTTTGCCTTTGACGGTGACCGCCGAGGCAATGCCAACCATCACATCAACGCCGATTATCACAATCACCGTTACTGCGACCAATCCCATCACACCCACACCGACTGCGCCGCCGGTTCTGCCCTTGCGCGATGATTTGGAACCGCTCGAATTGCAAGATTTTCCGCGTCCTGAGAATGACAACGGGCTTGGCATTCATTTCACGGCAGATGGTTATTACGATGAACCCGAATTGGATAGACAAATTGCGCGCATGAAAGAATTGAATCTCAAATGGGCGACGGTAATTTATACCGACGAAAATCATTTGGAACTCGCCGCGCGCAAATTTTCCAAAGCGGGCATATTTGTCGTCTGGCGCAAATCGTTGAAACCCTACCAACGCTATTTTTCGTGGCAGCGCGACATTGACCTTATCAAAAAATACAATCTGCCGCCGTACATGCAATTGTATAACGAGGCGGAATTGGAAGTGGAGTGGGACGACCAAATCCAAGACCGCGATTTGTACATTCGTAATGTGTTGACGGCGGCAAAAGATGTGTACAACGCGGGCGGTTATCCGGGGATTCAATTTTTGGATGAAGACTGGCTGCGCGAATTTATCAATCAAGTCTATGCGCGTCAAGGCGAAGCATTGTTCAAGCGCATGTTTTTTATTCCGCACGCGTACGGCTTGAATCATCCGCCCGATTACCAAGAGGACATTAACGGGGTTCTCGGTTTTCGCGCGTATGCGACAATTTTTTTCAAGCGTCTCGGTTTCGTCCCTCCGTTTATCATCGGCGAAGGCGGCTGGAAAATTGAATCGGCGGAGGACAATCGTTTCCCAAAAGTGAATGACGAACTGCACCGCGATTACACCCTCGCAGTGTATGATTGGTTCCGTACCGGAAAATTATCGCACGGCGGCACTCTGCCCGACTATTTGTTTGCGTTCAATATGTGGATGATTTCCGGACCCGCCGAAGCGGGCGCGTGGTACGATTCCTCGTTCGGCAATCGCACGCTGACGATTGAGGCGGTGAAAAAGATTCCACCGTTTGTACGAAAATTTAGTTGGGAACAATAAGAAGAATAAAAATGACGATGCTCTGCATCGTCATTTTTATTCGCCCAAAACCAATTTCACAATCACGCGCAGCGCATTCAACGTAGTCCACCGACTCGTTTCCCCCGCGCGTTCAAATGCTGTTCCAAGTTGCGCGTTCAAATCGCGCTCAAGCGTCCACTGCGCGCGTTCGT
This sequence comes from uncultured Anaerolineales bacterium, assembly GCA_964469005.1. GTDB lineage: Bacteria > Chloroflexota > Anaerolineae > UBA4142 > SHND01 > SHND01. The sequence continues at coordinate 48,619 of CAYXXF010000005.1, forward strand.
TTTGTTTTGAAATCATTGTTTCAATCAATGGGGCGACGCGTGAATCATTCGCGCGTTCGTACTCGGACAAGACGCGCAGCAAAAACAATTCATCGCGCGGATGAAATTGGGGAAAGGTGTAGGGATGAAAACCTTCGAGGTTTCTAAAACCTCGAAGGTTTTGTTCTTTTAATACGCGTTCGACAATTTCCTCTGCCGCATTCGCGATTTCCGCGTCCTCACAAAACGCGCGCCAACCCCACAACGCGGCAACGCGCGCCTCGTAAGAGTCTGCGCGTTCTCTCAAAACACGCGCCGCGCGCAGTACACGCGCATCGTTCGCATAACTAAAATAGCCGAACGCGCGTAACAAGTTACCGCTTTCCACCGCGTTCAAATTCGCGAACGTTGCGTCGTCGTTGAAAAAATTTTGCAGAATAAATTCACACGCGTTGCGCGCGCGGCGGCTTGTGCGCGGGATGCCAAGTTCCGCCAACAACGCGAGATTCCACAACGTCGCGGTAAAGTACGGCTGTGCTAATTTTTCCGCGTCGCCCCAAAAACCGATTTCGTTTTGTGTTGCGAAAATGGTTTGGACGGGTTCGGAATACAACACGCGTTCGCGCGTTTCAAGGACGCCGGGCGCGTCTTGAGGACGATGCGCGATGTCGAGTTGGTACCACAATAAAATCGAGGGGTCGTTTGTTTCGAGGAGCCAGCGCGTGGGGTCGTAGCGGAGATATTTTTTCCAATGTTCGATACTCATGCTTTGCGCGCAAAGGGAAAAAGTGTGTCTTGGATCATCGGCTGCAAAACCTGAATCATACGCGCGAGTTTTTTCGCGCACGCGTGCGCCGTCGTATCATCCAATTTTTCGTAGGGCATCAATTCATGCACGCGCGTCCACGATTTCGTCCACTGTTCGGCTTCGATTTGCGCGCCGAGCGCGTCTTGAATTTCAAACAAACGCGCGTCCAATTTTTCCAACAGCGCGTGGTTCGTTGCCGCGTCCGCCTCGCAATGCAGACCGATTTCGAGCGCGTGAATTTCGTTGCCGCGCACCCACACTTCGTAATGAATCGCGCGTTTGGAATAATACAGTTGAATCAACGTGTAGCGTTTCCACGTATGAAATTTACGATAGCGCGCGGGCAATTGTGCGCGTGTTTCGCGCGCGACGAGCTCGAGAAAATCATTCACACGCATACGAAATTATTTTGCAGCTTTCGTTGTCGCAGAATTTTGTTCGTCATCATCGCCATCTTCCCAACCGATAATCCACACGCAAAGCCCCGCCAACAAAATTGTGACCACGACGAGCGCGAGCAATTGCGTGGGTACGAGTCCGACATCTTTGGATGCCCAGAGCAAAATGACGACCATGCCGACCGCGAGGACGAGCCATGCGGTAAGGCGAGGATGTTGTGAGGCAACTGATTTGAGAGCATTCATAAAATTTGAAATTTCGGATTGCAAAGTGCGAAATGTTGCACAGCAAATTTGCAATTGCCAATTCGCAGCTCGCAATTCTTAAATAGGTTTCGTTACCATTTCGCGCAGACGTTTGGCGTGCATCACCTGTCCCTCGTGATACAACGGTTCAATCACACTGCGCCAGAGTTTGTGCAATTCGTCGAGCGTGGTCGGTTCATAGCCCGCCGCTTGTGCGGCAACTTGGGCGAGTGCCGCCGCGCGCTCGGGCACAAGAATCACGACGACTTCGCATGTCAACGAATTGGCTTCGTCTTGAATCGCTTGTAGTAATTGCGGCAACGCGCGCGGCGCGTCCTCTACATTTTGCACCCACAATTCGCGCACAATCGCGGCGAGATTTTCTGCTTGCCACGCCGCGAGCGCGAGCGTATGTTCATCCGCGCGCACGAGCCAATAACCGTACTTGCCGAGTCGTTCCAACATTTCCGCACGTCCCAACGGCTCGGCGCGTTCTTCGATGCGCGTCAACAATTCCGCCAACATGCGCGCGTCGCTCGGTTTCGCGCGGCGCACACTCCATTCGCTTGGCGGCTGTGTGGACACGTTCACTGTTGCGATTGGTTCGACAGCGGCGGGAATTGAAACGGCTGCGGTTTCTTGTACAGCTGTTTCTGGAATGACGGGTTGGGTCAGGGCTTGCGGTGCAGTTTGTAATGATGGCGCAAGGCGCAGCCAACGCAACAACAATGGAATTTTGTCGCCGCCGCTCGCGGGGTCGAGGGCGACGAACGCGCGCAGCACTTGTACGCGCGTGTCTTCAATACTGCCGCCGTTATCAATTACGACCTGCGCGCGTTTTACTTTATCGTCGAGCGCAGGTTGGGAACGCAAACGCGCATCGGCTTCATTTTCGCTCATCCCGCGTTCTTGCATCAAGCGGCGTTTTTGTTCTTCCATCGGCGCAGTGACGACCCACAACGCGTCCATGTATTCGTGCATGCCCGCTTCGTACAATTTCACCGCTTCGACAACCAACACTTGGTCGCCCGCGTCCGTTTCATTCAACGCGTCGCGCACAAGCAGCGCGAGTTCCGTACCGACGGCGGGATGCGTAAGTCGTTCGAGCGTTCTTAATTTTGTTGCATCATTGAAAACCACCGCGCCAAGTTTGCGGCGGTCCACGTGTCCGTCATATTGCAAAATTTCGTAACCGAATGCGTCCACCACGCCGAGCCACGCCGCGCTGCCGCGTTTTAAAATCGCGTGTGCGACATTGTCCGCGTCTATCACGCGCGCGCCGAGTTGTTCCATAATGCTGCACACGGTGCTTTTGCCCGTGGCGATGTTGCCTGTTAGACCGATGATGTACATTCTTTGAATGTTGGATGTTGGAAATCGGAGGTTGGAATCTAGCGCTTAACATCCAACCGCCAATTTCTAAAGCGGCGGTTGATACAGTACGGCACCGGGTGGCGCGCCGTCACCACGCGTACGCTCATCACCCAAAACACCGGGCGCTCGTCCGGGGCGGCGGTTCGGTGTCGGACTGTCCAGATATTTTTTCGCGCGCGCGTATCCGTGTTCAATCATTTCTGACGTGTGTGTAAAATCCTGTAAATCGAGCGTGGAGAGGATATCTCCTAATGAAATGTAATGCAGTGTGATATTTTCTGCTTCGATGGCGCGTTGAATATCGCGCAACACTTGCTGATAGGTTTGTATGCCAATCGTATGCAGCGCGATATTGATGACGCCTTTTTTCGGAGGATAGGGTCCGGCGTCTTGTAAATCGAGCGCGTAGATTTCGGTTGCGCCTTTGTCCATCGCAATGCTGATTGGCACATTTGCCACAACGCCGCCATCTACGAATTGACGTTCCTCCGTCACTGTAACGCCATCTTGCACTTGAATGACGTTGATCCTTTCCGGGTCCCATACCACCGGCAGTGCGGTGCTGGCGAGTCCGGCTTGAATCAATGGCGCGCTTGGGTCGTCACCGTACAAATACAAACGTCCGGTTTGTAAATCGGCAGCAGTCAAATACAATTTTGCTTTGAGGTCGCCGAATTTTGTTACACCCTCCGGCAGGTATTTCAGAAAATTTTTTTTGCGCGCTTGATTGTCGTCCAAACCGTTGCCTGAAAGAATTGCGCGCAAAATCATGAGAAAGCGCGGTTTCGGAAAAATATCACTGCTCTTGGTGCCGAGCCACAGCTGCGCGAGTTTTTCATTCGTCTGCGCGGAAGGATTCGTGGCAATGAACGCGGCATTCAACGCGCCCGCGCTCGTGCCGACGAGCATATCGGGAACAATGCCGCGTTCGAATAATGCGCGCATCGCGCCCACTTGAATCGGTCCGCGGTTGCCACCGCCGGAAAGAGCGAATGCAATCATTGTTTGGATGTTAGAAGATGGATGTTGAAAGTTGGATTCGAATTTCCAATTTCCAACATCTAACTTCCAATTTCTATTTCACCGTTGGTTGATACCCCAGCGGCGCGAGTTCGAACCATGTATTACCCGGTTTCAATGCAATCTCTGCGCCGCTCGCGTCGGTGAATTTGAAAAAATCGGTGAGCGTCGGACGTTCCCAACGCGCATCCATTTTTACGCCGTCGCGATAGATTTGCGCCGTGCCGCTGCCCGTCATTTCGACGAACGCGCTGTACGATTCGAGCGTGTCTTCGACAAAATCCGTCGGCTCATATTTTACATTCAAAACGACCAGATTCGATGTAGTGATTTGTTCCGTTTGCGGTTCGCCGAGATTGCATGCGCCGCCCCATTTGCCGTCGAGCGCGTAATTGCGCGTATTGTGCGGCGCACCATTTACAAAGCGCAGATATTTGCCGCTGCCCCCATCATAACGCCATTCAATCGAACCCGCCGCGCGAAAGGGCCAGGGTCCGTGGTCAAATGCTACGCTATTCGCAGGGGAACCACTCGGGGCGTTGCTGGAGAATTGAAAGCCGCGCAAATTTACACTGCCCGCTTGCCCTTTGCCTGTGATGTAATCCTGCACATGTTGTACGCTCGACGCGACGCGCACACGATAATCGCCGGGAGCGATACAAATTGTACTGCCCTGCAAGTCGCCATCCAAATTGCGCGCCGTCCACGGCAATTGCGAAAGCATAAAGCGCGTGCCTTTGCTCCCGCCCGAACTGATGAGTACGCCATCGAGCATCGGCATCAACGACGCGTTCACGGCGCGCGCGCTGCGCAACGGGCGGAATGTCGCGTCCTGTCCGTAAAACACCAGCGTAAATCGCGTGACCGCGAACACCATATTTTTTTGGTCAATCATTTCTTCAAACACCAAATCAGCTTGATTAAAGCCCGCGTGAATGTCGCGCGCGCTCGGGTCGTTGCCGATGCGCGCCAGAACAGGACGACGCTGCAACATCGCAGGATTCACTTCTAATCCCGTTAACGGATTTACATTCGCGGCGCGCGTAATGCCTTCCAATGTCGTCGGCGCGATTTTTGAAAAATAATTGATGAGCGGCGCCATCGTCCACACCGTCAATCCCCCCCCCCCCCCGCCCGAATTGTTTTGCGCGGCTTTCGTCGGCGCAACTGTGGCGGGTTCGGCGGTTGGTTCTTGCGTTTCGGTTGGTATGGAGGTGGCAGATGGAATTGCACGCGTCGCAGGTGGTTTCAACGTCGCGGCTGGCAGCGGCGTGCGCGAGGGGCGACGCGTCGGCGCGGGTAATGGTGTTGGTGTAGGTTGGGCACTACAAGCAATGAGAAATAAAAAAAGAGAAATAATGGAAATGAAGGAAATGAGACGGCGAGGCATTTACAACTCCGAAGCGTCAAGCGAATTGCGATTGGGGCGGATTATAGCATGAATGAGATTTGCGTTATGATATTTCGGCATCCCACGACGGAGGAAACTCATGCCCATCAATCTCAAAGGACGTTCATTCGTCAAAGAACTCGATTACACTGCCGACGAAATCAAATTTTTATTGAAACTCGCTGCCGATTTGAAAGCAGCGAAATATGGCGGCTACGAACAACCGCGTCTGCAAGGAAAAAATGTCGCGTTGATTTTTGAGAAAGCATCTACGCGTACGCGATGTGCGTTCGAAGTCGCCGCATATGACCAAGGCGCGCACACAACGTATCTCGGACCCGACGGCACGCAAATTGGCAAAAAGGAATCCATGAAAGATACCGCGCGTGTGTTGGGACGCATGTACGATGCGATTGAATATCGCGGCAAAGCACAAGGCACAGTCGAGGAACTCGCGCGGTACGCGGGCGTTCCGGTGTACAACGGACTCACCGACGAATTTCATCCGACGCAAATGCTCGCAGATATTTTAACGATGCAAGAACATGCTGCGAAACCGTTGTCGCAAATTTCGTTCGCGTTTCTCGGCGACGGACGTTTCAACATGGGGAATTCGTATTTGATTACGGGCGCGTTGTTGGGAATGGATGTTCGCATCGGCGCGCCGCGTGATTTAATGCCGAACAACGCTTTGATTGAAACCGCGCGCGCGTTGGGGAAAAAATCGGGCGCGCGGATTACGTTGACGGAAAATGTACAAGACGCAGTACACGGCGCCGATTTTATTACAACCGATGTGTGGGTCTCGATGGGCGAACCGAAACACGTGTGGGGCGAACGCATCGAATTGTTGCACGACTATCAAGTGAACGCGCGCGTGATGGAGATGGCAAACAATCCGAACGTAAAATTTATGCACTGCCTCCCCGCGTTCCACAACCGCGAAACGGAAATGGGGGAAGAGGTGTATCAACAATTTCAAGTGGACGCGATGGAAGTGACGGATGAAGTATTTGAATCGCCCGCATCGGTTGTGTTTGATGAAGCAGAAAATCGGATGCACACAATTAAAGCGTTGATGGTGGCGACGTTGGCGTAAAAAAATCGGAGCGAATTTCGCTCCGATTTTTTTACGCGATTTTATTTCCCGTTCAATCCCGCTTCCGCGCGCAGAACCTCTGCCTTGTCCATCGCTTCCCATGGCGCGTCAATGTCGTGACGCCCAAAGTGTCCATACGCGGCAGTCGCTTGATAAATTGGGCGGCGCAAATTCAAGTCGCGAATGATTGCTGCCGGACGCAAATCGAAATGCGCGCGCACGAGTTCCATAATTTTGTCATGCGGAATTTTTTCCGTGCCGAATGTTTCGGCGTTGATGGAAACGGGATGCGCGACGCCAATCGCATACGCGACTTGGAGTTCAAAGCGTTCCGCGAGTCCCGCCGCAACAACATTTTTCGCCACGTACCGCGCGGCATACGCGGCGCTGCGGTCAACCTTTGTTGGGTCTTTGCCGCTGAACGCGCCGCCGCCGTGACGCGCCACCCCGCCGTAGGTGTCCACAATAATTTTCCGTCCGGTCAAACCCGCATCGCCCATCGGTCCACCGATGTTGAAACGCCCGGTCGGATTGATGAAAAATTTTGTGTTGGCGTCGAGCATGTGCGCGGGAACGACAGCATCAATCACCTGCGCGCGCACATCTGCCGCGATTTGTTTTTGTTCCACATTGTCGAGATGTTGTGTGGAAATGACAACCGCGTCCACGCGCACCGGTTTCCCATACGCGTATTCCACCGTCACTTGTGATTTGCCGTCGGGTCCGAGATAGGGGAGCGTACCATTCTTGCGAACCGTCGCGAGTTGTTTTGCCAATTTATGCGCGAGCGAAATTGTCCATGGCATGTACTCTTCGGTCTCGTTGCACGCGAATCCAATCATCATGCCTTGGTCGCCCGCGCCAATTTTGTCGAGTGGGTCGCGGTCGCCTTCACGCTCTTCAAGCGCGTGGCTCACGCCGCGATCAATATCAGGCGATTGTTTTTTGATGGAAACGAGAATGCCCGCCGTTTTGTAATCGAGACAATACTTGCTGTCGGTGTACCCGATTTTTTCCAACGTATCACGCGCAATATCGTACGCGTCAAAGTACGCGGTCGTCGTAATTTCACCCATCACCGCGACGAGTCCGCCGCTCGCGGCTGCTTCACACGCGACACGTCCCATCGGGTCTTGCGCGAAAATCGCGTCGAGGACGCCGTCGGAAATCTGGTCACAAACTTTGTCGGGATGCCCCTCTGTCACCGATTCCGAAGTGAACAAGAGTTTGGGCGAAGTCATGAATGTTGTTGACATTTTACGTTCCTTCTTCCCATGACGTGAGATATTTCGCCTGTTCGGCGGTGAGCGTGTCAATTTGAATGCCCATCGCGGCAAGTTTCAAACGCGCGATTTCGTCATCCACTGCTTTTGGCACAGAATACACTTGCGGTTTCAAGTCCGCGTGATTCTTGACCATAAATTCAGCCGCGAGGGCTTGATTTGCAAAGCTCATGTCCATTACGCTCGCGGGATGTCCTTCGGCGGCGGCGAGATTGATGAGGCGTCCCTCGCCCAAAAGATTCAAGCGACGCCCATCGGGCAAAATATATTGGTCCACAAATTCACGCACGCGGCGTTTTTCTTTCGCCATTTTTTCCAATTCGGGAATGTTAATTTCGACGTTAAAGTGTCCCGAGTTCGACAAGAGCGCGCCGTCTTTCATCACTTCAAAATGATGTTTGTCGAGAATGTGCGTGTCGCCTGTCGCGGTAATGAAGATATCGCCTATGCGCGCGGCTTTTTGCATCGGCATCACTTCGTAACCGTCCATCGCCGCTTCCAACGCGCGTAATGCGTCCACTTCGGTAATCACCACGAGCGAACCCATGCCGCGCGCGCGACTCGCAATGCCGCGCGAGACCCAACCGTAGCCCGCAACGACGGTTGTTTTGCCTGCAAACAAAACATTTGTCGCGCGTAAAATACCGTCAATCGTGGATTGACCAGTGCCGTAGCGATTGTCAAAGAAATGTTTGGTCTGCGCGTCGTTCACTGCAATCACGGGAAAGTGCAGCGCGCCTTCGGCTGCCATCGCGCGCAAACGAATTACACCCGTCGTCGTCTCTTCGGTACCGCCGAGCAATCGTTTCATCAATTCCGGGCGTTCTTTGTGAATCGTCGAAACCAAATCCGCGCCGTCGTCCATCGTAATGTTCGGGTCGGCGTCGAGAACGCTGTTGATGTGCGAATAGTATGTTTGGTTGTCTTCGCCTTTGATGGCGTACACGGGAACTTCCCAATGCGCGACGAGGGACGCGGCAACATCGTCTTGGGTGGAAAGCGGATTCGACGCGCACAACAGCACATCCGCGCCGCCTTCGACAAGCGTTCGCATCAAATTCGCGGTTTCGGTGGTGACGTGCAGACACGCCGCGATTTTGATTCCTTTCAATGGTCGTTCTTTAGCAAAGCGTTCGCGAATCTGGCGCAGCACGGGCATTTCTTGTTCCGCCCATTCAATGCGCGAGCGTCCTTGAATTGCAAGCGACTCGTCGCGAACGTCAAATGTTTTGACTGGCATCTTTCCTCCAAGTTAAAAGTAAAATGCGAAAAGCTCAAAGTGAAATTTACAATTCGAGCGCATTGCTTTTACTTTTAGCTTTTAACTTTATACTTTGAGTTTTTCTATCTCTTGCCATTCTCCAAATTCTTGGATGAATCGTTCGATAAATTCTGTCAAGTCGTACCGATGACTTTGCGTGCCGTATTGTTCGAGCGCGTACGTCGCGGCGAGCGAACCGAGGCGTCCCGTGAGTTCCCACGACAAGTTGTGCATCATCCCTTTGATAATTCCCGCGCGATACGCGTCGCCCGCGCCCGTCGGTTCACAGTATGGGCGCGCTTTCGCCGCCGGAATTTCAACGACGCGTTCGCCAGTGTAAATTTTTGACCCGCTTTCGCCATACGTCACAATCAACGTTTCGGTGGACGCGGCAATTTCCTCATCATTCCAACCCGTTTTGTTTTTCAACATTTCCAATTCGTAATCATTGAGCACAAGCATCTTGGAACCCGTACAGCCCTCGCGTAAATCTTCGCCGCTCAAACGAATGATTTGCTGCGACGCGTCGTAAATGTACGGAATGTTCAATTCCTTGCACTCGGCAACGTACTGTACCATCGCGCGCGGGTCGTTCGGCGAAATCACCGCGAGTTCGATGCCGCCGTTCACATGGTCTTTGAACGAAACGAGATGTGCGTGCGCCATTGCGCCGGTGTAAAACGACGCGATTTGGTTTTGCGATTTGTCGGTGGAAACAAAAAACGACGCGGTAAATTCGTCGGGGATGGCAATGATGGCGGAGGTGTCAATGTAATGCAATTCGAGCCAACGGCGATAGTCTTCAAAATCTTCGCCGACGGTCGCCATAATTTTGGGACGTTCGCCGAGCAGCGCGAGGGTGTACGCGATGTTGGTCGCAATCCCGCCGCGCTGTTTTTTCATGGAATCCACGAGAAAGGAAACACTAATGTCGTGGATTTTTTCGGGGAGGATATGGTCCTTGAAATACCCCGGAAAGGACATGATGTAATCGTAGGCAATGCTGCCGGTGATGACGACGCTCAAGAAATTACTCCGTTAGAGGTGTTTGACGTTTATGCTATAATTAGAGCAAAGATGGTAAGCACAAGCCCAGAGTAAGCTGTTCGGCTGTTCACAGCGGTTCACCTTCTCTACGCGCGAGAGATAAATCGGCGCTCTGGCAGTTTACCATTTTTCTATTTCTGACCAGTTCACCATCTGTTCAAAAGAAATCTTTTGCGCCACAATCTCCAAGTATTCCTCTTCTTCATTCTGGTACTTTGCCATTCCCGCGCCCGCCACAAAATCCGCTATTTGCAAACACATATCAGTTTGACTATCGCCATGCTCAAGTCTTAGCTTTTGCCCTACGCGTGCTTCCAGTTCTCGATTCACTATGGCGCGCTGTGTAGGATTTGTGAACTGTTTGTCCAAAACAAATTCAGCACGAGGAAAATCAGACAGAATTTTCCCAAACAAGGGGCGCGCTGCTCTTGCAAAAATCTCAGGCGCGCTCTCTATGGGAATACGATCCTTTTCAACAATCAGCAAGTATAGCTGTGCGTCGGAAACCTGTCCCAACATCTCAAAGAACTTGATGCGTGTTTCTCTCCCCGCTAAAGAGAAACGCAACTCGACAATATTCTGATATTGTTTTCCGCGCTGCTTTAGCCAAGTCCGAATCTTTTTTACAACACCACTTAACTCGCGTGGGTTTCGTGTACCCACTGCAGCGATTACGAAAAACCGTCCCAAACGATCACGTAGATTTCCACTCTCGTCAACAAAAACAAAGTAGGTCATTTTGGGTACAAAGAATCTGCATGACGAAAATCACCAGATTTAACGGTTCGGCAAATACTTGATTTGTGATTTCAATTCAAGAACCTCGACTGGACATTCTTGCCAATCGTGAATCCAACACACAATTACGTCACAATCTTCCTCTCGATGTCCGTGTTCTCGAAAATTGCTACTTCGGTATTCAAACTCAATTTGAACATGCTCCCAAAGTTGCTTTTTCGTATCAATACAACGTTTTCCTTCGCAATCTGGATAATCGGTGCGAACTGATTCAATCAGAAAACCCAGCTCGCGACTAACCATGCCAAAAATAAAAACAACACCTTGTTCGTTGATTGGTGCAAACCGCAAGCCGCGAAAATCAATCGGCTCCCCAAACTGAACTTTTTTTCGACTCTTTGTCTCAGAGGGTTTATAAGTTTGCGGGACAATTATTTGTTCAGGAATTGAAGGGAACTCTTGCGATTTATCTAAAACAGAATCCTGTTGTTCATTCTTGTTTGGGAAACCATATTTTGCATATGCTACTTTACGTGCATTGGCAAATGTCCCCCACCTTTGTTTGTAAGGCTCATCACTAAATTTTCCTCTAGCATTCATTTCGGCAGCCGTTGGCTCTTTACCCAATTCTCCTGTAAGTCGGATAGTCTCTTGGAGCAAATCATCATCAGAATATTTTTGCCGTTTCAAATCATCGGAAGGTCCTTGAGCAATTGGACTTAACCCCGCTTCTGCAACAGCTTGATTCCAACTTCCAAACTTGTTATCAATTGTTGTAATGCTGATACGGGAGTTTTGCTTAAATTGCGTTTTGCTTAAATGCTTAGTCTTGAGCAAATCTGCTATTCGGCGAATTTCAGTGGTGATTTCTTGTTTATCCATTTGAGCAACCTCGCTCTGCGACTAGCGGTTCACAATTTCAAAAATTTGTGCAAGATGACTCTGCAAATGTCCAAAATAATCGCGAATGAAATAATCCAAAGTAACGGATTCGGTCACAGGAACCGTTCGCCAAGCAATTTTATCTAACGAATGTTTTGTGCGCGGCTTGGACAAAACTTCGTCAGGAATATTTTCGATGACGTGAAGCAAATGCAAATTATAATTCGCCCACAAATCTACCAACGAGACCCAATCGGCTTGTTCATACTTTTGCACACGCACCCACGCGTCGCCGTCGTATCCTTCAAACACCAAATCCTCTTGCAGTTGCGCGCACACAAACCGCGCGTTGTTGTTTGCCGCCGAATCAATCAAGTGACCCAAAATTTGTTTCGCGCACCAACCGTCGTTCAAAGGCGCTTCCGTTTCGACTTCGGGAATTTCAAGCAAGCGCGTGGATGCAGCTTCGAGCGTGGCGCGGAATTGGGCGAGAAATGCTTTATTCATCCTTGAAATCTTCAGAATCCAATACAGTGAACGCTATCAATTCTTTGTCAGAAAAATAATCCGACCACAATGATTCTGATGCGCGTTCCAATTCGCGATCCAATTTAACACGCACTTGCTTTGCTTTCATCGCCCGAGCGCGTCGTACCGTGTGATGCGTTACATCAACAACCAAACGAAAATCCTGCAATACGTGTGTTCCCGCAAGTGGCTCAATGCCTTTGGGTCCAATCACAACCGTTCCATTTACTAATTCGCCTTCGTATTCAAATTTGCAAAGCCCATAGGGATATTTTGCAATTCGTCCGTTTGCCAATTGCAACGGCACCTCACCAATCGGCTCGATGCCCAATTTTTTTGCAACATCGCGCGGAATCCACGCACGCGTCGCCCCAGTATCCGCAAGGAACGACAGTTCCATTTGTTGTTCAGGGTTAGAATCGTTAATGACTGTGAGGTCAAAATAAACATCGCCCATCGCTCACCCCTCCACACCATCCATGACCCTTGACAAATTTTCCGTGAACGGCGGATAGACAATGCCGCGTTCCGTCACAATCGCGGTGAGATATTTGTTGGGCGTCACATCAAACGCGGGATTGCCGACTTGAACCCCGACGGGCGCGATGCGAACTCCGTCAATCATTGTCACTTCATCTTCGCCGCGTTCCTCAATCGGAATTTCGCGCCCACTTGCAAGTGACATGTCAATCGTTGATGTGGGCATCACGGAATAGACAGGCACATTGTTTTCGTGTGCCACGACGGCGAGTTTGTACGAACCGATTTTGTTCGCCACATCGCCGTTCGCCGCCACGCGGTCTGCGCCATAGAAAACTTTTGTCGCGATTCCCCGATACAAATAATGTCCTGCCGCGTTGTCCGCAATCAACGTCATCGGCACACCGTACTGCATCAACTCCCACGCGGTCAAGCGCGCGCCTTGCAAACGCGGACGCGTTTCGTCAACGAGAACGTGAATCTTTTTCCCCTGCCGATGCGCTTCGATGATACAGCCGAGCGCCGTTCCCACATCCACCGTCGCGAGCGGTCCCGTGTTGCAGTGATGCAAAATCGTGTCGCCGTCGTTGATGAGCGATGCGCCAAATTCCGCCATCCGTTGATTAAGCGCCACATCCTCTTCCGCAATCGTTTGCGCTTCGGCAATCACCAACGCGCGCGAATCATTCACAGACAAATTTGCCGCGCGCACCTTTTTCAAAATGCGTTGAATTGCCCACCCGAGATTCACCGCCGTCGGACGCGTCGCGTACAATTCGCGCCCCACGCGTTCCAATTCTTGAATGAAGTCCTCGCGCGTGGTTGCCGTTGAATTCATTGCCGCGAGCGCCATGCCGAATCCTGCCGCCGCGCCAATCGCGGGCGCGCCGCGCACCCACATTTCTTGAATGGAACGTCCAATCGTTTCGTAATCACGAATTTCAACATACACCAATTCGTGCGGCAATTTGCGTTGGTCAATCATTCGCACGACGCCGTCGCGCAGTTCAAGGGTTCGCATAAGTTACGCAGTCCGCGTACAAAAAAAATTCTCCCACAAGGGGAGATACGCAGAAATGTAGAGTCTCCTCCTCATCTTTCAAGTTGCTCACGCGTCGACGATGCAACGGGTGAGGACTTGACGGAATTGGCACCTCATTTTGTCGGTTGGTCGGTTGGTCGGTTGGTCGGTTGGTCTATGCCACGCGTGACCATTCGACTATCCGACAATCCGACTGTCTGACCAAATCGGTTGCCGAGGCATCATAGGGCCGTTCCCTCCGCCTCCTCTGGATGAGTCGTCCAGCTGATATTGAATTTTCACAAAGAACTCACAGAGTCCGCATGTCGCGCCTGCGCGACAACCCTGTGAGCGTCTGCGAATATAACATGGCGAGTTGGCTTTGTCAAAAAATTTACCTTCCGCGTCGCGTCAGATACAAGACTAACGTAACATCCTGCGTGAACTCGAAACGCTCAACCTCGCGCAAATTCGCTTGAAACCATTCGCGCATCGGATTTGGCGCGTCCACGTTTTCATCAAACACAAACCACACGCGTTCGTACACCGCGAGTTTTTTGGAAAAAATTGCGCGCGTCGTTTCATCCCAACGCGCGGGGTCGCGGCTAAGCCCGTACCATTTCAAACGCGCGCGATTCGTATTGAAAAAAAAGCGCGCGTGTGCGTCGTCGTTCAAAATCAAAACATCGTCCGCACGCGCAATCTGCGGCAATGTTTGCAGCAACTCTGCATATCCATCGTTCGCGCGCAAACGCGGGTCGTCTGCATAACGCGCCATAGAAAAAATCGTCAACACCATCGCCAAAACCATCGCGCCGAACATCACCGCGCGCGAAAGAATTTTTCCGCGCAGTCCATTTATCAACAGCCACGCGCAAAACAAAACGAACGCGCCCGTCAACGCGACCACAATCCAATCTATGCCAATCGTTTCCGCCGTTGCGCGTACCCACGCCACATCAAAATTCGTCGCGCGCAGCGTTTGCCAATGTCCGATGAGCGGCGAAAGCGCGGGCAAAAAAATCGAGTCCCAATCCGCGTTCGCGGAAACATTTATTGCGCGCAAACGATATGTGAGTGAATTGACGACAACGCCCGCGAGTGCATTGATGATGCTCATCGCGACGAGAACGATGACCGTGAAACGCAATACTTGAAACGCGATTCCCTTGCGCGGTTCAAGCAACAACTTTACCAAAGGCGCGCACAACAAAACCAGAAACGGTAATGTCGGCACCAGAAACCGCGCCGCCCAATTCGTGCCGCCCCACCAATAGTACCACGCCGAGAAAAGTAAGCAGTGAACAATGAACAGTGAAACAATCAAAAACAATTCGCGTTTGTGTTCTCGATAAAACTGCCACACACCAAACGGCAGCGCGGCGAGAAACGGCGCATACACAAACAACCCTTTGCCCGGGCTGAATAACAAACCATACGCGCCGAGCAAAATGTTATTGCTAAAATCTTCGTCCGCGCGATACCCTGTCGTCAACGGATTTTGAAAACGAATCCAGTTGTAGAGAAAGACCGAAACAACAAAAAAAATAATTGGCGCGCTAAAATACACCAGCACACGCCAATCTATTTTTTCTTCCTTTCCTTCTTTTTTCAGACATGGATTTCGAATCCATGTTCTTCCAATCCACAAAAAATCACGCGCCACGAACGCATACCACAAATACAACGGTACGAGAATTACATTCGTCGTCCGCACTGCGATTGCCAGCCCCAACAGAATTCCGGCAAACAAAACATCGCGCAGATTTTTTTCGTCGCGGTAGCACAACAAAAAATAAAACGCGGCGAACAATGTCAACGCCGCGAACGGTTCACTCCAAAATTCTTTGGCGTACACCCACGCGGGAGTTGCCAAACCAAACAACAGCGCGACGATTACGGAAACGCTCGCTGAAAAAATTAAACGCCGCGCGGCGAGAAACACCAACGCGCCTGTGAGTGCAGTTGCCATCGCGCTCGACAACAACGTCACTTGCATCAAGCCGCTGAACGGAACAAAGAACGCGAGCGCGTAAAACGGCGCGGCGAATACCGATGTGCCGTAACCGTATTTGCTGTACACCTCACCGTCGGGCGCGGCGATGCTCTTTGTGCCGAAAAATGTCCACATTTGGTCGGTGGAAAATTCGCCGCGCTTGACAAAACTTTCCGTCACCGCAAACATCGAGAGTCCATCCGATGACGTGATGCGTCCGTTAAAGGAAAGCAAATAGACGCCCAAGAGCAACAGCGCGAGAAATAGGGCAAGAGTACGGTCAGTATGCGAAAGCATGATAGTCAACTCAAATAAAGTTCGCAGTATGGACTCGAGCCTTTATGCGGTGACTGCCAATAACCCGCTGAAGCGTAGAATCCATCATACGACCTTTATTTGAGAGCTCTACAAGTCAAATGTGAAACGAAAAACCCCAGTTCACAGCGCGGTGGTATTCATTCAAAAACTGTCCCGCAACGCGTTCGGGCGTAAAGCGCGCCATGACAAACGCTTGCCCATTCGCTGCCAAACGCGCCGCATACTGCGAATCGCGCGCGTATCTTTCCAATGCGTTCGCCAGCGCGTTCGCGTCGCGTTCGGGAAACAACAAACCTGTTTCGCCATCGCGCACAATGTCTGTCACGCCGCCGGAATTGGTTGCAATGACGGGCGCGCCGCACAACAGTGCTTCCGCCAGCACAAGCCCCATCCCCTCGCGCAAGGACGGCAAAACAAACGCGTCACAATTCGCATACAAATTTGGCAATTCGCTTTGCGGACGCGCGCCCAAAAATTCTACAAACGTTTCCAAATGTTTCGCGCGTGTTTGTTCTTGCAGCGCCGCGCGTTGGTCGCCATCGCCAACAATGTTCAAACGCGCCACAATCTCGCGCCCGCGCAAAATTTCCAGCGCGTCAATCAATGTGTCAATGCTCTTTTGTTTCGTCAAGCGCGCCACTGTCAAAATTTGGAATGAGTCGTTTTGTTTCTCGCTTCTCGTTTCTTGCTTCTCGCTCCTCGCTTCTCGTTTCTCAAACAACGGATTCACCGGCATCGGAATCACGCGCACGCGTTTTTCATCTGCAACGCCGAGTTCCAACAATTGGTCACGTAAATACGTCGAGCCGCACGTAATCACGCGCGCTTGTCCGAACGCAAAACGCGCGAGCGGCATTGTCCATTTCGCGCGGCGCAATTGTTCAACATCCGTGCCGTGTGTGGTGATGACGAGCGGAACGCGCGTGAGTTTGGAAACGAGCGCGCCGACGAATCCGCCGGGCAGCCACCAATGCGCGTGAATCACATTCGCTTTGTGTGTGCTCACTGCGCGGCGTGCCGCGAGAAAATATGCGGACAAAAATCGCCCAAACAAAATTTTTCCGCCGATGCCGCGCGCAACATGTTCGTGCATGATGCCCGTGTACGCCAGCGTTTCCTGCGCGTCACTCGCATAACGAAAACGCGTGACAGGAATTTTTTCCAGTGTTTCATTTTCTAGCAATCCCGCCGCGTGCGGCGCGACGACAAACACATGTACGCGATTTTCAAACCCCTTGATAAGGTGCAACAAAAACGCGCCGAGCGAATCCTGCGCGGCGCGTGGAAAAACATGGGTGAGCAAAACAACGCGCATCGTTACTCCCTCTCTCTTTCGGGGAGAGGGGATTCACGCATTCGTTGTTCCAAGTCTTCCAAACGGTCTGTTTGCGAAACGACGAGTTCCGCGAGAAAACCGCCGATAAACATCAAGATGCCCGCAACAAAAATAAATCCGGCAAAGGTAAAGAGAGGACGCTGCTGCATGTTGCCGGGCGTGTTGATGTAAAGCAGCGTGAGATAAATCCAAATTATAAACGCTGACAAAATTGCGAGCGCACCGAGTCCGCCAAAAAACAACATCGGTTTGCGCGAAAACGTCATTAAAAATTTCACGACGAGAACATCGAGAAATGAAATCGGAATGCGCGCAATTCCAAAATTGCTTTTGCCTTTTTTGCGCGGATAAAAATTGACCGGCACTTCGCCAATCCGGTAGCCCTTTTCTGCCGCAATGTGCAAAATGAAACGGTGCCAGTCGGAACGCAAATGCAAATCGTCCAATACCTCGCGGCGAAACGCTTTTATCCAATTCATGTCGTGTGCTTGCAAATTAAACAAGCGGCGCGACACGGTATTGTAAATTTGCGACGCGAACACTTTGCCATCGTTGCGTCCTTGTCGCCAACCTGCGACGACATCGTAACCTTCATTCAATTTTGATACGAGTTTCGGAATATCTTCTTCGGGGTCAGATTCCAAATCGGCGGGCAGGAAAATCACCACGTCGCCGCGCACATGCCGAAATCCTGTTCGCATCGCTTCGGTAAGTCCGAACGAACGCCGATGCCGAAACAAACGTAAAAACGAATAGCGTTCCGATGCCGCCACTGCTTCCTGCCATGTCGCATCCGTCGAACCGTCATCCACCAAAATCACTTCGCCGTCGAGCGCATTGTCTTGAAACGCGCGCGCAATTTTTTCCATTAACGGCGCGATGTTGCCCGCTTCGTTTCGCGCGGGAACGAAAACGGAAAGGTATGGATGAGTGGTAAAGTTAGAGACTGAAGACCGGAGACTGGAGACAAGTTCCATTGCCGACGATTATAAACGCAGAGAGAAAAAAGTTTCAATTTTCAAGTTGCCGAATCAGTGCGAATTGTGGTACAACATATCTCACATGCAAAATCTATCTGCCGACGAAATCCAAGAAATCATCGCACAGTCGCTCGATACACTGCCGTTGCGCGACAAACGTGTGCTGGTGATTATTCCTGACAGTACGCGTTCGATGCCGTTGCCGTTGTTTTTTCGGTTGCTCGTACAACATTTGCGTTTGCGCGCAAGGCAAATCGCTTTTCTCATCGCATTGGGCACACATCCGCCGATGCGCGAGGACGCAATTTTGAATATGCTCGGTTTGACGCGCGAGGAACGCGCGACGTTGTACGGCGATGTTGAAATTTTCAATCACGCGTGGCAAGACCCGAACGCGTTGGTTACGCTCGGCGAAATTTCGAGTGACGAAATCGCCCGATTGAGCGCGAGCATGTTCCGACAAAGCGTGCCGGTGCGGTTGAACAAAATGGTTTTGGAATATGACCACCTTTTGATTTGCGGTCCCGTGTTTCCGCACGAGGTCGTCGGCTTTAGCGGCGGCAACAAATATTTTTTTCCGGGAATTGCGGGACAGGACATTATTGATTTTACGCATTGGCTCGGCGCGCTGATTACGTCGTACGAAATCATTGGCACAAAACATACGCCTGTGCGGGCAGTGATTGACCGCGCGGCGCAAATGATTCCAACGCCCAGTCATGCGTTGTGCAGCGTAATCACACATGACGGCGTCGCGGGATTATTTTTTGGCACACCGCAAGACGCGTGGTCACGCGCGGCGGATTTGTCGGCGCAAATTCATATTCAATGGCTCGACAAACCATACGCGCGCGTGCTTTCGATTTTGCCTACGATGTATGATGAATTGTGGGTTGGCGCAAAAGGAATGTACAAAACGGAACCGATTGTGGCGGATGGTGGTGAGGTGATTATCTACGCGCCGCACTTGAGCGAAATCAGTGTGGTGCACGGCGCGTTGATTCGTCAAGTCGGTTATCACGTGCGCGATTATTTTGTGAAACAGTGGGACAAATTCAAACATGTACCGTGGGGCGTCCTCGCGCACTCGACACATTTGCGCGGCATTGGCACATTTGAAAATGGTGTTGAGCAAGCGCGAATCCAAGTCACGCTCGCGACGCAAATTCCGCGCGAAATTTGTCACGCGGTAAATTTGGGTTATTGCAATCCCGCGCAGATTGATGTGAACGCGTATGCGAATGACGGCGATACATTGGTTATTCCGCGCGCGGGGGAATATCTGTATCGCGTGCGTCCTAATTCAAATGCGTAGTTGCCGCATTCGATGTTGAAAAAGTTTTTTAGAGCGAATTCCGATTCAATGGAACGGAAGTGGATTCTAGCATTCATGCGGTTTCCGCCGATGACCCGCTAAAGCGTAGAGTCCAAAACTTGAATCATCTAGAGATTTGCTCTCGCAAAACAAACTCCTCTTTCAACAAGAGGAGTTTGTTTTTTTTATTTATTCACCGTGCGAATGAACGCGATAATGTCGTTCAAATTTTTGTCGGTGATAGCAGGATTCCCACCTTTGGGCGGCATGTCCACACCCGTCGTGTTGGCGGGGTCACTCGCGGGACGCCCCTTTTTTACAAATGCCAACAACTGCGCGTCGTTTTGTCCTTTGACAAATGTGCTGGTCGTCAAATTTTTTCCAAGATTCGGCAACCCTTTCGCGTCGGGTCCGTGACAAGATGAGCAGCTCGATGTAAAGAGGGTCTTGCCTTTTGCGGCGTCACCGCCACCTGACGCCGCGTTGGACGCGGACGCTTGACTCGAGCCGTCGGATGGCTTGCGTGATGCGGGCGCGCACGCCGCGCTCAACACGAGAACGAGCACAAATAAAATTAATGCGAACTTGTTCATTCTTCCTCCTGATAGGATGATTGGATATTTTCAAGGCGCGGTGTGCATGGTGAGATGCACATTCACGCGCAGGTCGTCGAATTTGTACACACTGCCTTGTACGCGCGCGGCGAAATGTTGCGCGGACGCTTCATCAGAGAACGCGGCGATGCCGTCATTCATCGGCGATTGAATTTGCGGACTGCGGACATAGAACGCGGTTTCGCCGCGCAGCCACGTTTGCGTGTTGTAATCATGCACAAAATACGCGCGCACTTGGGAGGCGGGATGGTCCATGTGATACAGCAACATTCCGCCAACGTCGTCGAATTTGTGCGCGTTGCCTTTTAAATCAATCGTCGCCGCCGCGAATTTTGCATCGCTGATAATCATGCTGCATTCGTCGCACACATCTTGCCCGTAAAAAATTTCGGGCGGTTGAATTTCGTTCGTCGCTTGCGCGCAGCCGACGATGAACAGCAGCGCGAGCAAACTCGTTACAAAAATTTTCATACGTTCCCCTTTCGTGCAAAGAACGCGAACGCGAGCGCGAATCCCAACACAATCCAGCCGAGCAGCAGCGCCATCAAAACGAATGGCAGCGCGTCGCCAAATTGAATCATCGCAAATTGTCCTGCCGCGCCGAGTGTGTCCAAGGTCGCGCGCAATGAATAAATCGCGCCAAGTTTAAACACTTGAAGCGGATTGATGAGCAGCAGTGTCAACATGCCGAGCGGTGTTGGACGAAATGCCATTGTCGCGCCAACCAAGCCGAGGTCGCCGATGAATACGAGGGCGAGCCACACAATTAACGCCGCGCCCGATGCGGTGGCGGCTTTGCGCGTCAACGTGCTAATCACAAAACCGACGGCGAGCGATGCGAGCGCGAGAAGCACCGCATAACCGACAAGCGCAAGAAATGCGAATGGGTCGCCCCCATCATTCGCAAGCCCAATTCCTGCAAGTCCAAAGCCCAACGCGAGGGCTGCCATTACCGCGAGCGCTGCGCCCAATGCTTTGCCGAAAAAAATTTCCGCGCGATTCACCGGCTGCGCGAGCAAATACAACAACGTGCCGCGTTCGCGTTCACCTGCAATCACGCCCGCGCCGACGGTGAGTCCAATCAACGGAACGAATAACAAAAGCGAATTGATTAAACTCGCGGCAGTGCGTCCAAAGCCGCCGAGTCCCGCATAGCCCGCCGAACTCATGCCCGCTTGCGCGAGACCGAATGCGAGCGCGCCGAAACCGAGCGCGTAAAACCAGAGCCATTTGTTGCGTAATGCTTCGCGCAATTCACGCTGCGCGATAGTCCATGTGAGAGAGAGTTCCATCATTCCACCTCGGTCGTTCGTTCCACTTGAAAATCGCGCACATCAAAACCCTGTTCGTTCAGCACTTGGAGCGCGCGTAATTTTTCTTGCGCGCTGGTGCGAATGACGACGGTGCCGCGTCCGTTCAAATGCGCGTTCCAGCCGTTGGCGTTGAGAAATTCGTTCGCGTGTTCGCGGTTGCCATCGGCGAACCAGAGCGTCAATTCCACCGCAGGCGCAATTTCGGCGCGCCATGCTTCGAGATTCAAAACGCGCGCGGGTTGATTTTCCGCGAGCCACAACACATCGTCCGCCAACGCTTCCACTTCTTCGAGCCGATGCGACGCAAACACAATCGTTTTGCCTTGATGTTTCAATTCCGCAATCAATTTCACATAATCGGCGCGTGCTTGTGTGTCGAGGTTCGCGGTCGGCTCATCGAGCAAAAGAATCGGCGGGTCGGACAACAGCGCGAGCGCGAGCGCGAGACGTTGTTTTAATCCGCCCGACAATGCCGCGACTTGTTTCGACGCGTGCGCGACGAGTCCCAATTGTTCGAGCAAGGTTTGAATGCGTGCGTTGTCAACACGTTTGATGCGCGCATAAAATTCCAACGTTGCGCGCACACTCCAATCGTAAAACATTACTTCTTGCGGCACGTAACCAATCAAGCCGCGCACAATTTTTCCATTGCGTTTCACAGAACGCTGGGCAATTTCAATTTCGCCGTCAAACGGAATCAGACCGAGCATCGCTTTGACGAGTGTGGTTTTGCCCGCGCCGTTCGGTCCCCACAACGCGAGCGCATTGCCGCCGCGCAGTTCAAACGAAACATCTTGCAGCACGCGCGTTTTTCCGTATGTCTTGCCGACGTTTGTCGCGCACAAAACGAATAATGGGGCTTGGTCATTTTCAAAATGTTTCTCGGAAAAATTTTGAAAATGATAATCAGAGATTTTTTGTTCCATGTTTTTAACTCCACGCGCGAGTGCAAACGCGCTGACCGCGAGTCCGAGCAATAACGCGGACGCGGCAAGCATTTCAAAACGCGAATCGTTTTGCGATAGTGCTTGTGGGGGCAAGGTCGGTGGTGTGAGGCGCGGCGATGCGTCTTGAAACTTCGGCTGTGGCTTGACGATGGGAAATGACGACGCGGCAAATTCAATTGCTTGCGCGGCGGGGGAATACAATAACGCGCGCAGCATCGGTTCGCGGTCGGTCATGTTTTCAAAAAATTTTTCCGCAACGTAGGGCGTATCGCCCATGCCGTCACCATTCGCGTCGAGTCCGTTATAGTCGCTCCAAAAATTTCCGCGCCACACATTCGCGTCAAATTTTGCGCCGCCGCCGTTGACTGCCATCTGTTCATAATTTTCCCAAAACGTGTTGTTGGAAAATTCCACGCGTTTCACCGCTGGCATAATCGTTACGGCAATGTCGTTGAAGGCGAGCGTATTGTTTTCAAAACGGGCGAAACTTGTGGGATTGAACGGCGTGCCGTCGAGAAAAATTCCGCCGCGATTGTCCACGAGCAAATTATTTTCGGCAATGACATTGTCGGTATCTTTGAAACCCAACGCATAACCGCTCGGACCGCGCTGTCCGCGCAAATCGTTGTCGCGCAATTGCACGGACTTACTATACATGGAATAAATGCCGACGGAATTGTTGAGCAAGCGATTGTGTTCAATCACCGCGTTGTCGCAGTACATCAAATGCACGCCATAACGTCCGTGTT
Source organism: uncultured Anaerolineales bacterium (assembly GCA_964469005.1). GTDB lineage: Bacteria > Chloroflexota > Anaerolineae > UBA4142 > SHND01 > SHND01. Next base: position 71,741 of record CAYXXF010000005.1, read on the forward strand.
CGATGAGATTGTTGACGATGTGAACGCCTTCGGAATACCAAATGACGACATCGCGTGAATTGTGTACGTGATTGTTTTCGACAATGGTGCGCGGGCTGTACCACAAACGAATGCTGTCGCCTTTGCGTCCAATGTCGTATTTCGCCTGACTCGTGATTTCGTTTTCGCGCACAATTGTGTCCGCCGCTTGCGCGACAAAAATTCCAAACAGCACTTCGTCCAACCGATTTTTTTCAATCAACGCGCGCGGCGCATTCACCGTAATGCCCGCGTGGTCTTGGTCGGGTTCACTGCCACTGTTGCGAATTTCAAAACCGCGCAGGGTCACATCGGGCGCGCCAATCACCACAACGGTGCCGCGTCCGTCTGCATCGAGAATCGGTTCGTTGATGCCATTCAGCGTCACGGATTTTTCGACGACGAAATTGCCGTGATAGATTCCCCCGTGCACGAAGATTTCGTCGCCATCGCGCGCGTCGCGCAGCGCGTCTTGAATCGTCGTGTACGGACCTTGCGGCGAAACGATGAGGCGCGTCGCGGCGTTGGCGTGTGCGGCATTGAGCAGTGCGAACGCCAACACCAGAACGACGAGTCCGGCGCGTGTCTTCATGCTTTCACCGCCACTTGCGCGGCAACGCGTTTGCGCGCTTCAATCATTGGTTTGTACGCGCGACGATGGAACCACAAGCCGATGAGGACAACCACCACCGATGCCAACGCGATAAAAAATCCGGGTTGAAAACTTGCGACAGTGCCGAATTGTCCCACCGTGCCTGCGCCTATAATCGGCGGGGTGAATGGTTGAATCGCGCCGCCGAGCGCGGACTTGGGGTCAATCGAATGTCCGTACTGATACAGAATGTACCAAAGGTCGGCGACAAAAATTACAGGATACAGAATCACCGGCAGCGCCAGCAATGCCGCCCATTGATTGTGAACAAAGACCGCCGCAATGAGGAGCAAGCCCAACGCGAAAATTGCTACGAATGAAAAGGAGCGTTCAAGCGTTCCCCCTTCGTTCAATTTTGGCATTCCCAAATAATGATTCAACGCGTCCACTTCGTTCACATCGCCTTGCAGATGTGTGACGTACACATCCACGTGCAGCCCTTTGGGATATTGCGGCGCGACAAGCGACATTCGCCAATACGGCATAAAAATAGAAACGACGAGCAGCATTGCGGCGAGCGAAAAAATCGCGCTGGGAATGAGATACTCCATCAGCGGATGTTTACTGCCATCCGGCAACACCACTTGGACGTCGGGGTCAAAAATAAACTTCATACAAATCACCAGCTGCCAGTCGTCAGTCGCCAGCAGCAGAGTGCATCTGACTGCTGACGACTGATTACTGACTACTGCCTCACGGTTCAACCATAAAGTACCCAAGCATTTCGAGATGCAGTGCCGAACAAAATTCGGTGCAATAGTAGGCGAACGTGCCGCTCATGTTGGCATCGAACTCTATCGTTTCACTCTTGCCGGGCTCGAGGGAAAGATTGATGTTGTAGCCGGGCAGTGCGAAACCGTGCGTGGCATCGCGCGTCTGTTCGAGATTCGTAAAGTGCCACACCACATGGTCACCCTTCTTGATGCGAACGTGTTCGGGCGTAAAGTGCGAGCGCACGACGGCTGTCCAAATTTCGACGTTGGTGCCATTGCGTACCACTTTTGCCTGGTCGGGTCCGGTGATGGCAAATTTATCTTGCTGCATCGTTTCCGCGTTCGTTCCCACCGGATACACTTCAAACGGTTTGAGTTTGTCGGCTTTGATAATTTGTGCGTAATGCGGTTCTGCCATTCCAATCGGCATGTCGTACAAAACTTTCATTTGGTCGCCGGGTTTGCTCGTATCCACGAGTTGGAAATTTTGCGGCAGTAACGGACCCACATTCGCAAAACGGTCAATGCTCCACTTGTTCAACGCGACGACGTAATTGCCATCGGGCGATGCGGTGTCACCTTCTGCCGCCGCGATGTGACCGATGTTGTACTGCACCGGCAATTTTTGTACGAGCGTCCACGGTTGTTCCGCGTGCAATGCTTGATACGGACCGCCGAGCGTCCAACGCGCGACAGCGGAATCGAGGAACAATGACGTGTACGCATAACCTTTGTCGTCGTACACCGTGTGCAGCGGACCGAGACCGAGTTCCACTTGCGCTTCTTTGGTGGAATCGAGCGGCAGCACCGGCACGCCGTACGCGTCTTTGGTCGCTGCGCCTTCATTCAACGCGCTGATGGCTTTTTGAATTTTGTCGAACGAATAAATTGTGACGTGCGGGTCGAGTTTGCCGCCGACGACGACATATTCACCACCGGGCGTTACGTCCGCGCCGTGCGGTGATTTTGGTTCGGGCGTGAAATACAAGATGCCTTCTTTGGTCGCGGTGTCGAGACGAATGACGGGCATGTCTTTGATTTTTTCCACTTTGCCCGCTTTGTACACTTCTTCGGCTTTTTTCCAATTGACGATGTGCAAATAGTCTGTATCGTTCTTGGTGGTGCCTGCTTCAAACGGCGGATTGCCTTCTTCGACACCGCCCGTCGCCATTTCGGTATTGAACGAATTGCAGAACAACCAACCGTCGCTCACTTTTTTGCCCGCGTCGCACAAGTCTTGCCAGTACGGCGGCAATTCCATCGCGAACGATTGCGCGGGGTCAATGCGTCCCGATGCGCGGTCAAATTTCCAGAAGGTCAGGGCGCCGCGAAATTTTTCTTGATAGTCTTTGTCAATGTCGGCGTATTCCCAGCCAAATGGCGCCGCATATTGCGGACCTTCAATCACATATTCGGTATCGGGTGTGACGAACGAACCGCCGTGGTCATTGATGGCAAGCGGATTCTTGACGATTTGTTTCGTGGAAAAATCGCGCAGGTCAATCACCGCGACGCGCGCATTTGCCTTGTCGTTGATGAACAAAAATTGTCCATCATATTCGCCTGCGGTTTCCGAAAGTCCGGGGTGATGCGTGTCGCCCCACAAAATTTCATTGTCGGCGACTTTGCCTTCTGCCAGCACTTTGTTGCCCGAACCACCAAAGCCGTAACCTTGCCACGGTTCCGGTGTGAAAACGCCGATGAGTTTCAAAATTCGCATCGACGGTACGCCGATGACGAGAACTTGCCCGCTCTGCCCGCCAGACGCAAACATGATGTACGGGTCGAGTTGTCCTGAAGGCGTAAAGGTTTTCATCGCCGCGTACATGTCATCGGGCGAAAGTCCGCGTTCTGCCGCGACTTGGGCGGCATCGGCAGGGAGCCCTGCTTGGGAATTGTTGCCGCCGACGACGGCGTTTGCCGGGGTAGGCGCAGCGCGCCCGGGTCCGCACGCGACGACGATGGCGACGAGAGTGAGGACAACCGCGCACACGAGAATGATTTTTTTCATACGACTCTCTCCACAGGCGTGACAGGTGACAAGCAATAGCGTATTGCGCGTTACCTGATACGCGTCAAAATGTTTTGCGCGCATGCGCGCAAGAAAAATTTGGGATGAAAAGCGGGACAGTGGAGAAGTGCAGCTATGCGCGCGATGCGAGCGCGGCGGCGTCGAGAATCACAATGTCATGACCGTTGATTTGAATCAAGCCATCGTGTTCCAATTTCTTGAGCGCGCGCCACGCAACTTCACGCGCCGTGCCGACCATGGCGGCAAGTTCTTGACGCGTCAACGGACGTTCGAGCTGCAAGTGTGACGATAAGCCGTCATTGGTGACCGCGTGTTCGAGCAAAACGTGGCACACGCGCGCGCTCACATCTTTGAACGCGAGGTCATTCGCCAGTGTCGCAAGTTTTCGCAACCGCACACTGACCAAATTCAACAACGCATTCAAGATGCTTGGATATTGCGCGAGCAATTGCTGGGCTGTCTCCGGCGCGAACCGATACACGCTAACGTGTGTCATGGTTTTTGCCGTAATCGCGTGTCCACCGCCGTCAAACAACGGAATGGGGTCAAGCACATCGCCGGGTCCGAGCAGGTCGAGAATTTGTTCCTTGTCGCCGCACACTTTAACAAGCTTGACATTGCCGCTTTTGAGAACGTACAAGCCGCCAAACGGCGCGTTCTCTTTGAGAATGACTTTGCGCGCGCCAAAACTCTGTTCGCTCAGCATGGTATGAATGGTGTGCTGTGCGGCGGGCGCTAGGTCAGCCCAAAGGGAAACGGTTTCAAATGCTTGTAGGTGGCTGCTCATGGCTCCACTGCCTTTTCTGGAGGTCAGTATAGAAAAGGATGTGACGATGGTCTAGGATGAAGGTCACACATTGGGTTATGATTCGACATCCACGATTTGCTCGAGTTTGGGGAGATCAAAGAGAGTGATATGTTTGCCTTGTGCTTGCAGCAGTCCTTCGCGTTCAAATTGCAATAGCGCGCGCGCAATCACCGCGCGGTCAGTTCCGACGCAGGAAGCAATGAGCTCTTGGGTGAGGTCGAGGTCCATCTCAATTCCGTGTGCGCTGGGCGTCCCACGCAGTTGGGCATATTCCAATAAAGCATCGGCGACGCGGACGCGAATACAGTGCAGCGCCAGCGCAGAGGTGAGGCGCGCGAAATGGCGATAGCGGTCAGCGAGCATTTTTCCAAAACTCATGCCCAAGTCCGCATCACCGGACATGCGCTCGGCTATGGCGTGCTTGTGCAACATTTTGAGTGTGACCGGTTCGAGCGCCTGCGCGGAAACGGGGGAAAGGTCGCCGTCAAATAACGGGCAAGTGCCAAGACAAAAACGGTCTGTCGTACGCACAATGCAGACGGTGAGTTCGTGTCCCTCTGGCGCGGTTTTGTACAAACGCACGCGTCCGCGTTCGAGAAACCAGAGATAGAGACTTGGTTCGCCTTCGGCAAAAATGCGTTCACCCTTGTCAAAAGTGCAGGTGATGGTCAAACGCGCCAATGCCTCGCGTTCCTGTGCGGACAGATGCGCGAGCGCGGGCGACGCTGTATCAAGCCGTGTAGGAACGGTTTTTGCCATAGTGACTAAAATAACGGTGCGGGTGACATAAGAGAAGGTGTATCTGTCACGTCTGAAAGGGGATAGATGTCCGTTAGGCGCTTGTGTGCGCGTTTCCCGTCAAATTGACAGAAACAAAGCTATTAGCGAGCGATTTGCCCCTGTCCCAATAGGACAAATGCCACTATAAGGCAGGTCTAAAATGCGTTAGCATACGGTACAAATTTCGTTAGCTTGGAGATTTGATGCTTGAAGGGAGTGACTATGGACGCACTCGGAACCATTCTCGTCATTGACGACGACAAGACACTGCTGCGGCTTGTCCAAGAGGCGCTGAACAAAGCAAGATTTCAGGTCATCTTGGCAACCAACGGCATTGACGGGCTGCAAGAATTGTATGCGCGTCAACCTGACCTCGTGCTGTTGGACGTGATGATGCCCCGCATGGACGGTTGGGAAACCCTTGCGCGCCTGCGACAAATTTCGCGCGTGCCGGTGATTATGCTGACGGCAAAAGACGGCGAAGCTGAAAAGTTGCGCGGTTTCACGCACGGGGTGGACGATTACATTACCAAACCGTTTAGCTTTGCAGAATTGGTTGCGCGCGCCCAAGTCGTGATACGCCGCGCGCATGAAGGGCAATCGGTCAAAAAAGCGCGTCGCTTTGTCAATGGAACGCTGGTGATTGACATTGACGCGCACCGCGTCACCAAAGCGGGCAAGCTGGTCGAGCTCACGCCAACCGAATTTCGTTTGCTGCAAACGTTGGCAGAGAACGCGGGGCGCGTTCTGACGCACGAACAATTACTGGAAAGCGTGTGGGGTTATGATGCCGCAGAAGATACCGGCTATGTCAAACGCTACATCTGGTATCTGCGGCACAAACTCGAAGACGATCCAACCAATCCGCAATATATTTTGACGGAACGCGGTTTTGGTTATTCCTTTTCAACCAATTGACCATATCGCCCGTCACGCCTCACCGCCGAAACCGTGACGGATTGTAACTCAAGCGGAATGGAATCAGTACGCGTTTTTGACCCGCGCAAATCAACATACTGAATGAATCCGCACAGGAGTTGACGATATGGAAAAAAGATTTGTACGCGATTGGATGACTCCCAATCCCATTACGATTGTCCCCAAAACAACCCTACCCGACGCACACAAATTGATGAAAGAGTCAAAAATTCGCCGCTTGCCTGTTGTTGAAGGTGGGCGGCTTGTTGGCATTGTGACGCTGGGCGATGTACGCGAGGCGCAGCCCTCGGATGCGACCACGCTAAGTATTTTTGAACTAAATTATTTATTGAGTAAATTAACCGTGGACAAAATCATGACGCGCGAGCCGCTCACGATCACGCCGCACGCAACCATACGTGAAGCTGCGCGTCTGATGTTGGAACACAAGATCGGCGGACTGCCGGTGCTGGAAGGCGGGCGCGTCGTTGGCATTATTACAGAATCGGATATCTTTCGCGTTTTGGCGCAGGAATCGGAAGAGACGTCCGACGAGCACTTTGGCGAATTTCAAACCAACCCGTTTGCCCAAATTCTGACCGCCGCACCCGTCCACGATTGAGTGGGCAATTGATTTGCGATTTCTTGATATGAAGCCCGGGTCAGACCAACGTGCGTTGGTTCCGCTCAAAACCAGTGTGCGCTTGGTCCGACTCCAACGCGTGCTACCACTGGCTATTGTCGCGGCGGTTGTGCTTTATGAAATCGCGTTCGAACTCCTGTTTGCCGAACACATTGTCACAGGAGTCCGGTTTGTTCTCGAAGTCTTGGTCTTTGGTGTATTTGGCGCGCTCGTGGCGTGGGTTACGCTGGCATGGCTGGGAGCACATATGGCTCAAGAAGCGGAATATGCGCGCGCGGCGACGCAAGTGGACCGTCAGCTCGCAACGATTACGGCGGATTCCGCCGACGCAATTTTTATGCTCGACAACGCAGGTTTGATTCAAACGTGGAATCGCGGTGCGGAGCTTTTGTTTGGCTATACTCCCGCGGAGGTCATTGGCAAGCATTTTCAAATTCTGGTGCCTACGGCGTCGGTGGCAGAGGGTGAGCTGGAACGACTGAATCAAGAATTGAGTCAGCGCGGATACATTCGCAATGTGGTGACACAACGCGTGACCAAAGAAGGCAAGGTTCTCACGGTAGAAGTTACGCGCACTCTTTTGCACGATGGCGAAGGTAACGTAGTTGGCTCGTCCGCGATTTTGCGCGATGTCACCGAACGCGAACGTATTCAATTTCAAATCCGCGAAATGAATCGTCGGCTCGAAACCCAAGTCGCCGAACGCACGCGCGAACTTTCGGAAGCGAACGAACGGCTCCGTCAGCGCCAGCGCGAATTGGAAAAAGCAAACGCAGAGCTCTTGCAATTGGATGAACTCAAGTCCGAATTTGTTTCGCTCGTCTCGCACGAATTACGCGCACCGTTGACCAATATCTCCGGCTCACTGCAACTCCTCTTGGCAGATGATTCGGCAAATGCGCTGACACCCAATCAACGCGAGATGCTTGTATTGGCGAATGAACAGACCGACCATCTCACGCGTTTGGTCAAAGGAGTGTTGAACGTCGCGCGCATCGAGTCGGGGCAAATGCCCTTGTCACAGCAAGCGTTTGATGTGGGGGTTTTGATTGAACGTAATCTGGAACAATGGCGCATGTGCGATGTCAGTCACACGTGGGTCGAACCGAATGTGGCGAATCTACCGTCGGTGTGGGGCGACCCTGACCGCGTAGAAGAAGTCTTGGTCAATCTTTTTGACAATGCCTTCAAGTATTCACGCGTTGACGGCACGATTCGCGTTGACGCGCAAGTAGTCGGGAAACAGCTGGTCGTGACCGTCAGCGACCAAGGGCAGGGCATTGCGGCGGCAGAGGTCGAAAAAATTTTTGATAAATTTCATCGCGTCGAACGCGGCGATGCGCGCCAGACGTATGGTTATGGACTGGGGCTGTATATCTCGCGCAAGTTCATCGAAGCGATGGGCGGCGCATTGTGGGCAGAGAGCCAAGTGGGACAGGGTTCCAGTTTTTTTTTCTCGCTGCCGTTGGCCGGACATTAACGGCGTTGCCGTCAAGGCATGGCTTGAGAATTTCGCGCGCACGCGGGACGTGTTGTCCCGCTTTTTTATTTTGTAAGCGCCAAAGGCGCACTGTGTTACACTTGTGTGAGAGGGCATGTGTCATGTGCGCCGCGTGACGATTGCCCTACGTTTTTCGATTCGATTTTTTTATAATGCAATTGCATCGTGAGGGATGTGACCATGTCAACTCAAACCCTTTCCGTACAAGACCGTGCGCGCTATCGCGCCAACATTCAAGATGAAATAGACAGCGCGTTTTTGTACAACGCCGTTGCCGACGCAGAAAAGTCGCCGCAGCTCGCGCAAGTGTATCGCAAACTCGCGGCGACTGAAACAAAGCACGCGGAATTTTGGCAGGAAAAAGTGCGCGCAACGGATAATTCCATCGCAACGATTCAACCGAGTTGGCGCGCGCAAACTCTCGCCGCGCTGGCGAAACGTTTTGGCGCGTCGTTCGTGTTGCCGACCATCACCGATTTGGAACGCGGCGACAGCAAGGGCTATGCCACACAACCCGAATCAAAAGATACCGCAATGTCTGCGGAAGAAAGTTCACATGCGAACGTCCTGCGTACTATCGTGACCCAAACGCGCGGTGGGATCGAAGGCAGCGCGGTCGCACAACTCGAAGGACGGCATCGCGCGACGGGCGGCAACGCGCTGCGCGCGGCAGTGCTGGGCGCGAACGACGGACTGGTTTCCAATCTCTCGCTCATCATGGGCGTCGCGGGCGCGGTTACACAAGGGCATGAAATTGTGATTGCGGGACTCGCAGGTTTGCTCGCGGGCGCATGTTCGATGGCGATGGGGGAATGGATTTCGGTACAATCGTCGCGCGAACTGTACGAACGCCAAATCAAAATCGAAGCGGCAGAGCTCGCACACGCGCCGCAAGAGGAACAAGAAGAGCTCGCGTTGATTTATCAAGCCAAAGGATTGCCGCAAGCGCAAGCGGAAGCATTCGCGGCAAAATTGGTCGCGGACAAAGACAGCGCACTCGATACGCTGGCGCGCGAAGAATTGGGGATTGACCCCCAAGAACTCGGCGGTTCGGCGTTCGAAGCTGCCGCCACTTCGTTCGTGTTATTTGCCATCGGCGCGATTGTCCCCCTCTTTCCGTTTTTGATTTTCACCGGCATTCCGGCGATTGTCGTCAGCGTCGTCGTCAGCACGATTGGTCTGTTTATCATCGGCGCGGGGATTACGTTAATGACCGGGCGCAGTGTTTGGTTTTCCGGCGCGCGCATGGTGTTGATTGGTCTTGCGGCAGCGTTGGTCACGTTCGTCATTGGCAAAATTATTGGCGTGACGATAGCAGGATAATGACAGGGATGAGGGATGAAGGATGAAAGCAGAGCAATGAAAATTTTGTTGGTGTCACCGGAAGCGCGCGTGTGGAATTCGCGCACGCATATTCATAATGGACTGGCGTATCTCGCGGGCGCGTTGTTACACGCGGGCTACACGGTAGATATTTTTGATGGCGCGGTCGAAGATGAATCGCTCGACGCGCGTTTGACGCGCGAACATTTCGACATTGTTGGCATTTCGTCGCCGACGCCGTTAATCAACGAAGCGTGGGCGTACGCGCGCGTCGCCAAAGAACACGGCGCAATCACCATTCTCGGCGGACCGCATTTGACATTGATGCCTGATGAATCCATACAGCGCGCCGAAGTAGATTTTGTCGCGCGCGGCGAAGCGGAAGTAACGTTGGTGGAGTTTGTAAAAGCAGTGGAGCGAGAAGCGAGAAACGAAAAGCGAGAAGCGAGAGACGAGCAACAAACAACGAACGACAAACAACGAATAACGAATAACGAACAACGTTGGCGTGAGATTCGCGGCTTGTCGTGGAAAAACGCGGACGGAAAAATTTTCCACAACCTGGACCGTCCATTGAATCCAAATCTCGACGCACTGCCGTTTCCTGCATATCACCTATTCAAAATCGAACGCTACACCAATTTGCAGCCGCTCACCGATGGACTCGACAAACACGCGCGTTCGTACACGATAGTTACGTCGCGCGGTTGTCCGTACAAATGCACGTACTGTTCCAAACCGATTACGGGCGATACGTGGCGCGCGCGTTCCGTCGAAAATGTTTTGCGCGAATGGAAAATGCTCGTGGAAGATTTGGGCGCGACGGAAATCGGTGTGACCGACGATATTTGGAATTTGGATTTGAAACGCGCAAAAGAATTGTGTCGCGGTCTCATCGAAATGAAATTGAATCGCGTGCCGTGGATTACGGTTCACGGCATGAAAGTGAATCACACCGACGCGGAATTATTTCAATTGATGAAACGCGCGGGCTGCAAACGCGTCGGCTTTGGTGTGGAAAGCGGCGACGAAGAAATTTTGAAACGCGTCGTAAAAAAATCGCAAACGTTTGTTCAAGTGCGAAACGCGTTCAAAAATGCAAAACAAGCGGGCTTGCAAACAATGGGCTTTTTCATTTACGGAATGCCCGGCGAAACCGAAGCGACGATGGAAAAGACAACACAGCTCGCGATAGAACTCGACCCCGACCTTGCGCATTTCATGATTGCTTCACCGTATCCCGGCACGCAGTTGTGGGACACGGTACAGCGCGAAGGAAAATTGTACGCCAAAGATTGGGGCGAACTTGCGATTCAATCCGACCACGCGCATTTTGATTTTCCCGGCATGGATACGCAAATGGTCGAACGCAAATGGCACGAAGCGTACCGCCGTTTTTATTTTCGTCCGAAACGTTTATGGAAACGCGCGACGAGTTGGGATACGTGGAAAAATTTGCCCGAACGCGTGAAAGACGCGCAGAGGTTTTTTGTAGAGTCATGAGATTGTGGCGACCATCGAATTGTGCGAAACGCAGTTTCGCCTTCGACGGCAGAATCAAGCAGCGAACCACATCAAATATTTGAACAAAAAACGGCAAGCGTGAAAAGTTGCCGTTTTTTGTTGCTTTCAGATGTCCCGCGCAACTTGGGACAAACGTCAAATGTGCCAAACCCGCGAACATGCGAGAATAGGACAGCAAGTAACACCAATGGAGGTGTGTTATGTATAAAAAAATTCTTGTCCCCCTTGATGGTTCGCGCGCATCGGAAGCGGTCTTGCCGCATGTTGCCAAACTCGCCGAAATGACTGACGCAGAAATTGTCTTGCTGCGTGTTGTGACACAGCCCGTGTTTGAACTTGCCAATGCCGATTTTGTGCCGCCTCTTTCGCCCAGTGAAACGCATCCCGATTTATATTCGCAAGCGGATGGTTATTTGCAGCGAGTAGCGTTTGATATGTTTCCGAGCAATCTGAATGTGACGTATCAAGTGATGGGTGGTCCGATTCCGGATGCCATTCTCGATACCGCCGCCGCGACAGATGTGGATTTGATTGCCATGTCCACACACGGACGCGGTGGACTCGCGCGCATGGTGATGGGCAGCGTCGCCGATGAAGTCGTGCGCCGCGCGCACATGCCCGTGCTGTTGATTCGTCCGACGCATGAATAAGTCTTTGATGGGGTAAAAAAAATCGCAACTCAACGAGTTGCGATTTTTTTTAATCCGTTGCCATGTGGTCTTGAATGCGATGTGTCACCGCGTACGCTGCCGCTTCGGAACGCGTTGCTAAATTCAATTTGCTCAAAATCGAACTCACATAATTCCGCACCGTCTTTTCGCTCAAAAAAACCGCATCTGCGATTTCTTTGTTCGTTTTGCCTTTGGCGACGAGCGCGAGAATTTTTAACTCTTGTTCCGACAAATCCGCGAATGCTTCGTCTTCGGCTTTGCGCGACGCTTCGCGCACGCGCACAAAAACTTTTTGCATCAACGCCGGGTCCACCAGCGATTCGCCGCGTCCGATTTTTTCCAACGCGTTCACCAATTCATTGCTGCCGATTTGCTTTAGCACATAACCGGACGCGCCCGCCGCAATGGCATCAAACAACAACTCATCTTCGGCGTACGATGTGAGCATAATAATTTTTGTGCCGGGATGCTGTGCTACAATTTCGCGCGTTGCTTCGATGCCATTTTTCCCCGGCAAGCGAATATCCATCACCACGACATCGGGCTGATAGCGCGCCACGCGCTCCAACGCTTCGCTGGCGTTGCCCGCTTCCGCGACGACTTGGAATTGTTTGTTGCGCGAGAGCAATGCTTTCAAGCCCAAGCGCACGACTTCATGGTCATCTACCAAGAGAATTTTCAGTGTCTTGCTCATGCTTACCCCCAACACCGCTCAAGAATGGAAATTCGATGTTTGCCGATTGGAACAATCAATGCGCTCTTGCAAAAAACTCTGCCTGCGTGAACATTCTTGAGCTGCGTTGCCGTGTTATAATTTCGAGCGTTGCTCGACAGTCGGTTCGGGCGAAATTATAACATGACATTTCGTAAAAATTTTTCGACGCGCGCCCTGCGCTGGTTGGCGGTGATTTTGCCCATTGCATTTTGGGCAGCCGTGCTGGTCGTGCAGTTTCTCCTTTTCCCCACGGCGTGGAATTTTCAACTCGCCGCGTTTGAACTGTTTGCGATTGCGCTCGGCGCGACGCTCTTTTCGTTTTGGATTTTTCAAATCGTCCAAGAACGCGAAGACGAAATCAAACGCCGTTCGCAGCAGCTCACCGCGCTGCACGACGCCGCCATCGCGTTGACCACTGAATTGGAATTGACGACGGTACTGCAAAAAGTGGTGGACTTGTCGCGCGGACTCGTCAATGCGCGTTATGGCGCCTTGGGCGTACTGCAAGAAGATGGACGTTACATTGAACAATTTATCACGTCCGGCATTTCGCCTGAACAACGCGCGTTGCTCGGCGCGCCGCCGCGTGGACATGGTTTGCTCGGCGCATTGATTCACGAAGGCAAAGCGATTCGCATTCCGGAAATTGGCGCGGACGCGCGCTCGGTGGGTTTTCCGCCGAATCATCCGCCGATGAAATCACTGCTCGGCGTGCCGATTCGTTTTAAAGGCGCGGTCATTGGCGATTTATACGTGACGGATAAACTCACGCCTGATGGTGTGACCACGACCTTTAACGCCCAAGACCAGGATGTTTTGGAAATGTTTGCGACGCAAGCGGCGATTGCGATTGAAAACGCACAGCTCTATCGCCAGCGGCAGCAGCTGGTCGTCTTGCAAGAACGCGAACGATTTGGTATGGATTTGCACGACGGCATCATTCAATCCATTTACGCGATTGGGTTGCAGTTGGAAGACGCACAATCGCGCATCGAACCCGAACCGCAAGAAGCGACGACGCGCGTGCATCGCGCGATTCTCGGTTTGAATGATGTCATCCGCGATATTCGCAATTACATTTTGGATTTGCGTCCGCAGCGTTTTCAAGGGCGCGACCTCAAACGCGGGCTGGAAGAATTGACGCGCGATTTACGCGCCAATACATTTTTGCATGTGAATCTGACTGCCGATACGGTGGAACCGGAATTATTGTCGCCTGAACAGACGGTGGAAATTTTGCATCTCGCGCAAGAAGCATTGACCAATGTGCGCAAACACTCGCGCGCGAGTCAAGTGGACCTCGACCTCGTGCGTGATGCCGATATGATTCTGTTGACGATTCAAGACAATGGCGTTGGCATCTCCAACACCAAACGCGAACACGGCAGCGGGAATGGTCTGCCCAACATGCGCGAGCGCGCCCGCGCCGCGCGCGGCGAATTGACTATCGAACGCGCCGAACCGCATGGCACGTGCGTTGAATTACGAATCCCAATCAAGCGCGTAGAGCGGCGAGATTAGAGACAGAGTCTCTTTCCGTTTTGTCCCGCGTATCCTCTCAATCTTGTGACATCTGTCCCTTAACTCGATTTGCGCTTTTCCCTATACTCGGCAACGATGGAACGCATTGCCATTGTGATTGCCGATGAACATTTGCAGGTTCGCACGCAAGTGTTGGAACGCTTGAACCGCGAAGCCGATTTCAATATCGTCGGTCTCGCGAACGATAGCTCCTCTGCCGTCCGCACCGCAAACGAAACACACCCGCGCATTGTTCTCATTGACCCCATGATGCGCGACGGCTTGGGGCTGGATGCCATCCGCCGCCTGCGCGCGGAATTGCCCGAAGCAGCCATCGTTGTCCTCACCGCCTTTACCGACACCGCCCAAAAAATCGAACTCGACAAATTGGGAGTGCGTTTCATCCTCAATAAAGGAATCGAATCCTACAAGCTCGTGCAGGTGCTGCACGATGCGGCAAGTTTCACAAACAGCGTTCGCCCGAAATAACGGCGCGCGCCCATGCAGTAGCATTGTGGACGAATGTCCGTTTTCTATCGGGACAATCGTCCGTTCCTCGAAACCGGATTGCATGGTTAAATTTTGTTCGTCTCAATTAAGACCAAGTTGGTTGGATTTGTAAAGTTTGAGGAACAGATGGAACTCTCACGTCAAGCGGACTATGCCGTACGCGCAATGGTGGACCTTGCGGGTTTTCCTGCGGGAACACGCGTCCTCACAGCAGAGATTGCCCACCGCCAACAAATTCCGGAATCGTTCCTGCCTCGCATCGTTGCGGCGCTGACCAAGTCCCAGCTGCTCTTTACCTTTCGCGGCAACCAGGGCGGAGTTTCGCTTGCTCGCCCCGCCACCGAAATTAGTGTTCTGGATGTTGTGCGTGCCATTGAAGGACCGATTTGCTTGAATCGCTGTACCTATCAACCCAGTCGTTGTGAGCGCATCGGCTTTTGCCGCGTTCATCCGGTTTGGCGCAAGGTGCAGAATTACATGAATCAAGTCTTGGGAGAAACAAAACTGGCAGACCTGACGGCGCCAGTCTTGCGCAAACCACTGCCCGAGTCCTGAGATTCGGGCAGTCGCTTGTGTAGCGAATCTTACACAGCTGTCAGATTTGGAATCATTCGGCTCCTCGAATCCGCGGAGCCAAACCGAAAGATTGAGGAGGAGAATCAAGATGACTACCACGCAACTCTCGCGCCGCAAATTTATCGCTCTGGCAGGAGCCACCAGTCTGGGTTTGGGCATCGCCGCTTGTGCGACGCCACCCGTGCCGAGCGTGGCGCAACCCACACCCGTTTCGCAAGAGCCCGGTGCAACGCCAACACCAAATCAAGAACAAGTCGTTCAAGAAATGGATTCACTGCACGAACAGGGCGTCACCGATTTTGTAAAGAATCTCGAAAAGAACAATGAAATTTTTTGGTCGCCGCAAATGCCGTTCACCATGGACGGCGATACCAAAGTATTCAATATCACGATGAAGCCGGTGAAATGGGAAATTCAACCCGGCAAGACGGTGGACACGTATTCATACAACGGCATTATTCCCGGTCCCGAAATTCGCGTGACCGAAGGCGACAAGCTGCGCTTTGTGGTGAAAAATGAATTGCCCGAAAGTTCTTCGATTCACTGGCACGGTGTGCATCTGCCCAACAAAATGGATGGTGTGCCGTACGTAACACAGCCGCCGATTAAACCCGGCGAGACCTTTACGTATGAATTTCCCGCGAAAAATCCCGGCAGTCACATGTATCATTCGCATCACAACGCGGCAGACCAAGTGACGCGCGGTTTGCTTGGCGCGTTCGTCATCGAGCCAAAAGACAAAAGCAAAGAACCCGCGTACGACAGCGATTACACGATGGTGTTGAATGATTACAACGTGGGGCTTACGATTAACGGTAAAAGTTTTCCCGCGACCGGCGCGATTGTTGCCAAAGTCGGCGAAAAAGTGCGCGTGCGATTTATGAACGAGGGTTTGCAAATTCATCCGATGCACTCGCACGGGTATTACATGAATGTTATCGCGCAAGATGGTTTCCCGCTGCCGATGCCATACAAAGCGGACGTGTTGAATATCGCGCCCGGACAACGGTTCGACGTGATTATTGATGCGGACGAACCCGGCGTGTGGGCATTTCACTGCCACATTCTCACGCACGCGGAATCACCGCACGGCATGTTTGGCATGGTCACGGCATTGATTGTGACATAGATTCTCTCCTCTGCTACGGCTCTAATCAGCAGCGCAGAACCAAAAAGAAATCCCGGCAGAAGAGCGCCGGGGTTTCGCATTTTGTTCAGGTGGGAATGTGCAAAACGTAATGATTGAGTTGCTTATGCAATCAACCATTCGATGGCATCCTCGAAGGATGTAAACGCTTGAATTTTGAATCCCCTGTTTTGTGCCGCGAGCGCAAGGAACCTTGTATTCTCAAATTGCTCAAGCGTAGCAAGTACAGCCGTTTGGCGGCGATACGGTTCATTTAACTGGGCGATTTGTTCTGTCAAATACCAAAGGTCAGTCACACTGAGTTCTGAAATTGCGCGCCGTATATCAAGGAGTATGGCATAGTTCCCCAATCCGGTTGTGGCAGCTGCAATCTCAATGAGCAACTTTTTGCTCTGCTCAAAATCGAGAACTCCTTCGGGTGTCGCGCGTACAAATTCACGCGCTTGGATGATTTGGATATTCAAAGACATTATTACTCCTTACTGCTTTCGTCATCAAGCTTTGTATCCACAGTGGCGGATCTCACGGGGGAGGCGGGAACACGAAATTATCTATTGCGCCCTCGTCAATCCTCGCGTGTTCCAAGTTGGCGCCATCCAATTTTGCATCGGCGAGGCGCGCGCCCGTGAGATTCGCTTGCCGGAGATTCGCCCCGCCGAGATTGGCATCAAGCAAATCGGCGCGCTCCAGATTCGCTGCGCGTAGGTCAGCCCGTTGCAAGTTCGCCTCAATCAGAACGGCACTCGCGAGATTTGCACCCGAAAGATTTGCTGTACTCAGATTCGCTTCATCCAATTCCGCGCCTTCAAGATTCGCCCCGTGCAAGTCTGCGCCGGTCAGATTCGCTCGGTGGAGCTTGGCACCCGTCAAATCTACGTTGGCGAAATTGACTCCGGCGAGATTCGCCTTGTCGAGTTCTGCGCCAACAAGGTCAGGCGCAAACGTCGGCGTAATTTGGCGCGCTTGATTCCACGCCTCGACGCCTTGCATCAAAATTTGAACATCGAATTCTTTGCTCATGCTGTTACCTCCAAAAGAGAATTTCGTTCCTTGATTGATTTCGTTCTTACAGTCCGAACGGTGAATTTTGGAATCCAAACGCCGCGAAAATTTTGACAAGAATCATTCCCGCAACGAAACCGCCGATGTGTGCGAAAAAGGCGACGCCTTCGCTGCCCAAACTCTGGGTTGTAATTTCGCCCACGCCGCTAAAGAATTGAAGCAAGAACCAAAAGCCCAACAAGAGAATCGCCGGAATACGCGTGCTAATCAAAACCCGACCAAACGGGGCGAGCGATTTGATTTGATGATTCGGAAATTCGATAATGAACCCGCCAAGTACGCCCGCAATCGCGCCGCTCGCGCCGAGCGAGGGAACGGTTGACGTTGGGTCAATCGCGATTTGAGCGACATTCGCAAGCAGACCGCAGATGAGATAGAAAATCGTAAAGGGCAGCGGTCCTAAAATATCTTCAAGCGTTGGTCCAAAGACCCATAGATAAAGCATATTGCCTGCGATGTGCAAAAAGCCGCTGTGCAAAAACATTGAAGGCAAAAGGGTAAATAGATTTTGTCCGTGAACAATTTCGTTCGGCACCAACGCGAATTGGAGAACAAATGCATCGCCATTCAGCATTTCGAGGATGAACACGACGACGTTGAGAGCGATAATGCTCAAGGTCGCGACGGGGAAACGATAAGAGCGACGAGATTCATCTTGCAGCGGTATCATGGTAGGACTCCTTGATTCTTTCAGACGGCGAGAGCTTGGGTATGTTCATTCCCCATCCCAAGCTCTCAACGATTGATTCTAATCGTATCCACCTGTCAACTTGCTTGCGGCACGAGCGCGTTGTGCAAACCGCGCAGGCGGATGCCGAACGCGAGCATTGTGATTCCAAACAACACCGTGTAAATTCCAATCATCCACACGACTGCCACCGCGCCACTGCCGGGATTAAAGAACACCAACACACCGAATACGACCGAGACAACACCGGCGAGTACCAAAAGCCAATCCCGCGAAATCGGCAGTTCAAAACCCGCGACGATTTCAAAGATGCCCGTCATAATCGCCCAAAAGCCGACGAGATAGACGAGGGCTTGCGCGGTAATGCTGGGATAGAAAAACGTCGCAATGCCAACGGCGACACCGAGAATGCCTTCGAGAATGTACCACACCGCATCCCGTCCGCCATAACCGAACGCTGCAAAGATGGCGAATACGCCATCGAGCAACGCATACGCGCCAAACACGAGCGCCAGAGACAACAGCGTCGCGCCGGGATAGACCAAAGCGATGACGCCGAACACGATGGCGAGAACGCCGCGCAATGCGACCACCCACCATTTACCAGTTAAGATTTCAAACATGTCACACCTCCGGATGTGAATTTCTGATGTTCCGCACATTTGTCATTTCTCGCAGCAACGATTTGAAAACCTGTCCCGAAGCATTGAGGGATGACGTGCGAAAGAGATGAATAATAAATTGTCTGACGGAACGTCGCGATGAACATATCATCTTGACGGGGAAGCAATTGAATCAAATCTATGTGGGAGCCGATTACATTCTGTCAGGAGATTCTTCCCTGCAATCGGTCCGCGTAAAACTCGTTCCCATCCATTTCATCAAGCTTTGAACTCGGCTTTCGCTTTGGCGCGTGCGGCTTCGAGCTCTGCCATTGCTTTTTCGCGTCCATCGGCGAGGTCGGCAATCGCGCGTTCCACTTGGGCTTTGTTCTTGTTCCATGCCGCCTCATTTTGCGCGTTCAGAGTTTCAATTTGCTTCTCGACGTTTGCTGCTTGCTTGCGGAGCGCTTCGAGTTCGGCATTGATGTGTGCGCGATTCTGTTCGTGAACGGATTGCACACGCGCTTGCATTTCAGTAATTTGGTTCTTGATGTGATTGACCTGTGCTTGATAGCCCGCTTTGAGCTGCGCGTTCAATTTTTCGCGGTCAGCGCGCATTTTGGCTTGCTGCGCTTGAAGGTCCGCTTTGGCTTTTCCTACGGCATTGGCGCTATCCGTATCCAATTTATCGCCCGCCGCATTGATTTTTGCGCTCAACGCGTTCATGTCATGAATGATCTTGTTGCGGCGCGCTTCCGCGTCGGCGTGCATCGCAGCAACGTCAGCATCTATCTCGGCGTCCATCGCGGCAATGTCCGCATCAATTTCGGCGGCGATTGCCTTGCCGTCCGCAACGAAATCCGCTTTGAACTGTGCTTCTGCGGCTGCTTCTTCCGCATCCACTTCGTCCATCTCTTTTGCCCATGCGCGCAATTTGGTTTCAACTTGCGCTTCCAATTCGGTCCATGTACTCATTTGATTTCTCCTTGTTTCATTTTGCGTTGACAAGACCGGAGACGGTTTCGCCGTAACGTTTCGTTTTGTCGAAACCGTCTTGCCGTTTTGCAACGGTGAATTTATTTTTTGCCGTTCAACATTTGTTCCACTTTTTTTGTTTGCTCCGGGGTGAGTGTGGTGGACAACACGACACCGCCGTAATTGCTAAACTGCGCCGCCACAATTTCGGGGTCTGCGCGGCGAATGAGCGCAAAAATTGCCGAGTCACCGGGCTGGACCAGCGTGCCGACATCTTGAACAAAATCTTCGGGGATGCCGAAATCATCTTTCCACCATGTCGCGTCCAATGCGCCGCCCGCTGCGCCGAGTGCGCCGCCGCTCATTGCGCCGAACGCCAGCGTCGCTGCGACGGCGCTTGTGCCCGCCGTAACCGGCGCCGCAATCGCGCCCAGCGTGAGTCCGACAAGCGAACCGAGAAAGCCGCCGAGCGCGGCACCTTCGCCGGTCGTCATTTGATAACTGGAATCAATCCGAAGTTTGCCGTTGTAATCACGATACGCGGCTACCGCGTCGTCCAAATCAATGGTCCAGTCATAGTCCATGTCCACGAGGTCATTCAACACTTTGGACGCCCGGAACATGTCCTTTTTGAAACCAATCACGACTAAATTTGACATTGTAAAATCTCCTTCTTTTTGGCTTCACAAATTCACTCTTGCTCAAGTGAATTGTGAGTGCTATGATTCATTTTGGGAGACCTTTTGCTTGTATTTTTGTATCGGTCTGCCACGTTTTATTGGGTCGTTTGATTGCCTTTACTATGGACGAGTATAGCGAGCGCAAGAGAGCAAGTCACTCAACAACACTTGACAGCTGACTTGTCATCACTTGTCGTCGCGGCATACTTCCGAAATAAAAAGATTTCTCCTGCGATGCCCTCCTCACCGTATCCTGAGCGCGATTACGATTTTGGTCAGCAGCTGCTCTCTCTCCGGACTGCCAGCAATTTGACCCAAACGCGCCTCGCCGAACTGCTCGGCATCTCACGCCAAGCCGTCGTCGGTTGGGAATCGGGCGCGAGCTATCCCTCCCCGCAACATCTCAAACACTTGATTGAGCTGTATTTGCACCACAACGCATTCCACAGCGGACAGCAAGAAAAGGAAATTCGCGCGTTGTGGAAAATTTCGCGCGTGCGCGTGCCGCTGGATGAAATTTGGCTCGCGCGTCTGGTGGCACCGCCGAGCGATTCAGCCACCGCGCCTGCTTTACCATCACACGCGCCGAGCGTTGCGCGCACAGCGGCGACGTTTGTGGATTGGAGCGACGCGCCAGAAGTCTCGAGCTTTTATGGACGCGAGTCCGAACTCGCACTTTTGAACGATTGGCAGTTTGAGCAGCACTGTCGTGTGGTAAATATTTTGGGCATGGGCGGAATCGGCAAATCGTCGCTTGCCGTCACGTTCATGCACCGCGCGGCGGAACAGTTCGATGTGGTGATATGGCGTTCGCTCCGCGATGCGCCCCATTGCGAAACTCTGCTCGACGAATTGGTCTTGCTGTTGGCGGGCGGACCGTTGACCATCGTGCTGGACACGCTCGAACGACGTCTGAATCTTTTGTTTGAATATCTGCGGACGCGGCGCGTCTTGCTCGTCCTCGATAATCTCGAAAGCGTGATGGAGAAAAGCGGGCGTATGCTGCCCGGTTACGAGGGCTATGGACGTTTGCTGCGCCGCGCGGCAGAAACCAAACACAACAGTTGTGTGCTACTCACGAGCCGCGAAAAAGCAAGTGAGCTCGCGCCATTCGAGGGGAGTCGAACACCGGTACGTTCGATGTATCTCGCGGCGCTCGACGCTGCGGCGTCCGAGTCATTGCTGCAAGAACAAGAAGTTACCGGCAGCACGGCGGAGCTGGAAAAATTGATTGAACGCTACAGTGGTAATCCACTCGCGTTGAAAATCGTTGCGCCGACGATTGCGGATTTTTTTGGTGGCGAGATTGATGCGTTCTTGGAACAGGGCGAGGCAATTTTTGGAAGCGTGCGTCAACTGCTGCAAGAACAGTTCGCGCGGCTCTCTCCCGTCGAGACAAGTATCATGTTTTGGCTTGCCATTCTGCGCGAGCCGGTCACAGTACAAGAACTCGCCGCGGTGCAGGTCAAGCCACTCCCGCGTGCGCAGCTCTTGGAAGCGTTGGAGGCACTGCGCGGGCGTTCGTTGATTGAACGCGGCAAGCCAAAAGCGAGTTTTACTTTGCAATCGGTCGTGATGGAATATACGACGATGCGGCTGGTCGAGGCGGCGGTGAGCGAAATCGAACGCGGACAGTTAGACCTCTTGGTTGACCACCGACTGCTGCTGGCAAGCGCAAAGGAATTTATTTGGCAAACACAGGCGCGCCTGATTGTTGCTCCAATTCTCGCGCGACTGCGTAATCTGTTTGCGGAAGCGGCGGAAGGACAAGCGCGCTTGGTTGCGCTGTTGGAACCGTTACGAGGTCGGAGCGATGAAGCGCAGGGTTATGCGCCTGCCAACATTCTGACGTTGCTCCGCACTTGGCGCGGCGATTTGTCCGGACTTGATTTGCATCAGCTTTCGATTCGCGAGGCAGACCTGCGAGACGTGGACTTGCACGACACGAATCTCACCAATGCAACATTGCGTGATGCGCGTTTTCGCGAAGCGTTCGGCTCGATTTGGTCTATGGCGTTCAGCAAGAACGGTACGTATTGGGCAGGCGGCGACCAGCAAGGGCAAGTCCAAATCTGGTTATATTCGAAACGACGCGTGCAGCTTTCGTGGCGAGCGCATCACAGTGTCGTCACTAGCATTGCCTTTAGCGCGGACGAGCAGCGGTTCGCCACGAGCAGTTGGGACGGCGTTATCAAGATGTGGGGTGCAGCCAACGGCACTCTGCTTTGGACAAGCCCGGTGGTGGATGCAATCAGCGGCTTGGCATTTTCACCGGATGGGCGCGTCGTCGCCAGTGGCGGAACGGATGGTCAGATTCGCATTTGGGACAGCGCAAACGGCGGACTGCTTCAAACTCTAAACGAACACACGGGTCCGGTCTTTTGTGTGGCGTGGAGTCCGAATGGAAAAATTCTTGCGGGCGCGGGACATGACGCGCAGGTTCGACTTTGGGAGACGGCAGAAGATAACACGGGATTGCTCAAGCCATCGCCGCGAAATGTACTTGAAGGACATCGCAGTCCGGTGCGCGGACTCGCATTTTCACCGGATGGTCAAACGCTCGCCAGTGCAAGTTGGGACCGGACGGTCAAGCTATGGGACGTAACACGCGGCACACAAAAGGAGAGCATTCCCATTCCCGCGCCCGCCGAAGGTTTGGCATGGAGTCCGGATGGACGCTATCTCGCATCCGGCGAACGTGACCGCGCGTTCTGGGTGTGGGACTGTGCACAGCACAAGCAGCGCACAACGTTCTATGGAACAATGTCGCCCGTGCGCGCGCTCGCCTTTTCACCGGACAGCCGCACGCTGGATACGGCATGTGAAGATGGCAGCTTGCAAGTCTGGGATTTGGAAACGGGGCATTGCTTTCGTATTTGGCAGAGTTTTGCGCGCACGGTCCATGAGATTGCGTGGAGTCCGGACGGCACTCGCATCGCGAGCGGAGGCAATGACCGACTGGTTACGGTGTGGGATGTTGCAAAACGCGAACGCCTCCATGTATTGCGCGGTCATAAGGCGACTCTTTGGGGTATCTCGTGGAGTCCCGATGGACGGTGGCTGGCGAGCTGCGGCGAGGGCAGCACCATCCGAATTTGGGATGCCGTCAAAGGCGTAAGCGAAAATGTCTTGACCGACCCTGCACTGGCAGATGCACAACTTTTCGCAGCGGTGTGGAGTCCTGATGGCGAACGCTTGGCTGTCGCAAGTCACCGCAATGGCATGTTGATTTACGACATGCGCGCGGAAACTTGGCAGAGCGTTGGGCGCGCCGATGTACCTCCCCGACTTCGGCGAGTGGAATGGAGCGCAGACGGCAAATATCTTGCGGCTTCCGGCGAGGGCGGCGTGATTTTGATTTGGGACGCCGACGACTATTCTTTGCGCGCGACGATTGGGGGACATCGCGGCATGGTGACAGCGCTCGCCTGGAGTCCGCACGGGACACGCCTTGCTTCAGGCAGTTGGGGACATGGAGGCGACCAATTGTTCATTTGGGACACTGAAAGCTGGAAGCGAATTGCCGCGCTTGATGACGCTAACGCAAGTGTTTTCGCAGTTGCATGGAGCGCTGACGGCGCACGATTGGTGAGTGCGGGCAGTGACGGCATTCTCCGCTGGTGGAATTCGCAAAACGGCGAGTGCATCTTGGCGCGGCAAGCACATTCGGGACCGATACACGCACTCCGTGCAAGTCCTAACGGGCAACTGCTCGCCAGCGGCGGAGATGATGGAGCGATTCAGATTTGGCAATTGGACGGCGGCGAACACGTAACGACTCTGCGTCCTGACCGTCCGTACGAACGCCTCAACATCACCGGCATCAAGGGCTTGACTGAGGCACAAAAATTCACGCTTAAAATGTTAGGCGCAGTCGAGCAAGGAAGCGGGGAAGTGTGAATTAAGCAAGAAATTTAATCCGTGCTGAAAATGACGCTGCAGCTGTTATAAGCAGATTCAGAAACACAAGGCGCGCCGCACCATAACATTGTTATGGTGCGGCGCGCCCCTTTTATTTTCAGCAAAAAAATCTTCAATCGTCCGCGCGATGCGGAACGGCTTGATGCGCCGCGACGATTTCTTTCCACTCGCGCAGCGTGTCGGGCATGATGGGCTTGCCGTTCCACCACGGCAACTCGGAACACACTTCGACCCCGCCCGGTGTAAATTCATAGCACGGCGACCCCGAATTGTTCGGCGTGCCGTTGCACACGATACAGCGCGCGGCTTTTTCCACGAGCGCTTGCATTTCGATGACGGTTGGTTCTGAATGAGTTTGCATGATACCTCCGGAGATTCGAGCAATCCTATTTTCACCGATGCGCGCGCGAAAGGACAGGTACGCCTGTCCTTTTTTTTGTGTGATGAATTGCACTCGCAAAATCCCCATGCGAGACGACAATAGAGGCAGTGATTTCGTTTGTGAAAGAAAGAATTTATGACCGCACGGTAACGCAATTATGACGGATGGGCGTTATACCGAAAGCAAGGAAATCGTTCATGGATAATTTACAACTGTATCATTCCAAAGTCGTCTCGGCAGAAGCTGCAATTCAGGTGATTTGTTCCAATGCGCGTGTGTATTTGGGCGGCGGCGCGGGCGTGCCGCAAGTGCTGGAACGCGAAATGGTCGCGCACGCGAATGAATTTCGCAATGTCGAAGTCGTCAGTGTGTTGACATTCGCGGGCGGCGAATATCTCGCGCCGGAATACGCGCGCAGTTTTCATCACCGCGCGTTGTTCATTGGTGAAAACGCGCGCGCGGCGGTGCAGAGCGGACGCGCAGAATATGTTCCGGTTTTTTTGTCAGAGATTCCGCGTTTGTTGTGTGATGGCACACTGCCGATTGATGTGGCGCTCGTTCAAGTTTCACCGCCGGATGAACATGGCTTTTGTTCGTTCGGCGTCGAAGTCGGCGTGACCAAGCCCGCGGCGGAATGCGCGAAATTTGTCATTGCCGAAGTGAACGCGCAAATGCCGCGCGTGTGGGGCGATTCGTTTATTCACATCAACAAACTGAACGCGATTGTTGAAACCGATTACGCGCTGCCCAACGCGCCGCAAGGCGATTTGAATGGCGTCTCGCATCGCATCGGCGCGCTCGTCGCAGAATTGATTCCCGATGGCGCGACTTTGCAACTTGGCATCGGGTCCATTCCCGACGCGGTGCTGCACAATCTCGAACACAAACGCGATTTGGGTATTCATTCGGAATTGTTTTCTGATGGCGTTATCAATCTCATCGAACGCGGCGTCATTACCAATGACCGCAAAACATTTCATCCCGGAAAAATTGTTTCGGGCTTTTTATTTGGTTCCGCGCGGCTCTATAAATTTGTGCATGACAACGCGATGGTGGAATTGCATCCGAGCGATTACGTGAACGACCCATTCAACATTGCAAAAAATTATCGCATGACGGCAATCAATTCCGCGCTCGAAGTAGATTTGACGGGGCAGGTGTGCGCCGATTCGATTGGCACGCGTCCGTACAGCGGCATCGGCGGACAAGTGGATTTTGTGCGCGGCGCGGCGCGTTCGCCCGGCGGCAAAGCCATCATCGCTTTACCTTCAACCGCCAAAGGCGAAAAACAATCGCGCATCGTGCCGACGTTAAAACCGGGCGCGGGTGTTGTCACTTCGCGCGGCGATGTCAATTACGTTGTCACCGAATATGGCATCGCGTCGCTGCGCGGCAAAAGTCTTTCCGAACGCGCTCGCGCGTTGATTGACATCGCGCATCCCAAATTTCGCGACGATTTGGAATGCTACGCGCGGGAGCAATCATGGTGGTAACAACCATGCCGGTCTTTGAATTTCAAACTACTGACGGCAAACACATTACGTTGAACGCGCGGGACGAGTCAACCGTGATTATGCAAAACCGCGCGCTCTCGTACACGTTCGATTACGGCGGACGTTTGGTCGGCGCGTTTCGCGACGGCAAAAATTATCGCCGCAGTTTTGCGAATCAGATTTTGGAAAAACAAAATGGCGCGCGTCCCGGCGTGTTTGGACGTTTGCGCCGCACGTTGACGCCGGACCAAGTGCGCGCGCTCGAAGTCGAAGCATACGATTTCGCCAGTACGGTGACGACGGAATTGCGCCAATTGAAACCCGCGCCGCAAGGCGAAGCATTTGAGGCAGTGCAGCACGCGCTCGCGCACGTCAACAGCTATTGTTACACTTCGCTCGAACGCGAACGCCAAGAGTACGAACATATTTACCATCCTGTCACGATTCTCCCGCCCGACCAATATCTCGCACTCTATTTGCAAATGACCGAGGGCTGCGCGTTCAATCAATGTGCGTTCTGCGGCTTTTATCGTGACCGCCGTTTTCATATCAAACCGCCCGAAGTGTTTCACGAACACATTCGCCGCGTGCGCGCGTTTGTGGGTGAAGGATTACGCTTGCGTCGTTCGATTTTTCTCGGCGACGCGAACGCGTTGGTGATTCACCAAAAAATGTTGCTGCCGCGTTTCGACATTATCAATCAAGAATTTGAGATTGTGCCGCGCGGGTTGTCACACGACGCGCGGCAAGCGTGGTGCAACGCGCATCCGATTCATTTCGACGGCATCTATTCGTTTGTGGATGCGTTTGCGACGAAACAAAAACGCGCGAGCGAGTACGCCGCGCTCGCGGAACGCGGTCTGCGGCGCGTCTATGTTGGTTTGGAAAGCGGCGACGCGGAACTTTTGGATTTTCTTGGCAAACCCAATACGCCGGATGAAGTCGCGCGTTTGGTGCATGAATGTAAAGCGGGCGGTGTTGCGGTGGGCATTATTATTTTGGTCGGCGCGGGCGGCATAAAGTTTGAACACGCGCATATTCAACACACGACGGAACTTGTGAACGCGCTGCCGCTCGACGAACATGATTTGATTTATTTGTCCGAGCTCACCGATTTTCCAAATTCAACGTATTCGCAGCTCGCGGCGGACGCGGGCATTCCGCTCATGAACGCGGCGCAAACTGAAAAACAATTGCGCGTGCTGCGCGATGCGTTTCTCTTTCGCGATGCCGCACATGCGCCGCGCGTTTCGTTTTATGACATTCGCGAGTTTGTATATTAACGAGTCGAAACCATGATGTACAAGTCTGCAAAAATTTCACCTCCCTCTGATGACAAACGCTGGAAAATTGTCGAAGCGACGATGCGGCGGCAGGGCTATATTCCCAGCACGTTAATCGAAGCACTGCACAGCGTTCAAGAAGCATTTGGTTATTTGGACGAAGGCGCGCTGCGTTACGTTTCCGCATCGCTGCATGTGCCGCCGAGCAAAGTGTACGGCGTCGCAACGTTCTATCATTTTTTTACGCTCAAACCACCGGGCAAACACACCTGCGTTGTATGCACGGGTACCGCGTGTTACATCAAAGGCGCACCCGCGTTATTGAAAACGATTGAACAAAATTTGGGTATCAAACAGGGCGAGACGACACCGGACGGAGAAATTTCTGTCCTCACCGCGCGTTGTCTTGGCTCGTGCGGACTCGCGCCGGCGGCAGTGTTTGATGGACAGGTGGCGGGCAAAATGGAACCTGCCGCGATGTTGGAACGCATTGAAAAGTTGTCCGGAGGACCGAAACCATGACGCGCGAAGAATTGGATGAAATTGCGGTTGAGGAGCAAACGCGCACGCAGGACGTAAAACAGCGCGTCCAAGTGTGCGTCGCGGCGGGCTGTTTGTCTTCGCAATCTGACACTGTACTGACCGCACTGCAAAATGAAATTCGCGCGCACGGTTTGGAAAAAGAATGCGCGCTGCAAGGCGTTGGTTGTTTGGGGCTGTGTAAAGCGGGTCCGTTGGTCGCGCTCCAAACACAAGGCGTGCTGTATGAAAATGTTACAGCGGCGGATGCGCCCGACATTGTTGCTTCGCTGCAAGGCGCACCGGTTGAGCGTCTCGTCTGTCCGGTGGACGTGCCTTTTTTCACGCGCCAAACAAAAATCACGCTCGAAAATTCGGGACGCATTGACCCCGAACGCATCGAAGAATATATCGCGAACGGTGGCTATACCGCGCTGGCGGACACCTTAGCCGAAATGACACCCGCGCAAGTGGTCGAACAAATTACGCGCAGTGGTTTGCGCGGACGCGGCGGCGCGGGTTATCCCACCGGTTTGAAATGGAGCACGGTTGTCAAAGCGCCGGGTGAGAAAAAATATGTGATTTGCAACGCGGACGAAGGCGACCCGGGCGCATTTATGGACCGCAGTATGTTGGAAAGCGACCCGCATCGCATTCTCGAAGGGATGGCGATTGCAGGTTACGCCGTCGGCGGAGACCAAGGTTACATTTACGTACGCGCCGAATATCCGCTTGCCATCAAACGCTTGAAAACCGCGATTCGTCAGGCGGAACGCGCAGGCGTTTTGGGCAAAGATATTTTTGGCAGCCGTTTCAGTTTTCACATTGATTTGCGAATCGGCGCGGGCGCGTTCGTGTGCGGCGAAGAAACCGCGTTGATTGCTTCGATTGAAGGTGGACGCGGACAACCGCGCTTGCGTCCGCCGTATCCCGC
The DNA here is from genome assembly GCA_964469005.1 of uncultured Anaerolineales bacterium. Lineage (GTDB taxonomy): Bacteria > Chloroflexota > Anaerolineae > UBA4142 > SHND01 > SHND01. Next base: position 100,332 of record CAYXXF010000005.1, read on the forward strand.
CGAGTACGGCTTGTGGGGCAAGCCCACGCTCATCAACAATGTCGAAACCTACGCGGCAGTGCCTTCCATTATGCGGCAAGGCAGTGAGTGGTTCGCGAGCATCGGTACGGAAAAAAGTAAAGGCACCAAAGTGTTTGCGCTCGCGGGCGCAGTGCAAAATACCGGACTCGTTGAAGTGCCGATGGGCATCACGCTGCGCGAAATTATTTTTGATGTCGGCGGCGGTATTCCGAATGGGAAAAAATTCAAAGCGGTACAAACGGGCGGACCATCCGGCGGATGTATCCCGGAAGAATATCTCGATACACCGGTGGACTATGAAACGCTTGGCAAGCTCGGCGCGATTATGGGTTCGGGCGGCATGATTGTGATGGACGAAACGTCGTGCATGGTGGATGTCGCGCGGTACTTTATCGAATTTTGTATGACGGAATCATGTGGCAAGTGCGTCCCCTGTCGCGTCGGCACCGTCCAAATGTTTAATCTGTTGACAAAAATGACGCAAGGCACGGCAACGCTGGACGACCTCGCGCTGCTTGAAGAATTGTGCGACCTCGTTCGCAATACGAGTTTGTGTGGGCTCGGACAAAACGCGCCGAATCCGGTGGTGAGTACTCTCAAGTATTTCCGCGACGAATATATGGCGCACATTTTAGAGAAACGTTGTCCTGCTCAAGTTTGTCAGATGACATTGCAAGAGGTGTTCGCATGAAGCCAACCGAACAAGTTACGACGCTAAAAATTGATGACCGCGAAGTTGGCGCGCACGCGAACCAAACTGTTTTGGAAGTGGCGCGCGAGAACGGCATTGAAATTCCAACACTCTGTTTTTTGGAAGGACTGTCCGAAGTCGGCGCGTGTCGTTTGTGTCTGGTGGAAATCAAAGGCACGTCCAAACTGCAACCCGCGTGTGTGACGCGCGTGCGCGAAGGAATGGAAGTGACAACGCATTCGCCGCGTCTCGCTGACTATCGTCGCCAAATTTTGGAATTGTTGTTCACCGAACGCAATCATATTTGTTCCGTCTGTGTGGCGAATGGCAATTGTGAATTGCAGGCAATGGCGACAACGTTGGGCATGGACCATGTACATTATCCGTACCTCAATCCAAAGGTGCCGGTAGATTTGTCGCACGAACTTTTTGGGATGGACCAGAATCGCTGCATTTTGTGTACGCGCTGTGTGCGCGTATGCGCGGAAATTGAAGGCGCGCATACGTGGGATATTCGCAGCGGCGGTGTCAACAGTCGCGTCTTTACCGATTTCAACGAACCGTGGGGCGAATCAGAAACGTGTACGAGCTGCGGCAAGTGCGTGAATGTGTGTCCGACAGGCGCGCTGTTTCGCAAAGGCAAAGCCGTCGGCGAGAGTGCCAAGCAAATTGATTTCTTGCCGTACTTGCGCAAGATGCGCGAGGAGTTGAAATGAACCAAGCACAATCAAAACCGCGACTCGCCACTGTTTGGCTCGACGGCTGTTCGGGGTGTCACATGTCGTTTTTGGATTTGGATGAAAAACTGGTGGACGTTGTCACGCGCGCCGACCTCGTGTACAGCCCGTTGGTGGACACGAAAGAATTTCCTGAAATGGTAGATGTGACATTGGTGGAAGGCGCGGTGAGCAGCACCGAAGACTTGGAAAAAATTCAACACATTCGCGCGCACACAAAATTTCTCGTGTCATTGGGCGATTGTGCCGTGACCGCGAACGTGCCTTCGATGCGGAATCCGTTTGGCGCGCCCGCGATTTTGCAACGCGCGTACATCGAGAACGTGACATTGAATCCGCAGATTCCAAATCAAGTGGTGCCGCGTTTATTGAAACGCGTACGTCCGGTACACGAAGTGGTCAAGGTGGATGTTTTTGTGCCGGGTTGTCCGCCGTCCGCCGCAACCATCGGTTATGTCGTGAATGAATTGTTGGACGGACGAATACCGAATCTGATGGGCAAGACGCGGTTTGGTGCATAGAGAAACGAGAAGCGGAAACGCGAAACGAGAATGGGTGGGAGTGAAAATGTCGAAAACGATTTTGATTGACCCGGTGACACGGATTGAAGGACACGCAAAAATTACGATAGAGCTCGACGAACACGGCGAAGTGAGCGACGCACATTTTCACGTGACCCAAGTGCGCGGCTTTGAAAAATTGTGCGAAGGGCGTCCGTTTGAAGAAATGCCGTCGTTGATGGCGCGCATTTGCGGCATTTGTCCCGTGAGTCATTTGCTCGCGTCGGCGACGGCGTGCGATGCATTGATGGCGGTGAAAATTCCCGATACGGCGGCGAACCTGCGACGCGTGATGAATCTCGCGCAAATTGTGCAATCGCACGCGTTGAGTTTCTTTTATCTTTCGTCGCCCGATTTGTTATTGGGCATGGATGCTGACCCCGCGCGGCGCAATCTCGTCGGCGTGCTGCAAGACAATCCCGAACTCGCGCGCGATGGGATTCGCTTGCGCCAATTCGGACAAAACATTATCGAGTCACTCGGCGGCAAACGGATTCATCCCGGTTGGATTGTGCCGGGCGGCGTGAGCGAACCGCTCAAGGTGAACAAGCGCGATGAAATTTTGAAAACAATTCCCGACGCGCTGGCGATTGCTGAACGTACCTTGAAATGGTTCAAGCCCGTGATGGAAAAATATCGCGATGAAGTCAGCACGTTTGCAAATTTTCCATCGCTCTTTATGGGTCTGGTGAATGACCAAGGGCAACTTTCGTTTTACAGCGGCAAGCTGCGGATTGTTGATGAAACCGGCAAAGTGCTTGCGAATCAACTCACTGCCGCCGATTATCCAAATTACATCGGCGAAGCGGTGGAGCCGTCCAGTTATTTGAAATCGGCGTACTACAAACCATACGGTTATCCGAACGGAATTTATCGCGTGGGACCGTTGGCGCGTTTGAATATCGCCGATGGTTGTCGCACCCAACGCGCGAATGAAGAATGGGCAGAGTTTCGGGAATTGCGACGCGGCGCGATTTTGAGTTCGTTCTATTATCACTATGCGCGCTTGATTGAAATTTTGTACGGCGTTGAACGCATCGGACAATTGTTGAGCGACCCGAACATTTTGAGCAAGCATGTGCGCGCGTACGCGCAGCCCAACAATATGGAAGGCGTGGGCATGGCAGAAGCGCCGCGCGGCACACTCTTTCATCATTACAAGATTGACGAGAATGGTTTGATTACGTGGGTGAATTTGATTATTGCGACGGGACAAAACAATCTTGCGATGAATCGCGGCGTCTTGCAAGTCGCGCGCAAATACGTTCACGGCGAACGCCTGCAAGAAGGAGCGTTGAATCGCGTCGAAGCGGTGATTCGTACATTCGACCCGTGCCTGAGTTGTTCGACACACGCAATGGGTCAAATGCCGCTCGATATTCAACTCGTGCGCGTGGATGGAACAGTGGCAGACCGCGTCACGCGCGGCTAGAATAAGATATGTCACGTGTTTTGATTATCGGTTATGGCAATCCACTGCGCCGCGATGATGGCGTGGGCTGGCACATTGCGCACGCGCTGCGCGCCAAGAACGCGGCGGAGGATGTGGAAATTCTCGCGTGTCATCAACTCACGCCCGATTTGGCGGAACCGTTGAGCCGCGCGCAGCGCGCGATTTTTGTAGATGCAACAGTGGATACAACACACGGTGACTTGAACGTGCAAACGATTTCGGCGGATGGCGCGGCATCGCCAAGATTTTCGCATCATGTGACGCCGCAAACTTTGTTGGCACAAGCGAATGCTTGGTATGGTTCCGGTCCGCGCGTTGCCTACTCGGTTTCCGTATGTGCACGCGATACGGGTCTCGGAGAAAATTTGTCGGCGCGTGTCGCCAAAATTATTCCTTTGGCGTTGCGTGAAATCAAATGGTTGTGCGCGGCAACGCGCGAATCGAATTTGTCAAAAGCATAGCCGCGCAAAAATTTTTGCAGAAACAATTGAACGCGCAAACAAAAAATCCGTCGGCACGATTGCCGACGGATTTTTTGTTTCGTGTCGTAATGTGAGTTACTCACTCATTTGTTGTTTTGAGTCTGATGGTGAAACTCCACGAAAGGGAATTTGTACAATTCTGCGAGTTACATGCCTGCACGCGCCAATAGTACGTATTGCCGCGCGCAAGTTTGATGGTCTGGTATGCGGTCTCGGTCAAGTTCGTTTTGAAATCTACAATTTCTCCTTTCGCGCTGCCCTTGCGAATCACCACGTTGTACCAATTCGCGCATTTGGCTGCGTCCCAGTCCAGCGGCACGCGCACTTTGGTGATTTCACTTGTCTTTTTCGGTTTGACCAAAAGCGGCTTGTCGGGCGCGCCCGTACAGTCCGGCGTATTGGTCGCGGTGGGAGTCAGCGTTGGTGTTGTCGTTAGCGTTGGAGTGGTTGTGCGCGTTGGCGTCGGTGTCGGTGTGCTGCCGAACTGTTGATGTGGTCCGGGTCCGGCTGGTACACTGCCATGACACACTTCGCATTTGTCCAACGTTCCCGCGTATCCTTGCAGCGCAATGTTTTGCAAATTGTCGTTTGGTTGACTGCTCGGTTGAATCGCGTGCGGACTGCCGTGACATGCTTCACAATACAAACCGCCGTGTCCTTTGGAAAAGCGATACAGCGTGTTGGGATTTTCAGCGTATTGCGCGGCATGACAATTTTCGCAGCGCGGCAAATCAATCCACGGACGACGCGCGGGATTCGCCAGCGCGGCGGTATCCCCGTGACAATCGCGGCACGTCACACCAAAATTGGTGTACATCACGTCGCGCAAACATTTTGTTTTTTCGCCCGGATGACACAAGTAACAATTGTTTGTGCCTTCCTCGACGCGCGAAGGTTTCAAATTATCGGGGTCGCTTGCCAACGACACGGGGTCGCCGCCGTCGAGTTTATGTTTTTCGTGCATCGCCCGCGAGAGATTGGGCAGGTTCGGATTGCCGGGCACACCCAGCGCATTATCGCCGTGACATTGCTGACAAAGCACGGGACGATTTTGCATCAAGTGTGTGTTCTCTTCTTGGTCATGTAAGGTCAAGATATTGGTTTCGACATTTCCCGTTGCAATGTTTTCTTGCATTCCATCCGCGTGACACGTTTCGCAGTGCATCTCTTCGGAAACGGGAACGACGGGGCGCGTCTCGGCGAGAATGTCTCCCGTCACGCTGTCTTTGGCGGTCAAGTGTCCGATTTGGTACGGATACCAATTATCAGGAATTGGTGTTGCGCCATCCAAATACGGCGTCAGTGGAATCCCTTCGACGATGAAATGGTCGCCCGCGGCAGTCATTACGCCCGCGAGTCCATTTCCTTTTAACCCCACATTCGGCGGCAGGTTCACGCCAAACAACGCTTGTGCGTTATCCCAAAAATTGGTCTTGCCCGCCGAGTACGTGTTGTTCTCGATGTAATACTCGACGGTCACGCCTTCCGTCACAATCTGCGGAGTTTCCCCCTGCAAAATCAATTGCGCCCACACCGTGTTGTACGGCGGCAGGATGTGCATGTTTGAATAATTCGGTCCCATGCAGTGCATCCCCAAATCATTCCACGCAATCAATTTGTAAATGCCTGACGCAGCGCGCGCCGGTGCTGGAATTGGCGCGGGCGCGGGGGCAAGGTTGGTAGGACGACTGTTGGCGTCGCCCGGAAATGTCCCCGCGTTGATTTCGGCGTCGTTGGTAAAGCCGTCGCCATCGGAATCGTACCATTCGATGCCTACGACGTTGTGTCCGTGCGCGCCGAAATCTTTGCCATACGCGTTCAGTTCTGCGCCTGTAGTGTGACAAAGCGCACACGAATCCAATGACCCGGAGCGCGCGTTGGGATAATGTTCGAGCCACGCGCGTTGAAAGTTGCTTTCGGCTTGTGCAGTGGGCGTCTGATTCAAACCAAGCAGCCAGCCAATGCCAAGGACCAGCACCAATACCAACCCAACACCCAAGAGCAAGCGATAGAAATTGGTGCGTAACATACGGTCATCCTTTCCCGCAGTTTCCCAAGTGGCAGCTTCTTTGCTGCCAAACTCTAGACTGCGTTGGAGTCAGTATGAAATGCCCAAGTCAAAATTCTGTCACACGCAGGTATGCACTTGATGTCGCTTTCGTGAAAATTGTTTTACCAATCTTTGACCACGCTTGAACCAAATTGAAATTTGCAGACTTTACGCTACACGCGACCTTGCAGAAAGGATGAAAAAATGAGCGCGCTCGGTCATTCGATTCCTCGCAAACAAATTCAAATCCCCTACATAAATATTCTTTACCGAATCGGTCTCATCGTTTTATGGATTTTCGCAGCACTCGTCATTGTCCTATTGGCAATGCCGGTGTTGCTTTTATTTGGCGCGACGGCGGCGCCGACAGTCCTCGGCGTCGCATGAGTATCACGCGCTGTTACAAGCTCCGTACAAAGAATTGATTTGGTTTGAGTGTTCGGGATATACGCCGTGGACAACGGGACCTGCGGCATTCATTGATGCGATTGTGACGCGCGTGCTGACGCAAACGCGTTGAGCTGCAATCGCACATAGGTATGAAAGAGTTGTCAATCGGCTGCGTCGCCAATGAAATCGGCAGTTTGCGCAATAAATTTCAAATTTGTTGTACGACTTGAAGGAGCAACGCAATGAGTCTTTTTCAATCCACGTTGAACAAACCGACAGTGCCGCACCACAGTGTGTTTGGTTTCAAGCAAGCGATTGTATTGGTGGCGCAATTGTTTGGCGCGTTCGTCGCGATGCTTTTGGCATACACCATTAGTTCAAGTTTGATTCGCATCAACATCGCGCCCGCGCCCGAAGAAGGAATTCCATCGAGTACGGCGCTGCTCATCGTTTCGCTCATTACCTCACTTGCGCTGGCGTATCCGATTCTGCGCGCGCGCTGGTTCGGTTTGAAATTGATGGCAACGATGGTGGTTGTCATGTTCGGCGTCGAAACATTCATGACGCAAATCGAGACGTTATTTTTCAACAACGCACTCAAGCTGCCGATGGACGTTTTGATAGCGCTCGTAGCAACGGGCTTCTTGCGCGCGTTAATTTTTGCGCCGCTCGCGGTTTTGGTGTTGGGCAAACTCAAGGGCGCGAGTGAATCGCAAGTTCCAACGCGTTTGAACTTTTCCATTCTCGGTTGGGTCATGCGCTTTGCGTTCTTGTCCGTGTTGTACGTGGTTGTGTATTTCGGGTTTGGTTATTTCGTCGCAATGCAATGGGTGGAAGCGCGCGAATTTTATGCCGGCACGTTTACGCCCGATGCGACGCTGCCCCTGTTTCAGATTTTGCGCGGCGTGATGTGGGCGGCGTTGGCGCTGTCGATTGTGGCGATGATGCGCGGCAAAGCGTGGGAGACGATGTTAGCAATTGCGCTTGTGTTTGGTGTTTTGGTCGCCGCGCCGGTACTGTTTCCAAATCCATTCATGCCCGTCATGGTACGGCAAGCGCATTTCTTTGAATTATTGTCCTCGATGCTTTTCTTTGGCGCGGTCACGGGTTGGGTGTGGACGCGTCAAACGCGGAAATAAAAAGGTGAGGTGAAAAAAATGAACACCATTCAGAAACCAAATTCCGTCGGATTCATCGGCGGAGTGATTTTGATTTTGCTCGGCGTTTTGTTTTTCGCGACGAATTGGCTCCAAGTCAGCGTCACGGGACCGCTGTTTGTGATTGCGTTCGGCGCCATCTTTTTTGTTGGCATGGTTCTCGGCGGCAAAAATGTCGGCGGCTTGGCAATTCCCGGCAGCATGTTTGTGATGTTGGGACTGATTCTTTTCGCGCAAAGTGTTTTGGAGCATTGGGAGAGTTGGGCGTACGCGTGGACGCTGTTTGCAATTGCGGGCGTCGGCATCGGCTTGGTCATTTTCAGTTGGTGGAGTGACAAACCACAACTCAAGCGTCCGGGCTATACACTCATTCTCATCGGCGTCATTCTCTTTTTCGTTTTCGGCGCGTTCTTTGAAATGTTGTTCGGGTTGTTCGATTCCAACATTTCAGGTTCGTTCGTGCTGCCGCTCGCGCTGATTGCTCTGGGCGTGCTCATGTTGCTTGGACGATTCATCCATTGGCAGCAGTTCATCGAACAATTGCCGCCGCACAATGAAATCAAGAGGTGAACAAAATGAATACGGCAAATACTCTGCAATCGCCGCACCGCGCGGTGAGTGTGTTTTGGCCCATCGTGTTGATTGGCGCGGGGGTGCTTTGGCTGATGGCGAATCAAGGCATTGCGCTGCGGAATCCGTTTGAATTGCTCCTTTTGTTTTGGCCCGTCTTGTTGGTGGTCGCGGGCATCGAGCTGCTTTTCAATCGGACAGGGATGGTTGGCACGTTCGTTAGCGCGTTACTCGGCATTGGCGTCGTCGCGGGCGCGATTTTTTATTTGACCACGCCCGGAGAATTTGTCACGCCGACGTACATGAATTGGAATTTCCTGCCGCGCAATGGTGCGCTGCGAACGGTTGACATTGGACAGCCGTTGGAAAATGCGCGCGCAATGAATGTGGAGCTGCATTTACCCGGCGGTTTTGGTTCCATCAAACCGGTGACGAATCCTGTCAACTTGATGGAAGGCGAAGTGAGTTATTTAGGAACGTTGACGAATCGCGTGACTCGTGGTGACGACATCGCGAATGTGCTTTTGGAAAATGATACGCGTCACAACAACTGGCTCGATTTTTGGTTGAGCACGCAAAAATGGGATGTGCGTTTGAACCCGCGCGTGCCGCTCGACCTCAAGCTCGTCGTCGGCAGCGGCGCGCATACGTTTGACCTGCGCGAGTTCGATGTCAAAAGCATTTTGCTGAAGCAGGGTTCGGGCGCAGTAACGCTGCGTCTGCCGCAGAACGGACAGTATCCCGTGACGTTGGATGTTGGTTCGGGCATTGCAAACATCGAATTGCCAAAAGGTTTGGCAGCGCGCGTGAATTATGACATTGGCAGCGGTTGGTTCAATGTGAACAATCTGCGCCGCGTGCGCGGAGACAATGAACAAGGCGTGTACGAGACGGACGGGTTCAATCAAAATGGCGCGTATGTGATTTTTGATGTGGACATGGGTTCGGGGGTGGTGGTGATTCGGTAAAGGAGTACGCACATGAAGATTTCAAACGCGCTCGTTGGGCTCGTCGCGCTCATTGTCGTCTTGAGTGTCATTGCTTCCGGCGTCGGACTGTTTTATCAAGACAGCGGCGCGCCATTTTCGTACACGAATCCGCGCGGGGAAACGGTGGAATTGTACGGACAAGGATTGTATCGGTACGAAATTGTGCGCGATGGCGTGGGGTTCAAGGGAATGGATGTGTTTGTTCTCGCCGTCGCCATTCCCTTGCTGCTTGTTTCGACATGGCTCTATACGCGCGGTTCCATACGTGGCGGACTCGTAATGACGGGAACGCTCGCGTATTTTTTATACAACGCAGCTTCGATGACGTTCGGGTATGCGTACAACAATTTATTTTTGGTGTACACCGCGCTGTTGACGACGACGTTGTTTGCGACAGTTTTGGCGTTCGCGTCATTTGAATCGCAAACATTCGCAAATTACTTTTCGGAACGCTTGCCGCGTCGCGGCATCGCGATATTTTTGTTTGCCGTTGGTGTATCGCTGCTTCTCGTTTGGGCGGCGATGGATATTTTCCCTGCCCTGCTCGCGGGAACTGCGCCACCGTTGAATAACGACACGACATTGCCGACGCACGCGTTGGATATGGGCATCATTGCGCCGTTGGCAATTCTCGCGGGCATCTTGATTTTGAAACGCGCGCCGCTGGGTTATTTGCTCGCGTCTGTGTTGTTGATTGTGTCGGCGGTGTTGGGCGCGGGCGTTCTCGCCTTGTCCGCCGCGCAAGTGTTGAGCAACACGCTCACGCTCGCGCAAACGTTGACGTTCGTTGTGCCGTTCGTGATTCTCACCGCGTTCGCGTTGTGGTTGAGCATTTGGTTGTTGCGCGATGTTTCTGAAATAGAAATGTACGACACGGGTTCAATGAAATTGCGCGCGGCGCGGGTTTAAACGAGGAGGTTGTGATGGAACAGAAATTAACGCGCAGTCGCAGTGACCGCGTCATTGCCGGCGTGTGCGGCGGGCTTGGCGCGTATCTGCATTTGGACACGACGCTGATTCGCATTTTCTTTGTGATTCTTTTTTTGACGAGTGGAATCGGCGTGCTGTTGTATTTGCTGTTGTGGATTCTCATTCCGAATCAAGATGAAACAGCAACCGCGCGGTTTGATTCCGATGAGGTTGGGCGGCGCGCGGCGACGATGAGTAATGAATTGCGCGACGCGGTGAGCGGTCCGAGTTCGCGCGCGCGTGTGTGGATTGGCGCGGCGTTCATTTTGCTCGGCGCGCTGCTCTTGATTCAGAATCTCAATATCGTGTGGCTGCGGTGGCTCAATTTTGATTTCCTATGGCCCCTGCTTTTGGTTGTGGCGGGCGTCGTTTTGATTTGGCGGCAATCGAAAAAAAACACTCCGCCAACCCCCGCGCCGCCGCCGGAGCCACGCATCGAACAATTACCGCCACCCTCTGCCGATGTGCCATCGCACACGACGGGAACATGAAACCCAACGCGTGTCTTGTTTTTGAAAAAGGAGACCGGTGATGGAAATACCGCGTGAATTTTCGCAACGCCGCTTTGACCTCGATTGGCTGCGCGTCATCGCCATCTTGTTTGTTTTTGTATTTCACACGACGCGCTTTTTTGACCCGCTCGATTGGCACGTCAAGAACGGAACGACGTACGAGCTGCTTGCATTCACGGCAGCGTTTTTTACGTTGTGGGGTATGCCGCTGATTTTTGTCGTCTCGGGCGCGAGTTTGTATTTCGCACTCAGACATTCCATGTTGAAATTCATTGACGACAAAGTGCGACGCTTGCTCGTACCCCTCGTCGTCGGCATTTTCACCTTTAGCGCGCTCCAGGTGTATTTGGAACGCATCACACATCGTCAATTCAGCGGCTCGTTTTTTGAATTCATCCCGCATTACTTTGACGGGTGGTATCCGTTTGATGGCGGGAATTTCGCGTGGATGGGAATGCACTTGTGGTTTTTGGAACTCTTGTTTTTGTACACGCTGCTCTTGATGCCGTTGTTCTATTGGCTCAAGAATGGTTCGGGAGCAAACGCGCTGCGTTCGCTCGGCGATTGGCTCGCGCGTCCGTTCATGGTGTTTAGCATAGGAATTGCTGTCGCGTTGCTGCTCGTGGTGTTGGACCCAAACACAATTTGGGGTATGCGCGCGTTCGGCGCGTGGAGTCTTGTGCCGTACCTCTTGTTCTTGTTCGCGGGCTTTGTAGTCATGTCGCATGAACGAGTGCAGCAGCACATCGTGCAATATCGTTGGTTATCGCTCGGCTTGGGAGGCGCAATCACGTTCGGGTTGGTGGCGTTCTACGCGCAGTCTGGGGAACCTGTTTATGGAACGTGGATGTATTCTGTCTTTTTTGCACTGTTTGGTTTTGCGTCGTGGTGCTGGATTCAGACCGTACTTGGGTTTGGATTCAAGTATCTCAATGTGCCTCGTCCGATTCTCGCGTATGCCGGTGAAGCGGTGTTGGCATTTTATATTTTGCATCAGACGGTGCTTTTGGTCGTCGGTTATTTTGTCGTGCGATGGCAAATTCCCGATTTGCTCAAATGGGGAATGATCGCGGGCATTTCGTTTGCCGCGATTATGTTGTTCTATGAATTTGTCGTGCGTCGTTTCAACGTGATGCGCTTTTTGTTTGGGATGAAACCATTGGCGAAAAGCGCGCAGCCGTTGGCACAGCCAAAACGCGAGGCAACGCGTCCGATTTGACGCGTCCGTAGACGTGACAGGTTTTGGCGATGGAGTTCATCGCAAGAAACCTGTCACGTTTATATCAAGGAGTTTTTCAACATGAGTACAAATCAACCAACCAATACCAACACGCCAACTCCCGATTGGCGCGAAATGCGGCGGCAGGAACGCGCGCAGCGACGCGCCGAACGGCGCAGTGGCGGTGGCGCATGGATTGTCGGCGCGGTGCTTGTTGCTGTCGGCGCGATTTTGATGATGCAGAATCTGTACGGCTTGACGTTTAACAACTGGTGGGCATTGTTTATTTTGATTCCTGCTGTTGGTTGTCTTGCCGCCGCGTGGCGTACGTTCCAAAACAACGGCAGCGTGTTCACTTGGACGCTGCTCGTTCCGCTCGCCATCGGTTTGGTGCTGCTCGCGGTGACGGCAACGTTCCTGTTCGATTACGTTGTGAATTGGAGCATCGTTGTGCCTGTGCTGCTGATTGGCTTTGGCGTCGTCGTGCTATTGGCAAATTTTGCGGCGCGCGAGTGAGCAGTGCGCGCGGAGGATTCAAATGAACACTCTACAACAAACCCATACAAATTTTGTGCGGTGGATATGGCTCGGTGTCGCGCTCGCTTTGGGCGCCGCGTTCGCGTATCTCCTCATGGGATTTCGCGTTCTCGGCGTCGGCGATGTGCGCGTCGCCGATGAAGGCGGCAGCATTATCTATGTCGCGGCGGCGTGTTATTTGGTCGGTGGTCTGTTGATTCTCGTCCGCAATCGCTGGCTCTGGATTTTCGGCGCCGTGATGAACGCGCTCGTGATGCTGTTTTATTTTCAAATGTATGCCGCGCGTCCTGAAGTGCTGTTATCCCCGGGCGGACTGATTTCCAAAGCCGCGCAGTTGTTATTGGAAGGCGTCCTGATTTATCTCATTGTGCGCGATTGGCGGCACGCGCGTTAGGCAAAAATCGAGAATCGCATGGAGCACGCGTCATATCGCGTAGAGCCGTTTCCCAAAATGCGGCGGCTGGCAAGCGACATTGGCTGGCTGTTACGCAATCGCTATGTGATGCGCGGATTGGTCGAGGTGGACGCGACCTATCCGCGCGCGCTCATGCGCGCACACCGAGCCGCAACCGGTGAAACATGGTCGTTCACCGCGTTCCTCACCAAGTGTGTCGCACAAGCCGTCGAGTACGACAAAAGCGTACACGCGATGCAAAATTGGCGCGGGCAACTGGTCATCTATGACGAGGTGGATGTTGGCGCGCTGATGGAACGCGAAGCGAACGGCAAAAAATATCCGCTCGCGCACATTATTCGCGCGGCGAATCAAAAATCCTTTCAAGAAATTCATGCCGAGATTCGGCGCGTCCAAGCGCAGCCCATGTCGGACAAAGAAGCGAATGTGCTTGACCTCATCGTGAAACTACCGCGCTTTGTTCGACGTGCCATGTTGTGGACTGTCGCGGCAAGCCCGCGCTTGCGAAAACAAAATGTCGGAACGGTTGGACTGTCGGCAGTGGGTATGTTTGGGAACAATGGTGGTTGGGCAATCGCGCCGACGCTTGCCACGCTCGGCGTTTTGGTGGGCGGGATTGCGTACAAACCAATGCTCGTTGATGGACACATCGAGACGCGCGAGTTTCTTGCCATCACGCTCGACTTTGACCACGACATTCTCGACGGCGCGCCTGCCGCGCGTTTTGCAAAATGTTTTTCGGAACTTGTCGAGCGCGGTTACGGCTTGAATGGAAATGGAGAAGGAACATGAAAGCATCGAGTATTTTGACGACACCCACGTATGTCCGCCAACGCGCGGAAAGAACGTGGAGAACGCGCATGATTCAGATTTTGTTGTGGGCTGTCGGCATTGTTGTATTGCTGATTTTTTTGCTGTGGCTCGGTTTGCAAGTTCGTCCTGTGCCGTTTTCGGCGTTCCCACAAGCATCGGGAAACATCGAAACGATTGCCCTGCCGCAAAATTTGCCCGCGCCCGTCGCGCGGTTTTATCAAAAAATGTACGGCGACAAAATTCCCGTGATCAAATCCGCAGTGTTCACAGGACGCGCCGAGATGCGTCCGTTCGGTCCGCTTATGCTGCCGGCGCGATTCCGCTTTACGCATGTTGCAGGACAAGCGTATCGCCACTATATCGAGGTGACGCTCTTTGGTTTTCCGATTATGCAAGTGAACGAACGTTATGTGGACAAACACGCGCGGATGGAAACCCCGGGAGGCATTGAAGAAGGGGAAAATCTGGACCAGGGCGCGAACCTCGGACTTTGGTCAGAAACTGTGTGGATTCCTGCGGTCTATCTTACAGACCCGCGCGTACGATGGGAAGCAGTGGATGACCATACGGCGATTCTGGTTGTGCCGCTCAAGGACAATGCCGAGGAACATTACGTCGTGCGTTTTAATCCACAAACGGGCTTGATAGATTGGATGGAATCCATGCGCTATCACGGCGCGGCGAGCACCGAAAAAGTATTGTGGCTCAATCAATCGCTGGAATGGGAAACCATCAACGGACAATTATTCAACACGCGCGGCGCGGCAATCTGGATGGACGACGGGAAACCGTGGGCGATTTTTGAAATCGAGGACATTCGTTTGAATGTGGACGTGAGCGAGTACATTCGCGCCAAGGGACCGTGACACGTTGACTTGATTTTGACCAGATTTAGACCGCAAAGAAACGTTTGTGCAGTACCTTGTAAGCGAATTTCTTGCAAAGGAGCAACGAGATGCGCGGTACTATTATTATTGACGAGAATCGCTGCAAGGGATGCGAATTATGCACCTTTGTATGTCCAAAACACTTAATTGGGATGGCGGAAACGTTCACGCCGCGCGGTTATCGTCCCGCGCATCTGATTGACCCTCGCGGCGATTGCACGGGCTGTCTATTGTGTGCGGTGATCTGCCCCGACACCGCAATCACTGTGTGGCGCGCCAGCGCCGAGCATCGTTCGACCCGTGCAGTCGCCGCACCCAGCGCTTCACCCGTATAAATCTGTGCGACAGGAGCAGGTTCTATGAAAGAACTTTGGAAAGGCAACGAAGCCATTGCCGAAGCCGCCGTCCGCGCGGGACTAGAGGCATATTTTGGCTACCCGATTACGCCGCAAACTGAATTATTGGAATACCTCTCAAGTCGCTTGCCTGCTATGGGCAAGCGAATTTTTCTGCAGGCGGAAAGCGAACTCGCCGCCATCAACATGGTGTACGGCGCAGCGTGCGCGGGCGCGCGCACGATGACATCATCGTCATCGCCCGGCTTTTCATTAATGCAAGAAGGATTGTCATACATTGCCGCGTCGCAAGTGCCGTGCGTGTTGGTGGACGTGATGCGCGGTGGACCCGGACTCGGCAATCTCGCGCCGACCCAAGCCGATTATTTTCAAATGACAAAAGGCGGCGGTCACGGCGATTATCACCCCATCATTCTCGCGCCTTCAACCGTTCAAGAAGCGGTGGATTTGATGTACGGCGCGTTTGACCTCGCGGAAAAATATCGCACCACCGTCATTCTCGCGATTGACGGCAACATTGGACAAATGATGGAGCCGGTGGAAATGCCGCCGATGCGCGAAATCGTGAAAAAAGATTTTGGCTGGGAGCTGACGGGCGCGCAAGGACGCAAACGCCGCGTTATTACTTCGCTGTTTCTCAAGAATGAAGAGCTGGAACGGATGAACACCGCGCTGCAAAACAAGGACGAAGCAATTCGCGCGCACGAGGTACGTTACGCGGAAAAATTTACGGACGATGCGGAATTGGTCATTGTCGCGTTTGGTTCCGCCGCGCGCATTTCGCAAACGGCAATCAAACGCGCGCGCGAACAAGGGTTGCGCGTAGGACTCTTTCGCCCCATCAGCTTGTATCCGTTCCCCGAAGAAGCGCTCGCAAAACTTTCGCAGCGCGTCAATAATTTTCTCGTCGTCGAAATGAGCGCGGGGCAAATGGTGCAAGATGTGCGGCTCGCCGTCGAACGCAACGCGGACGTACATCTCTTGGGCAAGATGGGCGGACTCGTACCAATGCCCGATGAAATTCTCGCGCAGATTGAAAAATGTTTGCCGCCGCTTCCGGTGGAAACAACGTTGACGGAAGAAGACGCGTTGTTCGCCGCGTATTTGTAAGGACGCAAACATGGCGCAAGCGGCGTATCAAGTTTTCACTTTTCCGCGTGAACGCGATGTCATCACCGATGGTGGGCGTATCGCGGCACGGCGGCATACGGTGCGCGGTCTCGTCGAAATGGATGTAACGGGACCGCGCCGCTTGCTTTGTGATTACAAAGCGCGCACGGGCGAAAGCATTTCGTTCACCGCGTTCGTCATTGCGTGTCTGGCAAAAGCCATTGACGAAAACAAAATGATGCACGCGTACCGCGATTGGCGCAATCGGGTGATTGTGTTTGACGAAGTGGATGTCAACACAATCGTCGAAATCGAACATGAGGGACGCAAGGTAACCCTCCCGCATTTTGTGCGCGCGGCAAACAAGCGCACGGTGCGCGACATTCACAATGAAATTCGCGCAGTGCAGCACAAACCGAGACAGACGCGCGCATTTCGCGCGCTTTGGTTTGCGCGCTTGCCGCAATTCGCGCGTGATATTTTTTATTGGTACGTGTTCAAAAATCCGCCGCTGTTGAAAAAAACATTTTGCACAGTTGGCGTGACAGCGCTTGGCATGTTTGGCAACGGTGGCGGTTGGGCGATTCCGTTTGGCGTGCATACGCTGGATATTGCGCTTGGCGGCATCGCGGAAAAACCGGGCGTGGTGAAGGGGCGCATCGAAATTCGCGAATATCTTGACGTGACGTTGAATTTTGACCACGACATTGTTGACGGCGCGCCCGCCGCGCGTTTTACGTCGCGGTTCAAGGAATTGATTGAAAGTGGTTATGGCTTGTGCGACATCAAAGCGGAATGAGGTGTGACAAGATGGCGCGAAAACTGTTGCTTGTGTGTGGCATCGTTTCATCACTGCTCTATGTCGCGGCGAACGTTTTCGGTGCGATGGCGTGGGCGGGCTATGATTCGATTTCGCAGCCGGTCAGCGAACTGGGCGCGATTGGCGCGCCATCGCAAGCAATCATGCTCATGCTCGGCACTCCGTATGGCATCCTCACAATCGTTTTTGGTTTTGGCGTTTGGCTTGCGGCGAACGACAAGCGTACGCTGCGCGTTGTAGCGGGTCTATTGGTGGGTTACGGGATTGCGTGCTTGCTGGCGCCATTGACTCCCATTCACCAACGCGGCACCACTTGGACACTGACCGATACCTTGCACATTGTTTTTACAGTGGTGGATGTGCTTTTTATTTTGCTCATTATCGTATTTGGCGCGCTTTCGTTCGGCAAGAATTTTCGCGTTTATTCGATTGTGACGGTTCTGGTTGGCATCATGTCCGGCACGTTGCTCGGTTTGGATGTGCCGCACTTTGGGCTATGGGAGCGCATCAACATTTATGCTTTTCTGCTTTGGGTTGCCGTGTTCGCAGTTGTTCTCCTCCGCGCGCACGAGGGACAAGCGGCAGTTCGAGCGCATTTGGCGCGACGTGCAATAAAGACCGCAACAAGATAACCCCGTTACGAATTGTTCGATGGACCATTGTGAGTCGGCATACACTCTACGGAGGGACCAGAATGAATCTAAAAGGACTAGTCGGAAGTGGAGACAGAATTTTTTTGGTGACAATGCCATTCCTGCTCATCGGGTTGGCGCTAAACATTCTGTTTCCGTCGGTATTCAGTGTTGGCGGACCACCTCTTTGGTTACTTGTACTCTCTATCATTGTTCTCGCGGTAGGAATCACAATTTGGTTATGGTCGGTGATTCTGATTCTCACTCAAGTACCAAAGCATAAACTGATTACGAGCGGACCTTATGCGTTGGTCAAGCATCCGCTGTACACGGCAGTCGCGCTGCTGGTAATTCCATGGATTGGTTTCTTGCTTGATACTTGGTTGGGCGCGGTGATTGGGCTGGTGCTTTATTTTGCTTCGAGAAAGTTTTCGCCCGACGAAGAAAAAAATCTTGCAAGGACGTTCGGCGCGGCGTGGAATGATTACTGCAACAAGGTAAAGCTGGCGTGGTTATAAAGCAAGCAAGCGGCGCAGGACTGACTCATTCCTCACAGAAATTCAAACACGCTGCTGATTCCAGATTTTTCACTCGTACTGGTATCCCTGTTTATGTGGCGCAAGGGCTTGCTCCGCTATTTCAAATTGTTCAATCCCGATATCTATTGGCTGGCTGTCTTGCGCGGCGGCTTTGCGGGGCTATGGAGCTTGCTTCGCACGATGCTGTTTCTATCGAGTCCAAACCATGAGTGAAAAAAATCTTTCCGAACACGTCATTGATTTTCCGCCTGACCGTCGTGACATGCCCGCCATCAACGAGCTGAACTCGCGCAAACATTTTATGTACGGTTTGTTGGAAGTGGATGTCACGCGCGTCAAGCAGTTCATCGAGAGTCACAGAGAGCTGACAGGGGAATTACTTTCCTTTACAGGGTATCTGGTGTTTTGTCTTGCGCGCGCAGTGGATGAGAACAAGTCTGTGCAGGCGTACATGAAAGGTCGCACGCAGCTGGTCGTTTCGGACAATGTAGATGTTGGGATATTGGTCGAACGCAAAAAGGGAGAAAAACGCGTTTTGGTGGGACACGTCATTCGCGGCGCGAACCACATGAGCTTTCGCGAAATTCACGATGAGATTCGCACAGTCCAAGCGGAACCGGTGCCGCCGAATGGTGGAATGCCGGGTTGGTTCCGCACTGCACTAATTCTGCCGTGGCCGCTCTCGTCATTCGTTCATGCGTTGGTTCGTCTTGCCGTCAACCGCGACCCAACCATGTTCACAGCAATGGCTGGAACGGTTGGTGTGACGGCAGTCGGAATGTTTGGCAAGGATATGAGCGGCTGGGGACTCGTGCCGGTAACGCACGTGCTTGACTTGATTGTAGGAAGCGTGACGCGCAAACCGGTTGTCGTTGAGGATAGCATCGAGCCGCGCCAGATTCTCAATGTGACTGTGGTGTTTGACCACGACGTGATTGATGGCGCTCCGGCAACGCGCTTTACGCGGAGATTTGTAGAACTCGTCACGAGCGGATTTGGTCTCGATGAACTTGAAGCAGAATCAAGTAACGCACATGAATACGCTTATGCTTGAACGTGCAGTTGGTACAGAGTTGACGATGAAAAAAATACCCGCGTCACATTTGGATTTGATTGATGGCGCGTATGTCGTCGCATTGACTACGGTGATGCCAGATGGTCAACCGCACACAACGCCGGTTTGGTGCAATCGTTGCGGCGATTTCGTGTACGTGAATGTGATGAAAGGATTTCGCAAAGAAAAAAATATGCGGCTCAATTCGCATGTCACCATTCTCGCGTATGACCCCAAGAATCCGATTCGCAATATCGAAATTCGCGGCTGTGTGGTCGAGATGACAGAATGTGGCGCGCGCGAACACAATGACGAATTGACGCGCTTGTATTTGCATAAACCCGACGCGAAATTTTTCGGCGACGCGGTGCCGCGCGAATTGGAAACCAAGTACACGCCGATTCGCGTCAAGATTCTGCCAACGCACGTGCGCGTCGAAGGATAGAGACAAATGAGTGTTGTGATTCCCGATTCGCATCGCGATTTATTGCACGGCAAAATTCACGGCGTATTGACGACGATGATGCCTGATGGTTCGCCGCAATCCTCTATCGTGTGGGTGGATTCCGATGGCGCAAATGTTTTGCTCAACACCACACTCGAACGCCAAAAGGGACACAACATGTGTACAAATCCCAAAGTGTCCATCTTGCTGATTGACCCAAAAGATTCGAGTCGGTGGATGCAAGTGCAAGGGCGCGTTGTGGAAATGACGACGCATGGCGCGGAAACGCACGCGGATAAATTGACGCAGCGTTACACCAAGAAAAAACATTTCTATGGCGACATCTATCCCGTACAGCAAAAAGAAAAAGAGACGCGCGTGATTGTTTCGGTTGAACCAATCAAGATTTCGCTCGATGCGATTTTTAAATAGCAAAGAAAGGAGACCAAGAATGTTAAATAAAATTTTGGTCGCGTATGCAACGCGTTATGGCTCAACACAGGAAATTGCGGAAAACGTCGCACAGACCTTACGCGAACAAGGGCTGCAAGTGGATTTGCAACCTCTGCGTCAAGTGCAGTCTCTGACCGGATATTCGGCAGTTGTCATTGGTGCGCCGCTCTATCTGTTTCATTGGCACAAGGATGCACTCTCATTTCTTGCGCGGAATCGCCCCGCGCTCATCGAGATGCCTGTCGCGATTTTTGCGCTCGGTCCCTGGCACAACGAGGAAAAGGAATTTCAAACCGTGCGAGAACAGTTGGACAAAGAGCTTGCCAATTTCGCGTGGCTGCATCCGCAAGCGATAGAAATTTTCGGCGGCAAGTTCGACCCCACCAAACTCACCTTTCCGCACAATCTGTTGCCCGCGCTCAAGAACATGCCCTATAGCGATGCGCGCGATTGGACCAAGATTCGCGCGTGGGCGAACAAACTGGCGGCGATGTTTCAACCGGCGATGGCAGAAAAAGAGGAACGCGTATGAACAATGTTGCAAACAAAAACGACAAAGAAACATTGACGATGCCACAACGCGCCGGAGAGCTATTGCTCTTTTTCGGCTTGGGGTTGTTGCTCACTTTTTTTGTCGTTCACCAAATTTTCAATACGGGCTTTTTCACGTCCAAGTTCGGAACGTTTGAAATGGTCTGCTTGTACGTGCCGATTGTGATTGCCTCACTTGCGCCGCTCGTACGCGCGCTGACCGGACAACGCAATCCCGCGCGTCCGATTGAAGCGCTCGGCAATTTGTCGCTTGCGTTGGGTTCGTTGTGGCTGTTGATTGTTTTTCCGTTCGACTATTCGCATCTCGCCGATGTGCTGCCGAACGCGCTGCAATTTTTGCTCGCGTGGATTACGGACAATATCGCGCGCATCGTTTTTGTACTTCAAGTTATCGGCGCGTTCATTTCCGCAATCGTGTTGCTGTGGCAGTATTTTTCTTTTCGCGCACACAGCTCGTACACGATGATGCGGCATGTATGAAATAACGAGTCGGAAACGATGAACACACTTGTCACGTGGCTCGAATCATTGAATCCGTTTGTGTTGTTGCTCACCGCGATTGCGTGCGAAATAACGGGAACGACGGCGCTGCGCGCGTCGGAAGGATTTTCCAAACCGTTGCCTATTGTGTGGGTGGCGGTGAGCTATGCGCTCTCGTTTTATTTGTACGCGCAAGTGTTGAAACATTTGCCGATGGGCGTCGCGTACGTGATTTGGGGCGGACTCGGTGGTGTGGGCGTGGTTCTCATCGGGATTGTGGTTTGGCATGACCAAATCAGTTTTTGGCAAGTGGTGGGCATGTTGTTGATTGTGGTTGGAGCGGTAATGTTGAACGTGTTGACGCCGACGGCGTCGTAAAGGTGAGGAGAGCTTATGCTGACAGATTCGATGCAAGTTGTTTATGAACATCCACATGCGCTGACGGATGTGGTCACCCATTATTGTCCCGGTTGTACGCACGGCGTGATTCATCGTCTCGTTGCCGAAGTGATGGACGAATTGAATTTGTGCGAAAACACGATTGGCGTTGCTTCGGTGGGATGTTCCGTCTTTGCGTACAACTATTTCGATTGTGATTTTTGCGAAGCCGCGCATGGACGCGCGCCCGCGATGGCAACGGGTGTCAAGCGCGTGCATCCCGACAAAATTGTTTTTACGTATCAAGGTGACGGCGACCTCGCGTCCATCGGACTTGCGGAAATTGTTCATGCCGCATCGCGCGGTGAAAATCTCACCGTGATTTTTGTCAACAACGGCGTGTACGGCATGACAGGCGGACAGATGGCGCCGACGACATTGCCCGGCATGAAAACAACTTCATCGCAAACCGGACGCGACGTGGTGACGATGGGCTTTCCGTTGCGGATGTCAGAATTGCTCGCGACGACGAGCGGCGCGAGCTATGTGGTGCGGCGTTCGGTGCATAATCCCGGTCACATCAATCAAACGAAAAAAGCGATCAAGACCGCGTTCCAAGTGCAGCAGCACAATTTGGGTTTTTCACTTGTCGAAATTCTTTCGTCGTGCCCGGTGAATTGGAATCTGACACCGCACGATGCGCTGGAGTACATTCAAACAAAAATGATTCCGTACTTTCCGCTCGGCGATTACAAAATCACAGAGGGGGTCAAGCAGTTGAAATAAAGAAGCGAGGTTTGAAATGAAACTCGAAACTCTGCCGATTGACTTGGGGAAAACAATCCTCTGCGGACTCGCGTTTTTTGTCGGTACGATGCTCGGCGGAATGATTTCCACGATGTTGCAACTGCCGCTGCCGACCATGCCGCAGGGTGCGGACATGAACACCGTGCAGATCTATTCGGTCATCACCACGCCGCTGTTGGCGTTCGCGTTGGTCATTCTCGCGCGCGGCATTGCGGGAAATTTTCTCACGCGCGCGTTGGTGTTGTCATTTCTTATGTGGATTGCGTATGCGGTGAACACGCAGTTGGAAGCGACCATCGTTTCGACGTACGCGGCGGGCTTGTGGTACGCGATTGTGATGTACGCAGTGGCGTCACTGTTTTGCGGCGCAGCCGTCGCGTTTTTATTTCCATCAGAACATTCTACTGTGAGTACGCGCGAGGCGATAAAAAATTTCGCGGCGCGTCACAACGCGAGCGGATGGCTATGGCGCATGTTGCTCGCGTCCGTTATATTCATGCCGATTTATTTTGTGTTCGGCTTGATGGTGCTGCCATTCACCGGCGAATACTATCGCGCGCAAATGTTTGGACTCGTCGCGCCGACCATCGAAACGCTGCTGCCGATTTTATTCGTTCGCAGTATTTTGTTTTTCCTCGCATGTTTGCCCGTCATCATGTTGTGGCAAAAAGGAGACCGCGCGCTGTTTTGGCGTCTCGGTGTGGCGTTGTTCTTTTTGGTTGGATTTGTCATCATGTTGTATGCGACATGGCTGCCGCTCTATGTGCGTTTGCCGCACACGTTGGAAATCTTCGCGGATGAATTTGTGTATGCGGCGGCGTTGGTTTGGTTATTGGCACTTCATGTCGCGCGTTCCGTAAAATCGGTGACACAACACGCGGCGGCATGATTCAGTATGACAAATTTGAAATTTGTCATACGAGGAGGAACTATGAATCAATTAAAACTGCAAGACCTACAACTGCATATTCCCATCATCGGCTGGCTGTTTATCATTGGCAGCGCGTTGTTGCTGACGATTGGGGTGATTTGTTTTTTCATGCTGTCGAGCATTGGCGTTGTCTCGGGTGACGCGCAGGCGGCGTTGATTTTGGGGACCGTCGGCACATGGGGCGGACTTTTCTTTGTGGTGTTGTCGCTGCCCGGCTTTGTTGCGGGATACGGGCTGCTCAAACATCAAGAATGGGGACGCATTCTCGCTATCGTCGTCGCGTTCTTGAATCTGCTCAATTTTCCATTAGGCACGCTACTCAGCTTGTATGCGTTATGGGTGTTGCTGCAAACGAGCGCGAATGACTATTTCGCGCCGCGACAGCTGACGCCCGCGTAAAGCACGCGCACTTACACCATTCCGTTAGAGTCGCGCGCTCATGCTCGCCTTTTCGTACCTTTCCGGTTTAACCTCTGTTGTACTGGCGCTGGGCATCGCGCGACTCTTGACGGGTTTGGGACGAATGTTCCAAATGCGCGGCAAGGTGTCATTGTATTGGGTGCATTTGGTGTGGGCGGTGAATCTGTTTTTGTACATTGTTTTGATTTGGTGGATTTTGTATCGTTGGGAGGCGTGGACCGAATGGAGTTATTTTTTATTTCTGTTTTTGTTGGCGAGTCCGATTGTTACGTTTCTGCAAGCTGTCTTGTTGTTTCCTGACCCGACGGAGGAGGGGACAAATTTCAAACGACATTTTTTAAACAATCGGCGCGCGTTCTTTGTATTGGGCGCAATGCTGCCATTGCTCGATGTGATGGATACGGGACTCAAGGGGTGGGATCACTTGGCGGCGCAGGGATGGATTTACCCGCTCACGATTGCGCTCACGTTTGTTTTGAATCTGGTCGCCGCGCGCACGGAACGCGAATTGTTTCATAAATTTTATGCGGTCTTTTTGCTTGTGTATTTGATGGCGTTTATCACTATTAATCTGCGCGTGTTGACATGATAATAGAGAGAGGCACAGCGATGCATCACGAAATCATTATTTCCGGTTTTGGCGGTCAAGGTGTTTTGTTTGCAGGACAACTGTTGGCGTATGCGGGTTTGGCAGAAGGAAGGCACGTGACGTGGATTCCTTCGTACGGACCCGAAATGCGCGGCGGCACGGCAAATTGCACAGTGATTATTTCGGATGAAGAAATTGGTTCGCCGCTCGTGCAGCATCCGACTGCCGCGCTCGTTATGAATCCGCCTTCGTTTGAGAAATACGCGCCGTTGATGGCGCGTGATGGCGTGTTGATTCTCGACAGTACGCTCATCGAACAGCGCAGCCAGCGCGCTGATAGTTACGAAATTGCGCTGCCTGCCAAAGACATTGCAGATGAATTGGGCGCGCCGCAAATTGCAAATGTGGTGATGCTCGGCGCGCTGCTCGCGGCAACGCACGTCGTCGCGTTGGAAACAATGGACGCGGTGTTGGAACAGCATTTGAGCGCGCGGCATCGCGGGAAATTGGAAGCCAATCGGCGCGCGCTCGAACGCGGCGCGCAATTTGTTGGTGAAAAAATGTTGGTGTGAAAAACAAAGTGAGGTTACGAATGCAAACGCTATGGGAACAACGCTATGCACAGCGCACCCAGCGCATCAAGAGTTCCACGATTCGGGATTTATTGAAACTGGCGGGACGACGTGAAGTGATTTCGTTCGCGGGTGGAATGCCGGCGGCGGAATCGTTTCCGTTGAATGAATTTCAAGAAGCGGCGCAGCACGTCATCACACAGATGGACGGCTCGGCGTTTCAATACAGTTCCACCGACGGCTATTTGCCTCTGCGCGAAATGATTATGCGGCACACCGCGCGGTATGGGTTGTATCTGACGCCCGAAAGCATTTTGATTACTTCGGGGTCGCAACAAGGGCTCGACCTCATCGGCAAAATTTTTATCAATCCCGGTGACCGCATTCTTGTCGAAGAGCCGACGTACCTTGGCGCGCTGCAAGCATGGAATGCGTATGGCGCGGAATTTGTGACAGTGCCAATTGATGAAGATGGGATGCGAATGGACGCGCTGGAAGCTGCGCTGCGCATGGGACCAAAATTTATTTACGCGCTGCCGAATTTTCAAAATCCCGCCGGCGTTACGTTGTCACTGGAACGGCGCATCAAGATGGTCGAACTCGCCAATCATTACGGCGTGCCAATCATCGAAGATGACCCGTATGGACAATTGCGTTACGAAGGCGAACATCTGCCGACGATTGCGGTGATGGACGAACGCACGCGCGACGATTGTGATATGTGTTATCGCGGCAATGTGATTTATCTCTCCACGTTTTCGAAATTGCTCGCGCCCGGTTTGCGTGTGGCGTGGATTGTTGCGCCGCCGGAAGTGATTCAGAAATTGGTGCAATCAAAACAAGGCGCCGATTTGCAAACGGCGACGTTTAATCAAATGCTCGTGCATGAAATTGCGCGCGAAGGATTTTTGGACCAACACATTCAAAAACTGCGCGTCCTCTATCGGGAACGTCGCGACGCGATGTTGACCGCGATGGATGAACATTTTCCCGAATCGGTGCATTGGACGCGTCCTCAAGGCGGACTGTTTTTGTGGGTGACATTGCCCGTGGGAATTGATGCGACGGAAATTTTGCCGCTCGCGTTGGAAGAACATGTTGCGTTTGTGCCGGGCGCGTCGTTCTTTGCGAATGGCGGTGGCGAAAACACAATGCGTTTGAATTTCTCGAACGCGCATCCGCGCCAAATTTTTGAAGGCATTACGCGTTTGGGGCGAGTGTTGGAGGTCGCGTTGGGCGAAGCCGAGCTCGTGCCGCAAATGTAAAAATCAATTTTGCACCGGATTTGGGGATTCCAAATCCACAATCGCAATAGAATACGATTCCCGCAAGAATGGGTATAAAAACCGATCCTTGCGGGAATTTTTGTTTTTTTAAACTTGTAATTCTCTATGAAACCTCTACTTGACTCTGACCTTTTTTTGACCTTGATGCTTTATCCTAAAGGTTGGCAAAACGGTTGCATGTCTTCCAGCAAACATGCAATTTACAAAAGGTTTCGCAGCATCGAGGTTTGTCAAACGCGCGGTTCAAATGCAACGCGCGTGCGTTTGAAACAACGCCTTGACAAATCCCATAACAGTAAGTGAGGCACAATATGAAAACGTTGCGATGGTTTTTTGTCGTTGCCGTCCTCGTGCTGGCGTTAGGTACTGGCGCGGCAACACTATTTGCGGCGGAAGGCAGCCCGGTCGGCGCGCCGTTCATTGACAATGCGCTGCATACGCTCGGAGCGAATTCCACTACGTGGTACCGCTTTCAATATCCGGGCGACCATTCACAGGTCACGATTAAACTCGTGGATGCGAAGGATAAAGGGCTTGCATTCCAAGTGTACACCCCAATCCAAATGGAGGATTGGTGGAAAAATGATGGCATTGGCGCGGGCAGTCCAAAAGACAATGACCTGATTTGGTCGGGGAATGCCCACGAAGGCGGACAATGGTACATTCAAGTGGTGAACCGCGCAGGTGCGCCGGTGTCGTACCAGTTGATTGTGACAGGCAGTGCGTTGCCGCTAACAACCTTGTTGCCTGCTATTACAACCTTGTCGCCGACCACACCATCGCTCGATAACATTGACCCGAACCACGCGTTTTTGGCGGATGCAACGCCGCGCGTGATTCCTGCAAAAACTGCGTTGTGGTATCGGTTCTTTTATGCCGGTGACCATTCGCAAGTGAATGTCCGGATGCCGCAGGGCGCAGAAAATCGCCTGCGCTTTCATGTCCATACGCCGACGCAAATGACCAAATGGTGGGACATTTTGCCGGTTGGACAGAACAGCATTCAGGACAATGATTTGGTTTGGAATGGCAACTCGCACGAAGGCGGCTGGTGGTATATCGAAGTGCTTAATGATAACCCCAATGCCGTTGGCTTTATGCTGAATGTCGCTGGCACGGGCGTGTTCTTTGCGGCGCCGACACTTGTAGCAGATACGGCAGTCTTGCCCAAGCTCGGGACGTCGTTAGAGAATGCCGACCCTAACAAAGCATTCGACGTAAATTCCACGTGGCAAGTCATTCCCGCCAAGACGACCTTGTGGTATCGCTTTGCGTACACTGGTTCGCATGACCAAGCGATTCTCAAGGTGCTGGATGGGAGCAAGAATCTCTTGCACGTCCATGTTCATACGCCACAGCAAATGAAGACGTGGTGGGACGTGAATCCGGTCGGTCAAGCGACACCGCATGGTGATGACCTTGTTTGGAATGGAAACGCTCAAGACGGCGGTTGGTGGTATGTCGAGGTGATGAATGACCACACCGCAGCGGTCAGCTATCAACTGCTGCTCCAAATTGCGAATCGCAATCTGGAGTAAAGCGCAACAGAAATAAGGAGTTGAATTGGAGCTAGAACTCGATGACAGGACAACGCTGTAGCTCGGTCAACTGGCAATGGAGAACGGACCGAGCTACAGCAGTTGCAAAGAAAAGGAGCGCAATAATCATGAAGACTCACAATTTACAAATATGGCAATGGATTCTCGTCGCCGCATTGGTTGCCATGTTATTGCTCGTTGTCGGTAGCTCTGCCTTTGCAAGTGACATTCGCAACGGCGATTCCATCACCATCGGCGCAGGCGAAGTCATTGACGACGATTTGATTTTGTTTGGCAACACGATTGTGGTCAACGGCACTGTGAACGGCGATTTGATTGCATTTGGCAATTCGGTCACGCTCAATGGAATTGTCAATGGCAGTGCGCTGTTGGGCGGCGAAACGCTCAATGTGACGGGGCAAGTCAAGGGTTCGCTCTACGGCGGCGGCGCGGCAATGTACCTGCGACCAACTGCCGTCGTCGAACGCAACATGATGTTCGGTGGCTATCAATTTCAAATGGACCCGGGCAGCTTGATTGCGCGCGACCTTTCGATGGGTGGCGCACAAGCAATTCTGTCCGGCAAAGTTGGACGCGACCTGAAATTTGGCGGACAGGCGTTGGAACTGAATGGTCAAATCGGACGCAACGTTTCGGCAGAAGTGGCAGAGCCGAACCAAACGCTGATGCCAATGTCGTATGGAGCGAATTTGCCGCCGGCAATTGCATCGGGCTTGCGTGTCGGCAGAGATGCAAAAATTGGCGGTCAATTGTCCTATGTCAGCACGGTTGACCAAGGGAATGAAATTCTTGCCACACCGAACGGCGGTGTCGTTTTCAAAGCACAGCCCATTACGGAACCAGTACAGCCAAGTGATTTCACGTACGAATGGTTGTTTAATCGCGTACGCGACTTTATCACGGTGCTGCTGATTGGGTTGGTGGCATTGTGGCTGATTCGCCCGTGGGTCACCACCGCCGTGATGCACGCGCAGACCAAACCGCTCGGCGCAGTCGGATGGGGTTTTCTGATGTTGATTGCGGGCTATGCGCTGGGGTTGGTGTTGTTCGTGGCGATTGTAATGGTCGGGATTCTGCTCGGCATGACGACGCTGGGCGGTTTGTCGCTCGCCACATTCGGCATCGGCTTTGCGGGCGCGACGTTATTCGTCACTGTCTTTACGGGGGTTGTTGTGTGGGGTACCAAAGTCATCGTGTCCATGCTCATCGGCAAACTCATTTTGGAACGGTTTGCCAAAGAGTATGCGGACAATGTGATTGCGACATTTGTACTCGGTTTGCTGCTGTTTGAAATCGTCGCGGCGATTCCATGGTTGGGCGTCGTGGCAACGTTTGTCGCCATCCTGTTGGGCTTGGGTTCGATCTGGTATGTGTATTACGAAGGACGCAAGACGCATGCGTTGCCGACGTCGAAACCGGCGCCAATGCCTGCGTAAAAGGCATACAAAAAAAATTGAGAGAGGCAAATGGTTTGCCTCTCTCTTTTTGTACACTGAACTATTTGGCTTGGGTCACCGAGCTGAGTCGGTTGCATGGTGCAAACTCTGTACAACTTGCGCGCGATCCTCAATCTCGGCAAGTTTGACGGACACATAGACGGATGCCCTACTCATTAACTGCTTGATTTGAGCAGGGTTGAGTTTGCCTAAGGTGTCGAACGAATAGCCCGCGCTGTGGAGATATTCTTCCAGCAAGGAATGCGCCAGCTTTTCCGTCTGGTCTTCCACCACAAATTGTTTCTCCATGGCTCACCTCCCGGGTTGGTGAACTCACGAGCACAGCTCGATTCCTTTGCGGGTCTTGCCTCAAAAGCAAACACCTTCAGACTCCTCGCCTCTCGTAGTGGCAATTGAGCATGAAGGTGTTTTCAACGCATCCAAATTCTTGGAACGACCGGTTGATTTCTCAACTCGAGTTATCGAACATTTATCTTTGCGATGCGTTGTCACACAAGCCCATCGCACAGTTCTGTGAATCACGTTCACAAGTGACGAACGCCTGCACTTGCAGGTTGCACTCCCCTAGAAAGAGGAGCGTTCATTTTGCCGATGGGCTTGTGTCGAGACGAGAAGAGGTTTTTTGACCCTCTCAATTTTGAGGATAGAGCCGTTCGGTTTCATTTCGGTCAAAGCCCAGTACGAGTCTGATTGAAAATTAAATTTCCGCGCGCGTTGAAATAGGACGAAACGTGCCATCACATTTTGACCAAACCGTAACCTTTCGCAGATATGAATAGATTTGAAAATGACGATATGTAGAAATACGCATAACCTCCGTGGGGACAAAGCATTGACACTCGCGCACGCGACTGGATTCGCAAATGTGAATGTCACCGCTTTGCCCCAACCGAATCATGAATCCACAACTGTTACAAGAAATTGATGTACTGCATGCCAACATTTGCGACGCGCTTGCCGATTCAAAACGAATCGCGATGTTGTACGCCCTGCGCGACGGTGCGACGACGGTGAATCAATTGGCAGAGATGCTCGATTTGCCGCAAGCGACCGTTTCGCGTCACCTGAAAATTTTGCGCGAACGCCGCTTGGTGCTGGCTCGGCGCGAGGGCATGAATGTCTATTATTCGTTGACGAACGATAAAGTACTGAACGCGCTCGACCTCTTGCGTCAAGTGTTGAATGAAAACCTAACGTATGACGCGAAACTCGCGCGCGTATTGAGCAAATAATCATCGGGTCTGTCATTCCGAACAGAGTGAGGAATAGATTTCTCGCAGAGTTCATCCCGAAGGATGAGGGACTCGAAATGACCAAGAGTGAACATGAAAAAATTATTGATACTCGGTGCAGGCACCGCCGGCACAATGGTCGCCAATCGTCTCGCGCATTTACTGGAACAAGGCGAATGGCAAATCACCATCGTGGACCAACACGAAACGCATTATTACCAACCGGGCTTTTTATTTATCCCGTTCGGCATGTACAGCAGAAACGATGTCATTAAACCAAAACGCGATTTCATTCCGCCTGGCGTTGAATTCATCATGTCGCCGATTGAAGTGATTGAACCCGACCTTAACCGTGTGAAATTGGTCAAAGACGGACGCGTGCTCTATTACGATTTTTTGGTGATTGCAACAGGCACGCGCACGCATCCCGAACAAACCACGGGCTTGCAAGAACACGAATGGGGCAAAAGCATTTTTGATTTTTACACCATCGAAGGCGCGGTGGCATTGGCGAAACATTTACGCACATGGCGCGGTGGGCGGCTTGTATTAAACGTCGTCGAAAATCCCATCAAGTGTCCTGTCGCGCCGCTCGAATTTATCATGCTCGCGGATTGGTTTTTCAACGAGCAAGGGATTCGTGACCGCGTGGAATTGATTTATGCAACGCCGTTGCCCGGTGCATTCACCAAACCGATTGCGTCAAAACATCTCGGCGACATTCTAGAGAAAAAGGGCGTCAAAGTGATGCCCGAATTTATGATTGAACATGTTGACCCCGACGCGAAAAAAATCGTCGCATACGACGAAAACGAAATCGAATATGACCTGCTTATCAGTGTTCCGCTCAATATGGGCGATGATGTCATTGCGCGTTCGGGCATGGGCGATGAATTGAATTATGTCGCGGTGGACAAGCATACCTTTGTCTCGCCAAAATATCCGAACGTGTTTGCGCTCGGCGACGCGGCTTCGCTGCCGACATCCAAAGCAGGTTCCGTCGCACATTTCGCGGTGGAATGTTTTTCCGAAAACTTTATGCGCTACGCGGACGGTCTCGAAATGCTGCCGACCTTCGACGGACACGCCAATTGTTTCATCGAGTCGGGATTCGGCAAAGGGCTGCTGATTGATTTCAATTATGACACAGAGCCGCTGCCCGGAATGTATCCGCTGCCCGGTATCGGACCCTTCAGTTTGCTCCAAGAATCCGAAGCAAATCATTGGGGCAAGATGATGTTTCGCTGGATGTACTGGAATCTATTGCTCAAAGGTCAAGAGCTTCCCCTGCCCGCGCGGATGAGCATGGCGGGGAAATGGAAAAATTAGCGAATCGCGAATCGCGAATCGCGTATGGCAAATCGCAAAACCTAATATGCAATGTGCGATACGCGATTCGCGATAGGCAAACTTATGATTGCGACAATTCCTACTCAAATCGAAACGCGGGGAAATGGTAAAGGCGAAACATCCATCGCGGAATTGAATGACAAAATTGATGCGTTGACGCGGCATGTAGAATATCTGACCGCGCAGGCGGAACGCGCCGAACGCGCGCGGACAGACCGAGATGAATTGTTCCGTGACTTGCAGCCGATTGCGCAGGACGCGTTTCGTTTGGCGAGCGAACAATTGGAAGAAGTCCAAGAGTACGTTGACCTCAACGATTTGATGCGATTGTTCAAACGCTTGTTACGCAACACGGTAATGCTCGAACGCATGTTGGACCAAATGGAGAGCATTTCGGAACTTGCGGACACGATGATGCCGTTAAGTGACCAAGCATTCGGCAAAGCGGTGAATGTATTGCAAACAATGGAACACAAAGGATACTTCACTTTCGCACAGGGCGGAATGCAAATCATGGACAATGTTGTTACTTCGTTCACTCCCGACGATGTAAAAAAATTGGGCGACAACATTGTTTTGATTCTCAACGTGGTCAAAGACATGACGCAGCCCGAAATCATGAACTTTGTTCGCAACACATTACTTGTCGCGGAAAAACAAGTCGAGCAGCCCGTTGATACTTCGATGCTCGCGTTAATGAAACAAATGCGCGACCCGAACGTGCGGCGCGGTCTCGCGCTCACCATGCGCGTCCTAAGCGTCATCGGCGCGCAAGCGAACGCATGACGAACGACGAACGACTAGTAACTAACAACAAACAACTATGGAGGAAAAAATGGCTACGCGTGTAATTGCAGGACATCAAGTAAATGTGAACGATGAAGGATTCATGACGAATCCGAACGAATGGGACAAAGACATCGCGGTTGAAATCGCGCACGAAGAAGGCATCGCCGATTTGACGCTCGCGCATTGGAAGGTGATTGATTTTTGTCGGCAAGACGGAATGGCGAGTGGCAAAGCGCCGACATTGCGCCGCATCACCACGCAAGCGGGAATTTCGACCAAAGAAATGTTCACGTTGTTTCCAAAAGGACCCGCGAAAAAAGTTGCAAAAATTTCGGGACTCGGAAAACCGGAAGGGTGCGTTTAATTGGATGTCATTTCGAGCGGAGCGAGAAATCTGCTGCAAAAAACGCAGCACGAGATTTCTCACTGTGTTCGAAATGACAGTCAATGGAGGAAATCAAAATGATTACTGCAACCACAACCACCGCGCCGCAATACGTTGTCGCGCCGCAACAAACGCACGAAGCGCCTGCACGTCAAGTCGCATTCATTTGCAGCAAAGGCACGCTCGACATGGTATATCCCGCGCTCGTAATGGGTTGGGCAGCGCTTGGCAACGGGATTGACGTGACAATTTTTTTCACGTTCTGGGGTCTCGACATGATTAACAAAAATCGTGTTGACCATATCGAAATCGCGCCCGTCGGCAATACGGCGATGAAGATGAGCATGATGGGACTCGACACGGGCAATCTCGGCATCCCGCAATTGGCAGGCGTTTTGCCCGGCATGACCGCGTTCGCAACAAAATTGATGAAGGACAAAATGAAAGCGCTCGAAGTGCCGACCGTGCGCGAATACTTGCAAATGCTCGTGGATGCGGGCGCGAAATTGTACGCGTGCAAAATGTCTGTGGATATGATGGGATTGAAAAAAGAAGATTTCATCGAAGGCGTCGAAAACATTGTGACCGCCGCCGATTTCATGGACATGACGGAAGGCGCGCAGATTGTTTTCATCTAATGATGCACCAACTTTTGACTGGACGGGGACACGTCTGACACCATACAAAGATAGACTATTCGGACAAAGACGAAACACGCGGCGGATTGTTGCCGCGT
The DNA here is from genome assembly GCA_964469005.1 of uncultured Anaerolineales bacterium. Lineage (GTDB taxonomy): Bacteria > Chloroflexota > Anaerolineae > UBA4142 > SHND01 > SHND01. The sequence continues at coordinate 133,716 of CAYXXF010000005.1, forward strand.
GTTTGTTTCAAAAGTGAGGAGATATGTTGTACCGAAAAAGCGTGTTCCTCGTCCTCGTCGTCAGTTTGTTCTATGTCGCCACCGTCGCCGGCAGCAATGCCGCACCCGCGACTCAACCCACTACACTCACCGGCATCTTTAGCATCGTGTGGGGCGACCCCGCGCCCGATTCAAATGCGGAACCCACAATGGATTATTGGCTGACTGATGCAGAAGGGAACATGACGCAAATTCTTTTGGATGAAAATCTCGCGCGTTCGTTTGGCGGCGTTCTCGCGCTGGATGGACAGCGCGTAACGATTGCAGGCGAAAGCATCCTGCAATCGCAAGCCGAATCACCACAACTGCGCGCGCAGTCGCTCTTGAAGCGTGAGAGCATCCAACGCCCTGACCCGTTTCCAGCGACGACGTGGGTCTCGATTGCCTGCAAGTTCGCGGATGTAGTGGCAGAACCCAAGAGCATGGCATACATCGGGGACATGTATCGCACTGAATATCCCGGACTTGGTGATTACTTTGATAGGCAAGCCGGGGCTTATATGGGCGTTGGTGACGGCAAAGTGTATGGTTGGTTCACTTTGCCCAAGCCGAAATCTGCCTATACCAAAACGGACGGCACGTTCAAGTATCTCTTAGCCGCCGATGATTGTTTCAAAGCGGCAGACCCCTCTGTGGATTTCAGCGAGTTCTATGGACTCCAGCTGCTCTTTAATGATTATATTGGTTCGTCGTCCTATGCGGCTGCCAATTTCTTTATCCACGTTGAGGATGGCATTCAGTTCCGCTACACCACATGGCTGTTACCGTACGCATACTCCAACCTTGCGGCAGTGCAACATGCAATGCTGCACACCTACGGCTTGCCACATTCCGGCGGCAATTATGGCAGAGCGGATGACAACCAATGGGACATCATGAGCGACATCTGGTCGAACTGTGACCGCGCGACGGACCCCGTCTATGGTTGTCTCGGACAATACTTTATCGCAGACAGTAAACCGTACGAATGGGGCGGGCATAACCATCTATCCACTGTCCCGCCAAATTCGAGCATCACGATGTTACTCAAGCCCCTTTCCTATCCCGCGAGTTACCAAAATGTTGAAATCCACATTCCGATCAATGGGTCAGAAACAAATTACTATTCCATTGAAGCGCGCCGCCATGTAGATTACGATGTCAAACTGCCTGATGAAGGTGTACTTATTTATCGCGTTGACCGGACGCGTTCCGTTCCCGCGCGTTTGATTGACATTGACAACAATGGCAACACCGGCGACGATGGCGCGATTTGGAAACCCGGTGAAGTCTTTACCGACCCGGTGAATCAAATTTATCTGTGTGTCCTTTCCGAGACTGCAGACGGATACAATGTCACTGCCGCACAAGGAGTTGTCCCTGCTTGCGCGACACCCACTCCAACAAACACACGCACAGCAACCCGCACGTACACCCCAAGCCGCACGCCGACGCCACGTTATACACCCGACGGCAATTGGATTTATTGCGCGGACGAAAACAAAACGTGCAATTTACCCGACGCGCGCCTCGCGCGTTTTGGCGCGCAGGGGATGTACATTTACAAAACGTTGGACACAAGTTTTGTGTGCAATGCGGCAACGTTTGGCGGCGACCCGCTGCCGGGCGTACCCAAATTCTGTCACTTTAGCAGCGACCCGAATGAGCCAATGCCTACGTCCACGCCAACACGGACACCGACGCCAAGCGCAACTCCAACATTCACCCGGACTGCTACGCCAACTGAACCATTGACCTGCACGACCAAACCCGCGCGCCCGCTTCTCACAAATCCAAAAGACGGCGCGCTCATTCGCAAAGGGCAGGTTACGCTGAAATGGCAAACCGCCGAGTGCGCCGAGACCTACATCGTCATCGTCACAGACAAATTGACGAACCAACGCGTCGAAAAGAAAACAGGATTGACCGCCCTTGAATACAAAACGAAACACTTGCAGCCGCAACACGCTTATCTCTGGCAAGTGATAGCGGTGAATGAACAGGGTCGCACCCGTTCGGTGGTACGCACACTGACGACCAAGTAAAAAACATCAAGCATTCCGAATTTTTCGGAATGCTTTTTAGTTTCGATACTTGCAACGCAAAAGGAACCAAATCCGAACCGTCTCTTGTACATGGCAATCTATGTTGTTCGGTGAATTGCGCTTATGCGCGCTTTTGCGATTTCAATTCAGGAGAATTTATCATGAGTACTCGTACTCGAATTCTACGCGCTTTGGTTGCGATTGTCGTTGTCGCCGTGGTTGTAGTTGCCGGTTTTTGGATTGTCGGACAATTTATTCCAACGTGGGGCGCGACGTCACAAGAAGTTGCGCGCACCCTGCCGGGTGATGAAATCGTCGCCAAGCCATTGGTCAATTGGACGCACGCCATCACGCTCAACGCGCCGAGCGAACAGGTGTGGGGTTGGGTCGCGCAAATCGGCGAACGACGCGGCGCGTTCTACAGCTATACCTTTATTGAAAATCAAATGGGCAACGGCGATGTGTACCACAACGCCGAACGCATTGTCCCCGAATGGCAAAATCCGACACCCGGTACAGTGTTGATTCAAAACGCGATGGCGCTTGATTCGCTCGAACGCGGCAAATGGTATTTGGGTTCGTCCACAAACGAAATGGGTTGGACGTGGTTGTGGTTTCTGGAACCTATCAACGCGCAGCAGACGCGGCTGATTGTTCGCAGTCACATTCAACCTGCGGGTGATACCGAAAATCCGATGATTGGCGCCGCGCTGAACTATGGCGGGTTTGTGATGGAACAAGGAATGTTGCAGGGCATTCAAGCGCGCGCCGAAGGGAATGTTCCGCCTTCATACACGGAGCCGGTGGAAATCGTACTGTGGGTTGCAACGTTTCTCGCCGCGTTGGTCGCCGCGATATTTTTCATTTGGTATCAAAAATGGCTCCTGCCACTCGCCGCAATGCTGCTCGCGATTGTCGCGCTGTTTGTCTTTACTTTTATCCAACCGCCGATTTGGATGCGGCTCTTGACAGATGTGACCTTGTTTGCAGTGTTGGCGGGGATTGTGTTTGACCAATTGCTGCGGCGTCCGCGTTCGGTTTCGCGTGAGCGCCCCGGCTCGCTCACGCTCAAACCGAGTGTGTGAAAAGGAGAAACGCAATGCTCGCGCAGATTTTTTCCGACAAAGGAATTTTGCTCGTCGTCACACTCGTTGGTATGGCAATGTGTTCTATCGGCATTGGACAAGTGTCAGCGCGCGGCGAATGGTTGAATCCGATGGCAATCGTCGCGTATGGGATTGGCACGCTCATCCTTGTTATTGTTGGCGCGGCTTTGTTGAATCTCTCGCTGCCGTTGATTGATTCCCCGCGCGCGGCGTGGATTGCGGTGATTGTTCTCGCACTCGTCAAAGTTGGAGTGACGCAGCTGCACCGCGCGTTTGGATAACGCAGACACAGAAAGGAAGCGCAATTCCAAATGAATGACGTAGAAACTCAAGGCATGGAACTCGCGAACAAGGGCGGCAATTACAGTCCGGTGCATGTCATCAACAACGATACGGTCGGCACATTGTTTCTGGGAATGCTCGCGCTCTTTTTGCTTGTTGTGTTCGTGCGCGCACAGAAACGCAATCTTGAATTGGAACAAGTACTCGTACGCAGTGACCGTCAAGCAATTCGCGCCTCTTGACACTCCACCAACGGGAGGGTGTATGTTGAATCGTACGGAGGCGTTCCATGAAAAAAATAATTCTCATCGCGCTGGCAGTGCTGGCGTTCGTCGTTGTTGCGGCAGGTTTGTGGTTTTGGAATGAATTTCAAAAACCACTGTATCAACCCGGCATGGTGCGCGCAGACAAAAATTTACGCGCACCGCTCGCGCCGCCCGAACAAACAGCGGACCAAGACTTTTGGCAAGTCGAGCGCGATATTCAACTTTATCATTTTCGTGATGGCACAGGCACGAATGTGCTTGTCATTCATGGCGGACCGGGCTATCCGTTCAGCGCGCCCGTCGCGGGACTTGCGCGTTTGAATGACCGCTACCAATTTCATTATTACGACCAACGCGGCAGCGGCAAGTCGTCGCATCCACTGGATACATTCACTTCATCCAACTATTACGAAAACATGCAAACGCTGGACCGCACGCTCGGTCTCGGCGCGCAAATCGCGGACATTGAACGCATTCGCCAAATTCTGGGTGATGAAAAAATAATTTTGGTCGGACATTCGTTTGGCGGATTTCTCGCGTCGTTGTACGCCGCGGAATTTCCCGAACACGTTCAGGCGCTCGTCCTCGTCGCGCCTGCCGAGACATTGGTCATGCCGTCCGAGAGCGACTTGTTTAGCGAAATCAAAACGTTGTTACCCGAAGCGATGCGCGCCGAATATGATTCGTACCTGAAACGCTACTTGGACTATGGTTCTATCTTTACCAAAAACGAAAAACAGCTCGCGGCATTGAATGACGAACTGGCGCGTTATTACAAGCGCGCGCTCGAGACCAAAGGATTAACCCTGCCCCAAGACCAAGAAAAAATGACAAGCGGCGGCTGGATGGTCCATTCCATGTACATGAGCATGGGGCTAAAGCATGATTATCGCGACGCGTTGAAACGTGTGACCGCGCCCGTGTTGGTGATTCACGGACAAAATGATTTGCAACCCGAAGCGGCAAGTCGTTTGTATGCCGAAGCATTTCCGAACGCGGAATTCCGCGTCATTTCAAACGCCGGACATTTTGTTTTCAGCGAGCAGCCCGAAACGTTTGCACGCGTCGTCGGCGATTTTCTCGATTCCCTCACGGCGCAATAGAGTACGCACGATTCATTATTTTGAGCGAGGCACGTATGGAAAAACGGCTTGGAATTCTCACCGGCGGCGGTGACGCGCCGGGACAAAATGTTTGTCTCAAAGCAATTGTCGCACAAGCATCCGAACGCGGCATCGAAGTGATTGGCATTCGTAAAGGTTGGGAAGGATTGCTCCATTACAATCCCGATGACCCGCAAACCTTTAGCGATAACCTCATTCATTTGAATCCACTGCGCGTCCGTGACATTGACCGAATGCCGGGCGCGTTTTTGCATTCGAGTCGTCTCACGCCCGACGCGGTGCCGCTCGCGCTGACGCCCGCGTTTCTCAAAACGAAAAACGGCAGTGACCGCGAACACGATTTCACGCGCCACATTGTGCGTGTGGTTGAACATCTCCAACTCGACGGACTGGTTGTTTTGGGTGACCGCGCGACATTAGCGTATGGCGCGCATTTGGCAAAGCAGGGCGTGCGCGTTATCGGCATTCCCAAAACGGTGCATAACGACATTAACGGCACGGATTACGCGCTCGGTTTTTCCACCGCGCTCGCGCGCGGCGTGCGGTTCATTTATGAATTGCGCGCGATGGCAGCTTCGCGTGAAGAAATTGCCGTCGTCGAAATTTTGGGACGCACCACCGGCTTGACCACGATGTTGATTGCGTACCTCGCGGGCGCAGACCGTTTGTTGATTCCCGAAATTCCGTTTGACCCGGAACCGCTCGCGCAAATGCTCTTGAAAGACAAAGCGAGCAATCCGAGCAACTATGCCATTCTCGTCGTGAGTGAAGGCGCAACGCTCGCGCCGCAACACGCGCGCAGCTATCTGCCCGAACTTTCGCGGTTGGCGCACGCGCGCACGTTGGCACAGGCAATTGCTGTTGGCGAAACCGAGCAAGTGGAAAATCGCATTCTCTCCGATGTGACACGCGCCGGTGTTGCGGGGCAAACCAATGAATTTGGATTTCGCGTGAGCGGCATTGGCGCGGTCGTGACAGAAATTTTGGAAAACATTAACAAACAGCGCATGGTGTATCAACCACTGTCGTACTTGATTCGCACGGGCGAACCGGACGGACAAGATTTACTCGGCGCGATGAACTTTGCAATTTTGGCGATGAGTCTGGTGCTGCAAAAACAGACGAATCGTCTCGCCGCGTATCGTCAACGCGAAAATTATATTGATGTGCCGCTCGATATGGTGTTGCAGCCGCGCGGCAATTACGATGTGCGCGAATCGTACGATGTGGAAAATTATCTGCCGAATGCACGCGTGATTTGGGCGGCGAATATCTGATTGCAGATTGCGAGTAGCAGATGGCAAATAGCGAGTAGCAAGTGACATAGTGCGTCGCTACTATCAGCCATCTGCAAGATTAACTCCTATGACTCTAGCAAATGGCAACAGCCCCATCATCGAAATCCGCGATGTGGTGAAAAGTTTTCCCGTTGGCAACACGACCATCACAATTCTCAAAGGCGTTTCGTTTCACGTCAAAGCCGGAGAATTTGTTTCGATTGTCGGTCCTTCGGGGAATGGAAAATCTACGCTGCTGAATATGGTCACCGGCATTGACCGTCCTTCGAGCGGCGAAATCATTGTTACAGGCAAGCCCGTTCACAAAATGAGCGAAGACCAATTGGCGGGTTGGCGCGGCGACAATGTGGGCATCATCTTTCAATTTTTTCAAATGCTGCCCGCGTTGAATCTTTTGCAAAATGTGATTCTGCCGATGGACCTCGCCAATAAATTTCCCGCGCGCGAACGACGCATGCGCGCGTTAGAGTTGCTCGAACGTGTTGGGCTGGCTGACCAAGCGCACAAACTGCCGAGTCAGGTCTCGGGTGGACAACAACAGCGCGCGGCAATTGCACGCGCGTTGGCAAATGACCCGCCGCTTTTGATTGCCGACGAACCAACGGGCAATCTCGATTCGCGCACGTCACAAGACGTTTTTGAATTGTTCACCAGTGTTGTGAGCGGCGGCAAAACATTGTTGATGGTTACGCACGACAAAGAGCTCGCGTCGCGCGTTCCGCGCGTCGTCGAAATTCTCGATGGCAGAATTACGCGCGATGAATTTGTGGGCAGACCGAGTTGGACGGGATATTGAGTCAGTTAGGATGAAATGAGGTGGGCAAGATGAAAATGCAAACTACCGCGAGTCCCTCGAACGCAAGACCCGTGCAAGAATCTGAACGCATTCAGATTGTGGATATTCTGCGCGGCTTTGCTCTGTTTGGAATTTTGCTCGTGAACATGGAATTGTTCAGTCATCCGATTCAGGCATTCATCTTGCCTGCAGACCCGAACATGCCATGGTACGACCAAGCCGCGCAATGGTTGGTGCGTTTTCTCGCCGAAGGAAAATTTTACGCGTTGTTTTCATTCTTGTTCGGTTTGGGGCTGACACTGCAAATGGGACGCGTGCAAGCGCGCGGCGGACACTTTGTGTCCTTGTACGCGCGACGGCTGCTCGTGCTGTTGGTGATTGGTCTGATTCACGCGTTCTTTATTTGGATCGGTGACATCTTGACGCTATACGCGCTTTTGGGATTCGTGCTGCTGCTGTTTCGAAAGGCGCAACCGCGTACGCTTTTGATTTGGGCGGGCGTCTTTTGGATTTTGCCATTGTTGCTCAATTTTGGTACGGCAGGACTGATGGCGTTGGGACGCTCGGTCCCCGACGGCGCAGCGCAAATTGACGCCATCTTTGCCGAGCAGAGCGCACTGTTTCAGAGTGACGCGGCACGCGCCCTTGCGGTTTATGGCGGCGGCAGTTGGATGGAAATTACCGCGCAGCGCGCATTGGACATGCAGTTCATTGCGTACGGGAATTTGCTTGGGTTGGCGCCGAATGTGCTTGCGATGTTTCTCGTTGGAATGTATTTCGGCAAGCGACAGATTTTCCAAAACATCGAACAACATTTGCCGTTGTTCCGCAAGCTGATGCTTTGGGGATTCGTCATCGGCGTCCCCGGCAATCTGATTTACGCGACCTTTACTCCGTCGCTCTCGCGGCTTGAGCCGTCGTTCTTGCTTTCTGGTGTGCTCTTGGCGCACGCGCTTGGCGCGCCCGCGTTGATGTTGGCGTACATGTCCACGCTCACTCTGCTCTCGCGTCAACCGATTTGGGGCAAGCGGTTCCGGACATTGGCGCCCGTCGGACAGATGGCACTCACCAATTACCTCACCCAGTCGCTTATCTGCACATTCATTTTTTACAGCTATGGCGTGGGACTGTACGGACAGGTTGGCACTGCGCTTGGTTTGGTTTTTGCGGTGATTATCTATGCGCTCCAGATTCCGTTTAGCCATTGGTGGTTGGGACATTTCTTGTACGGACCAATGGAATGGTTGTGGCGTTCGCTCATCTACTTGCAACCACAACCGATGCGTCGGAACATGCCGCACCTGCCGCGCGGCTCGGGGCAAGCGAAATCTGCGTGAACGCAATTTTGTAGCAAACGAGAGGAGATTGCAATCATGCTGACGAGTTGTACTGCTGCGCCAAAATTGGGTGCGCGCATCTGGCTGCGCGCCGTACTTGCACCGCTCATTTTGCTCCCGTTGATTTTTCTGCCGGCGGGGACCTTTGCGTATTGGCAGGGCTGGGTCTATCTCGCGCTCAATCTCGGCGTGGTGCTTGCAACCATTTATGCACTGCGCGGGAATCCCGAGCTAATTCAGGAACGACTCAAGCCCGGACAAGGGATGAAAGATTTTGACAAAGTGTATTTTGGCTTGACGACGCCGCTTTATCTCGGTGGTGTAATGTTGGCGGCGTTCGATGCCGCGAACATTCATTGGAGTCCGACATTGCCGTTGTGGGTGTACGCGTTGAGCATCGCGTTGTTCCTTTTAGGACAGGGAATTTTCTTGTGGGCAAAAATAGTGAACCGATTTTTTTCGAGTGTCGTGCGGATTCAAACCGAACGTGGGCAAACGGTTTGTCGTAGTGGACCGTATCAATACGTGCGGCATCCCGGTTACGCTGCCAGTTCGGTGTGGACGCTCGCCGCGCCGCTGATGCTCGGTTCACTGTGGGCGTTGATTCCCGCCGCGCTTTCGGTACTGCTGTTGGTTTGGCGTACGGCGAAAGAAGATGCGGTCTTGAAAGATGAATTGCCGGGATATGGCGCGTATATGCAAGATGTGAAATATCGTCTTGTGCCAGGCGTATGGTAGAGGATTGGAACGATGCGCGTTCTCTGGTTCAAAGTTTGGTACGACCTGTGGCATTACAAAGTGCGGACGCTGCTCGCGGTGGTGAGCATTGCCGCCGGCGTGTTTGCGATTGGCGTTGTCTTTGGGATGAACGACCAACTGCTCGCGGGCATGGACACCGCGCATCAAGCGGTCACGCCGTCGCATCTCAATATGGGTTTTTCGCGCTATGTCACGCGTGATGAGGTACAAGGCATCTTGCGCGTGCCGGGCGTGATTGACGTAGAGCCATACAACCAACTCGCGCTCGAGTACCGCTTTAGTCCTACTGCCGAATGGAAAATGGGCGTCGCCGTTTTGCGCCAAGATTGGCAAGCCCAGCGGATGGATATTTCGCAGCTGCGCGAAGGCGAGTGGCCCCGCAAAGAAAATATCGGCATCGAACGGCTCTCGGCAAGTTATTATGGCGCGAATGTGGGCGATACTGTTTGGTTCAAACAAGACGCTCGCGTGCGCGAATTTCCGATTACGGGGAAAATTCGCTCGCCCTTTGTGCCGCCGCCGCAATTTGGTGGGCAAGCATTTTTCTTTATGAGCAGTGCGGCGATGGAACGCTTTGGTGTGCCAAATGGAAAATATGGCGGTGTATATGTTCGCATCGCGCCGTACAGTCGCGCGTATGCAGAAGAAGTGGCGACGGCAATCAAAGAACGTCTCGCTAATCAGGGCGTCACCGTCGGCGGAACGCTCTATCAAGACCCGAACAAACATTGGGGGCGCGTTTTTATCGAAGGGTTCAATTACGTTTTGCAGATTCTTGCCGTTGTTTCGCTCGGCTTGAGCGTGGTGCTGGTGTACAACACGCTTGCCGCGCTCGTCACACAGCAGACGAATCAAATCGGAATTTTAAAAGCGATTGGCGGACGCGCGTTGACGATTGCCCAAGTGTATCTCGTCGGTGTGTTGGTGTATGGGTTGTTCTCGCTGCTCATTGCGCTCCCGCTTGGCGTTTATCTCGCATGGGCGATTACGCGCATGTTCTTGAATTTGTTTAACATTGATTACGACCAATTTCAATTTTCCAACACCGCGCTGATTTTGCAAATTGCAGCAGCCACGGTTGTGCCTTTGCTTGCCGCGCTGATTCCGGTGATGAACGGTGCGCGCATCACAGTCCGGCAGGCGATTGCGAGTTATGGTCTCGGCGGCGATTTTGGTTCAAATTGGTTGGACCGCAGCATCGAAAAAATTGGCGCGCGTTTGCTGCCAACACAATATGCCACCGCCTTTGGCAATATGTTTCGACGCAAAGGACGATTGCTGCTCACGCAATTTGTTCTCGTCACTGCCGGAACTATGTTTTTGATAGTGATGACGCTTTCGTCTTCGATGAATTTCACACTCGATAATTATTTTGCCGAGCGACGATTTGACCTCACCGTGTATTTGAACGGAATGCCGCGCGCGAGTCGCACACTAGAGTTGGCGCAGGACACCGAAGGGACGGCATCGGCACAAGTGCAGCTCTTGTTTTCGGGGACCTTGCGTAAACAGGGACAGCGTGTGCAAGAAGCGGGACTCGGCGCAACGGTTGCGGGAATTGACCCTGCGAGCGATTTCATGACCGAGCGCATGGTGGAAGGGCGCTGGCTCCAATCCGGCGATGAACTCGCTATTGTTTTGTCTCAAGACACCGCGCACAACAATAACATCCGTCTCGGCGAATTTGTCACGCTCGACCTCGGCGTCTTTGGCAAACGCGATTGGCGCGTCGTCGGCATCTATCAACCGCTGCTGCGCGGCAACTTTAGCGGCGACGTTTTTTATGTGCCGTATGCGGCATTGGAAAATGTGAGCAAGCGCTATGACCGCGCCTCGCGGCTCTTTGTCAAAACATTTTCGCGCAGCGAGTCCGACGCTATCGCCATCCGCGACCAAATACGCGAATTGGGTGCCGAACAAAATATAGATATTGTTGCCTTTCAGACCGAAGCGGAATATCGCCGCAACATCCAATCGCAATTTGGACTGGTCACTTCTTTTTTACTTTTTCTTGCCATCCTCGTCGCCGTTGTTGGCGGCATCGCGTTAATGGGCGCGCTCTCTATCAGCGTCGTCGAACGCACCAAAGAGATTGGCGTCTTGCGCGCAATTGGTGCGCGCACGCGCACGATATTGAGCATGTTTGTGATGGAAGGAATTTTTCAAGGCGCGTTGAGTTGGGGCATTGCAGTTCCACTCGCGTTGGTGGTCGCGCGCCCGCTTTCCGATGTGATGGGACAGATTATTTTGAACATGCCCTTGGATTTTCAATACAACGTTCAAGCCATGTTGGTATGGCTTGGAATTGTCGTTGTCATTTCGATTCTCGCTTCCATTCTGCCCGCGCGCAACGCCACGCGTGTGAGTGTGCGCGATAGCTTGGCGTATTCGTAACCGAGCGAATGAATTGCAAAAGGAGATGAATGATGAAACGCGTGAGTCTTAAAGACCAATTTCACGGAGAACCAAATCCAAATCAAGAAGGCATTGCCGCCGCGAATGGTGAGATGGACCAGGTGAATTTGAATGTCACCGGCGGCTCGCTTTCGTTTGTGGTACCAAGCCATGTGGCGGACGAAGATGTGACGAACGAAGAATATCTGGAGCGTTTTGTGAACTGCTCATTGCAGTTAGAAAACGGCGCGCAGCTGTTGATTTGGATCAACTCTGGCGCGCATGGCGTCGAGGTTCAGATTGAACCACCGCGCGCGGCAAGAAAGCACCCGAAAAAACGAATGCCCGAATTTCTGCGCGGCGCATAGCGTGAAATCTTCAAACGGAAATACCGTTGCGTAATCGCTGCGGCGGAATGAGACCGCACCATGACGCGAATGGGACTTGGTTTTGACTTGGGTCGGATACAGTAAATTAACTCTGGCAAGAGCGATAGTGAACGCGCGCACGTTCAGAGGCGGAATGTGTGCGCTTTTTTTTGCGGAGGCAAAACCATGAACACGCTTGTGGTCTTTGATTCCCAATACGGTAACACCGAAAAGATTGCGCGGCAGATTTGCAAGTCGCTCGGTGAATTTGGGACTGCCCGCGCCGAACGCGTGACCGAGTTGGTGCCCAATGCGTTGGAAGGAATTGAACTGCTCGTTGTGGGCAGCCCTACACAAGCATGGAATGCAACCGACCCGATAAAATCATTTCTCGAACGGTTCGAACCCGCACTGAAACGCTTGATAATTGCCGTGTTTGATACGCGAGTCAACCGCCCGCGTTTCCTTACCGGCTCGGCAGCCAATGTGATGGCAAAAGAATTACAACAACACAACATCAATCCGTTGGTCAAGCCCGAATGTTTTTTGGTGACAGGTATGGAAGGTCCATTGGCAAAGGGCGAATTGGAACATGCCGCCACGTGGGCGCAAACGCTGCACGAGGAATTTGAATTTCAAATGGAGCCGCTGGACGTACCCATCTAAGTTTTAGGATAGTGGAGCAAGAGTATGTTGAATCCGATTACCGCTGACCCCAAGTATGCCGCGTTGTTGCGTGATTACGCCGACGCGCCGACACTGAATGAACAAGCCAGCGCGCGTGTACAAAACGCCAAGCGCGGCGCACAATGGCGCGCGTGGTCGAACCGTTGGGTCACGTTTCTGCTCAACTCACCCTTCCATTGGTTTTTGAGCGGTTCGGTCATGCTCATTACGGTGCGCGGACGTAAATCCGGGCGCTGGCTCACGACACCGGTAAATTATGTGACGGGACGAGATGGACAGCTGTACACAACGAGTCAACGCGAACGCATCTGGTGGCGAAATCTGCTCGGCGGTGCGCCTGTTTTCGTACGCGTGCGCGGAAAAGAGTATGCTGCGTTCGGCGAAGCCATCGTAGAACCTCAAGTTGTTTCGGAGGAACTCATCCGTTTATTGGTGCGCGTGCCAAAGATGGCGGGATGGTTGCATATCGGATGGATGCGCGACGGAACCCCCGAACCGACAGATTTGGCGCGTGCCGTAGAGCATGTGGTCTTGACGCGCGTTGCGCTCGAACCATGAGTGAACGCGAAAAATATCTTGGTGTCTTGCAAAAAAAAAGAGAGGGACGAGAACTCTGCTCGTCCCTCTCTTTTTTTTGCAAAACAGGTTAGTGATGCCTTACCCATTGGGTCGGACCAACAACACGGGCAAATGCGAACGTTGCACAATTTCTTCTGCAACACTGCCCAACATCAAACGTGAGATGCCGCTGCGTCCGTGTGTGGACATGGCGATGATGTCAACATTTTGTCCGGACGCAAATTCGAGAATGACATCCGCCGTTGCACCACTACTCACTTCACGCTGTACATCGGATTCGCCGGAAAAGTGTTCAGCAACAACGCGTTCCAAATAACTTTCTGCCAGAGTGCGGGTGTCGTATTCGGGATTGGCTTGCAAGGGCAAAGGCGGATTCGACGCAAAGACCAAATTGTAAATCGGCGTTGGTATCACACGCAACAAGAGGATTTGGGCTCCCGTACATTCCGCCAACGCGCGGGCTTGGGGCAGTACGGCTTCTGCAAAGGGCGAGCCGTCGAGTGGAACCAAAATTTTGTTTAGCATAAACGCTTTCCTTTTGGGGGCGCGCTGCGGACGCGCCGAACATGTATCGCAGGCGTGCGTTCAATTCGCCGGAAGCATGGAATATGCGGTATCGAAATGCACGGGTGCTGTGCCGCTCACCGGTTGCGGACGCACAAGCAACACGGGCAAATCTGCATGACGCACCACATCATCGGCAACACTGCCCATGACCAGTCGCGCCAAACCACTGCGTCCGTGTGTGGACATGGCAATCAGGTCGGCGTCCAATTCTTTGGCTGTATTCAAAATGGTCAAGTATACCGCGCCTTCATAAGCAATTTGGGTTCGTACTTGCAAGCCCATCGCGCGCAATTCACCACTCAAACGCTCAAGATATTCACGCGCGTCGTTCTCGGCTTGTTCGCGCATTTGGACGCCCACTTCAGGAACGGTCATCAAGTACTCATAGACGGGAACATCGGGGACGCGCAGTAAAACAATTTCTGCGCCGCTGCAGTTTGCAAGTTCCATCACTTGAGGCAGGACTTGTTCTGCGAGTTCCGAGCCGTCGAGTGGAACGAGAATTTTGTTATACATGGCAGTCACTCCTCTCAAACGCGAGCTATGTGCAATGGCACTCTTCCCGTACATTCTCACTATCGTTCAGGTGGCGGCATAAAACAGTAGGCAGGCGTCATTTTTCTGATGGGACATTCGTACTCACTTGCCTGTCAATAAACAACTTTTTTTTGACCTCATTTGTACCTGCTTGACACGCTGCCGTTTTATTCTCGGCGTGATAAAAAAGCAGTGGTTGAGCACTGGCAACACAAAAGGAGTTTCTATGTCGCAAGTGGATACATTGGTGCGGAATTTTTTGGCGCAGAAAAAAATCGCTGTGGTCGGTGTTTCGGATAAACGCGAGACGGGCTGCAATCTCGCGTATCACAAATTTCAAGAAGCAGGATACACCGTCAGCGTCGTCAATCCGCGCTTGACAACGTTCGAAGGAAAACCGTGCTATGCGGATTTGAAATCCATTCCAAATAAACCCGACGCCGTTTTCATTCTGGCGAACCCAAAAGTGACAGAGCAAATTGTGCAGCAGTGCATTGAGTTGGGAATCAAGCATGTGTGGATGCACTGTATGATGGGCACCAAGCCCGGTTTGGGAACAGGCATGACCAGCGTTTCGCAAGACGCCGTGCGCTTGTGTTATGAAAATGGAATCGCAGTGATTCCGGGGACGTGTCCCAATCAATTTTTGAAACCCGATTTCGGTCATGCGATGATGCGGGTGCTGTGGCGCACGGTGGGCTTTTTGGGCATCAGTGAACCGCAGCTCAAGCCCAATCACAATTGAAACATTCAGGCAAGGTAGTTTTCGATGAAACGAATTCTTGTAACGTATGCCACCTTTGCCGGTTCAACGGTTGAGGTAGCGCGTGCTGTGGCGGACGAAATCGCCACGCGCAATGTACAGGTGGACCTTGTGCCAATAGAGACGGTGAAAACTCTGGAGGGGTATGACGGCGTAGTGATTGGGGGACCGATGATTATGGGCTGGCATCGCGCGGCAAGCGGATTTCTCAAGAAACAGCGCGCCGCGTGGCAGCATGTTCCCTTTGCGGTGTTTGTCACGGCGATGAGTCTCACGCAAAGCGACGAAACAAAGGTGGACGGCGTGCAAGTGACTGTGGATGCGAAACTCATGAAACCGCCGCAAGCCAAAGGACGCTTGAGTTTCAAAGAACGTTACGCGCAAGTTTCCAATTATGTGAGACCGATTCTAAATGCAACGCGCCCCTTCAA
Organism: uncultured Anaerolineales bacterium; assembly: GCA_964469005.1. GTDB lineage: Bacteria > Chloroflexota > Anaerolineae > UBA4142 > SHND01 > SHND01. The sequence continues at coordinate 149,073 of CAYXXF010000005.1, forward strand.
ACCGGTGAGTATTGGCTTGTTTGGCGGACGACTCGAATACGGACGCCTCAAGTGGTGGGCGGTCTTGTTCGTTACATTGATTATTCAAGCGCCGCCTGCAGACCGCCGCAATTGGACGGAGATTCGAGCTTGGGCAAACGATGTTGCCGCGCAATTTCATCTCGAAACGAAAACCACGTACGCGCCAACGCTGCAGCCGCACGCTGTCTGATGTGAGCGCGACGAAAGATGTATTTGCGGATTCAAGCGAAGCGCAGATTTGCACAATCAAGCCCACACATTTTTTGTGTGGGCTTGATTTTTTGTTGCATAGGTTTTAACAGTGCTTGTCCTAGCGCGTTAAGCATCCGGTGGCATGTTTGTCATCTCACGGCACGCTTGCGCACACGCGCGACAAATTTCCGCGCAGTATTTCATTTGTTCATCTACATTAGCTTGGCTAACGTGCGACGGACCCGAATGTTGCGACATGGGCGCGCCCGAACCTTCACCCGGGACGGCATAGCGTTCGCAATCGGTCGCGCAATTTTCGCACACTTTCGCGCACGCTTCGCAAATTACGCGATGGAGGTCTGAACCACGCCGCATAAAATTTGTGCTGGTCTGGCAAATCTCTGCACAGTCCAACAGCAAGCGCAAGTGTACGGATTCGCTAAAACGTCCGCCGCGCCGTAGAGAATAATTGAGCGTTTCGAGACACGTGTCATGACAACGCGTGCAGTTTTCAATGCACACTTGCAACATAGATTGTGCCGCCGGCAGTAGAGTATTTGGTGATTTGGTTTCAAGCATGTTGTTGTTCCTTTTGTTCGATTTCAGTCGAGTTGGTGTCTGATTCGTTGACCGTTACTCCATGCGTACAAAGTATCTGCGTCGAGCATCAACGCTTGAATGGGCTGTGCCACTTGATGCTCCAATTGCATCCATGTCGCTCCGCCGTTTGTTGTTTTCAAAATACCGAGTGGATGATATGTCACATGACTTGTGCCGAGCCACACTCCTGCGGCAATGTACATTGTCTGCGGCGCTTGTTCATCAATGACAATTGCGGTGATTCCAAAGCGCGCGCCGGGTGTCACTTGAATCCCTGTGTTCGCGGGCTGCCATGTATCGCCCTTGTCTTGACTTGTAAAAAATCCCAGACCATCTATCCCTGCAAACAACACATTCAAATTCGTCGGATGCATCGCCAAACTGTTGACAACGCTTGGTAAAACATTTTGCTTGTACTCGAACGTTTGACCATAGTCGTAACTGCTGTACAGGTCACGCTTTACGGCGATGACAATTTTTTCTGGTGTACGCGCGGAGGTTGCCACTGCATCCCATTCGAGTACCGGAACGCCAATTTTGTTTGCCCACGTTTCGTGCAACCGATTCAATGCGGCAGTGGCTTGTGCGCGTGTTGTTCGGTCAGGGTGTAGCATGGCTTGATGTTCCAATGTAAAAGCATCGCGCGCCGGCATATTGATATTTTCATTCAAGAAATTTGCATTGGTGATTTGTTCGCCGGAAACGCGCCGTACGGGCGCGCTCTCTTTGGAATACGATACGCCCAACGCCATGAAAGGAATGATCAGCGCCAACCATAATCCAAAGAACAATCTCCAATGGTGTGACGCCTGCGTCTTTTTGTAATAGGTGGATGTTGCAAGTGACATGATGTTGCTCCTTTCAATTTCTTGTTGTCGTTAGGATACGCGTTTTCGCAAAGAACAAGTATCGGCAATGTTCTGAAACCAACGTCAGTCTGGTTCCAACGGGCGTGTCAGGTTATTACCTACATGCGTCGTTGCATTTCATTGAATCCCGCAGTGGGGAGAAATAGATCCGTCGCTATACCCACTTTTTGTATATGGATAGATAGACTTGGACTCAACCCTCTCTTATGCTTGACGCATCAGTTTTGAACCCGCGTTATACGCGAGGAAAGGAGTAACATGACCGAACGAACAACAGTAGTAAATAGCGGCGGCAGTGGCGTCGCGATTGTTGCCATTGTGGTGTTGGCATTAATTGTCATAGTGGGTTTGTTGTATTTCACAGGTGCGGGAGGTTCGATTTTCCCAAGTCAAATTGATGTGAACGTCAACCCGCCCGCGAACAGCGCGCCGCAACAACCACCGCCACAACAACCACCGGCGCAACAACCGGGGCAAGAAAATCCTGCGCCTGCGCCCCCGAATCCTTAACCGATTCTTGCGACAAGCACAATCCACTTGTGCTTGTCGCAAATATGAGGAGTGATTGAAATGCCACGCGGAGACAAATCGAGCTACACGGACAAACAAAAACGTCAGGCAAAACATATCGAGGACAGTTACAAGCAACGCGGCGTGTCGTCCAAAAAAGCCGAAAGCCGCGCATGGGCAACTGTCAACAAACAAGATGGTGGCGGTAAAAAAGCCGGTTCGGGCAGGTCCGCACGAACGAAAACAAGCAGCTCGAAAAAATAATCAAAGGCAGCCACTCCTCTTGGGGGTGGCTGCCTTTTTTTGAAATTCTTATGAACGAAGTATTTCGTCACGTGGCGCAATTCACTGCGCGCGTCATCGGTTCGCCGATTGCCTTTGTGGGCGCGGTTCTCGTCGTTGTCCTTTGGGCAATCAGTGGACCACTGTTTGGTTTTTCGGATACGTGGCAGCTCGTCATCAACACCGGCACGACGATTGTAACGTTTCTGGTTGTCTTTATGATTCAGAACACTCAGAACCGTGATTCGAAAGCCATTCAATTGAAACTGGACGAATTGCTCCGCGCAATTCAAAAAGCGCGCACGAGTCTGGTGGATTTAGAAGATTTGTCCGACAGCGAATTGGAGCGGCTCGAACAAGAATTTCGCGCACTGCGCGAACAAGAAACTGCCGCGCCTAGTCCAAACACTGACACCCCGCGTGCTTCTGCGCCTACAGAATAATCCGACCATCACCGATACGACAAGGGATTTTTGCACGGTATAGTGGTCGCATCAACTTGTAGGAGCGTGTCAATGACCCGTGTTTTGATTGCGACCACTGTGCGCCTTTTGAGCGATTTGATTCAAGTCGCGTGCAAGAATCATTCGGACCTTGAAATTATTGGGACTGTCAATGACAGTGCCCACGTTTTTGCCAATGCCGCGCACTGCGATGTTCTGTTGGTGAGTTATGACATTCCCAACGCATTGTCTATCGTGCAGCATTTCGGGCGCAAGACCACTGCGCCTGCGGTGGTCGTCATGGGCTTGCCGAATGTCGAGCCATTGATTTTGCGTTACCTCGAAGCCGGTGCGGCGGGCTGCATTCGTGAACAAGAGTCCGCGCAAGAATTGGTGCAAGCCATTCGCCTCGCTGCCGCGCGTCAAATTGCGCTTCACGCCGACCTCTTTCCCTTAGTGCTGGAGCGCGTTTCGAAATTATCCAACCAACAACGCGAGTCCACCATGCAAGCCACCGCCTCAAGTGAAAAACTGCTTACGCAGCGTGAACGCGAAATTCTGGGACTCATCGCGCAAGGATATGCCAATCGTGAAATCGCGCGCGAACTCACCATCGAGCTCGGTACCGCAAAAAATCACGTCCACAATATCCTCGACAAGTTGAATGTGAAAACACGCCGCGATGCGGCAACGTACTATTCACTCGGCTTGGTGTAATTTTTTTCGCGGGCGCTTCAACCACGAATCAATATTTTCGGACGTGACTGGCTTGGGCTATGAGCCGCATCGCAAAAAAAACGTCACGTCTTGAAATTCAAAAAATTTTTACCTCGTCGTTACGACGAGGTTTTTTATTTGTGTAAAGTCATGTGTTCCGGGGGAGGCGAGTTGATTTCATGACAAAGACTCTATTGTAGAGTACAACAAAACACCCACTCCCGAAAACATTGTGCTTTCGAAAGTGGGTGTTTGACTAACCTGAATGCCAGAGTGTCTAGACAGGTGAGCGTCCCGGCAGCGCGCGAATGACCGCTATCAAAATCACCGCGCCGACAAAGGCGGTCACGATGCTTGCGAAATTGATGCCATTCACCGCGTCCACACCGAACAACGCTCCGGCGAGGAAGCCGCCGACGAGGGCACCGACGATACCGATGATGATGTCACCGACTACACCGTAGCCGCCGCCTTTCATCACCATTCCGGCGAGCCAACCGGCGACGAGACCGACTACAAGCCATGCGAGAATACCCATTGTTTGTTCCTCCTTGAGAAATCGGTCAGCACAAAACTGACCCTGTAGATTGATGGTTTTCACTTGACTCTATGCAAGTGAATCGTACGAAAATTGCAGCTTCGAGCGAGCGCAAAATTTTTTTGGACGTTGGGCGATTACAACATCGCCCAACGTTTGCGTTTGGACCACATACATTCCTTGTGTTATGGTCCACACTGAATTTGTGAATTACGGTGCGCGGGTGCGTTGCGATTCATGCTGCCAGCTCGTTCACTGTTGCCATCAAGATACAAGATGTCGGCGTTTGAAAATATCAGTCCAAATCTGAACAAGATGTAAGGCAGCGCGCAGAAACGTTGTGGGGTTTTGTCTGACACACGCTGTACAAATAGGTAAAGCGTGTAGGATAAACACTGACACACTGTAAGCTCACATCGGTAACGAATGTAAGAACTGTGCCGACTTGAGACAGCGACAACTTGTCCTATACTGTGGGCTACGCGAAACGGTGTTACTCTCGTGTACGCAGAAAAGCACCGGATATGGAACCACATGAAATTTTTTTGGTTGTGGAGATTCTTTCCATCAAAGGTCGCGGCAAGCCGCTGCTCGTGATGGTCTAACAAGTTTTGCATCGGCACACTATCGAAAAAAATAGTCGGATGCCGGCGCAAATTTTTCTTTGCCAAATCGAACGAGTTTGACCCAATCGTCGTCGTCTTGATCAAAATTAAAAAAGGAAAAATCGAATGAGTCTCGACTTGATGCCTCAAGCTGTGGTTACAAAACCTACGAGTTCAAGCGCACCCCAAATCACGCTGGCACTGCTTGCGCCATACAATGACCAAGTGCAAATTCTCGGAACGTTCACGAATTGGGAACCGCGCGATTTACAACGCGGCGACGATGGCTGGTGGCGCGCAGATTTCCAATTGGCGGATGGCGACTATGAATATCGTTTTCGCGTGAAATCAAAAAGTTGGTTCGCGCTCGACCAATGGGTTGAAATCAGCGACCCGTACTCTACGCGTGTGAATCCATTGAACGGTGACGCGAGCGTGCTGACCATTCGCAATGGACAGCGCGTCGTGGATGAATATGTTTGGCAGCATGATGACAAACCCCTGCCTGCCGATTCCGAAATCGTTTTGTACGAGATGCACGTTGGTGGCTTTGGTTGGAGCCCGAACGAGCCGGACAAATTTGGAACGTTCAACAGCGTGCGCGCGAAATTGGATTATCTCGTCGAACTTGGCGTGAACGCTGTCGAGCTGATGCCGCTGCACGAATTTCCAATGGACTATTCGTGGGGGTACAATCCGCGTTTTCATTTCGCCGTCGAATCCGCGTACGGTACGTCGGCAGATTTCAAAGGTTTGGTGGACGAATGTCATGCGCGTGGGATGCGCGTAGTGCTCGATGTCGTTTTCAATCACGGCGAAAACGAACACCCGCTCACCAAAATTGATTACGATTATTGGTTCTATCACGACAATCCCGACCCCGAAGGCGCGCGCTTTGGTCCGAAATTTGATTACGTCCATTTTGACGAACATCGCAATTCGTTTCCGGCGCGCGAATATGTGCGCGCGTGCGCGTTGTTTTGGTTGCGCGAATACCATCTCGATGGCTTTCGCTTTGACGCAACCGCGCTCATCAACAACTTTGATTTTTTGCGCGAGCTGCGCGACGAACTCAAAGCCAACAGTGGTGGCAAACCGTTGTTGTTGATTGCGGAGCATTTACCGCCCGACCCCGCTGTCACAGGATTGAACGGACCGCTCGATGCCGCGTGGCATTTCACCTTTCACGACCAAATCAAAGCCAACATTCTTGGGCGTGAGGTTAAAGGACGCAAACCGTTCGATATGGACGCCACCCTCGGGGCGCTCGACGCGCGACGCGGTGGTTACACCGGCACGCAAAACGTCGTGAACTTTACAACATCGCACGATGAATCGTACGCGCTCGCGGAATTGGGTGCGGCAGGTGTTTTTGACCAAGCCGCGTTTCGACGAGCGAAAAATGCCGCCACCCTTTTGTTGACCGCACCCGGCATTCCAATGCTGCAAATGGGCGAAGAGTTTGGGGAATTTTCGCCGACGAGCATTGACGATGTGAAACTTCATTGGGAACTTGTCGGTACGCCGCTCGCGCAAGATTTGCTGCGTTATTACAAAGGGCTATTGCTGCTGCGTAAAACAATTCGCGCCCTGCAGCTCGACAACAACATCGAATTTATGTATGTCAATCCCGAACGCCAAGTTTTGGCATTCAAACGCTGGGACGACCAAGGCAACGTCGTCGTCGTCCTTGTTAATTTGCACGATACCTTTGCCGGACAAGTGGAAATTCCAAACATGACGGCGGATGGCATATGGCACGAATGGCTTGACAACTATGATGTCACTGTGGAAGGCGGCGTCTTGCGCGACCAACTTGCCGAAAGTGAAATCAAGATTTATCTGGGTCGCACAAATTAAATTTGTGCGACTGTTGCAAAACGGAAATATCATCGAGGAAACGATTTACCTCTGATTCTGACCCCGTTTTCACCAAATTAGGACTTGTACAAAGCAATGTACGCGTGACGCGCGGCATTGTCCCGTCGCAAGCCCTATGCATACGATGTACCTCGACCTCTCTGTCCCACGCATTGTCCTCACGCGTGTGCTGGGACGTTTTTCGCAAGACGCGTATTTTGCGCCGACCTCCTGTTTGCACCTCACAGAAATTCCCGACCCACCACTTGCCGCGCCCGATTGGGTGCGCGTAAAAAATAATTTGTGCGGCATTTGCGGCAGTGACCTGCATCAACTCCTCGTGGATGCAGACCTCGACGTCGCGCCTGTCGCACTGCCTTCGCATCAACGGATTTATCTTGGACATGAAATGGTCGGCACGATTGTCGAGGCGGGCGCGGCAGTCAATGATTTCAAACTGGGCGATAGAGTTGTGCGTTGGGGACGCGGCGATGATTGCATCGCGCGCGGACTCGAAACGTTATGCCCCGCCTGTGCGCGCGGGCATCGCGTCTTGTGCGAGAACGCGTCCGAACCCCGCGCGCATGAACCCATCGGCGGCGGATTCGGCGATTCGTACATTACGCCCGCGAGTGTGTTACTGCATGTGCCTGACGCATTGAGCGACACACAAGCGATTTTGATTGAACCTGCTGCAGTGGCGATTCATGCCGCGCTGCGTCATCCCCCGAAACCAAACGAACGCGTTCTCGTCATTGGTTGTGGCGTGATTGGATTTTTGTTGCTCCAAGCACTGCGCGTCGTACAACCGAGTTGCGAAATCACCGCCGTCGCCGAATTTGAATGGCAAGCGGAATTGGCAAAACAGTACGGCGCGTGCCACACGTTTCTCGCGCGTGAGAATGGATACGAACGCGTCGCACAACTCACGAACGCGAAACTGTACGGAACGCGCCGCGCCACTGGCGCAAACAATCGAATGTTGTTGGGCGGGTTCGACGCGACGTTTGATGTGGTCGGCATCGCACCGACTCTGAACAACGCATTGCGTTGGACGCGCGCGGGCGGCACCGTCGTTTTGGTCGGCGTAAATTTGCATCGCATGAAATTGGATGTGACGCCCGTGTGGTATCAAGAAGTGAATCTCATCGGCGCTGTCGGTCACGATGTGGTGGAATGGAAAGGCGAATCTGTTTCGACATTCGAACTTGCAATGCGTTGGATGCAAAACGGTACGCTGAACACGGATGGTCTCGTCACGCATCGTTTTCCCTTGCGCGCATATCGTGACGCGTTCAAGGTCGCGCTCGACAAACGGAACTCGCGTTCCATCAAAGTAGCGTTCGAGATGTAGGGGCGAAGCATTGACACGCGCTGTAATCAGCGCACAATGCTTCGCCCTCCTGATTACAGAGGCAGCAGCTATGACAGCTCAACCCATGTCCACGCGGCGCGAACGGCTGGCGTGGTATGCGTACGATTTCGGCAATTCAGCATACGCGTCCGTTGTATTGCTCGCGGTTTATTCCGCATACTTTCAACAAAACGTCGTCGGCGGCGCAGAAGGCACGCGCTTGTGGGGCTTGGCGATTTTGATTGCGATGGTCGTCGTCGCCGTCACTGCTCCCATTTTGGGCGCGGTTGCTGATTTTGCCGGTTCGAAAAAGAAATTTCTGTTTTTCTATACGGCGATGGCGTGTGCGGGAACCGCCGCGCTCTTTTTTGCGACGCGCGGACAAGTTTTGCTCGGCATGGCGATTTTCATTCTCGCCGAAATCGGCTATCGCAGCGCGCAAGTTTTTTATGACGCGCTGCTGCCCGAAATTGCCGCGCCGCAAGAGATGGGACGCGTTGCGGGTTTGGGTTGGGCGATTGGTTCGGCGGGCGGCATCGTGATTTTGCTGCTCGTGCTGCCAATGATTTTATTGACGCGCAACAGCCCGAACGCAGATTTGTTTATTCGTCTCTCGCTCATCGTCACGGCAATTTTCTTCGCGCTCTCTTCCGTGCCGATTTTTCTTTGGCTCAAAGAACGCGCGCAGCCACAGCCGATGCCGCGCGGCGAAAATTATTTGAGCATCGCGTTCACGCGCATTCGCAAAACGATTCGCACCGCAGGCGGGTTCCGCGAATTTTTGAAATTCATGTTGGCGTATTTGGTGTTTAACGACGGCGTGATTATGGCGCTCGATTTTGCCGCCATCATCGGCGCAGTGTTGTATGGATTGCAGCAGCAGGACTTGATTATTTTTGTCATTATCGTACAGGCGACAAATGTAGCGGGCGCGTATTTGTTCGGACAATTGGTGGACCGTATCGGCGGCAAACGTTCGCTCATTTTATCGCTCTTGCTGTTGATTGCGATTGTGTTGGGACTTTATCTCAACACCTCGACGACGATGTTTTATGTCATCGGCGCGCTCGCGGGTTTTGCAATGGCGGGCGTTCAATCCGTCAGCCGCACGATGGTTGGATTGTTTGCGCCGTCGGGACAAAGCGGCGAGTTTTATGGATTCTTTGCGCTGTCGGGACGCACGTCGTCATTTATCGGACCCGGCATTTATGGATGGCTCGCGGCAGAAGCGGCACTGTTGTTTCAAGCGCAAGGTCAATCGGTCACTCTCGCGGAACAAAGTGGACAACGCGTTGCGATTCTTTCTATCGCGGTGTTCTTGTTTGTCGGATTGCTGCTCTTGCTCTTGGTGAATGAGAAAAAAGCGCTCGCCACGGCGCATGCGGCTAATGGTGAACGCGAGATTACTGGGGGCGCGGTGGTCGCCCATTAAGGGATGCAATCAGTAGCACGTAGCAGGTAGTAGGGATATGACTTGTACCTGCTACCTGCTACCTACTATTTCACAACTATGGAAATTCAAGGCGGTGAGCTGTTACTCAAATGTTTGAAACAAGAAGGCGTCACGACACTGTTTGGAATTCTTGACGGGAGTTTCAACGCGTTCCTTGCGAAACTGAATGACTATGGAATGCGCTTTGTGAATGCGCGGCATGAAGCGGCGGCAGTACACATGGCGGAAGCATACGCGCGTGTGCGCGGCGAACCGGCGGTTGTGCTTGGCGGGATCGGTCCCGGCGCGGCGAATATGGTGTCTGGTGTCATCACCGCATTCGCCGAAGGCGTGCCGCTGATTGCGATAAGCGGACAGCGGCGGCGCAATATCATTTATCCCGACCGCGGCGGTTCATTTCAAAATGTGGACTTGCTCGGTCTGTACAAACCTGTAACAAAATGGAGCGCGGGCGTGCGCGATTGGAATCGCATTCCCGAATTGGTGCGGCGCGCGTTTCGCGAAGCATTGAACGGACGCCCCGGACCCGTCTATCTCGAAATTCCTGAAGACGTGATGCGCGCCGAAGGTGATGACGAGAACGCACAAATTTTTTCGCCCGCACAATATCGCGCGGGGAAACCGGGCGCGGGCGACCTTGACGCGCTCGAACGCGCAACGGAAATGCTGGTGAATGCAAAACAGCCATTGCTGCACGCGGGTTCCGGCGTTTCGTGGTCAGGCGCGTGGAATGAATTTATCGCGCTCGCGGATTATCTCGCCGCGCCGATGACGACAAGTCTCGCGGCGCGCGGCGTCGTTCCCGAAGACCATCCGCGTTATTTTCATCCGCTCAATCGCAACGCGTACGAAGCGGCGCGTTCGGAAGCAGATGTTGTGCTTGCGGTGGGCGGACGGCTCGGCGAACTCGACGGCTGGGGACGCGGTGAAACGTGGGGAGCGGTGGGCGAACAAAAATTGATTCAGATTGACCTCGACCCGCTTTCGGTTGGCGTGAATCGCCCGGTGGATGTTGGGATTGTGGCGGACGCGCGCGCCGCGCTCACAGCGTTGACAACGCGCGTACAAAACGCGATGCCGCCGCGTCAAGAACATTCAAGTATGGCGCGCTATCGCGAAATGTCGCAAGAGTGGCAAGCGATGTTATCCAGTCAAATGGAATCCGACGACGGCATCAATCCCGGCGCGCTCGTCAAAACAGTGCGCGAATTTTTCGCGCGCGAAGCGGTGACGGTGATGGACGGCGGCAACACGAGCTTGTGGGTCGCGAGCTACAATCCGATTCTTGCGCCGCGCAGTTATTTGTACGCAACCAAGTTCGGACATCTCGGCACGGGCTTGCCGTACGCGTTGGGCGCGAAACTCGCCGCGCCCGAACGTCCCGTCTATCTCATTTCGGGCGATGGCGCAATCGGTTTCAATCTGCAAGAATTGGAAACTGCGCGCCGTTACAATCTCAACATTGTCGTCATTGTTTCGTGCGACAAAGGTTGGGGCATGGAGCGTTCGTCGCAAACATTTTTCAACATGGACGAAATGGTGGAATGTGACCTCTATCCCGAAGCGCGTTACGACCTCGTCGCGCAAGCACTCGGGTGTTATGGTGAACAAGTGGAATCGCTCGCGCAAGTACGTCCCGCGCTCGAACGCGCGGTGGCGTCGAACAAACCCGCGCTGCTGCAAGTGATGGTGGACCAAAATGCAAACATGATGCCGCCCGGCATCTTGACGTTTTCGGGAATGGTGTACAAGGCAGAGAATTAATGTCCAAGTTGAATGAACAAGTCGCGCTCGTAACGGGCGCGGGACGACGCGGGGGAATCGGCGCGGCGATTGCGTTGACCTTGGCAAAACATGGCGCGCACATTGTCGTCGCGGACATTTGCGCGCCGCCAACCGATTTGCTCGCAGTCAGCAATCCCGCGTGGGATGAATTGACAAGTGTCGCGCAAGAGATTGAATCGTTCGGCGTGCGCGCACTTTCATTGCGCGTGGATGTGAGCGATGCGGAATCGGTACAAGCGTTAGTGAATCAAGTGCGCGAACATTTTGGGCGACTTGATATTTTGGTGAACAACGCGGGCATCGCCATCAGTCCCGGTCCCGTCGTGTTCATGCCCGACGAAGCGTGGCGAAAAACATTGGACATTAACGCGACGGGAACTTTTCTCTGCTGCAAATACGCGCTGCCGTTGATGCTCGATGCGGAGCGCGGCGGACGCGTCATCAACATCGCGTCCATCGCGGCGGAAAAACCAAAGCCGAATGTTTCGGCGTACGCCGCGAGCAAAGCCGCTGTCGTCGCGCTCACGCGTTCACTCGCGCAAGAAGTCGCACAATTCAATATCACTGTGAATGCGGTGTTGCCGGGCGATGTGGACACCGCGCTCAAGCAGTGGGGCGTGCAGTTGGAAGCAGACACGAAAGGTGTTTCGTACGACGAAGTGTTTGCATCCCAAGTCGCGCGCATTCCGCTCGGACGTTTTGCCGTGCCGCAAGATGTGGCGAACATGGTTGCATGGCTCGCGTCTGATGAAGCAAATTACATCACGGGGCAAGCGTTCAATGTGACGGGCGGACGCGAGTTGACGTGAGTATTTTTTTTTGGAACTTGCTTGTCATTTCGAACAGAGTGAGAAATCTTGGTCTTGCAGGAGAGATTTCTCGCAACAGCGGCTCGAAATGACAGTACACGCGCGGACTGTTTTTTATGACTGCTGAGCTAGAATTTCCCGCACGCGGCTCCACGCGTGAATCCATTCTCGCGACGATGCAAACATTGCACGCCCAAGACGTGAACTGGCACGATGGGCGCGTTTTTAGTCTAGTGTTTGACGCGGGCGAGGATGTGCGCGAACTCTTGCATGACGCGTACGAAATGTTTTTTTCAGAGAATGGTTTGAACCCCACCGCGTTTCCGAGTCTGCGCCGTTTTGAAACAGAAGTGGTTGGAATGGTCGCGTCATTGCTCGGCAGTCGCGGTGAGGTCGTCGGCAATATGACATCAGGCGGCACCGAAAGTATTTTGATGGCGGTCAAAGCCGCGCGCGATTATGCGCGAAAATTTCATCCCGAAATTTCCGCGCCCGAAATGATTCTCCCCGCCACCGCACATCCCGCGTTCGATAAAGCCGCGCACTATTTTGATGTACACGTGGTACGAATTCCTGTCACGTCGGAATTTCAAGCCGATGTAGAAGCGACGCGCCGCGCAATAACGCGCAACACAATTCTACTCGTCGGTTCCGCGCCGCAGTATCCGCACGGCATCGTTGACCCAATTTCCGAACTCGCACAGCTCGCAAAGGAACGCGGAATTTTGATGCACGTGGACGCGTGTGTCGGCGGCATGATGCTTCCGTTCGTCGAGCGTTTGGGTTATCCTGTGACGCCGTTTGATTTTCGCGTGCCGGGCGTCACATCGCTTTCGGTGGACTTGCACAAGTACGGTTATGCCGCGAAAGGCGCGTCGGTGATTTTGTATCGCACGCGTGAATTGCGTCGCGCGATGATGTATGTGACGACTGAATGGGCAGGTGGAATCTACGCGTCACCCACAATGCTCGGCACGCGTCCGGGCGGAGCAATAGCGGCGGCATGGGCAGTCTTGAATTATTTGGGTGTCGAAGGATATGAAAAAATTTCCGATGTGGTGATGAAAACAGTCGGCGCCATTCGCGCGGGCGTGGAACAGATCGGCGATGTGAAAATTTTGGGCGCGCCTGCGATGAGTGTGATGGCGCTGGCGAGTGACACGCTCGACATTTATCAAGTGGGGGATGAACTGAGTGCGCGCGGTTGGCATTTGGACCGCCAACAATTTCCGCCGAGTCTGCATCTCACCGTGAATTACGCGCACGCGCAGAGCGTTGATTTATTTTTGCGCGATTTGGAAGAGTCCGTGCGCGCGGCGAAGAAAATGAATGTGGGAAAAGTGATGGAACGCGCGCTCGTCCAAGCAGCGCAAGGCGCGGCGCGCGTTTTGCCTGCCGCATGGTTGACCAAGTTGATGCGGCGCGCGTCGTCGTTGATGGGCAGCACCGCGTCAGGAACGCACGGACGTTCGGCGGCAATGTACGGCATGATGGGCACGTTACCCAATCGCGGCGATTTGCATGAAGTCGTTTTGGATTTGGTCGAACAATTTACGCTGCCGCAATCGCTCACGCAAAAATCAAACGAAGTCCCAACACAATCAACAGCACTTGAACAATTTGACGAAAACGCAACGGGTCAATGAAACGGTCGAGCCACAGTCCTGCAGCAATGCCAATCGCAAGCGCAGGCACACTGAACGCGAACGTTTGCAATGTGGATGGCGTAATGTTGTTCCCGAGCGCGTGTCCGACGACGACGACAAAACTATTCACCAAAAAAAATCCCTGTAGGTTCCCCTTGAATTCCCCAGGATTCCAATTTTGGCTCTGTCCATAAATCACAACAGGCGGACCCGACGTGTTGTACGCGCCGCCCAAAATCCCCGCGATGAATCCGAATAACCATCCCCAACGCGGACTCGCGAACGCGGGCAACCGCAAACGCAGCAGTGAATAAATCGCGTACGTTACCAGAACGATGCCCAAACCCGCCAAGACAATTTTTTCATCCACACCGCGCAAGAAGAGAATACCGAGCGGAGTGCCGAGAATCGCGGCACTCACGAGCCGACGAATCGCTTGCAAGTTGAGCGCACTGCGATAATAAATCAACAAAACTACTTCGACAGCCAAGCTCACGAGCGCAACCAATGGGACTGCTTCTTGCACGCTCATCAAGAGAGGCAGTAACGCCATTGCCACAAGCGCCGAACCAAAGCCCGATAAACTTTCGGTGAACGCGGCGAGCATCAAGATGACGATGATGAATAGATGAATTGTGTCCACAACGTTTGCCTTGCGATTTGCACGTCAACGCTAACAGTCCTCAGTCAAAAAAGCGTGGTTCGGCAGTCTGAAATCAGTCAAAATCAATTCGTTTGTGTCGCGCTTGGATTTGTACGGCGCGTGATTTTGAACTGCCCCGCAAGCGGATTGATATGCGCGTTTGCGTGTGCTACAATCTTTGGGCAAGTGCGGTCTCCCTCGCGAATGATTCCGAACTTGCTCGCGTTTTTATTTTTTTCAGCATGTCACCTCCGGCTGCGCGTCCCACGATTGGTTTCCTCTCCACCTGGTCTGTCTATCAAGGCGCGACCATTGATAATTACATGTACACGCTGCTGCAAGGAATTTCCACCGCCGCGCGCGAACACGAATGTAATCTGTTGCTCGGCTGTGGCATTTCGCTCCCCACCGGCGCGCGGGCGAGTCACACCGCGTGGTCTTGTACGGAAGCGAATGTGGATTTCGTTCCGGTGGGCGCGTGGAATACGGATGGGCTAATCATCATCCCCGATGACCTTTCACAAACGCAATTCAGTGACCTTGAGGATTTGATACAGTCGGATTTTCCGATTGTAATGACGACCGCCGAAGTTCCCGCGCTGGTTACGCACAACGCGCATCTCGTCGCAGTGGACAATGCGGACGGTATTCGTCAAGCGATGCAGCACTTGTTTCAACACGGTCATCGCCGCATCGCGTTCATTGCGGGCAAATCGGGACACGGCGGCGATGTGGCAGAACGTTTGGCTGCGTATCGTGATATGTTGCGCGCAGGTGGAATCGCACATGACCCGCGCTTGATCGCGTATGGTGAACATCGGTTGCCCGATGGACGCGTCGCGATGCAAAGCATTTTGGACACCGGCGCAGACTTTACGGCGCTGTTGGCGAGCAATGACTTGTCCTGTATCGGCGCGCTGCAAACTCTGCGCGCAGCAGGACGTCGCGTGCCGGAAGATGTGGCGGTCATTGGCTTTGACGATATTCTGCAAGCGCGTTCGCAATTGCCGCCGCTCACGACGGTGCGTCATCCCACGTTCGCGCTCGGTTATCAATCGGTGGTCACACTGCTAAAGGCAATTCGCACGCGCCATCCGCAAACCGTTCGACGGAACGCTCACGGTCAATCCGAAACACGGATTCCGACCCAGCTCGTCGTGCGCCAATCGTGCGGCTGTCGCCCCGAAAACGCGGCGGCGCAACATTCACCGCAAGAGAGCTGTGATGAGCATGGTCATGCGCACGCAATGGCACACTCAACGGTGATTGAAGCGCGGCGCAGTTCATTAGAGGAAATTGAACCGGTATGTCTCGCGCTCGTGCGCGGATTCGCGTCCGCGTTAGAAAAAAATGACGCGACCGATTTTGATGACGCGTTGGTGCAATTGACGAATTGGCTCGATGCGCGCAACGAAGACCCGTTTGCTTGGCACGCGGCACTCTCTACGCTCCACGCCTCACACTCGTCGCCCGTCTCTCCGCTCGCGCACACCCTCATTGATCGCGCGCGGCTTGAAATTGCGGAATACGCGCAGCGTCAAGCGACGGATGTTTTATTGCAGCACATGGATATTTCAAATCGGTTGGGCTTGATGGCGGCGCAATTGCTCGCAGTTTTGGATGCAGCGGCAAGCACGCCGATTCTCACAGAGCATTTGCCGCATTTGGGCTTTGCGCACGCGCTCGTCGCCGCGTATGTTCCACACGTTGACGACGAGTTTGCCTGCGCGCGCGTTTTGCTCGACGCGGGCGCGACGCGTGATGAATCCATTATTGGTCAAGAATTTTTAACGCGCGAATTTCCACCGCGTAATTTTTATGACGACGCGCCGTTTCAAGTGGTGTTGCAACCGTTGGTGATGGATGAACGAGTGGCGGGTTTTGTCGCGCTCACGTTGGACGCGCACGCGCCGTTGACGAATTTGGAATCGTGCGCGGCGATTACACACAATCTCGGTTCGGCGCTGCGTTCCAGTCGTTTGTATCGTGAAGCATTGCAAGGACAACAACTTGCCGAGGAAGCGAATCGGCTCAAGAGTCGTTTTCTTTCGACAGTGAGTCACGAATTACGCACACCGCTTTCGCTCATTGTCGGTTTGAGCGATATGGTGTTGGAACAAAATGAGTATGCGCTCTCGCGCACGACACAGCGCGACTTGGAACAAATTCACGCGAGTGCGCAGCATCTGGGACGTTTGATTAACGATGTGTTGGATTTGGCGAGCAGTGAAGCGGGACAATTGCGTTTGCATCAAGAACCGCTCGACCTCGTACAAGAATTGAACGCCGTGGCGCAAATCGGCGCAGAGATGGCGCGCGGGAAAAATTTGCGATGGCGCGCACAGTTTTCATTTTCCAACGCGCTTGTGCGCGTGTTGGGTGACCGCACGCGCGTACGCCAAATTATTTTGAATCTCATCAGCAACGCGGTGAAATTTACTGCGCGTGGAATGATTGCACTCGACGCGCGCGTGGACGACGACACAGTGACAATCGCAGTGAGCGATACGGGAATTGGAATTTTACGCGAGGAACAAACAAAACTGTTTCGTGAATTTCAACGCGCGGAGCGCACCGTCAATGCGGGGTACGGCGGCATGGGTTTGGGACTTGCCATCAGCAAACATTTGGTCGAACAACACGGCGGCGCGATTGGCGTGCGTTCGCCCGGCGATTTGGGAAATGGTTCGACGTTTTATTTCACCTTGCCGCGCGTGCGCATAACAGAAATCACTAACGCGGAAAATGATTTGCTCGCCTTTTCATTGGACGATTCTTTACAGCCCGCGACGGATGAATTTAAACCGTTCACGTCGGCGCTCCTTGACAATTTTCTCCCGCCGCTCGCCGATGTTCCGCCGCGCCTTGTGCTCGTCGTGGACGATGACCCCGATATTCTGGCGTTCCATTCGCGCCTCGTGACCCAACAAGGACATCGCGCGATTCACGCGCGCAATGGACGCGAAGCATTGGACCTTTTGGAAACGACGCGTCCGTCGCTCGTGCTGCTCGATTTGATGATGCCCGAACTCGACGGCTTTCACGTTCTCGACGCGCTGCGTGCGCGTGAAACGACGCGCGATATTCCCGTCATTGTACTCACGGCGCGTTCGCTCGACGAAACCGAAATTGAAAAATTGAATCGCGGTGTCGCGGCAATCATGGCAAAAGGTTTGTTCCGCGCGAGCGAAACGGTGAAACACATTCAAGCGGTGTTGGAACGACAGCACGCGTTAGGTAATCCGACGCAACGGCTCGTGCGCCGCGCGATGGGTTTTCTGCACGCGCATTATGCGGAACCGCTCACGCGCGAACAGATTGCCGCGCACGTCAACATCAGCCCCGATTATTTGACCGATTGTTTTCGTCAAGAGGTCGGCGTGACGCCGATGGTGTATCTGAATCGCTATCGCTTGAAACAAGCGCGCGACCTTTTGGAAAACAGCGACACGAAAATCACGCAAATCGCACTCGCGGTCGGTTTCAGCGAAAGCGCGCATTTCACGCGCATGTTTCAACGCGAGGTCGGCGTCTCGCCGAAAGAGTGGAGGAAAGGGAAGCGGGGGTAAGTTTTTTTGAAATGGTGTTGACGTAAGAAGGTTTGGATTTATACTCACTTTCGGAATGGAGTAACACATGGGACAGATTTTTGAACGATTTGGCAAGGTTCAGTTTACTAACGAGGCGGAAGTGAGCGACAGATTTGTGCTTCCGCTATTCACCGATTTTTTGCGCTATGATGAGAACGAAATTCTACCAGAGCATTTGCACCCTAGTGTAACAATACCGCTCAATCGTGACAAGGAACTTGATGGGCGAGACGCTAAAATCAAGCCAGATTTCATGATTGCTCTCGATGGTGATATCCAACGTGTTGTCTTCAGTTTTGACAGCAAAGGCCCAAATGAGAGCCTGAACGACTATCTTTCACAATTACTTGCCTACTGCATTTCCGTTGGGCAGAATCTTGTTGCTACAACAAACGGAATTGAGTTCCGAGTCTATAGTGCAAATGATTTAATTTTTCGTGCAGCTGATATTGACGCACTCGATTTGCAATTCCCCGAATTAGAGAAATTACTCCACAAGAAGAATTCCCAAATCCCGCTTGCAGAACGGATCCGATCTCTTGACGACCATATCGCACTCGGGCATAGCCCTCAAGCAATTGAAAACGAACAGCGCAGACGTGTCGCTGTCGCAAATAGCGGCTTCGTCTCGTACCTTGAAATAGTTTCGAACTCGCCTGACGAGTTGACACTTCCCCCATCAATTTTGGAAGCTTTCCACACTTCTCTGAAGCAGTTTCCAACGCAAGAACTTTACACTTTTCTGCCCTCCAGCGATGGGCTTGATCTCAAGCCAAAGGAACCTCGCACTTATAGTAATATCCTTCGAGATGTTCAGAACTCTTCAATAGTGATTGTCGGGGAGTCAGGAATCGGAAAATCTTCATTGCTCGTTCAAATCGCACGTGAATTTGCAGGAGCTTGCCTGCGTAACGAAAGCACTCTTGTACCCATCTTGGTAAAACTCGGTCAATATACTCGGACGAACACCCTATGGAGATTAATATCAAACCAACTTGGGAGAGGTAAAATAAGTTATTCGCACGAAGATATAAGCACCCTATTGCGTCAGAATCGTTTGATATTATTGTTGGACGCCTTTGACGAGGTCATAGACGACTATTTGCATGAACTGGTTCAGGAAATCGAGAGTATCCTTCGCGACTTTCATTGCTCGTTAGTGATAACCTCGCGTCATTTCAGAGTTCCGCCGCTTGCGCTTACTACCAAATACGAATTGCAACCTCTTACTTGGCAGAAAATTCGCGCGTTTTCTGAAATGTATTTAGGAGCAAACAATCAAAGTTTTCTCAATGAAATTGTGCACAAAGAACTGTGGAATGTCGCGTCAAATACACTTCTTCTCACACTACTCATTCTTCTCTATCAGAACAATCAAGAGTTGCCACGCAGCCGTACACAGGTAATTCATGACATCATCGTCAAACTTGAACAGTGGGCACATGCAAAACGTGTGCGCCGTTTCCGCCAAGAACTTTCATGGCAGGTCAAGCTTGAGATACTTTCGGAGATGGCGTATTCCTCATTCATTAACGGCGAATCATACACTCTGGATTCGACTCGCGCAGAACAAAGATTAACAAGTTTACTAGATGAACTTGAAGCGAGTCGCAGGGTGTCTCGAGGAATGTCAATTGAAGACGGTTTTGCACAGATCGAGGACACAGGGTTGATCCGCCAATATGCACAGAGTATTTCCTTCTGGCATCGCGCGTTTCAAGAATATCTTGTTGCAATCAAACTCGCCAAGTCAGTACCATCAGAGCATATTCAGATTGACACTCTTGCCAAAGATACAAAGTGGGAGGCAATCCTTCCCGCTGTGGCATACCTGATGGATGATCCGAGTGAGTTGATTCAAAATTTGCTTGCTAATAATGTTTTCGCTGCAGGCAAAGCGATCATCGAATGTAATCTTGAAGAAGGAACGGCTTATGAGATAACTGTCCAATGTTTAAAACAAAAATGTGAATCGAACCAGAGAGCCATTCGGAGTATTGCTGTAAACCTGCTCAAGCAGATACGTGGGCACGCTGCGAACGAAACGTTTCGCGGGTTACTCGAATCGAGCCAATTCGAACACATTCGCAAGATCGCTTTGGTCGAGGTTGCCAAGCGCCAGATACCGAATGCGCGTGACATTGTATATTCGCATCTTGATTGGCAGTCTTATACGGACATGGATTGGATGAATGAAGAAGTACACGCTGGAGCAACTGTTGTTGAAGCACTAAGCTGGTTTGATGATGAAGAGTCACAACAACATATACTCAATAGTTGGATGAGAAAGATAGATTTTCCCACGCGCGAGGCATGTAGGGCTGCGTTGATAAGAATTGCAAATCGAGGCACACTACATCCTTCTCTTGGACGGGCTTTACTTGAATGGTTTATTATTGGCGGTGTCCAAGATGCTCGGTCACCAAATCTCGTTGGTGCAGACACAAACAACAAAATAGAACGTGACGAATGGGGAGCGCATGAGGTACTAATTGCGATTCATGATGTGAATTTGGCATTGGAGCTAATCGCAATACTCGGAGCTGGGGAGGATAAAAGTACGAAAACTGCTTCCATGATAAGGATTTTGAAGACTTTTAACGAGCCAATAATCTTAGAAGCGCTCATTCAGCAAGCCAAACTTTATAGGAAGGATGCGGTGGTAGGCGCACGTTTCGTTGACATATTGAGTGAAGTTGATGCGGAAATTCCATTTGAGTTCTTTGAGGAGTACCTCCTAGATGAGCTTCCCACCGCAGCAAAAGCTTATGCCATTCGTGGGGTTGGCAGATTGCCATTCAATCAAATTAAAGATTTCGTTTTGGCAGCACTACGTCTGCCTTCGTACGAGAGACTCCTGGAACTAAGGAAACAATACCTGATTGAAAAATCGAGTCAAAACTATAGTGATGCTCAAGTCTTTGAGATGATGGAAAGCTTTGCGCGCTTGCCAAGTATAAAAGAGGAAACCCGCGCGCGCTTACAGCACATCTTGGCACGGAACAGGAATACTTCAGAATTACTCAATGAGTTGGCAGAGGTAGCAGATGGTTCATACTTAAGGTGGGACATAATCCAGCACCGCGAACAATTTTCCTCCGATCTTTTCGGAGATGCAATACTCGATTTGTTAGACCCGCTACCAATTGAATATCTATTGACAAGTGAACCCTGCGACTATCCTCAAGTCCAAGAAGAAATTTTCGGAGTGTTGGCGAAACATGGTCAAATCGGCTTGCTGGCACATTCTGAAAATCAATTCCCTTTTCTCTACAATACTTCGTCCGAAACGCTGTTCGAAATTATTCGCCGAGACAAGATTTTTGAAATGGAGCCATATATTTCATCATTCATTGATAGGCGAATTGATAGTGCCAAGGCAGATGACATAAGAATGAGAATGCTTGTCGAGGCAATATGGGTTCTGGCTGATTTAGGCAATGTCCAAAGGGCACATGAGATTATTCCCCCAATAATTCAAGGCATTGACCTCTCGACGGAAAAAGGGAAATGGATATTGGGCGACATATTGAAGGGTATTCATTTGTTGGATTCAGAGTATGCAATTGCGGAGATAAAAAAAGCATGGTTCAAAATAAGAGAAGGTGAGTACACCCTTTTGCCGAGCTATTGTATTCAAGCTTTGAGCAATATAGGCTCCAAAGGAGCCATTGACATTCTTGCGACAATGGTAGAGGAAACGATAGATCAGTCGGAGCATTTGTTAGTCTCGGAGGAAGCGCTACGAGCCATGCAATACATATCGCCTCTTGGGCGCGAACAATGGCTCATTCAATTTCTCCAGACTGATCCTGAAGACCGCCATGCAGTACAACGTGCAATAGATATGTTGGGAATGACAGGCAATATGGAGGGCATACCGATTCTTCGGCAATACCTTCAAAATCATCCGAACGAAAGAGTACGATATTTCGCATTTTGGGCAATCCATAATATCTACAAAGCGAACAAAGTAGTTTGGTATAACGGCGAGGAAGTGGTCTGTTCACCTAATACTAAAGGAATCTGAAAAGGAAATAAATCTAAACGAATACTAATTATGAACTATCTCTCGTCTCCTCGCGTTACACCACCATGTTCTACAACCGCTTTTGACAAAGTGACTGGTTGTTGCCTACATGTTCGCTGACACTTTCGATTCCATCATCACATCTCTTCGCTTAAACCAAACAGCCCAAGAGAATTTCTCTTGAGCTGTTTTTTTTCACCGCATCTTTTCCGCGTTCTTGTCATCTATTTACTTTTTTCTTTGATTCAATTCCTGCAACAATTCACTAGGCGTAAAGATTGGTAATGATGATTCTCGGAATCCCGTTTGATCACGCGCAACAATCCCATCGAGATTTGCCAGTTCCGCAGAGGCGATTTGGACATTATCCTCAAAATCATTCCCACTCAATTCTTGCGCGCGCTCCAAGACTTGGCGATCCACCGTACAAATTTCAAAGGTTTCGAGACAAGTGCGAACCGCTTCCTTTGCCAATTCCAATCCTGCGTGGCGACGCGCAATATAGAAAATGTTGGTCAAAGTGATTGAGCTGACATAGCCAACCATTTCGTCCGCATCATTCGCCGCCCACAACGCGCTGGCTTCTGCGACGAACGGATCACGCTTGAGCAAAACATCCAACACGATGTTTGTATCAAACAAGACTCGCATTAATTATATTTCTCCATGCGGCGTTCCTCAAGCCATACTTGGATTTGTGTATCTGTAGGTGCGGGTTTGTCTGTTGCCAACAGCCCTAATGCTTTCTGCAAAGTTGGCTTTCGTCGGGGTTGCGTATGCAATTCCATTTGCAGGGATTGCGCCAAATCACGAATTAGCGCGAGACGCCATTCAAGCGACCATCCGCCAACTGCACTCAATACGGACTGATAGTTTCTGGTTTCAATCATCTTCCACACTCCTTTATTTCTCTATGCTTGGATATTCTAACGCGTACCCATAGCTTTGACAATTCAAACCACAAACCAAGTGACCTTTTTTCGTTACCTGAAATTGATTCACATCCAGAGTCCACAATTTCTCGGAATCCATCAAAAACATCCCGCCCAACGTCAAGACGCCTGCTCCTTCCTCTGTCACAATAGCGCGGATTCACAAGGCGAATTGGATACGTTTTGCGAATCCAATTCGCCACGCGTTTCGTCATTTGCGAGCGAGGTTATTCCAAAGGAGGAAAGATGAACAGGACGCTTTTGTGCGCGACACTCGTCGCGATTTTGATTCTCGTCGCGTGCGGAGGAACTGCTCCCGCGCCGACCAGTGCGCCACCCACACAAGCAGCGCAGCCAACCGCAGCACCCGTACAACCCACCGCTGCCCCGCCCACAGCAGCCGCGCCGGAACCGACGCACACGGAACCACCGCCAACTCCCGTTCCCACGGCGGCGGTCACGCCCGCGCCCGGCGCGACCCAAATTACCTTCTGGTCATGGGTTCCGCACATTTCTGAGGCAGTGGACGAATTCAATCGCACGCATTCCAACATTTACGTCAATTATGTGAACAAGGGCGGCGGCAACGCCGAATACACTGCGCTCAAAACCGCGCTCACCGCGAATAGTGACGTTCCCGATGTCGTTCAAATCGAATTTCAACATTTGCCCAGCTATATTGCGCGCGGCGAATTGTTGAATCTGGTGGACTATGGCGCGAACGACCTCAAAGATAAATTTGTGCCGTGGACCTGGTCGCAAGTCTCGTCCGCTGATGGTGGCGTGTATGCCTATCCGCAGGACGCAGGACCGATGGTTATGTTCTGCAATGATGACATTTTGAAAAAGAACAATGTGGCTGTGCCGACGACATGGGAAGAATTTGCCGCCGCCGCAGACAAATTGCACAAAGCCGATTCCAATGTCTATCTGACCAACTTTACCGCCGACTCGGGTTGGTGGTTCGGCATCTTGTGGCAATCCGGCGCGCGCCCGTTCGTCATCAATGGCGAAAAAATCAAAATTGATTTCAAGTCGCCCGAAGTGATGCGTGCAGCGAAATTATGGGGAGACCTCATCAAATCAGGCAACCTCTCGCCCGTTGACACGTACACAAACGATTGGAACACCGCATTGGGCAAGGGCTCTATCGCCTGTTGGAATTCGGGCGCGTGGGGCACGTTCATCTCCAGCAGCATGGCGGATTACAAAGGACAATGGAGAGTACATCTCATGCCGCAGTGGACAGCGGGCGGCAAAGTGAACGGCAATTATGGCGGCTCGACGATTGCGGTCACGAAAGCGACAACGCATCCCAAAGAAGCGGAGGCGTTCAATCGCTGGCTGAATACCGATGCGGGAATCACACTCGCATTGACGAATCCCGACACCGCCGGACTGTTTCCTGTCACGTTGTCCACATTGGCAGACCCGAAATGGTCGGATACCCCGTACGATTTTTGGGGCGGACAACCGGTCCATCAGGTGATGGCGGAAGGCGCCGCGCAAGTGGATGTGAATTATCAATGGAGTCCCTTTACCGATTTTGTATTCACAACCTACAGCGACGAAGTGAACGCGGTCAAAGCGGGCAAGCAAACGTTTGAACAAGCGATGCAGAACTTGCAGGACAAAGTTACCGCCTTCGCCAAAGACCAGGGCTTTACGGTAGAATAAATCAACAGCTCCACACCATGATAAAAATCCCGGGGTAGCCTCCGTGTCGCTCCGGGATTTTTCCAGAGAAATTTATCTCCAGTTCACTTGCGGTTGAAAGGTGACGCGAGCATCCGTCACTTGTCATCTGTCTCTCGAGAATGTCCTCTGTGAACACAAAAGCCGTACCGTCAACCAACGATTACGCGCAGACACATCGCGGACCCTCGCGCACATGGCGACGCCTGCGACACAATCTCACGCCGTACCTTTTCCTCGCGCCGTTTCTCATTGGCTTTATTGTCTTTCTCGTGTATCCGCTGTTTTATGCGTTGAACTTGAGTTTGTATCGCACCAAACTCGTCGGCGGCACCGCGTTTGTCGGCTTGGAAAATTACGCGCGCGCGTTGAGCGATGACAAATTTTGGGAAGGCGTGCGCAATGTGTTGACGTTTGGCGCGATGCAAATTCCCATGATGCTCGGCTTTGCGCTCGCGTTCGCGTTGATTCTCGATGGAAACTTGATCAATCGCAAAACGATTTTTCGTCTCGGCTTTTTTATTCCCTTTGCCGTGCCCAGCGTTGTCGCCGCGTTGATTTGGGGTTATTTGTACGGGCAAAGTTTTGGACCCGCCGCGCAAATTGCCAAAGCGCTCGGTTGGGAGCCGCCCATTTTTCTTACGCCAACCGGAATTTTGCCTGCCATCGCCAACATCGCGACGTGGCAATACACCGGCTATAACATGTTGATTTTGTACGCCGCGCTGCAAGCGATTCCGCAAGAATTGTACGATGCCGCCAAAGTGGATGGCGCAAGCGGTTTTCAAATCGCATGGCGCATCAAAATTCCAATGATTGCGCCCGCGCTGATTTTGACCATCATTTTTTCCATCATCGGCACGCTGCAATTGTTTAACGAACCGCGTGTCCTGGCTGTGATTGCGCCAACCGTGATTAGCGCAAACTTTACGCCCAACTCGTATGTGTACAATCTCGCGTTTTCCAATCGCCAATTCGATTACTCGGCTGCCATCGCGTTCACGTTAGCGCTGGTGACGGCGGTACTTGCGGGCATTGTGTTACTCATTACAACGCGAAGGGAGCAAGAAATATGATGACCTCAGCGCGTATTGCGCGTTTCAAGTTGGGCAAAACGTTGGCGTATCTTTTTTTGTTCCTCTGCCTCGTCTATTTTTTCGTGCCGTTGGTGTGGCTCGTCCTCGCCAGCACCAAATCGAATGCTTCGCTGTTCAACACCTTTGGCTTTTGGTTCGCGCCCGAATTTAATTTTTTCAAGAATCTCCAAGATTTGTTTGCGCGCGACAACGGCGCGTTCCCGTTGTGGATGCGGAATACGGCAGTGTACGCCATCACCGCCGCGTTCGGTTCCGCAATCATTTCCGCGCTGGCGGGGTATGCGTTCGCGCAATTTCGCTTTTTCGGACGCAATGTTTTGTTTGGCATTGTGTTAGCGTCGGTGTTTGTGCCGGGGACCGTGTTTGCAATTCCGTTGTATCTGTTGTTGAGCAAAAGCGGTTTGACCAACAGCTTGCTCGCGATCATTTTGCCCGCGCTCGTGAATCCGTTCGGCGTGTACTTGATGCGTATTTATGCCGAGACTGCCGTGCCGCCCGAATTAGTGGACGCGGCGCGCGTGGATGGTGCGGGCGAAGTTCGCATTTTCTTTACGATAGTGTTTCGACTGATCGCGCCGGGTTTTGTGACCGTGTTGTTGTTTGCGTTCGTCGGCGCGTGGAACAATTATTTTTTGCCGCTGCTCGTTCTGAGCAAAAACGATTTGTTCCCTGTGATTGTTGGTCTCGCCTATTGGAATAGTCTGGCAACGCAGGCGGGCAACAATCAAATTCTGTTCGCGATTGTCGTCACGGGCGCACTCGTCGCAATTCTACCTGTCATGATTTTGTTTTTGTTTCTCCAACGCTATTGGCAAAATGGGTTGGCGTTAGGAAGCATCAAGGGATAATTTCATGTTTTCTCGAATCCAATACGGCGGCGATTACAACCCCGACCAATGGGACGAAAGTATTTGGCTGGAAGATGCGCGCTTGATGCAAGAAGCGGGCGTGAATCTTGTTTCGCTTGGTATTTTTTCGTGGGCGAAACTGGAACCCGCGTCGGGACAATTTGATTTCGCGTGGTTAGACCGCGTGATGGATTTGCTGCACGCGCATGGCGTCCGCGTGGACCTCGCCACGCCCACCGCGTCCCCCCCCCCTTGGCTCGTCAAACAATTTCCCGAAATGCTGCCCGTTACGGCGGATGGCGTCACGTTATGGCACGGCGCGCGGCGGCACTATTGTCCCAATTCGTCCGCGTACCGCAAACATGCCGCGCGCATCGCCACGCGTCTCGCCGAACACACGCGCGATCATCCCGCGCTCGCGCTGTGGCATATAGATAATGAATATGGGTGTCACTTTTCGGAATGTTTTTGTGACCGCTGCGCGGCGGCATTTCGGGTGTGGCTCGTCGAGCGCTACAAAAATCTGGAAACGTTGAATCGCGCGTGGGGCACGACATTTTGGAGTCAGCACTATCACGAATGGGCAGAAATTTTTCCGCCGCGCCGCGCCCCCGCGTTTGTGAATCCGACACAACAATTGGACTGGCAGCGTTTTTGTTCCGATAGTTTTCTCGCGTGTTTTCTGGAACAGCGCGATCTTTTGCGCGAAATCACGCCGGACATTTCCATCACCACCAACTTTATGCGTTTTTTCAGACCGCTCGATTATTGGAAATGGGCGGCGGAAGAGGATGTGGTTTCGGACGACCATTATCCTGACCATTCCGATGCCGAATGGATGATTGAAGCGGCAATGGCTTGCGATTTGATGCGTTCGTTGAAAAATGGACAGCCCTGGCTTTTGATGGAACAAGCGCCGACGCATGTAAATTGGCGGCAGCGTAACGCGACGAAGCGTCCCGGCGAAATGCGTTTGGGCAGTTATCAAGCGTTGGCGCGCGGTGCGAACGGCATTTTATTTTTTCAATGGCGCGCGTCGCAAGGCGGCGCAGAAAAATTTCACAGTGGCATGGTGCCGCACGCCGGAACGGATACGCGCGTGTGGCGTGAAGTGAAAGCATTGGGCAATGAATTGCGCGAACTTGACGCGCTCGTTGCCGCGCGCGTGCACGCGGACGTTGCCATTCTGTTCGATTGGGAAAATTGGTGGGCGCTTGAACTCGACAGCAAGCCGTCGGCGGATTTGAAATTATTTCCGCGCGTTCTCGCGTTTTATGCGGAATTGTATCGTCGCAATATCACCGTAGATTTCGCGCGTCCCGATGCGGATTTAACAAAATATCGTTTGGTGCTGGTGCCACATTTGTATTTGGTCAATGAATGCGCCGCAGAAAATTTGAATCAATACGTCGCGCAAGGCGGCACGCTCTTGATGAATTTTTTCAGCGGCATCGTGGACGAAAGTGACCGCGTGCGGCTCGGTGGGTATCCCGCGCCGTTTCGTGACATGTTGGGTTTGTGGGTCGAAGAATTTGCGCCGCTCGCTCAAGGACAAACCAACACCATCATCACCGACGACGAAGAAAATTTTGCCTGCGCGTTTTGGAGTGAAGTAATTCACGCGCAAGGCGCGGAGGTTCTCGCGCGCTATCTTGACGATTACGTTGCCGAACAACCTGCCATCACACGTCATGCTTTTGGAAATGGCGCGAGTTATTATCTCGGCACAGAATTGGACGCGGCTGGATTGGCATGGCTGATGGAGCGCTTGTGCGCGGATGCGAAAATACATGCGCCGCGCAACCCACAGGGCGTCGAACTTGTTGCGCGCAGTGATGAAAATCAACGCTGGGTGTTTGCGCTCAATTATTCGGATGTCGAAACAGAAGTTAGCATAGGGACGGGTGTTGAGATACTGCAAAACATTCCTGTCAACGGACGGCTGAAATTGGCGGCGCGCGGCGTTGCCATCGTGAGACAAGCTCAGCCGTAATAATCCAAAAAAAGCTTTACAAATGAACGTCGCTCTGCAAAAGAAAAACCAGCCAAACCGTTGGCTGGTTTTTGTATGCATAAGCGGGTCAAGTGAGCATCCGTTGCTGCGGAATCGCAAGTGCGCGGCGTATGAAGGTTGACACGGCTTGGAGGAATCCTTTATAGTCGTGTGACCAAAAAAATTTCAAAGGAAACGAACATGACACGCATTGTTTTTCTCGGCGCGGGCAGTACCGTCTTTGCAAAAAATTTGATGGGCGACATTCTCGGTTTTCCCGAACTGGCGAACGCGAACATTGTTTTGCATGACATTGACGCCGAACGTTTGCGTACGTCCGAAATCGTCGCGCACAAAGTTGCGCGCGCGTTGAACGCGAATCCAAAAATCGAAACCATAGCAGACCGCCGCGCCGCGCTCGATGGTGCGGATTTTGCCTTGAGCATGTTTCAAGTTGGCGGGTACAGACCAAGCACGGTGATTGATTTTGAAATTCCAAAAAAATATGGACTGCGCCAAACGATTGCGGACACACTTGGCATTGGCGGCATCATGCGCGCGCTGCGAACCATTCCGGTGTTGCTCGACATGTGCATTGATATGGAACAGCTTTGTCCCAACGTCATGTTTCTCAATTACGTGAATCCGATGGTGATGAATTGTTGGGCAATCGCGCGCGCCAGCAAAATTCGCACCGTGGGTTTATGTCACAGTGTGCCAAACACCGCGCACGAATTGGCGCGTGATTTGGAATTGCCGCCCGACGAAATTGATTATTTGGTCGCGGGCATCAATCACATGGCGTTCTATTTGAAATTGGAGCATCAAGGCGAAAATCTGTATCCGCGTCTGCGCGAATTTATGCAGAGCGAAAAATTTCCACCCACGCGCGGACATATGACCGACCACGTGCGTTACGAAATGTTCAAGCGCCTGGGTTACTTTGTTACCGAATCGAGTGAACATTTTAGCGAATACGTTCCATGGTTCATCAAATCAACGCATCCCGAATTGATTGAACGATTTGAAATTCCGCTCGACGAATACATTATCCGTTGTGAGGAAAATATCGCGCAATGGGAAAGTACACAGCGCGAAATGCAAGAACCACACACGCCGATTCAAATCAAGCGCAGTGTCGAATACGGCTCCAACATTATCCATGCCATGGTCACGGGACAACCCACGCGCATTTATGGCAACATGCCAAACGATGGAATCATTGATAACTTGCCGCACGGTGTCCCGGTTGAAGTGCCGTGTCTCGTGGACAAGAATGGAGTGCAACCTGTCCACATCGGCGCACTGCCGCCGCATCTCGCTGCGTTGATGCAAACGAATATCAATGTGCAGGCGCTCGCGGTGGAAGCGGCATTGACACGCAAGCGCGAACACATTTATCATGCAGCCATGCTCGACCCGCACACCGCTGCCGAACTCACACTCGACCAAATTTGGGCAATGGTGGACGAATTGCTCGACGCGCACGGTGCTTGGCTGCCACAATATCAATGATTCAAAAACAAAATCTTATGGAATTGAATGTAACCGAACATCCGCATCGTCGCCGCAATCCATTGACTGGCGAATGGGTGCTTGTCTCTCCGCATCGCACCAAACGTCCGTGGCTCGGACAAACGGAACACACGCCGCCCGAATCGCGCCCGTCGTACGACCCCAAGTGTTATCTGTGTCCGGGCAACGAACGCGCGGCAGGAATGAGCAATCCGCCATACACCAGCACGTTCGTTTTCACAAACGATTTTGCCGCATTGCTGCCCGACACGCCGCAAGTTTCGGTTTCGCCCGACCCGTTATTGCAAGCACAAGGCGAACGCGGCACCTCGCGCGTGATTTGTTTTTCACCGCGCCACGATTTGCATCTCGCGCGTTTGCCCATTGAACAAATTCGTCCTGTCGTGGATGTGTGGGCAGAACAAGTCGAGGAATTGGGGAAACAATATCGTTGGGTCCAAGTGTTTGAAAATCGCGGCGAAATGATGGGCGCGTCCAATCCGCATCCGCACGGGCAGGTGTGGGCGGGCAGCGCGTTGCCGAATGAAACTGCAAAAGAAGACGCGCATCAGCGCGCATATTTTTCGGAACATAGCGCGCCGCTTTTGGTGCGTTATGCGGAATTGGAATCAAGTTTGAGCGAACGCATCGTGATTGAAAATGACGCTTGGCTCGTCGTCGTTCCGTATTGGGCGGTGTGGCCCTTTGAGACCATGGTGCTGCCGCGTCGTCACGTGTTGCGTTTGCCCGATTTGACGAATGATGAACGCAACAGTTTGGCAGATATTCTCAAACGCTTGCTCACGCGCTATGATAATTTGTTCGAGGTCTCGTTTCCGTACTCGATGGGTTGGCACGGCGCGCCGACGCGTCCACACGCAGACCGCGATACTCTAGGCAATGTGCGTGTGGACGCGTCGCCGACGCTTGACGGCGATTTTTCACATTGGCAATTGCACGCGCATTATTATCCGCCGTTACTGCGTTCGGCAACGGTCAGGAAATTTATCGTCGGCTATGAAATGCTGGCAGAAGTGCAGCGTGACATGACCGCCGAGCAAGCGGCAGAACGATTGCGCGCCGTATCCGAAATTCATTTTCGAGAACACGTACAGGATTAAAACCTCTCCCTTGGATTTGCCCCGACATCGGAGTTGACGTTGTTGCGCCGCGCCGGCTCAGCCATGCGGTCACAGCAAGTGCAATCGCCTAATTTTTTCAATCGAGCAAAATTAAAGCGCTTGATGTTGCTTTCCTCCGACCGTTATTTTTCCCCCGACCCCGCGCAGCGTGAGATTGCGCGCGCGTTGTATCAACACGTCGCGCAATTGCCATTGATTTGTCCGCACGGACACGTTGACCCGCGCACGTTCGCGGATGAAAATTTTTCGTTCGGCACTCCGACGGATTTGTTCATCATTCCCGACCACTATATTTTTCGGATGTTGTATTCGCAGGGGGTTGCGATGGAATCGCTCGGTATTCCGCGCGCAGATGGCGGTGATGTGGAAAACGACCATCGCAAAATCTGGCAAACCTTTGCGGAAAATTTCTATCTCTTTCGCGGTACGCCGACGGGGCTTTGGATTACGGACGAACTCGAAACGATTTTTGGGATTGACGAAAAATTGAACGGCGCTTCCGCGCCGCGCATTTACGATGCGATTGCGGAAAAATTGGCGACGGCTGAATTTCGCCCGCGCGCGTTGTACGAAAAATTCAACATCGAGGTTTTGTGTACGACGGACGCGGCGATTGACCCGCTCGAAGCACATCAAAAAATTCGCGCGGCGAATTGGCGCGGCGATATTCGCCCGACATTTCGTCCCGATAATGTGTTGAATCTCGACGCGTTGAATTGGCGCGCGAACATTGACGCGTTGGCGCATGTGAGTGGGATTGACGTACACGATTATTCGTCGTACATTGCCGCACTGGAACAGCGCCGCACGTTTTTCAAACAAATGGGCGCGACGGCAACCGACCACGCGGCGGTGACGCCGTACACGAATGAATTGAGCAACGCCGACGCGGAAAGTATTTTTCAACGCGCGTTAAGAGGTCAAGCGAATGCGAGCGATGCCGCGCAATTCACCGCGCACATGTCAATTGAAATGGCGCGCATGAGTGTGGAGGATGGGCTTGTGATGCAATTGCATCCGGGTTCGTTTCGCAATCACAACACAACCATTTACAAAAGATTTGGCGCGGACAAAGGCGCGGACATCCCTATCGCAACGGAATATACGCGCAACTTGCAGCCGCTGTTGAACAAATTCGGAAACGATGCCCGGTTCACCTTGATTCTTTTTACACTCGATGAAACGACGTACTCGCGCGAACTTGCGCCGCTCGCCGGACACTATCCCGCGCTGAAACTCGGACCGCCGTGGTGGTTTTATGATTCACTCAATGGGTTTCATCATTTTTTCGATAATGTGGTAGAAACAGCAGGCATTTACAACACTGTCGGCTTTAATGACGATACGCGCGCGTTCGCTTCGATTCCTGTGCGGCATGATGTGTGGCGGCGCGCGGCGGCGAATTGGCTCGCGGGACTGGTGACGCGTCACATCATTGACGAAAACGATGCAATGGAAATGGCGCACGAACTCGCGTATGGTTTAGCAAAACGCGCGTATAAATTTTCTTGAGGGAAAATATGAACATTACTGAATATCCCGCGTCACGCGTGGAACAAGACGGCACAACGTACT
Source organism: uncultured Anaerolineales bacterium (assembly GCA_964469005.1). Lineage (GTDB taxonomy): Bacteria > Chloroflexota > Anaerolineae > UBA4142 > SHND01 > SHND01. The sequence continues at coordinate 181,817 of CAYXXF010000005.1, forward strand.
CGCTCGCACGCAGTGACTCGGAAAAATTTCTGTGTGTGCGCGGCGACGCGGAGGGATTTGCAAATCTCGCGTTTCAAAGTGACGACGCGAAATTTTTTCCGTTGAACGCCTACAACGCGGTGGAATTGCGAAAACGTTTGGAATGGCTGAATGCGAAACCGTGCGGCTTGCAAACGTCGTTCGGTTACGGCGACCGTTTGGGACTTGCGACGCCGGGACACATTCAAGCCGCGCGCGGGAAAAATATCGCGGCGTTGTTTGCGCAGCAGTCTGTCCGAGAAAATGCGCGCACGGGACGCACACCGCAGCAAGTCATGGACGATGCCATGTGGGGCGTGTTCCAATGCGGTTGGCGCGACGCGTGGGGCGCGGACGCCGACCATTTGAAAACGACGAATGACATTGCCCCGTTCATCGCGGCGGGCTATACCTTTTTCACCGTTGACCCCGGCGAATTTGTGGACAATGCCGCGCCTATGGATTCATTAGAAACGCTGGAACAAAAAGCCAACGCGCTGCCGTGGGCTGTGTTGAATGATTCGTTGGAAAATTTGCGCGCGCGTTATTTGCATCAAACGTTCGCGCTCGATGATTTGCTAATTCAATTGACGCAAGAGTCGTTACTGCGCGCGATTGGAAAATACGGACGCGCGGTGGCGCACGCCGTCACGATGTTTCAAGAAATCGCGCGGCAAAAAAATGGCGACGCGTTTGATTTTGAAGTTTCAGTGGATGAAACGGAATTGCCGACGGACATTGCCGAACATTTTTATTTTGCGAACGAGTTGCAGAGGTTGAATGTGCGCGTCACGAGTCTCGCCCCACGTTTCATCGGACGTTTTGAAAAAGGCGTGGACTATATCGGCGACCTCGACGCGCTGGCGGAAAATTTGAATCAACACGCGCGCATCGCGCGCCATTTCAATTACAAACTTTCGTTACATTCCGGTTCGGACAAGTTGAGCGTGTATCCGTTATTCGCGTCTGCCACCCAAAATCTCGCGCATGTGAAAACCGCAGGCACGAGTTATCTCGAAGCGCTGCGAACGATTGCGAATGTGAATCCAAAATTATTCCGCGAAATTTTGACGCAAGCGCGCGAACGGTATCCGATTGACCGCGCGACGTATCATGTGTCTGCCGATGTCGAACGCGTGCGCGCGGAATCGCAGTTGAGTGACGCCCAATTGTCCGAACTGTTGAATGAGTTTGATGCGCGCGAAGTGCTGCATGTCACGTTCGGTTCCGCGTTACACGAATTTGGCAACAACATTCACAGTACACTGCGCGCACACGAAAACGAATACGCGGATACGCTGCAAAAACATTTTGAAAAACATCTCGCGCCGTTCCAAGCCCCGAAGAGGTTCTGAACGCGCGCGTAGGGATTCACGCTTTCGTACAAAAACATTCGTTTTGACAATAGCAAGGTGCGGCATACAATTATCGAATTCGGGGGAATGGCGATGAGGCTCGCCGCAAGCGCCCACGCGGGGCTAATGGCTTCTACAATTCGTAGAAGTCATTTTTATTTTAGACGGTAGGAGCACTATGCGAGAGGATGAGATGTGGACCGCTTTTTGTTGATTTCGCTCGGCGCGATTGTCGGCGCGAATTTGCGTTATTGGGTCGGCGATTGGGTCGCGCAGCGCATGGGGGCGTCATTCCCCTTTGGCACACTGATTGTGAATCTTACAGGCACGCTTATTCTCGGCATTTTTCTAACGCTCGCGACGGAGCGCTTTCTGATTGACCCGCGCTGGCGCGTTCTCGTGGCGATTGGTTTTTGTGGTTCGTACACCACATTTTCAAGTTACACCTACGAGAGTGTGAATTTGATTCTCACGGGACAAACGACGTTGGGCGTGTTGAATTTGTTGGGCAGTGCGCTGCTCGGCGGCATGGTGATGCTGGCGGGGATTTACATCGGGCGATTGATTTGAGAGCGAGGGTAACAATGGGTGAGATTGCAATTGGTCAAGACGCGCAGCGTCTGGTGATTTACATTGGCGAAGCGGACCGTTGGCGCGGGAAACCTTTGTATGCAGCGTTGTTGGAAACGCTCAAAGCGCAAGGTCTCGCCGGCGCAACCGTTGTGCGCGGTGTCGCAGGATTCGGCGCGCACTCGCGTTTGCACACCGCGTCCATTTTGCGCTTGTCGGAAGATTTGCCATTGCGCGTGGAAGTGATTGATGCGCGCGAAAAAATTGAACGCGCGCTCGAAATTGTCGCGCCGATGGTTGTGGAAGGTTTGATAACGCTTGATGAGGTGCGCGTCGTCAAGTACACGCATCGTTATCTCACGCCATTACCCGCTGACCATCCCGTTTCGGATTTCATGACGCGTGAGGTGGTGACACTTACACCGGACATGACGTTGGCGCAAGCGTGGGACCGCATGTTGAAAAACAATCTCAAAGCGCTGCCTGTGGTTGATGCTCACAATGTCGTCGTCGGCATGTTGACCGATGAAGATATTTTGACGCGCGCAGGATTGGGACAGCGGCTCTCGGTGGCGGAACGTTTGGATGCGGAAGAGATGAAACAAGAAATTCGGCGGCTGCGCGATTCGTCACTTTCCGTTGCAGAGGTGATGAGCAAACCGCCTATCACGGTACATCCCAAAGAATCGCTCGCGGTCGCGGCGGCGCGCATGGCGAAAAATGAAATCAAGCGTCTGCCCATTGTGGACGAAATGGGTAAATTGGTCGGCGTCATTGCGCGGCTCGATATTTTGCAGCAAGTTGCTGACGCGCACACCAAAACGGGGAAAAAACCAATTCCTGTTGGTGCGGGCAGAATTGTGCGCGATGTGATGGGGGCGGAAATTCCAACCGTGCGCGCCGATGCGGACTTGGAAAACTTGGTCAACGCGTTCGTCACTGCCAACACACATCGCTTGATTGTGGTGGACGAAAACGCGCAGCCGATTGGACTTGTCAGTGATGCGGATGTGGTGAGTCGAATTCAACCCACGCACCAACGCGGAATTTTGGATGCCTTACAACGTCGCGCGGATGTTCCTTCAAGCTCGGTCACTGCGCGCGATTTGATGTCGCCTGACGTTTTGACGGTGACGCCCGAAACGCGCTTGACCGATGCAACGCAAACCATGTTAGCGGCGGAACGCAAGTGGATGATTGTGGTGGATGATGCAGGGAAACCGTTGGGCTTGTTGGACCGCCAAGCATTGTTGCTCGCAGTCGCGGGCGGCGGCGCCGCAAATGGTGAAACGTAGCGGCGAAGCATTTTGCGAAACAGAGTTTCGCCGCAAATGATTCGCCCCTATATGCGTACTCCCGCCGTCAACACGCGCAGCGCCAACGCACATTCACTAAATTCGCGCGCAAAGACGACGGGGAATGCAACTTCCCAATTCTCTAATTTTGTCCGCGTTGGCAGCCATACGCGAAACCACGAACCTAATTGCGAACTGCAAATCTCGACGCTTCCAATCGTGTCAAGCGGGATCGCGCGCGCGGCGTTCTTGATTGCCGCGTCGGGCGTGTAATGCAAACACGCATCTGTCACGGTCAGCAATTGCGCGCCGCCCCACGCGGGAATGAATGCCTGCGCGTAAATTATTTCGCCGTTCAGTTCCTTCGCTAACGCGTCGCGCAATTTCTTTAAGGTCGCACGCGTGCTTTCCATATCGCTCGTCGTCGGGTCTCGCAATTCACAGTTCAACGGTTGAAATTCCCAACGGCGCATCACGCGCGTTTCCTCTGGGCGCGGCATAAATGCTTGCAGCAAATTCACCGCGCGCTGCAAATCCCCGCGCGCATGTTCGGGAAATTCCATCGCAAATGCTTCCGCGTCGCCGCGCGCGTTCTTTAAGGTAACGCTCATGTGCAGCGCGTTGTTGTCTTGGATGTGCGCGGCGGTCAAGCGTTCCAACGCAAACGCGCGCGCGATATAGCCATACCCCGCGACAATGTGCGGCGGCGTCACGGGGTCCGTCATCCACAAAAATTGTTGGTTCGTGATGACCAACAATCCCTGCCGTAAAATTTCGCGTCCGAAAATTCCCAAACGCGCGCGCGCCACGCGCGGACGATGCACCCACAATAAAATGCGTTCGTCGGGCGCGAGCAAGGACGCGACGTAATTTTGAAAACGCAGCGGCAGCGTGAACAAACGCGCTTCAGCGGACGAATGACGGAATGTGCCGTCGCCGTTCTCTGCGCTCGTCACATCCTCGTCGCGCATTTGCCACGCGGGAATACTTTGCGAATCATCGCCCTCTGTGCGCGTGAGCCGCCAACGCTGTGTCGCTGCGCGCACAATTTCAAATGCCGCATCCGCATCCAGCCACCGCGCGCCCGCGCGCAATTCATTTTCCAAATACGCGCGCGTTTCGTTTTCCGAATCCGCGCAATCGTGTACAGTTGCCAAACGCGCATCCTTTATCGCGACGGTGACAATCACGTGCGCCGTCGTTTCACTGTCGCCGCGTTCCAATGCACCGATGACACGCACGTTCACTGCGCAGTCCTCGAACGTTGGCATGGTTATCGCCAAGAGCGCGGGCAGCGGTTCGCCATACGCAGTCAAACTGTTTGCCAAATGTCCACGTTCAAAAGGAAATGTTTCGACCACATGACGCGTCGCGCGCAAACGAATCACTTGCGCTTTGGCATCCCATTCATACGCGTTCGCCGCGCCTTTGGGTGTTTCGACAATCACCTCTGCGAAATGTTCGGACTCCATGCTGTAATCATTTGAGCGTCAACGACGCGGAAGCAAGCAAGCGCAGCGCGTTTTCTGCCGCGACGCGTTCACGTGCGAAACTCGTTTCATCTGCCGCGATGTTTGACAACGCTTCGATAGCGCGTGCGTCGCCTAATTTTCCCAATGCGATGATAGCGGCTTCGCGTCGTTCGGGTTCGCCGCGTTCACGCGCGATATTCAACAAAGCGTCCAACGCGTTTCGCTCGCGCAATTCACCCAAAAGATATGCGGCGAACGCGGCTTTGGCGGGAACGGGATGATGCAATGCCGCGCGCAGTTTTTCCCCAAACGAATCGTTCGCGCGTTCGTCCAAGCGCGTTTGACAAAACGCGCACACGGACGCGCGCGGCGAAATTTCTTGCCAGCAATTTGGACAATAGTACGTGATTTCGCTCACGGCATTTCCAAGTGACTTGTCTCGTTCAGCACGCGCAAAACATAGTTCCCGTTCTCGACAGAAAAACGATTGAGGCACGCGTTATCTTGCTGCACGCGATGAATCGAATTGGAATCGGCATTGAGGAGCGCGCACACGAGAATTTTGCCGACCAAATCATGCGAGACCAAAACGACCGTTTCATCCTCGTGCGTTGCGCTCAACTCGGCGACCAACTTCACAACGCGCGCGCGGACATCGAACAAGGTTTCGCCGCCGGGAAATTTCACGCGTGCGGGTTCGCGCAGCCACAACGCGTATTCGCTTGCATCTATTTCGTTCGGCGTCTTGCCTTGCCATGCGCCATAATCGAGGTCATACAATTCCGCTCGCGATTGAACGCGCAAATTGTGCGACTGCGCGATAAATTCCGCCGTAACGATGGTGCGTGAAACGGGACTCGCGTAAATTGCTGCGATAGGAGTTTGCGCCAAATGTTCGCCGACGCGGCGCGCTTGTGCTTTGCCCACGTCGTTCAATGGAATATCCAAGCGTCCGCGAAAACGATTCTCGCGGTTCCAATTCGTTTGCCCGTGCCGCACAAAAATAAAATGGGTCATTCGACGTTTCCGTCTTGTTCATGCGCGGCGGCGTGACGGATTTCAACGGCGAGCCGCGCGAGTTTTTCCGCGAACGGGTCAATCACTTCTGGCAAGCGCGGGTCCACCGCGCCGTACGCTTTCAATGGCTTGCTGTGCAGTTCTTCCAAACTTTCCCATGTGATACTCAATAAACCAAAAATGCGCCGCGCGGGATTTTGGATATCGCGTTCGAGTTGAAATTCGCGCGCCATGTCTCGAATCAATCTACGCGCCTCGTAAATCAACGCGCGAATTTTTTCTTGTTGACGCGGCGAAAAATGCGCGACGCGTTCGTACAGCACGCCGCGTTCTTGCACCGTGAGCAAGCGTTCCACTTCGGCGAGACGTTCTTCAAACAATCGCAGTGTCACCGCCACCGAACGTTTTTGATTTTCATTCAATAAATGCGCGTGCAATTTTTCTCCTACAAATCTCCTGCGATGGCGCGCAGCACTGCATCGCGGTCTACCATTCCAACCAGTTTATTTTCATCATTCACAACGGGGAGACGTTTGATTTTGTGTTCCAACATCAAACGCAGCGCATCCAAAGTGGGCGCGTTCTCTGCAATCGTAATGACGTTTGTGAGCATCAATTCCGATGCCTTGCCGGTCACGCGCAGTTCTTCGCTCGCCGCGCCGCGCCCCGTCAAGCGCTGTAACAGCGTCGCATGTGTTTCCGGTCCAAGACGCTTGATGAGTTCGTGGTCAGTGATGAGACCCAACACACGGCGCGCGCTGTCAACGACGACAACGCGGCGATACGGAGAGGCGCCCAGTTGTACCATGACCGCCGCCGCTGCTTCATTCGTCGAGACTGTCGGCACCGAACTTGCCATGACCTCTCGCACGAGATGCGCGCCGACGACGGGCGCGCGTTCGGTTTCCGTTTCGCGTGGCGGCGCGGTGTGGAGAATTGCGCGCAACACGTCGAGCCGCGCGACGATGCCCACAAGTTTGCCTGCATCGTCCACGACAGGCAAACGTTTGAACTGATGTTGTGTCATCAACCGCGCGGCTTGCGCGACGGGCGTTCGTTCGGGAATTGTCAATGGGTTTGGCGTCATGACATCGCGCGCGCGTTTCCCATTCCGCATCAACTCACGCAATTGTTCCGCGAGCGCGGTGGCATCGAACCCACTCACCAAACTCAAACGATGCTGCAAGCCGCCGCGTTCAAGCAAATCACCGCCTGTAATAATTCCCTGCACGTGTTCGTATGCATCTACCACAGGCACCGCCTTGACCCCTCGCGCGAGGAGAATGTGAACCACTTCGCGCAGCGAGGTGTGCGGTTGAACGGTGGCGACGTTGCGCGTCATAATGTCTTGAACCCAAATGGACAACGGGGACTCGCGCGCAATCAACACCGAACACGGCGCTTGCTCGGCGACGCGGTCCGCTGTGCCACCCATACCAAACCGTCCCGCGCCCAACACGATTAAATCAAACCCACCGTCGCGGGCAAACCGCACAATTGTTTCTGCCGCGTGTCCTGCAAGAATGATGGTTCGCAATGTAACGGCTTGCGTTTTTGCTTGTTCCTGTGCCGCCGCGTGCAGGTTTTGAAAAAACGCATCCAATTCGCGTTTCGTCTCTTGCACCTCGCCCAACGACGCGGCATACGCGGGCAAGCGTTCCTCGATCGAGAGCGCAGTCACTTCGCCCGCGCTTTGTGCCGCAAAATCGAACGCACGCGCGAGCGCGTACTGCGCCGCGTCTGAGCCATCGAGCCCAATCAAGATGTGTCGAAACATGCCTTGCTCCTCTTGCGCGTATTACGCCTGTGTTGGCACGCGCTTTGACGCCAACATCACCGCCAATTGCAGCGCGGCATCTTCGTATTCGCCTGCACTCACTTCGCGTACGAGGGTTTCCCATTCGATTTCGACGGGTTCGCCAAACTCGAAACGATTGGGATGTCGTTCCGTGCGCCGTTCGACCCGCGTCATAAAAAGATGAACGCCCACATTGAGCGCGTTCGGATACGCGATCAGATAACCCAAACGTTCCATCGGTCCCGCGATCCAGCCCGTCTCTTCTTCCAATTCGCGTCGCGCCGCGTCTTCGAGCGCCTCGCCCGGTTTCGCGCTGCCGCCGGGTAAATCGTGAATCACGCGTTTGAGCGGATGACGGCATTCGCGAATCAAAACAACTTTATTCTCTGGCGTAAACGCGAGCGTGCCGACCACTTCGGCAGGACTGTGAATGAACGTATAACGAATCTCGCCGCGCGGTGTTTGCGCCAAATCTTCAATCACTTGAAAACGACCTTTGTACGCAATCACATGCGACAAGATTTTCCACGGACGTAACTCGGACATGAATCACCTCGAAATAATTTTTTATTCGACCCCGCCAAACTCTGGTGGGGGCGTAGGTTGAAAAAAACGTTGCGCGATAAAGGTGGGAACAACCGCACTCAAAATCACAACGGTAATAAGTACCGAGAATTGCGCTTGGTCAATAATGCCCGCGTTCAAACCATAGAGCGAAGAAATTGTGCCAAACGTCAACCCCGTACTCATCAGCAATGTGGTGAATGTGGCGTCTTGCGGCACGTAACGCCGCGCGAGGGGAAAGACGCCAATTCCTTTCGCCGCGAGTTTTACCGCGAGCAACAACAGCACGGCGGGCAAATTTGCGGCGACAGCCGTGAGTGAAACATTGAATCCCGATTTCAGAAAAAAGAATGGCGTCAAGAGTGCGAACGCCACGACGCGCAACCGTCGCTGCTGCGTGCGATATTGCTCCAACACGCGCGCCATTGTCAAGCCGAAAATGAATGCAGGCAAGACGGCATGACTCGCGCCAAATTCCGCAAACAACATCAACACGAGCAGCACGAAAAAAATTAATTTGATTTCGGGTTCGATGACGCGGTCCCCATAGCGTTTGAAAAACCACGGCGCAATGCGCGGCACAAAGACCAACAGCGCGAGGGAAACCGCGACGAACGCGAGCAACTCCCAGCCCGGTGTAATGAACAACAATGCCAACGCCAACGCGGTGCCAAAGTCGGTGACGAACGTGGCTGCCATAATGATTTTGCCGATGCGCGTTTCCGTCAAACCCGTTTCGACGAGGACGGCGTACACCACCGCGAGCGAGGTTGTAGATAACGCGATGCCTGCGATTTGTGCCGCGCGCGATGTCCAACCCAAAACGAAAAGCGCAAACAGCAGCGCGAGTGCGAACGGCAGAGCAAACGACAAGCCGCCCAACAAAATGCTCGACTTGAATTCTGTGCGCAGCAATTTCGGGTCCACTTCTGCGCCCGCGAGAAAGGTCAACACGATGGACGCGAACGACGCGAGAAAATCCATCCACGGTGTCGTATGCAAACCGAGAAAATTTCCTGCCGCAACACCGAGCAAAATTTCGATGATGGCAACCGAGATGCCTGCCTCAACCGAAATCATGCTCGCGATGAGGACGAGTCCCATCGCGCCCGCCGCAATCAACAAGTTCTCCAATGGCGTGTCCCTTTTTTACGTGCCGCCAAACTCCATTCGGTGAGAACGAGTTCATCCAACGACATCATCGTTGCTGGATGAACTCGTACATTTGTCATTTCGTCTTGCCCCAATCTGTATGCAGACCAAAGAACGCGCCTTTGGGGGAAAGTTTGACGCTACGAACCTTTGTTCCGTCACCCCAATCCGTGTGCAACGCAAACAATGCGCCTTCATCAGGTTCTGTAACCGTGGTTAAATAATTCGAGTCATTGCCCCAATCGGTGTGTAGTCCAAAGAACGCGCCTTTGTTCGGCGTTACGCTCGGGACAGCTGTCCCATTGCCCCAATCCGTATATAGTCCAAAGAACGCGCCTTCGTCCAACTTTGCCGCGACTTGTTTTGCGGCGATAGGTTGTGTCTGCGTTGGCTGCGGCATTGCGATTTGGTTGGTAAAACCTTTTTGTTGTGCCATATGGCTTGCATTTCGCGCGCACGTTCGCGCGCTAAAACGTTTTGGCGAACGTGCGGCGCGAAACACATTTCCTCCTGAAAAATAAAAATGGGTTTCTGCGCAGGCACAGGAACCCATCTTCTCCTCCAAAAAGAAAATGGCTTCCACCTGTGCAGGTAGAAGCCATCAGCCAGTTCGCAGGCAATTACGGTGAGCTTCATCACCGATTCTTTCTGGCAATATGATACGCAAAATCAAGATAACGTCAAGATTGTTGTTGTCCTTTCACCGCGAGAAAAAATGGAATCGCCGCGAGCTGCGTGAGAATCGAGAACGCGATGAGCGCGGGCATTGACACATCGTACAAATAGCCCATCAACGCGCTGCCCAAAAACCACACGACGCCAAACCCCGTATTGAAAATTCCATACGCCGAGCCGCGTCGTTCGGGCGCAACCATGCCCGCGACTGCCGCGCGCAAAATGGATTCTTGCGCGCCGAGTCCAATGCCCCACAACGCCATGCCCAACAGCGCGAATTCAAAACCGCCGAGAAATACCAACGGCGCAAACAACGCAGACAAAAGCGAAACGATGACGAGTGTTGTAATGCCAATGCGGTCAAACAATCGTCCAAACACGAGCGCGGCGATAGCATCCATGCCCATCGCCACTGCGTACAAAATCGGAATCCACGCGTCGGGCGCGATGGACGCTTTTTGAAAATGAAACGCGATGAGTGGAAAATCCACATAGCCCGCCGCGACACACGCAACGCCGATGAGATAAATCCAGTATGCGCGCGGAAATCCTTGATTCTTGAGCGTTGGCGTACTGATTTCCAATTCGCGCGGATTTGGATACAACACGCGCGCGACGAACAACACACTCAACGCGAGCAGCGCGGGAATCAACAGAATCGCGAATCCCGTTTGATATGTGCCGCGCAGTGCCAACACTGCCGCGACAATCAACGGACCCAACACCGCGCCGATTTGGTCCATCGCTTCGTGCAAACCAAAACCCCAGCCGCGTCCCGTTTGATGCGTCGCATACGAAAGCATCGCATCGCGCGCGGGCGTGCGTATCGCTTTGCCCGTGCGTTCGAGAATCATCAACAGCGCGGCGAGTTCCCAACTGCCCGCGAGCGCGAGCAGCGGCACTGCAATCAAATTCACCGCGTAACCGACGAGCGTAATCGTCCAGTATTTTTGCGTGCGGTCACTGAAATAACCCGACACCAATCGCAAGCCATAGCCAATCAATTCCCCAAACCCCGCGACCACACCGACGACGAAACCGCTCGCGCCCAACACCGCGAGAAACGGTCCCGCAATACTGCGCGCCCCTTCATAGGTCATGTCCGAAAACAAACTGACGACGCCGAGCAAAATCACAAACCGAATCGCGGTTTGTTTCGGGAGATTCACTTTTCCAAGCGCTGTCGTAATTGCCTTTGCCATTTCCGTTTTGTGTTGCGCGCGCTTATGCGGCTGATGTTTTCACTGTTGGCACAAATTGCAGCGCGACCAAAGCCAACAGCGCGATGATGCCCCCAAACGCAAATGGCGCGGCGGGCGAAACTTGATTCCATAAGAATCCCGCGATGAGACTCGCGGGCAACGCCATCACACCAATCGAAGCATTGTACAAACCATACGCGCCGCCGCGTTGTTCGTCGGGCACGAGTTCCGCGACCAACGCTTTGCCTGCACCTTCGGTTAACGCGTAATACAATCCATAAAACGCGTACAAACCCCAAATCGCCAGCGCACTCGGCGCGAACGCAAAACCGAGATACGTCAACGCGTACACAATCCACCCGTACATGATAACGCGGCGGCGTCCGATGCGGTCTGCGAGTTTTCCCGCAGGAATTGCGGTAAGCGCGGAAACGAGATTGAACACCGCATACACAATCGGAATCAAAACGGTTGCGACACCCGCATCTTGCGCGCGCAAAATCAAAAACGCATCGGACGAATTGCCGAGCGTGAACAACAACATGACGGCGAGAAATCCCGCGAATGGTCCCTTGAACGTCGCCAGCGAAATGCGCTGCTTTGAAATAGGCATACGACGTTCGCGCACAAAGAATCCAATGATAACCAATGGAATCATCGCAATCGCGCCCGCGAGCCAAAAAATTTCGTGATACTTGTTTTCGTGACTTGCCCAGAGATTCAACAACACGAATAGAATCAGCGGACCTACCACCGAGCCTAACGTATCGAGCGTACGTTGCACGCCGAACGCAAAACCCAATTTGCGCGAACCCGCCGAACCCGCCACCAACGCATCGCGCGGCGCGTCCTTCAATCCTTTACCAACACCATCCGACAAACGCAGTCCGAAGACGACCGCGCCGCTGTTTGCAAATCCCAAACCAAAACGTCCGAGCGCGGACAACGCGTATCCGACAAACACAATCGGTTTGCGTACGCCCATCGCATCCGAAAGATAGCCCGCGCCGATTTTCGCCAGACTCACAATCGTCATCAACGACCCTTCAATCAAGCCGATGAATTCCGTATTGAGTCCAAGCACCGTTGTATAAAAAATCGGCAGCACGGGTTGAATGATGTCTTGCGCCATGCCGCCAAAAAACGCGACCCAGCCCAACGCGACGACGTTGCGCTCCAGTCCCGTTTCCGCGTTCGCCGTCGGCACAGTCACCGCAGTTTCATTCTCTGCCATTTGTCACCACCGCCAATGGATTTTCTCTTTCAAAAATTCTCTCGTACAAATCTTTGCCGAAACTCGTTTGTAACGGTTCGCCTTGAATCAATTTGAACGTGCGCGTGCCGTCCGCTTGACGTTCCGCGCGCAAGAACAGCGCGTCGGGCAAGTGTTTATCAAACATACTGCGCGCAAATTCGTACAGATGCGTCACGTAAAAAATCTTGATGCCGCGTTCCAACAACGCCGAAACGATTTGCCGCGCGATTTCCGAACCTTCGCGTTCGTTCGTCGCGGCGAACGATTCATTAAACAGCACAATACAATTCGGCGTGAGCTGTTCAACCATTTTGCTCATGCGTCCGAGTTCCTCATCGAATTTTCCGCTCGTCATACTCGCGTCTTCTTCGCGTTTGTAATGTGTGAACAGCGCGTCGCACACATTCGCGGAAAATGTTTCGGCGGGAACAAACATGCCGCACTGCATGAGCAATTGCGCAAGTCCGATGCTGCGTAAAAAAGTGGACTTGCCGCCTTGATTCGCGCCTGTGATGACGACGAGATTTTTTTCGTCCGCATTCACATCATTGCCCACAACGCGCGGTTCCATGTTCAATGTCAAACACACATCGTACAAATCTTGAAACGCATGTTTGCGCGTGGCGAGCGCCATCGGAACGGGAAAACAAATCGGTTCGCCTTTTTGCGCGAGCCGCGCGTGCAAATTCAAACAGCTCACGTAAAAGCCCAATTCGACGCGCAGCATTTTGAAAAACGTGAGAATGTGGTCATTGGATTGCGCGAGCGCGTTCGCCGCGAGGTTGATGCCTTGTCCTTCCAATTCCGCGAGCGCGCGCGCGCCGCTTTCATCGCGGTCGGCGATGTAAAACGTGAACGCGGGCGACTTGGGCGCAAACACGCGTTGGAAAAAATTTTGTTCGCTGTTATGCGGTTTCCGCAAAACATAATTGACGCCTTTGTTTCCATCACCCAACTGCGCGCTAATAAGAATCCCATCGTCGAATTTCAACGCGCGCAAATGCGTTTGCACGCGCGCGAAATAGGCGTCGTCCAATTCGCGCTGCAGCATCGTGAACAATTTTGTGAAACCGTCCGAGTGAAACTGCGCGGCGTGCGCGTCGGCGATGCCGCGAAACTTTCTTAGCATCTCGACAAACATTTGCATCACTTCGCGCCCGCGATGCAAGGTCGAAGGCGGATAGTTGCTCGTGATGCCCCAAAAATGTTTGCGCTCGCGTTCAATAGCTTGCACGGCAATCGCGTACATTTCGCGCACCAACGTCGAATTGTTCAAGCAGTCCTTGAGGATGTCTTGGCGATAGCGCAGCGTGTCGAGGTCATTGCCGAATCCCGTCAACACAGCTTGTTTGGCGACGCCCAACAAAAATTCGTCCTCGCGCGCCATTGCTTGAAACAGCGTGTGCAATTCCAAATCTTGAACGAGGTCTTGCGCGTTGGGCGGCAATGGTGCGTTCAAATCGAAATCGCGCGCGCGGTGCATCAAAAATACTTGCATCTATCAGAATGGAGTGACGAATTCATTCGTCACGCGTTTGGCTTGCGCGCGTGCAACGAATAAATTCGTTACTACGAATGGTTCCTATGGCAAGCGCTTCCTCAAATCATCAAACGTCAACTGATATTTTTCCGCGAGCGACAGCGCGTAGGCGAGTCCGTCCGCGCGCTTGCGTTCGATTTTGAACGTGCGTTCGGTTGGATTTTCGGGTCTCACGGTTGCCACCATACTGACCGTTTTTTCGCTCAACGCCGCCAACTCGTCGAGAAATGTCACACACACGCATAGCGCGTCGAGCGCGCTGATTTTTTGCAAAATTTCTTGGCTCAGAAAAATTTCGTCTTGGAGCGTCGTCGAATTGAAAATTTCATTCAAAATAAAAATGCTGTTGGGCGTGCCGCGTTCCAAAATGGCATGAACGCGAAACAAATCGTCTTCCAACTTGCCGCGCAGATTTTCGATATTTTCTTCGCGTTCAAAATGTGTCAGCAGTTGGTCAAATAAAAAGAGCTGCGCGTCACTGCCGGGGACGGGACAACCCAAACTCGCCAAATAATGCAGTTGCCCAAACATGCGCGCAAACGTGGTCTTGCCGCCTTGATTCGGACCCGTGACAATCAAGATACGTTCGGCGTCCTTGAGAAAAAAATCATTACAAACCATCGGCGCGTTATTGCTCACCAACTTGTCCGCGAGCGCGAGGTCAAACGCTTGGTCCGCGCACACATGTTTGTCTTGTGCAGACACGCGCGGATAGCAAAAGGACAAGCCCGCGCGTTGGAAGCGCGCGCGGTGTTCGAGAGATGCGAGATAGAATTGAATTTCGCGGTCGAACGCGCGAACCGTTTCATCCAAAAACTTTTGATGCCGCGCGTAGAAATTGTCGAGGCGCGCAAAAATTTCGGGATACATTTGCGCGGTGCCCGTCAGCACTTGCGCCTCGACATGATTCATTTCTTGCCAGTTCGGAAATTTCGCGCGGTAATCTTTGACCGCGCCCTGTTTGAATTTCGCAAAGGTCTCTTCCACCTCTGCGCTGTAATCGGTTTCCTCCTCGTATTTGCGGACCTGAACGCGATTTGCTTTGATGTGAATCGTGTAGCGAATCGCGCCCAAGTCCGCGCGCAGTAGTTGTGTTTCATCGCCCAAGACGCGAAACGAATCCGTGCCGACATAGTCCGTCAAAAATTCGCGGAACGCCAACAGTCCGCGCGCGCGCAAATCGAATTGCGCCAACTCTGCCGCGAGTTGCTTGACCGCGTCACAATAGATTTGCGCCGCGTCCAAAAACCATTTTTCTTTTTGATACTTGTAATACAGTTTCGCCGCTTGTTCGAGATGTTCGCGGACCGCGCGCATTTTTTTGGCAAATCCCTGAATCGTCTCCAACAGCGCAGCATTTTCCAACGCGCGAAAAATTTCATGCCGATAATGAATCGCCTCCACGTCGCGCAGCGGCGCGTAGAAAAATGGATTCAAGTTGTATTCTTGTTTGCCCGCCGTCACCGCGTCAACAATCTGGTCGAGATTGAGGTCGCCAAAACATTCGGGTGGCTCAATCGTTTCCGCGTGCTTGCGCTCGGCGGCGCGTTCAAACAAGATGCTCTCGAACGTCATCGAAACAAAATCCTTTTACAACCGCGCAAATGCGCCGCGTCCTGCGTACTGCGCGCGTGCGCCCAATTCATCCTCGATGCGTAACAGTTGATTGTATTTTTCCACGCGCTCGCTGCGGCACGGCGCGCCCGTTTTGATTTGTCCCGTCCCCATCGCGACGACAAAATCCGCGATGAACGTGTCCGCCGTTTCGCCGCTGCGGTGCGAGACCACTGCTGTCCATCCCGCCGATTTCGCCAAATCAATCGCCGCAATCGTTTCCGTCACCGTGCCGATTTGATTCAATTTAATCAATACGGAATTGGCGATATGGTCTTGAATCGCGCGGCGAATAAATTCCACATTCGTCACCAACAAATCATCACCCATCAACTGCGTGCGTTCGCGTAAACGCGCCGCGAGAATTTTCCAACCGTCCCAATCATTTTCCGCGAGTCCATCTTCGAGCGAAATAATTGGATACGTGTCGAGCCAGCGCGCGTACAAGTCCGTCATTTCGGACGCGGAGAGTTTTTCGTTTTCATTCAACACATACAGCCCATCGTGGAAAAAACCACTCGACGCGGGGTCGAGCGCGATTGCCACATCTTGTTGTGGACGATACCCCGCGCGTTCAATCGCCGCGACGAGCAATTGCAAAACTTGATCGTGCGTTTTGAGAATCGGCGCGAAACCGCCTTCGTCGCCAACCGTCGTCGCAAGTCCTTTATCTTTTAACAACCCTTGCAGTGCGCGATACGTTTCCGCGCCCCAGCGCAATGCTTCGGCGAATGTCGGCGCGCCGAGCGGCACAATCATAAATTCCTGCATCGCCACCGTCGTCCAATTCGTATGCGCGCCGCCGTTCAACACGTTCATCATCGGCACGGGCAAAATGTGCGCGTCGTCGCCGCCGAGATGTTGATACAACGGCATCCCGCGCGCATTCGCCGCCGCGCGCGCTGCCGCCATCGAGATGCCCAATATCGCGTTCGCGCCGAGACGCGCTTTGTTCGGCGTGCCGTCGAGCGCGAGCATCTTTTCATCCAACGCTTTATGGTCTGTTGCGTCCATGCCTTGCACCGCATTCGCGAGTTCACCGCGCACATGCGCGAGCGCAGTCTGGACGCCTTTGCCGTTGTACCGTTTCTTGTCGCCGTCGCGCAATTCCAATGCTTCATGAACGCCTGTGGACGCGCCCGAAGGCACCGCCGCGCGCCCCATTGCGCCGCCTTGCAATTTCACTTCCACTTCAATAGTCGGATTGCCGCGCGAATCCAAAATTTCGCGGGCGGTTACGGATTGAATATGTGTGTTCATTTTGTTCTCCTGTGATGTGGTTTGAATTTCTTTTGATACAGCTTGACTGCGTATGTGATGCGTTCTTGCGCGTGCGCGGCATTTTCCCAGCCAATCGTTTTTACATGCGCGCCTTCCAAATCTTTATACACCGCGAAAAAATGAGCGACTTCTTCAAGGTAATGCTGCGGAATATCGCGGATGTCATAATAGTCGCGGAACATGGGTTCGTTCAGCGGCACAGCCAGAATCTTGTCGTCAGGCGCGTTGCGGTCCATCATGCGAAAGAGTCCAATCGGGCGCGCAGGAATGATGCAACTCGGAAACGTCGGCTCGTTCATCATCACCAACACATCGAGCGGGTCACCGTCATCGTAATACGTTCGCGGTATCAAACCGTAATCGCCCGGATATTCCATTGCCGAGTACAGCACGCGGTCCAAACGAATCGCGCCCGTCGCTTTATCCAATTCGTACTTGTTGCGCGAACCCTTTGGAATCTCGACGACAACGTTGATATGTTCGGGAATTTTCACTCCTGCTTCCACATCATGCCAAAGGTGCATACTTTTCTCTCCGTCAAGAATTAATTCTTGTTCATCCTCGCACGCGCGAACCCAATCGCCGCGCGCACAAGCGCGCCGACGCCGAAACCCAGAATCGCCAGCCCGCTGATGTACATATCGGGGGGAACAACTTGGACGACGAGCGCACCGATAAGTAATAACGCGATGCCGACAAGGAGCATGAAACGTTCTGCCGTCAAGTTGTTTGTGGATGACTTGCTATCGGTGGGCATTTACGATTTCTCTATTCGCACTTGACGCTTGATAACATTCGAGATTACGCGCGGACATCATTTTCGGAAATAACCTGCCACGCGCGCAGCACGCGTTCCGCGTTTTGCGCGGCGATGGGCGCGACATTGTAACGCGCGTTCAGATATTCGTTTGTGATGAGCGCGAGTTGGTCTGCGCGCGTTTCAAATTGCGCGGCGAGCGCGTGTTCCAATTCGCGCGGGGTTTGTCCTGCCGCGCGCGTGATGCCGCGTTCCGCCGCCCACGCGAGCAATGCTTGATACACGCGGCGAATTTGCGCGCGCGCGTCATCACCGCGAATTTCTGCATACGGCGCGACCGCGTTTTGTGTTGGCGACGCGCGTCGAAATAAATTTCGCAATTGTGCCTGAAGCAAATCGAACGAGAACACCGATTCGCGCGTTTCGTCCGTATCCTCCGCCGCGTATTCGCGCATACGTCGAAACGCGATGGCAAACAACGCGGCGAGCGCGAGCGCAATGAAAAGCGCCGAAAGAATTTGCGCGAGGAGAACGAGTTCAGGCGGAAGCGTGGACGCGACCTCGTCTTGATTTTTGAACAGCTCATCCAAGCGCACGGGTTCTGGCAATTGAAAAGGCGTACCTTCACTCGGCGTGAAATGAATCACACGCCCCAGTACATCGAGAATTCCAAAAAAGACGAGCGCGACGACATAGACGATAAGCAACAAGATACTCGTAATCAATCGCCAAACGAATACCACAACTGCCACAGTGCGCGCCGCCCATTCGGGTGCAAACACGCCGCCGAGAATGAACCCAACCAAGACCAATGCTGCAACGACGATACCGACGGTGCCGAGCCAAAAACGATTCAGCGCAAAGGATTGACCCAACGTTGCGCTTTCATATTGCTGCGCGTCGCGCAAACTCGCGAGCGCGAGAACTCCGAGTCCGAGCGCAAAAAATACAAGAATCGGAAAAATTAATTCGGCGGGCGCAAGTGTATGTGCCGTCAGCGCGCCAAACACGACGAGCGCAAGCGCAATCACACCATACACAAAATTGCGCGCGTAGGTGTCATAGCGAATCGGTTCGCGTCCCGCGACGATGCCCCAACGCCAACACCACGCCGTGACAAGGACGGCGACAAACAACGCGCCGAGGTCGGCAAATGGGGTTGTGCCAAACGAAACGTAGAGAGTCAGCATTGCCGCCATCACACCGCCGCCCACGACGAGCCACGTTCCGCGCGTATCGCGCAAACGAAACACCGCGAGTTGTGTAAATAACGTACTGACTGCCAAGAGTCCGAATACAATAAACAGCGGAATGAGCTCACTGCGCGGCGGCTCGAGGACATGCGCCCACAAGCACAGTCCAAGCCACAGCCACACCGCGCGCATTGCTGCAAGCGCGTACGGCAGCACGCCATCGTCAATCCAATTCCACGAACGTTCCGTTTCTTTCAAACGCATGAATTGATTCATCATTCGCAATCGTGTTTCTGTTCAAGCGTCGAGATTCAACTGCGCGAGATTTTCCCACGCCGCGCGTCCGCCCAACCAATATGTTTTAATTCCATCGGGAATTTCGCGCGGCGGTTCCTCGCCAATTGTAAGAAGCGTGACAGGATGCCCTGCGCGTTTTGCTTCGAGCAGCGCGGCGAGCAATTCATCCGTAATGACTGCCGAAATCACAATGAGCGTCGCGCCAAAAGGCAGTGTGCCCAGTTCGGCGCGCAGAACGTCATGGATTTGAGCGAGCGCTAGATAATTCGACCATGCGAGCGCGTCGAGCAGCAGCGACCATTGCTCGGAACGGCGCGACGGGGGAATGTGAATCAGTGCGTTTTCATTGCGGCGCGCGGCATCGGAATACAACCCCACCGCTTCGCGCGCATCGAGCAGCGCGCGCGCAACCGACGCGGCGACCGTAAATACAAACTCGAGATATTCGGGCACAAAACTCACATAGCGCGCAGGCAGTGTTTGGACATCGAGAAAAATAATTGCCACCCGCTGCGCGCTCGGCTCGAAAATTTTTGTCTGCAATGCGCCGCGCCGCGCGGATGCTTTCCAATGAATAAAACGCGGACTGTCACCTGCCACATATTCGCGCGCGCTCATCAAACGCAGTGGGTCCTCTGCAATTTTGCGCGTCATTTTCGCGTCGCCGAACGGATGCGCGGCGGGCAGTCCGAGCGCGGTGAGCGGCACAACTTTTGGGTACACGAGCAATAAATCGGTTTGGGAAAATTCTTGCTGTTGCGTTCGCAGACCAAACATGTCGCCCGAACTCAATTGAACGGGTCCAAATTCCACCGCGCCGCGCTTGATGGCGCGCAGGCGATAATGTTTTCGCACGCGTTCGTAAAAACGCAAGGCAAGCAGATTCGTCAACACGCGCCGCGTTTGTTTGTGCGTGAAATGAACATCGCCATTGACCCATTGCATTTCGGCGGGAATTTCATCATTCGCCTTGAGCCACGCGAGGGGCAGCGGTTTTGCATTGACAATCTCGACCCACAAATCATTTTCTTCGCCGACAAACATGCGCGTCGTTCCAAGCTTGCGCGTGTACGTCACGCCCGCGAGCGCATAGCGACCCCACAACGCCGTCGTCAACATCACGAGCGCAAGCAGCGCAGCGAGCAAAAACAAAAGTGGATTTTGCAAGAGGATGCTGGCAGCGAAAAGAATGACTGTGAGGATATTGAGCGTGCGAATCACGACTCCACACTCCAACTTTCTTCCACCGGCACGGGGACGCGCGCGGAAAGCTCTTGCAAAATATCCCGCACATCGCGTCCGCGCACGCGCGCTTGGCTGGAGGTCATTAGTCGATGTTCAAGCACGGGCGCGAGCAATTGTTTGACATCATCGGGCAAAACGAAATTACGTCCGCGAATTGCCGCCAATGCTTGCGAAGTGTGATACAGCGCGAGCGAACCGCGCGGACTCGCGCCGAGTTGAATCGCGTCGTTCTCGCGCGTGGCGCGCGTCAAACGCACAATGTATTCTTCGATGGCAGGATGCACCAATACGGCGCGCACACTCTTTTGCAATTCCAAAATTTCGGAGGCGTGAATCACGGGCGCGAGTGCGGCGAGGGGATTGCTTTCGCGGAATCGGCGCAGAATCGCGCGCTCGTCGTTTTCATTAGGATAACCGAGCGCGACGCGCATTAGAAAGCGGTCCACCTGTGCTTCGGGCAGTGGAAACGTTCCCTCGAGTTCGACAGGATTTTGTGTGGCGAGAACGAGAAACGGACGCGGCAGCAAATGCGTCACGCCGTCAACGGTGATTTGATGTTCTTCCATCGCTTCGAGCAGCGCGGCTTGCGTGCGCGGACCCGCGCGATTGATTTCGTCGGCGAGAACGATTTGCGCGAGCAGCGGACCCGCGCGGTATTCAAATTCATTCGTGCGTTGATTGAACACGCTCACGCCTGTAATATCGCTCGGCAAGAGGTCAGGTGTGAATTGAATGCGTTGGAATGACGCGTCGAGCGATTTCGCCAATGTTTTTGCCAGCATCGTTTTGCCGATGCCCGGCACATCTTCCAACAAGACATGTCCTTCGCACAATAACGCAACCAACAACAATTCAATTGTTTCTTTTTTACCGACGATGACGCGCGCGATATTTTCTTGGATACGGCGCGCAGTAGTTTGCACTTGGGTTGCATTCACTTTATGCTGTCTCCAATCTCTCCCATCCAGTTTGAGACCACCTGATGAATTCTATAGACAAACAAAAAGCCCCTACGGACGGTTCCACCCGTAGAGGCTATCAGCCGTACGCACACGACATTTGAGATGACTTGCAAGAACGGCAAGTCGCGCAGCGAGCCTCATCGCTGCAAACGGATTATAACGCACGCTGAACGCATGTCAATCAAAAGACGCTATGCAAGAAAAGGTGTGCTTTCTTGTGGGTGATGTATGCGCGTCATTTCCTTAAGGGTAGAAAAAGAAAAACCAGCCAATTTTGGCTGGTTTCAGCGATACACTCTATCGCCAAGCGGGAGACGGGATTCGGACCCGCGACCTTCTCCTTGGCAAGGGGATTGCCTCAATTCAATGGAGGTGAGTGTATGGCTGTGTTTGATGTTCCTGTGTCACAACATTTTTTTTCGCCGGAATCGCTGGCGGTGATTCGTGATGTTGTTGCAAATGAACGGGTGCGAGTGTTGCGATTAATGTCGGATGTGTCGGATGAAGATGTCATGATGTCGCTTACGACGCTGAATGTGATTCAATCGTATGTTAGTGATATGTTGGCGGTGGTGCGTGCTGAATCAATGCGTCGTGAAGTCAATGCAAATTCTATGTTTGCGCCGGACGTGTAATTTTTGAACGTCGGTTTAATCGGTCAATTGGTGATGCCTTGCTGTGTTCTTCGATAAGGTCGTGAATGTCAAAATCCTGAACGTAAATTTCTTTCGTCGTCTGGATGTCGGCGTGTCCAAGAATCTGTGATAACTTTTCGAGTGTTCCGCGTCTCAAATAGAGTTTAGAGAATGTGTGACGTAGTAAATGCTGGTAGAGACGCTGCAATTTCAATTTATTCTGGATGCGTCGTAGCACGGCGCGAATTGCTTCCCCTGATAATGGTTTTCCTGACGACTTGACGAAAACGTTTTTACACCTCGTCTCGGGTCGGATGGTTAGCCATTGTGCAATTGCTTCGCATGTGACCTGTCCGATAGGGACATTTCGTTCCTTCTCCCCTTTTCCATTCACACAAATAAATTGCTCGTCAAGGTGGACGTTGTCGAGTTTTAATGACATCCATTCACCTTTTCGGAGTCCTGAATCTACCATTAATAGAATGATGGCAAGGTTTCGGATTGGTTCTTTGGTTTCGGCGATTTCACTCAACAGAATTTTCAATTGTGCCTCGGATAATCGTTTGATGATTCTCTTTGGTGTCTTTGGGCGTCGTACGCGCTGCATCGGATTTTGTTTGATGTGTCCTTCTGATACGGACCAGTTGAACACGCGTTTGATACTCCGATAGATGCCTTCGGTTGTGAATGGTGAATAGCGTTCGGATTCATTGTGCCGGGCGATTCGTTTTGGTTTGACCTCATGCAGTTTGGCGAAAAATGCGCGTAGGTGTTTGTGTGAGATGTGTTCAATGTGACGGATTCGGCGACTGTGCAAAAAGTCAAGCAAGCGTTGGTTATCGCTTTCGTAACGTTGAATTGTGTGTTGTGACAATCGTCGCGCTTTACAGTCCAAAATAAAATTTTTCAAAACGGTTTTGATCAGCATGGCGCGTATTATCGCGCGAAATTAGATGCGGAGAGGGGGTGATACGGGTGATTGTTTCTGGTGTGGTGATGAAAGTTCGGGACAGTTCGTTTGTGGACACAAGGACAAAAGAACAGATCTCCATGCTTTACATTGACGTTTTTGATGCGACGGCGGGATTACAAAATTTGTCGTGCAAATTGTCGGCTGCCGCGTTTCGTCCTGAAGTTAAGCAAGAGATTATGGCTGATGTGATTGGTTTGCGTCCGACGAAGTTTGGTTCCGGTATTAACGTTTCGATTGGCAATTTGCGTCTTGCGAATGGTGCGGGTGTGAAACCGGCTCCGCCTGTTGGCAAGTGATGTAAGCATGGGGCGTAGTAATTGGACTGCGCCCCTATTTTCATGGAGGGTAGTTTATGGATTTCTCCGGTCTGGGCTGTGTTACATATGTTGCGGTTGGTATAAATGCGGGGTGTCCTGCGTTTCCTGTTTCGTTTGCTGATGATGGTGTTTTTCAGCAGTTTATTATGAGTGATGTCTCTGTCCTTGTGCTTGGGATTCTGATTGGTGCGTCGTTGGGGTCTCTGATTGTGCGTGCGTTTCTGGGTGTTGTTTTTGATCGTGTTTCGCGGTAAGGGGGTTGGCTATGGATTTTGGGTTGGTGGATTTCACGGCTGAATTTTTCAATGATGTTTTGAACGATATCCTTGCTCAACCGGGTGTTATTTATATTTTAGGTGTGCCGATTGGTTTGCTTTTGGTGGTTTATTTGGGCGATGCGCTGCGCAAGTCGCTTGTTATTTGGGATAGTCATCCCCGTTTTAATCGTCGTTTGGTTACCAAATCGGGTGGGGTCTGGGGTAGCGGGGGCGATGTAGATCGCGCGCTTGCGTGGGCTGGTTTTCGTCCGGTTGGTGAGAGGGTCCGCTCTGAAACGTATTCGGCTGTGGATGACGAAGGGAATGAGGTAGGTTCACCT
Source organism: uncultured Anaerolineales bacterium (assembly GCA_964469005.1). Lineage (GTDB taxonomy): Bacteria > Chloroflexota > Anaerolineae > UBA4142 > SHND01 > SHND01. The sequence goes on from CAYXXF010000005.1 coordinate 205,602, forward strand.
ATTACGGTGGAATTTTATGAGCAATTCAAAAAATAACATTCTTCGTTTTTGTTTTTTGATGGTTGCTTTTTTTGCCATCCTCTTTTTTATTTATCCGGTGTCTGCCGATGGCGTGCCGGAGAATGGCACTTTTTTGGGTCAAACGGGTTGGGCATTTACAAAAGGGGGTTCGGTTGCCGAGTATGATGCTACGGTGGGTCATGATGCGAGTGGTTCTGCGAAATTGAATTGTGGTTCTGCTGTCGAGAGTATGTCATTTTTGGCTACTACGGGGTCGTCACTGTCGTTTTATGCGAAAACAAGTGTGGATCTGAATCGGTTTGACGGGCAGATTCGGGATTACGATTACAACACGGTCACGGACATTTTTGTAGATACGCAATTGCATGATGATTGGGAACAATTGACTTTTTCTCTGGCGGGTTTTGCTGGTAGTCGGATTACGTTTTGGTTTGCGCCGGTGGATTGTGGTTCTGTCTTTTGGTTGGATGATGTGACGGTTTCAAATGCTGTGGATTTGGGACCTATAGGACAGGGACAGGTTAACGGGACATTTCATGCTTCGGGGATGAATTGGGTTGGTGCGAATTGGACATCGTCGCAGGGTCATAATGCAAATGGCGCGATTATTGTTTCGGGTGGTAATACAACGTTTGGCGCGTTGACGCCGGCATTTGATTTGGATTCTGCGGATTGGTCTATCTGGGGTCAAGATTGGTGTTCGGGTGGTACTGCTACTCTGGCGGTCCAGATCGTGGATGTCGATCATTCTTCGGGGACGGGTTTTGTTTCGGTGTTGTCCTCGCAAACGATTTCGAGTGATTGTGCGTGGCATGAATACGAGTTTGATGTAACTGCATATGTTGGACACCGTGTAAAGTTTTTGGTTTTGTATCGGAATGCTTTGGCTGATGATTTGTGTTCTGCCTCATATTGTTTTGAAGGGACCGTGACGCCTACTCCAACGGTAACGAATACGGCGGTTCCATCTTCTACGGCGGTTCCAACGAATACTCCGGAGCCGACGTGGACCCCTAATATAAATAATCCTACTCCTATTTATGGTCCCGGGACATCGGTTCCGGTCGCAATTGGCACAATTTGTCCTCCGTCGAATCCTTGTTATGTGGCTGTTACAACTCCCCTTGCTGTGGATTTGGTGGGTGTGGGTGGGACTCCGATCTCGGCGGGTGGTGCGATTCCGATTCAAGGTGGTAACTCTACGCCGGTCAATGTGCAATTTGCTACGCCGGTTGTGACGTCTGTTTCGGCTGCAGCTGTTTCGGTGGGTGGGGCTGCGTCGGTTTTTCGTTCGGCGGATGTGTCGGGTGTGATGCCGATTGGTGGTGCGGATGGTTCTGTAGGGTCTGTGGTAGGTGTGGATGTGGATCGAAATGATGTTGAGGGGTGTTTGCCCGGTCAAGTTGCGTCGGCGATTAATACGGATGGCAATGATTGTGTTTCTGTCCCGGTGTATACCGTTAGTCAATATAACTTGCTGGGTGTGGATTTGCTTCCGTTGTTTGGAGTCGTGATGGTTGCTTTGTTTGTTGTTTTTATCATTCGTCAATTGCAGGAAAGATAGGGGGTAACGTGTTGATTTTTGGGACAGGTTTAGTGCTTTTTGCGTTGATGTTTGGAATTGTTCTTGCGCTTTGTATTTATTGGGCGATCAAGTGGGTTGTGTCGTTGGTTACGGGTGCGTGATGGCTGTTCAGCTGATAAACGGTTCCGCTTTTCTTGAGAATGCTCTCGCTTGGCGTTTGACGGGGATCCATGGGCGTTTGGGGTCGGGCAAAACGCTTTTTAGTGTGGCTATGGCGAAATGGCTCTATGACAATAATTTCGTGGACGGTGTTTTTGCGAATTTTCCGATTGACCCGGAATATATTCCGATTCGTTCCGAGATTCGTCGTTCGGCTGTGATATTGGATGAAGGTTGGGCGTTTGCGGACAGTCGAAATTCGTCTAAAAAATTTGAGGGGTATGGGGCGTACGCGCGGAAATTAGATGCTTTTTGGTTTTCTCCTTCTGTCTATCCTGTTGATAAGCGTATGGCTCCGTTGAAAACTCGTCGTCTGTTAGATTTGTGGGTTTTGGATGCGTGGCTTTTTGAGTGGCAGGACGTGCAGGGTTTTACCGGAAAATTTTTGTTGCGGAATTATCGCGAAGTATTTGGGCGATATGATACGAAATTTATTCCGTTTGATGATGGTGGCATTAAAGAGCAAATGATGAATGAGATCAAAAGTGATTCGGGTAGTACGTCGCGTTTGTTTGTAATGAATAATCGTCGAGTTGAGGTGGTTCGATGACAATGCAAAATCCGGTTGTGCCGCGTGCGAGTGAGGAACGGGCAGCGCGTCCTGAACGAATTTTTGAGGCGCGCCGCGCGGTCTGGATTGTTCTATTGATTGTTCCTTTGGTTTGTATTGCCTTTGTGATTTTTCGTGGTTGTTCTGATCCGTTTGGCGGCTCTCGCAATGTTCTTTCGGCGGGTTCTGTGCAGTCTGGGACCGCTACGATTGTTCCGTTGATGGTTGCGGCTACGCCGGTTGTTGTTCAGTCTGGACCTGCGTCGGCGATAACGTGTTACATGCTGTCGGATGTTTCCTTTGTCAACGGTTTGATGCCGGTCAATTCTCGTGTGACGGTTAACGGATTTACGTATGCGATGGGCGGGCGTGTGTTTGTGGCGGACCCTGCGGCGGGTTGGATAGATGCTGGGCTCGTCAAGTGTTCGGGTGAATTGCGTACGCTTGAGCGTTCGTATTTTGTACCGGCTACTGCGACCTTGCTTCCTTCGGCGACATTTACACCATTGCCAAAATCTACCGTTACACCTGTGAGAGTGTATGTCAATGGTCCTACCTATACTCCATATCCTACCTATACGCCTTTCCCTGTCGTTTCGTCGTCGGGTCTCGGTGTATATCGTGAATCCGGTAACTGTTGGCGTTTTGACATTAGCGGTATACGCGAAATTCGGGTTAATCGCGGTGATCCTGTTGCGGGTGGGTCTGTCGTTTGTGGGGTTAAAAGTTTTACGGTGGTGGTTGAATGACTCCTACTCCGGTCCCTACTCCTACAATGGTAGTCCAGACAGTGATTGAGCAAGGTTTGGCAACAAATTACTTGTATGTCATTGGTTCAATTTGGGCGGTCCTCTTGCTTTTCGTTTTTGTTTCTCTGTCGGGGGACCGGCAGCGCACACAATTAGCGTTTTTGATTGTCGTCATTGCTTCGCTTCCGGTCTTGTTGATTAACGCGGGTTGGTGGGGCATCACGGTTTATTTTTTCGTCTTGCTTTATCGTGTCATTACTAGTCTGCGTTCCATTGTGTGAGGTTTTATGGTCAATATTCCTGTGAGCTGGTCCGATATACAAGCGGCGATAACTGCCTTTTTCGATATTCCGGCTGCGCCGGTGATTGTTGCGGCGGTGATGGCGCTTGGTCTCATTCCGATTATTGTGGGTGCTTTGCGTTCTATTGTTGGTCGTAACTGATTGCGTAGGCGGGCGCGATTGGTCTGGAAAAATAATCCCGTGAGAGGGGGTGATAACGTGAAAAGATATTTGCCTTATGTTGCGGTTGTGTTTGTGATTGTGGTTTGTGTTGGTCTCATTGGTGGTTCGGCGGTGATGGCTTCGCCGAACGCGCAAGCGACAGCAACTCGTACGCCGACTCTTACGAAAACTCCGCGTCCGACTTCTACTCCTGTGCCGCGTGTGAAGATGATTCAAGTTCCGGTCTCTGGCAATTGGGCTACGCCTTTGGCTGCGTGGGCGGATGTAAAGGCGCGTACGGGAATGCGGGCGCCGGCTGGTTATGCCGTTCAAATTCATATGTGGGCGTATCAAGGTAATTTTGGGACCCTGGAGATTTGCGACGGCGATAACGCGCATTGGTATACGTATGGTGCTGAAAATGCCCCTTTTTCTCCGGTTCCGGTTGTGGGTTCTCGAGTGAATATTGTTGGTATTACTCGTGTTGTTTGTTGATCTCTTTCGTAAGCGGGCGTGAGAGAGTTTGAAAAAATAATCCTGCGAGAGGGGGTGATTGCGAATGGATTTCGGTTTGACCATTGCTGATACCGATATTACCGATGCGTTGACGTCTTTCTTCTCTATCGGTGCGGTTACGGCGGTTTTGGCGGCTGTTTTGGCATTGCGTTTTGTTCCGCGTATCGCGGGCGCGCTTCGTGGTCTCATGGGGCGTCGTTAAAAATTCGTTCGTGGTTCGGGGTGGGATTGTGGGAGAATCCTGCCCCTTGCTCTGATTGGAGGTCATTCTATGACGCTTCCTGATTGGGGTCCGGGTATTCTCGACCAAGTGCAGGCGTTTCTTGAGTGGGATGCTGTAAGCACAACAGTGCAAGTGTTGGTTGGGGTTGCGATTGGTGCGGTATTGCTTACGCTCTTTCTCAAAGTGTTTTTGCGTTAGTGGTTTGTGCGGCGGTGGGACGCCCTCTGGGGGGACCGCCGCACACAAAAAAGATGTTCAAATCTTTGCGGGACTTGAACATCGGTATCAACAGCGGGGTGCGCTGCTGACGAAAAGATTATAACATCCTTCGTCAAATGTGCGCCGTTCCGGGCGCATTTTTTTTATGTGCCGTTCAGTTGTGAGGTTTCAAATGATACGTGATTTTCATCGTGAAAAGTTGCGCCTTGAAATGACAATCGTGTTGCGTTTTATTCTTTTTTCCGTTCCGTTGATGATTATTATTCCGTCAACGTGGGTTGCTTTCTCGGTCGAGACACATGTGTTTTTACGGGTGACATGTGTTTCGCTGTTGGTGTTTTGGTCGTATCTGGTCCTGCGGCATTTGTTTGCAAGTGCCTCCGCGTGGGAAACGTTGGATGTCATGTTTGACGAATGGTTATTTGAGCAAGATTCTTTGCGCGTGGTCCGGCTTGGAATTTCTAATCGAGCTGATGACCGGGCGCAAGTAGTGCAGCCGGAACGGATTATTCCGGTGAATTCGTTGGGGCGGGTAGTGCGGACTATGGGCGGTTTTGAGGTTCATGATCTGGCGGAGTTTGTGGACCGCGCGTTTGCGTTGGGTCGCTTTGGCACTAGTGAGCGTAATTGGCTCGGTTATCAGTTCAAGTCCGGACGTGTGATTGAATCGGTGGATGATTGGCGCGCGCTGCTGGATGTTTTTGCCCGGGTAGGGCTGTTGACGAATGTTGGTGTTGAGCGTGAGTGCGCGCGGTGGATTGTTCATAATGCGCAAGTGGTAAAAGAATCAATGAATCTGCCGTTGGCTACTCCCCTACTGCAAGAAAAGGAAATTGAATCTGCTGTGATCTGATCTGTGCTGATCTGATAGCAGCGCGAAGGGATGGTGTCAAGTGTTTGACACGATTCGGTGTAGCGCAAGTGGTCTTAACCTTGATGAAAGTCGCTTACTCGGTCGTGGGTTTCAACGTATGGATACAACAAAAGTTGACGGTGAAGGTGAGATGAAAGATTCTCGGCGATTTCAATTGATGCGTAAAGGTGAGTATCCGCATTATTTAGCGTACGTGCCGGAGACGGGGACCCTTGTTGCGGAGACGTCTTTGCCCAAGATGCGTCACAAGTCGAATGTGGTTATGATTTCTTCCGGTGATGTCCCTGCGGTAATGGATGAATTTAGTAACCGTGTGTGGGATATTGTCGGCGATGTGCCGCCGGTGAGTAAGTGGGATGTTCGGGGGCGGCTGGATGCGTGTTACGCGTGGGATGTTCGCATGAACGGCAAAAATTATGTTGCGGATTATCTCAATGCGTTAAAATCTGTTGAACTCTCGCGGCATTATTCGCAAAACGTGGATCGTGAATCCACATTGTATTGGCGTAACGGCTCGCGTGTGATCCGGATGTATGACAAGGAAAAAGAATCACGTGATGAAACGGCGCGCGGTCTTTTGCGTTTTGAGGTTGAATTAAAACACGCCAAGGCGGAATTGGGCTTTAGCGGTGGTGAGTTGAAAGTGGGCGATGTGTTGAATTGGCAAACGGCGCGAGGTGTCATGGAAAAATATTTGAACGGTCTCGGCACGGATTTAGTGATCAGTGATGAAAAGGTCTTAGTCAATCGTCTGATAGACGTGTATGGTTATGCACGTGCGCGTCGGCTTTACGGCTCGTTGAAAATATTGCAGCTGTATCAGGACGGTGAACTCAAGTCGAAATTTGATGCGGAACGGACAATGCTTTGGCGGGACCGGCGCGAGATTCAATCATCGGGCGTTAATTCGGCGATTAGTCAAAGTGGGATTCTTCCGCCGTTGATGCTTCCTCAAGAGTTTGATGGGATGCCTTCTTGTGTCGTATCAGTTTAAGAGTAGTCGTAACACAAAGGGGGGGGTGAAACGGAGTGAGGGGGGGATTTTTTAAGGGGGAAAAATTTTTAGATTATGTGACCTCTAAGACAATGCCCGGTAAAAATTTTTTTCACTTCAAAAATTGCGTAGCAGCGTAGCAGCCCCCCCTACCCATTGACTCTTTCATTCCTTTACCTGCATGTCCTGTGGTTTGACGTATTTTTGTCTCGGTGTGGAACCATAGTATTGGTGTTGGTCAATCTCTGGTCAATGATGGTGTTTTCAGCGTTTGGAGGTGGTCAATGTCTGGTCAACGAATAATGCGGGCAAGTGAAATTTTGACGTTTATTCCGCCGCGTGGGTCGAATGCGCGAACGGAAATTCGGCGATTGCGTGAGCAATACAAATTGTCGTGGTCTGATCTGGCGCGTTATATGGAATATTCCAAAAGTTCTGTAATGCACTATTGGACCGCGCCGGAGAAAGCGGGTCAAGAGTTCTGGATCCATTTTCAGATTGCGGTATCGAGTCTCAAACAAGAGCGCGGTCTTGTGCATGAGGTAGTTGTAACCTCTCGCCTGCCGCGCCGGTTTGGTATTTTGGGGAAAGGTCGGCGCTGTCTCGGGCATCGTGAGTATTGGTTTCAACTGCCGGAGAATGGCTACTGTAGTCTGGAGTGTGAAAAGTTGGATAAGATGCGACAAGAAAAGGTGCGTGTGTTACATAAGGCGTTACATAAGAAAACGTCGCGGCGTGCGGCGTAAAAAAACTCGACCTGCATACTAACAGGGTCGAGTTCGTTGCAAATTTGCAACATGGGGGTCAAAAGTTATCCCATATTGGAGGGTGTATGCGTTTTTATCGTGTTTATAAAAAGTGGGGTTTTCGGTCGTTGTTCCCTTGGGGTTGGTCGTCTCGTTGGCGTTGGTGGTATTACGTTGTGCGAGGGGGTGAATAATGTTTTACGTTGATAAAATGCCGTATGATAATCTTTTTGTGCCGGATGCTGACGTTGTTATTCCTGCGCTTGCGGGTTGTTCTGATGACAGGTTGGTTGAGATATTTGTTGATTTGGGGGATGCTGATGTTGATTTACAGCTGATTCGTCGTGCGGTTGTAGATGAATTGGTTAAGCGTGGTTATCAGGTGGGGGTGAATGATGTTTCGCGCAAATGATTTTTACAAAATGGATGATGTTTCTCATCTGTCGCGTGAGTGGATGCAATGGCAATTTTTCGATATTGCGCCGTATGATGGTGCGTGTTGCGGTCCGCGATGTCTGCAAGGTTTGACGCCATTTTTGTATTCGTGTGTGAGCTGGTGGGGTGATGTTGTTGTTTTTGCATGTTCGCCTCAATGTGTTGTGGATGCGATAGAATTGCGCGCGGCGCAATTGTCGGCAAAAGAGGTGTCAATGAATGCGGCGTATACGGCGATTCCTTTCGGTGAGAATGGTAGTTTTAAGGTGATCAAGCCAAAACAAGAATCAATGTTTTAACGGCGGTGGAATAGTGATTTGATTGTTTCAATCAGTAGGGCTGCGATGGTTGTAATGAAAAATGTTGCAATGAGATAGATTATGATGGTGTTGCTTGCGGATTCGGGAATTAGTCGGATTGTGTGGCTGTCTGGGGTTGGAGTTGGTAGCACGGGGGTATTGACCTTTGTCAATCTAGCTGTATAATTTTCTCAACAAAATAAATGTGCGCCCGGTGCTGATACACCGAGCGCACTGACCGAACGAATGGCTTACACATTCGCCCAGTCGGTAGTAATTTTACTCCCTCTGTTGCAGTTTGCGCGCGGATGATCATTCGTTTGGTCATCCGCTTTTTTGTTTGATACCCACAATTCAAGTGTGTTGAATCGGGCGTGGGCATCGTCGTGAGGTGTGCGGCTTGCCGCTTAATCCGCCCGAACGTAAGTCGAATTTAACGACGAGCCGGATAGTGTAACCGGCAGCACCTTAAAAACTGCATGAGGTTGTTAAAAGCGGGAGACGGGATTCGGACCCGCGACCTTCTCCTTGGCAAGGAGACGTACTACCACTGTACTACTCCCGCAACACGCACACAATTATAAAGAGTTAAAAACATCTGTCAAATTTTTGGTGCGGCGCGCGTTTCCTGAATAAATGTTCAGCTCCCGCGTTGATTCAGAAATTGTTTTGCAGCAATGACTTGTGCTTCGTCACCAATCATTCCAATCACGTCGCCCGCTTGAAAACGGAACGCCGATTTCGGATTCGCAATAATTTCGTCTTGTCGCTTGATGGCAATAATGGACGCGCCCGTTTGGTCGCGAATGCCTGCATCAGCAACGGTTGCGTCAATCAATGAACTATTGGGACCCAGCTCGTGCCAAACGATTTCCATGCCGCGAAAGGCGTGCAGCAATTGTTCGAGCAAACTAAATTCATCGGGCGTTGAAATTTCAATATCGTAATGGTCTCGCCGCACAATATCGGTATAGCTTTGGACTTGGATGGGCGGAAGTCCCAAGCGCAAGAGCGTGTGCCGCACGATTTCCAAACCGCCTTCCAATTCGGGATGAATCACATCCTGTGCGCCGAGTTCGGCAAGACGCACCACACCTTTTTGCGTCCCTGCACGCGCAATGATTGGGAGGGCAGGCGCGATTTTGCGCGCAGCGGCAACAACCACTTCGGTGGTGGCTTCGTCCGGTACCGTGACGACAAGCGCGCGCGCATGTGGCAGCCCCGCGTGTTTCAAAATTTCAGAATTTGCGGCGTCGCCGAATAAAGTTGGCACGCCCATTTTCCCTAATTCGGCAACGCGCGTCGCTTCTGCATCCACGACGAGACGCGGAATTTTTAGATATTCCAAAACGTCCACGACATGATGCCCCACGCGTCCATAGCCGACGAGGACAACATGATTCGTGAATTGTTCGCCCGACGGCGGCGCAGCAGGTCCGTGACGGTCAAGCCGCGCCCAAAGCGTTGGATTCTGTTTCAACCATTTTTCAAGCGGTGTGATCGCGCGGAACATCAACGGATTGACGACGATGGACAACACTGCGCCTGCGAGAATCAGCGAGTATTGATTCGTGTCCAAGAAATGCAGGCTGACCGCCGCAGAACCAAGCAGAAACGAAAATTCACCAATTTGACTCAATCCTGCCCCGACCACTAACGCGGTGCGCGCCGGGTACGGCAGCACAAAAGCGATAAAAGCAGCAATCAATGGTTTTGCCAAAACAATCAATGCTGTGACCGCCAGCACTTGTCCGGCATTGGTGACCAAATAGATTGGATTGACCAACATCCCCACCGAAACAAAAAACAAAATCGAAAACACTTCCCGAAAGGGTAAAATGTCCGCGCCCACTTGATAGCTGGTGGTAGATTCACTAACCGTCACACCCGCGAGAAATGCGCCGAGCGCGAGCGACACACCAAAAAATTCGGACGCCGCAAACGCAGTCCCCAACGCAACCACAATCACAGTCAAAATAAAAAGCTCGCGCGATTCCATGAATGCCATTCGTCCAAACAACCACGGGACAAAGCGTGCGCCAATAAAGAGCATGAGTACAACAAAGATGCCCGCCTTTGCCAAAGTGACAAGCCCTGTCTCTAACAAAGAACTGCCGCCTTCTCCGAACGCGCGCAGCACGACCAAAATAACAACAGTCGCAATATCTTCAACGACGAGCCAGCCCACCGCCACCCGTCCGTGAATGGTGTTGAGCAATCCGTTGTCTTCCAGCCCGCGTAACAAGACTACCGTACTCGCAATCGAAAGCGCCAATCCCAGAATCAAGCTCGCTTGCAGGGACCAACCCCACAATTGCGTCAACCCCACGCCAAGCGCCGTCGCAACCGTCATTTGAACCACCGCGCCCGGCAAAGCAATATCGCGCACCACCCACAAATCGCGCAATGAAAAATGGAGTCCGACTCCGAACATCAAAAAGATGATGCCAATTTCCGCCAACTCACTGATAGCGCCCACATCGCCAACAAATCCCGGCGTGAACGGTCCAATGGCAATGCCTGCCACGAGATATCCGACAATCGTTGGCAAGCCCAGACGGCGCGCGACCACACCGCCGAGAAATGCGGCAAGGAGCGCTACAGTAATGTTCGTGAGGAGATGAAACTCTTGCATATTTTTCTCTCTGCGCTACGGTTCTTGGCGCATCGTAAAGGGTAAGACCAGATTGTGCGATTATAGCGAATTTTGCTGCGATGGAGTAAAAAAAGCGTATGAATCTCTGATAAAAAAAGCCCCCTCATTCACTGAGGGGGCTTGTACTCGTACCTTTACGTTCGTCCCTTCATCATGGGGTCTAGCGCATCACGCAGACCATCGCCGATAAAGGTGAATGCCAACATCACCAGGGTTACACAAATCAACGGCGCAATCAAAATCGCGGGCTGATTCGTCATTGCTGTGCGACCGTCTAACAACAACGTGCCCCAGCTGGTTGGAAAAGGCGCGTTCGGGTCAGTCGTGGGACGAATGCCAATGCCGAGATAACCGAGAATTGCTTCCGCCAAAATCGCGGAAGGGACAATGAATGCCGCAGAAACAATAATCGGTGCCAGCGAGTTGGGCAGAATATGTTTCAACATGATTCGCCCGTCCGTCGAGCCAATGCTCTTTGCCGCTTCCACATAGTCGCGTTCCTTGACGGTCAAGACTTGCCCGCGCATCAAGCGCGCGACGCCCGTCCAATTGACCACCGCGAGCGAGACGAACAACAGCACAAAGCCGTTGAACAAACCTCCAATCCATGTGTCGCGCAGTGCTGTAATCATGATGATAAAGAACAGGATGTCCGGAAACGCATACACGATATCCGTCAAACGCATCAGCAAATTGTCCGTTCGACCGCCAAAAAAGCCCGCCGACATTCCTATCGTCATTCCAATCAGCAAAATGACACTCATTGGAATAAAGCCGACGGCGATGGAGGTACGTGTCCCATAAATGACGCGGCTAAGCACATCGCGTCCGATGGTATCCGTTCCGAGTGGGAAGGATGGGTCAAACGCGTGCGTTGGGTCATTGTCGTTGCGAGCCCAAAATGGCGCGAGATATGTTTTCCCCGGATAGGTTTCTTGAGGTGGATGTGGCGCGAGGAGTGGCGCGAAAATCGCGACGAAAATAAAAAACCCTACGATGATCATACCACCCACAGACGCGCGATTTTTCAGCAAGCGCTGCCACGCGTCAGCGTACAAGCTGCGGGATTTTTTCTTGTCAAACGCTTGCTGGATTGGTATGGCGGGTTTGAGTGCAGGTGCTTGTGAGCTCATGGTTTGTTACCCCTTTCCGCTGACTTTGATGCGCGGATCCAAAAAGCCGTACACAATATCAACGCCCAAGTTCGCAAACGCAACCAGAAAGGCGTAAAGGAGCGTCAACGACAAGATGACGCCATAATCGCGACGGTTAATGGATTCGACAAACAAAACGCCGATGCCGTTCACACTGAATTGTTGTTCGATGATGAACGAACCTGTCACGAGACCTGCGAGAGCGGGTCCGATAAACGTAACAACCGGAATCAACGCATTGCGCAGAATGTGGCGGAAAATGACCAAGCGCTCGTGCAACCCTTTCGCACGCGCGGTGCGAATGTAATCCTGACGCATCACTTCAATCACGCTCGTACGCGTCAAGCGCGCAACGAACGCGGAAGTGGGAATTGCCAGACAGGCGGCGGGGAGGAGCCACGCGCTCCAATTCTCCCAATAGTCAAAATTCAAGACATCCACCACCTTGAGGACGCGCGAAAATAAAATAATCAACAGGATTCCAAGAATAAAACTTGGAATGCCATAGCCGATAGTGGCGACCAACAGACTTATATTATCAACCGGCGTATTTTGCTTTAGCCCTGCAATCAAGCCGAGTGGAAACCCAACGCTCAACGCGAGGGTCATCGCTATTACGCCCAGGACGAAAGTTGTCGTGATGCGGTTTTGGTAAAACGGTTTGCCCGGGCTGGGCTCAAGCAGAATGTCTTCGACTTGGCGTCCGCGAAAACGGTACGAAGGACCCAGTTTGCCTTGCGTGAGATTGACAACGAAATTAAAGTACTGCCCGTCAAAGAAGGCTTGGGTGACTTGAAGAGGATTACCGCCTTCGGACGCAACTTTTTCGGCTTTTTCGGGATTGAAATAGAGTGGTTTGTCCAAGCCATATTGGCGATTGAGCGCGGCTTGGATGCGGGGGTCATTTTGACGACTGTCGGGATTGGTATCCCAAGGTCCGCCCGGGGTTGAACGCATGATGATGAATGTAATCAACGTTACAAAGAATAACGTTGGAATCATCCATAAAACCCGGCGGACAAGATACTGGCTCATGGTCTCTCCTCACTGCGCGAGTTTGGAGCGAACTCGACAATTTGCGATGGTTTGCAATTAGGGACAAGTTGGGCTTTTGGTTGACGGCGTTCCAAAAGTCTATTCTCTCTTACGTAAAAATACAGTTGTCGGCTGCCCTGTACAGGGCAGCCGACGATTTTGCTGTGCTACTCGAACAGTCCGGAATTATTCTTTCGGATAGTTCGCGGGAACTTTGGTGAGATCCACCGAGTATTCGAGGATCGGACCATAATTGCCCATCCAGATTCCATCACCCGAGCTCGGATATTTCGCGGGACCGACGAGATACGGGGCAACCAAGAACAAGTTTTCGTTGTAGTTGGTGAATGCGCCCGGAACGTCTGCCATCAACATATCTTCTGCTGCCGAGTATTTCTTGATGGCATCTTCAAAGTTGAGCGTTGTGTCTGCCTCTTTGAGTGCTTCATCAAGTTTGGGATTGCAGTAACCATAGCGTTGGCTAAAGCTGCCACAGACCCAGTACACGGTGAGCCAGTTTTGCGGGTGCGGATAGTCCTGAATCCACCCTTGGCGCGCGATTTGCGGATTGGTCTTGACGTCTTTGGTAAGAGCAGTATAGACCGTTGCATCCACGGGATCGAGCGTGACCGGGCAGCCGAGGACTTTGACAATGTTGCCGGCGATGAATTGGAAGCGCGCATGGTTCAACGGGGAGGCGGCGTAGGTGAGTTTCAATTCACCGAGCTTGGCGCAGTCCACTTTTGGCTTTTCAGCCGTGCTGTCGGCAGCGGCGTAACCGTTGTCAACGAGCGTCTTTACAGCGGCAGCATAATCCGTCGCGGGAACGCCAACCTTGTCAGGTTGCGCACCGGGAACGCCCGGGGGAACCCAGCGAGTGTACGGGGCGACGGTGTTCTTGTTCACGTCTTTTGCCCAACCTTCGCGGTCGAATGCGGCGGAAAAGGCGGCGCGAACGTTCTTGTCGTCAAACGGTTTGCGGGTGTTGTTGAATGCCAACGCGGTTGTCCACGCGGCGGCATAGCGTTGGAGCGCTTCTTTCAACGCGGGCGTCGAGTCAATTTCTTGGAGCCATTCGGGCGCGACGCCAATAATGTCCAATTCGCCGTTCTTGTAGGCTTCGAACAAAACTTGACCGTCAGCATTATAGGTTACTTCGATGCGGTCGAGTTTCGGGCGACCACCCCAATAATTCGGGTTGGCTTCGGCAACAATCTTTTTGCCTTCGTCAATTTGCGTGATTTTGAACGGACCGTTGCCAACATGACCTTCGGGTTTGGTCCACCACGTATCGGGGTCAGCATCCACGGCGCGTTTGTCTGTCGGGAACGTCACCCAGGTCGCGGCGATATATTGCCAGAAACCAAGCGGGTTGTTGAATTCGACTTTCAAAGTTTGCGCGTCCGTGCAGCTCACGCCATAGTTCTTGTAGAGTTCTTCCACTTTTGCCTTGTCGAGTTTGTCCGGTTCGGTCTCGTTGGCATACGTGTCAATTTCGAGCGCGCCCTTGATGTCATACACAATACCGGTGTATTGTTTGCCGGGCGTGAATGGGTCCACTTCGCGTTTGAGCGCATATTCGAAATCAGCACACGCAATTGGTGTACCGTCCGAGCGTTTGAGCCCATCGCGGATATGGAACGTCATGGATTTACCATCGGGAGCGCTTTCCCACTTGTCAGCGGCGCCGGGAACGATATTGCCCTTGTCATCTTGGCGGGTCAAACCTTCATACGCGAATTGCAAAACATTGATTTCGCCGGCGTATGACGATTTTTGCGGGTCAATGACATCCGGGAACGTGCCGTTGCCAATGCGCAGAACCAACGGACCCTTCGCGGCAGGCACTTCGGTCGGGGCAGGTGCCGCAGTCGGCGGGACCGCCGTCGGTTGCGGTGCGGCTGTCGGTTGTGCGGGTGCGGCTGTCGGTTGTGCGGGTGCGGCTGTCGGTTGTGCGGGTGCGGCTGTCGGTTGTGCGGGCACCGCGGTTGGCGCGGGCGGCGGGGTCGCCGGCGTGCCACACGCTGCGAGGATCAACGCCAATGCGGTGGCGAGGATCGCAAACAACGCAAATTTCTTCATTTCCTTCTCCTCCTGCAAATATACGGGTGTTGCGGCTCACTTTGCTTGTGCAAAATGTGCCGTTGCGACAAAGGTGTCGCGCAGTTTTAATAGTTACGCCGTCAACGCGTTACCTGCTGCTTTCACCTCCTTTGGAATTCGAGGGGATTGAATTTCTGCGGATAAATTTCATGGGGAACGACATCATTGTCGGGTTTCGCAGAAACAAAAAATTTCAACTTGTCCCAAAATGGGAACAGCGGGATGCTCTCATCATGTCGTAGCGGCGTCTGTTTCCGCTCCAAAATTCAACGTACAGCATCGACTTGAACAAGTTGAACGAGGACGTCTGCAGGCGCGAATATACCATACTTGCCATTGGGCGTCAAGCAAAAATGGTTGCTTGATTTTGCCGATTGGATTCCAGTACGCCTGCAGAGCATTCTCTTTTTAGACGACGTGACATTCGACGAAATGTCCATTTCCGACATCGCGCCATTCGGGCGCAACTTCTTTGCAAATCGGAATTGCCAACGGGCAGCGCGTATGAAAACGGCAGCCCTTGGGCGGATTTACCGGACTTGGGACATCGCCGACCAAAATAATGCGTTCGCGTTTTTCTTCAATCAACGGGTCAGGAATCGGGACAGCGGACAGCAACGCGCGCGTATAGGGATGAAGTGGGTTTGCATACAAAGTGCGGCTGTCGGTGAGTTCGACAATTTTCCCCAAATACATTACTGCGACGCGGTCCGAAAGATGACGCACCACCGAAAGGTCATGCGCGATAAATAAATACGTCAAACCGAAGCGGTCTTGCAATTCTTCGAGCAGATTAATAATCTGCGCTTGAATCGAAACGTCGAGCGCCGAAATCGGTTCGTCGCAGACAATGAAATCAGGATTGACCGCAAGCGCGCGCGCGATGCCGATGCGTTGACGCTGTCCGCCGGAAAATTCGTGCGGATAACGATTGACGAAATAGGGATTGAGACCGACGATGGACAATAATTCTTGGACGCGTTCTTTTTTCTCTTTGCCTTTGGCGATGTTGTGCACCTCCAGCGGCTCGGCAATAATATCGCCGACGGTCATACGCGGATTCAACGACGCGTATGGGTCTTGAAAAATCATTTGCATATTCGAACGCATCTTGCGAAGGTCTTCGCCCTTGAGCTCTGCAAGGTTCTTGCCTTGAAAGAGAACTTGTCCTTCCGTGGGACGATACAATTGTAAAATCGTGCGTCCGGTGGTTGACTTGCCGCAACCCGATTCACCAACAAGCCCCAACGTCTCGCCTTGCTTGACATCAAAAGAAATTCCGTCAACGGCTTTGACATCGGCGACTTTGCGTTGGACAAGGATGCCCTGCGTAATCGGAAAATATTTTTTGAGCGCGCGCACGGAAAGAATCGTCTCGTTCTTGTCGCGCAAGGCATTCGCTTCGGCGCTGCCTTTGAGAGGTGCGGCTTTGGTCTGCGCTTCCATAGTCATGGGTGATGCTCCTTGTTTTCGTTTATGCTGCGGCGGGCTGCATCAATTTGCGCCCAAGAATCGCGTCACGCTGTTCGCGCACCGCTTCGTAATGCCAACACGCAGACCAATGTTTCACACCAACGGACATGAGCGGCGGATTTTCTTGCAAACACTTTTCCGTGCGGAAACGACAACGGTCATGAAATGGACAACCGGTGGGAAGATTCACCAAGTCGGGGGGCAGACCTTCAATCGGTGTAAGTTTTTCGCGTTTGCCTTCGTCAAGGCGGGGAATGGAACCAAGCAAGCCGACGGTATAAGGGTGAAGCGGATTTGAAAAAATTTCTTTGGTCGGCGCTGTCTCGACAATGTAACCGGAATACATGACGTTGATACGGTCCGCCAGTCCGGCAATGACGCCGAGGTCATGTGTAATCCAAATGATTGCCATACCGAGTTCGCGTTTGAGTCGTTTCACAATATCCGTAATCTGTGCCTGAATCGTGACATCGAGCGCTGTTGTCGGTTCATCGGCGATGAGAAGTTGCGGCGAACAGGAGAGTCCAATCGCAATCATCACGCGCTGTCGCATTCCACCGGAGAATTGATGCGGATAATCATCGAGGCGACGGTCCGCTTCAGGAATATTGACCATCTTGAGCAGCTCAACCGCGCGCTTGCGCGCCTTGTCTTTGGTCATGCCCAAATGCAATTCGAGTGCTTCGGTGATTTGCGTGCCGATAGTAAGCACCGGGTTTAGCGAAGTCATCGGGTCTTGAAAGACCATCGCCAATTTATTGCCTCGAATTTGGCGCATCTCTTCCGCCGACAATTTTAACAAGTCCTGTCCTTGAAACATAACTTCACCGCTCGGAATACGCCCGGGCGGCATGGGGATTAAACGCATTACGGTCAGCATCGAAACGGATTTACCGGAACCCGATTCGCCCACGAGTCCGAGCGTTTCTCCTTCTTCGACTACAAAAGAGACGCCGTTCACCGCGTGGACGACGCCGTCCTGTGTTACAAATTCCGTGCGTAAATTTCGAACATCGAGCAATGTGTTGCCCATGATGCCCCCTTCGGGATTGATAATTTTCGATTTGCGATTTCGGATTTACAAACGCGCGCGTACCGCATTCGTAAATCACACATCATAAATCATTGCAGCTCTGGATTCAATGCTTCATTCAAACCATCACCAACGAAATTAAAAGCAAAGACGACGGACGCCATGACGGCAAACGGCAGAAAAATCATCCACAGCATTTCGGGCCACGTACGCCAGTAGCGTCCGATATGTTCGCCAAGAATGTTGCCCCAACTCGGATTCGGCGGCTGCAAACCGATGCCCAAATAAGCGAGGATGCCTTCGGATAAAGCGATGCCGCCCAGTCCCATCGAAATCGCGACGAGAATCGGCGCGAGCGAATTGGGAATGAGATAGCGCGTAATGATGCGCCAATTTGAAACGCCTACCGCCTGTGCCCCAAGCACAAATTCTTTTTCGCGCAATGCCAAAATTTGTCCGCGCACCAAACGTGCCAAACCTGCCCAGCCGAGAATGCTCAAGGCAATCATGACGACCAAATAATCCGCGTAACCGGACCGAATGAAATCGGTGAGCCACTGCATATTATTCTGTTGTGCAAAAGAACGCAAGCCCCCTACCAGACCCGGCTTGATCGTCGCGGCAATAAAAAAAATAAACAGCAAATCGGGAAAGGCAAACAGAAAATCAATCACGCGCGAAATGAGTGTGTCCACCCAGCCGCCAAAATATCCGGCGAGCGCGCCCATCACCAAACCGAGCGAGAGCGAAACACTCGCAACAATCACAATCACAAAGACAACCGAGCGCGCGCCGAAAATTATACGCGACAACATATCGCGTCCAATCACATCCGTACCCAACAAATGTTCCGCACTCGGCGGTTTCGCCGACAAGTCCAAATTTGTTTTGGTGTAATCATACGGCGCGAGCCACGGCGCAAAAATCGCAGTGAACAACAACAACAGAATAATTGCCAAACCGAACAGCGCAGGTTTGTTCCGCGCAAAACGCCGCCATGTTTCGTACCATGCCGGACGCGGTTTCAATTCCGCTTGTGTTTTTTCTAAAGGTAAATTTACAGTTGTCGTAGCCAATGAAGCATGAACGCAAAAGAATGAAAACTGAAGGAATGTGTTTGCACTGATTCCTCATTCCTCATTCCGCAGCGCTTATTTGTATCTGATGCGCGGGTCCACAAACGCGTACAAAATATCAATCGTTAAATTAATCAACACGTACACTGTCGCCGCGAGCAAGGTGAACGCCATGATGATATAGTACTCGCGCGAGGTGAGTGAATCGTATGCCAATTGTCCAATGCCGGGAATGCCATAAAACGATTCGACGATGAATGACCCTGCGAACAATCCGGCAATGGTAAAACCAATGATGGTCACGAGTGGAATCAGCGCGTTGCGCATGGCGTGACGCAAAATCACCATCCACTCTCTCAGCCCTTTGGCGCGCGCCGTGCGAATAAAATCGGAGGTCATCACTTCAATCATTGCAGCGCGCGTTTGCCGCGTAAACACGGCGAGAACACCCAAGCCCAAAATAAACGCGGGCAAAATAATTTCGGGCGCAAAAATTCCTTTCCAACCACCCACCGGCAAAAACGGTCCAATGCTCAAGCCCGCGATTTCATGTTTGCGCGCCATTGCAAAGGTCAACACCGGTTGCAAACCAATCACCGGCAATGAAATGCCGAGAATGACTACACCGCGAATCAAAACATCCAAAAATGATTTGCGTTTGAGCGCAGCAAAAATTCCCAGAGCAATACCCAACGGCATACTCCACGCAATCGCGACGAGATTGAGTTGTAACGTGATGGGAAATCGTTTTGCGAACAAGTCACCCACGCGTTGTCCCGGAAATTTCACTACCGAGTAACCAAAATTTCCTTGCAGTGCATTCGTGATGTAATTCAAGTATTGCACCAGAAACGGTTGGTCAAAACCGTACTCTTTGCGAACCTGTTCGATGATTTCAGGACGCGCGCGCAAGCCCATCAATACTTGTACGGGGTCGCCGGGTCCATAGATCCCTAACGCAAAGGTGACGAGTGAGATGAGAATTAAAAGTACCGGCAGCCAGAGGAGGCGGCGTACCAGATAAGCAGTCATCTAAAAGGGATGGCGCGCAACGGCTTGAGCCGTTGCGCGCCATTTCATTTTACTTTTCTAGGGTAATGTACTTGAGGCGTTCAATCACGAGCGGCGGATAAAACACACCCTTGACGTAGGGCTTGGTAAGCCAATACTCGCGCCCATACGTCAACGGCAACACCGGCGCATCTTTCAAAATTAATTCTTCCGCTTGCTGATAGGTGGCGATGCGCTTTTCCAACGCGGACTCAACACTCGCTTCATCAATCAGTTTGTTCACATCGGGATTGTCGTAACCGCTCCAATTGCTTGAGCTGCCGCCGCGAAACAAAATGCCGATAAAGTTATGCGGGTCCACATAGTCCGCACTCCAACCAATGTCGAACATTTGAAAGTCCACGTTCGTGCCATTGATTTGCGAAAGGTAGGTCGCCCAATCCGTTTGTTCGATGGAAATGTTCGCGCCCAAATTTTCTTTGAGCATTTCCGCAATCGCTTGTGTGTCCGAACCTGCCGCGCCGCCGCCGCCCACCGTGTTCCACACAATGTCGGGCAGACCACTCGCATATTTCGATTCCGCTAACAATTTTTTCGCGGCTTCAGGGTCGTACTTGATGCCTTGCAAATTCGGGTTAAAGCCCGGGAATTTGTCAGGCAAGATACCCGTCGCGGGCTGCACCATATCTTTGTACACGACTTGGGCGATTTTCGCAGAGTCAATAGACATCGCAAATGCCATCCGCACTTTCGGGTCATCAAAGGGCGCTTTGCGCGTATTGAATACCAAGAACGAAGTGGACAATTGCGGTTCAACCACCAGCTCTTTGTTCAATGGATTCGATGTATCACTGACGCGTTCAATGTCGGCAATTGAAACGCGCACCGCGTCCAAATCACCATTCTCGTAGCGCGTCATACCCGAACCGCCGCCGAGAATCAATTCCACGCGGTCCACTGACGGTTTCACATCACCATAATAGTCCGCGTTCTTTTCCAACACAATGAGCTGTCCTTGGTCCCATTGTGTCAGTTTGAATGGACCTGTGCCGTTCGGCTTCAAATACCACGGCTGCTCACCCGATTCGACATTGAACTTGTCAACCACGTACGAAGTCGGATGCGCGAGCGCGGCGAGGAAATACGAGACGGGCTGCTTGATGTCAATCTGAATCGTGCTGTTGTCAATCACTTTCAAGCCGCTGATGGATTTCGCTTGCCCTGTATATTTTTCATTGAACCCAACAATGTCGCCGAGATACAATGGTGAAACGGTCGAACGCGTTTTCGGGTCTGCCGCGCGTTCAATCGAATACTGTACATCTTGCGCGGTGACGGGACGTCCATCATGGAATTTGGCATCTTTGCGCAACGTGAACGTGTACGTTTTGCCTTCGTTCGAAATATCCCATTTTTCTGCGAGGTCGGGGACGATTTTCAAATCTTTGTTGAAACCGACCAGACCGCTGTAAATTTCAACAATGTACGTCGCAGATTCCACATCGCTCGTCAACGCGGGGTCGAGGGTGGGTGGGTCACCGCCGCCGCCGCTCCCGCCGGGGAGGCGAAGCACGTTGCCCGAAGGCGCGGTGTTATTGTTTTGATTCTGCGATTGATTTTGGTTTTGGTTCTGATTTTGGTTTTGATTCTGCCCTTGATTTTGAACGGCAGTCGGTTGTTGCGAAGGATTGTTTTGCGAGGTGGTGGGCGCACCAAACAATCCACCACAGCGGTCCGGCGCAGTCGGACAATATACCACCGCGCCAACTCCGACACAGACCAACCCGACCAGTGCGACGAGCAGCACCACTACCACAGCGACTAGACCACGATTTTCGGACATATCCAACTTGCTCCTCTTGCGTGCAACAACTCGACTTGACCCGCATGAACAAAACGCTTTTTTCAAAAAACTTTCGAATTGTAAAACTCAAAGCGGCTCTAACCTGTATTATTCCGAGCCATTTTGTTTGTGCCTCGAAAGTTGGCGAATCCTATCATAACGACTAGCGAGTGTCAAGAAACCGCACGCACCTTTAGTTTGATTAACAAATTTCGCGCAAACAATTTAGGTGCGGATTAAAAAGCGGTTAGTTGTTGGTCATTAGTTGGTCGTTGTTAGTAATTGGTTGTTCGTTATTGGTGAGCCATTATGCAGGAATGGACGATTAACGAACGACTAGCGACTGGTAACTAATGACTATCCTCTATTACGTGCCACACTTCAGATTGGATGTCTGTTTTTTGCGGGTCATATTTCCACACCAATTCAAAGCGCAAGCCATCGGCGTTGCCCGACGTTTGCGATTCATACAACGCTCGCGGAATAAATCCCGACGCGGCATCGTACGAAACGGGCTGTGTCACAATCCACCGCACCTTTTTCGTTTTCAACGCGGTTTGCGCGTCACCAAATTTCCCCAACTCCACCGACGAAACAAACTGTCGCACATCTTTGCCACTGCGATAAATTGCCACGGGCGCGTCCGTCAAAACGATTTCGCCGGGCTGTACTTGTGCGTACAAAAAATTTCCGACTTGCCATTCTGGGTCAATCCCCCAGCGCCGAATTTCCAATTCAGGAATCTCATTTTGAAAACGCACAAACGTTGTAGCAATCAAAACGCATGCGATAAAAAAATTGGCAAGTTGCGAATGGCGAATTTTCAAAAAACGTGTCCAATCCCCCAATCCCCTAATCACCCAATCTCCCAAGACCACCACCCACCCACTCACCAACACCGCGACCAACGGCAAATCAATCACCAAATATCGTTCCGTCAAAAGCGGCACGATGCCACGCGTATAACCGATGATGAGAAACAACGAATGTCCCGCGAGCAATGCGGTCACCAACCAGATATTTTTTCGCCGTACAGCATTGTCATTCCATTCTCTTTCCTTGTCATTCCGAACAGAGTGAGGAATCTCAACGCGCGAAATCCCCACCGCGCCCATCACCCCTCCCCACAACGCGGGCAGCACAAACGGCGAAAGCCGATTCAGATATCCCGCGAACGCGAACGCCGCATTGGGCGATTGTTCATTCAACAAAATCCAATCGTGCAAATTGTTATGTGCGTACTGTTGAAACCAATGCAAAAAATTTCCTGTCTTGAAAAATGACCATGCCGACCATCCACCCAACGCAATCACAACACCGCACACAATCACAATTCCTTCGACATATCTTTTCTGAATCCACAACCAAACAACAATGATGCCGAGATAGATGACCAAGTCCGTGCGCGTGAGAGGCATGGCGACAGCGAGGAAAAAGAGTGCAACGAGTGACAAACGGCGAATGGCAAACGACGAATGACGTTTCACCTTTGACGATTCATCTCTCACAACAACCAACACCACCAACACCACCAACACCCCCGAAAACACCTCCGTCACATTCATTCCACTAAACGCAACATGCCACGTCATTGTCGCCAATACCGCGCCTGCCGTGAACGCCGCGACGCGATTCGCAAACAATTTCCACGCGAGATACGTACTCAACGCGCACGCGAGCGCGCCGAACAACGTATTCATCCAATGCAGCACGCGAAGGTCACTCGAACCCGAAAGCAACATCGGCAACATCGAAACATAATGATACAGCGGCGACCACACCGTCTCTAATCCTTTATAGTCCGAATACACGCCACCGTGTAAGAGCGTCAAACGCGTAATTAACCAATGATGATACGAGTCGCCCCAAAAATCCGTAAGCCACGTATTCGTCCACGTGCGTACAACAAACGCCAACACAAAAACACTCGCGCACAGCGCGAGCGTTTGAAATCGTTTCACTTGACCTTCCAATTCTCAATCCTCTCGTACCCCTCCATCACCGCGTACGTTCGCTCCACACGCGGACGTGTCAACGACGCGCGTTGACTCCACAAGATTGGAATCATCACTGCGTCTTGTTCCACTAAAATTTTTTCCGCGCGTGAATACAGCAAGCGTCGTTTCAACACGTCCGTTTCGCGCGCGGCTTGCGTCACCAATTGGTCAAACTGCGGCGATGACCATTTTGTAAAATTGTACGGCGAACCGGAATGCCACGCGTCGTACAAAAAATTGTGCGCGTCGGGATACGAACCGCAATAACCCATCCGAAAAATCGGCGGCGGGTCAGTACGCAATTGTTCCACGTACGTTGCAAAATCCGTGTCCTCGACGGTGATGGATGCGGCAAGCGTCGCGCGCCAATTTTGAATCGCCGCGACTGCCGCGTCCAAAAATTGTTGATTCGTATTCGTACCAAAAATCAACGCGGGCAAACGCGCGCCCGCAATGCGCGCTTGGTCGAGCGTTGTTTTCGCAAGCGGCGCATCAAAATCAATGCCAATGTCCGCGTCCGCATCGGGTGCAGCACTCACTTGGGGGGGGGTGAACCAGCGCGCCGGTTCGCCCAACTCAAACACTTGCGACACCACATCATTGCGATTGAGCGCGAGCGCGAATGCTTGACGCAGCTGCACATTATCGAATGGCGCTTTGCTTGTGTTGAATGCAAAGTACGTCGTGCAAAGTCCGGGCAAACGTTTCATGTCGCGCGCCAACGCGGGGTCTGCCGATACACGTTCAAAATTTGCGCCTTCGATGCTGTCATACGGGTCGGTGGTATCCAATTCGCCGCGCAAGTACGCATCGAGCGCGGACGCCACATCGGGCAGCAAACGAAAACGCAGGCGTTCAATTTGCACATTCTCCGCGTCGTAATAGTGCGGATTTTTTTCGAGCAGCAAAAAACGAAACGGTTCGCGGTCAATCAAAACATACGGACCGCTCGTCCACATTTCGCCAATGTCGGTCCAATTGACTCCCCGTTCTGCAATGTTTTCGCGCGGCACGACGCGTCCGAGCCACGCGCCCACAATCGTCGGGAACGCGGACGTAGGTTGAATCAATTGAAACTGGACGGTGTATTCGCCCGTCGCCTTGACCCCCAACTCATCGGCGAGTCTTTGCAAATCATCTTCGGAGGTGCGCGGGTCGGTGGTGACAAATTGGTCAGCATTCCGCAGCAACGGCGCAAAACGCGGGGCGAACCCCGAACGCGTGCGCGGGTCAAACAAGCGCTGCACGCTGTACACCACATCTTGCGCGTTAATGGGGCGCAAGCGTTCCACTTCGCCATCTTCCGCGTTGTATTTCACCCAATACACATCTTCGCGCAAACGAAATTCCCAAATCAAACCATCGGGCGAAACGAGCCATTCGCGCGCGAGTCCCGGCGCAGGGGAACCGTCGGCTTCATTCAATTGAATCAAATTCGCAAACAGGAGTTGGTCAATCTGAATTGTGGGCGGGTCGGTCGCGAGGAGCGGGTCAATCGTCGGCGGTTCCGAACCAAGATTGAGGTTAATTTCCGTGCCTTGTGTTGTTGTCGTTTGGCGACAACTGAGCAAGAGCAAAGCAAGCACGAGGAAAACAAAAACGCGAACGTACACAAACAAATTATACTTGCATCAAGGAGAAAGGGAAACGACGCGCGCTATTTGACGCGTTCCATTTGCGCCAATTCTCGCTCCAAAAATTCCGCGCGCGTGATTTCCATCTTGACACTATCAAATTCACCGACTTCCGGCGTAAAGCGCGGACCTTGTTCCGTGATGCGAAAACCGACTGCTGCAAACGAATGTTGTGCGCGCACATTTTCTGCAAAGGTGTATAAATAAATTTCGTTCAACGACGAGGTGGTAAAAAGATGATGCAGCAGCGCGCGGGTGGCGTCGCGTCCATAGCCGCGATTTTGAAATTCGCGTTCACCGATGACCACACCCATTTCCGCGTCGCGCCGATTCCAGTCAATCGCAAAAATTCCGATGCGCCCAATCAATTGCATATTTTCGCGCGCAAACAATAAAAACATGCGCCGATTCGTCGGTCCATACAAGCGTTCCCCGCGCACGTGCTCGCGAAACTCTTGTTCGCTCAATTCGGTTTTCATGCCGCCGCTTTGCCGCAGCAATTCTTCGTCGCCGCTCCACGCGTACAAGCGCGCAATTTCTGCATCACTCATGCGGTCTTCAAAGCGACGCAAAAAAATTTTTTCGCCGTAGATGATTGCCATCATTTGTAGGGGCGAAGCATTGACAGGCGCGTCTGCAATACTTGAAGCGCTGTGAATGTCAATGCTTCGCCCTTACTCGTTCGCGCGTCAACAACAATCCCACAATCGTTTTCGCATCCGCGATTTCGCCCGTGCTGATGCGCGCAATCGCGTCGTCGAGCGGCAGTTTCACTACTTCGATGTCTTCATCGTCCATCAACTGTTGCGCGCCGTCGGACAAATCGCGCGCGAGATACAAAAACATTTCTTCGGTGAGAATGCCGGGACTCGGAAAAAAGCGTACAAGAAAATCCAAACGTCCCGCGCTCAAGCCCGTTTCTTCTTTTAATTCGCGCGGCGCGCCTTCTTCGGGATTCTCATTCGGCTCTAGCGTTCCCGCCGGAATTTCCAACATGACGCGTCCCGTCGCGGCGCGCCATTGTTTCACGAGCGTGACATTGTTTTCTGCATCGAGCGGAATCATTGCGACCGCGCCGTGATGTTCCACAATTTCGCGCAACGAAATTTTTCCGTCTTGCACCTGCACGCTATCGAGACGCAGATTCAACACGCGCCCGCGATACGCGTATTCACGTTTCAACAATTGTTCCATGCCTGCTCCGAAAAATATTTTCCCTACATTGCCACACATGCAAAAAAATGACAAGGCGCACACGGCAAGCGTATGCGCCTCTTGTTTGATACGATATGCGATATGCGATTCGCAATCTGCAATGCGCGCTTTACGGAATCCGCAATTGTTGCCCCGGGAAAATATAATTCGGGTCGGGAATCCCATTCGCTTGCAGCAACGCACTCACACTGACGCCGCACTTGCGCGAGATACTGTTAATCGTGTCGCCGCGTTCGACAGTGTACGGATTCGAACAGCTGCCACCGCCGGAAGGAGGCGGAGGATTGGTATTGTCGCCGGAAGGTGGTTGTCCGCCCGTACTGCCGCCGGGGATATTCAACGTTTGTCCCGGACGCAAGACACTCGGATTCATTCCCGGATTCGCCGCGAGCAATGCTTGCGGTGTTACGCCACACTTGCGCGCAATCGCGTAAAACCATTCACCCGGTTGGACGGTGTATGGATTGGAACACGCGCCCGTTCCACCGGTCGGCGGCTGTCCTGTGTTATCACCGGACGCCGGCGTGGCAACGGGTTGTCCCGTATCGCCAACGGTGGTTGGCGTTGGCAAGAGTGTCGGCTCGACCAGAATCGGTGTGGGGTTCTGCCCATCCGTCGGGGCAGGCGTTTCACCTGTAGCAGGCACCGGTGTTTCGTTGCCTGTCGGCGGCGGTACAAGCGTCGGCTCACTGCCGGTTGACGGTGTGACATTCTCAATGATGATGGCGGTGGGCAATCCTTCGGGTGAAACAATGGTTTCACCGGGCAGGGGGACGAGCGTGGGCGTCGGAACAGCGGGCTTACTTTGGGTGCAGGCGGCGGCGCCGACGACCAAAAGCGCGAGGGAAAAGTACAAAATGCCCTTGGTACAAAGCGATTTCATCGGTCAATCTCCTTTTCGTGCTTCGCTAGAGTTGTTCGGCAAATCAAGTCATTTGCGCGAATCAAATTCGATGGCGAGGACAAGAGGAAATGCCGCCGGGTTACAGCGCGCACTATAGCACAACGCGCGCGCGGCGTCAAGCAAAATTCGCGGGCAAAACTCGCAAGGTTTTGCGCGCGTTTCTGTTTTGCACTATACTCGTGCGTGAAAGTTGGCGTTGTCGCCCTGTCTTGCACGCGAGGCAGGGCATTTTGTTAAGCGATGGATTCTCCGCAATGAAGGCGGAGCTAAAGGCGGACGATGCGTGTCCTTGCAATCAGTGATGTAATTGTCGAAGCGCTCTACAGTCCCGCGTTGTGCGAAATCGCGCACGATGTTGAATTTGTCGTGTCGTGTGGTGATTTGCCGAGCGCGTATCTCGAATATATTGTCACGCTGCTCGACAAACCATTGTATTACGTGATGGGCAATCATGGCGCCCGCGGCGGTGCGCGGCAGATTCCCGAAGGATGTATCAATCTTGATGGGCGCGTGGTCAATCACAATGGGCTGCTGCTCGCAGGTTTGGAAGGTTCGATGCGCTACAATGACGCGCCGCGCTATCAGTACACCGAGAACCAGATGCGCGGAAAAATTTTTTCACTGTCGCGTCATTTGTGGCTGAACCGTTTGCGCTATGGGCGCTATCTCGATGTGTTGGTCACGCACTCGCCGCCGTTCGGCATTCATGATGGCAGTGACCTGACGCATCAAGGATTCAAATCGTTCGTAAGTTTGATTGACCGTTATCATCCCGATTATTTGTTACACGGACACACACATCTCTACGACAATCGCGCGGTGCGCCAATCTGTGCGCGGACATACGTTGATTATCAATACCTACGGCTATAAATTTATTGATTTGAAAACTAAAAGTTAGAAATTAGAAGTTGGATGTTGGAATCCGATCTCCAACTCCTAACTTTCAACATTCGATTGATGGATTTATTTTCTGTTCAAGCCGAAAAAGATTTTAACGAAGCGCGTTGGAATGCGTTTTTGAATGATGTCAACGCGTTTCTCGCGCGGCGTCCGAACGAATTGTTGTCCTTCGACGCGGTGCGTTCGTCTCTGCCTATTTACGGACAAAGTTATCGCGGCGTTCAAGAAGTCCCCGTCGAAAAAATTGTCGGCACGACGACGAATCGTTACAACGATTTTGACCGCGCGTTTTTGCCGTCGCAAGCGCGCACCAAATCGCGTTGGAAAGCGATTGACGAATTGCGTTTGCGCGACCAAAATCTGCCGCCGATTCAATTGTATCAAGTGGGTGATGCGTACTTTGTGCGCGATGGACATCATCGCGTTTCGGTCGCGCGTCAAATCGGACAAACGTACATTGACGCCGAAGTCATTGAAATGCAAACACGCGCGCCGTTGACGCGCGATATGCGGCGACTCGACCCGCAGGGCTTGGAAGTGTTGGGCGAGTACGCGTCGTTTCTCGAAAAAACGCAGCTCGACAAATTACGCCCCGATGTGAATATCGAATTTTCACAACCCGGCGGCTATCGGCGTTTGCTTGAGCATATTGTGGTGCATCAATATTTTTTGGGATTGGATTATCGCCGCGATGTGACGTGGGAAGAAGCGGTTGCCGATTGGTATGACTATGTGTACATGCCTATCATCGCCATTGTGCGCGAGCGCAACGTGATGGCGGAATTTCCCGAACGCACCGAAGCCGATTTGTATTTGTGGATTACGGACCATCATTGGTCGCTGAATTTGCAAGAAGTGCGTGACCACAAATACGATGTGGGGTTTGAAGAAGCCGCCGAAGACATGGTACGCAAACGCAGCCCGCGCCTCTCGCGCAAAATTGCGCGCGCACTGGAAGCGTGGGTTACGGCGTGGCGCGGCGAAAATCTTCCCGCAAACAAACCGACTGTCGGTACGCCCGAACCAACACTCGAAATCGTCACAACCGATTTGTCAAAAGAGCCGACGATGGATATGATAGAGCCGCGCATTTTTAATGATGCGCCACATTCGTAAAATGCTTTCGCAATTTTTCGCCACTCGTTTTTCGTACCGCGTTTTGCGCGCTGCCCATTTGAACGCGCAAAACTTTGACGGACCGTTACCGCGCGCCCCCTCACTGTCACAATAACAAGTTACGACAGTCGAGGGGGATTCTAGGTTCTACCGAACCGCACAATCGAACGTAGCAACCCAACGCGACCGGATGAGTGGAGACCCTCGACGAAAATTGCTCTGATATTTTCGCGCACCCGCTCATCATGGAGCGGGTGTTTTATTTTTCACGGAGACATTCTCATGGCAGACCAATTACCTTCGCGTTCCGAAAATTTTTCGGAATGGTACAACACCATCGTTCAGCGCGCCGACCTCGCCGATTATGGCGCGGCAAAGGGAACGATGATTATCAAACCCTACGGCTATGCGCTGTGGGAAAACATCCAAGAGTACTTGAACAAGCGTTTCAAAAAACACGGCGCGAAAAACGCGTTCTTTCCCACCTTCATTCCTTCGTCGTTCATCGAAAAAGAAAAAGACCACGTGGAAGGATTCGCGCCCAACCTCTGGCTCGTCACGGCAGGGGGGGGGGAAGTTTTGGAAGAAGCGTATGCCGTTCGTCCCACATCCGAAACGACGATTAACAACACCGTTGGCAAATGGATTCAGTCGTACCGCGATTTGCCCTTGTTGTTGAATTTGTGGAACAGTTGCTTTCGCTACGAAATGCGGACGCGTCTATTTCTACGCACGTCGGAATTTTTGTGGCAAGAAGGACACACGTTTCACGCGACATGGGAGGAAGCGGATGAATACGCGCGCGCGATTTTATTCGACGCGTATCTCGATTTCTATGTCAACGCGGCGGCGATGCCCGTCATCGCGGGACGCAAATCGGAAAAGGAAAAATTTCCCGGCGCAGACATTACGTACACGCTCGAAGGGATGATGGGTGATGGACGCGCGCTGCAATCGTGTACGTCGCACAATCTTGGACACAATTTTGCCAAGTCGTTCGACATTCGTTATCTGAATAAAAGTAACGAACTCGCGTATGTCGCTTCGACCTCGTGGGGACTTTCGACGCGTTCCATTGGCGGAATTGTCATGACACATGGCGACGACAAAGGATTGTTGATGCCTCCCCGCATCGCACCCACGCAAATCGTCATTGTGCCAATTTTCCGCAAAGAGGGCGAAGGCGCAGCCGTACTCGAAGCTGCGAAACGGATTCAACATGATTTGGACGATTATCGTGTGGAACTCGATGCGCGCGAAGGACTGACGCCCGGTTTCAAATACAACGATTGGGAAATGCGCGGTGTGCCAATCCGTTTGGAAATCGGACCCAAAGACATTGAGAAAAATCAAGTCGTTCTCGTGCGCCGCGACACGGGCGAGAAAAAGTTTGTGCCGCTCGCGCATTTGCTCGACGAAGTGAAAACGATGTTGAATCATATTCACGACACGTTGTACGCGCGCGCGAAAAAATTCCAAGACGACAATACCTTTATCGTGGACTCGTACGAGGAATTCAAAGGACGAACCGAGGGCGAAGGCGGCGCGGGTTTCCTCATGTCACATTGGTGCGGCGCGCGCGATTGCGAAGAAGCGATTCAAAAAGAAACGCGCGCAACGATTCGCGTGATTCCTTTTGACCAAGTACAAGAAAAAGGAAAATGTATTCGCTGCGGGAATGAGAGTAACGGACGCGTCGTATTTGCGAAAGCGTACTAGAAAGTAAAAAGCAAAAAGTTAAAAGCTAAAAGTTTCGCCTGCGGCTTGGCACTTTTAGCTTTTAACTTGAAACTTTTAACTTGTCCTATGCACTATCATCAACTCGAAGCCAACATTTATGACAAAGTGTACGCGGGACTCACCGCGGACATTCCGTTTTGGCAAAAATTCGCGCGTGAGGTGTGTGGTGAAAATGGTCAAGCGTTGGAACTCGCGTGCGGGACGTTGCGCGTACTGCTGCCTGTGGCGGAAGCGGGCGTGCGCGTAACGGGAATTGACGAATCGCCGTACATGTTGGAACTCGCGCACAAAAAATTAAATGCGGCAGCGGACGATGTTCGCGCGCGGGTTTCGATTCAACAGGGCGATATGCGTTCGTTCGAGTTCACGCGCCCATTCAACCTCATTTACATTCCGTTCAATACGTTCGGCATTTTGACAAACGCGAAGGACCAACTCGCCACGCTCGCGTGCGTGAAAAAACATCTCGCGCCGGACGGCGTGTTTGCGTTTCAAGTGTTCTTTCCTGACATAACACGCATGCACGGCGACGTGTTGAAACGTTGGCAAGCCGAAATGGATGAAACGTTCGCCGATGGTTCGCGCGTCATGCGCGATAATGTGCGTTCGGTGGATACGCGCAAACAAATCATCTCGGTCACATGGCGCAACAAAGAATATCAAGACCAAATTCTCGTGCGCGAATTTATCACCGACCTCGACCTCAGTTATTTCTTTCCGCGCGAAATCGAACATCTGCTGGCGCGCGCGGGTTTTGAAATCGTACATTTTTGGGGCGATTACGACCGCCAAAATTTTTGGGAGATGAGCGAGCCGTTGAAACAAATTGTGGTGGCAAAGGCAACGTGAATTTGAAATTGCAAATTTGAGATTGCGAATTGCAACCTGTGAAATCCGAAATCCAAAATCCGAAACCTGAAATGGTGTTTGGCATCACCGACCTCGCACTGCTCTCGATGTCGTTCATTTGGGGTTTGAACTTTGTCGTCGTCAAAACAACGTTCGCCGAGATTACGCCATTCGCATTTATGGCGCTGCGTTTTCTCACCGCGAGCGTTTTGTTTTTTGTCGTCGTTCATATTCGCCAGCAAGGGTTTCAGATTCCGCGTCAGGCGTGGGGCAGAATCGCGCTGATTGGCATTATCGGCACGACGCTGTATCAACCATTGTTTCTCACCGGACTGGCGTACACGCAAGCATCCAACAGCGCCTTGATTCTCGCATCCACACCCGCGTTCGTCGTCTTGCTCAATCGCTTTGTGCATAACGAACGTTTTTCTACGCGCGGCTGGCTGGGCTTGGGCTTGTCTTTTACGGGACTCGCGCTGATTGTTTTGTCGAGCGGAAATTTTTCGGTGGATTCGCAAGCGTTGGTCGGCGATGGAATGATTCTGGGCGCAACGATTTGCTGGTCGCTCTATTCCGTTTTTTCCGCGCCGTTGTTGAAACGATATTCCGCATTGTCCGTCGCTGCGCTCGCGACCATTTTTGGTACCGTCCCTTTGTTATTTATCAGCACGCCTGCGGTCTTGGCGCAAAACTGGGCGCAAGTGAGTTGGGGCGGCTGGCTTGGGCTGATGTATTCCGCAAGTTTTGCGATTGTGATTGCGTACATTCTTTGGAATTTTGGCGTGAAACGAATTGGCAGCGCGCGTACCGCGATTTATAACAATTTGACGCCGGTCATTGCTTCGTTTGCCGCCGCCATTTTTTTGAGCGAAGCATTGACCCCGTTCAAGATTGTCGGCGCGGCAATCATTTTCATTGGATTGTATCTCGCGCGCACCGCGCAGGTGGTAATGGAACCCGAAGGATAACCGCAGCACGAGCGGGGCAGATGTCCTATGGAGACTGTACATTTGACCCATCCCGCCGGTTGCGATTTGTGCGAGACTGAACCGGATTTTTACCATGACAAATAATTCTCAAGCAAAAATTAAACGCATCGCGCTGTCCACCGGCGGCGGCGACGCGCCCGGACTGAACGCGGTCTTGCGCGCGGCGGCGCTCGCGGCACTCAATCGGGGCTGGGAAGTCTATGGCATCCGCGATGGCTTTAATGGGCTGCTGCTCCCCGAACAATTTCCCGAAGGCGGTTTGATGCGTATGACGCGCAACACGGTGCGCGGCATCACGCATTTGGGCGGCACAATTATTGGCACAACCAATCGCAACAATCCTCTGCATTATCCAATCGAAGGCGCAGACGGCAAGATTGAAGAAGTGGACCGCACCGATGAGCTGGTGCGTTCGATGAAGCTGCATCAAATTGACGCGCTCATCACCATCGGCGGCGATGGTTCGATGGCGATTGCAACTGTCTTGGCAAAAAAGGGAATGCGTGTGGTCGGCGTACCCAAAACGATTGACAATGATTTGGACCGCACGGTGGTGACGTTTGGTTTCGATACCGCCGTCGCGTTTGCCACAGATTGTCTCGACCGTTTGCATTCCACCGCCGCGTCGCACGGACGCGTGATGGTGGTCGAAGTAATGGGACGCTATGCCGGATGGATTGCGCTGCACGCGGGCGTTTCGGGTTCGGCGGACGCGATTCTCATTCCCGAAATTCCGTACGATTTGCAAACAGTAGTGCACAAAATTCGTTCGCGCACCGAACAGGGCAGTTTGTTTTCGATTGTGATTGTCGCCGAAGGTGCGAAACCGCTTGGCGGAACGACGGCGATTGTGGAAGGTCAACAAGTTGGACGCGCCGAACGTCTCGGTGGAATTGGTGAACGCGTTGCCGCAGAATTGCAAACGCTCACCGGCAAAGAAACGCGCGTAGTCGTACTCGGACATTTGTTGCGCGGCGGCACTCCGACACCGACAGACCGTTTGCTCGGTTTGCGTTTTGGCGCGGCAGCCGTGCGCGCACTGGAAGAAGGACGCTCCGGCGTGATGGTCGCGCTCGACCCGCCCGATGTAAATTATGTGCCGTTCGAAGAAGCAACGGGACGCATGAAGACTGTGCCGCTCGATTGTGACACGATGTTGACGGCGCGTGACTTGGGAATTTGTTTTGGCGATTGAAATTCAATTACAGGAGTAGAGACAATGTTCAACGTGCAAAAAAAGAAAGGTGTAATCGGCATTCTCACAGGCGGCGGCGATGTTCCCGGTTTGAATCCGGCAATTCGCGCGGTGACGATTCGCGCGCTGCGCGACGGCTATCAGGTCATTGGCATTCGGCGCGGCTGGGCAGGTGTGATTGAATTGATGCGCGACCCGCAGGCGGACAATAGCGAAAATTTTGTTGTGCTGACGGAAGAAGTGGTCAACCGCGCGGGACGAACGGGCGGCACGTTTCTGCACACGTCACGCACCAATCCGAAATCCGTTTCGAGAGGAAGTGTTCCCGAACATTTGCGCGAGACGTACAACAACGAAAAAAATGATTTGACAACAGAGGCACTCAAGAACTTGGATTTTTTGGGCATTGATTATTTGATTCCGATTGGCGGCGACGATACGTTGAGTTATGGTGTACGGCTCGCCAAAGAAGGTGTCAAAGTCGTCGGCATTCCCAAAACGATGGACAATGATGTGCCGGGCACTGATTATTGCATCGGCTTTAGTACCTGCGTCAGCCGCACGATTGAATTGGTCAATCGCCTGCGTACGTCCGCCGGTTCGCACGAACGCTATATGGTCATCGAAGTCTTTGGGCGTTACGCGGGTTACACGGCAATTTTGCCGACGATGGCAGGCGCGGCGAATCGCTGCTTGATTCCCGAATACAAATTCAATATGGAAACATTCGCGGAACTAATGAGCGCGGACCGCATGAAAAATCCCAGCAAGTATTCGGTCGCGCTCGTTTCCGAAGGCGCGATGATTGAAGAAGGCGACATGATTTTTGAAGGCACCGCAACCGACGAATTTGGACATGCAAAACTCGGCGGCATCGGCGATTTGGTTTCGGCGCGGCTCAAAGATTTGTCTCCGCAATTCAACAATGGGCGCACCATCAACGTTATCAATCAACGGCTCGGCTACCTTGTGCGCGGCGGCGACCCCGACGCGATTGATTCGATTGTGCCGATGGCATACGGCAACCTCGCGCTCGATTTGATTGAAAGCGGCATGCACGGACGCCTCGTGGTATTGAAAAACGGACGCTATGACAATGTGCCGATTGAAGTGGTGACGAGTACCAAGAAAAAAGTGGATGTAAAACAATTTTACAACACCGAACGCCTGCGTCCGCACTACAAGAGTTTTGAGATGAAACCATTGTTTATCATGACGAGTGAATAAGAAACGGAAACCGAGACTGTTTATGAAATGGTCTCGGTTTTTTTTAAAAATCCGCTATTGACATTCGCAACGCTTTTGGGATAATACGAACATTCTCACGCGTTCCCGCACCTCACACACGCTAACGCGCACACTGATACTCAAGGAGTCCCAATGCACTCATCCCTTCCGCAAGCCCGCCGTTCACAGACAATTGTCCAAGCGATGGACAATGAACTGGTGGTGTATGACACTATGAACGCGCAAGCGAATGTTCTGAATCACACCGCCGCCGTCATTTGGAAATTGTGTGACGGCAAAACGAATATCAGTGAAATCGCCGCGGGCGCGTCACGCGAATTGAACGCACCGGTTGATGCAACGCTGGTGTGGTACACCCTCGACCAATTGTCGAAAAAGAATTTGATGGAAACGCGCGCCACGCTTCCCGCCAACCTTAAAGGAATGACGCGCCGCGATTTTCTCCGCGCAGGCGCCGTCGGCGCGGCAGTGATGCTGCCCGTGATTGTCAGCATGACCGCGCCAAAGGTTTCGCATGCAGCGAGCTGCGTTGCCGGCGGGCAACCTTGTGATTCACTCACAAATTGCTGCAGTGGCGGAGTCGGCGCATGCAGCGATGGAACGTGTCCATAAACTGCGCTTGAAAAAAACGGGAAACGAGAACGAGCCGACTTGGTTGGCTCGTTTTTTATTTTTCCAAAACCCCCTTGACGCGCGTTGCACTTTTTCCCATAATACAAATGTCCCCGCGCTTTTTTTGGCGCGCATTTTATTTTTTCCGGGAAAATTAACGCAACAGGTTGTTCACTATGGCTACTGCCAAAGCGCGCCGCGCATCCGCTAAAAATCCACCGGCACGTTCCACCGCGCCTGACCCGCAAACCATTCCTCTCAAAAGCGTATTCACCAACACGCTCCCGAACATTTTGAACCAACTCGGCATCTCGCTCGCCGTCTCGACGTATCAAGCGGGCAAAGTAATTTTCGTGCGTCACGACAACGGCGTCATCAATACTCACTTTCGCAATTTCGGAAAACCGATGGGTATCGCCGCCGACAATTCGCGTTTGACGATTGGCGGACAGAATACCGTGTGGACGTACCGCAATCTGCCCGCCGTCGCGCCGAAACTCGAACCTGTCGGCAAACATGACGCCGCGTATCTCCCGCGTCAAATTCACGTAACAGGCGATATTGATATTCACGAGTTGGGTTATGCGAGCGACGGCGAATTGTGGTTGGTGAACACGCGTTTTTGTACGCTCTGCACCATTGACCCCGACCACAGTTTCAATCCGCGTTGGCGTCCACCATTCGTCACCGCGCTCGCGCCCGAGGACCGTTGTCATCTCAACGGACTCGCGATGGTGGACGGCAAACCGCGTTACGTGACGATGTTGGGCGAAACGGATACGGTGGGCGGTTGGCGCGAGAACAAACGTAACGGCGGTCTCTTGATGGATGTGACGACGAACGAAATTCTCTTACGCGGGCTTTCCATGCCGCACTCGCCGCGTTGGTATCAAAACAAATTGTGGTTGCTCGAATCGGGCGAAGGTTCGCTCGCGGTGGTGAATTTGGAAACGCGGACATGGAAAACGGTGTGCCAACTGCCGGGATTCACGCGCGGGATTTCTTTTATCGGACCCATCGCGTTCATTGGATTGTCGCAAGTGCGCGAGAGCGCGGTGTTTTCAGGAATTCCACTTGTGGAGCGCGTACAAGAACGAACGTGCGGTGTGTGGTGCGTGAATATCAACACGGGCGAGACGCTCGGCTTTTTGCGTTTTGAATCGGGCGTCCAAGAAATTTTCGCGGTGCAAATTCTCCCCGCGCGTTTTCCTGAAATGTTGGAATGGACGGACGAACGATTGAAAACGTCGTATGTCATTCCTGATGAAGCGTTGAAGGATGTGCCACGAGAGAGGAGAGTGGAGGGAGGAGAGGTGGAGAAAAAGAGTGAGACGGTGGCAAGGTGACGCGTAGAGAGCACTTTCAAGTGCGATTCACGTTGTGTGATGATAGTTTGATGATAGCACGGTGGTATGAATACACAATATCTCCCGCCAAAGGAAATCCAATATGACACGGCGTCTTTTCGTTCTCTGTATTTTACTCGCCCTCACAGTTGTCATCATGCGACAAGCGCCCATCGCGCACGCGGCAAGCATTGTCGTCAACAGCAACGGCGATACTATTGCTGATGATGGAACTTGTACGCTCCGCGAAGCCATCACGAACGCCAATGGGAATAATCAGGCATTCGCGTCTACCGGCGAATGTGCGGCAGGTTCCGGCACCGATACCATCACCTTTGCCGCAGATTACACCATCACATTGACAGACCAATTACCGGGTGTAACCAGCGCGATGAGCATCAACGGCAACGGCACAGCCAACACCATCATCCAAGCATCCACCTGTAACCCTGTCACGCTCCCCGGCGGTTGCACTCCCGCGACGTACCGTGTTTTCGTAACGGGGTCTATTAATGGCAACCTCACCCTCGACAGTTTGACCGTGCGACACGGTAATTGCTCCGGCGGCTGTTCCTCTGCATTTACAGATCGTGCGGGTGGCATCTATTTCGCCGGAGGCACGTTCACTTTGACCAACAGCATCGTCTCGGGCAATTCCTCCACACAAGGCGGCGGCGGTGTCTATATGAACTATGGCGACGCCCTCAACATTACCAACAGCACCGTATCCAATAATTCCAGCAACATTGGCGGCGGCGTCTATATCAACGGGGGCACCGCGACACTGACAAATCTCACCCTCTCCAACAATGCGGCGACAAGCAGCGTCGGTGGCGGCATGTACAACAACAGCGGGGCAGTAACCATAACCGACAGCACCATCTCCGGCAACACATCGGGTTCGGCGGGCGCGGGGATTGACAATAACGGTGGGAGCCTGAATATCACAAACAGCACCGTCTCGGGGAATATTGCGACAGGCGTTGGGGGCGGCGTGTTCCAGAACGGCGGAACGATAATCATTAAAACCAGCACATTTTCGGGCAACTCCGGGTCCTCGGGCGGCGGCATCTACGAAAAAAGCGCTGTGACAATTGCCAACAGTACTTTTTCCGCCAACACCGCTTCTTCCGGCAGTGGCGGCGCCATTCATATAAACAGTGGGACCCTGAATCTCATCAACACTACTGTCTCGGGAAATACAGCGAGCGGGTTGGGCGGCGCCGTCTATAACCAAGGGACCTTGAATCTGGAAAATACTATCCTTGCCAACAGCACAAGTGGGGTGGACTGTTACAATTCCGGCGGGGACACCATTTCCACCGACACAGCCAACCTCATCGAAACCAACGGCGCGAGCGGGCACAAGTGCGGCATGCCGAGCGTGAGCGGCGACCCCAATCTCGGCACGCTCACCGGCGCGCCTGCTTATTTTCCGCTAAACGTTGGTTCGCCCGCGCGCGACGCGGGGAATGATACCATTTGCGCGGCAGACCCCGTGAACAACACTTCGCAAAATGGTTTGACGCGTCCACAACATGGTCAATGTGATATTGGCTCGTATGAAGCATTGCCGCCGCCCCCAACGGACACGCCAACCATAACGCATACGCCGACCAACACACCAACGGCGAGCAATACACCCACCGTCACCAACACACCGACGTCTACAAATACGCCAACCAAAACAAATACGCCAACGGTAACAAATACACCGACGCGGACAAGTACGGCGACCAATACCGCGACGAAAACAAAAACACCGACCCATACAAATACACCAACCAAAACCGCAACGCCCACCAACACGCCGACCCAAACCGCAACGGCAACACGCACTTCCACAGCCACCGCGACGACAACGCCGACGACTGCTTGTGTTGCCAAACCCGCCAAGCCAACGCTGCTGAAACCAAAAAACAACGCGACCTTGACAAAGAGTCAAGTCAAGTTGGATTGGAGTGATGCACTGTGTGCTACCAGCTATCAGGTGGTTGTCAAAGATGCTGTGACGAATCAAGTCATCTTTAAAAAGACCGTGACTGTTTCTCAAGCCAAAACCACTACGTTACCTCACGGCACGCGCAAGTGGTTTGTCAAAGCGCTCAATCAATTCGGCTCTACCAAATCCGCGACCTTCATGTTCACACATTAGGCATAAATCAGGATTCCACGACTCATAGGAGAAATCGTCATGTCCCAAGATGCATCACCCAACAACCCAATTCTCGCCGCGTGGCAACAACAGCTAGAACGCGCGCGCACGAATCCATTTTTATTTCAATTGTTGTTGAAACAATTTCAACGCGTGTTGAAACGACTCGCGTATTTTTACGCGCAGTTGGCATCGTTACCGCGCCGAAACCGCCGCGCGTTGCAGCGCGCGCTAGCGACATCGTTGATTGGCGCGGCAATGCTCCTCGCGTTGAGCAGCGCGCCGATGGTTCACGCGGCGAGCATCACCGTCAGCGGCGCGTGTACGCTCGACGAAGCGATTACGAATGCGAACAATGATGCGGCGACCTTTCCCGATTGTGCGGCGGGCAGCGGTCCCGATACAATTTCCTTGACAGGGAATGTCACCATCGGCGTGGATACGCCGGCGGCGGCATTGCCAGCCATCACTTCTACGATTACGCTTGAGGGCGGCGGCAACTTTGTGAGCGGCGCAAACGCTTTCCGCGTTTTTCATGTGACCAGCACCGGCGATTTCACCCTGAACGCTACGACAGTCAAAGACGGAAACGTCGTGGGCGATGGCGGGGGCATTTATAGTAACGGCACGCTAAAGGTCACCAACAGTACCATCAGCAACAATGTCGCCAGCGGCTATGGCGGCGGCATTGAAAACTCTAATGGCAATGCCGAAATTCTCGACAGCGTGGTCTCCGGTAACGATGGGGCTGAAGGCG
Organism: uncultured Anaerolineales bacterium; assembly: GCA_964469005.1. GTDB lineage: Bacteria > Chloroflexota > Anaerolineae > UBA4142 > SHND01 > SHND01. The sequence continues at coordinate 245,458 of CAYXXF010000005.1, forward strand.
GCGGCATTCACAACCATTACGGGAATCTCATCGTAACTAATTCTACTATTTCGTACAACGATGCTCTTGGAGAAGATGGCGGCGGTTTGCGGAACGCGTATGGCACAACCACGGTGCAGAACTCGGTAGTGTATGGCAATACGGCGGTGGATGATGGCGGCGGCTTGAACAATCGCGGCTATGGCGGCAAGATGTTTGTCATTAACACCACGCTATCCGGCAACTCGGCGGGTACCGGGTCGGGCAATATCGGCGGTGGCTTTCGCGGCGCCATTGGCGCAATCAGTTATTTGAGCAATGTCACCATCACCAACAATTCATCGGGCGATGACGGCGGTGGACTCGCGTTTGAACCCGGGCAGCTCTTTCTCAAGAATAGTATTATTTCGGGGAACAAGGCGCGCAGCAGCTACACCGACAGCTATGCCGATTGCTATGACTATGGCATGACGGACAACGGTCACAATTTGGTGGGAGCCGGAACGGGTTGTCCTACGAGTGGCACGGGCGACCTGACCGTTCTGCCCGCCGATGTATTCACCACCGTTCTCGGCGACCTTCTCAACAACGGCGGACCGACCCAAACCCACGCCCTCCTGACCGGCAGTCCCGCCATCAATGCAGGCAACCCGCAGCTGAATGGCGGCTGCACCGATTCAAACAACGTTGCCCTGACCACTGACCAACGCGGTTTCACGCGTCCCGTTAATTCGGCATGTGACATTGGTGCGTTTGAAGTCCAAAACACTACTGCGGTCAACGTCGCCAATGTGCGCGCCGTCGCGCGCGACGAGAAAAATATCTTGAAATGGCAAACGATGAACGAGTCACAGATTGCGGGATTCAACGTCTATCGCAAAATCGCAAAGGGCAAATGGCAGATGGCGAATAGCAAATTCAAGCAGGCGAAAAATGCGGGGAGTCCGCAAGGAAACAAATATCATTTTGCGGATAAAGAGGTGTTACACGGTAAAGTGTATCGCTACAAAATTCAAGTAGAGTATCTCGACGGACATGACGAGTGGACAGAAAGTGTGCGCGTGAAAACGCGATAACCGATTGAAAACATTGTGCGGGAGAATCTATTTCTCTCGCACTTTTTTTTGGCGGTCCCTATTGAAATTGTTTTTCCATCTCGCTATAATGCGACTCCAAATCTTTTGTTCGGACTCACACTCGAGAGGTTCCATGTCTGACTCGCACTCCACAAACCACAATCCCATTCTCGCCGCGTGGCAACAACTCGCAAGCCATCACACTCCTAGTACATCGAGCGTTGAGTGTGATGACTTGCGACTCGAATCCGCGCGCACGAATCCCTTTCTCTTTCAACTCTTGCTGAAACAATGGCAGCGCATTTTGAAACGACTCGCGTATTTTTACGCGCAGCTCGCATCCTTGCCGCGCCGCAACCGCCGCGCGTTGCAGCGCGCGCTAGCGACATCGTTGATTGGCGCGGCAATGCTCCTCGCGTTGAGCAGCGCGCCGATGGTTCACGCGGCGAGCATCACCGTCAGCGGCGCGTGTACGCTCGACGAAGCGATTACGAATGCGAATGATGATGCCGCGACCTTTCCCGATTGCGCGGCGGGCAGCGGCGCCGACACAATTTATTTGACGGGGAATGTCACCATTGGCGTGGATACGCCTGCGGCAGCATTGCCTAACATCACCAGCGACATTACGCTCGAAGGCAACAGTTTCTATGTGAGCGGCGCGGATACCTTCCGCGTGTTTTACGTTGACAACACGGGCGATTTCACAATTAACGAAACGACAATTCAAGATGGATACACGAGCGGCAGTGGCGGCGGCATTTTTAACAAAGGAATTCTGGAAATCACCAACAGCACGCTCAGCGGCAATGACGCAGCAATCCGTGGCGGCGCGATTTATAACAGTCTTGGCACCGTCACCATCAGCAACAGCACGGTCAGTGGCAATCATGCCGACTCGCCATCCGGCAAGGGCGGCGGCATTTATAACGGCGGCAGGCTAGAGTTGAACAACAGCACCGTCAGCGGCAATAGCGCCGGGCGATATGGGGGCGGCATTTTTAATTATCGAGTCGGGGCGTTAACCACAAGCAACAACAGCACCCTCACGGGCAACGTCGCCGGCTCGGGTGGTGGCGGCATCTTTAATGGCTTTTACGGCTTTGTCGTGTTGCATCGCACCCTCGTGATTGGAAACAGCGGAGCCAACAACGGTAACGAAATTCTCAATGGAGAGTTTTTGACCGTATCCGACTATAACCTTTTTGGGCATAGCGGCGAGACCAACGCGCAAGCAGTGGTGGGCATCTTGCCCGGCGCAAATGATTTCAACGCGACGAGCGACGGCGACGGTGTAAGCGCGCACGTTCCCACTGCGCTCGCGTCTATCCTTAACACAACGCTTGCGCTCAACACCAATCCGAACGGCACACTCACCCACGCGCTCGTCACCGGCAGTCCCGCGCTCGATAAAGCGCCGAACGCGGATTGTTCCGGCAAACCAATTAACGGGGTTGACCAGCGCGGTTTCGCGCGCAATGTGGACATTGTGCCGCCGCCCACGGCGAACGATTGCGACATCGGCGCGTTTGAATTGCAACTCTCCACCGCCGTCCATGTCACGAACGTGCGCGTCGTCGCGCGACAAGATAGAAACATCTTGAAATGGCAAACCACGAGCGAATCACAGATTGCGGGATTCAATGTGTGGCGCAAAAAAGCGAATGGCAAATGGCAAATGGCGAATAGCAATTTCAAGCAAGCGAAAAATGCGGGGAGTGCGCAAGGAAACAAATATCGTTTTGCAGATAAAGAGGTGTTACACGGTAAAGTGTATCGCTACAAAATTCAAGTAGAGTATCTCGACGGACATGACGAGTGGACGGAAGTGGTTAGAGTGAAAACACCGTAATCACAAAATAAAATGGACGCGTCACACGACGCGTCCATTTTATTTCCCCTTAACCGACGCAGGTCGGTTTTGTGCTTTTGTTGCCGCGATTTTAATCGCCCCCATTGACATCTGGTTCGTTTCAGGGATAATCCAACGCAACTTCCGTGCGCCAAGAAGCGCACGGAGTTTTTTTATTCGCGCAGCGAATGCTCGCGCCGGCGCAAGCACAAGCCCGCGATTAAGTAACAAGGAGATTGGATGAAACGCGTTTTCAATGTCTTGGCAGTATTCATTTTGTCCGCACTGCTGTTTGGATGGGGCATTCAAGCCCCGCGCACGGCGTTTGCCGCAGACGCCGATGATTTTGTCATCACCGTCAAAACCAACAACCCCGGCACCTCCGCGAGCAATCAATTTACCATTCCGACGACGGGCGGCGGTTACAACTATAATGTGGACTGTGACAACGACGGAACGAATGAAGCCACCGCGCAGACCGGCAGTTACACCTGCACGTATCCTTTTGGATTGACGTACACCATCCGCATCAAAGACAATACGGGCTTGAAGACAGGATTCCCGCGCATTTATTTCGCCGGCGGCGGGGACGCCCAAAAATTGCTCACCATCCAGCAGTGGGGGACGGGGAAATGGACCTCGATGTCAAGCGCGTTTACCGGTTGTTCTAACCTGACCATGACCGCAACAGACACGGCGGATGTTTCGGGCGTGTCCAATATGTTTGCGGCGTTCGCCAATGCCAGCTCCTTTAACGGAGATATTGGCGGCTGGAACACCGCCGCCGTGACGGATATGCAATACATGTTCTTTGGCGCGACGGCGTTCAATCGCAACATCGGCAGTTGGAATACTGCCAGCGTAACGGATATGCGTTCCATGTTCCAAAACGCCACGGCGTTCAATCAGAATCTTGGGAGTTGGAACACCGCCAGCGTGACGAGTATGCAAAATATGTTTTATGGCGCCACGGCGTTCAACGGAACGGTTTCGGGTTGGAACACTGCGAATGTGGCAGACATGAGCGGCATGTTTGAACTCACCGGTGCGTTTAATCAGAATATCGGGAATTGGAACACCACCGCCGTGACGAATATGAGCAGCATGTTTTATGATGCCACCGCGTTCAATCAGCCCATTGGGAATTGGAACACCGGCAGTGTGACCAACATGTCGAACATGTTCAATAATGCAAGCGCGTTTAATCAGGATATTGGCGTGTGGAATACGACCGCTGTAACCACGATGTATCAAATGTTCAGGAACGCGAGCGCGTTTAATCAAAACCTCGGGAACTGGAACACCGGCAATGTGTCCAATATGACCGGGATGTTTGTCGGTGCAAGCTCATTCAACGGAAATATCAGCGCCTGGAATACCGCGAATGTGACCGGCATGAGCTACATGTTTTACAATGCCACCAGTTTTAACCGGAACATTGGGAGTTGGAATGTCAGTGCCTTGACGGACGCCACAAATATGTTTCTTGGCGTTAAGCTTGGCACCTCAATCTATGATGCCCTGTTGAATGGTTGGAATGCGCAAACGCTGCAGAGTGGAGTCACGTTTCACGGCGGCTCCAGCAACTATTGCACAGCGGGAGCTGCGCGGAGCAATTTAATTTCTGCCGACTCGTGGACGATTAGCGATGGCGGTCTGAATTGCGCGACGGATACTCCAACTCTGACCCCGACCCATACGCGCACACCGACGGCGAGCAATACCCCGACCAAGACCTCGACGGCAACCAACACTCCGACCAAGACACCGACGGCAAGCAACACGCCGACTAAAACGGCGACGCCGAGCATTACACCAACATACACGCGCACCTATACGCCGACTCCCGGCAATTCGCCGACGCCAAGCAACACACCGACGCCAAGCAACACGCCGACACCAAGCAATACACCAACCGCAACCAATACGCCAACGAACACGTCAACGGCAACGTGGACGGCGACAGCCACTTCCACATTCACTGCGACGCCGACGTGGACTGTTACTGCCACCCCAACGCGTGTCACCGATTTGGGCATCCGGAAAAAGGTAAAGAAAGTGAGCGCGACCTCACATCGTTACACGCTCACGGTGTCGAACCTCGGCGCGTACCAAGCGCAGAATGTGACCGTAACCGACAAATTGCCCAAGGGCTATCAAGTCAAAAAAGTGACAACCAGCGTGGGGGATTGTGTCAAAACCGGGCGCAAGGTTACGTGTACGATACTGGGACTGCCTATCGGGACCCAAGCGGTTATCAAAATTGTTGCGTCACCAAACGGCGCAATCGGCAAAAATTGTGCGCGGGTCACATCAAACACAACCGACCCAATTCCCGGCAACAACAAGAGTTGCGTTAACGTCCCCACTGCAATCCTCGCACCAAACATCCGAACGGCACAGCGCGCGGATTGGCTGCCGCTGTTACGAACGATGCTGCTGCTGCGTTAGCAAGCCGCAACAAGAGCTCGTGAAAACAAAAACGCCGTGAACAAAAAACAACCCCGTCTCGAATTTCGAGGCGGGGTTTTGTTTGCGCGCGTTCATAAAGACGTGACACAGTACATCACAATTTCACTTTTCGGACGCGGATTTTCGCGGATGAACGCGGATTTCTAAATTGGTTTTTGCTTTTTCCGCGTTTAGCCGCGTTCATCCGCGTCCAAATCTGTGTTGCACTGTGACAGGTTTGTGCGTTGATGCGAGTGAGGCGATGAATTACATCGCACCACTCGACAACGCGAGAAACCTGTCATGTCTCGTTCACGTTCGCGCGTTCCAAATTCAACGCCAATAATTTTTCCAGAATTTCATCGGCGGGTAAATCGCGCGACCAACCATACGCGTCCAACACCGCGTCATCCAATTTGCGATGCGCGTTTTGTAACCATTGCGGATTTTGATTGTACAAATTTGTCAACGTTCTCTTTTTCAATTCCGCGTCCGAAACATCTTGCGGATTCAACCAATTGTCGCGCAACTGCACCAACTCGCGCGCCGCGTTCGCAATCGCCATGACGCGCGCATCGTTTTGATTTTCTTGTCCGGGCGGAAATGGAAACGGAAATGTTTCAAACGTGGTGGTCGGTGTGTAGCGCGGACGTGTTTCAAGTGAAGTTCCCATTCGCAATGCCCAAAGTTCATGTACGCGCGAATGAAGCACGCCAAGAAAATAATCGTCGTCACGCGCAATCGCGACGACTGCACTATCAGCCAACACTTGCGAGTCAATCCAAACAAAAACGCGATATTTTGACACACGCGGGGTCGCAATAAAACGTTTCAAGTGAACTAAGGCATCTCTCATTTCTGGGCGTGAACGTTGGTGCAACCACCAAATTTCTGTCGTTCTTGATTCTGATTTAACAGACTCGCGCGATAGTTTGACATTATTGCGAACATGCTCGAACGGCTTTTCGAACTGTGCTGCTTCTTCGATAGACATATCTGTTCCAAAATCTATAATCCACATATTTCGCGGGCGTCCTGTCAAATCCAAACCATTTATCCAAGGACGCACTACTTCTGCATTTGACCGACGATTTGGATTTCCTTTGTCTTTCAACATCTCATTCGCAATCTCGAAAGGAATATCAAATGCGCCGCCTTTTTGTGTTCCGATAAAAGCGATATTCATATTCTCTTGCAATTGCCTCGCGGCAGTTAAATCAAAAGCACTTGTTAAATCCGCGTTTATCGAACTCACACTTTTTGCGTCAAGCGTTTTTTCTTTTTCACTTGCATTATCAAACCCAACCATCGAAATATTTACTGCCGCGCCATCCAAAATCCAATCGCGGTCAGATTGCGCCCAAAAAATATCTCCCGATTCTTTGATTCGTTCCAACACGCGACGATTCGCGCCGCCACGAATCGAATTTGTTGCGAGCAATCCCGCGCGTTTTGCTTTTCCTTCTGCAATCATCGCCCGCGCTTTTTCAAACCAGTAACACACCAAATCACTTTGTCCCGGAATGCGTTCGGCATACAACGCGCGCAACGCCTCCACATATTCATCGCCCAATTCCGCGCGCATTTTCTTGTCACCCAAAAACGGCGGATTGCCGATGATGACATCGGCGGACTGCCACGCGGGTTCCCTCACTCCCAACCCCTCTCCCACAATGAGAGGGGAGTCAAGTTCCCCTCGCCCTTTGGGAGAGGGGATAGGGGTGAGGGTAAGAATCGCATCCATATTCCGAAAATTATCCAACGGCTGCAAAATCGGTTCGGGCGGAAAACCGTAACCGTTTTCGTGGAGCCATTGAATATAACCGATCCACACCGTCGCCTGCGCGAGTTCGTACGCATACGCGTTGATTTCGATGCCGTGCAATTGTTTCGGCGAAGGCGTCGCATCCGTCAATAAAAGCGGCGCATTCAACTTGAGCGCAATCATTGTCGAACTGACTTGCTTCCAAAGGTCGAGCAATGCTTTGAGCGCGACGTATAAAAAATTTCCACTGCCGCACGCGGGGTCAAGCACCTGCACGCGCGCAATCTCGGCGGTGAAACTCATCAACAGCGTTTGAATTTGTTTGTCGAATTGCGCGCGTTTTTTTCCAGACGCCGTGTCGCGTTGTGTGGCAAGCGAACGCGCCTCATTTTGAATTTCGTTCCAACGGCGGCGCAGTGGCTGCATCAACACCGGTTCCACAATCAATTCAATATCATCGCGGCTCGTGTAATGCGCGCCGATTTGTGAACGCTTGGCGGGGTCGAGCGAACGTTCAAACAATGTGCCAAAAATCGAAGGTTCAATCGCCGCCCAATCGAGTTCCGCCACACGCTGCAAAATTTTCAACGCGTCGCTGTCAAGCGGATACGCGGTATCATCATCAAACAAACCACCGTTGAATTTTTTGATTTCTTCGACGCCGAAATAACCGCCGCGCGCCATCGCGCGAAATAATTCGCGCAGTTGCTGCGAGAGTTGCGCCGACTCGTTCCATTTGCGCGTAATGAGCTGCGTAAAAATTTTATTCGGCAGCAATCCGACATCTTCCGCGAACAAACAAAACAAAATGCGAATGAGAAAATGCGCGGCAGTATGCGCGTCCACACCATATTTGCGTAATTGCTCCGCGAGTTTGCCAAATTCGCGCGCCGCATGTTCCGTCACTTGCGCGGTCGTCTGCGGCGATTTGAAATAAGTATAGTTGTAGAAAATCGCGTGCAGTCGTTCGCGTCCAAGCGGCGTCAATAAATCGTCGAGCGTGATTTCGGTGATTTGTTTTGCCGTGTTGGTGAAATTCGTGTGAACGACGATGTGGTCAAAATCGCACACGACGAGCAGCGGAGGATTCAACAACGCTTCACGATATTGCAACAGTTGTTGATATGCTTTGTCGAGGTTCGCGTGTTTGCCTTTGTACTCCCACGCGAAAAAATCCTTTTTCCAAACATCCGCGAATCCCGAACCGCCGCGCGTTTTATCCGCGAACGCTTCAAAGGTGAACGACGCGCCCGTCTTGTCCGCTTCCGCGGGCGTCGGATGTCCGAGCAGCGCGCACACATCCAAAAAATGTTCTTGATACGCCGAACGCTCTTTTAATTTCGCGTCGCGCCATTTTTCAACAAATTGGTTGGGAGTCATTTTGTTCGCCGAGACCCGACACCGTACATCACAATTTCATCCCTCAATTCTCAAGACATGCGTTTTGGACGCGGATTTCTAAATTGTTTTTTTCCGCGTTCATCCGCGTTTAGCTGCGTCCCAATTTGTGATGCCCTATTTTAGGTCTGTCCTCGATTATAGCTGCGCGCACGCGAATTGCAAGCGTCTTTTTTTTTGGTCAAAAGTATTGTAGAATCTCACATTCCCCCAAAGCGAGCAACTCTTGCACTCACACACCACAATCGCTCATTCTACGGCGTGATGTTGCGCCGTTGCAAGACCAAAGGAGCAAGGCAGATGCTTCACCCCAAACGAACTGACGAAGGTTCGCTTGTCGCCGCATGGCGCGAACAGTTACAACGCGCAAACAAGAACCCATTTTTATTTCAACTGCTGCTGAAACAATGGCAGCGCATTTTGAAACGGCTCGCGTATTTTTACGCGCAGCTCGCATCGTTGCCGCGCCGCAATCGGCGCGCGTTACAACGCGCGTTGGCAACTTCGCTCATCGGCGCGGCGATGCTTTTGGCAATGAGCAGCGCGCCGATTGTTCATGCAGCCGCCATTACTGTTGACCCCGGCGCGTCGGGCATCAATCCCGGCGATGGCTGTTCGCTCGTCGAAGCGATTATCAATTCCAATGATGCTGCCTCCACGTACGCGGAATGTGTTGCGGGCAGCGGCGACGACATTATCACTCTGCCGAGCAGCGCAACGCTGACCTATACCACCCCCTACGGTACAGACACAGCACTGCCGGATATTGTCAACAAAGTCGTGATTGAAGCGAGCAGTTCGACGATTCAACGCGACACGGTGAACCCGGTCCCCTACTTTCGCATTTTCAATGTGCTGTACGGCGCCGACTTGACACTGAACCAAGCGACGATTAGCGGTGGAATAGAATACTATGGCGGCGGCATTCGAAGCAGAGGCACGCTCACTGTCACCAACAGCACGATAACTGACAATGACGCTTATTGCGGCACGAATTTTTGCGACACGTATGGCGGCGGCATTGCGAGCAATGGCACGCTGAATATCAGCGACAGCACGGTTAGCGGCAATACCGTCAGTTGCCATGGGGAGCCTTGCACCGCCTATGGTGGAGGCATCGCGCATATTGATGGCACTGCCATTCTGCGCGACAGTTACGTGACGGGCAATTCTTCGAGCATGTACGACGGTGGCATCCATAACGGCGGGACGATGACGCTGTACAACACAACCGTGAGCGGCAATGACGCCCAGATTTATGCGGGAGGTATTCACAACGAATACGAAACCCTCACGTTGAACGACAGCACGGTGAGCGACAACACGTTGACTCCGCGGATTGGTTATCTCTATGGTGGTGCAGGGATTGTCAGCAATCCTGACACGTCGCTTTATGTGAACCGGAGCGTCATCAGTGGAAATGGCACCGCTTTCTTGGGCGGTGGGATATTGAGTGGGGGCTATGTTTCGCTCAACCAAAGCCAGATAAAAGAGAATTCCGGCTATTTTGGCGGCGGGCTTGGCATGCTCGGCGGTACGGTCATTGCGAACGAAAGCACCTTCAGCGCAAACGACGCGTTTTTTGGCGCAGGGATAGCGAATGTCTATGGTCTGCTGGTGGTGAATCAAAGCACCGTCAGTGGCAATACGGCGGTTGTTGCCGGCGGCGTTGGCACAGGTTACGTGTTCACTTTCGGTCCGTTTCCCAAGCCACCCATCAACCCGGGCGCAGACAAGGGACGCACTCGAACTCTCTTGAATAAACCTGAGATGTCCGCGCAAATTGCCAAGAAATTTCCAAAGCTGCAGCAAAAACTTTCCAAGCAAACCAAACAACGGCTCAAGTTTGGCGGACACAAACACAAATCAGCCAAGGGCGAAAAACTCGCGCCGGAAGCCTGTCCTACGGATTGTCCTCCGCCGCCCGAAGTTGGCATCTTTAACAGCACCATTAGCGGCAACGCCGCATATGGGGGCGGTGGGCTCGTGAACACGTATGGGACGGTTGCTCTGTACAACGTAACGGTGACCAACAACACCGCCACGGACGGCTCCGGTGGCGGCAACGCGGGAGGCATTGCGAACGCGTATTATGGTGAAATCATTCTGGCGCGCACCATCGTCAGCGGCAACAGTTCTGACGAGAACAACGAAGTCTTTAACATTGATGGAACCATCACCGCCGCCAACTATAATTTGTTTGGTCACAGCGGTGAAACGAACGCGCAGGCATTCTATGGCTTTACGCCGAGTGGGAGTGACATTAACGCGACGAGCGATGGCATCAACACCCCACTCGCTTCGATTCTCAATACAACACTTGCGTTCAACGGCGGACTCACGCAAACACACGCCCTCAAATTGAACAGTCCCGCCGTGGACAAAGGACCGAACGCCGACTGCACCGCCGCGCCCATTAACGACGTTGACCAACGCGAGCTGCCGCGCAATGTGAATATCAACGGCGGCAATCCAAACTTGTTATGTGACATTGGCGCGTTCGAATTGCAATTCGCCACTGCTGTTAATGTGACGAATGTCCACGCGGCAGCAAAAGCGGACAAGAATCTTTTGAAATGGCAGACGACGAGCGAAGCGCAGATCGCGGGATTCAATGTGTATCGAAAGAATGGCAAACAGTGGAAGCAAGTCAACGCGAAATTCAAACAAGCGAAAAATTCCGGCAGTCCGCAAGGCAACAAATACGCGTTCCGTGACAAAAAAATCAAAGCGGGGAAAACATATCACTACAAGATTCAAGTGCAATATCTCGACGGACATGAAGAGTGGACGAATGTGGTCAAGGTAACGAGTCCATAAACACAACGAAACGCGTCTGAAAAAAAACCTCAAGCGACATTCGATGAAATGTATCGCTGCTTGAGGTTTTTTGTTGCCCAAAAATGGACACACGCCTTTGACCCGACGGCAACGAATTCCCGATTGCACGCGGACGAGTTCTGTATCTGGATGGGCATGACGAATGGACGCGAATCATACGATGACGACACGGTAAATAGAAATGACGCGCGTCATCATAACGCTGGGCGTGTATGACGCGCGTCACTTTATCCGCTTGCGCGGCAGTGTTATAATCAAACAATTCATCGCCCGCGACCTTGCTCCTGACTCAACCGTTCCATCAACAAAACATGCGAAAAGCAATTCTCTTTGGCGTAGCAAGCATTTTGCTGCTTGTCCTCGCGCCGCACCCCATTGACGCCGCGCCCCCGCCCGGTTTGCGCGTCGTCGAATCGAACGCGCAGCACATCATCCTCGACCTCGAAACGCCATCGCACACGCTGACCCCGCGCAACCTCAACGGCGTCAAGCTGCTCGAACTCGCCATACCAGCGTGGGACACGACTGCTGAAGCAGGCAAGCCGCGCGTTCCCATTTTGGGAGCGATGCTCGCGCTGCCGCCGGGCGCAAATGTTCAGATTGAAATTTTGCGCGACGAAAGCACGCGCGAAACGTTGACACAGCCGCTTGTGCCGGCACCCACACTGCGCGCCGATTATTCGGCGGACGCGACCCTTCCCGCGCCGATAGTCGAAACGACCATCAATGCCGCCGAATACAATCGCGATGGAAATTTTCCCGCGCAGCTCTTGGAAATTTCCGAACCCGCGCAGTGGCGCAGTCAACGTTACGTGACAGTGCGTTTGCAGCCGTTTCAATACAATCCCGCGCGCAATGAACTCCTCATTCATCAACGCGTGCGCGTCGAAATTCGTTTTGAGAATGCGTCGTCCGGTGGCGCGTTCGTGAACGAAGGCGCGTTCGAAGAAATTTTCCAAACAACCTTTCTCAATTACGACACAGCGAAAAATTGGCGCACACACGCAGCGGCAAAAGTATCGCCGTCTGCCGTTGCCGGTCCGTCGTCCACCAATGCGTACAAAATCGCGGTGGACAGTGACGGCATGTACAAAATCACGTGTACCGATTTGGAAACGGCGGGCATCAATCTTGCCGCGCTCGCGCTCGACAAAATTCAAATTACCTCTCGCGGGAACGAAATCGCTATCGCTGTCCAAGACGCCAACACAAATAATGTATGCGACAGCGGTGACTTGATTTTATTTTGGGGCGCCAGCGCGAAAACAAATTACACGGACACCAATATCTATTGGCTCACGTTCGGCAACGCGTTGGGGAAACGCATGAACGTACGCGCCGGTACGGGCAGCGGGACGCCGAGCAATTCTTTTACCGATACCGCGCGTCTCGAAGAAAATAAATTTTTCATCGGCTATTTGCCTTGGGCGGAAGACGCGGAACATTGGTGGTGGGTGGCGGTGCCGAACCAGTACGACCCTGATGGCAATGGCGATGCAACCTCCGCCGATTTTACATTTGCATTGAATTCTCCCATCACGTCCGGCAATGCCACCTTGCGCGTCATGCTCGGCGCGGTGAGCGCGACGAATCATCGCACACAAATCTTTGTCAACAATGTTTTACAGTACGACCAAGCGTGGAGTGGCGTCACCACGCGCGAAGCCGTGATGACGTTCAATGCCAATCTGTTGCACGCGGGCAACAACGTTGTGCGCGTCAAAGAAGTACTCGGCGCGCCGAACTATGTGTGGGTGAATACGCTTGCGTTGGATTACACCAGTGCATACGACGCGCGCGACAACTCCTTGCGTTTTCGTCAAACGAACAACGGCGCGTGGAATTATTCCATTGGCAGTTTTGGCGGCAGCAACATTCAAGTGTTTGACATTACCGACCCGAACAATGTCGCGCTTGTCAACGACACCACTACACAGAACGGCGAAATTTTCTCGGCACAATTTTTCGATAATGTTTCTGCGCCGCGCGAATATATCGCGTTGACCAACTCGGCGCGCAAAATTCCAACGAGCATCACGCTCGACACACCATCCAATTTACGCGCAACGACGAACGGCGCGGATTACATCATCATCACCCACAACAAATTCAAACCGAACATTCAACCGCTCGCCGATTTTCGCGCGACGCAAATGCGCGTCGCGGTGGTGGATGTTCAAGATGTGTACGACGAATTTAACGGCGGCGTTTTCGACGCGCAAGCCCTGCGTGATTTTCTGGCGTACGCGTACACCAATTGGCAAGCGCCGCAGCCCGCCTACGCGCTGCTTGTCGGCAACGGCAATTTCAATTTCAAAAATTATGCCACCTACGCGACGGAAAACAATTACATTCCGCCGTACATGAAATTGGTGGACCCATGGATTGGACTTGTGGCGAGCGACCATCGGCTTGTGACGCTCGACGGCAATTCGCGTTTGCCGAGCATTTTGCTTGGACGTTTCCCGGTTTTGTCCAAAGCCGAAACGGACGCGATGGTGAATAAAGTTTTGAACTATGAACAAAATCCGCCGACGGGCGCATGGCGCACCAAAGCAACGTTCGTCGCCGATGACCCCGACGCGGCGGGGAATTTTCGCACGCTCTCAAATTTGATTGCCGACGACCCGTACTATATGCCGTCCCCGATGACTGCCGAAAAATTGTATTACCCGAATGCAACCAACCCTAACGTTCTTGCCGCCATCAACGCCGGGCGCTTGATTGTGAATTATGTCGGACACAGCGCAATGTACGCGTGGGCGCAAAATTTATTAACCAACGCGAACGCGGCGGGACTCACCAACGGCACGAAACTTTTTATGCTCTTGCCAATGACGTGTTACGACGGCTATTTTCAATTTCCGAATTTGGCGAGTGTGAGCGAAGCGATGGTGACGCGCGCGGATGGTGGGGCAGTGGCAAGTTGGGCACCGACCGGTTTGGGCGTTGCGACGCATCACGATATTTTGGACCGCGGCTTTTTTGAAGCGACATTGCAGCAAGGCACGAAACGCATCGGCAATGCAATTCTGTTTGCCAAAGCAAAGTTGAACGCGCAAGGCATTGGGCTTGATTTGCTCGACACGTACAATTTGCTCGGCGACCCTGCAACACAGCTGGCGCTTTCGGCGAACCTCACGACGGCGACACCAACGCCGACCAATTCCAATACGCCCCTGCCTTCACTCACGCCGACGCGCACCAACACATACACGCCGACCCGCACGCCAACACAGACCTTTACACCATCATTCACACCAACGCGGACAAATACACCAACGTTCACCTCAACATCAACGCGCACCAACACACCAACCGCGTCGCTCACCTCAACGTACACAGCAACCGCAACCCGTACCTTTACCGCGACTGCAACACGAACTTTAACTGCAACGGCAACGCGCACGTTCACACCGACTGCCACGCGTACTTGGACGCCAACCATTACGCGCACGCCGACGAAAACTGCGACGCGTACTGCAACGCGTACTGCCACACGGACCGCAACGAAAACTGCAACCCGTACCCCGACCAAGACCGCGACTCGCACCGCTTCACGTACGCCCACACGCGTCGTCACGGCAACACCAACACGCACGCTGACGCGCACGGCAACGCGCACTGCGACCAAGACCGCAACGCGCACGCCGACGCGCCCCACCATTCCATGCGCACCCGGTGTTCCCGAATTGCTCGCGCCCGCGTCCCAAACCCGCACCCGCGTGCGTCAACCGCGTTTGGATTGGAACGATGTGGCATGTGCGACGTTTTATAAATTGCAACTGCGCCGCGACAACGCGCAAGGTGAGTTCGTACTGAAAAAAGGCAAACTCACCACATCGGAATTTACTCCCAATACGCTCAATGCCGGCACGACGTACGTCTGGCGCGTGCGTGCGTGCGTACAAGCCGAAACGGTTGTGTGCAGCCAATGGAGCGGCTGGAGTGAATTTTTGATACGCGCAAAGGTGAATTAAAAGCGAAACGCAAGATATCAAAAGAGGCAGTCGCAATGACTGCCTCTTTTGATTCGTATTTAACCCAATCAAGTTTATAATCATTCCTATCTCAATGATGGAATAGTATCCATGCCAACCAAACACAAAACCAAAAACAAAAACAAACAATTTTTACAACGTCTGAAAGACGCCAAGGCGAACGGCATCACGCTCATTGTCATCAAAGAACCGCAAGAGTTGGGCGAGACGTACGATGAGGTGATGGAAAGTTTAAATAAACTCGCCGCACATGATTTGAATTTGGCAGTGCTGCCGGAGGAGGCGCGCAATTGATTCTTGCGACTATCCAACAAATTTATCTCTATCCTATCAAATCCATGCGCGGCGTATCCGTACAAGAAGCGCATCTCACGCTCAACGGTTTCGTCGGTGACAGACGTTACGCCTTTGTGCGCCAAGAGATTGCGGCGACAGATGGTTTTCCCTGGATGACCGGACGCGAGAAACCGAAAATGATTTTGCACGCGCCGCGTTTCGTTCGTACACCGACGCCGGAAGATTGGGATGTGCCGATTGTGGTGCAACCGCCGGACGGAGAGGAATTAGAGATTGGAGATTCGAGATTGTGCGAGGACATCGCGCAGTTGTACGGACATCCCGTTTTCTTGTTCAAAACCAAACGCGGGAATTTTGATTCGCAGCACGTTTCGCTTTTTTCGAATCACACCCTCGCGCAGTTGGAAGCCGAAAGCGAATCACAAATTGACATGCGTCAATTCCGCGCGAATTTATACATCGAACCGGTTGATGCAATTCCATTCATCGAAGATTCGTGGGTGGGACGCGTTTTGAAAATCGGACGCGATGCCGTAATCGGTGTGACGAAAAAAGATTCGCGCTGCATGATGATAAATCTCGACCCCGACACGGCAAAACAAAATCCTGCCATATTGCGAACCGTCGCGCGAAATCATGACGAATGTGCGGGGATTTATGCAAATGTGGCGGCTACGGGAGTGGTGAGAGTGGGGGATAGAATTGAATTTGCTTAAAAAATTTGGGTAGAAACGGAACCGGGTTCCGTTTCTACCCAAATTTTTTACACCGTCACTGCCTCACTCGTCCGCAATCGTTCCCCGTACTGTTTTTCATAATACGCGCGATAATCGCCGCTTTTGATTTTTTGCCACCACCACGCGTTGTTTTCGTACCAGCGAATCGTTTCCGTCAACGCTTGTTCAAACGAATGACGCGGGTGCCAGCCAAGCGCGCGCATTTTTTCAATGGACAAAGAATAGCGGCGGTCATGCCCCGAACGGTCGGTGACGCGGCGCACAAGGTCGGGCGATTTGTCGAGCGTGTCCAAAATTATTTTGATGACATCCACATTCGGACGTTCGTTCTCGCCACCGACGTTATACACCTCACCGATTTTTCCTTGATGTAACACCACATCCACCGCTTCGCAGTGGTCGGTCACATACAACCAATCGCGAATTTGTTGCCCGTCGCCGTACATTGGCAGCGGTTCGTTTTCGAGCGCGTTGGAAACAAACAGCGGCACAAGTTTTTCAGGATATTGATACGGACCGACGGTGTTGGACGCGCGTGTGATTGTCGTTGGAACGTGATGCGTCACGTGGTACGCGTTGACCATTAAATCGCCGCTCGCCTTTGCCGCCGCGTAGGGGGAACGCGGAATGAGCGGGTCATTTTCCGTCGCGGGTTTGTCCACCCAACCATACACTTCATCCGTGCTGATTTGGTGATAGCGTTCGAGACCAAATTCTTTTGCCGCTTCGAGCAAAACGAACGTGCCAAAAACGTTCGTACGCAAAAACGCGTCGGCGTCGAGGATGGAACGGTCCACGTGCGTTTCTGCCGCGAAATTTACGATTGTGTCAATGTGATGCTGACGCAGTGCGTCGCGCACATCCTCCGCATCACAAATGTCGCCTTGAACGAACGCGTAGCGCGAATCCTTTTCGACGTCGCGCAAATTGTCGAGATTGCCCGCGTACGTTAATTTATCGAAAACGACAATGTGGTACTGCGGATGTTTTTGCAACATGTAGCGCGCGAAATTCGAGCCGATAAATCCCGCGCCGCCGGTGACGAGAATATTTTTCATTGTGAATTACGAATTGCGAACGCGCCGCTTTCTGGCACAACCATTCGCAATTTCCAATTTCCATTTACGAGAGTCTTTTCCCGCGCTTGGCAGTGGCGTCGAGATACAAATCGAGAATATCATCTTCGGTGAGTTGATACGTGACGCGTTCGCCGGTGTGTTCGCCGCGCGTGGCGAGTCCTTGCAAAATAAATGTGTCTGCCGCTTCCATGACGCGCGCTTCGACCATGTGATGACTGTCCATATACGCGCCGAGAATGCGCAACAGTTCCGAATAGGTCATCTGCCGATTGTTGACGAGGGGACGATTCATGTGTTCCTCCGTTTAGCGCCCAAACAGTCCGCGTTTTTCGGACTTGGACGATTTGGTTGCAACCATTGCGCGTACATCCTCCGCCGACAGTACAAAGGTTTCGACAACGTGGTCAAAGTCGGCACGCCCTTCGCGCACTGTCGCTCCGGTCACGATGACGCCTTGTTCAAATTCCATCACGAACACATCACTCAAGCCCTTGTCTTGAATGAATTTGCCGAGTGCGGCAAAGAGGTCCGGGTACGTGAGACCCTGCAGCGCGGAATTTGCCATATCCACACCTCCGCGTTTTTCTGTCCCCCAACAGAAAAACATGAAACATTGTTGTTGTTTCTACATTCTCACTTGCGAAAGTCGCCGGCGCTTATTCCTCAACCTCAAATTCCAACCTGACTCAAGTCACTGGCGACTTGTGCCTTTAGACTTGGATTCCCACCTGCGAAAAGTCGCTGGCGATTTGTTTCCCTATCTCAAATTCCAACCTGACTTAAGTCACTGGCAACTTGTGCCGTTCGACTTAAATTCCAACCTGACTGAAATCGCCAAGCATGAGCCGAATCGTTTTGGTCGGACCTTCGGCGCGTTTGATTTGGACGTTGCGCCCGATGAGTGAATCGGCGACGCGCGTGTGCAAATCTTCCAAGCGGCTGTTTTCCAAAACGATGCTGTGTTCGATTTCGCAATTTCGCACCGTGCAATCGTTGTGAATCGCGGTGTACGGACCGACGAACGCGTTTTCCACAATGGTGCGTTTGCCGATAATGGCGGGTCCGCGAATTTTGGAATTGCTCACGCGCGCGCCTTCTTCCAAAACAACGCGTCCTTCCAAAATCGAATTTTCGAGCGTGCCTTGATTTTTCGTTTCTATCACATCCAATACCAAACGATTCGCTTCCAACATATCGCCGATGCGTCCGGTGTCCACCCACGCGTCGGTGAGTTTGTGTGCGCGCACGTTCAACCCTTTATCTACCAGATATTGAATCGTGTCGGTAATTTCCAATTCACCGCGTGCCGAAGGTTTGATATTGTTCACCGCATCAAACACCGACGCACCAAACATGTAAATCCCAATCACCGCGTACGGCGAAATAAATTGTTTTGGCTTTTCGACCACGCGCTGCACGCGTCCATCGTCATTCAACACGGCAACGCCCATCGAACTGGGGTCATCCATTTCGTACAATATAATTTGCGCGTCCATCGCTTGTGTGCGAAACGCGTTCACCTGCGGCACAATTCCGCCGCGAATAAAATTGTCGCCGAGAAATAAAATGAATGGGTCGCCGCCGAGAAACTCTTGCGCGATTTTGATGCCGTGCGCGATGCCGAGAGGTTGCGGCTGCATGATGTATGTAATGCGCGCGCCAAATTTGGAACCGTCGCCCGTTTCCTGTTTGACCTGTTCGCCCGTTTCCGGCGAAATGACGATGCCGATTTCCGTCACGCCCGCTTCCACCAAATCTTCGAGCGCGTAAAACAAAACCGGTTTGTTGGCGACGGGCACGAGCTGTTTCGCGCCCGTGTACGTGAGCGGACGCAAGCGTGTGCCTTTGCCGCCGGAGAGAACGAGACCCTTCATGTAAATAGTCGTTAGTCAACAGTCGAGAGTAGATAGTCATGCGTCTCTACTAGCGACTGTTGACTCTCTACTGTTGACTGTCTGAATAATAATATTGCGCGCCGCTTTCGGCTTTGACATTGTTCAACACCGCGCCGATGACGCGGGCGTTGATTTTTTCCAATTGCGTTTGCGCTTTGCGCGCGTTCTCGCGTTTCGTTTTCCCCGCGCTGACGACGAGCAGCACGCCATCCACTTTTGAAGACAACACTGCCGCGTCCGTCACTGCAAGCAATGGCGGCGCGTCCAGCAAAACAATTTCCGCGCGTTCGAGCAGCGCCGCGATAATTTCACTCATGCGTTTTGAACCCAAAATTTCTGCAGGATTCGGTGGTGTTTGTCCGCTCGTCAAAACGTGGAGATTGGGAACGTTCGTTTCTTGGAGTGGCGGATTGGCGAGGAGTGATTCATCGCGCACAATGTCCGTCAAGCCCGCGTTATTTTTCAAATCAAAAATTTGGTGCTGTGTCGGACGCCGCAAATCCGCGTCAACGAGAATGACGCGCTTGCCGCTTTGCGCGATGGTGACGGCAAGATTCGCCAGCGTCGTGCTTTTGCCTTCTTCGGAACTTGCCGAGGTGACGACGAGCGCACGCAGTGATTTATCGAGATTGGAAAATTCCAAATTCGTTCGCAGTGTACGATACGCTTCGGCGATGGGCGAACGCGGATTCGAGATGGTGATAAGAGTATTCGTCATTGGTCGTTTGCGTTCGATTACGAACGCCTCGTTCGTCAACTGCTTTGTGTTGCTTTTGACGGCTGCGGTTGTAGTGCAGTTTTTTGTTTCGGCGCAGCATCTTTCACATTAATCGTCGGGATGGTGCCGAGAACATTTAATTTCAACACGCGTTCAATGTCTTCGGGTTTGCGAATGTAACCGGATTGAATGTACTCGATAACGAAAATCGCAATCACGCCTGCGAGCGCGCCGAGAATGCCGCCTGCGATAACGTTGATGGTTGTTTTGGGTGAAAATTTTTCCGGTGGTGTGGCGTTGTCCAAAAGATTTACAATGATGCGGTCATTTTGGTCCACCTGCAAATTTTCTTGTTGATGCAAAATGACAAAATTTTCTGCGAGTGTTTGCACCATCCGCTGCACCATATCAATGTTTGGGTCTTTGACTGCAACCTGCAATGTATAATCTGCTTCGCTTGCACTCACTTCCACGCCGCCCAAAAATTTTTCCGGCGGAATGTCCAACTGCAATTGGTCAATCACTTGCTGCGCGATATTTTTGGTTTGCATTTGCTGTCCGTACAAACGCAGCAAATTTTTAATCGCCAAACTTTGTCCGTAATCCGAAGGACGCGACGGTACTGCGCTCAACGTAATCGTCGAACGATAAATCGGCGTTTGAATGCGACTGAACAACAGCGCGGCAAGCGCGCCGACAATCGCAACCACCACCACAATCCATCCGCGTCGAATCAACACGCGTGCGTATTCGCGTAAATCCATATTTCGTACTCCTTCCAAACAAACCGCGCTATCTTAGCACAATTGAAAGCCGTGACAAGGTGACAAGGTGAACGGGTGACGTGTCACTCTTTCACCTTGTCACCCGTTCACCCCTTCATTTCTTGTCAGGAATCTCCCCCATCACCCTCAACCCAATTTTTTCCAAATCGCTCGCGCCGCGTACAGAGTCGTCCAAATAATCGAGCATAAAAATCAGTACGATGCCTGCGAGAAACGCGAGCAGCGCACGAATCGGTAAATCCAAACGCTCGCGCAAACCTTGTGTGATTTGAGAAATATCGGGTCCGTCAATGATTGTGACAGTTGCGCCTTTTGAACCGAGCTGCGCGAAATATTTCGCGTTTTGCGTTTCGAGCGTTTTCGCCGCGGCGTCCGCGATTTGTTTTGCCTGTTCGGGATTGTGCCACGTAATCGTCATGGACATGATGCGGCGTTGTTTTTCCACCGCGCCCGAAATGTTGTTTTTGGAAATTTGCAGCGCGGGATTATTCAGCGTCGCGTTCACATCGTTCGCAAAAAGTTGACTGCGTAAAATTTCGACAAAATCATCGCGAATGTATTCCGATGCTTGATACGCGGCGAGAATCGGGTCGGTGCCGGTCACGTTCGGGTCGGCGTTGACGCCAATGGTAAAGCGAATCGTCGCTACGTACAAGGGCGGCGGGGCTTGATAGGTGAGTACGGAAAATAAAACGGTTAGTACGGTGAGAATGACGGGGATGTACCAACGCGTACGGAGAATACGCCAGTATTCGCGAATGTCTGTCATGGGGAACTGCAAAATTGCGAAATGAGTATAAACGCGAGTGGGGGGAATGCCAAAATCAATTCGCCAAAATCCTCTGCTTTAACGCCTCTTGAAACACACGCGTATCAAATTTTTCCGCGTGCGCGCGAATTTGCTGCGGGTCAAAGTCGGACGCGCGGAAATTTTTCAAACTTGCAATCAGCGCGTTCGATGTAGGCGCGTGAAACAAAATACCGTTCATGCCTTCGACAATGGTATCGAGCGCGCCGCCGCCGCCATACGCAATTACGGGACGCCCTGCCGCGTTCGCTTCGAGCGGTGTGATGCCAAAATCTTCTTCGCCCGGAAACACGAACGCTTTGCAGCGCGCCATCAACTCCAAACGCTCCGCGTCGGACACGCGTCCGAGAAATTTGATGTTCGATTTTGCGCGCGCTTGCAAACGCGCGCGGTCGCGTCCATCGCCGGCGATGACGAGCGGCAGTCCTGTTTCATTGAATGCTTCTATCGCGAGGTCAATGCGTTTGTAGGGAATGAGGCGCGAGATAATCAAAAAATAATCGCCGACATCTTGCGGCGGCGCGATGTAAAACGCGGTCACGTCAACGGGCGGATACACGATGCACGCTTCGCGTCCATAACACGCGGCGATGCGATTCTGCACCTCGCGCGAAATCGCGATGAATTCATCCACGCGCGACGCCGCGCGTTTATCCCATTCGCGCAATTGTGAAACGACGGCGGGCAAAAATTTGCGCGCGGCGTTGTTCACCGCTTCGTGCTGAACGTATTCATCATACTGCCATAAAAAACGTGCGGGCGTGAGACAATAACAAAGATGCCGCGCGTCTGCGCGTTTTTTTACGCCGTGCGCAAACGCGCTGGTAATCGAAAGCACCGCGTCATATTCCGACAAATCAAACGATTCAAAGGCGTAACGATACAACGGGAGAAAAAGTTGATGCCGCCGATGCACAAACGGCAAACGGTCCATGAACGAGACGCGAATATCCCACGCGCGATATTCCTGCGGCATCACGCGCGGGTCATATATGGACGTGTACACGGGCGCGTCAGGAAAAAGCGCGTGCGCCGCTTCCAACACGCGTTCCGCACCACCGTATTGATTTAGCCAACTGACGACAAAGGCGAGTTTCAACGGAGAAGAATTGTGGATTGCACGCGCGCGTGCAATCCAACGGGACTAGATTATCACAAGGGGCGGAAAGAGAAAAATAGCAGAATCACGCTGCAAGCAATGCGGCGGGGTCAAGCAAAGGAATCGAAGCGGCGCGCACGGCAAACGGATAATTCAACAGTGCCTTGCCGAGCAATTCGTCCACGCGCAAGGCAACGCCTTGCGGCTCTTGCAACTCGACAAGCGAAATCCCGGCAGGCGCGGTGAGCTGCGCTTTGGTCACGGGCTTGAGCGACTCGACATCCAAAACGCGCCATTCGTTCGCGCCATTGCCCAATTCTTTTTGCCGTTTCGCCACTTCGGAGGCGAGCCAAATGCGCGCACTTGCAATCTGCAGCGTCGGAATCGCGTAAATGCGCGTACCTGCGCGGACGAGTTCCACTTCAAGCAAACCGACGAGACGTGGTACGTCGAGCGTAAAAACTGTGCCGTGCCCCAACTCGGAACGAATGTCAATCAGTCCGCCGACGACGCTCAATTTTTCTTGTACCACACTCATCCCAATCCCGCGCCCGGCATTGGGAGTGATGGTGTGCGCCATCGAAAAATTTGGCAAGAGAATCAAACGCAGCGCGTCATTGGCGTTCATACTGCGACGTTGTTCGCGTGTTACGAGTCCTTGCGAATAAGCAGCTTGCAAAATCGCGCCGGCATCCATCCCGCGTCCGTCATCGCCAATTTGAATCAGCACGCGGTCGCCGTTCCGCTGCGCGCGCAATGTGACAGTTCCCGCGCCATCTTTTTGCGCCCACGTGCGTTCGGCAGGCAATTCGATGCCGTGTGTGATTGCGTTGCGTAAAAGATGCAGCAAGGGTTCGTTCAATTCATCTATCATCGCATGACACAATTCCACATCTACGCCTTGCGTGACGACACGCAACGATTTGTTTTGCTGCCGCGCGAGTTCAGTGAGGACGCGTCCGTAGCGGTCAAAAATCGGACCGACGGGCGACATGTTCAATTGCCACGTGAGGCGGCGCAATTCGCGCACGAGCTCGCGTTGATTGCGAATTGCCGCATCGGCGTGCGGCGTTTGTGTTTGCGCGGCGGCGTGTTCCAGCACATTGCTGCTCGCGGCGAGCTCGGCAATCAGTTCGAGCAAAAGATTCAGGTCTTGCTGACGCACGCGTACATTCGCGGACAGCGGTGAAGTAAAGACTTGGGCAATCGGTTCGGACGCGGCTTTTTCCGTTGCTTGAATCACTGCGGTTGTTTCCGCGCGCCGCAAACGAATATTGATGTCTTCGGCTGCATTGCGCAACAAGCGAATCGAAAGGTCTGTCGGCGTCTCGTTTTGATTTTTCATGCGCGCGAACAAATCTTCGAGTGAATGCGAGGCGCGCGTCAATTCACCATAGCCCATCGTCGCGGACATGGCTTTTAACGTATGTGCGGCACGGAATGCCGCGTTCAATTCATGGCGGTCGGTGGGCGCATCGGTGAGCGCGTCGAGACTCGCATGAATCGCGGCGAGCTGTTCTTGCGCTTCAGCGAAATAGAGCGAACGATATTTTTCGAGGTCAGCAGACAAGGCAAAGGCGGAAGGATGAAGGATGAAGGATGAAGAGAGAAAAAGATTTTTTCATCCCTCATCCTTCATCCTGACACGTCATCACGCAGTACGCGAATCGAGTAGCAGTGTGCGTGATGACGTGTCACATCCTTTATCTGGTTCTTCGGTCACGCGCCCAATTCCCCCCCCCCTGCGATTTCAGATAGCGCATGACTTCGGCGAGGAGGTCACTGACTTGGACGTAATTGATGAGCACGCGGCGTTCGTTGGTGACGAGCGCGACAGATAAGGTCATCAACGCCACGGGACGTTGTTCACCGCGCCGCCCTTCGACGAGTATGTGGTTGCGGGCGATGTCTTCGGCGGTATAAAAAATGTCGCGCAAACTATGAAAGCGCTCGACAATGGTTTGCGCGAACGTTTCGGCAGCTTCGGGCGACGTGACCGCGATAAAATCGTCACTGCCCAGATGGGCGACAAACGCGCCGCGTGTCGGAAGGGTTTCCACCATCAACCGCGCGAGTTCGGCAAGTACGTGGTCGCCCGCGTTGTGTCCATACAATTGGTTGTATGGACGAAAGTGGTCAATGTCCGCATAGATGACGGCGGTGAGTTGGTTTTGTGAGAGGCGCGCGTTGATTTGGCGGTGCAAGTATGGCGCGGCAGGAAGTTTGGTGAGCGGGTTGAATTGATAGCTGCGTCGCAAGAGTGCCTCGACGTTGGCGACCAATTCTTCGGCGTCAAAGGTTTTTCGGACGAAACCATCCGCGCCGCCTTTCAAACTTTGAATTTCAATCGCGGCACTGCTGTCGCCGGTGAAAACAAGTACGGGAATGTGATTGGTGAACGGGTCGGCTTTCAAACGTTTCACGACGTCGAGTCCATCCACGTCCGGCATGTACGCGTCGAGAATCACGAGGTCAGGACTTTCACTTGTTACCATGTCGAGCGCACGAATCCCGTTCTCGGCTTGAACGGTGGCATATCCGCGTCGCGCCAAAATTTCGGCAGTGCGGTCTCGATGCAAACGCACATCATCTACAATCAAAATTTTTTCGCGCAGGCGGTTGCCAACTTTTTCCATAGCAGGTCACGGGCAAGCCCAGAGATTATATCATTGCGTCATTCCTGCAAGCAATAGGGATAGTGGTACCGCGGACAAAAAACCTCGAAAGCGGTGATTCCACTTTCGAGGTTTCATGCGGGCTTATTGCGCTTGAAGATTATAGGTCAGTGAGGCGATTTTCCAACCGGCGCCGTCTTTGACAAAAGTCCATGCATTACAGTTGGCGCAATTTGTGGTGCCAATTTTCAAGTCGTTGGTTGCGGTGGCATTGTTGCCATTGATAGTCACCTGAATGTTCGGGTGTTCGCAAAAGGTGGGGTTGGACGGGAAAATGATATTGACGTAGCGGTCACGCAGCGCGTCCCAATTTTTCCATGTCACATCGTCGCCCGTGTTGTCTTTGGTGTGATTGGCATCCATCACCACACCATTGTTCGACCACATGCCTTGCAAGCGGTCCACATCTTGCTGGACGACGGCTTCGCACTCGGCGTTAATCAATTGGCGAATGGCTTCTTCGTCGGAAGCGGGAACGGGGGTTGCGGTGCGAACGCGCGTCGCTTGAGGTTGAACGGCGGGCGGCGTTGGCGGAGTGGTGGTGCAGCCAACGGCAATCACCAAGCCGATACACAATGTGCTCGCAAATTTTGTAAAACGTAAAGACATAATTGACTTGCTCCTTTTCGAGGTTACGCGGAATGCTTCTTGCGTCCAAAACACATCACTAGCGAATAGACAGCGGAATGATAGCAAAAGTTCCGCACGTACAAGAGTGAACACAAGAACGCCATCACGCTGGCGACAACCGTTCGACGCAGTACGCATGATGGCGGCAGGATTTTATCACGGCTTGAATTTAGTGCAAAAAGAGTAGTTCGCGTATCGTGCGTGGCGTATTGCCTATCGCGCGGGACTAAACTCAGATTGTGACTTGCAACAAGCAACTAGCGATGCGCGATTCGCTACTAACATGTATCGCAAATCCATTTGACGGCTTGTTCCAAATCATCGGTGACATGCCAAATGTCGAGGTCGCGGAGTGAAACGGTGTGCCAGATTCCAACGTGTTCGTTTTGAATCCAGTCCAGTAAGGGCATCCAAAATTCGCGTCCGATGAGGACAACGGGAACATCGCGGTCCGCTTTGCCCGTTTGAAGCAAGGTGCTGATGGTGAACAATTCATCGAGCGTGCCAAAGCCGCCGGGGAAAAAAACATACGCGAGCGCGGAATAGTCAAGCATAAATTTGCGCGACAAGAAATAATGAAACCCGATGCCCTGTTTCACATACGGATTAAATTCTTGTTCGAGCGGCAATTCGATGTTCAGTCCAACGCTTCTGCCGTCCGCTTCCGTCGCGCCGCGATTGCCTGCTTCCATGATGCCCGGTCCGCCGCCGGTGACGATGGTGAATCCTTCGCTGGCAAGCCGATAACTGAGCACGCGCGCTTTTTGATAGTATGGGCTTTCTTCCGTCAAACGCGCGGAACCAAAAAAAGTGACACTGCGTTCGAGTTTCGACAGAAATTCAAAGCCATCCACAAACTCGGACATGATGCGAAACACGCGCCACGAGATACTGCCCTCATGGTCGCCAAAGGTCATTTGTTTTTGTTGAATCGCGGGAACGTCTTGGCGCAATTTCTTTTTGATGCGCGGCGGGCGAATCTCGCCAAAGGTTTCAAATACAGGCAGAGTGTCCGTATTTGATTTGGGAATGCGCGCACGGCGCGTAGCAATTTTTCCCGAAGGCGCGGGCTGTGCTGCGCGTTTTGATTTTTTTAATGCCATGTGTAGAAAGCAAACTCCTCGAAATTTTCATAGGTCATTGTAACACCGACGCCGCATTCGCGGAATAAAAAAGCGATGCCACACATGAGAGGTGCAGCATCGCTTGGTGTGTCCCGCTACGCGAACGTTATTTTTTCACGCCTTCAAAGCGAACAAAGAACACTTGGGTCTGTTTCGAGTTTTCGTCTCGGACGGGCATAATCAGCAGCACCGTGCTTTTGCCGCTGTTGTCTTTTTTGCCAAAGGCACAAAAGCCGCCTGCGACTCCGGCATCGCCCGCACTGACCTGACAGCCCGGCGTGTCGTCGGTATTCCATCCCGCCGTTTTCATTTTTTCGACGGTGTAAAATTCCGCGACTTGTTGGGGCGCATCATTTGATTGAAACGCAATGAAATCAAATTTTTCCAATTTGGTATCATTGCTGTTGTCTGCATTCGCCGCTTGGACAAACCCTTGAATCACCAAATTCGCCAACGGTGGAATCGAGATGTCCGCTTTGGTGGCGTTTGGCAGCGGCGGCACATCACTCCACAAATTGGAAACCGTTCCCCCTTTGGTGCCGGTCAACGTTTGGGCAAGTCCGCACCCTGCGGCGACCACCGCAAGGCACATGAGCAAACTGCACAATAAAATTTTTGTTTTCATTTTTTTCCTCCTTGTATATCTGAACGGGTCCATCTGGTTCCGTTTCAAGCGTCATCACGCGCTTGCGTGTTGCGAATCGTTCCGAAGCGTTCATCGAACCGATTTTGATGTTCTCTCCTCTCCACCCCACCATTACGATACGTTATACCCAATAAACTTTAGCATCATTGTTGAAATTTCCAAATTTCCAAAATTCCCCATATCGCAAAATCGAAAAATCGAATACACTAGCGGCATGTGGCGATGGCTGCAAAATTATCCGCGTGTTTTGGAATCGCTGTACGATTTTACGTACCGCGCCCTCGCGCCCTTTCAGCGTTGGTTGAAACCGCGCGGCATCGTCGAAAAAACATTCATCGTCGCAGAAGAAATCGGTAAAGGCGCGCTGTTCAATTGCCAAATGTGCGGACAATGCGTGTTACATTCGACGGGCATGACATGTCCGATGAATTGTCCAAAGAATCTTAGGAATGGTCCGTGCGGCGGCGTGCGCGCGAATGGGCATTGCGAAATCATTCCCGAAATGCGCTGTGTGTGGGTGCAAGCGTGGGAGCGTTCACGCGCCATGCCGGCATACGGGAATGAAATTTTGAATATCCTTCCGCCTGTGAATCGCCGTTTGCAAAACACCTCTGCGTGGCTCAATGAATTTGCAGGCGTCGCCCGAAAAAATCCGCCGGGCTGGATTGATGTGCAAGAGATTGCGTTGATGGAACGCGTTTGACGGATGGGCAGGCGCGCAAGTCGCTCGAAACGCTTTCGACAAAAAAACGGACGGCGAATGCATTCGCCGTCCGTTTTTTTTGTGTATGCGATTTTGTGGCAAAGATGGAAAGATGCGCTGTTTATTTGTTTGTCGCTTGCGCTGCCCCGCGCAGGAACAACCAACCCGCCGCGACCAACAAGAGTCCACCCGCGAACGCGGCGAATAGCATTCCATTCAGGTCGAACATGCCGCCGGTAGTCGGCACAACGGCTGGCGCAGCTTCTGCTTGGTATGTCACAACCGTTGCCGCAAGTTTTGGTTCACCATTCAACAGACCGGTGGCGACGATAGTGTAAATTCCGCCGTCGGCAAGCTGCACCCCTGGCACATCGAGTCCAACCGTTTCGGTTCCGGCAACGCGCGCTTGTAAATCATACGTGCCTGCCGCTACGGGTGTAAATTCCGTTGCAGCACCAAACGCGATGTTTGGAAAAATTTTTGTGCCGTCCGACGTGGTAATGTCAACCGCAGGCGCATCGGGCGAAGCATGAACGAAACGTACATGCGCTTGCCCCGCCGCCGGTTTTGCAAGATTGTCAATGAGGATGAGCGGTTTGATTTCGGCAAGCTTGCCGATTGCCAATACGGTGTACGGTTTCGCTTCGAGCGCGAGACCTTTGGCGTCAATCACAGCCGCGCCACTGCAATTTGAACCCGCCGCGTACACGGCGACATCATACGAACCCTCCGCAAGTTCGGCATATTGCGTCGCCGCAGGGAATGCTGCGTTCGCAAACGCAACTTGACCATTCACACAAACATCCACTGCCGGCGCGTCCGGCGACGCGTGCATCACACGTACTTGAGCCGTGTCGGCGGCAAACGCAGGCGCAGCGGTGATTGCAATTGCGACGAGCGCGAACATAGCTAAAAACAACTTTTTCATCTCTACAGCTCCTCTGGTTGAATTTGAAAATCTATTCAGGATACTGAATGAAAAAATGAATTGCATTGCTATTCGGCGCGAGATGAGAAAACTCTAATTTTGGAAACGACGTGAATGTGAAACGCGCTCACCATTCGTAAGAGCGCATTGCATGATACAATTCGAGCGATTCGCGTATAGTGAAAGGAAAATTTGTATTGGTATGAATCTACAGTCCATCGCCGAGTTTTTGCGCTCGCCGCGTTTTCCCATTTTCATGATTGTGTTTGTGGATGTGTTGGGACTGGGGATTACAATTCCGGTGTTGCCGTTGTTCGCGCAAAATCAATTGGGCGCGGCGGCGTGGCAAATCACGCTGCTCACTTCGATTTTTTTTGCGGCACAATTTTTCGCGTCGCCGTTTCTCGGGCGCTATTCGGACCGCGTGGGGCGGCGACCTGTTTTGATTTTTTCGCAAATCGGCACGCTGACGGCGTTGTTGATGAACGCGCTCGCGCCGACCATGACCTTTTTGTACATTTCGCGCGTGATTGATGGACTCACCGGCGGCAACGTCACCGTCGCGCAAGCGTACTTGTCGGACATTACGGAGGAACACAATCGCACGCGCGGTTTGGGATTGATTAGCGCGGCATTCAGTGCGGGCTTTATTTTTGGTCCCGCGTTCGGTGGCGTCCTCGCCGCACTCTTTGGTCCGCGCGTTCCATTTTTCGCGGCGGCGGCAATGTCACTCACGACGATTTTGCTTTCCACTTTTTTGTTGCCGGAATCGCTGCCGCCCGAACGTCGTAAGCATGAACACGCCGCCGCGCAGCTCACGCCCAATCGCAGCCAGTGGTCATTGTTGCGAGTTCCCGCGATTCTTTTAATTTTGCTCGTCGGCTTTGGCACCCAAGTCAGTTTCTTTTCGTTTCAAACAACGTTTGTGTTGTGGTCGGAACACGTTTTGTTTCCCAATGAGCCACAAGCATTTGTCACGCAAGCAGTGGCGATTATTCTTTCGCTCATTGGTATCTGCGGCGTGGTTACACAAATTTGGCTTGTCGGTCCGATGGTGAAACGTTTTGGCGAAAGGAATCTCGTCATCGGCGGAAATTTTGCGCGCGCGATAGGGTGGGGTTTGCTCGCCGCGTTTCCGGTACTGTTTGCAGCAATTGCGACGATTCCATTGTTTGCGATTGGCGCGGGCGTGGCGTTGCCTTCGATTGTGGCATTGTTGACGTTCGCCGCGCCGCCGCACGCGCGCGGGGGGGTGATTGGTTTGAATCAATCCGCGAACGCATTGGGCAGCATTTTGGGTCCGCTGATTGCAGGATTTTTGTTTGATGCCATCGGTCCGAATGCTCCGATGATTGCAGCGAGCGCTATCATGTTAATCACGGTGCTGATTGGATTGAATTTGTACCGCTTTCCGCTAAAAAAGCCCGCCCCTCTCAAACGCGAGGTTTGACACGCACACACCGCGCGCTATAATTGCGCCCACTGCAAAATTACACGGTTGTTGTTTTGCCTCACATGGTTCTTTCTTCTTGCCTTGACGCCTCTTTGGTTTTTGCGAAAGGATCGAATCCAAACTGCTCGATGCTTTTGCTCAAGAACTTCCTTTTTTTTTCCGTTACCCCGCTACGGGTCTGATACGCCGATTGACTCGTAGTACATCATTGTATTTGTCCACCAATCCTGCGACAAGCCGGTGAATGGCTTTTTGGTTTGGTGAACAAACTTTTCCTTTGGAGGAGGAGAAGATGCACAAATTTACTCGTTCGTTGTGGGTTCTCGCCGCGTTGCTTGCCTTGATTGCAATCATCGCGTGTGCACCCGCCGCGCAACCCACCGCGCAGCCGCCGACGGCAGCTCCGCAGCCGACAGCTGTTCCCGCGCAGCCAACTGCTGTGCCGCCCACCGCCGCGCCGCAACCAACAGCGGCGCCCGCCGTAGGTGGCGCAAAAGACACGGTCGTCTGGGTTAAAGACATTACCGACATCACCACACTCGACCCCGCCGGCACGTACGAATTTAGCGGCTGGCTCGCAGTTCACAGCATCTATGACACGCTCGTCGTTTTCGAAGGCGCTGACCTGACCACGCTTAAACCGGGTCTCGCCGAGAAATGGGACATCAAAGATGCGGGCGACCACTGGGAGCTTGTCTTTACGCTCAAAGATGGTGTGAAATTCGCAAGTGGCAATCCGCTCACCTCAGCGGATGTGGTCTATTCGAATGTGCGCGCCATCAATCTCAATCAAGCCCCCGGCTTTTTGTGGACGGACACGGGCGGCTTGAAAGCGGACAGCATCACCGCGCCGGATGCCAAGACGGTTGTGTTCAATATGCCCAAGACCGCGAGTCCTGTGGAATTTTTGAGCGTCCTCACCGCCGCCCCGCTTGGTATCGTGGATTCCGTCGAAGTGAAAAAACACGAAACGACGGTGGACGGCAAAAATGATTTCGGCAACGGCTGGCTCAAAGATCATTCGGCGGGCAGTGGTCCGTACATGCTCGACCACTGGACCAAAGATGTCGAATGGCTCTTGAAAGCAAATCCAAACGCGGCAGTCCAACCCAAAATTGCACAGATTCTTGTCAAGAACGTTGCAGACCCTTCCGTTCAGCAATCGCTTCTCGAAAAGGGTGACGCCGACATCGCGTACGATTTGACTCCCGAACAAATCAAAGCGCTAGAGGGTAACAAAGACATCACCATTCGTAAAGAAGGCAATCTCAACATCTTTTACATGGGGATGAATGTCAACCTCAAGCCGCTTGATAATCCAAAGGTGCGCGAGGCGATTCGATACGCGATTGATTACGATGGGATTGCGAATGACTTGCTTTCGGGCAATGCGAAAGTACTGCAAACGATTATTCCCGATGGGCTGGCGGGCGCAAACACCGACATCATTTATAAACGTGATGTGGATAAAGCCAAGTCGCTGCTGAAAGAAGCCGGAGTGGATGGTTTTGAAATTGACCTCATGACCTACACGGGCAGCAACGGCATCGTGCAGTGGAGCGACCTCGCTGCCAAGCTGCAAGCCGACCTCGCCGAAATCGGAGTCAAGGTCAACGTCAAACAACAACCTGCGGCAGAACTGCTCAAGGTGTATCGCGCGTCCGAAGCGACGATTGTGGTATTGGCATGGGGTCCGGATTATCCCGATCCAAATACGAACGCCACGCCGTTCGGCGATGCCAATGTTAAATCTATCGCCAAGCGCAACAACTGGCTCGACCAAAAAGCAGTGGACATGGTAGCCGCTGCGAAACTCGAAGCCGACCCCGCCAAACGCGTGGCGATGTACAAAGAAATCACCGATTACATCGCGCACAACGGACCGTATGCTGTGATGTTCCAACCGGTCACGCTCATCGCGCTGCGTTCGAACGTGCAAGGATTCACATGGAATCCCATGCTCTATTCGGACTTGTGGACGTTGAGTAAATAATACAAGACAAGACCTGACAGGTTTCGATGCAGCTGTCTAATGTGCGCGCAAGTGATATATTGGCGCGAACGCGTTGCATAAAACGATTGTGTAGAAAACCTGTCAGGTCTAGCAAAACAACGACGCGCGTATTGATGATACAATACGCGCGTCGTTCAATTTTTTCCATTCTTCCTATGCCATACGACCCTACCCTCATTGAACACAACGACGCGTCACGCGCGGGTTTGCGCGCGTTGTTTGAGAAATTGTCAGACGCGGACTATGCGCTTCCACTCGACAACGATTGGACAATTGGTACGACGCTCGCGCATGTTGCCGTATTTGATTCGCGCGCGATTCAAATTTTGAATCGTTGGGAACGCGAAGGCGTCGCGCCTTCGCCGAATGATGTGGATGTCATCAACGCCGCGTTGATTCCCATTTTGCGCGCGCTGCCGCCCGCATCTATCAAAACCCTCGTACTGGAATTGGCAGAAACGCTTGATGCGAAACTCGCCGCGCTGCCGGACAGCGTTCTCGAACAATTTGAAACGGTCGGCGGCAAACCATTCAATCTTTCGCGCGCAAAGCATCGCAACGAACATATCGAACAAATTCTCTCCGCGCTAAGCAACCCATGAGTGATTCCAAAACAATTTGGCATACGCGTCCGACATTGGAATTGATGCATTCCATTTCCGAAAATACGATGGCGGCACATCTTGGCATCGAGTTTTTGGAAATCGGCGACGATTTTATTCGCGCGCGAATGCCGGTGGATGCGCGCACGGTGCAGCCCTTTGGCTTGCTGCACGGTGGCGCGTCCGCCACCCTCGCAGAAACGCTCGGCAGTATCGCGGGCGCGTTTTGTGTGGATGTGGAAAAAAAATATGTCGTCGGTCTGGAAATCAATTGCAATCATGTGCGCTCTGCGCGCGAAGGATTCGTGTACGGCACGGCGCGTCCGATTCATCTCGGCGGCTCGACACAAATTTGGGACATTCGTATTTTGGACGAACGCGATAAATTGGTATGCATCTCAAGATTGACGTTGGCGGTGTTGGAACACAAGAACGAGTAGCAAGTAGTATGGAACAGGTAGTAAGGAAGGTTACATGCTACCTGCTGCCTGCTACCTCAAACATGAATTTCTGGAATTATGTCGCGCGCCGACTCATCGGCATCATCGTCGTCTTGCTCGGCGTTTCACTCATCACGTTTTCGATTTCGCATCTCGTCCCTGCGGACCCCGTTGCTGCCGCGTTGGGAGAACGCGCGCATGAAGAACAAATCGAGGCGTTCCGCAAAGCGTATGGGCTGGACCGTCCGGTGCCGGAACAATATCTGGTTTATATGCGCGGGTTGTTTCAAGGCAATCTCGGCAACAGTATTCGCACGCGGCGTCCCGTCACCCAAGACCTTCAAGAATTTTTTCCCGCGACCATCGAGCTCTCTATCGCGGCGCTCTTGATTGCGATTGTGTTGGGAGTTCCCGCAGGCATTTGGTCGGCAGTCTATCGCAATCGTTTGCCCGACCATTTAGTGCGAATTTTTTCATTGGTCGGCGGTTCCCTGCCGATTTTTTGGCTGGCGTTGTTGATGATTGGTTTGTTCTATGACCGGCTCGATTGGCTGCCTGCAGGTGGGCGCATTGACCAATTTACGCCGCCGCCGCAAACTATCACGGGACTGTACACGGTGGACAGTTTTCTCACAGGCAACATGCCCGCGTTGCAAAGCAGTCTGCATCATTTGATTCTGCCCGCGTTTGTACTAGGGTATTTTTCGACGGCGGTCATCGCGCGCATGATGCGTTCTTCGATGCTCGAAGTGTTGAATCAAGATTATTTGCGTACCGCGCGCGCCAAAGGATTAAAAGAACGCACAATCATTTTGCGTCACGGCTTTCGCAACGCGTTAATTCCCACGCTGACCATCATTGGCATCACGTTCGGCAGTTTGCTTTCGGGCGCGGTATTGACCGAAACAATTTTCAGTTGGCCCGGCTTGGGACGGTACGCGACGGCGGCAGCCATCGGTCTCGATTTTCCCGCCGTGATGGGGGTCACGCTTGTCGCTGGCGTCATTTTTCCCTTGTCGAATCTCTTTGTAGATTTGAGTTACGCGTGGTTGGACCCGCGCATCCGACATGGCTGATTGATCTGTCATTGCGAGTGCGACGATTGTTGTCGCAACGAAGCAATCGCTTGATTTGACCATCAAGATTGCTTCGCTCTACTCGCAATGACAATTTGAACAATGGCTGAACTCTCGCAAATCGCGTCCGTCCCAATCGCCCTGCGCGATGAAATCAAGCGCAAGCGTTGGCGCGCCCCTGCAATTTTTCGCAGTCCCCTTACCGTCGCGGGATTCCTCATTGTCGGAATCTTTTTGTTCGCCGCCATCGCCGCACCGCTCATCGCGCCCTTTGACCCCAACAAACAACAACTCTCGGCGCGTCTCAAACCGCCTACGTCGGAACATATTCTAGGCACAGACGCGTTAGGGCGCGATGTCCTATCGCGCATTGTGTGGGGCGCGCGCGTTTCACTCACCATCGGTCTCGTCGTCGTCATCAGCGCGTCCATCATCGGCACTCTTGTCGGTTTAATCGCGGGATATGTTGGTGGATTTGTGGATGATGCCTTGATGCGGCTCACCGATATTTTTTTCGCCTTCCCTTCGCTGATTTTGGCAATGGCAATCGCCGCCGCGCTGGGTCCGAGTCTCACCACTGCGATGGTCGCGATTGCGGTGGTGACGTGGCCTGTCTATGCGCGTTTGGTGCGTGGGCAAGTGTTGTCTTTACGCAAACGCGAATTTGTCGAAGCGGCAGAAAGTGTTGGCGCGAGCAGCGCGCGCATTATTCGCAAACATCTGTTGCCCAATTCGCTTTCGCCGTTGTTGGTGCAAGCGAGTTTCGATATGGGCGGCGCGATTTTGATTGCGGCAGGTTTGAGTTTCATCGGTTTCGGCGCGCAGCCGCCGCTCGCCGAATGGGGCGTGATGATTAGCGAAGGGCGCAAGTATGTCTCGACGCATCCGTGGCTGCCTTTATTCCCCGGACTCGCGATTTTGTTCACCGTCGCCGCGTTCAATTTGATTGGCGATGGTTTGCGCGACGCGCTTGACCCGCGCTTGCGGGGAAATTTGTGAGCGGCATATTTTGAAAATAAAAACGGGTGACAAGATTTTTTCTTGTCACCCGTTTTTTGTTCGCGCGCGCTGCATCAATACGCATCAATCGAGCCAATCATTTCCGCGACCACCGGAATGCCCTCGACCTCTTTGGGCAAGGTCTCGCAAAATTCTTTGTCATCCGCGTTCAAGTACACTTTGATTTGGTCTTTGCCTTCAGCATTCGTCTCGATGCCGACGCCGGAGACAATTGGATATTGCATCATTTGACGCGAGAACGCGCGTTTGATTTCTTGAACGGATTTGGGCGCCGCATTCGCCGCGTTTGCTTTGGTTGACGACGACTGTGATGCTTTTGTTTCGCTTTTGCTTTTGGGCGTCGAGGTTTGACGTTTTGTTCTTGGCATTTTTTGGTACCCTTTCCTTGCTTCAAGGGCGAATATTCACAATTCGTTCCAACCTCGATGCAACGGAAACTCAGATGAGCCGAATCTTTAAACGCCGCAGCACGGTGCGAATTGGATTGGCAAATGTTACATCTGCCATGGACGAACCGGCAAACAATAACGCGCACGCTCGTCGCTGGCTGTCCAAAATCAACGAGCCCGAATCGCCGCCGGCGCTGAATGGGGAAGTGGGCGGCACGCCGCGAATGACGACGGTGTTGATGAAAAAGGCAAGCCCCGCACCATCATAACCGACGCGAATGTCCGCGTCCACGTCCGTAATCACGCCGCGCGTCAAGCCCGTGGTGCGTCCGTGTTTAAGCACGGTCATTTCGCGTTGCGGCGTCGCCGTTCCTTTGACCGCGCCAATCGAACAAATTTCAGCCGAGACATCCGCGCCGGCGATTTCGGCAATTGCTGCATCCACCGTATTTTCGGCGACGGCGGTAAAGTCCAGCGGAATAAATCGCGCAAGAGTCCCAAATTTTTCGGCATTCGACGAACTACCGTCGAGTGGACCCGGCTGAAAGATAGTATCACCATTCTGCGCGTTATTGCAATTCGCGAGAACGTGATTGTTGCTCAAGATGTAGCGTTTTTGATTGTCCTTGACGCCGCTGTCGCGCACCACCGCGCCAATCGTTCCTGCCGTGATTGCAAAATGTCCCACCGAAACTCCGCACGGTGCGGGACGTTGGCGCTGCATCCGCTGCCCCGAACAACTCGGCTGCAAGGCGCGAATAACTCCCACTTCTTCCAGATCGGTCGGAATGCCGTCAATCAGTTTCGGAATCAAATCTTTGGTGGCGAGTTCGGCGAGCGGATATTTTTTACGCACATACACTTTGACCGAAAGAGTCCCGGCGAGTTGATTTTCCGAAACCTTTTCCCCGATGCCCAAGCCAACGATATTTTCCGCCGGGCGCGGTCCCGGCGCAACACGCGCGGAAAAAGACACTACCTGCATCGCGGAAGCGGCTTGTGGTGACATCATAAAGCGGCTGATGAGTTCCTGTTTAGCCGCGCGCAAATCTTTTTCGGTGAGATTGCTGACACTGCTGGACGCTGCTGCTGGCATAGTAACCTCCAATGCTTGAACCAAGCCCAAAAAGGAGTGGCTTTGCTCCCGCCAACATTATACGGCGTAAAACAAAAAATCGAGCGATACAAGTTCGCTCGATTTTTGTATTTTACCAGCCCGTCAACATTCTCGAAATTACAATGCGCTGAATCTGACTGGTTCCTTCGTAGATTTGCATAATTTTCGCGTCGCGCATCCATTTCTCTGTTGGATAATCGCGCGTGTACCCGACACCGCCCATGATTTGCAATGCGTCGGTTGTCACTTTCATTGCCGTGTCCGCCGCGAAACGTTTTGCCATGCTCGCTTCTTTGTTCACAGGATAACCTTGGTCGAGCATCCACGCGCTGCGCCATGTGAGCAGACGCGCGGCGTCAATTTCCGTTGCCATGTCCGCGAGCATGAAACCAATCGCTTGGAAACGCGCAATCGGTTTTCCGAATTGTTCGCGCTGCTGTGCATAATCCATCGAATACTCGAACGCCGCGCGCGCGACGCCGACAGCTAACGCGGCGACATCGGGACGTGTGTGTTCGAACGTGCGCATCGCAATCAAAAATCCTTCGCCTTCTTCGCCCAACAAATTTTCTTGCGGCACGAAAACATCTTCGAGATGAATCTGCGCGGTGTGCGATGCGCGAATCCCCATCTTGCGTTCTTTTTTGCCTGCTTGCACACCCATCTCTTTTTCGACAATGAACGCGCAAATGCCATCTGCGCGCTGTGACGGGTCAATCGTTGCAAAGACAACGTACACGTCGGCGAGTCCGCCGTTCGTGATGAAATGTTTGGTGCCGTTCAGCACGTAACCGCCCGAAACTTTTTTTGCGGTCGTTTTCATTGAAGCAACATCACTCCCCGCGTTCGGTTCGGTAATTGCATATGCGCCCAGGGTGAGTTTGCGTGTATCCGAAAAACGTCCAAGATATTT
Organism: uncultured Anaerolineales bacterium; assembly: GCA_964469005.1. GTDB lineage: Bacteria > Chloroflexota > Anaerolineae > UBA4142 > SHND01 > SHND01. Next base: position 283,969 of record CAYXXF010000005.1, read on the forward strand.
TTTCTTTTGCGCGTCGTTCCCACCGATAACAATCGGCGTCGCACACAGCCCGGTGCCGCCGAGCGCGGTGGCGATGCCTGCGCAGCCCCACGACAATTCTTCAGTGACAACACATTGTGTCAACGCGCTCGCGCCCGTGCCACCGTACTCTTCGGGAAAACCGTAGGTCATCAAGCCGAGCTCGGCGCCTTTTTTGATTACGTCCCACGGAAATTCTTCGCGTTCGTCGTAATCCGGCGCAACGGGACGAATTTCCTTTTCCGCAAACTCGTGCGCTAATTCTTGAAACTGTCGCTGTTCGTCCGACAAATCAAAATGAATTTGCGGCGCTTGTGTCATGGTTTTTGTTTGATGGTCCATTAACATAGAAACTCCTTTCACTGTCGGCTAGTCGGTTGGTCGGTGGGTCGGATAGTCTTGTTCGGCTTGTCGCGAAACGATTGGCGATTGTTGCTTGAGAGTAGATACGTGATGAATGCGTTGATTTGTTTTTTGACGTTTTCGGCTTGTGCGTAAATCGCATCAAATTCATCTTGCGTTACGTAATTTTGGTCTATCGCAATGTAAAGTTCTGACTGGACTTCACTTGCCGAACGTCGCGAGAGGGTCAGAAATCGAGCAAAGTCTTCGTCGGAGCTGGAATCGAATCCTTCCGCGATATTGTGCATGATAGAGCCGGATGCATCGCGGATTTGGTCTCGCAATTTGAAATCGTGCGCGAACTTGCCCGAACTCGTGATGCGATAAATTTCTTTGGTCAGTTCCCGCGCCGCCTGCTATGCTCGAATGTCTTCAAACCGTTCAATCTTCATTCCGACCTCCGCAGTTGATTTGACCATCCGACCATCCGACTATCCGACTATTTGACTTTCATTTTCGCTTTCTCTTCTTCTGCCAACTGTCTTTTCAGCACCTTGCCGATAATTGTTTTCGGTAACGCGTCGCGAAATTCAATTTGACGCGGCACTTTGTAATCGGCGACGTGCTTGGTCATGTATTCGATGATTTCTGCTTCTGTGCACGTCTCGCCATCTTTTAACACGACAAATGCTTTTGGCACCTCGCCCATTTTGGGATGCGGAACGCCAATGACAGTAACATCTTTGACTTTTGGATGCTTGAACAATTCTTCTTCAATGTCGCGCGGAAACACTTTGTAACCGCCGATAATAATCATGTCCTTTTTGCGTTCGACAATGTAAAAGAATCCGTCATCGTCCATCCGCGCAATGTCGCCCGTGATGAGCCAACCGTTGCGTAACGTGTTGACCGATTCTTCGGGACGATTCCAATATCCTTGAAAGACTTGCGGACCTTTGATGGCGAGTTCACCGACGGAGCCGGGCGGCAATACTTCGTCTGCGTTTTCGGGATTCACAATGCGCGCGTCGGTGGATGGAACGGGGACCCCGATGCTGCCCACGCGTCGTTCGCCGTTGATGGGATTCGCCAACGCGAGCGGTGACGATTCCGTCATGCCGAAACCTTCGACGAGGCGTCCCCCGCTCAACATTTCAAAACCCGTTTGGACTTCTTGCGGCAATGGTGCCGCGCCCGACAAACATGTTTTTACCGAGTGCAGGTCATGATTGGAAACGTCGGGGCTGTTGATGAATTGAATGTAGATTGCGGGAACGCCGGGGAAAATAGTGGGCTTGTACGCGTCAATCGCCATGAACGCTTGTGCCAAATCGAAACGCGGAAAGAGAACGAGCGCGCCCGCTTTGTAAAGCGTGAACAACATGCCAACCATCAGACCATAAACGTGAAAGAATGGGATGATGGCGAGTGTCACTTCTTTGCCCTCTTGCGCAGTAACAAACCACGCCGCCGATTGCAAACAATTCGAAACGAGATTGCGATGCGTCAACACCGCGCCTTTGGGAACGCCCGTCGTGCCGCCCGTGTATTGCAGCAGCGCGATGTCGTCGGGCGAAATTTGTACGTTCGGTTTCGTGCTGCTCGCGTTTTGCAGCATCATCTTGAACGAATAATCTTTCGGGTCGAGTGTGACGCGGAATCCCTCTTTTTGTTCTTTGGCAACGGTGAACAAGAGCGCGGCGATAGGATGAAAATAGTCTTTGATGTTGGTAGCAATCACGCGCGTGACGCGCGTGTTCGCTTGCACCTTTTTAATCGCGGGGTACCACTTTGTCATCGTGATGACGGTTTCCGCGCCGCAGTCAATCAACTGGCGTTCGATTTCATGTTCGGTGTACACCGGATTGAAACAAATCGCGACCGCGCCCGCTTTCAATGTGCCAAAAAATGCAATGACAAATTGCGGTGAATTGGGAAAGAGGAGCGCGACGCGGTCACCCTTTTGCACGCCGAGCGCCATCAACGCGTTCGCAAACCGATTCGTCGCTTCTTCCAAATCGCGATAGGTGAGCTTGCCTGCAAGCAAACGACTGCCGATAGCTGCCGGAAAAATCGTCGCGGGACTATTCGGAAAACGCGCGGCGGCGCGGTCCAAAATATCGGTCACGACCATTCCTTCGGGATAGGCAATATCGCTCGGCACACCCGTTTCGTACATTTTCTGCCATGGTCTCTCCATCTCGTCCTCCGTTCGGGATTTCAGATTGAAGCGTTCGGATTTTGGAGTTGCAAATTGCGCCACGCGTTCCACAGGACCATTGCTGCAACAATCAATGCGCCCACCATTGCTATATACGCCACGCTCGGCGTCGCGTTCTGTTTCGCAAAAATTCCGACGAACGCCCAAACAATCACCAAGCTGTACGCAATATCACGGCGTTGATTCAAAATAAAAATTGTCAGCCCTGTGGCAATCACCAACATCACCACCGCCCAAAGTTCAGGCGCGAGAGGTTGTCCATTCCAACCAAGGTCATACAAAACGTCTGTTGTGTTCGCAATCGTCGCGACGGTAATCCAGCCGAGATAGACGCTGAACGGGACATGCAGCAGCCATTGTTCGGTGCGTGAGACTGTTTCGCGTCCAATGTCCAAACGCCGATAAATGACAATGAGCGTTGCCAACAGCGCGAGCATGATGACGAGCGAGAGTGGAAACAAGTTATAGTGCCAGCAAAAAATCCAAACGCTGTTCCACAGACAGGACAACGCAAAGAAAAAGCCGATACGCTGCAAACGCGGGTTTTCGCGTTGGGAGGGCAGTGCTTGATAGATGGTGAACGCGAGCAGCAGCGTGTAAATCAATCCCCAAATCGAAAAGACATAACCTGCCGGTACAAAGTACACCGGAAAGCGGTCCGAAATTTCGCCCGTTTGTTGACCATTGAACGGCACAATGCTTGCGAGCGCGTTGACCACAATCATCGAAACGCACGCGATGACGTTTACGGCTTGGCGCAGAGAATCACGGGACATGGTTTGTAGAAAGTATGGACAGGAAAACAGGAAAACGCGCCAACAGGTAAAAAAGTAGATTCTCGTTTCCCTGTTTTCTTGCCGACCTTATGCCTCATTTCGCCTTGTCAATCGCCTCTTGCATCGCCGTTTGCGTGAACGCTTTGGGCTCCAATTGCGCGACGTTGGTAATCACGCCGTCCTTGTTGATGGAAAAAATGACGACAGGATTTTCGACGCCATACAATTGATAGATTTCCTGCTTTTGGTCGTACACCGACGGCGACTTGATGCCCAGCTGCTGCAAAAATGCTTTTGCCATCGTTACGCTGGGAATCTTGCGGACGATAGACACCATTTCAATATCGGCTTTGTTTTTTTCGTACAAATTTTTTGCCCACGAAACTTGCGCGGGATTGATTTGGTCGGGCGCGAATGAAATGACGACGCCTTTGGTGCCTTTGACCGCTTCGAGTGAAAATTCACCGCCGAGCAAATTCATGCCTTTGAATGTTGGGGCGGCAGAACCAATTTCTAACAGTGCCATTCTTTCCTCCGAAAGTTCCAGCGTTCAGTATTCAGGAATCAAAGGTCAGTCACTGAATACTGATAACTGACTACCGATTACTTTTCGCTTTTAGTTTTGTACTTTTGACTTGAAGACCATTCAACACCAATTCCGAAAACATGTGCGCGATTTCACGCGGTTGAAACGCGCCGTCAGGCGAATACCATTCGTACAACCAATTGCACATGCCAAGAATCGCCAGCGTCGTGACAGTGATGTTCACCTCGCGAAATTCGCCGGACGCGATGCCTTGTTGCAAAATCATTGCCAAGAGTTCGGCATGGCGTTTGCCTTCCCCGCGTAATTGTTTCTTTTGGGTGTCGCCGAGAAATTTTTGTTCGCGCAAAAAAACGGTAAAGAGGTCGAGCTGTTCGCATAGCGCGACGAGGTGACATTCCATCGCGCGGCGTAATTTTTCGGTTGCATTCAAGTCCGAGGCAACAATGTCACTTAATTCTTGCGTGAACGCGCCCGTGCCGCGTTCGCAGACATGGACGAGCAATTCTTCTTTGCTGCGAATGTAATAATAGAGCGACGCCTTTTGGATGCCGACGGCATCCGCGAGGTCTTGCATGGACGCGCCGTGATACCCCTTGGCTTGGAACAATTTCAGGGCGGCGGAAAAAATTTCTTCGTGCTTGTCGTGCGCGTGTGTCTTGCCGAGCGGCGCGGGCGCGCCGTTCTTTGCTTTGGGGAGTGGGTTGCCGGTGAGCGCGTGTCCATTTACGCGCAGGGGAGGACTCGTTCTTTGAGTGCGAGACACCATAGTCTCCAATTCGTAAAGGACGAGCCAGTGCCCGCCCTCGCCGCCGATTTTCTACCGAACGGTAGGTAGATACTAGCATACGTTTTGGGACGTGTCAATATGTTTATGACGCAGTGCGTTATACGGCGCGGGCGGGGTCATCGGTTGGCTTGACACGAACAACAGTTCTGATTACTATATGCGCTGCATATAGTTCCTGCATTTTCCTGCCTTTTAATTTTTCTATGTCTCCTCGCTTACCCCTGCTTGCGCTTATTGCGCGCAGTGATGCGTACGGGTACGAACTCAAACGCATCATTGATACCGAATTTGCGCTGCAATGGAAAATAGATTTCGCGCAGCTGTACCGTTCGCTTGCAAAATTGCAGGCACAAAAATTTGTGCATGTCCGCACATTGGCAAGCGCGGGCGGGCCGGAACGCAAACAGTACAGCATCACCGCGCTCGGACGCGCGGCGCTGGAACAATGGCTCCAAGAACCTTCACTTGCACACGAGGACGCATCGCTCAAAACGCGCTTGGCAACGACACTGGCATACAAGGTGGAGCTGCCGTTGTGGATTGCGGGAAGTGATGACCCATTGCTTGCCCGGCTTGCAGAGACGACCCACGCGCACACGCACGTTGTCGGAAGTACGGCGGGATTGTTTGCGCTCGCGCAGCAGCAAGTGGAGGTCGTCGGCGCGCATCTGCGAGACCCTGATACGGACGAATACAATGTTTCCTTTGTGCAACATCTCGTCGCCGAACAGGATATCTTGTTGGTGCAACTCGCCGTGCGCGAGTACGGCTTGATGCTTTCGCCCAACAATCCCCACGCAATTCGCGGGGTGCGCGACTTGCAAAAAAATGTGCGCGTACTGAATCGGGCACCGGGTTCCGGCGCGCGCTTGTGGTTCCAGCGCCATGTGCGCGCGGCGCGGCTCGACCCGACAACATTGCAAGGGTGGTCCAGCGCGGCTGGCACCTACGCGGCAATTGCGCGTGCGATTACGGCAGAACAAGCGGACGCGGGACCCGGCTTGCGCGCAACGGCTGAACAATTTGGTTTGGACTTTATTGCATTGGGACAAGAACGGTTCGACCTCGCAGTGCCGCGCGCGCTGTACGAATCCAAACGCGGACAAGACTTGTTCGCGCCATTGCACGACAAAACATTTCGCGCGTTCGCGCGCACCTTGCCCGGCTATGATATTTCGCACAGTGGACGCGTCATTGCCGAAATCAAATACGGTACGAAAAAAATAAATACACGGAGGATTCCATGAAATATTTTTCATTCGCACTAATTTTATTCGCGCTGCTCGCAGTCATCATCGGTTGCGCGTCACCGACGCCAACCGCGTTGCCGCCCACCGCCGCGCCAGTCGTTCAACCCACCCAAGCGCCCGCGTCAACTGCATGTGCGCTGCGACTTGCGACAACGACCAGTACAGCCGATTCGGGTTTGCTCACGGCAATTCTGCCGGACTTTGAAAAGAAATTTAATTGCAAGGTGGATGTCGTCGCCGTCGGCACGGGACAAGCATTAGAGATTGGAAGCAAGGGCGACGCGGATGTTGTGTTGGTACACGCGCGCGCGAGTGAAGATAAATTTGTGAAAGATGGGAATGCCAAAGAACGCTTTGACGTGATGTATAACGATTTCGTTGTCGTCGGTCCGAAAAATGACCCGGCTCAAGTGGCGGGTACAAAATCAGGTAAAGAAGCGTTCAAATTGATTGCTGCCACGTCATCGCCTTTTGCGAGTCGCGGCGACAAGAGTGGAACGAATACCAAAGAGTTGAGCATTTGGGCGAGCGCGGGCATGACGCCGACCAAAGAAATGAAATGGTACAATTCGCTCGGGCAGGGCATGGGCGAAACGCTGCTCGCGTCGAACGAAGGAAATTTTTACACCCTCGCGGATCGCGGGACTTGGCTCTCTATGAAGGACAAGTTGCCGAACCTTGTGATTGTTCTGGGCGGCGAAACGATCGACCAGAATCCTGACAAGGCGCTTTACAATCCGTACGGTGTGATGATTGTGAACCCGGAAAAATTTCCGAGTGTGAACGCAGCGCTTGCATCGAACTTTGTGCAGTGGCTTCTTTCCCCCGAAACGCAAAAAGCAATCGGCGAATACGGCAAAGATAAATTTGGACAAGCGTTGTTTTACGCAAACGCGGCGAAATGATTTATGGACGATTTGGCGCGCGGCTTTGTGCAAGCATTGCAATTAATTTTTTCCGGTGACGCGGCGCTGCTCGAAATTGTGGTGCTGTCATTGCAGGTGACGGGTATCGCGCTCGTGCTTGCAATGTTGTTTGGCATTCCACTCGGCGCGGTGTTGGGTTTATCAAAAATTCGCGCGCGCAGTGTCATCACAATTTTGTTGTACACGGGCATGGGACTGCCGCCGGTCGTCGTCGGACTGTTTGTGTATTTGATGTTGTCGCGCGCAGGTCCGTTTGGAAATTTGGGTTGGCTCTTTACGCCGAGCGCGATGATTGTGGCGCAAGTGATTATCGCGTTTCCCGTTGTCGCGGGGTTAACGATGGCGGCGGTGCAAAGCGTTGACCCGCAATTGCGCGTGCAAGCGCGTTCGCTCGGCGCGACGCGCGTCCAAGAAATGTGGACCGTGTTGAGTCAAGCGCGCATTGGTGTTGTCGCCGCGATTGTTGCCGCGTTCGGCGCGATTATTTCCGAAGTCGGCGCGGTGATGCTCGTCGGCGGCAACATCGAAGGCAAAACGCGCGTGTTGACGACGGCGATTGTTTTGAATACGCGCACGGGCGATTTCGCGTTGGCGCTCGCGCTCGGCATCATTTTGTTGGGCATGACATTCTTTATCAATGGCGCGTTGCTGCGCCTGCAACGCGCGACGGATGGCTGAACCTCTTTTTCAATTACGCGAACTTGTCCAAACGTATAATGCGCGCACGATTTTGCAGCTGGACGCGCTGGACATTCGCAATGGCGAAATGCTCGCGCTCGTCGGTCCGAGTGGCGCGGGCAAATCCACGTTGCTCCGTTTGTTGAATTTTCTCGAAGCGCCCGCGTCGGGGAAAATTTTTTATCGCGGCAATGAGGTTGGCAGTGGAAGCATTCCGCTTGCGCTTCGCCGCGAAATCACCACTGTGTTTCAGCGCCCCGTTCTCTTGAACACAAATGTTTGGCACAATGTCGCGTTCGGTTTGAATTTGCGCGGTGTGCAAGCCGACGCGCGCGTGGATGAAATGTTGACGCGCGTGGGTTTGCAGCACATGGCGCACGCGTCGGCGCGAACCTTATCGGGCGGCGAAATGCAGCGCGTTGCCCTCGCACGCGCATTGGCGATTGAACCGCGCGTGTTGCTGCTCGATGAGCCGACGGCGAATCTCGACCCGTACAATGTTTCACTGATTGAAGAAATTGTGCGCGCGCAAAATCGCGAACACCACACCACCGTCGTACTTGTCACGCACAACATCTTTCAAGCGAAACGGATTGCAGAACGCGTCGGGCTATTGTTAAACGGACAATTGATTGAACTCGCCGCGACGGAAAATTTTTTTGACGCGCCGCGTGACGCGCGCACGGCTGCGTTTGTGCGCGGCGAAATGGTATATTGAGCGCCGCGCGCGCCCCTTGATTTCACTCGATGTAAAAAATAAAAAATCCAACGAGAATTTCTCGTTGGATTTTTTGCTTTTTCGGTATGACTGTTTTGAGGGCGAAAAATATCATGCCTTGACTTGCTGCGTCAAAGCTCAACCCAAAATATGTTCCAACCCATTGCGCGTTATGCGGCGCGCATGCGACGCGCAATCACAATGACGCCCAACAACAAAATGCCGCCACCCAAGAGCAGCAGTAAATCTTCGCCCAGACCGGAATCGGGCAATTGACCGCCCTTGTCTGTCGTCGTGCCGCTGCCGGGTTCGGGCGTTGCCGTAATCGCAATCGGTGTTGCAGTGATTGGAATTGGCGTCGCCGTTTCTTCCAGTGGCGAGACGGTTTCGGTAACCGTTGGCTCTACCGTGTTTTGCGCGACCACCACGAGCGTGGGTGATGGTTGCGGTGTACGCGTCGGCGTCGGCGGAATGGAAATGCGCGTGGGCGTGGATGTAACTCCCGCGACATTGGTCGCGCCGCCGCCAAACAGCGTCGGCAAAAAGAAAATCGCGCCGAGCGCGAGCAGCCCAATAAAGAGCAAGGCTGCCAGCCCGCCGATAATCAGCAAAAAGTTTCGATTTCCGCCTCCACCACCGGCGGAGGGTGCAACTTCAGCCATAGAACCTCCCTAAGTAAAGTCCCGGCTAAAAGCGCAAAGCAGACGGAACATTTCGCTTTTCACTTTTAGCATTTTACTTGTAGCTTGACTTAGCCAACCAACTCTAAATTCGTCCACGGAACAACTTCGCGCTCGCCGGGGTTGTCGTTCCATTCGACTTGGACTCCCGGCAATTGGGTTCCGGCATCCGTACTGATCCACTGCAATACAAAATCGTTTGGCAGAATGCCAACGCGTCCCAAATTTGGGGCAAAGGCGCCGCGGACTTGGACACCGCCTTGGACGCGTGGACGGTCTGCTTCGGCAATTTGGTCGGACTGTTGCATGCGGCTCACCACCAACGGTACAAATAATTCGGGGCGCGCCGCATTTCGTCCGCGCGGTTCGTAGCGCGCATTGATTGCCGCTTCTTTGCCGTTCAACGCGGTCAACAATTCATATACCGGCGCGCTCATCGGGATTTCGCCGAACCCTTCGGTGACAATCACCGGCACTTGAATCGAACCCGCCAACGTTCGTAGCTCTGGCAAAAGCGAACCGGTCACAATTCCCGCCGCTTGCAACTCGTTGGCGCGCACCAACAGCTCGCGCGTGACGCCGCCGCCCGCGACCAAAATCGTTCCGCGCGTATCGGCTTCCAAAACATCAGCGTCAAGTATTCCGTCGGCGGTCTTGGTTAGCCATTTTATCACACCCACCGCTTCTTTGCCCGAACCCCACACGCCTTGCACCAATGCGCCTTGGGTTTCGATGACCGCGCCTCTGCGCGGAGTGACACTCACAATGCTGCCGCGATACAGTGCCAAAACTTCTTGCGGCGCGTCGTAAATATCCAAAATCATCCAGCTGCCTTGAATCGCCGCAATTTGTCCGGCTTCGGGCGCGCGGTACACGAGCCGCTGCACACCAAAATTAATCGGCTTGGCAATAATAATTTCGCGCGCTTCTACCGGGTCGCCAACCTGTTTCAACAAACGTTTCGGTACATCCGCTTCGCGCACGCCAATGACGCGCGTCAGTGATAACGCGCGGCGAATTTTTGGCGGATACGCGCGCGCAATGACATCTTGCGCGCCGACGCGCAAACCCACTGCGCCTGACACTTCACCGGGAATCGGCAGACGGCGCTCGCGCCGCACGCGCGCGGAATTTGAAATGCGGACTTCGGGGATGTAAGGAATAAATTCAATCATGCTCCTGCCTCCCACATCCACTGCTGGACGCGTTCGCGTTGGCGTTCCACATTTTCGTCAATGGGCAAAGGGCGACCGCGCGCGTCAATCATCAAACCCACGGTGCCGCCTTGCACTTCGCGTTTGAACACGCTGCCCTTGACGCTTTTGCCCCACGTCACACCGCGCCCCGCGTGCAATTCCACATTCGCTTTTTCACCTTCGCCGAGTGGAATCAATTCGAGCGAGCCAAATTTCACGTCGGCTTCCAATTTACCGCCGCGCGAAGGTTCGACTTGAACATTCAAAACGATTGGCTCGCCCGCGCGTGCGCTCACTTCAGGCACAAAGACCGTGCCCCATGTGACGAGACAATCATTCTCCAATGCTTGCGCCGCGGCTTCGGGATTCACTACAGCGACTGCGCCCATCGCAGGTACAAGCCCCACGTTGTCCGCCGCCACCGAAAAAATTCCGCGAACATCCAACGCGTCGAGCAGCATCAACAACATGGATGTCGGTTTGTTGCCGCGTGCAACCGGCGCGCCACTCAACAAAATTAAATCACAATCTTGAAATTCGCTGCGCGTGGTCAGCGTGTTGTTGGCGTTACCGTTCGCAACAATGGGTTCGCGTGTACGCACTTGGTTCGCCCACACCTCTGCGCTGTGTTTCAGCACGAGGCGTCCGGCAGCATTCAACGCGGTCAAATCTTGCCAGCGCGTCGGGACGCTGTGCGGATGCACCGCTTGATTCAACAATTGCGCGTGTACGTCCATCGTTTCAAACGGCAGCGGCAGCCACTGCAAAATGGGTTCGATGCCCACGCGCTGCAACAACGCGTCCAAGCCATAGCCCACCGAAAGTTCTTCGACAATCGCGCGTTTCATCTCCACACTGTCCGCGCGAATCAATGTCGTCGCGCCTGCGCCAAGGTCAATTGCCAACACGCGTAATTGATATTTGCGCGCGAGGTATTCGGTGACGCGTGTAAAGGAATCCGCCGTCGTCATTACACCTTTTTCAGACCACGCCGCCAATTTATCAAAACCGGGCAGCGTTTCGATTTGGCGTTTGCGATACATGTTTTCGATTTCGGCTTGCAACGGCGCGGGATTCAAACGGTCAAGGGAAGGCAGCACATTGTCCACCATGCTCACTTGCATCAAACCGCCGATGCGTTCCGCCACTTCGCCGCGCGCTTCCCGATTGCCCGCAAAAATGACGAGTGGTCTTTGCGATTCATCCATCGCCGCGCCGACTGCCGCGACAATGTTTGCCATTTCGCGCAAGGGCGCAACCGCGCCGCCGTCAATGCCGCCGACCATCACAACCAAATCCGGTTTCAATGTTGCGAGTTTTTCAACCGAACCGCTCGCGCCGCCTGCGCGTCCATCGCTCGCCGTTGTGCCCCAGCGTCCCGATTCTTCATCTACGGCAATGGTATGTTCGACAATCGCATACGTGCTGTTGACCGCTTGCTGTGCGCTTGCCACAGAGTAATCGCGCGACAGACCAATGACGACGGTGTGCAACGGCAATCCCGCGCTCGTTACGGCGACAAACGCGTCCGAGCCGTCACCGTCCACGCGCGTTGGTTTAATTAACGCATTCTCCGCATTCAGAAAGCGGCGTCCTGTCAATGCTTCGAGCTGCATAATCCCTTGCCGCACGCCGAGCATCACATCATCATACGGCGCATCCACTGTACTCATGGTACGCGTCGCGCCGACGAGACGATATTCGCCCGCGACGAGGTCAATCAGTCCGACTTTGGTCGCCACTGCGCCCACATCGGCAACGAGAATGGAAGTAGGATGTTCTGCCATTTTTCAGATAATGTTCAAAACATCGTGCAAGAGAAAATAGAGCTGTCCCACCAACGCGGACACACGCGCCGTAATCAATGATGCCAAAATCGCGCCGAACGCAATCATCATAAAACCGCGTCCAAGCGTGCCCCATCCGCGCGTCAACATATCATACGCGCGTTGCCACGGGTGATTACCCGGTTGCAAGAAACGAAACGCGAGAAAAGTGCCGAGCGTGCCAATGACAATCAAAAGCGAATTGACCCAACCCAAATCGTTTCCCGGCGGTGTGACTGCCAAGATAGTTTCTCTGAGTTGCGGGACGAGCGCGCCAGCCAACGCGCCGCCAATCGTCAATGCCGCACCCAAGCCAAACAAATATGCCAGTCCCAAATTGCTGACTGTAGTGGTACGGAAATTTGGCGTGAGTTTTAAAAATAATGAAATGCCAAGAAAGACTGGCACTGCGTGCAAAAACAGCACCCCCCAATTTTCCAACGCTGAAAAATCTTCGACCAAAACGACGACATCTCGAACCAACTCGGGAATGCGCGGCACAATGAAATTGCGAATGACCACTGCGCTCGCAAACCCAATCGCCGTGCCGACGAGCAACGCGGACGCGATGCGAAACAAAAAGGTGTCACGCACAAGATACGTGAAAACTAAAATTGTCAACAGCGCGGCAACCCAAACGCCGATTGCTTCGTTAAAAAGAAAATCCATATTCGCGTATCGTGTATTGCATATCGCCTATCGCAAGAGTGTTGTCACTCTGGCGATGCGCGATAAGCGCTTAGCGCTTTCGCTTGAGCAACATCATCACATTCGCCGCAATAATGATTCCTGCGAGCAGCAAACTCACGAACGACAACGCGTCCACCGTTTTCACTGCTTGCCCTGCCGTATTCGATAACAATTCCAACTCTGCCGCGCCTGTGAGTCCGCGCAGCGATGCCTTCAATTGTTTTGCGTTCACGTAATTGCGCGCTTGCGGTTCCAGCTTTGCACTGGTGGCGGCGACGATGGGTGATTTGACGCGCGGATACACTTGTTCCATCCACGCTTTCAAATTGTTTTCGTCGCCAGTGAAAATCACAGAGAGCGCAAGGTCGTCCATGCCGGTTACGCGATTTGCGAGTGGTGAACTTGCCCACGTCGCGCCATTTACATCGCGACGATTCGCTTCGAGCCAACCGCTCGCCAACGCGCGCAATCCTGCTTCATTTCCCGCGATGTATCCCACATTAACAAACACAAATTCGGAATTGTTTTTTTGCGCGCGCTGCAAAATGTCTTGTGCGATCGTCGCGCCGTTCGGATTCGAACTCACCGCAATGACATTCACCCGACGCGCTGCCAAATCATTCACAATGGCGCGCGCCGCCGGGTCAATTTCTACAGCGTCGCCGGGCGAATACTCGAACGCGAGCAGCACGCTGCCATTCGCAGGCACATTGTGCAATTGGTCATAAAATAACGCGGTCGCAGATTTCGACGCATCGAGTCCCAAGCCCGCTTGGTCGAGTGGCAAGAGCAATGGCACGAGCGCGGCGAGCAGAATCAACAAATACAACAAATGATTCGCCGTGACAAGCGCTTTTGATTTTTCTGCAGCGCGTACTCGCGCGCCGGGGGTTAATGGTTCTGCCAACAGCGTTTGAAAAATACGTCCGCCATCACTGCGCGTCGGTGTCGGGGTGGTCAAGGTGTGCGGCTCGGTGATTGCCACTGCCAGCGGCAAAATTCCGCTCACGCCCGCGAGCGGTCCGCTCGTTTCAATCACTTCGAACGGGTCGCGCCCGGCTGCGCCAATCGGCTGTGCGTTTGTGAACCAGTCAGGCAGTTCGAGTGGTGTATCAGCAAGTGCGGGTTCCGGCGTGACGGGAATGCTCGCCGGTTCCGGTTGCGGCGGTTCTACCGGCTCGCGCAGCCAATCGGGTAAATCACCGCGCTCGTGGTCTTCAAGGGCAGGAAGTCGCGAGAGCAGCGCGCTGGTTCCAACCGCGCCGGCAGTTGGTTCGAGGTCTTTGACCCATTCCGGCATTGTGCCATCTTGCGCCAAATCCGCCATCGCCTCGACTTGGCCCAAATCTTGCGGCGCAAATTCGCGCAACCATTCGGGCAGGGCGCCACTGTCCAAGATAGGCGCCCCCGCAAGGACGCGGGCAGGCGGTTCGGGTGGAATTTCCGGCGCGGGAATTTCGGCAGCGGTTTCGACAGCTGTTGGCTCTTGTACAGTTGGCGCAATTGGCTCGGGTACAGAAATTTCAGCCGCAGCTGCTTGTGGTGCAATTTCCGCGACGGGCGGAGTTTCGATTGGCAACGCCTCTGCTGCAGGCGTTTCGAGCACTGCGGCTGGTGCGGATTCTTGTTCTGCTTTGTCTTGGACGACATTGGCGAATGTGTCTGCGGCAACCGCTGCTGTTGTTGCTCCGGTGGAAGCGGGGAGCCAATCCGGTAATCCTTCTGCCGTCTCTGGTGGAACTTGTAGTACGGGCGGCGTTTCTTGGGCAACAGGTTTTGCCGTCACCGTTTCCGCAACAGGTGTTGTTTCAACATCCAGTCCCAACAATTTACGCGCCAACGCGATTTCGTCATCAACGGATTGGACACTCGCCGCTTTCGCTTCGAGTGCGGCTTTCATTTCATCCGTGACCTCGCCGCCAATGTCGCTGTAATCGTAATCGTCACCTGTGAGTTTGATTTCGCTCAACGCGGGTTTCGACGGCGCCGGTGTTTCCATTTGCGCGACAGGTTCTGCAACGATTGGCGCAATGGGTTCGCTCTCGACGCGTGGTGATTCAAACGCGACGGGCGTTTCCACTTGCGGTGGTGTAGGAATGGTTTCGACGCGCTCAATCGTTTCTTGCACTTTCGGAATTTCAATTTCGGCGACGGGTTCTTGCGCTTTCGGAATTTCAATTTCGGCGACGGGTTCTGCAACAATTTCTTGTTCTACTTCGAGTCCCAACAATTTACGCGCCAACGCGATTTCGTCGTCCACCGATTGGACACTCGCCGCTTTCGCTTCGAGCGCGGCTTTCATTTCATCTGTGACCTCGCCGCCAATGTCGCTGTAATCGTAATCGTCACCCGTGAGTTTGATTTCACTCAACGCGGGTTTCGACGGCGCAGGTGTTTCAATTTGCGCGACCGGTTCTGCAACGATTGGCGCAATGGGTTCGCTCTCGACGCGTGGTGTTTCAAACGCGACGGGCGTTTCCACTTGCGGCGGTGTAGGCATGGTTTCGACGCGCTCAATCGTTTCTTGCACTTTCGGAATTTCAATTTGCGCGATGGGTTCTGCAACAATTTCTTGTTCTACTTCGAGTCCCAACAATTTACGCGCCAACGCGATTTCGTCATCAACGGATTGGACACTCGCCGCTTTCGCTTCGAGTGCGGCTTTCATTTCATCCGTGACCTCGCCGCCGATGTCGCTGTAATCGTAATCGTCACCCGTGAGTTTGATTTCGCTCAACGCGGGTTTCGATGGTGCGAGCGTTTCAATTTGCGCGACCGGTTCTGCAACGATTGGCGCAATGGGTTCGCTCTCGACGCGTGGTGTTTCAAACGCGACGGGCGTTTCCACTTGCGGCGGTGTAGGCATGGTTTCGACGCGCTCAATCGTTTCTTGCACTTTCGGAATTTCAATTTCGGCGACGGGTTCTTGCGCTTTCGGAATTTCGATTTGCGCGACGGGTTCTGCAACAAGTGACGTGTCAGGGAGTGAAACAATTTCTTGTTCCACTTCGAGTCCCAACAATTTACGCGCTAACGCGATTTCGTCATCAACGGATTGAACACTCGCCGCTTTCGCTTCGAGTGCGGCTTTCATTTCATCTGTGACCTCACCGCCAATGTCACTGTAATCGTAATCGTCACCTGTGAGTTTGATTTCGCTCAACGCGGGTTTCGACGGCGCAATTATTTCTGTATCTGCGCGTGGTTCGAGTGCGGCGCGTTCTGCCGCAACCTCTTTTTCGTTCGCAATCTGTCTTTCGGTTGCCGCTTGCTTTTCGGCTTCGACTTGAATCTCGCGCAGCCAGTCCGGTACATCCGGCTTGGATGGCTCGACGGCAGGGGGGGGGGGAGTTGCTGGTGTAGCTGGCGGCGCGGGTGTTTCAGCGGGAGATGTTTTTTGAATGCGCTTGAGCCACTCTGACGAAGCACGCGAAAAAGAGGGACGCGTTGGTGGCGGCGTGACCGATTCGTTTGGCGCGCTGTCCGCTTCTTCTTGTTCGAGCTCGGGCGGTGTGAATGGCGTAATGTTTTCGGGCGTATCCGCAGGCGTGGTCTTGTCCGATGGTGCGGTAGAAAAAGTTGTCAAACGCGTTCCGCAATTCGTACACGATGCCGCGCCTTGTGGATTCAACGTTCCACAAATTGGGCAGCGCACATCGGTTGACGGCATCAGCAACGCCGCACAGTTTTTACAAAATTTACTGTTCGGCTTGTTGGGGGTGCCGCATTGCGGACAATAAATCATGTTGGCAGGTGACAGGTGACGGGTGACGCGGAAAACCCCGTCACCCGTCGCGCGTCACGTTTTATTCTGAATACGGACGGTCAATGCCTGTGAGCAAACGCAAGCCGGTGGCGATGATGCCGAGTCCGACGCCGAGCAAAATGCCGCGCACACCCGCGACAGTGGGAACATTCATCACCCATTCTTTGGCATCGGGAAGCAGCGGCGCAAAAACTTGCATAAATGGGACGGAACCAATCAAAACGATAAGCGCAGAAATTGCAAAGAGCGCCATCTCCCATGTGCGTACGCGCAGCGCGCGATAAACTGCCGTGCCGATGAAAAAGACCAACAGCGCGAGGAAAGATGCTTCAAGTGGTTGATAAACGTAACGCAGTATCCATTGTCCTGCCGCGTCTGTCCCGCCGGAGGGCAGCACGATTAAAAATACAACCAGTGCGGTGGCGAGAATCAAAATCGAAAACGGCATTTGCGAATCGCGTTTCACGATGCGCTGTACGTGAAACAGCGCGAGATTCGCCAACCCCATGAGCAACGCGAACGCTGTGACAATGACCCCCCAAAATACGAGCGCATTGACAATCGAATCCAGAGTGCTGTTGGAAATAAACTGCCCGAGCAGCACCACCACCCCGACGCCAATCGAGAGTCCAACGGGAATCAGTTGGCGGCGCAGTAAAACTCCAAAATTGAAACGCGGCTGCATTGCTATAGTATCCCTGCCAAACGCAACAGTACGACCACCACCACAAGCACCACAATCAAGACGCGGAAAACATCTTGTGCGATGAGACTCGTGTAATGTCCCACGCGTTCCAACAAGTACGCGCCCGCCGCGTAAATTTCTTCGCCCAGAATTGGTTCCGTCATTGTGAGATAGACAAAAGGCAAAACAAGTTGATTGCTCGTTCCGCCGACTTGATAAAAGTCGCGCTGTGCGCCCGGTTCCGTCATCAACAAGTATTCATCGCCAAACGAACCGAGCATCACATTCGCAGTCACAGGTTCGTGATTCAAAATATCCATCACGCCCACCGCATACGGCACCGCGCTGCCATTGACCGGCGGCGCAATAAAGCGCGCTTGGTCAAACCGAAACTCGTCGGGATAACCTTGGCGTTCGTACGCGCGGCGCAATTGGTCCAACACAGTGGGCAGTGCGGTCGGTTCCGTTACTGTCACCAACGGTGGAATGTCACTGTTCGCCGCGCGGTCTGCCAAAAATTCTAACGCGTACAAACCTGCCAACGTGTCCGCCGTTTGCGTGCTGCTCACTCCACCTGTCCCAACGGACACGTGTACGGCTTGTCCCGTTTCTGCCGCGCGTGACAATAATTTCTTGAGCGAATCATACGCGGGAATCGCGCGCAGCTTGGGACGCGACGCGGCACGCGGCGCGCGATACAAGAAATAAAAAAACGGAATCAGGAATGGCACAAACACCAAAAGCAAGAGTGCTTGTTGGTCACCAACGCCTGACGCGTTAAGAAGGTCGGAAAGAATTTCGGGCATGGAAATTACAGGTTGGAGATGGGAGTTTGGGATTGCTCCAAACGCGCGACGAGTTGCTCGATGCTGTGTGGGTCTTCCAGGAGCAATGCAAAATCACGCGCGAACGCGTCGCCCGTCATCATGCCGACGAAAGGCTGCGCGGCAATGAGAAACTGACTGCCCAAAAACGCAAGCGGCGCGTGCATCGTCAAAAAAACAATCGCGGGCGCGCGCAGATTCCACGCAATCAATTGCGCGCTCACGCGTTCGATTAATTCGCGTTGGCGCGCGTCGGACAAGACAGGCATCGCGGCAAGTATAACATAATCATTTTTGGATTTCCACTGCCATATTGTCCTACAATAAAAAACAGCGCATTTCTGCGCCGTTTTTCCGTAATCTCATTTTGAGTGCAACGAGAAAGCTCGTGTTTCGATGCCACCGCGAATTATTTCGTCCAACTCAACATTCGTTCGCCTTGAAAACTGTACTGTAACGCGATTTGGTCGGTCACATGTTTCAACACTTGCTGTACGTTTGAACCATCTGCATTCATCACAAACATTTCCCACGTTCCATTACGGTCCGACAAGAACAAAATTTGTTTTCCATCGGGCGACCACGCGGGCGCAACATTGTTCGCGTGCGTGAAATCGAGATAGTTCATTTGCGTCAACAGGTGACGGTCTGAACCATCCGCGTTTGCAATCGCAATTTGCCACACGGGCGGCTGCCCAACCATCATGACAATTTTTGTGCTATCGGGCGAATACTGCGGTGAACGTACTTGCAAAGGGTCATACGTGCCAAGTCCGGGACGCAAATCGCCGATGAATGGTTCGAGGGAAACGTCTTGTGTTTTTGTATCCGCGAATGTTTTAATCACACCAATCGCCGTATCGTTGTACGCAATCGTCTTGTTGTCACGATTCCACGTTGGCGTGAACGCGTGATTGGTGGTGGCAATGTCGCTGAATGTTCCGTCGTTCGCATTGACGAGTCCAAGTTTCCACTGCGCGTCGGGCGGAATATCAAAACAGCGCGTGCCGAAACAAACCGGACCGCCGCCTTTGAGCGCCGTTTGTCGTGTGAATACCAAACGCGCATCATCAGGACTCCAATCGGGTGAACGCGGTTCGCTCGTCGCGTACAACAAATTTTCGTTGCCGCCATTTGCATCCAGCGTAAAAATTCCTGCGACGGGTCCTTGCCGCGCGAGTGCAATGCGCGTCCCCGCGTGATTCCATTGCGGGTCCATTCCGAAACTCACGCGCTGCAAATTTGTGCCATCCCCATTCACCGTGTAAAGATTGCCACCTTGCGCGTCGAGGAACGCGATTTTTCCTGCAACACCTTTGCCGACGGGAATGTTGTCGGGGAATGGATTTGGAATCGTCGTCGCTTTTGGCGCGGCGACTTGGACACTCGTCGTTACATTTTCGCCGATTGCTCGCACATGTACATTCACTGCCGCGTCGCCATCGTTATACACCACCGCGTATATCGTTCCACTAAAATT
This sequence comes from uncultured Anaerolineales bacterium, assembly GCA_964469005.1. Taxonomy (GTDB): domain Bacteria; phylum Chloroflexota; class Anaerolineae; order UBA4142; family SHND01; genus SHND01. Next base: position 303,379 of record CAYXXF010000005.1, read on the forward strand.
AAATTGTCCGCTCCAGCCCAAAGCATGATTTTGAACCGAGCTGCCAACACCCACGGCATTTAATTTTTCGCCATCGTTCCAGGCTTCTACTGCTTGCGGTGTGTAAATTGCCAAACGCACATTCGACGCGTCGTTTGCATCGAGTGTGACATCTACATCTTTGTTCCCGCCGCCGTATTCAAAACGAAACCATAACGCGGAATGGGGCGCGACATTTTGTGCGGACCCATCTGCCCACAACGCATCACCCGCGCCGCCGCCCGCCGCGAAACTCACGCCGACGAGCAGCGTGAACAATGTTGTAATCAAAATTCCAATACGAAACAATTTCATTTTTTATTTGAGTTGTCCTTGCGCGTGCGAAAATGTTTTTCGCACGCGCAATAACCTTTTTATTCCGCTGCCGGCGCGGGCGCCGCTTGAACATTTTCTGTTTTCGGTTTGCGGCGAAAACGTTCTTGCACAATGTCCAACAACGAGTACGCCGTTGGCACGAGCAGCAATGTCAAAATCGTCGAAGTAATCAGACCGCCAATGACGACGAGCGCCAAGGGTTGACGAAAACTACCGCCGGTGCCGAGACCGAGCGCAACGGGCAGTGAACCGAGAATCAACGAAAGCGATGTCATCAACACGGGACGCAAACGAATCGGACCCGCAATCAACAATGCTTCATCGCGCGGCACCCCTTGGCGCCGCAACCGATTGGCAAAGTCCACGAGCAGAATCGAATTTTTCGTGACCAACCCGAACAACATGATGATGCCAATCATCGCGGTCAAATCGAATGCGATGCCCGTGAGCAGCAGCGCGAGAAACGCGCCGAGCAATGACAATGGCAACGCCAACATCATAATCACGGGTTGTGTGAACGAACCGAATTGTGATGCCAACACCATGTACACAAACAACACCGAGAGCAATAGTGAAATGAACAGCGAACGGAACGATTCATTAAACTGCTGCACTTGTCCGCCGAATTTCACCGTCACACCTGCGGGCAATTGCAATTTGTCCACGCGCGCTTGAATTTCATCGGCGACGGTTTGCTGTGCGCGTCCGAGAATGTTTGCGCCCACCGTGATTTTCGATTCACGATTCAAACGTTCCAACGCGGTCGGTCCGGATGCGTTCGAAAGCGATGCGACATTTCGCAATGGCACCACTTGTCCCGTCGTCGTCGTCAACGACAAATCGAGGATGTCTTGTAAACGCGAACGGTCTTGCGGGCGCAAACGCACGACAATATCGGCTTCGCGTCCGGGTTCACGGTAGCGCGACGCGGTATCGCCATTCACCAACGTCCGCACGGTCGCGCCGACGGCAGCGGTGGAAAGTCCAAGCCGCGCGGCTTTGTCGCGGTCAACGTCAATGTGCAATTCGGGTTTGCCCGATTGATAACTGCGTCCCAAATCAACAATCCCCGGCACGTCTTGTATTGCATCCATAATTTGTTGCGACGCGGTAACGAGGTCATCCACCGCACCGGTCGTTTGCAAATTCATTTGAACCGTGCGTCCGGTAACGCCTGTCCCACCGCCGCCGAATCCGCCGGATGAAAACGCGAGTCCCGGTATGCCTGCCAATTTTTCGCGCAATTCTTTTTCGACGGCGTTATACACATTCGCTTCTTTGAGTTTCACCGTGAACGACGCGCGTTCGGGCGCGCCTGCGCCGCCGACGGTGACGAAAACATCTTCGACATCCGGCAGTTCGCGCAGCGTCGTTTCAATTTTGCGCGCCTCTTCATCCGTCGCCGCAAGCGGTGTCCCGGGACTCAACAAAATCGCGAGTGATAATGTGTTTTGTCCCGTGTTGGGTAAAAAGTTGAATTGCAAAAACGGAATACACGCGACGATGCCGAGAAAAACCAATCCGCCAATTCCTGCCGTAATGAGTTTGTGACGCAAGGTCCATACGAGCGCGGAGCGATACGTACGGTCCAACCAACCGAGTTTCGCCGTCGCGGCTTCTTCGAGTTCTGCATCGCCGTGCGCTTGTTGATGCGCTTGCTCGACCACTTTTTGTTCTTCGGGTTTGAGCTTGCGCTGTTTGAACCAGTACGCAGAAAGCATCGGCGCGAGCGTGAATGCTTCAACGAGGGAAATCAAAACGGCGGCAGTCACTGTGAGACCGAACGATTGAAAAAAGCGTCCGATGATGCCTGACACGAATGCAATCGGCAAAAACACCGAAACGACAGTGAGCGTCATTGCCACCACGGCGAGTCCCACTTCATTCGTTCCATTCAACGACGCAGTTTTTGGGTCTTCGCCGCGTTCCATGTGACGAAAGATATTTTCGCGCACGACAATTGCATCATCAATCACCAAACCAACGGCGAGGGATAACGCAAGGAGTGTGAGCAAATTCAATGACAAACCAAGAAATTGCATCGCCGCGAACGTTGCAATGATAATGACCGGTAAACCAACCACGGTCACTACGGTATTGCGAAAGTCGCGGAAAAATAAAAGTACAACCAATGCCGCAAACACCGCGCCGAGCGCGAGGTCGAGCAATGAATCATTCACCGATTCGCGAATGAATGTGGATTGGTCGCTCGCGACGACGACGGTGAGATTTGGATTTTCTGCGCGGATTTTTGTCAATTCCGCTTGCACCGCGTCCGCCACTCCGACTGTATTTGTTCCCGATTGTTTCTGAATCGAAAGCGCAATGCTGTCCGTGCCGTTCAAGCGGCTGTAGGTATCAACATCGGCGAAACCATCTTTTACTGTCGCCACATCGCGAATATACACGGGAACACCGCGCTGTGTGGTGACAATGACATTGTTGATTTCTTCGAGCGATGCAAATTCGCCGGGCGTGCGAATCAAAACGTCTTGCCCATTTTCCAACATGCGTCCGCCGGTCAAACTCGCGTTCGCTTGGGCAATCGCGTTCGTCACTTGCGCGGGCGCGATACGACGCGTGCGTAACGCGTCGAGATTCAATTGCACTTGAATTTGACGCTGCAAACCGCCTGTCACATTCACTTGCGCGACGCCGCTGATGCGTTCAAAACGCGATTTGATTTTTTCATCCACCAGACGACGCAGTTCATCGGGCTTCATTTGTCCGGTAGTGTCCGTGACGCCCAACGTCATAATCGCCGCCGCAGAAAAATCAAAACGCTGTACTGTCGGACTCAACGCGTCGCGCGGAAAGGAACCGCGAATCGCGTTGATTTTTTCTTGGACATCTTGCGCGGCTTTTTGCGGGTCCGCTTCGAGTTTGAATTGAATCGTCACGAGCGACAGATTTTCTTGTGACGTTGACGTGACCGTATCCACACCATTGAGCGAACTCACCGCTTCCTCAATCGGTTTGGTGATAGAACGCTCGACATCTGCCGCGCCTGCGCCGGGATATACCGTGCTGATGGCAACGACCGGAAACGAGATATTGGGCAACAAGTCCACCGGTAACGAGGTAAAGCCCAATGCGCCCACAACGACGGCGGCGACCACAACCATCGTAATCAACACCGGCTGCAAAATAGAAATCTTGGGTATGTTCATGTTTTCATGCCGCCTAACGATTATTGCGCATCGAATTGCACGGTTGCGCTCAAGCCGGGATAGATATGTTCGTTGGTCACATCCACATCCAATGTCACAGGCACGCTGGTCACGCCGCCGCTGCTCGTTGCCCACAAACCGATTTTGGATATGCGCGCGGACAATGTTTTCTCACCGAGCGCGTCCACAGACAACGTCGCACCTTCGCCCACTTTCAGGCCGCTCAATGTAATTTCATCCACGTTCGCGACGACTTGCATTTTTGACAAATCAGCGAGTGTCACGACAGCCACGCCGGGGTTGACGTACTCGCCCACTTTGGGTCCCGTCAACACAACGGTTCCGTCAAACGGCGCGGTGATGGTGGAATTTGCCAAACTCGCTTTTGCTAATTCAATCGCGGCTTGCGCTTGCATCACGCCTGCTTGCGCTTGCGCGACACCCGCTTGCGCAATCGCAAGATTTTCTGCCGTCGGTGTCAATTGCGCGACGATAGATTTTGCTTGGGCGAGTTGCGCGGCAGCACCCGCAAGTTCAGCAATGGTCGGATGACTTTTTGCGAGGTTGTATTGCGCGAGTGCGGCTTCGTAGCCCGATGTCGCTTGTTGCAGTGCGAGCGCAGTGGGCAAGAGTCCCCCGATGGGATTCGTCGCGCCGCCCGCGCGGTCGTACAATGCTTGCGCTTGCTCCACCCCTGCTTTCGCGCGGTCGAGATTCGATTTCGCCAACGCGAGTTCGTCCTGGCTCGGACCTTGCGACACCCGCGCGAAATTGGCTTCTGCCGCTTTGAGCGCGGCTTGCGCGGCGATGATGGTTTCAGCAGAGGCGGGCGACTGCGTTTGTTTCAAACGCGCTTGCGCCAAAGAGACTGCCGCTTGGGCAGAACCAATCGCCGCTTGCGCTTGCGCGATTTGCAATTCCACAATCGTCGTATCGAGTGACGCAAGCGCGTCTCCCTTTTTTACGGCATCGCCTTCTTTGACTTTATATTCTTTCAAACGTCCGGGCGCTTGAAACGCGATGGCAGCTTGACTTGCTGAAATGAAACTGCCCGTGACCCGCGCACCGCTCGCCGTGTTTTCATTTGTGGAAACAGGCGCCGCCGTCGGGGTCGGTGGAATTGCCGTCGCTTGCAAAGCGGCAACGGGGGTTGGTGGCGTTGCGGCGTTCGCGGCAGTCCCGGTACACGCAACGTTGGCAATCAAAATCAGCGCGGGCAAGATGAGCATCATCATTCCGCGCGCGAGACGTAGCGGAAAAAATTTCATTGTGTTATTCACTCCTTGACAGATTGAGCGCGTCATTGTTGAAAATTCATTTGGTGCAGCACGGTCACCGTTTTGGAAAACAAAGTGAGTAGTTGGGCGCGTTCGTGCGCGTCGAAATGTGAGAGAAATTCTGCAAGCCGGCGGTCAAAAAATTCCACGAATGTTTCGAACAAGGTTTGACCTTGCGCGGTCAAAGCGATGCGAACGACGCGCCGGTCTTGGGCATCGTGCAGACGTTCGACAAAACCATTTTCGACCAACGTATCCACCACGCGCGTGGCGCTGCTCATTGGCACGGTGAGCAATTCACTGACTTCGCGCATCGAGATCGGTTCGGCGCGTTGTGCCAAACGCGAACCCAATAAATAAAAACCGAACAAAATGACTTTGCCAAATTCAGGGTTCGTATTGGGATTTTGGCGCATCAATTTTTCTTGCGCCTGCGCGACGGCAACCGGCATCGAAGCATGAAGGCGCGGCTGCATTTGAATTAATTCTTCCCACAACGTGCGCAGCTGCTGCACTTGCGGTGAGGATTCCGAGACAATTCGTTTGGTTGGCATATATTTCCAGAATGGAAATATCTTACTTTGGAAATTTTTTCTGTCAAATTTGAGGCGATGGTCAAACGCGCTCGGCGCGGCGCATTCCGCGTCTGCAAAAGAGTCTCGCTCGACCCGTTTGAGGCGTCCGGGACAACTGGAGTTAAACCCAATGTCCTCTTGCACGCAGGGGCAACGCGACATAGAATACAGTTCTGTTGCGTCCAAAACTCATTTCGGATTTCGAGTTCCTATGCCATCCAATCCTACTGCGCCGTCCCTCGGGGCGGTTTTCGATACCCAGACCACGGTGACTTTTCCGCCGCCGCAAAATGCGGCGGATACAGGTCTGCCCGCAAGTTTCATCCAAGACCTTGCGCTCAAGATCATTTATTTCGCGGGCGAAATTCAAGCGCACGCGGTTTCCGAAGAAATGCGCTTGCCACACACCAACCTCGTCGAAAATGCGCTCACTTTTTTGGTCAAGGAAGAATTTTGCCAAATTACCGGTGCCACCGGTTACAGCGAACGCGCGTACAAATACACGACAACGCACAAGGGCAGTACCAAAGCACAGGAACTTTTGGCGCGCAATCAATACGCGGGACCTGCCCCCGTGCCTCTGCACATTTATAACGAAGCGATGCGGCGGCAAGGCATTTCGGGTGTCTCGGTTGAACGCTCCTCCATCGGCGGCGCATTCAGCGATATTGTGATTTCCGATGCGATGCTGCGTCGAATCGGACCTGCCGTCAATTCTGCGCGTTCCATTTTCTTGTATGGTCCGCCCGGCAATGGCAAGACGACCATCGCCGAACGTATGGCGCGCTTGCTCGGCGGCAGTATTTTTATTCCCCACGCGGTGTACGCCGACGGACAAATTATTCGCGTGTACGACCAAATCAATCACAAAGCCATCAGCGACAGCAACGCGCGCGGTATCGCGACCGATAGCACGCGCCGCGATATGCGTTGGGTGCAGTGTCAACGTCCGTTCATCGTCGTCGGTGGTGAATTGACGCTCGAAACGCTTGACTTGATTTTTGACCCCGTATCCAAAACATACGAAGCACCGTTCCAAATGAAAGCGAACGGCGGAATGTTTCTCATTGATGATTTTGGACGACAGCAGATGCGCCCGCAAGATTTGCTGAATCGCTGGATTGTGCCGTTGGAGAAGCGGTATGATTTTCTCACGTTGCAAACGGGCAAGAAAATCGAAGTCCCGTTCGACGAGTTGATTGTCTTTTCCACGAACCTCGACCCGCGCGAACTGATGGACGAAGCATTTCTGCGCCGCATCCGTTACAAAATTCCTGTTCTCAATCCATCGTGGGAAGATTTTCGTACCATCTTTCAACGCAACTGCGCGCAGCGCAGCATTCCGTACGATGAAGAAATGTTCAAATATCTCGTGCTGGAGCATTTCGTCAAAGTGAAACGCGAACCCAAGGCGGTGCATCCGCGCGACTTGCTCGACCAACTGGTTGACATTGCGCGCTATTTACAAAAAGAACCGCGTCTCGAAAAAGAATTGCTCGACGCGGCGGTGGATGCCTACTTTGTAAAATTATAAGCCGCACTCATCCAGAGCGTGGCGCGTGTGATGGAACACTTGTTTGAACCGTACTCGACAGAGGGCTTGAATGCGGACGCTGCCATGCGCGCCGCGTATCAACGCCTTGTTTCTTCCAGTCCCGACGGCATCTTTGCGTTCGACCCTGAGCTCTGTTGCACAGTATGGAATCCCGGCATGGCGCGCCTGACGCAGATTCCTGAACGCGACGCGCTCGGCAAACCGATGATGGATTTGCTGCGCGGCATTGGATATGACGATGATGCGAGTTTAATCGAAGTTTTGCTCGACAATACCATCCTGCTTGAAGACCGCGTGTACCCGCGCGCTGACGGCACGATGGGTTATCTCGCGGGACATTTGTCCCCGTTGCGCGATGAATTCGGTAACATCATTGGCGGACTCGCCGTTTGGCGCGATATTACCGAAAGTAAACATGTCTCCCAAGCCCTGCAAGCGCGCTTGCGCGAAACCTTGCTTTTGAATCGCGTGATTGCCACCGCGTCAACGATGGAATTACAAACCGCGTTGACAAGTATTACCACCGAACTCGCCCAAGCATTAAACGTCCCCCAAGCCGGCATCGCGTTGCTGAACGAACGGCAAACGCATCTCACCGTTGTTACGGACTATCATCCTGATACGCGTCCCAGCGTGTTGGGCGCGACTATCCCCCTCGAAGAAAACCAAGTCACGCAATTTGTTCTCGAACACAACGCGCCTCTTGCGATTGCGGATGTGCGTTTGGACGAACGCTTTAGCATTGTCCGCGAGCTGATGATGCAACGCGGCATCGCCTCTATTTTGCTCGTCCCGTTGATGGTACGCGAACAAGCGATTGGCACGCTCGGTTTGGATTCGTTCGAGCCGCGCGAATTTACGACGGAAGAAATCGCGCTCGCGCAAAATGTCGCGGCGGCAGCGAGTCAGGCATTGCACAACGCGCAATTGTACGACGACCTTGAATTGGAACGCGCGTACTTGTTATTGGCGAACGATGCAGGGCGCATGTTGACCGCACAAGTGAGTATGCAGGGTGTCCTGGATACTGCCTTGTCGCTCGCACCGCGCGTAGGCGCGCTGGGCAGCTATGTTTTGGTGTTGGATGGCGGCGAGCCGCTCTATTTCGAAAGCACCTTTCTCAACGCGCGTGAATGGTCGAATGAACAACGGCTCGCCTTTGGCAAAAATCTGGCGAATTTCGGTTTGGAAAAAGCTGCGCTTGAAACGCGCCAAGCGGTCTTTGTAGATGACACACGTACAGACTCGCGTTGGTATCGCCCCCCCCCTCCCATGTCCGTCGCCGAAGTTGGCTCTGTCGTCGCCGTTCCCTTTTTTGGCACGCGCAGTACGCTTTCGGGCGTGATTGGCTATCATCACACGGCAACCTATCGCTTTGATGCGCGCGCCGCGCGCGTGATTGAACTCATCGGACGGTATCTCGCTACTGCCCTCGAAAACGCGCGGCTCTTTGAACAAACGCAAGCTGCCTTGGCGGAACGTGAGCGCGCAGAAAACGAACGACTCGCGCTCGAACGTAAAATGCTCGAAGCGCAAAAACTGGAATCGCTGGGCGTCCTCGCGGGCGGCATTGCGCACGATTTCAATAATTTGCTCGTCACGATGTTGGGCAACGCAGGACTCGCGTTGATGGAGGTTGGTCCCGAATCGCGCGCGCGGCATTATGTGGAACAAATTCAAATTGCTGCACAGCGCGCCGCCGACCTCACGCACCAAATGCTCGCGTATTCGGGCAAAGGACGTTTCATTGTTCAAGCCGTGAGCTTGAATGAGGTAATTGAAGAAATGGTGAAATTGCTGCGCGTCTCGATTTCCAAACAAGCCGCGCTGCAATTGAATCTCGCGCCCCAACTGCCACTCATTTCCGCCGACGCAACGCAATTGCGCCAAGTGGTCATGAATTTGATTACCAACGCGTCTGATGCGCTGGCAAATCGCGCGGGCACCATCACCGTCAGTACCGGTGCGATGCTTATGGAACGCGCCGACTTTGAACGCGTCCAGCCGATTCATGATTTGCCCGCGGGCGAATATGTATTTTTAGAAGTCGCAGATACGGGCAGTGGCATGGACGCGGAAACCCAAGCGCGCATCTTTGAACCATTCTTTACAACCAAATTCACCGGGCGCGGGCTCGGTCTCGCTGCTGTCTTGGGCATCATGCGCGGACATCAAGGCGCGATTCAAGTGCACAGCATCGTCGGCGAAGGCACAACCTTTCGGCTTTTGTTTCCGCCGCAAGTGCCAATGCCATTGCCTGTCCTTCCCCTTACTGCGCCAGCCGTACAAAAAACGGGCGCGCGCCTTTTGGTTGTGGATGATGAAGAGATGGTGCGCGAAATTACAATGGACCTGTTGACGCGGTTTGGCTATGAAACCGTCGGCGCAGAAAACGGCGCGCGCGCGCTCGAACTCGCGCGAATGCACCATTTCGATTGTGTCCTACTCGACCTCACCATGCCCGGCATGAGCAGCGAAGAAACGTTGCGGCAGCTGCGCGAACTGCAGCCGACGTTGCGTGTCGTGTTGATGAGCGGTTATTCTGAATTTGAAACGAGCCTTCGTTTTGCAAAAATGACACACGATGGTTTTGTCCAAAAACCATTCACCCCCTCCGACCTGGTGGAACGCCTTCAGGCGGCACTCTCCAAAGTACCCACTGCCTCTTAACTCGCTCTCTTGCAATTTGCGATACAATACGCGCGCATGAAATTTTTTTCCGGCGACCTCGCTGCTCCGCATTTGGAAAATTCGTACGCGCCGCTCACATTTCTCTGGCGCTATACCATTCCTTTTGGACTCGTGTTGGGCTTTGGTTTGGGCTGGGGCTTGGGCGCGGTGAGCGGCGCGTATGCGTACTATATTTCCAAAGAGACCATTCTCGGCATCCTTGCCGGAATTGTCGCGCCGTTGTTCCTCCCGCTCGCGCGTCGCATCGTGCCGCATTCGCCTGAATCGCCGCATGACCTGAATCACTATCTCACGTACTTTATTGCCGGATTGAGCGCGGGCGTGATTGTTTGGATTGCCAATGCGTTTTTTCCGTTGCAGCGTTCACTGTTCGACCCCGCGTATTTATTGTATCCGCTCGGCATCGCGGGCGCAACGCCGCTGATTGGATTCATCGCGGACGCGGTGTGGATTCAACGCGCGGAACGCAATCGCACGCGCACGATTTTTGGAAAATATGTGAGCGAGTCCATCGCGCAGCGCGTCCTCGACGCGCAAACGCAGACCGCGCTCGAAGGCGAAAAACGTGAAGCCACCGTTTTAATTTCCGACATTCGCGGTTTTACGCGGATGCTCCAAGAACTCGGCGCGGAGCAAGTGGTGCATACCTTGAATGAATACTTTACGCGCATGATTGATGTGATTGCGCAATATGACGGCACCGTGAATAAATTTATCGGCGACGCGATTGTGGTGTTGTATAATGCGCCGCTCGCGCAACCCGACGCGAACGAACGCGCCATTGCCACTGCGCGCGCGATGCAAGATGCGGTTGGCGAAATGAACGCGCAGCGCGCCGTGACCAAGCTGCCGCCGATTCACATTGGCATCGCGGTTGATGTGGGCGAAGTCGTGTGCGGCAATGTGGGTTCGCCCAAACGTCTCGAATACACGGCGATTGGCGCGCCCGTCAACACTGCGTACCATCTCGCCTCCCTCGCACCCGCCGAACAAATTTACATTACCGAACATGTTTATCAAGCGCTCGCCGAAAAAATTTCCGTCGCGCTTGCGCAACAAGTCGAACTCAAGGGTGGAACGGGCAAGTTGAATGTGTACAGATTAGAAGTTGAAAATTAGGAGTTGGAATCCAACATCCAACATCCAGCATCCAACATCCAACTCTCATGCTCACGACTCTACGCTGTCCCAGCTGCGGTGCACCCGTTGTGTGGAATGACAAGACCTGTAACTATTGCGGTTCGATTGTTTTGGTTTCGCAGCCCGCTGAACTCGCGCTGCCTGCGATTGCGCAAGCACAAAAACTCGCGGGACAAATGCGCGAACGGCTCGCGCTCAATCCGTACGACGGCGACGCGTATTATCAACTCGGACTTGCGACCTTTACGTTGGGACGGTTCGACCAAGCCGAAAACGCCTTCGACCAAGCGCAGCGTTATTTGCCCGGCAGCGCCATCGCGCACTATTTCAAAGGACTTGCAATGCTCTTGAGCAAACAAGAAGATATTTTGGGCATTGCCGATTTTCGTCTGCGCGCGATTCAGAGCGAATTGGAAATGGCGCGCGAACTCGACCCGCATTTGCATGTGGCGGAAGCGTATTTGCAATTGTTACAAGGACTGCAATTGCGTAATCAAGAAAAATATCACGCGGCACTTGCGCCATTGAAAGCGGCGGCAGACGCGCTGCCTGACCTCGCGGTCATCCATAAAGTTCTCGCCGCGTGTTATTTTCAAATCGGTGATTTAAACCAAGTGATTGCATCCGCGCAACGCGCGTTTGAAATGCGTCCTACCGATATAGACTTGGCGTACATGCTCGGCGTCGCCCACGCACGCTTGGAACAATTTGATGCAATGGAAAAATACGCGCACCGCGTCGCGCTCTTGCGCGGCGATGCGACACAATGGTATCAGGTCGTGCGCGAATTTAACGGACAGTTCGACTAAATGAAAATCGCCATCACCGGCAGTGACGGACAACTCGGACGCGCGCTCCAAGACGCGCTGCGTGCACAACACAGCATTATTCCACTCCCACACCGCGAATTTGATATTACCGACCGCGTCAACATTGCGCGTCTCGTGCAACTCGAACCCGACCTCGTGATTCAATGCGCGGCAATGACGAACGTGGACGGCGCAGCGCGTGACCCAATGAACGCGTTTCACATCAACGCGTTCGGCACACAAAACATCGCGCTCGCGTGTCAAAAGTGCAACGCGGCGTTGTTGTATATCAGCACGAACGAAGTCTTTGACGGAAAAAAACAAGCGCCATATCTTGAACACGATGCACCCAATCCCATCAACGCGTACGGCAAATCGAAACTTGCAGGCGAATGGTACGCGCAGCATCTCTTGAAAAAATTTTATATTGTGCGCACCGCGTGGCTGTACGGCAAGGGGGGGGGGAAATTTCCCGACAAAATTTTGCAAGCGGCGCAGCGTCAACCTGCCTTGTCGGTTGTGCGCGATGAAATTGGTTCACCGACCTACGTTCCCGATTTGGCAGACGCAATTTCCAAATTGATTGAAACGGAACAGTACGGTATTTATCATCTCGTCAACGCGGGCGCGTGTTCGCGGTACGAATGGGCAATCGAAATTTTGCGGCTGGCGAATGTGCCGCGTCCGGTGAAACCTATTACGCTTGCGGAATACAACCGCGCGTCAGCACCCCCCCCCAATGGCGCACTCGAAAATTTCGCGGCGGCAACGATGTTGGATATCCGCCTCCGTTCGTGGGAAGAAGGATTGCGCGCGTATTTTGAATAAACATGCATCCCAAAATTGAAACGCTCGATGTTTTACACATGCACAAAACGGGCATCGTTGCTGTGTATTTGATTCGTCACGCGGGCGGCGCGCTGCTTGTGGATTGCGGACCCGGTTCGACGTTGCCAACGTTGTTGAATGAATTACGCGTACGCGACATTGAACCGCGCGACGTGACCGATGTTTTGTTGACGCACATTCATCTCGACCACGCGGGCAGCGCGGGTTGGTGGGCGCAGCAAGGCGCGCGCATTCACGTACACCCCGTCGGTGCGCCGCATCTTTTGAATCCCGAAAAATTATTGGCGAGCGCGCAGCGCATTTACGGCGACGCGATGCAAACGTTGTGGGGTGATTTTCTCGCGGTTCCTGAAGCGCAGTTGATTCAACATCACGATAGCGCGTTGATTGAAATCGGCGCACACACATTTCTCGCGCTTGATACGCCCGGTCATGCAGAACATCATTTCGCGTACGTATTCGACGACGTATGTTTTTCCGGCGACATTGGTGGTGTGCGCGTGCAGGGCAGTCAGCACATTCGTCCGCCCACGCCGCCGCCCGAAGTGCATTTTGAAAAATGGCACACCAGTCTCGCGCGTTTGCGCCAACATCATTTGAAATGGCTTGCGCCGACGCATTTTGGTTTGTTCGACGACGCGCAGTGGCATCTTGATAAAATGGAACGCACGCTTACGCATATTCAAGATTGGACGGCGGAGCAAATGACACACGCGCCCACACAAGCAGAATTTCGCGCCAACTATGTCGAGCTGTTGAATGACCTCGCACGCGCGGATGACTCTGACGACGCGCAAAAACTTCAAGTGAACGACGCCACCGGCAACGGCGAAGCATTGGCGGATGGCGTGTATCGCTATTGGAAAAAATTTCGCGCGTAGAACAAATTTGTAATTTGTCATTGCGCGCGTCGGGACAAATTACAAATTTGTTCTACATCCTCTATGCCTCCCCGCGTTTCCGTCATCATTCCCAATTGGAACGGCGCAAAATTATTGCCGACGTGTTTGCACGCGTTAGCAAAACAGACGTTTCGTGATTTTGAAATCGTCGTCGTGGACAATGCGTCGAGTGATAATTCACGTGAATGGGTTGCGCGCGAATTCCCAACGGTGCGCGTGATTGCGTTGAACGAAAATCGTTTTTTCGCGGGTGCGGTGAATGAAGGCATTCGACAAACCGCTCGCCCTGAACCTGCTGGCGGGACGAGTGAAATTGTGGTGTTGTTGAATAACGACACCGAAGCAGAAGCGACGTGGCTGGAAAATTTAATCCGCGCGCTCGACGAAAATCCGCGCGCGGGCATGGCGGCGACAAAATTACGTTTGTTTGATGCGCGCGAAAAATTGCACAGCGCGGGCGATTTTTTTCGCGTGGACGGGATTCCCGGAAATCGCGGTGTGTGGGAAATGGATGACGGACAGTACGACAATCCGCAAACGCCCCCCCCCCTCTTTGGCGTGTGCGGCGGCGCGTGCGCGTATCGGCGCACAATGTTGAATGAAATTGGACTGTTCGACGAGGACTTGGAATTTAATTGCGAAGATGTGGATTTGAATTGGCGCGCGCGGTTGGCAGGATACGACTGCGTGTTGGCGCCGAACGCGATTGTGTATCACATGTTGAGCGCATCGGGCGGCGGCGCGTTTGCAAGTTTTTATGTCGGAAGAAATTTCATTGCGGTGCTGGCAAAAAATTATCCCCGCGCCTTGTGGCGAAAACATCGCGGCAAAATTTTGCGCGCGCAATTTGCCATCACACGCGACGCGGTGAAACATTGGCGCGGCGCGGCAGCCCGCGCGCGTTTGCGCGGACAACTCGCGGGAATTTCTTCCCTGCCGCGTTATCTCGCAAAACGCCGCGCGGTGCAAAAATTACAACGCGTGAGTGACAGCGAAATTGAAAAATGGCTTGCCTCATAAGGCATTTTGCATTTTCCATTTGTCGTTGTTCATTCATTTGTCATTCCCCCCTATTTCCGTTAGAATCTTTTGCGCTACATGGATGGAGAAACGCTAATCGCCTCCGAAGTCAATCGCCCCCTCGTCTCGGTCGTTATCCCCGCTTATAACGAAGAACGACGCTTGCCGCAAACCTTGACGCGTGTTACCGCATATCTCGCCGCGCAAAATTATCCTTCGGAAATTTTGGTCGTGGATGATGGCTCGACGGACAACACTACGCATATCGTTCAAGAATTTGTGCGCGACCATGCCTCTGTGCATCTCATCCAAAATGACCATCGCGGCAAAGGATATACGGTGCGAACGGGGATGCTCGCGGCGCGCGGGCATATTGTGTTGTTTTCTGACGCCGACCTTTCGACGCCGATTGAAGATTTGGAAAAATTATTGCCGTGGTTCGAACGCGGTTATGACATTGTGATTGGTTCGCGTGAGGGCGCGGGCGCGCGGCGCGAACACGAACCCTTTTATCGGCATTTGATGGGACGCGTCTTTAATCGCATCGTGCAATGGTTGACGGTGCGCGGGATTGAAGATACGCAGTGCGGGTTCAAAGCATTTCGCGATGAAGTCGCGCAAGATATTTTTGCGCGCATGTTGTTGTATGGCGACAACGCGCAAAAAATCAGCGGCGGCATGGTAACGGCGTTTGATGTGGAAGCGTTGTTCATCGGACACAAATCCGGCTATCGCATCAAAGAAGTTCCCGTGCAGTGGCGGTACGGGACGGAAACCAAAGTGAGCCCGCTCAAAGATTCGTGGCGCAATTTCCGCGATGTGGTGCTGGTGCGCTGGAATGATATGCGCGGTTTGTACAATCACTCCGCGCCGCGTCCTGCGCGCGATTCCTCTGCGCCTTCGCCGAAACGCGTCGAGTCAAAATAAAAACCGTCGGCGACAGACAGTTGTCATTTCGAACGCAGTGAGAAATCTCGATTTGCTTTGGGTGAGATTTCTCGCAAACGCGGTTCGAAATGACATTTTTATTTTTGCGCGCGCCCAATCATTTCATCCAATTGTTTGTGATGAAATTTTTCATGCCCCGCATAGCCCATCAACCATTCCGCGCCATTCATTTCCTCGTCGAATCCGCCCGCGTGGCGTAATTCCAAATTCCAATTTGCGTTCTCGTTTTCAACGAGACGCCGCGTGATTTCACGGGCGCGTCGAAACCAAAATTGAATTGCATCTTTCGGCAGCCCGTACGGCGGTGGTGGCGGCAAAAATAAAATCGAGTCGGGCGGTTTCACCCCTTCGAGTAACGGACGGGCAATTTGTTCGCGCAAATAATGTTCGTCCGACGCAAGGTGCATGAAAATTTCGCCAAGCGACCATTGCTCATGGGCGGCATCATAATCGGGTGGACGCCAATCCAATTGTGCTTGCGTCAATGGTTCAAAGCGTTTCAAAGTTTCCGCCCGTACGGCTTGCATAAATGCGAAAATGTCTTGGGGATTCATGCTGTGTCCTCCTGTGGATACGACGAAAATCGGATACCTTTTTCGACATTGTTTCGCCTTTGTGGCGTTCGCGCAGCAAGCCCTTTTCATCCCCCTCTGATTACAATATAATGACGAAGGTATCCTCTCCCTCTTTCCAACTATGCCAAAACTTTACCAGTATCAAAATTTTGACCTAGCCATTCAAGGCGCGGACAACACCTACAGCGCGCGGGTACTCGACTCACCGGGCGGGCAAACTTCAAAACCAGTCACCTTTGGATTGCCGTTTCAACCATCCGAAATTGAGACTCTACTCAAGCAGCTGGGGCAACCACGTGCGCGCATACGCGGGCGTGATAATGCCCGAGAGGATGCGGCGCGTCGTTTGGGCGGCGGTTTATACAAAACGATTTTTCAAGACGATGTGCAAAAATGTTGGCAATCGAGTCTCATTATTACGGCATCTCAAAAAAACGGACTGCGCCTACGTTTACGTTTGAATGGTGCGCCCGCGCTCGCCCACTTGCCTTGGGAATTGCTTTATGATTCGACGCTAGACCAATTCTTTAATCACTCTGCCGAGACGCCGTTAGTGCGCTATCTCGATTTGCCTGTACCCACACATCCACTGAAGCTGGAACCGCCGCTCAAAATTTTGGTGCTGATTTCGTTGCCGGACGATGTGCCGGGGCTGGATGCGGAACAGGAATGGGAAAATTTGAACGACGCAGTCCAAGAGCTGCGCACACGCAATCTCGTCAAGTTGGAACGCACACAACATGCAACCTTGTCCGCGTTGTTGCGCCAACTGCGCCGCGATGAATATCATGTGCTGCATTTTATCGGACACGGCGCGTTCGATGAAGAGGCGGAGGAAAGTGTCCTTTTGCTTGAAGGTGAACAGGAACAAGCCAAAGAAATTGACGGACAAAAGTTTGCCACAGTGCTGCACGACCATCGTTCGCTGCGGCTGGTGTTGTTGAATGCGTGCGAAGGCGCGCGTTCGGGCGCAAAAGACCCCTTTAGTGGTGTTGCGCAAAAACTCATTCAACAAGGCATTCCTGCGGTGGTTGCGATGCAGTTTGCGATTACCGATGAGGCAGCGATTACGTTTTCGCATTCGTTCTATGAATCGCTCGCCGACAATTACCCGATTGATGCGGCGGTATCCGAAGCGCGCAAAGCAATTTACGCGGAAGAAGATGAAACGACCGAATGGGCAACGCCTGTGTTGTACATGCGCGCGCCCGATGGAGTAATCTTTGATGTTACGCGTGAAGTTGGTACTTCGAGTGCAACAGGACCTATTTTACCGTCATCAAATCAATCACCCGCGTCATCTGTTTTGACCACAACAAATCCGCAACCGATTCCACCGTCCGGGCAACCATTGCCTTTGACGCAAGCTTTCAATCCTCTTGGGAAATGGAACATTCAGGTTCAAGACATGGTAGGCAGTCGCTTGTTGGTCGAGTTTGGGTCTAATGGCACGTTTCAAATGATTCAACAAGTGGGAATGTTCCAAGTGCCTGTGAATGGTTCGTGGAATTTTAATCCGTTCACGAAACAACTTTCGCTGCAAGGGGTTGTGAATACATTTCAACCCTTTATTCTTGCCATTACCATCAGTGGTGCGTTGCCAAACGGATACGCCGCTGTCGGCAGTGATGGAATCGGATACGTTTTGACGCGCGCATAACACTCGCCATTATCATTTGCAGTGTTCATTTTGCATTGAGGAGTTTCCATGCCCATCCCCTCTTCCAAAATCAATCATGATTGGATTACACTTCCCGCGACCGCAACGGTGCGTGATGTACGCGATGCAATCCCGCGCGAACGGCGGCGCATCGTTTGGATTATTACGCCCATGTCCGCGCGCGAATTTGCAGTGTATCGCATTAGCGACCTGATTTCGCAGTTGAAGAAAATAACCAAGCAAGAATTTGTCACGCGCGATCTTTTGAATCAAACGCTTGGTGAGGTGTCCGGCTTTTTGGAGCTGTACACAGCAGAAGCGATTGACATTACTGATAATGAGCATGAGGTGCGCGGGAGCTTGGGACCCAGTACGCATCCGCCCGTTGTTCTGCAAAACGGCACACCGATTGGTTTGTTTGAGCATTCCGTACGGACAACTGACTTGGACATTGACTGGCTCGACAACGAACCCAAGAGCGCGAACGGTGGGGGACATCCGACAAAAAATGGCGGCAGCGAAATGACTCCGCCGCCGACACCCGGCACGCTGGGAGGTGCTGTCTCCGCCGGAGCGAGTGCCGCACCTGCGCCCGCGCGCAAAATCAATGTGCGTTTTGAACCGCCCGAACAAAAAGACGCGCCACTCCAAGTGGGCGAAACCTACACGCTCGTTTTCAGTGTGGACATGGAACAACTCGCGCAAGCGATTGCGGCGACAGAGTTAGATGAAAAACGATTTTTTCCGCCGAACGTCGACCAGGTGGATATTGTCGTCCAACTCATCAGCGACGATTTTGAAATTCTCACCGAGCCGCAAAAATTGCTCGTTCCGCGTGAAGGCAAATCAAAAAATCGCGCGCGTTTTGACATCATTCCGCAGAAAAATGGAGAAGGGGAATTGACTGCCGTGTTCTTGAAAGATGGGAACGCGGTGCAAGCGATTACCTTGAAATTGAATGTGGGTGTGGCAGGACAAGGCGCGATTGTCAAGAGCCAAACGTTGGGGCGACCCGTCGAAGCAGTGGGCGCAGTCCAGCCGCGCGGCTTGACGTTGTGGATTGATTACAAAGGTGAAGGATTCAAAGTTTCGGTGTTGGGTCCGAACGAAAACACGTCATTCGTGATTCCTCTGCAACTGCAGGAACTCGAACAGGCGATTGGCAAAGCGCGCGCGGCATTGCAAGCGATTGTCGAAACACAAGACAAGGGCAACTTGGCGTATCAAGTGGATACGGAAATTCCCGTCGCGGTAAAAAATAAAACACTGCCGATGCTTGCGCGCGCGGGTGCGTTGTTATTCCAAACGATTTTCATGCATCCGGGCAGCAACCAAGTCGCCAAAGATTTTGCCAAACGTTTCCGCGAACTCGCGCAAGGCGAACCGCTCAACATTCAAATCATCTCCAAACAAATGATGCTGCCGTGGGGCATTTTGTACATGGCAGACAAATTCGACGCCAATAACATCCAACCCGAATTGTTTCTCGGTTTGAAACATATCATCGAACACGCGCCGATGGAACCGAACATGGATTTTGTGACAAACATTGCGAGTCAACCCGCGCTGACGGTGAGTTTGAATTTGAACAAAGAGATTGACGCGCAGATGGGTTTTCCGCTTATCAAGAATCAACAAAAGTATTGGGATGCGCGCAAACAAAAGGGGGGGGTGAACATTATCACGCGCACGAGCAGCGACGACCTCCTCAACGCGCTGGCGGATACAAACACACCCGACCAAATCGCGTATTTTTATTGTCACGCGGTTTCTAAAAATTTGAACGAAGGCGGCGCGAACGCGTCCACACTCCAATTCGGCGCGAATCAATCGGTCACGCTCGAAGATTTCATGTTGAGCGCGCCGCTCGATGTGCGCCTCGCGGGTTCACCGCTCGTATTTATCAACGCGTGCGAATCGGCAGAATTGTCACCACTTTTCTATAATGGTTTCATGCCGTACTTTGTGGACAAGGGCGCGCGCGGCATGATTGGCACCGAATGTCCTGTGCCGGCATTGTTCGCGTTGGATTGGGCAGGCAAATTTTTCGACCAATTTCTCGCGGGCAAACCACTCGGACAAATCTTTTTGGATTTGCGCCGCGATTATTTTTTCAATCACAACAACATTCTCGGCTTGTTGTATGCGGTGTATTGTGACGCGGATACGCAAGTGTCGCCGCCGTTGCAATAAGTAATCTGTGAAAGATTCAACCTCTTCCGAGAAACCATCCCCCTCTGAATCATCGCGCAGTGGCATTGACATTCGCGGTGGAGAGGTGCGCGCAGAGCGCGACCTTGTTGCGGGGGATGTACGTGTCGCGCGTGATTCAATCTCTGGTGAGAATGTGACAGTTCATCAAGGATGGAGCGCGAATGAGGTGATGGGTTTGATTGCGCTGGTACTCGTTTTTGTGGCGGTCGTTATGATTGGGATTGCGTTTGTAATAACCCAAGGCAGGCTATTCCAAACGTCTTTTTCCGCGAGTCCCTCGCCACCTTCTCCAACACTTTTCATAAAGACGTTAATACCCACTGTGCGTGCGGCAAGCGGAGGCACGGTAACACTCCCGACACCGAATGCGACGGCAAAAGTAACCACAACAGTGGGAGCGCACAGCAATTCAAATGCTGAGATGGTCTATGTCGCAGCAGGCGAGTTTATGATGGGAAGCGATGGATGGAGCAATGAAGAGAAACCTGTTCATCGAGTTTATCTCGATGCATTTTCGATTGACCGCTTTGAAGTAACAAATAGGGACTACAGACTGTGTGTAGAGGCAGGCACATGCCAATTGCCAAGTCCGCGCCGGTACTATGACAAACCTGAATTTGCAAACCATCCCATTGTCTCTGTTACATGGCATGACGCTTATGTTTTTTGCGGATGGGCAGGCAAACGCCTGCCGACAGAAGCAGAATGGGAAAAAGCGGCGCGTGGCACAGATGGACGAATCTATCCTTGGGGAAATGAATTTGAGCAGAGCTATGTCAATAGCAACGATGTTGTGGGCAACACAATGGAAGTAGGGAAATATCCAAGTGGCGCAAGTCCATATGGTGCGCTTGACATGGCAGGCAATGTTTCGGAATGGGTGGCAGATTGGTATGACGCAAAATATTATTCCAACTCACCGCCTGCAGACCCAACAGGACCTACATCAGGACAATATCATGTATACCGCGGTGGGTCCTATCCAGATGGTCAAGACCAGGTTCGCGTGACGCGGCGTAGCCCTGAAAGCAGACCTAACGCACGCGCGTCTAATTTCGGTTTCCGCTGCGCGCAATCTGCATAGCGATTCACATGGGAATTTCACGCATAAAAAAACGGAGCGTGATGCTCCGTTTTTTTATTTCGCCACACCCCACACGTTTAATTGCTCTCCTTTTGAACCCTCGGGCGTTGTTTTTGTAATTTCGGTGAACTGCACTCTGCCGAACATAAAGTTGTTGATACGCCCGCTCAAATCTTGGGCGAGCGGTGTCACAGGCACCCACCCGAAACTCCATCCGTCGGGCGTTGGGATTATCTTGACCCATGCTCCGCGCAATTGAAACGGCACTGCCCCTTTCGTCAACTCTGCCTCTGCTAAAAAGGGCAAGCCCTTGCCGTTATCCAATTTGCCGGAAATCGCAAGTCGCCCCGGCGTTTCTAAAAAGCGCGCCTTGCCGTCCGCCACATCAATTGCGGGTCCCAAGAGGAAACGAAAATACGAACTCACCTCATCCTCGCTGAATGAAACGCGAAACTCTTGTCCCGGCGAAAGAGAATTGAGCGCATCAATTTTGTGCGCCATGTTTTGCGCGGCTTCTTGGGAAGAACCGCCCGGCAAGTCTCGATTCACTGCATTGACCAACGCTGCCGCCGACACCGCGCCAAAAATAAAAAAGCACGTGGCGGTCAGAAACACCAAGCCGCCGACAATCAATATCAAACGTTGGACTTCATTCGCGCTGTAGCCGCGTTGAACAGAAACGGTTTGTCCCGAAATCGAATCGCCCGCGACATTCACATCCCCCGCGACAATATCGCGCGCTGCGCGCACATCGCCGCCGTGAATGTCAATCCCGCCGCGCGCCGGTTCGGGGGGAACCGATTTTTCTGGAAGAGAAGGAGGTTCGTTCATTGTAAAAAAAGGGAATTGCACCTGCATCAAGTGTGCCAATTATAGATAACAATTGCGCGCGCGACAAGCGCGCTTTTTATGTTAGAATCGCGTAAAGGATTCCATACAGCGCGTTGAGGAAAAACAGATGCGAGGCACGACGATTCTCATTGTCGAGGACGAAGAACCGATTCTGGAACTCATCAGTAAATATCTGATGGCAGAAGGATTCAATGTCGTTACGGCGCGCGATGGCATTTCGGCGCTTACACAAGCGCGCACGAGCAATCCCGCACTCATCGTTCTCGATGTCATGCTGCCCGGTATGGATGGGCTGGAGGTATGTCGTCGAATTCAACAAGAGTCCGACGTTTATATTTTGATGTTGACGGCGCGCACCGAAGAAATTGACAAGGTCGTTGGCTTGTCCGTCGGCGCGGATGATTATCTCACCAAACCATTCAGTCCCCGCGAACTTGTCGCGCGCGTCAAGGCGATATTGCGGCGCAGTCGCGCAACTCCGAGCGCGGAACGCAAAGAACCTCCCGACCGCACTCTGCATTTCGACACTCTCACTATCAATCCCGACACGCGCGAAGTTTGTTTCAACGACGCGCAAGTGGAATTAACCACACGCGAATTTGATTTGTTGTACGCGCTCGCCGAATATCCCGGACGTGTGTTCAATCGCGACCAATTGCTCGAGCGCGTGTGGGGTCACGATTTTGCAGGCATTGACCGTGTGGTGGACGTGCATATCGGACTCTTGCGCCGCAAACTTGAAAACGACCCCGCGAATCCGACACTCATCCAAACGGTGAGGGGAGTAGGATATAAATTTGTCGCCAAGCGAAATTAGTCGTTGGTCGTTTGTCGTTAGTGCTTTTCTATCTTGCTTGTGACGGAGGACGAATCACTAACGACGAATGACGAATGACGCGTCACATGAACCGTCTGCGCCAACTTCGCTGGAAATTATTTATTTCGCACATGCTCATCGTCGGAATCGGCGTTGTCGTTTTGTTGGTCACGGCATTTTTTATCGCGGGCGCGCAGCTGGGTGAAACGCCGTTGAGTGTCAGTGATGTGTTTGGTGTCACCGCCACAAATTCCCCCCCCCCTTCACCCCCCCCCAACGTCACGTCCGCGATGACGCAATTTCAAACGGTGGTTGAACAGAGTTTGTTGATTGCCGGATTCGCCGCGCTCGCCGCTGCCGTCGTTGTGAGCTTGTACGTTTCGCGGCGCATCGTCGAACCACTCCAAGAATTGTCACTCGTCAGTCGGCGGCTCGCGCAAGGATATTATCGCGAGCGGACGCTGATTCAATCGGATGATGAAATGGCAGACCTCTCGTCATCCATCAATCAACTCGCCGACGCGTTGGAACAGACCGAACAACGGCGGCTGACCTTGCTCGCCGATGTTGCGCACGAATTACGCACGCCGCTCACGACGATTGAAGGATACATGGAAGGTTTGATTGATAACGTCATCGAACCCGAACCCGAAACGTTCGCGTTGATTCAACACGAAGCGACGCGCTTGAAATGGTTGATTCAAGAATTGGCATTGTTGTCGCGCGCAGAGGCGGGACAATTGCGCGTGGACACCAAATCTATCGCGCTCCAAGAAATTATTCAAAATGTTGTCATTCAGTTTCGTCCGCAATTCACCGCGCAAGAAGTGACATTGAATTTGGAATTGCCGGACGCGCCAACGCTTGTGCGCGCAGACTCTGACCGCATCGAGCAAGTGCTGATCAACTTGTTGGCGAATGCGTTACAGTACACCCCCCCCCACGGCGCCGTGACCATCACGGTGACGCCTTCCGAATATTTCGCACAGGTCCAAGTGCGCGACAGCGGCATTGGGATTCCGGCAGAACATCTGCCGCATATCTTTGAACGTTTTTATCGCGTGGACAAATCACGCACGCGCAAAAGTGGCGGCACCGGCATCGGGCTGACGATTGCGCGTCATTTGGTGTATGCGCACGGCGGCGAAATTTGGGCAGAGAGCGATGGCATCGGATACGGCACCAGTTTTTATTTCACGCTGCCGATGGAAGAAACGCGAGAGCTGGCAAGTGTTGGATAATTCTGTTTTTTGATTCCTCAATGAACATCCTCGAATCTTTTGACTGGCGCGGATTTCTACTCATCGCGGCGTTGTGGCTCGGTGTGGTCATCATTGCGCGTTTCATTGCGGACAAATTATTTCCGCGCGTGGAACGCCAAGAAAGCGGCGCGCCGCCGTTTGACCCCGCACATTTGTATCCCGCCCCGCGCCCCCTGCGTCAACGCGTGCGCGTAACATTGAACGCGCCCGCGTCGTTCGCAGTTTTCAATCCTGCGTATTGGCGCAGCAATCTGCGTTTGATTGTGCCGCTGTTGTTGATTTGGCTCGCGGTGATTCTCGCGCCAATCTTTCTCGCTCCATTCCTCAACCGGTTTCAATTTCTCACCGGCTTTCCGCTCGGTTATTACATCACCGCGCAAGGCGCGTTGATTGTCTTTGTCGCGATTATTATTTTTTACGCGTGGCGCGCACGGATTCTCGACCGCGCGTTCAAATCAAATGCAGCGCCGGCGTCAAGCATCCCGTCACGCCAGCGACGACTCGGCGCGATTTTTATTTTGTTCGCGACGGGACTGGTTCTATTGGCGGCGGTGTGGGGCATTTTAGAAGCACAGTACGGCTGGGACGCGAATGGATTGGGCTGGGCATTGTTGATTGCAACGCTCGGTTTGTACGCGGTGATTGGTATCACGAACCGCACGCGTTCGAGCGACGAGTACTATGTCGCAGGCAGACAAATTCCCGCGTTCTTTAACGGCATGGCGATTGCAGGCGATTGGATGAGCGCGGCATCGTTTCTTTCGATGGCGGGAACGTTGTGGCTGTTGGGTTTTGAAGGACTGGCGTACATTGTCGGATGGACGGGCGGATTTGTTTTGGTGGCGCTGCTGCTCGCGCCGTACTTGAGATGTTTTGGGCAATTTACGATTCCCGATTTCATCGGCGCGCGGTATGGCGGCAGTATGGCGCGCATCATTGCCGCGTTGATTACCGTCATGATTTCGTTCACGTATGTGACCGCGCAAGTGACGGGCATCGGCATCATCATGAATCGGTTTCTCGGCGTAAATTATTTGCTCGGTGTGATGATGGGACTCGGCGCGGTGTTGTTTTGTTCGTATCTCGGCGGAATGCGCGCGATTACGTGGACGCAAGTGGCACAATGTGTGGTGCTGCTCGTCGCGTATCTCACCCCCGTTACCTTGTTGTCGTTGCGCGATACGGGCGTGCCATTGCCACAAATCATGTACGGCGAAGCGTTAAGACAGATTGTGGATTTGGAAGCGTTGAATGGAATCACCAATTCGTATGTGACGCCGTTCAATGATTGGACGCCGTGGAATTTTCTCGCGCTGACGTTGTGCTTGATGTTGGGAACGGCGGGGATGCCGCACATTTTGGTACGCTTTTATACGGTGCCAAATGTGAATGCGGCGCGACGCAGTGTCAGTTGGGCAATGATTTTTATTTCGCTGTTGTATTTCACCGCGCCCGCGTATGCGGCGTTTTCGCGTTGGGAAGTGTTGCAAAATGTCGTGGGCAAACCGATTGCATCGCTGCCAAATTGGACGGTGAATTGGGCGCAGTCGGGGCTGTTGACGATTACAGATGAAAATGGTGATGGGATGCTGCAGTTCAGTGAATTGAAAATTGACCCCGACCTCGTTGTGCTTGCCACACCCGAAATTGCAGGACTGCCGCAAGCGATTGCGGCATTGGTCGCGGCGGGCGGACTTGCGGCGGCATTGTCCACTGCCGATGGATTGCTGATGGTGATTGTGTCGGCGTTGGCGCACGATGTTTATTCGCGCACACTCGTGCCTGAATCGTCATCGCGTTCGCGTGTATTGATGGGAAGGTTGATGGTGTTTCTCGTCGCACTGGCAGCCGCGATTACGGCAACGCGGCGTTTGGGAATTATTGTGCAGCTCGTCGCGTGGGCGTTTTCGTTCGCAGCGGCAACCTTGTTTCCCGTACTCGTGTTGGGAATTTTTTGGAAACGCGCGAATGCGCGCGGCGCGGTGGCGGGAATGCTCGCGGGTTTGTTGGTAACGCTGACGTACATGGTGCTGAATGTGTTGAATCCAAACATTACATTGCTTGGTATCACGAATGTGGCAGCGGGCGTGTTTGGCGTCATTGCAAATTTTGTCGTGACCATTGCGGTCAGTTTGCAAACAAAAAATGTTTCGGCGGAGACAACAACGCTGGTTGAATCTTTGCGGCAGCCGGGCTAACTTTACCAAAATTTTACGCGGCGGTTGAAAATTTTACAGTTGCTTTACCGAAATTTACGCGTGCGTTAAACGCGCTTGATAATGTTGTGATAGGATGCGCGCACTGCCTTGTACATGGCAGTGCGCGTGTTTTTTTGGACCCATCATTTCAGTTGCATGACTACGCGGAGGTCGTCGTGTACAAAAAAATCCTGGTCCCTTTGGATGGTTCGGCGACAGCGGAAACCATCCTCCCTCACGCTCAAGCCCTCGCCCAATCCGAAGGCGCAGAAATAATTCTCTTGCGCGTGGCGGCAGACCCCGCCGCCGAGTTTGCGTTTTCGGACCCTGCTCTTGCCGTCAGTTTTGTCCAACAATTGGAAAGTGATACCAAACAATATCTGGCGGAGATGCAAGCGCGCCTCGCAAGCGAAGGAACGCGCGTCTCGACCTTGAATCGAGAAGGCGCGGTGGCGGAAACGATTCTTGCTGTTGCGACCGAAGTGAACGCCGATGTGATTGCCATGTCCACACACGGACATTCCGGCGTTCGGCGTTGGTTAATGGGCAGCATCGCAGACCGTGTTGTGAATCATTCACACATTCCGGTCATGTTAGTTCGTCCCCAATCCCATTCCCATTGAGCTCCGGTCACGCAAACATTTTGCGCGACGCGGGGCGGAAAGGAACAAATTTATTTCAGATACGCACAGCATCGAACGAACTTGCAAACGGCGTTCGTCGCGTTGCAAGCATGATGAACCCACGCATCCCTAGCAGGACCACTCACAGAGAGGAGAGTCGGCGCATGGCAACCCAATCCGCAAGTATGTCCCAAGCGAATGTTACCGAACAAGGACTCCCGCGCATTATTTTCGCCTCTGCCGCGGGTACGATGATTGAATGGTACGACTTTTATATTTTTGGCAGTCTCGCGTCCGTAATTGCTTCCAAGTTTTATCAGACCGGCACACCGCTCGGTGATGTCATTGCGTGGCTCGCCGCGTTTGCTGTCGGGTTTATTGTGCGCCCGTTTGGCGCGATTGTGTTTGGACGCGTCGGTGATTTGGTCGGACGCAAATACACGTTTCTCATCACCATGACGTTAATGGGGCTCTGTACCTTTGCCGTTGGTCTCTTGCCCACCGCACAGCAGATTGGACCGCTCGCCGGGATTATTCTCATCGGGTTACGCATTTTGCAAGGTCTCGCGCTCGGTGGTGAATACGGCGGCGCGGCAACCTACGTCGCGGAACATTCGCCGAATGGACGACGCGGCTATTACACCAGCTTTATTCAAATTACCGCGACGCTCGGGTTGTTTGTTTCGCTCGGCGTCATTCTCGCCACGCGTTCGATTATGGGCGAAGACGCGTTCAAAGATTGGGGCTGGCGCATTCCGTTCCTCGTCTCCATTTTTCTAGTGGCGCTTTCGCTCTATATCCGCTTTTCGCTCCGCGAATCGCCGATGTATGCCAAACTGAAACAAAAAGGCGGCACATCCAAGAATCCGCTCAAGGAAAGTTTTGGCAATCGCTACAATCTGGCATACGTTATCATCGCGCTCTTGGGCGCGACAATGGGACAGGGCGTCGTGTGGTACACCGGACAATTTTACGCGCTGTACTATTTGCAGAATATATTCAAGGTGTCGCTGGTGGATTCCAATCTCATCGTCGGCGCGGCACTCTTGGTCGGCACACCGCTGTTTATCTTTTTCGGCAGTCTGTCCGACCGAATCGGACGCAAGCCCATCATGCTCGCCGGGATGGCGGTGGCAGTGGTCCTCTATTATCCGATTTACGGATTGATGGCAGCGTTTGCGCCCAAAGCGGGACAACAATTCATCTTTCCGTACATTGGCTACAACCCGGTAGCATTGTCCATTCTCGTACTCATTCAGGTCGTCTTTGTGACAATGGTGTACGGACCGATTGCCGCATTTCTCGTCGAATTGTTCCCGACGAAAATTCGTTATACCTCCATGTCGCTGCCCTATCACATCGGTAATGGTGTATTCGGTGGACTTGTGCCAATCATCGGGCTCACCTTGATTCAAGCAACGGGCAATAATTTTGCGGGCTTGTGGTATCCGATGATTGTGGCGGGTGTCTGCGCGATAGTCTGTTTCTTGCGCGTGCCGGAAACGAGTCATGTGGATATTTCAAATGATTCGTCGGTGGATTCCATTCGCGTGGCGAGTGCAGTGGCTGCGCCTGTGGCAGAATAAAAAAGAGACGTAACAGCTTTCGTGTAAGGTTGAGGCGGGACAGTAATGTTCCGCCTCGTCGTTTCAAAAAGCAAGACGGCACCGTAACGCCGCACGAATTCGGGTCGAAACGCGATTTGACGCGCGCGGATGTTTTGTTCTACAATGCGCGCCACATCACAGTGACGGTGATGACAACAACCGCGATGTTCATCTATTGTTCCAATTCCGTATTGGAGAAAGGATGACCTATGCGTCATGTCTCTCGCAGTCTTTTGATTGCGCTCGCCGTCTTGTGTTTGTTTCCACTCACGGCACGCGCCGAAGATGGTTCCTCGCCCGAAACGAATATCGCCACGACCTTTTTGTTTATCGTCATTGTACTGGTCGTCGCAAAACTTTCGTCGCTCGTCGAACGCATCGGACAACCCGCCGTCCTCGGTGAACTTGTTGCCGGTGTTGTTCTCGGCAATCTCTTTCTCGTCGGCATTCCCTTTTTTGAACCGATTAAGACAAATCCGTACATCCATTTTCTCGCAGAAATGGGTGTCGTTATTCTCTTGTTTCAAGTCGGTCTCGAATCCGATGTCCAAGAAATGCGGCGCGTCGGAGTGCGCGCGTTGCTCGTGGCAACGGTTGGGGTCGTGCTACCGTTTGTGCTTGGCACGTTTGTCGTTGGACCTGCGCTCTTGCCCGGATTGTCGTCGCACGCGTATTTATTTCTCGGCGCAACGTTGACCGCAACCTCGGTGGGAATTACGGCGCGCGTGTTTCGTGATTTGGGGAAATTGCAAGCGCCCGAAGCGCAAATCGTTCTCGGCGCCGCCGTGATTGACGATGTGATGGGTCTGATTATTCTCGCCGTCGTTTCCGCGATTGTAACGGCGGGTTCGGTGAGCATCGAAACCATCGCGTTCATCACGTTCAAAGCAATTGCGTTTCTCGCCGCCGCGATTGTGTTGGGACAATTGCTCGCGCCGCGTCTCAATCGCTTGTTCTCTGCGATTCACACCGGCACAGGCATGAAGTTCACCGTCGCGATTTCGTTCGGATTGGCGATGGCGTATCTGGCGAATCAAATCGGTCTCGCGCCGATTGTGGGCGCGTTTGCCGCCGGATTGGTTTTGGACAAAGTGCACTTTCATTCGTTCCAAGACCCGGAAATCGTCGAGGAAATCAATCACGAGCTGCAAAACGCGCCGTTGGTTTGGAAAATGCGGGTCACGCGCGTGATTGAAAAACACGCTGACCGTCACGTTCAAGATTTACTCGAACCACTCGGTTTTTTTCTCGTGCCGATTTTCTTTTTGCTGACGGGCATGCACGTGCAGCTCGAGACGCTGCTGAATCCGGTGGTGTTGTTGATTGCGTTAGGCATCGCCGCCGCTGCCTTTGTTGGAAAACTCGCGGCGGGTTTAGCGGCAGGGCGCGTGAACAAATGGGTTGTTGGCGTGGGCATGATTCCGCGTGGTGAAGTTGGTTTGATTTTCGCGGCATCGGGACGCGCGTTGGGTGTGGTGAATGCTGAAGTGTATTCCATCATCGTTATCGTCGTTATTCTTTCGACGCTCGTCACCCCCCCCTTGCTCGCGTGGCTGTTGCAGAAACACAACGCGGCACAGACAACCGTTTCGGTTGCGCCGCAAATGGAATGGCAAAATTTATGACGCGCGCATAGAGTCGCGCGTACCATGAGGTTCAACGATGAACTTGCTTCCACCCTTGGTGCAAAAATTCCGTGACGAAGCGCGCAATGACCCCGAAACATTTTGGGGCAATGCGGCGCGCAGTGTGTCTTGGTTCCAAGAATGGAATCAAGTTTTGGATTGGACGCCACCGACATTCAAATGGTTTGTTGGCGGAAAAACAAATATCGCATACAACGCGCTCGACCATCACGTAAAAAACGGACGCGGCGGACGCACGGCGCTCATTTATGCGAATGAGCGCGGCGAACGCCGCGTTTTTACGTACGCGCAAATGTTGTACAACGTCGAACGTGTTGCCGCCGCGCTGCGCGGTTTGGGCATCGGCAAAGGCGACCGCATCACCATTTACATGCCGACGATGCCCGAAGCGATTATGCTCATGCTCGCGTGCGCGCGCATCGGCGCGATTCATTTGTGCGTGTTTGCGGGATTCGGCAGCGGCGCGCTCGCCGACAGAATTCGCGCGAGTGAATCCAAAGCGATTTTTGCGACAGATGTGATTTATCGCAAAGGCAAAGATGTTCCGCTCAAAGGATTGCTCGATGCCGCGCTCGATATGAACGTGCCAAGCATTGAACACGCGATTGTTTTGAAACGTACATCGCTTGATGTGCCGATGAAAGACGGACGCGATTTGTCGTGGCAAGAATTTTTGGAAAAAGGGAATGGACAAAGCACCGCGCATGAAGTGATGGAATCGAACGAGCCGCTGTACATTCTTGCAACAAGCGGCACAACGGCGCGTCCGAAACTCGTCGTTCACATGCACGGCGGTTATCAAGTGCATACGATCAGCATGGGCAAATGGGTTTTCGATTTGCACGCGGATGATGTGTGGTGGGCAACATCGGACATTGGTTGGGCGGTGGGACACGCGTACACGGTGTACGCGCCGTTCGTGATTGGCTGCGCGTCCATCGCGTATGAAGGTTCGATTGATTATCCAACGCCCGAAACACTTTGGCAGATTGTGGAAGAATTTCGCGTGACGGGAATTTTTACATCACCGACTGCCGCGCGTTTGCTGATGCGGTACGGCGAAGACATCACGAAAAAATATGACAAGTCATCGGTGAAAAAAGTTTTTTGCGCGGGCGAAGTGCTGAACGCGCCCGCGTGGGAATGGCTTCAGGAAAAAGTATTTGACAACCACGTCCCCGTCATTGACCACATGTGGCAAACGGAAACCGGCGGACCCGTGTTTGCGAATCCGTACGGAATTGCGATGCTGCCCATTAAACCGGGTTCCGCGACAATTCCGATGCCGGGCATTGAAGCACAAATCGTTTCACCCGATGGCGAACCATTAGCGCACAACGAAAAAGGCATCATGGTCATTACGCGCCCGTTCCCCGGTTTGACGCCAATGTTGTGGGGCGAAACGGAACGCTACGGCGCGGATTATTGGGGACGCATTTCCGGCAAACTGATGTATTGGAGCGGCGACAGCGCGATGATGGACGACGACGGTTATGTGTGGTTCGCCGGACGCGCCGATGAAATTATCAAAATTGCCGCGCATCGGCTCGGCACGATTGAAGTGGAAACCGCGTTTCTCAAACATCCCGCCGTTGCGGAAGCGGGCGTCACAGGTCGTCCCGACGAATTGCGCGGCGAAGTGATTGCAGCGTTCGTCGTTTTGAAAGCGGGACACACGCCTTCTGACGCACTGCGTCATGAATTGTTACAAGCGGTGCGCGATGAATTTGGACCTGTCGCTGTAATTGGCGAATTGCACTTTGTGCCGATGCTGCCGAAAACGCGTTCTGGAAAAATTATGCGCCGCGTGTTGAAGGCGGTGGTGTTGGAACGCGACCCCGGCGACATTACAACGATTGAAGATGAAGCGAGCGTGGAAGAAGCGCGGCACGCGGCGCAAGAGTTGAAAGATGAGATTGTTTAGGGCTTTGTTCAACTCCCAATATGAAAGGATGAATTTATGAAAAAGGCATTTTTGCTCTGTCTGGTCTTTGCTCTCTTGCAACCATTTACTTTCGTCGGCGCAAGCGCACAGAGCTCATCACGTGCTTTGCAATCTACCTGTCAACTCACATGGAGAGGGGTAGGTCATCCCAAGGTTGGCACAATTCTTGATGTTCATGCGGTATCGGATGACGATGTTTGGTTCACCGCGAAAAAGGGTTTTTTGCATTGGGTCAGCAATAGATGGATGGTTATTCCCTATGCTCATGAAAACGCCATTGTGAGCAGAATTTTTAGAGATAACACAAACAATCTTTGGGTCTCTGCGTTCTATCCTGACACATCACAGCTTGTGATTTTGCGATGGGATGGACAACAATGGACCGAGTCACTGGAACCCCAAGGAGCATTTCTCGGCATTTACATTTCACCCTCATTGGACGCTTGGGTTCTAACCGAGACTCACCGCTACCAATGGAACGGTACATCGTGGGATGAATTTAGCGGTGGCATAGCTAGCCCCCCAATCATTCTCAATCGAATCGGAGGCGCGAACGTAAATGATCTCTGGGCGGTTGGGTATGTGATTAATGACTCTTTCTGGTTCATCACCACGCCTAAAATTCTTCACTGGGATGGGATAGATTGGACTGAAAGTTATTCCGGCGAAATGGGCACCGCATCACAGCTCAATGATGTTGCGTTCCTTTCAGAGGATGATGTTTGGAGTGTTGGTCGGGATGAATTGGAAGCGCTTGTGATGCATTGGGATGGCAGCCAATGGAACAAAGTGGAAGTTGAGGGGGGACGCTTTTCCGAACTTGATGTGCAAAGCGCAAATGACATTTGGGCAGTCGGGGCAAAGATTTGGCATTGGGACGGCACGGCTTGGAATATCAGCAAGGAAATTGTACCCTTTGTGTTTCTTTCCGATGTCTCTGCCATTTCTGACACCGATGTTTGGGCAGTGGGCTGGTATGACATCCTTTTTCATGGAACCCCACTAGCCCGTCCTGAATCGTTGACGCCTCAATCTGATGCTGTTGTACACCATCGAACAGTCAAGTTGTCTTGGAAAGAACAGGACTGTGCCACCTACTACGAGGTTGTTCTGAAACGTGATTCACGGAAAAACGCCCCACTCATTTCGACGAGCGTGACTGAAGGTATGATAAAGACACATCCATTGAAAGCAGACCATTTTTATTTTTGGCGCGTCCGCGCATGTGAGGATGAAAAATGCGCCGGATGGTCCAGATGGCAGCGTTTTACAGTCGAGCCAAAGAATTCGTATGCGCAGTGACGATGAGTCTTATTCCCATCCCTCTTTCGCGAGCGCGGCGTGTAGTTCTTCGGGATGGTGGCGATGATAGAGCTCGAGCTTGCTCGCGTGTTCGTGCGCATGGTCGTAATCCATCCCAACCTCCATCAGGTTGCGCTCGTGCAATTCGTGAAGCAACACATAGGGACGTTCCACATCGGTAATATCGTCGTCAATCCAAACTTCTTTTTGCGGAATCCATTCGTACACATGGTCATGTCCGCCCGCCGTAAACTCTATATCAAATACACTGCGCGTGAGACGCCCATCTACAATCCAAACACTGACGCCGTCGTACAATTTTTTCCAGAGCGTCACGTGCATTAATTCGGGATTTGCTAAATGTCCGCCTTGTCGAACCTTTTTTAGGTCGCCTGCTTTTTTACGCGCGGCAATTTCTGCCTGACATGCTTTTTGACGCGCGATTTCTTCGTCTTTACCCTTGGCAAGCAACCGTCGTTCCAGCAAGGCGTGCGTGATGAAAAATTTCTGCTCATCGGGATGCGCTTGCACGTCGAGCCAGATTTCATTTTCGGGAATGAACGAGTCGTCGTAATGATGTCCAAAGTTGTCCCATTCTTGCTCGATATTCGTACGCAGCCACGCGCCATCCACAAGCCAAATGCTGACCTTGCCGCGCTGGGCGAGTTTCTTGAGGTAAGGTAATTGTCGTTTCTTGGGCATAATGCCGTAACTATATCACAATCCAATTCTCCACGAGGAGTGAATCTATGAATCACGAGTTGCACGGCGAAGTGTATTATCCGTCCGAACACGTTATCGCAAACGCGAATGTCCAGAACATTGAAGAATTGTACCAGTGGACGTTCGAGCATCCGTTGGAATTTTGGGAAGAGCGCGCGAACGAATACGAGTGGTATTCCAAATGGGACAAGGTGTTGGACGATTCCAACAAACCCTTTTTCAAATGGTTCACGAACGCGCAAGTGAACATTGTGCATAATGCGCTCGACCGCCATCAAAACACCGAACGCAAAAATAAAATCGCGTACTATTGGGAAGGCGAAGCGGGCGACGCGCGCGAGATTACGTATGGCGAATTGTACGTCGAGGTCAATAAATTTGCGAATGGGTTGAAATCGCTCGGTGTGGTGAAGGGTGACCGCGTGACGATTTACATGGGGCGCATTCCCGAAATCGTCGTTGCGATGTTGGCGTGCGCGAAACTCGGCGCGATTCATTCGGTGGTGTTTGGCGGATTCAGCGTGCCTGCGCTCGCGGGACGCATTGACGATTCACAATCCAAAGTGTTGATTACGCAAGACGGCAACTGGTTGAACGGCAAAGTGATTGAATTGAAAAAAATCGCCGATGAAGCCGTCGCGCAATCGCCGAGCATCGAAAAAGTTGTTGTGGTGAAACGCGTCGGCAACAATGTTGCATGGAACGCGGAACGCGATGTGTGGTATCACGAAGCGATGGAGAACGCGAGCGCGGAATGTGCAACGGAAAAATTGGACGCCGAAACGCCGCTATATATTTTGTACACGAGCGGCTCGACGGGGAAACCGAAAGCGATTTTGCACACGCACGGCGGTTACATGGTCGGCACCGCGACGACATTGAAATATGTTTTTGATATTCAAGAAGACGACCGTTGGTGGTGCGCCGCCGACCCCGGTTGGGTCACGGGACATTCGTACATTGTGTACGCGCCGCTGCTTTTAGGCGCGACGAGTTTTATGTACGAAGGCGCGCCGATGTTTCCCGCGCCTGACCGTTGGTGGAGTTTGATTGATAAATACAAACTCACGATTTTGTACACCGCGCCCACCGCGATTCGCGCGTTCATGCGGCAAGGCGAAGCGCATCCCGCGAAACATGATTTGTCATCACTGCGTTTGCTTGGCTCTGTCGGCGAACCGATTAATCCCGAAGCGTGGCGTTGGTATTACAAACACATCGGTCATGAAAAATGTCCCATCATGGATACATGGTGGCAAACGGAAACGGGCGCGTTCATGATTACGCCCGTGCCTGCGCTGCCGTTGAAACCCGGTTCGGGGACGAAACCATTTTTCACGTACGAAGCCGATGTGGTGAATGAAATGGGCGAGTCGGTTGCGGCGAACGAAGAAGGATACTTGGTATTGAAACGTCCGTGGCCCTCGATGCTGCGAACGTTGTATGGCGACGATGAACGCTATGTGCGATTGTATTGGGGAAAATATCCGGGCGTGTATCTCGCGGGCGACAGCGCGCGGCGCGACGAGGACGGCTACTTTTGGATTATCGGACGCGTGGACGATGTGCTAAATGTTTCAGGGCATCGGCTTGGCACTGCCGAAGTAGAAAGCGCGCTTGTTTCCAACGCAGCCGTCGCGGAAGCGGCGGTCATCGGTCTGCCGCACGAAATCAAAGGGCAAGGCATTCACGCGTTCGTGTTGCTGCGCGCGGGGTACGAAGAATCAGAAAAGTTGGAAAAGGATTTGGTGCAGCACGTCGCCAATGTGTTGTCCCCAATCGCGAAACCGGAAAAAATTTATTTCATGGCGAAACTGCCCAAAACGCGTTCGGGCAAAATCATGCGCCGTGTGTTGAAAGCGCGCGCGCAGGGTTTGCCGGAAGGGGATACGAGTACGCTGGAAGAGTAAGCAGTAAGCAGTAGCCGGTAATCAGTAACCGCTGTTCGCGATTTTCGCGAACAGCGGTTTGTTTTTTGATGATATAATTTTCGTGCGTATGAATCCGGACAATTTCAAAAGCAGCTCGGCTGGGCATGTGATTCAAGTTGGACAAGGTGAAGCGGCGTATTGGAGTTTCGTTCCCGCACCACTTCCGCCTGCACTTGAATTTGACGCGCCTCTGGTCAGTGTGCTGTCGGAGGCAGACCGCGCGTTGGGTGAGCTTGCAGGGCTGGGACGCACCATGTCGAATCCGCATTTGCTCGTTGGTCCCTTTATGCGGCGTGAAGCGGTGCTTTCGTCGCGCATCGAAGGCACGCAAACAGAACTCGCGGAACTTTACGAATTTGAAGCCGCACAGCTCCCCTTGTTTGATGCCAAGCCGAGCAAGCGCGCGTCCGACGTGCGCGAAGTTCTCAACTATGTGCGCGCGTTTCAACATGGACTGGAGCGCCTTGAAAAATTGCCTATCAGTTTGCGATTGATGCGTGAGGTGCATGACCATTTGATGCGGAATATCCGCGCCGACTATGCAACGCCCGGTGAATTTCGCAAGAGCCAAAATTGGATTGGCAAACCCGGCTCGACCTTGAGTACCGCCAAGTTCGTTCCGCCACCCGTTGCAGAAATGAACGGCGCGCTTGATGCGCTCGAAAAATTCATTCATGCCGAATCGCAGCTGCCCCCGCTTGTTCGAATTGGTCTCATTCATTACCAGTTCGAGGCGATTCATCCATTTCTCGATGGCAATGGACGGATTGGGCGTTTGTTGATTTCTTTGTTGCTCGTGAATTGGAATTTGCTCCCTGCGCCGTTGTTGTACTTGAGCGCGTTTTTCGAGCATCATCGCAACGCGTATTACGAACATTTGCTCGCGGTGAGCGAACGCGGGACATGGCAAGAGTGGCTTGAATTTTTCTTGCGCGGGGTTGCAGAACAAGCGCGCGACGCGATTCAACGCGCAAAAAAATTGCAGGATTTGCAAAGCGAGTGGCGCACGCGTTTGCAAGCCAAACCGCGTACATCCGCGTTGCTTTTACGTTTGGTGGATGACCTGTTTCAGTCGCCGTACCTAACGGTGCCGCGTGTTCAGAACAGATTTCAGATTAGCCATCGGACGGCTCGTCTGATGGTCAAACGGCTTGAGCAAGAAAAAATCTTGTCTCCGCAAACTGCGCCAACCCGAACACACCAATTTGCGGCGCGACAAATTCTTGAAGTGTTGGAAGCGGAAACGTTGTGATACTTTCGATGGTTAAAGTATCACAACTTGGCTTGAGTGATACTTGAGTATCATTCCCCAATCCGGCATTCCCGCCGAAATTTTGTGCGCGTGTGAACGCGCGGTGCATATTCCGATGTATGGCGTGAACGGCTCGATGAATGTTCCGTTCATCGAACGGCACGCACGCGTTGGCGGTGGCGGTGTTTGAGTGGAGAAGACAGTTGGCAGCAGATTTGGAGAGAGATGGGATTGAGGTATGAACGCAAGTGAGGTGGTTGCCGTTCTTGAAAAGAGTCGGCGGTTTTGCCTTTTTTCGGTGTTTTGATTTTTGAATCTTTCAGCGAGTCATTTAGCATTAAAGGAGAAAACCGGTATGGATGTCTTTGTTGACAAAAAACTCATACTCGATCTCATTCGCGGAGCGCAGGAAGGGAAAGTCGTTTTGCCAGAATTTCAAAGGGACTTTGTTTGGCCACGCGACGGGATTCAGGACTTGCTCGTTTCAATTTTGAGTGATTATTTTATCGGGTCATTTCTGCTTTTGCGTACGGATTCGGAACACCTTCCCTTTGAGCCGCGTACAATTGCGGGCGTAGAATTGCCTGATGCAATGCTACGTCCAGATTTTATGGTACTTGATGGACAACAACGTATGACTGCGTTGCATTACGCGCTTGCCGCACCAGAAATACCATTGCGAGATGCAAAACGTCCTCATCTCTACTTTCTTGATTTGAATAAAGTTGGAGAGGGACTTTATGACCAAGCAGTATTCTATGAGAGACGCGACAAGTCTGGAAAACTTCTCGAGCGAGAAAATCAATTCCGCACTTTTGTTGTTCCATTCACCGAATTGCTGCGATTTGATCAGTGGGTTGAAGCTTGTGATGATTATTGGTATGTCCAAAATAATCGGGAAAAATATGATGAATTTAGAACTGCTAATAAGAAATGGAAAGCCGCAATTCGGCGTTTTGAAGAATTTCGGGTTCCAGCAAACGAGATTGAAAAAGTCTCTCCTGATGATTTGGATCGAATCGCTGAAGTCTGTGCAATTTTTGAAAAACTTAATAGCACAGGTGTCAGGCTCTCGATTTTTGATCTGATGACAGCCAGACTTTATCGCTACGGTGTTCGCTTGCGAGAATTATGGGAAGAAGCGAGAGACATAAGTGATCTACTGAGTGATTATTCAGAGAATGATCCAGAAGGATTCCAAGTCCTGCTATTGCGGACAATTGCTCTACGGCGCGGCATAGATGTCAAGGGTAAGTCGCTTATCTCGATGAATGCCCAAGCGTTTGAGGATGACTGGTACAAGGCGGTTGACGCGTTTGAAGCGGCCCTAAAACGCGTTCATTCTACAAATGAGAATGGGTTTGGATCTTTCGCTCCGAAATGGTTACCATATTCAACAATGCTACCTGTTTTGGCTGCTGCCCTGAGTTATATCAAGGAAAATAAGATGGGAGCAGATGGTTATTCCATAGTACGAAAGTGGTATTGGGGTTCCGTATTTCTTGAGCGCTATGCAGGAACTGTCGAGACAACAACCTATCGGGACTATACCGATCTCGTATCTCGTTTCAAAGATCCGACATTCATTCCAATTGCGTTTCGCGAAATTGATGATCAGTTGGGTGGTGTGTCAAGTGTTGTGTAAAAAGGTTTCGAGCCGGGTATCGGCAGCGCG
>CAYXXF010000006.1:0-140473 GCA_964469005.1 uncultured Anaerolineales bacterium
TTATCAAATGTCGCGACGATACCCCTCAGGGTAACATTTTACATGGCTTGATTCGCCCCATTGCACTATCCGCATGTTTGTTAGATAATCTTGAGCGAGAGTCCATTTTCATCCCACAGGGTATCTTTGTGAACAAATCGCTCGCCCTTGTTTTCCTCGCGCTCATTGCGCTCACCTTTATCCTCACGCCTACAACGGCACAAGCCGCGCCGCCCGCGCAATTTGGCGGAACGCAAGTGGTTATTCAAAATCCCGTTAATGGCATGACGTTTCAGGCGGGACAAACCATCGGCATTGCGTCCAACTCGACGGGCGCAGGCGGCATTGCCTTTGTGCAGCTCTTTGTTGACAATGTTGCTATCACGACAAGCTCACCCACGAACGGCGTCCCCGTATCACCATTTTTCGTCATTCAGTATTGGACGA
This sequence comes from uncultured Anaerolineales bacterium, assembly GCA_964469005.1. Lineage (GTDB taxonomy): Bacteria > Chloroflexota > Anaerolineae > UBA4142 > SHND01 > SHND01. The sequence continues at coordinate 427 of CAYXXF010000006.1, forward strand.
CGACGCCGGGCTATCACACCATCATGGTAAAGGCAACGAGCTCACAAGGCGTGACCGGACAGGCATCTATTTTTATCAACGTGCAAGGCAATCAGCCGCCCGGTCCGACGCGAACGCCGAATCCCTGCGTTGTCGGCGCGCGTTTTCTTGGTGATGTGACGTATCCTGATGGTTCACAAATTCAACCCGGCACCTCGTTTCAAAAAACGTGGCAAATGCAAAATACCGGCTCTTGTATTTGGATCAGTACGTACGGCTTACAAAACATTTCAGGGAGTTCGTTCGGCGCACAATCGCCAGCGCCCATTCCTAACACGCAACCGAATCAAATCGTCAACGTCAGCGTCAACATGATTGCTCCACAGCAGCCCGGAAATTATCGTAGTGTGTGGCAACTGCGTGCGCCGAATGGAGTACTCTTTGGTCCACAAATTGACGCGCAATTCACCGTGCCACAAGCAGGGTGTAACGGCGTCCCACAAATTACACAATTTTATGCCAGTCCGGCAACGATTCAACGCGGGCAATCTACGACATTGATTTGGGGACCTGTGTACAATTCAGACCAAGTGCGGCTTCAGACACCCGCGGGCGCAAGTCCGGTTCAGGCGCCGGGACAGAATGTGCTCGCACCTCAAGTCACCACATCCTACATTCTTACTGCGTTTTGTCGCGGGCAGCGTGTGGACAATGTGGCGACGGTGTACGTGAACAATCCGCAGCCCCCGACGCCCACACCGCCGCCCTTCCAACGAAATTCCATTTTCCTTTCACCCGCACAGCAAGCAGGATTCGGAGCGGTCAATGTGCCGGTTCAATACTATTACGACAACACCGGCGCGCCCGGACAAATTCAACTCACCGCGTTCAATCAATTCGGCAACGTGGTAGGAAATGCAACCGTCGGTGCGATTCCTTTCTCGCAGCAATTCACGAACATCACCATCAGCGTACCAAGCGGTTTCCAAAACGCCGTCACGGTGCAGGGCTGTATCGTTGACCGGACAGGCAGTCCACTGACGTGTGGACAAGGGCTAGGGATTAGGTAGCGCATTCAAAAAAAATTCGCCGCAGCATTGCGGCGAATTTTTTTTGAATCATCCTCGCAAAAACAACACCACCGACACAATCAACCCAATCGCAATCACGGTCCATCGCAACACATTCTGATTTACCCGTTTTGAAATGCGCGCGGCTACGTAACCGCCAATGATTGCGCCGATGCCCATCCACAGCGCGAGATGCCAAATGATGAGCCCTTGCGAAATAAAATAAATCAGCGCAACGCCATTTACAATGACTGCCGACGCGGTCTTGATGCCATTGATTTCGTGTATGTCGCGCACGCCCATAATGCTGAACGCCGCCATCATCATGATACTTTGCCCCGCGCCAAAAAATCCGCCATACGTCGCAATCACCAACTGCAGCACAAATCCTGCAACACCACCAACGCCCGTGATGTGGTCGGTTTCGTCAGCTCCGCGGCGCGTCAGTTTGGTAAAAAAATCGCGTCCTGCAAACAACAACGTCGCAAACAAAATCAGAAACGGCGTCAATTGCCGAAAAATATTTTCCGGCGTCTGCGCCAAAATATACGCGCCCAATAAACCGCCAACCAAACTCGGGACAGCCAAAAGCGCCACGAGTTTTTTCGCGCGTTTCACCTCTTCCCAAAAACCAAACATCCCCGCGATGGAACCGGGCACAAGGGCAGCATTGTTGGTCGTATTCGCCAATTTCGCCGTCACCCCAAAACCGACGAGCGCGGGAAACGACACTAAACTTCCCCCCCCCGCAATCGCGTTAATCGCGCCCGCCGCCAGCGCCGCGAGAAAAATTACAACGTAACCGATGATTTGAGAAATGTCCATTGGAATTTAGGAATTGGAAATTGGAAATTGGAAGTTGCAAATTAGAAATTCGCTCATCCAATATCCAACTTTTAGCGCATCGCCTGCTCCAAATCCGCAACAATATCATTCACATCTTCAATTCCTACCGACAACCGCACAAGCCCATCCGTCACACCTTGCTTGATACGTTCCTCGCGCGAAACAACCACATGACTCGTGGTCGCGGGATGCGAAATCAATGTACGCGCGTCACCAAGCGAGGTTGCCAGCGCGCACAACTTTACCTTATTCATCATCCGCGCGCCCGCGTCCAAACCACCCTTCAATTCAAAGCTTACCATCCCGCCAAATCCGCGCATTTGTTTTTTGGCAATGAGATGCTGGGGATGCGACACGAGTCCCGGATATGAAACCGACGCGACGGCAGAATGATTTTCCAAAAATTCTGCGACGCGCATCGCATTTTCATTATGCTGTTTCATTCGCAGCGGTAATGTAGTGATACCACGCGTAATCAAGTACGCGTTGAATGGTGCGAGGATGCCCCCGAAATATCTTAACGTGTGCGTGCGCGTACGTTCAATGAAATCTTGTCTCCCCACAATTAATCCACCGACTGCGTCGCCGTGTCCGCACAGATATTTCGTGGCGGCGTGCAGTACAATATCCATGCCCAATTCCAAAGGACGTTGATTGATGGGTGTTGCAAACGTGTTGTCGCAAATCGAGACCGCACCGGCGTCCCGCGCAATCCGCGCAATTTCTTCAAGGTCGCATAGCGCGAGCAGTGGGTTGCCCGGCGTTTCCATGTACACCACGCGCGTATTGGGACGCATCGCATCCGCGACATTTTCAATATCCGTCGCGTCCACAAATGTCGTCTCGATTCCGTATTGCGAAAAATCTTGCGACAACACCGCGAACGTGCTCGGATAAATCGCTTTTGCCGCAACAACGTGGTCGCCCGCTTTCAAACTTGCGAGCAGCGTCGTCGCAATCGCCGCCATACCCGATGCCGTTGCCACGCACCCTTCCGCGCCTTCTAATGCCGCGACGCGTTTTTCCAAAACCGTCACTGTCGGATTCGCCCAACGCGTGTACACGTAACCTTCTTTTTCACCCGAAAACAACGCCGCACCATTTTCCGTTGAACCCATGTGATACGTGGTTGCCAATGTTAACGGCGGAACCAACGCGCCCGTTGTCGGGTCAGGTTCTTCGCCCGCGTGAATTGCGAGTGTCTGTAAATTTTTTGTGTCAATCATGTACGAATCTCCTACAGATATTCTGCTCAGCAACGCAAAACAGCGCAAAGGTAAGACAAATGTGAAATTTGTCGCACAACGCATCTTAGCATAGATAAACCATCGTGCGTTATAATCTTCGAGACATTTCAACAATCTGATTTCCAACATCCAAATCATTTCTCAACGAGGAGAATTTCATTTCATGCCTGCCCGACTCAAAAAATTTTCGCTCGACACACTTGACACATGGCGCGTTGTAACCGACGCGCAGATTCATCCCGACGCGTCGTGCGTTGCATTCGTCGTTGGTGAGCTCACCCACCCGCGCGGAAAAAATTCGCGCGCGAATATCTATCTTGCAGATGCCCGTGGGGAAAATGTGCGCGCGTTCACTTTTGCCGACGCGTGCGAAATGCATCCGCGTTGGTCGCCGGATGGTAACACTCTCGCGTTCATTTCAGACCGCACGCGTGTAGATGACTTTCAAATTTATTTGATTCCACGCGACGGCGGCGAAGCGGAACAACTTACGCGCGGCACACGCGTTAATCCACCCTATCGCGATGTTTCCATGTTCAAATGGTCACCCGATGGAACGCGCCTCGCGTATTTGCAGCAAGACGCAACGCCAGATGAGCTTCTCGCGCGACGCGAACAGGGTTACGATGAAATCAATTTCGAAGCGTCCCCCCAATTTACGCGCGTGGTCATAGTGGATGTCGCTACGCGAAAAACGCACAGCGCCACACGCGGCGATTTTCAAGTGTGGGAATTTGATTGGTCGCCAAACGGTGAGGAATTGATTTTGATTTGTTCCGCTGCGCCGTATGAATGGAGCTGGTACGATACGTGGCTCGCGCGCGTTCCGACAAAAGGCGGAACGCCGCGCAAGATTTTTTCGCGCCCAACAAAACAGCTCGGTCACCCGCGCTGGTCACCTGACGGACATCACATCGCGTTTGTCTCTTCGCTCTGGAGTGATCGCGGCATCATCGGCGGTGATTTGTATGTGACTGACACGAACGGAAAAAATACGCGCGCGTTATCCGAAGGATACGCGGGAACAATCAGCGGGGTGCAGTGGCTTGATTCACAAAATTTATTGAGTACCGGTTATCTACAAGGCGAAGCCGCGATTACACAATTCGACATTGAAGGCGCCTCACAAAACATTTGGCGGGGGCAAGGCGCGTTTCAAGAAAGTCACACGCCGAAATTCAGCCGCGCAAACGATGGCACACTCGCCGTTGTTCGCAGTGCGCCCAACATGCCGCGCGAAGTATGGACGCTCGATTACTCTGACCCCGATGCCTCTGTTTGGGAGCAACTCACCAACCTCAACGAAAATTTTCAAAATATCGAGACGGGTGAACACGAAATTTTTGAATGGACAAGTCGCGACGGCAAACCGATGCAAGGTATTCTAGTCAAACCCATTGGTGCGAAAAAAGGCAAGCGCCTGCCGTTAATTGTTCAACCACACGGCGGACCGACGGGCATTTCCGCGAATGAATTTATTTCACCAATGCGTTGGACGTATCATCTGACCAATCGCGGTTTCGCCGTCTTCATGCCAAATTATCGCGGCAGTACGGGGTGGGGCATCGAATTTGCACAAGCCAATTATGAGGACATGGGCGGCAAAGATTTCCAAGACATTATGGCGGGCGTGGACGCGTTGATTGAACGCGGCATCGCCGATTCAAAACGCATGGGCTTTGGCGGTTGGAGTTACGGCGGCTTTCTCACCGCGTGGTGCATTACGCAAACAAATCGTTTTCGCGCAGCAGTGGCGGGCGCGGCGATTGCGAACTGGAAAAGTTTTCACGGCACCAGTTATTTGAATCGTTGGGATGAATTGCATTACAACGCGAATCCGTACGAACGCGGGGGCGTGTATGATACATTTTCGCCAATGAATTTTATCGAAAACGCGACGACACCCACTTTGATTTTGCACGGCGAAAAAGATGGCGATGTTCCGGTGAGTCAAGGACACGAAGTGTTTCGCGCGTTAAAAGACCGCGGCATCGCAACGGAAATGGTGATTTATCCGCGCGAGCCGCACGGTCCCGGTGAGACGGCACACGTCAAAGATTTGATTACGCGCGTGTGCGATTGGTTTGAAAAGTACGTGTAATAAAAAAGGGGCGGTTTCAACCCCGCCCCTACATTTTCTCTTGAATCGCCAATGCTTCACTAATCAATTGAATCACTTGGTCCACATCAAACGGTTTCGCGATTGCGCGGTCAATCCCTGCCTCGCGCATTTTTTTGGAATCCAATTCTGCCGCCCAACCCGTCATCAAAATCACAATCGTGCGCGCGTTCAAATCTTTAATCGCGCGCGCGGTTTCAAAACCATTCATGCCGGGCATTCCCAAATCCACAATCACCACTTGAAACGGACCTTGTTCGGTGAACAATCGAACCGCGTCTGCGCCGGAATCGGCGGCGACAGTACGAAAACCGCGCAAGTGAAATGTGCGCGCCGCAACATCGCGTACCATCGGTTCATCGTCCACCACCAAGATGTTTGCCCAGCGCGCGATGCGCGCGGGACGCAAATCGGCGGCTTGCGCTGTTTGACGCGCAATCGGCAGCGCAATCAAAACTGTCGTCCCGTGTCCCGGCGTACTCGAAATGTTCAACATGCCGCCCATCTCGCGCACCATATTTGCAACCGTAGTCAGCCCCAAACCGATATGCCCAAACCCCTTGGTCGTAAATAGCGGCGCCGACGCCCGGGCTTGGGTCGCCGTATCCATTCCTTCGCCTTGGTCCGTGACCACAATTTGCACTTGGTCTTCGACTTGTTCCGTGCGAATCGTTACCAGCCCGCCTAACGGCATCGCTTCAACACTATTCAAAATTAATTCCACTAAAGCGTCGCGCAATTGCGCGGTTTGTCCCAGCACCGGCGGCACCGGCACAAGGTCTTTGACAACATCAATCGTAATCCCACTCGCTTCGGCATCGTCGCGCCACCGAAAACGCGTCAACTGCACTACATCATTAATCAAAACATTTACATCCATGCGCGTCGGCTCACGCCCTTCGCGTTCAGCTGCAAATTGCTGCAAACGCTTCAACGAGTCCGCGCCCCCGCGCGCATTCTTTTGAATCGCGCGCAACTCGTCGCGTTGTGATTCTTCAAGGACTTGCTCTTCAAGAATTTGCGCGCGCCCTACAATAATCGCGAGGGTATTGTTCAATGCGTGCGCGATGCCGCCCGTCAAACGTCCCACGGAACGTTGATGCGTCCCTTGTGCCAATTGCTGCTGCGTGATTTGAATTTCTGCCGTCGCCATGACGCCCATCACAACGCGTTCGTGTACATCCAACGCGCGAAACACCAATTCCAATTCTGCGCCCGCCGCGTAATGCGACAATAAAATGGGCAGCAGCGCGCGGCGAAAGGAAGCGAGCCACCGCGTCGCATCCACAAAATCGGAACCGTTCGCGTGAAATTCTTGGCTCCACCTTGCAACGCCCTGCAAGTACAGCGCAAGGTCAGTTTGCGCGCTCAACTCGTTCACAAAAACGCGCGTCGCTTCCTCTACCGCATCATGGGTCGGTTGAACATTCGTGGCAAAGGCGTCCTGTTCCAGCAATAGTTTCCATTGCGCCACAAAATCCGCGCGTGATGCCAAAACGTTCGTACTCAGTTCTTTGAGCACGCGCGTATGGTCTGCGAGCAGCGTGAGTTGGTCCTGAATGAAACGCGTAACGAGTGAATTGGCAGCGTCCATAATTTTTTATCTGTACCATCGCCGACGACGATAACCAACAATCGAAACACTCAACAACAGCGCACCGCCAACAAACAGCGCACCGCCCAACCACAAACGCGTCGCATCGCCTTGCCCGCGCGCATCTCCAATCGCAATTTGCGCGCGTCCATTCAAGACAACGCGCGCAATTTTTCCGCGCACGCGTAGTGGGGCAAGCGATTTTTTGACGGATGGTTCTGCAATCGCAACCTGGACAACCGTCGGCACTTGCGTTGGAATTTGTGGAGGCACAGCTGTCGGTTGGCGCGTTGGTTTACGTGTCGGTTGCAGTTTCGGTTTCGTCGGAGCTTCTGTCGGTTTGATTTTTTGGGGAACGTTTGTCGGCGGCGCGGCGCTCGATTCCGCGCCATTCGTTTGTGCGCCAAAATCGGTGACGATGATGTAACCGCCATTCGCACGCGCCGCAATGCCGATGCCGACTTGGCGATATTTCGCGTTCACGATATTTTTGTAATGCGGCGGGTCGTTCAACCAAAATTCAAAAATCTTGTCGAGCGTGCGATACCCTGCCCAATTCTCGCCGACAAACGCGCCATTGTATCCTGCACGCGCAATGCGCTGTTTGATATTCGAGCCGTCCGAACCGCGATGTCCCAACTGCGCGCCATTTTGTAATAAATCATTTGCGTGTCCTTGCGCGGCGGCGTCGAGTTGTGCGTTCCGTTCCAGCGCGGGCAAATTCACTTCGGCACGCGCGCGATTGATGCGTTTCAACACTTGCGCGGACACATCGTCTTGCGCGCTGACCATTGTGACAACGGACACGACCAGCGTAAAAACAAACAGCAAGAGCGCGATGTGTTTATAGCTCACACGCATAAATGACCAGTCCGGTTTCGTCGAGTTTATAGTCCGCGTCCTTTGCCCATGCTTGAGCGCGCGCCACCTGCGGAACAATCCAGTACACCGCTTTTTTATTTTCGCGCGCGGCAATATATTTTACATCCGCAAACAATTTCAACGCATCGCGTTTCATACCGGCGAGCAAAATAATGTCCAAGTTCTCGCGTTCCATTTCGCGCACAATCGCGAACGCGCGCGCGGTCATCCAAACGCGTTTGCCGCGAATATCATCCGCCAGACGTTCGCGCGTAAATTCCCACCAACGCCAGCCGTACACCGCAGGCACAATCGTTTTGCTTGCGCGTTTCAACCACGACCTTTCCCACAATTCCCAACACGCGTCCAAATCTTGAAGCACAGCCAAGTGTGTTTTTATTTCGCCGGGTTCTGCCTTTGCTTCAAAACCGGCATATTCCACGATACGCCGATACTCAAATTTTTCAAACGCGCGCTGTGCCGCGTGATTGTGTGCGCCCGTTTCCAGCCGAATGACGCGGCATTTTTTCTTGCGCGCACGCTGATGCGCGGCTTGAATCATCGCAGCTGCAATCCCGCGCTGACGAAATTCGTGACGCACGCGCACCGCTTCGAGCCATGCTTCGCCATTTTCCAAATACCGTACATGGAGCGTGCCTACAATCTTCTTGTCAATTTCTGCGACCAACAAATCGCCCCGTTGGGAGCTCACCCAACGGTTCCATACAGAAGGTAAATAATCGCCCCAGCTGAATGTGTTTTTTGTAAATTCTTGGATTTTAGGTAGGTCTGCTAAAGCGCCTTTGCGAATATGGATGTTTGCGCGCGTCACGTGTCAAATCATATCACAAAAAAACCTTCGAAGTGATTCGCCTCGAAGGTTTTTGTAATTTCAGATTGCGTTATGCCGTCGCTTCTTTGGGCTGTCTTCCCAACAACCGGCGGAAAAAATTTCCGACTTCGCCGTGTTCCCACACTACGAGCAATTGCGCGGCATTGAAAATCGAAGAATACGTGCCGCTCAAAATTCCAATCAGCATCGTCAACACAAATTGTCGAATCGTGATGCCACCAAAGATCGAGAGGGCGGCGAGCGTGAACAACACAACCAACTGCGTATTGATGGAACGGTCCAGCGTCTGCATGATGCTGTGATTCACCACTTGGTCGAACGCCATGCCGCGCAGCCGCGTCAAATTTTCGCGCACGCGGTCAAAGACCACAATTGTGTCATGCACCGAAAAACCAATCACCGTCAACAACGCGGTGAGAAACAACGCGTCCACCTGCCAACCAAAGAGGAGACCAAAGATTGCCGCGAAGCCCAACACAATCAGAACATCGTGCAGCATCGCGATAATCGCGCAGACGCCGTAACGAAACGCATGCGGCGCTTTGCGAAACGCATACGTCAAAAACAAAAGAATCGCGATGGCTGCCGCACCGACAGCAATTCCTGCCGCATTGGATACTTCGGTGCCAATTGCAGGACCCGCCGATTCAAAACGCACTTCGGTAAAATTGCCCAAGACCGCGCGCAAATCCGCCGCGATTTGTTCCTTGACTTCCGGACGCACTTCGCTGGAACGAATCAATACGCCCTGTTTGCCTTCTAACGTTTCGGGCTGTGGAATCGCATCGCGAATGCCGTATTTGGCATAAATCGCGCGCACTTCATCCGTTGTTGGCACGCGCGAAATATCCACCATTTCCCAGTTTGTGCCGCCTGTAAAGTCAATCGCGAGCGCAAATGGCGAGCCAAATTGCGCCCAATGAATTCCAATCGCTACCATGCCCGGCACAATAAAGAGCAGCGACAGAATAAAATACAAGTAACGCTTGCCGACAAAATCAATCACAGTTCAATCGTTTCAAACATGCCACATTCGTTCGGAGGCGTGGCAGGTTTGAACACCTTTCATTCCGCTGAAGGGGCATACGAGCCCGAGCGTTTTTGCATCGAACCCACACCATACCACCACAATCCAACATTCGGGAAAAGATCCAAAACGAATCGCAAAAAGGTGCGCGTCACCACAACCGATGTGAACAACCCGACGACAACACCAATCATCAACGTAATCGCGAAACCAAACACGATGCTCGCACCAAAACTCGAGCCGAAAATCGCGAGGATAATCGAGGTGATGAATGTCGAGATATTGGAATCACGAATCGAGGGCCACGCGCGTTCAAAGCCCGCTTCAATCGCCAGCGGCAGTGGGCGTCCTTCGCGCAATTCTTCCTTCATGCGTTCAAAAATCAAAATGTTGCCGTCCACCGCAACGCCGAGAGAAAGAATAAACCCCGCAATACCCGGGAGGGTCAACGTCACAAATTCAAAAAATCCGGGAACACCGATTTTATAAATCGTGAACACGATAAAGCCATAGATTGTCAGCGCAATCACGGCAAGTAAACCGGGCAAGCGATAATAAAACAGCATAAAGAACGCGACGATGCCTACACCAATCGCGCCTGCAATGAGACTGCGATTGATGGAATCTTGTCCCAACGTCGGACCGATATTCGTCGTCGTTTCAATCCGCAGAGGAATCGGCAGCGAACCAAATTTCAATTGCACGGCGAGATTGTTCGCTTCGGGAACCGTAAAGCGTCCTTGAATGACGCCATCGCCGCCCGTAATCGGTGAATTGATAGAAGGCGACGAAATCACGCGCTTGTCCAAAACAATCGCCAAAAACTTGCCGACGTTTGCGCTCGTGAAATCGCCAAAAATTTTCACGCCATCGCCTTTGAGCGTAAAAGAAATCTGCGGCTGATTTGTTGTGGGGTCAAACACAACCGTCGAGGTTTGCAAACAATCGCCGGTCATCACGGTTGTGTACACACGTCCCGTATCCGTAACCGGATTTGTGGTCGTAACGGTGGATGAGGGCGCAACTGTTGGTGTTACGGTTGGACTCGCTTGGGCAATCACACTCGAACACGAATTGTTTGCGGCAGGACCCGTTGTCTTTACTTGCTCGCCTTCGGTGAGCGGAGTCGTACCGGCATCCACAAACTCCAGCAAGCCCGTTCCGCCAAAAACCTTGATGGCTTCATCGGGATTTTGAATGCCCGGTAATTCGACGACGATGCGATTGTTCCCTTGAATTTGAATCAAAGGTTCCACCACGCCGAGCGCATTCACGCGGCGTTCGATGATGCCGCGCGCCACATTCAGTGATTCTGTATCGATGACCGTTCCCTGCGGCACGTCTGCTTGAAGCAGGACGCGCAAGCCACCTTGCAAATCCAAACCAAGATGAACTTTGACCTCACGCGAGAAATCTCCCAGCGTGATGGTTGGATTGCTCAACGCCAACCAGCCGCACACAATCGCGAGCAAAATAATTAGCGCAAGTGAGATAAAAGTACGTTGACGCATTGAAACCTTTCAGGACAGAAATTCAGGTATGGGCAGCAGCGGGGACGCCCGCCCAGACAGCGACGAAAGATTATAGGGGAATCAGGCGCGAGGGTCAAATTGTTCACGCACGCGCCAAGCGCACAATCAGGTCAAGCGCTTGTTGGCGCGTCGTCACTTCGCCAACCGCCTGTGCTTCGCGCACCGCGTCCAACAATTCACCAATGCGCGGTCCGCCGGGAATTTGCAACACTTGCATCACATCATTCCCGTTCACCAACGGCGGCGGCGCAACAACTTGGGTTTGCGCGTGATAATAACGGTCCAATAATTTTCCAATCACCGCTTGCAGCGCCGGAATTTCCGGCTCGTCCGCGTCTTTGCCAAAAATCGCGCGTTGGTCGCACCATGCATGCACCGCCACATCCACCCCAACATCCCCTGTCGCGCGAAAAAAACGATGCACCGCGCGGTCACTCGTTTCGTTTTCAGTGAGCCACAACGGACGCATGTGACTCGCCACAATCATCTTGATGTGCGCGACTTGTTCATTTGAAAATTTCAAACGCCGCAGCGCAGGTCCGACCATTTCTGCGCCAACCGTCTCGTGCGTCAAAAAACGAATACGTCCATTTTCTGCCACCGTGCGCGTCGCCGGTTTGCCAATATCGTGCAACAACAGCGCGAGCCGCAACAATTCGCGTCGCGTGCGTCCGACAGACATGCTCTGAGAAAAATGTTCGCGTAGTTGTACGCCGAACGCGCCCTGCGCCAAATTCAAATAGCCCGCGCGTTCCGTTTCTTCTGCCGCCGCGACGGCGTAGAGGGAATGCTCAAACACCTCGTACACATGCGGCGGCGATTGCGTCACACCGCGCATCGCGTTCACTTCCGGTAACACGCGTCCCAACAAATCCAACGCGTCGAGCCGCTTCAAATTTCGCAACACATTCGGCACGGCGATGATTTTCATAAATTCATCGCGCACCCGTTCCATCGGCGCGTTTTCAATCAAGAATGCGTCGCGCTTCAATAACGCTTCCGTCGCGTCGTCCAAAACAAAATTCAATTCCGCTTCCATCCGCGCCGCGCGCAGCAACCGCACCGCGTCATTTACAAAAACATTTTCGGAAACGACGCGTACGCGTTGTGTCGCCAAATCTGCGCGTCCGTCGAACGGGTCAATCATTGCGTTCGCGTCGCCGTTCCAGCTGCGCGCGTCTGCCGCCATCGCGTTGATGGTGAAATCGCGCGTCGCCAAATCCGCAGTCATCGAATCACCGCGCTGCCGCGCAAAATCAACAATGTCGCGCGAACCGTCCGCATTTTCTAGAATCACGCGCGCGACATCGAATTGTTCGTCCATCAAAAAATATGCCGCGCCGATTTCATCCGCAAACGCGCGCGCTACGTTCGACGCACTGCCCTGCACCGCGACATCAAGGTCATGCGTTTCGCGCTGCAACAAAACATCACGCACCGCGCCGCCAACGAGAAAGACGCCTTCGTTTCGTTTTTTCAAAAACGCGCGCAAAGTTCCAAGTAACGTCATTTTCGTTTTACAGCACTCGTCCGTCGCTTGCCATCTTTTTTCTGGTGCGGAATAAATTTCAAAATCGGTTCGTCTTTCAAGCGCATCGCGCGACAATGCAAGAGAGTTTCGTGCGCCGATGGTCCCGATGCCACCACGCGTCCGCGCACAATGGCAATCCAACAACCCATATAAATTTTCAAATCGAGCATTGGCTCGTTTGCCATAAAACAAGGTTTTTTGTCGCAACGAAATTTTTCGTTGATGCGTGCGCCGACGAATGAGCGCGTTACGACTCCGACCAAACAAAAAAAGAGCTTGCCGCCGAATTTCGACGCGCAAGCTCTGGCTCACAATGCTTTACGGATCAATTCCGCACATTCCACCGGATAGCGCGCGACGGGAACGCCGACAGCGCGGAAGGCTTTGATTTTGTCTTCTGCCGTTCCGGTGCCGCCTTCGATGATTGCGCCCGCGTGTCCCATTCGTTTTCCGGGCGGCGCGGTTTGTCCTGCAATGAACGCAACCACCGGTTTCGTCACATGCGCTTGAATGTACGCCGCCGCTTTTTCTTCGTCCGTGCCGCCGATTTCACCAATCAAAACAATCGCGTGTGTTTCGGGGTCGTTCTGAAACAATTCCAAAATTTCGACAAAGTTCAAACCGCGCACGGGGTCGCCGCCGATGCCAACACACGTTGATTGTCCATCGCCCTGCCGTGACAATGCATCCACAACTTCGTACGTCAACGTGCCACTGCGCGATACCAGCCCGACATGTCCGGGCGTACAAATGTTGCCGGGAATAATTCCCACTTTGGCTTGACCGGGTGAAATCAAGCCGGGGCAATTTGGTCCAATCAATTTTGTTCCGTTCAAGTTGAATTGGTGTTTTACGCGCATCATGTCTTGAACCGGCACGCGTTCGGTGATACACACAACCAGTGGAATGCCTGCGTCACTTGCCTCCAACATCGCGTCCGCCGCAAATGCCGCCGGAACATAAATCACGGAAACATTCGCGCCCGTTTTGTCAACCGCCTCTTTGACCGTATCAAACACCGGTACGCCAAGGGTTGTTTCGCCGCCGCGTCCGGGGGTCATTCCCGCGACCACATTCGTGCCATACTCTATCGAGTTTTTGGTGTGAAATTGTCCTTCGCGCCCCGTAATGCCTTGTACCAACAAGCGCGTATTTTTATCAACGAGAATACTCATCCATTCCTCCGTAGTGCAAGTTTGCACTACCTGTAATTTTGTTTCAGTTCGCGCGCCGCGCGCTGAATCGTGCGCTGTACGCGCGCTAAATGATTTTCAATTTCGTTCGGCGTCACCGTGAGCGCGATATTATTGCCACCCAAATTTTCTTGCGCCGCGATTTCTCCAAGCGAAATCGCAATTTGTCCTTGCGGCAAATAAATCAAGAAATCGACGCGGTAACGCGCATGTCCCTCACGCACAAACATTTCGCGTTCGACATCCAAATTTTCCGCGCGCAGCGCGTCGTACAATTTTTCGTGCGCGGGCGTGCGTAAATACAAATCATTCCACTCACGCGCGGTCGAAAATTTTTCCCAATTCGTCCATAGAAATAAAACGCGGCGTCCGCGTTTAGAAACAATTGGCGGCTCGCGCGTTTCAATTTCGCCCAACTGTAATTTGTAATAGATTTCGTTCGCGCGCGGATGCTGCGGTTCTTGCGGAATCAAATCGACGCGTCGCGCGAGTTCATGCCCGCGCACAGTCGCGTACGTATCAATGCTCCATTTACGTTCGCCGAACGCGCGCGGCAAATAAAATGCAAGATATTGCGCGCCGCTAAAAAATTTTGGCGCGTGTTTGGATGGAATCCGATACCAATGTTCGCGCGTCGCGATTTCCAAATCGCGCAGTGTGTTGATGAGCGCGACCAAAACAACATCATCGGGATTCATTTTATCAGCAAGCAATCTGCATTCGAATTTTCTCGGCGATAGCGTCGAGTTCCGCGCGGTCATGTGATTTTTCCGGATGTCGCGGAACAGGAAGTGCGTCCCCGCGCCAACGCGGAATCAAATGAAAGTGTAAATGAAAAACCGATTGTCCCGCCGCGCGTCCGTTCGCTTGCAAAACATTCAGTCCATCGGGCTGTAACGATTCACGCAGGCTGCGCGCAACGCGCGCCATTGCTGTTACAAGTCCATCGCCATCCTGCAATTCATAGAGATTTTCAAAATGTGTTTTCGGAATGACGAGCGTGTGTCCGCGTGCGGATGGGTGAATGTCAAGAAACGCGAGGTTATGTTCATCTTCGTACACAATCGAAGCGGGTTTGCGTCGCGCAACAATGTCACAAAAAGGACAATTATCCATGTGAAGCAAACTCACTCACCACTTCATACAACACGCGCGTGCCGAATCCAACGTTTTTTAGCGAAATGCGTTCATCGTCGCCGTGCACGCGTTCCATTTCGCTCGCTTCATCAAACATGGGACAAAAGCCATACACTTTGGTTCCGAGTTTCGTCACGTGCCGCGCGTCCGTCGCGCCGACGACCAAATCGGGCAGCACCACCGCATCGGAATCGTGACGCTGCAACGCGCGCACCATCGTGTCGTACAATGGTGATTGCGGGTCCGCTTCGATGCCCGTCATCGTCGGCTGATGAAATTCGATTTCGTACGTATCGTCCAACACAGTCCGTAATTCGCGCAAAAATGTTTCAGGCGTTTCTCCCGGCACAAGCCGCGCGTCCACTTGCGCTTCGGCGACAGAGGGAATCACGTTGATTTTGGAACCTGCGTTCAATTTCGTCGGCGTCGCGGTGTTGTGCAGCATCGCGTACAACAAACTTTTCATTCCCTCGTCCATCGGCAATTGTTCAAACGCGCGGCGGTTATTTTTTGCATCAAGAATCCCGCGCAGCGAAACGCCCGCCAGCCCGCCAATCGCTTTGGACAATCCTTCGACATAATTGCGCGCGGTTTGCGTGACATGCAACGGAAACGACGCGCTGCCCAACTTGTCCAAACCGCGCGCGAGTTTCAACACCGCGTTGTCTGTTTGCGGAACGGAGGCGTGTCCCGGTTTGCCGTGTGCGCGTAATGAAAATCGCGCCGTGCCTTTTTCGGCGGTCTGGATGCCGTAAATGCGTTTGCCCAAAATCGTCGTGCCAAAACCGCCGCCTTCGTTAATGCCATATTCCGCGCGAATTAAATCAGGATGATGCTCAACCATCCATTTCGCGCCAAAGTGTCCGCCCGCTTCTTCGTCCGCGTTCGCCATGAATATCACATCACGCGCGAGCGGGATATTGTTGCGTTTGAGTGACAGCAGTACGGCAAGTTCCATCGCCGCGAGTTCTTTGGTATCCAATGCGCCGCGTCCGTACAGAAAAGCGTTTTCGATTTCTGCGCCAAACGGGTCATGTTTCCAACGCGCGCGTTCCACAGGCACAACATCGAGATGAACCATCATCAACAACGGCGCAGCGCGTCCATCCCCTTTGATACGCGCGACGATATTTCCGCGCGTCGGCGCAGATTCTAAAATAGTGGATTCGATTCCATCACGCGCTAGAACATCGGCGAGATATTGACAGGCGATGATTTCATTGCCGGGCGGATTGACTGTATTCAAACAAAGCAGATGGCGTAAATAACCCACTGCCTCTTCGCGGAGGGTATCCCAATTCATAAAGTAGAAAGGTAAAAGTTAAAAGCTAAAAGTGAAACATGTCTCTGCCCTTTTAGCGCGGCAATCTGCCGATTAACTTTGTACTTGGCTTGCGCTTGCGATTTCGACTGCCATCTTGGCACCTTCTTCGAGCGAAGCGGCGGTCTTCATATTTGCGCTGGCAAGAATTTTTCGACCTTCTTCGGCGTTCGTGCCGACGATGCGCGCGACCATTGGCACATCGGTTTTTACTTGATTCAACGCGTCCACAATTCCGCGCGCAACTTCATCCCCGCGCGTGATACCGCCAAAGATATTCAACAGCACCGCTTTCACATTCGCGTCCGCGAGAATGATTCGCAGCGCAGCGGCAACTTTGTCTGATTTGGCACCGCCGCCAATGTCCAGAAAATTCGCAGGCTCGCCGCCATAAAATTTAATCACATCCATCGTCGCCATCGCGAGTCCCGCACCATTGACCATGCAGCCGATGTTGCCGTCCAATTTCACAAACGAAAGTCCGGCAGTGCGCGCTTCACGTTCGGCGGGATTTTCTTCGTCCGCATCGCGCAGCATTTCCAAATCATGATGCCGGTCCAATGCGCTGTCATCGAGGACTAATTTTCCGTCCGCAGCAATCAGCGCGTCATCATTTGAAATAAACAATGGGTTGATTTCGACGAGCGACGCGTCCGTGTCCACAAAGACGCGATACAGTGCGAGCGCGATTTTTACAAATTCGGGCACGAGTTTTTTGTCCAGCCCAATGCCGTATCCCAATTCGCGCGCTTGAAACGATTGCAGCCCAAGCACCGGGTCAATGGTTTCGCGTTTTATTTTTTCCGGCGAGACGCGCGCCACTTCTTCGATTTCGACGCCGCCCGCTGCCGATGCCATCATCACGGGCGCGCCCGCGACGCGGTCCACCACAATTCCCAAATAAATTTCTGTCTTGTTCGGGACTGCCGGGTCAACCAACACTTTGCGTACCGTCAATCCTTTGATGTCCATGCCCAAAATCGCTTGCGCGTGCTGTTCCGCTTCGTCCGGAGATTTTGCGAGTTTGACCCCGCCCGCTTTGCCGCGTCCACCGACCAACACTTGAGCTTTGATAACGACAGGCACACCCAGTTGTTTTGCAATCTCGCGCGCCGTTTCGGGTTCGTACGCGACTTTACCTTTGGGCGTTGGAATGCCATAACGCGCAAAAATTTCTTTGGACTGATGTTCGTGTAATTTCACCGTTCTGCTCCAAGTTTCGAATTGTAGGAAAACGCGTCAACCAAAACACATTGCAACCCTTTGCATCAACCTACGCGAGCGTGAATTATACCCGACGTATTCAAGTGGCACAAGGTCAAAACGAAATAGCTCTTGAGTGTCCAACACAATCTGTCGTTTCAATTCCCGCGCGCTAAAAAATTCGATTGACAGCGCATTTACACGAGTTGTATAATCGCGCAATCATCGCTCCTCCTTTCCGCTTCCTCTTTTTAGCATTCCCAAAAAACGAAACGCCCCAACGCCGGGGCGCGTCATGCTGCAAGCGCTCGACGCGCGCATTCGGATTGGCGCTTGGTCTGAAATGCCGCATCGAGTTTATCCTTTCACCAACGGAGGTGAATTTGCATGATCCCCGCACAATTTCAGTACGCGGCGCCCGCGTCCATTCCTGACGCGCTCGCGTTACTCAAATCCAATCCCGACGCGAAAATATTATCAGGCGGACAAAGCTTGATTCCCCTGATGAAGTTTCGGCTCGCACAACCCGCGATGGTGGTTGACCTCAACAACATCAGCGGACTGGACTATATTCGCGCCGAAGATGGCTGGTTGAAAATTGGCGCGCTCACGCGCGAAGCCGCGCTCGAAGATTCCGCGTTGGTGCGCGAACATTATCCCCTGCTGTACGATACGACGCTTTCCGTTGCTGACCCGATTGTCCGCAATCGCGCGACCCTCGCGGGCAATCTCGCACATGCGGACCCCGCGAATGACCATCCCGCGACCATGCTCGCGTATCGCGCCCAAGTTGTCGCGACGGGCGCAAATGGAAATCGAACGATTGCGATTGATGATTTCTTTCAAGGATTGTTTGCGACCGCGCTCGCGCCCGATGAAATTTTGACCGAAGTGCAAATTCCGCAGCCGAAACCCAAAAGCGGCGGCGCATATTTGAAAATGGAACGCAAGGTCGGCGATTTCGCGACGGCGGGCGTAGCGGTGCAATTGAATCTCGACGCGTCCGGCAAAATTGAACAAATCGGCATCGCGTTCACCAACGTTGGTTTGCAAGCCATTCGCGGCACGCGTTCCGAAGACGCGCTGCGCGGTGAATTGCCCGAAGCAAAATGGATTGAACGCGCGGCATTGTTCGCACAAGAAGATTGTGACCCGAACGCGGACTTGCGCGGCAGCGTCGAATACAAACGCAATCTCGTGCGCGTGTTGACGATGCGCGCACTTGAAAAAGCAGTCGCGAGAGCGAGGGGGATGTAACAATGAATGTAACTATCAACATCAATGGCAAAGAGTACAGCGACGATGTGGAACCGCGTTTGTTGCTCGTGCATTTCATTCGCGAAAATGCGAATTTGACGGGAACGCATGTCGGCTGCGATACGACATCGTGCGGCGCGTGTACCATTTTGCTGGACGGCGTGCCGGTGAAATCTTGCACGATGTTTGCAGTGCAAGCGAATGGTAAATCAATTACCACCGTCGAGGGACTCGCGCAAAACGGAAAACTCGTGCCGATTCAAGAAGGGTTCCACGAAAAGCATGGGCTTCAATGTGGCTTTTGCACACCGGGCATGATGCTCACGAGCGTTGCATTTTTGAAAAAGCATCCGAATCCCACCGAAGAACAAATCCGTTGGGCGATTTCGGGTAACTTGTGTCGGTGTACCGGATACGTCAACATTGTAGAAGCCGTGCAATACGCGGCAGAGAAAATGCAGAGTGAACAGTAACCAGTAATCAGTAATCAGTTGCTCTTCACTGATAACTGACCACTGATAACTGCTGACTGACCACTGATAACTGGAGTTGAAACATGGCTGAAGCATTAGGATTCGGACATTCCGTAAAACGAAAAGAAGACGCGCGGTTTTTGCGCGGACGAGGCAATTACATCGAAGACATAAAATTCCCCGATATGTTGTGGCTGGATATTGTGCGCTCGCCGTTCGCGTACGCAAAAATCAAAAGCATCAACAAAGAAAAAGCATTAGCGACGCCCGGCGTCGCGGCAGTGATTACGGGCGCGGATTTGGTCCCGTACAAACTCGCGTGGATGCCGACGCTGATGAGCGACCAACAAATGGTCTTGCCTGTAGATACGGTGATGTATTACGCGCAAGAAGTCGCCGCGGTGATTGCCACATCGCGTTACGCGGCAGCCGATGGCGTCGCGGCAGTCGAAGTAGATTATGAACCAATGACGCCCGTACTCGACCCGCACAAGGCGCTCGAACCCGACACGCCCGTGATTCGCGCGGACAAACAATCGAATCGCATTTGGCATTGGGAAGTTGGAAATCGCGCGGCAGTGGATGATGAACTCGCGAATGCGGATGTTGTCGTTGCGGAAGATATTTACATTCCGCGCATTCACGTCGCCTCCATCGAAACGTGCGGCTGCGTGGCAAAGTGGGACCCGGTCGAAGGACATCTCACGCTGTACATGACAACGCAAGCGCCGCACGCGATTCGTACTGTTGTCGCGCTCGTAACAGGACATCTCGGCTTGGCGGAACACAAAATTCGCGTGATTGCACCCGACATTGGCGGCGGGTTCGGCGGTAAAGTTCCCGTGTACCCCGGTTATGTCCTCGCGACAGCGGCAAGTGTTTTGACAGGCGCGCCGGTGAAATGGATTGAAGACCGCACGGAAAATTTGCAAGCCGATTCGTTCGCGCGCGATTATCACATTCACGGCGAACTCGCGGCAACGCAAGATGGAAAAATTACGGCAATGAAAATGGGCGTCGTCGCCGACCACGGCGCGTTCGATTCCGCCGCGAATCCTTCAAAATTTCCGGCGGGACTTTTTTCGATTGCAACAGGTTCGTACGATTTTCAAAAAGCGTTCGCCGAAGTGGATGGCGTGTACACCAACAAACCGCCGGGGGGCATTGCGTACCGTTGTTCCTTCCGCGTGACCGAAGCGGTGCACGCCATCGAAGTGATGGTGGATGTGCTGGCGAAAAAACTGCAAATGGACCCCGCCGAATTGCGCGAAAAGAATTTCATCAAGCCCGAACAATTTCCCTACAAGTCCGCGACGGGATGGGAATATGACAGCGGCAATTACCAAGCCGCGCTCGATAAGGCAAAAGAAATGATTGGTTATGACGCGCTGCGTCAAGAGCAAAAAGAAAAACGCGCCAAGGGCGAATTGATGGGCATCGGGATTTCGACGTTCACCGAAATCGTCGGCGCGGGTCCGTCGCACACATTTGATATTCTCGGAATAAAAATGTTCGATTCAGCCGAGATACGAATTCACCCGACAGGTAAAGTGATTGCGCGGCTCGGCACGAAATCGCAAGGGCAAGGACACGAAACGACCTACGCGCAAATTATCGCTGAAGAGTTGGGAATTCCCGAAGATGATGTCGCGGTCGAAGAAGGCGACACGGACACCGCGCCGTACGGTCTCGGCACGTACGCGTCGCGTTCGACGCCGACATCTGGCGCGGCGACTGCGGTTGCCGCGCGCAAAATCAAAGACAAGGCGCGCAAAATCGCCGCGTACTTGCTCGAAGCGCGCGAAGACGATTTGGAATGGGAGAAAGGAAAATTTTTCGTCAAGGGTTCGCCCGACCGCGCAAAGACGATTCAAGAAATCGCGTTCGCCGCGTACACAAATCATCCGCAAGGGATGGAAGCGGGACTCGAAGCAGTGGACTATTACGACCCGCCGAATCTCACGTTCCCGTTCGGCGCGTACATTTGCGTCGTGGACATTGACCGCGGCACGGGGCAAGTAAAGATTCGTCGTTTCGTCGCCGTTGACGATTGCGGCACGATTATCAATCCGCAAATCGTTGATGGACAAATTGCAGGTGGTCTCACGATGGGCATGGCGCCCGCGCTGTTGGAAGAAATTGTGTATGACGAGAGTGGTCAGAACCTGACCGGCTCGTTCTCTGATTATCTTTTGCCAACCGCTGTCGAAACGCCAAAATGGGAAATGGGGAAAACGGTGACACCCTCGCCGCATCATCCCTTTGGCGCAAAGGGTGTTGGTGAAAGTGCAACCGTCGGCGCGCCGCCCGCGATTGTGAATGCAGTGGTTGACGCGCTCGCACATCTCGGTGTCACCAACATTGACATTCCGATGACGCCGCCAAAAGTCTGGGCGATTTTGAAAGAGAAAGGCGTGGCGTTGTAGGAGGAGGACTGCCAGCGGATAATGAAAGCGGATAAGCGGACGAACAAGTACTCGTAATCCGCTTATCCGCTTGGAATCCGCTGACTGCATTGTATCACTTGAAGGAATCGTAGGAGGAACAATGGTACATGTACTTGCGAAAGTTACATTTAAAGACTTTGAAACGTGGAAGGCTGAATTTACCGCAAGCGCCGAATTGCGCGAAGAATTTGGCTCGAAAGGATTTACGGTCTTTCGCAGCGCGGACAAACCGAATCAGGTTTGGATTCTCGGTGAATATGAAGAGTTAGCACGCGCCAAAGATATTTGGAACATGAGACGTCTTGAAGATGCGCTAAAACGCGCAGGCGTGACTACAAAGCCGGAAGTTACGTATCTGGATGTAGTAATGAAAGTTCCAGTGTGACGGACTTGAGAAGCAAAATTGCCCATGACGCCGAAAGTGAGGGAAATTTTGAAGGAGAAGGATGTGGCGTCGTAAATATGTTCGATGTCGTATAACTGAATAAAAAGGAGTTGTACGACATGTTTACCAAACAAACACTCTACCGTTTTACAATTTGCCTTGTGTTGGGCATCACAGTTGGGTGTGGAGGGAATGCCGCACCAACTTTAACAAGCACGCCACCGCCGGCTGTGACGGAACCATTATTGCCGCGCCCAACGTTGACGCTCGCACTGCCTGCGACGACAAACGCGGAATCGGTTGACCCATCCGTCATCGAAACCACAGGAAGTTTTTTCGCCTTGTCTGTTGCGGATGTGGATGCGAGCGCGAAATGGTATTCAGAAAAACTAGGATTGAAAATTGTGATGCAGCCGCCAAAGGCGAACGACGCGCGCGTCATCCTTCTCGAAGGAGAAGACTTAATCGTCGAGTTGATTCAACACGACGACGCGCGTGATTTAAAGCAAGTGGCTCCGACAATTGACAACAACATTCTCGTGCATGGAATTTTCAAAGCAGGCGTCGTCGTACAAGATATTGACAAGACGCTCGCGTTTCTCAAGGAACGAAATGTGCCGATTGCGATTGGACCCTTTCCAAAAACAGCGGAGCAGCGCGCGAATTTCATCATTCGCGACAATGAAGGTAACCTGATTCAGTTCATCGGGAAATGAACGATTGACAAAGAAAGAAAGAAACCATGTTCGATTTTCTCAAAGGCGGCAAAGCCAATCTGCAAGTGGCGCTTGACCGCCAAAACAAAATATACAAAGCAAGCGAAACCATTCGGGCGAGCGTGCGCGTCGAAGGCGTCAAAGATTTGAAAATTCAACGCGCCGTTATCACACTCGTCTCGCGCGAAGAGTACGAGTACAAATACGAGGCGCGCGATTCGGATGGCGACCTCGAAACGCGCACGAGCAAGACCACCGACGAACTCAAAGTGTGGGAGCAACAATTTTTGGGCGAGACCACCATCAAAGCAAATTCGAATCAATCTTTTGAATTTGATATTCCAATGCCTCCGAACGCGCTTCCCACCGTGGATGGCGGAAAAATTTTGAATCACGAATGGCTCGTCAAAACGACACTAGACCGTAAACTCGCGGGAGATGTCGAAGACAAACAAACGGTGTACGTTCTCGCGGGGGCAAGCGACAAAATGCTCGGTGCGGGAGAGTACGGTTCATCCAACGAACCGGGCGAAGCGGAATTGTCTTTGCGTCTTCCGAATACACAATTCGCGGCGGGCGACACCATCGCGGGCGATTTCATCATTCGTCCACAAAAAGATTTCGATGTGACGGAAATTCGCGTCGAGCTTGTACGCACCGAGAACGTACCGCGCGATAAAGGCAACACCGTTCAGATCAAAGAAAATGTCAAACTCGCAGGCGGAACAAAATTGACGCGCGGGAACGAAATGGTATTGCCCTTTCAGATAAAAATTTCCACGTCTGCACCCATCACATGTAAATCGCGCCACGGCTCGATTGAATGGGCTTTGCGCGGTGTACTCGCGCGACGAATGCGCGGCGATACGTACGTTGAGCAAGAAATTTATTTGCACAACGCGCCCGCAACCTCAACATGACACATCCCAATTCTCAACTCATTGAAAATTTTTATAACGCGTTTGCGCGCCGCGATTATGCAGGCATGATTGCGTGTTACTCGCCCGACATTGATTTCGCGGATGAAGTTTTTGTGTTACACGGGAAACGCGTCGGCGCAATGTGGCACATGCTTTGTACAAGCGGCAGCGAACTGCAACTCACGCATAGCAACGTTCAAGCGAACGACGAACGCGGCAGCGCGCATTGGGAAGCGCATTACACCTTTGCCAATCGCCCTGTCTATAACATTCTCGACGCGGAATTTCGTTTTCGCGATGGAAAAATAATTTGGCATCGCGACCATTTTGATTTTTATCGTTGGGCGCGCATGGCGTTAGGTCCAACGGGTTTGCTGTTGGGCTGGACACCGTTCGTAAAAAATCAGGTACAGAAAACCGCGCTCGCGCGTTTAGAAAAATTCATCGCGGCGCATCCCGAATATGCATAGTGAACAATGGTCTCGATGAAACAGAGTGTCAAGCTTGAACCCGCGCTTGCATTTTTGAACGACCTCGCAAGCAACAATAACAAAGCGTGGTTCGATGCGAATCGCGTGCAGGACGAACAAGCGAAAGCGGTGTTTGAAGAATTTGTGCGGTTTTGCAATGAGAAAGGAAGTTGAAATGCCAAACACGCTTTACGACGAAATTTATCATCTCACGCACGCGGGCGAATCGTTTGCGATTGCAACCGTCGTGCGCGTCGAAAAACCGATTTCAGCAAAATCGGGCGACAAGGCGATTATTCAAGAGGACGGCACACTCGATGGTTGGGTTGGGGGGGGGTGCGCGCAAGACACGGTGGTGCGCGAAGCGAAAAAAGCGATTCGTGAAGCACAGCCGCGTTTGTTGCGTCTCGTCGGCGTGGGCGCAGTCGCGGAAAAAAGCGAAGGCGTTTTGGAATTTCCGATTACGTGTCACAGCGGCGGAACAATGGATGTGTATATCGAACCCGTTTTGCCAAAACCGCAGTTGATTCTTTTGGGCAATTCGCCCGTCGCGCAGACATTGGCAAAACTCGCGAGCGCGATGGGTTATGAAATTGATGTGTTCGACCCACAAGCCACGCGCGAACAATTTCCAAACGCGCAGCATATTTCCACTGAACACAATTTACAAACTTTCGTCGTTCGTCCATTGTCATTCGTCGTCGTTTCCACACAAGGTCATGATGACGAGCTCGCGCTCGAAGCCGCCGCGCGCAGCAAAGCCGCGTATATCGCGTGCGTGTCCAGCATCAAGAAATTTTCCACACGCGCGGAGTATTTGCGCGAACGCGGGGTGAGTGAAGAGCAAATTGCGCGTTTCAAAGTTCCTGCAGGACTCGACATTGGAGCGCTCACACCCGACGAAATCGCGGCAAGCATTCTCGCAGAAATGATTCAATTCCGCCGCCAACACTTCGCGCCGAAACAAGTGGAACAAGCGCAAGCCGTCGCCGTCGCGGAAGAAATCGTCGCGGAGGCGATTGACCCCGTATGCGGCATGAGCGTTGAAATCGCCACCGCGCGTTATGTGTCGGAATAC
This sequence comes from uncultured Anaerolineales bacterium, assembly GCA_964469005.1. GTDB lineage: Bacteria > Chloroflexota > Anaerolineae > UBA4142 > SHND01 > SHND01. The sequence continues at coordinate 25,686 of CAYXXF010000006.1, forward strand.
AATGGCGTAAAATTTTATTTTTGCGCGCGCAGCTGCATGAACAGTTTTAATCGCGAACCAGAGAAATACTTGAAGGTAGCAAGTAGCAAGTAGCAAGGGATTCCCTTCTACCTACTACGTGCTACTTGCTACGTCACTCCATGCCATTTGAAACTATTCAAGATTTAGAACATGCGCTCCATCGCGAAAATTATATCGCCGACCGCGGACTCGCGACCGCAATTTTTATCGCGCTCACGCTCGAAAAACCATTATTCGTCGAAGGTGAACCCGGTGTGGGCAAAACCGAAATCGCCAAAGTGTTGGCGCGCGCGTTGGACACGCGGCTGATTCGTTTGCAATGTTACGAAGGTCTCGACGTCAGCAGCGCGGTGTATGAATGGAATTACCCGCGCCAAATTTTGGAAATTCGTTTGCTCGAAGCCGAAGGCGCATCGCGTGACGCGGCGCGTCAAAATATCTTTTCCGAAGAATTTTTACTCAAGCGCCCTCTGCTGCAAGCGATTGAAAATCACGCCGACCGCGCGCCTGTGCTGTTGATTGATGAACTCGACCGCGCGGACGAAGAGTTTGAAAGTTTCTTGCTCGAACTGTTATCCGATTGGCAAATCACTGTCCCCGAACTCGGCACGCTCACCGCAACGCATCCCCCCGTCGTCGTCGTCACCTCGAATCGCACGCGCGAAATTCACGATGCACTGAAACGCCGCTGCATTTATCACTGGATTGATTTTCCGACGTTCGAAAAAGAATTGCATATCGTCCAAACCAAAGTTCCCAACATTTCCGACGACCTCGCGCAGCAAATCGTCACCTATGTTCAAAATTTGCGCCAACAAGATTTGTACAAATTGCCCGGGGTTGCCGAAACGCTCGATTGGGCGAAAACGCTGCTCGCGTTGAAACAAAATCAATTGGACGACGCGGTGATTCAAAATACGTTGGGCGTGTTGTTGAAATATCAAGACGATTTGCAAAAAGTGGCGCATGGTCCTCGTATGCCCTGATTGCGTGCCTGTAGGATTGAGACCATGAATGATGTGACCGGACTATTTATTCTTTTCTGTTGGGCGACCTTTGTCCTCTATTGGCTTGTATCTTTATTTGCAGTCAAGCGCACAATCGAGAAACCAGCTCGAGGCGGGCGCAGTTTGTTGCTTGTCATTTTGTTAGCCGCGTTCGCGATTGGGGCGTTTTTTTCAATGGAGAGTGGGTCACAGCTCCCAAACTATTTGAACGCGATTCTTTTGCCGCAGTCGCTGACGCTCCGCCTTGTCGCGGACAGCATTACCTTGTGCGGACTGGTTGTCGCGCTTTGGGCGCGCACGGTGCTGGGTTCGAATTGGAGTGGGCTCGTTGCGCTAAAGGAAAATCATGAACTCGTCGAGCGCGGACCGTATCACTATGTTCGCCATCCAATTTACAGCGGACTTTTGTTGATGTCTCTTGGGACTGCCATATGGTTTGACCGCGTGATTGAATTGGTCACATTTTTTGTGCTCTTGGTTCTGTTCTGGGGAAAAGCGCTCGCGGAAGAACAATTGCTGACCAAACATTTCCCCGACGCGTATCCGCAATACAAAAAACGAGTCAAGGCGCTCATTCCATTTCTCGTATAAAAATAATTTCCTCCCTCGCTTCTCTCACTCGTCGCGGCAATGGCAGACTTTTTTCTCCCCAACCTTCTCCTCTTTTCGCGCTTGCTGCGCGAACTTGGCTTTGCGACTTCGCCCGAACAAACGAGTGACCTTGCGCGCGTTCTGAAAACGATTGGCGTGACGCGCAGCGACAATGTGTATTTCGCCGCGCGCGCGTTGTTCGTTCACAAACATTCCGAAATCGCACTCTTTGACCGCGCGTTTGATTTGTTTTTTGCGATGCAAGGCAAGCCGCAGCAAAATTTCATTGACCCCACGCAAGCGCCCGTTGCGCGCGCGTATCGCCCCAAGACAATTCAGCAACTTGCGGAAGAAGGAAAACAGAACGCGCCGCGCGAAGGAAAAGAGAACTCACCTGAATCGGAAGAGATTCCGTTTTACAGTTCCGCCGAAATTTTACGCACAAAACGTTTCGACCAATTCACCGAAGAGGAATTGCGCGCGGCGCGGCGTTTCATCGAGCAAATGAATTGGCGCGTGGGTCTGCGAAAAACGCGGCGGTACAAACGAATCTCGCGCGGCGCGCGTCTCGATTTGTCGCGCGCACTGCGGCGCAATTTGAAACACGGCGCGGAATTGTACGATTTGCCCGCGCGCGAAAAAAAGTTCAAGCCGCGTCCATTGATTATTCTTGCGGACATTAGCGGCTCGATGGAACGCTATTCGCGCATGGTGCTGCATCTCGTTCACGCATTGAGTGCCAGTGACGTCGCGTCGCATGTCGAAACCTTTGTATTCAGCACGCGGCTCTCGCGCATCACGAACGATTTGAAATATAAGAGCGTTGATGCCGCGCTCGCGCGTGTGAGCGCGCACGTTCAAGATTTTGGCGGCGGGACGCGCATCGGCGACGCGTTGAAAACGTTCAATTACAAATGGACGCGGCGTGTGTTACGCAATGGCGCGGTGGTGCTAATCATCAGCGATGGGTGGGACAGAGGGGATTTGGAATTGCTGCGGGATGAGATGGCGCGCTTGCAAAAAAATTCCGCGCGTTTGATTTGGCTGAATCCGTTGTTGAGCGGCGCGTCGTTTCAAGCGGAGGCGCAAGGATTGAAAATCGCGCTGAACTTTGTGGACGACCATTTGTCCGTACAAAATCTCGCGTCGTTGGAACAACTGGTGAATGTGTTGGGAACGATTAGGGATTCACGCCCCGAACGAAGACAACTGCCGCGTGTTGAAATTCCGCGCGAGGAAACGACGACGCAAAAGAGAATGGACCCGACGCAACTTGCAACGAGCGATTATGTTCGACGAACGATGGTGGTGAAAATTATTGACGGAGTGCCGACGTTTGTGAAGGAGGAAAATCCGAGTGAGTTGTATTGACAATTGCTCTGTGGATCTGTATCGGAAAGTCGGAGCAAACTTTACTAACTCACGTTACGCAGTGAAAAATCTCTCTCAACAGGATTAACAAGATTTACAGGATTATTTTGCGCATCCTGTTAATCCTGCAAATCCTGTCAAAGGTACTTTATTAAAGGCAAGGTGCGTAACATCATGTACTAAACTCAAGAAACAGGTCTTGATTGGATAATATGGTCATTGCTGGTTCCCATCTTACAACGTACCATCGCTTTACATCTATTGATGTAGAAGGCATCAACTCATTCAAAATACGAACTCCATGCATCATGAACGATGCAGCATAAGATGTAACATTTCTAATGTGCGCGGGATCTCTCAGGAATACACTACCCTGATCAGCGTTTGCATTTTTCATGAAGCGCGCCATGTTCTGAGGATGGCTTACAGAGGAATAAACTTGATAAAAATCATCATAAGTTGCTTTAGCTCCAACTTTGATTGCTAGCCTCCTTATGTTCTCTGGTCCGTCAAACAATTGAAACCACTGCGGATGTCTACCTTTTCTCATTTTCCTTCGTTGATCTTGATACTCAATTTCGACAATATCCAATGGCGGTTTGGCCAATACCGCGCGCAATTTTTCTTCCTTCTCTCGAAAATCGTCAAGCTTCTCACCGGGCACTGGAAATTCGTACAGTCGCAAATATCTATCGTTGGACAACGCTTCGTGGTGTTCTACCCCAAGTTGAGTATCTGGGTCGTGCAATTCATGATACGCGAGTTGATTGTGGATTTGACCTACATGCCACGCGAGTGATCGTCTTAAAGTATCTTCTTGGGCTATGTACTCCAATGAAATAAGTGCTTCAAAACAACTCCGGACTATTGGAATTGCAGGTATCGCACAGCCTTGTTCAATTAGCAACGCGACTCCATCAGTCATCTCTATCATATGCAAAATTAACAGAAATATGGAGTGATTTTCGTCTTTCGAGTTGGCAGGATTACGAACACAATCACTGTAAACTGCTGTCGCAAAATCTACAGTTTCGCGTAAGAAGGTTGCGGCAAAATCGATGACGGATAACTTACCGTTCTTGTTGTGTAGTTCAGGGTTCATGTCTGATGACGAATAGATTGACATTGCATTCAATACTCAGCGATTTCATTTTGACTGTCATTCAGTTGGCTGTCAATTATATTCCCATTCATAATTTGCTCCGCAAATTATATTGAGAGATGATTCATGACGCCACAGTTATATGCAAAACTAAAATTCATCACTCTCCTGCTCTTGCTCACCTCTTGCGTAACACCACCCACGCCTCCCCCCTTCCCCGCAGTTCCCGCAACACCGCCACCCGTCGCGACCGCTGCACTTACACAAGTGCCAACGCAAGAAGTAACACTCATCGCCCCCACAACCGCGCCCGCGCCAACCTCCACCACCATCGCACCACAAACATCGTCGAACGATGCCCTACCGATTTTCGACACGCACGCGCATTACAGTCGCAACTCGTGGAGCGAGTATTCACCACAAGACATTATCAACAAATCATCAACGCGAATGTAGCGCGCGCATTGATTTCGAGTTCGCCCGATGAAGGCACGCGGCGATTGTATGAACTCGACCCCGTTCGCATTGTGCCGGGGCTGCGTCCGTATCACGACGACGTGACGACGACGAATTGGGAGACGAGCGAAAAGACGCTGCCGTATTTGGAAGAGAGAATTGATTCGCCCATTTATGTCGCGCTCGGCGAAATTCACGTTCACGTGGAAAATATCGAATCGCCAATTTTCAAAAGCGCAATTCAACGCGCGTTGGCGCGCAATTTGATTTTGCACATTCATTCCGATGCGGAAACGATTCGCGCGGTCTATAAAATCGCGCCCGAAGCAAAAATTCTGTGGGCTCACGCCGGGCTTACTGAATCGCCGCAACCGTTTCGCAAGTGTTGGATGAATTTCCGAATCTCTGGACAGACATTTCAATTCGCGAGTATTCGATTGCCCCGAACGGAAAATTGTCCGACGAATGGCGCGCGTTATTTTTGAAACATCCCGACCGCATCACCATCGGCAGCGATACGTGGATTCCCGAACGCTGGACAAGTTACGAAAAAATTATCGAACATGACCGCGCGTGGTTAAATCAATTGCCGCGCGAGGTGGCAGAACAAATCGCGTATCGCAACGCGGTGAAATTGTTTGGGATGCAGGAAAAGGATTTGGAAAAATAAAACCCTCTCAAAGAGAGGGTTTTATTTTTGCGGATGCACGATAATCTGAATTTTATCTCCCGTATGCACACTGCAAATTAAATCGTACGTTCCCGCGCGCGTGTATTTTTGACGATACGCTTGTCCCGGATGCAGTAACACGCCGCCGACCTCAATCGGATACAAATCCTCATTGCGAATCACCAACGTGTCTTGTTTCCCCAGTGTCAACTCCATCTGATTCGGCAACACACTGCCGCCCGCGCCCAGACCCAATTTTTCAATCGTCCCCTTTGGAACAACATACACGAGTTCGCGCGAAACAGTTTGACTCGGCGTTTGCGGACGCGCCAAACCAATCAGATTGATGACGACAACAACAATCACAAATACAATGCCGACGACAATCAAGCCCCAACGCAGCCAATTCCATTTCATTATAGTTTTATCCAACGCAGATTGTTCGCGCCATTGTGAACAATCTGCGTTGCCCTTTTATTGCGCGCGCAATTCTGCTTGAATTTCGCGTTCGCCCGCTTTTTCAAATGTCAACTTGACGGTGATTTTGTCACCGGGGATAAGTTGTTTTTTCACGCCAATCAGCATGACGTGAAAACCGCCGGGCTTGAGTTGCACCGAACCGTTCGCCGGAACATCAATGCCTGCCACAGGGCGCATTTGCATTACACCATTGTCCATCGCGACCGTATGGAGTTCCGCTGCTTGTGCCACATCGGTTTCCGCCTTGAGCAATTTATCCGCCGCGCCGCCGTTTGAAATGTTCATGTACACCGCGCCGGTTTGCTGCGCCATATCACCGCTACCACTTGAATCCATCGCGCCCATATTCACCGTGCGCGCCCACACATCACTAATTTGCAAACCGCTGCCCGTATTGCTCGCGCACGCACTGACTGCCATTACCAACAACATTCCCACACACACCACCGCAATTATTTTTTTCATGATGAGATTCCTTCTTTGATCAGCGATTCAACGTCATTCAAAATGTCCTCGCGCGCTGCGCCAAACGGAAACGTTTCGCGCAATTGTCCATTGCGGTCAATGACATAAATGAACGCCGAATGGTCCATCGCGTAACCCAATGCGGAATTGGGCAAATTTGTTTTTTTGAATTTTGCGCCGAACAAGTCGGCAGTTGCTTTGGTTGCTTGGTCGGTGCCGCGCAAGCCGATAAAACTTGCATCGAACGCGGTCACATATTGTTTGATAACTTGCTGCGTATCGCGCGCGGGGTCAACGGTCACAAAAATCACTTGAACATCTTTGCCTGCCGCGCCTAACTTGTCATGCACCGCGCCCAAATCCGCCAACGTCATCGGGCACACATCGGGACACGACGTGTAACCGAAATACAAAAGTACCACCTTGCCGCGCGTGCTGCTCAACGTGAACGGGTTGCCATCTTGATTTGTCAGAGTGAAATCGGGTGCGAGTTTCGGCGGGTCAAACACGCCGCCGCGCAGAATCGTCGGTCGCGTCGTCGGTCCACAACCGAACGCGCCGACCAGCAACAGCAGCGACAACACAACTTGCCAGCGAAAAATTTTTTGCATCAACATCATCGCGAGACATTCAAGCGCACCATTCGCATGAATCACTCGCATCGAGAGATTGAGGATCGCGAGTTTCATTGTACCAAACGCGAAAACGGCGCGAGCATGACAGGCATCCTGTTTTCGTTAGGACGATTGCCCTACCCGTCGAAAAAAAAGAGACCCGTCTTTTCAAGCACGGGTCTGTTCTTTAGGTTACTTTTTTTCTGCTGCCGCCATTTTCGCTTTTTCTTCGGCGACCAATTCGCGGCGTAAAATTTTGCCAATCATTGTTTTTGGCAGCGCGTCGCGGAATTCAATCGCGCGCGGCACTTTGTACGGCGCAAGACTCTTTTTGCAGAACGCGATGAGTTCATCGGCGGTGGCGGTTTGTCCCTGTTTCAACACCACGAACGCTTTTGCCGATTCACCGCGATACGAATCGGGAACACCAATCGCCGTTGCTTCCAACACGGCGGGATGTTGATACAACACTTCTTCAATTTCGCGCGGATAAATGTTGTAACCGCCCGAAATAATCATTTCCTTCAAACGGTCAACGATGCGGAAATAACCGTCGTCATCCATCACCGCGACATCGCCCGTGTGCAGCCAACCATCACGAATTGTTTTCATCGTCTCGTCCGGTTTGTTCCAATACCCTTTCATCACTTGCGGACCTTTGACGCACAATTCGCCGGGCTGTCCAACGGGAACTTCTTTGTCGCCCGTTTCGACATCAAACAATTTCACATCCGTATCGGGAATGGGCACACCAATTGTCCCGATTCGATTTTTATCTGTTACCGGATTCGCGGTGACGACAGGCGATGCTTCGCTCAAACCGTAACCTTCCACCAAACGTCCGCCGGTGATTTCGCCAAATTTTTTCGCGACCTCGACAGGCAATCCCGCCGCGCCACTGATGCACGCTTTGATGGATTTCATATCGTACTTGGTCACCGTCGGATTGTTGTTAATCGCCGTGTACAGCGTTGGCACACCCGGAAAGAATGACGGTTTGTGGCGGTCAATCGCTTTTAGCACGTGGTCCAAATCACGCGGATTCGGGATCAAAATCAACGTGCCTGCCAAATACATGGCTTCATTCAAACACGTTGTCATGGCGTACGAATGAAACATCGGCAGCGCGGTCAAGAAACCTTCGTTCGCTTCTTTTGCCCACGGAATCCACGCGCGCAGTTGAACCGTGTTCGCCATCAAATTCCGATGCGTCAATTGCGCCGCTTTGGGCAGACCCGTCGTGCCGCCCGTGTACAACAGCACCGCGTCATCATCCGGTTTCACCGCTACGTTCGGCGCGAGCGTGGCTTCGTTTTTCATTACTTCTTGAAACCAATGGTCACCCGCGACAAGTTCGACGCGATGCCCTTCCTTTTTTTCCATCGCCAGCGAGAACAACGTTTTCAAAAACGAAGGAAAGTATTCTTTGATGTTGGCAATGATGACGTTTTTGAGTTTTGTTTTGGCGCGCACTTCTTGCAATTTCGGATAAAACTGCGAGAGTGCCACAATCGTTTCTGCTCCCGAATCTTGCAAAATAAATTCGAGTTCGCGCGGCGTATAAATCGGATTCACCGGCGCAATCACTGCGCCCGCTTTGAGCGCGGCATAATACGCAATCACAAACTGCGGACAGTTGGGCAAATAAATTGCAACGCGGTCTCCTTTTTTCACGCCAAGTTTTATCAGCGCGTTCGCGAAACGATTCACCGCGTCGCGCACATCGCGATACGACAGCGATGCATCCATCAACGGTTGTCCGGGTAATTTATGTGCCACTGCGCCAAACACAATTGCTTTGCGGTCGGGATGCTCCGCCGCCGAATCATCCAATAGTTTATACAAGGGTGTCTGGGGATACGTCAGCGTCGTCGGCACACCCTGTTCATAATGCTGATACCAAATGCGGTCCATGCGGCTCCTTTCAGCCTTGAATGACAACACATCTCGAATTTGAGAGGCGTGAGAGTCGTAGGGTAACTTGAATCTGCGCGCATTGTACGAAACGCATTTTAGAATGTCAAGGGTCATGCGCCACGAGTTGTACAAGCAATCGTTGTATAATGATTGACGATGCAGCCCTTGGTGATTGGTCTCGCGGGCGGTTCGGGTTCGGGAAAAACGACGATTGCCCGCACCATCATGGAACGCGTGGGACGAGACCGCATCGCGTTCATTCAACACGACGCCTATTATTGTGACCAAAGCGATGTGCCATTCGAACAACGCATACTCGTCAATTACGACCATCCCGCTTCGCTGGAAACCTCACTGCTCGTCAAACATTTGCACGAATTGCGTGCGCGCAACGCGGTGAACATTCCGGTCTATGATTACGCGCAGTTCACACGCACGGGCGAGACGACCCACATTGAACCGCATCCTGTCATTCTCGTCGAAGGCATTTTGATTTTTGTGGACGCGGCGTTACGTTCATTGATAGACATTAAAATTTACGTGGACGCGCCTGCTGATTTGCGCTTCATTCGCCGCTTGCAGCGCGACATGACCGAACGCGACCGCACGCCCGAAAGCGTCATTCGACAATATCTCGAATCGGTGCGCCCGATGCACCTTGAATTTGTGGAGCCGACCAAACGTTTCGCCGATTTGATTTTGCCCGAAGGCGGATTCAATACGGTGGGCGTGGATGTGATTGTTGCGCGCGTGCGCGCAATGTTGGAGGCAAAAGCATAAACGACGGAAAAAGTGATTTGAAATGAACCCACCACTCCAAACCAAACTCAACGCGCTCGAATCCTATCTCCAAGAACTGCGCGACATCCAACCCGCAAATTTTGAAGCGTTCGAGCAAGACAAAATGCTGCGGCGCTATGCCGAACGGATGCTGCACATGACGATTGATGCGTGCAGTCAAATCGGCATTGATATCTTGACCGACGCGGGTTTGCGCGCGCCCGAAAATTATCACGATATTTTCCGCGTGTTGGGCGAACACAAAATTCTGTCCCCGTTCTTGGTGAACTCGATGACGATGATGGTGGAGTTACGCAATTTGCTCGTGTATGAATACGATGTGGTGGACCACATGATGGTCTATAGTGTCTTGAAAAAACGACTCGACGACCTTGCGGAATTTTTGCGCGCCGCTCGCGCGTATGCGAATGACGAGCCATACATTGCCTCCGCCGAATTTCAAACGACGCTCGATGAATAGTTCAAATCATCCTTGCCGCAATTTGTGTTACCTGCTGAAAGCCCCGCGCGTGTGTTGAATTCCGCGTCGCCTTTGCCTGACGCGCCACCTGATTCCCCGAATGAACAACGCGCGTCAATTCCTCTCGCCTTTCGCGTGGTGCGCGGCGGCGCGGCGGTAGCCCTCTCTTCATATTTTCTTTTCGCGTTCGGATTTTTCGCCAATCTCTTGCTCACGCGTCTGCTCGCGCCTTCAGACTTTGGAATTTTTGCGCTCGGCGCGTTTTTTTTCGCCCTGTTCAATCTGCGCCCCAAGTTGGGCATTGACCAAGCGTTCGCGCAACATCCTCATACCAACGCGGAATCGTCAGGGACATTCGCGCTCTTGAGCATCGCATCGGGTCTTGCCTCGCTTTTGCTCACACTCGTCGCGCTGCCCATTCTCTCGACTCTCGGTTATTCACAAGCCATCATCATCACCACACTCGCGCTCGCGGCAGTTGGCATGTTTGATTCGGTCATGGGCATCGCGTGGGTGCAATTGGACAAGGCGCTGCTCTTTACGCGCGTGAGTTTGGTCACGGCGCTGGTGTTTCCGCTTTCGTACATGCCCGCGTTTTATCTTGCAGTCAATGGCGGCGGATATTGGGCATTGCTCGCGCAAAATATCGCGTACGCGCTTTTGTTGTTGCTCGTGTTGTGGTTCACCGCGCGTCGCGCGCTGCCCGACATGTGGAAGCAGCGGTGGACATTTTCCCAAGCCCTTGCCAAACAATTTTTGCGGTTCGGATTTTTTGTCGGACTCGCCACGATATTTGCAACCATCGTGTACCAGTTCGATAATTTCCTCGTCGGAACGTTTGTGAATGTCGAGGCGCTCGGTTATTACGACCGCGCGTATCGCATCGCTCAATGGTCGTATGTTCTCGTCGCCAGCGTCATTGCGCGCACAGCGTTCTACACCTACAGCCATTTACAAAATGACGCCGTGCGCCTCGAACGCGCGGTCAACATGCTGTTATGGCTTGTCACCACGCTGACTGTGCCGGTGGCGCTTGCGATTTTTGTCGCGGCGGATGATTTGGTTTTATTTTTGTTTGGAGAAAAATGGCTGCCCAGCGCGCTGCTGTTGAAATTTTTAATTGGGTATTCGATTCTGCGTCCGTTGCTCGACAACGCAGGATTGCTTTTTACGGCGATAGGACATCCGCGCCGCGCAACAATCATTACTCTATTTCAAGCCGGTGCGCTCGTTCTCACTGCGACGCCATTGACATTTCGTTTTGGTGCGGTTGGTACGGCAATTGGTGTTGGCATCGCATTTGGAATTGGCTTGGTCGTCACATATTATTTTGTCCGCCGCACTCTGCCGAGTCTTTCACTGCGCGACGCATTTCTCGCACCAATCATTGCAACACTCATCACACTCGTTGTTACAGTACCCGCGTCGCCGTTGATTCACACTTGGCAATTTCCATTGGTGCTGGAGTTATTTTTCCAAATCGCCTTCACACTCGGAATTTATCTGGCAGCAACTTTTCTCTTGCGTCCGCGCGTTACGCGTGAACGCGCGCATTATGTTTGGCGCTTGTTTCGGCAACGCACCGAATAATTTTCAGGACAAACCATGAGCGAAACATTTATTCACCCGACTGCCGTAGTTTCAGAAAAGGCAGAAATCGGTGAGGGCGCCGCAATTTGGATGCACGCCCAAATCCGCGAGGATGTAAAAATCGGACGCAACTGCATCATTGGACGCAATACGTACATTGAAAATGGCGTAACGCTTGGCGACAACTGCAAGGTGCAAAACAACGCGTTGCTGTACCACAGCGCGACGCTGGAAGATGGCGTGTTTATCGGACCGGGCGTGATTCTCACGAACGACAAAATTCCGCGCGCGGTGAATCCCGATGGTTCACTCAAACGCGCGGACGATTGGCACGCGGGACATATTCACATCGGGCGCGGCGCATCTGTGGGCGCGGGCGCAACAGTCCTCACCGATGTTTCGATTGGCGCGTGGGCGATGGTCGGTTCGGGTGCGCTCGTCACCAAGGATGTTCCTGCGCACGCGCTCGTCGTCGGCATTCCCGCGCGCATCATCGGTTACGTGTGCAAATGCGGACAGCACTTGATTTCGCATGGCGACAATGGCGACCGCATTTGGATTTGCACACGGGACGGCGCACGCTATCGCATGAGGGAAAAAGGAAATCTCGCGGAGCAAAACGCGTGAACGCAGCGAACGCGCTCCTGGATGGTTTGTCCGCGCTCCCTTACTTTCGCGGCAAAGGTACACTCGCGTTGTTGCTTCTCCGCGCCGCGCCTAGCAATTCACTTACCGCGCGTTTGCCAAATAACGGACGCATGTGGCTCGGGCTTGAACCTCTGCGCCAAAGTGTATTGCCATACTGGATTGGCAAATACGAGCCCGAAGTGATTCGTGAATTTCGTACCGCGCTCGCGCAATTGCCTCCAAATGCCGCCGTGTTTGATATTGGTGCGAATGTTGGTTTTTATACCGTGCTTGCCGCCGCCGCATTGCGCGCACGGGGCAACGGCACAGTACACAGTTTTGAACCCAATCCAATGATTTTTGCCGAACTGGAGCGCAACGTTGCGCTGAATCAATTTACGAATGTGCAATTGTGTCAGCAAGGAGTGAGTGATGTCGTGACCGAGATGCCACTCTTTGTGAACGATAATGCCATCACTTTTAGTTCCCTGAGACGCACACAAGATTTTTTAACCAATGAAATTCGCGTGCCTGTCACCACGCTCGATGCATACACAGAAAATTTCGTCGCGCCAATCGGTCTCATCAAGATAGATGTCGAAGGTGGCGAGCTCGCGGTATTGCGCGGCGCGCGCAAGCTTCTCCAAGAACATCGCCCCATCATTCTTTACGAGGAATTCGAACGCGGCTATCAACAATTTGGTTACACCATTCAAGACACGCGCGCCTATCTGCGCGATTTCGGATATGAACTTTTGGCAATAGACTCTCACACCACACGCGCCCTCGATGCTTTGACAAAGCATGTTGCATATCAGAATGTTTTGGCGCGTCCCTTAAAATGAAAGTCAGCGTCGTTATTCCTACGTTCAATCGCGCGCACCTTTTGCGCGATGCGTTGGACAGCGTATTGCAACAAACGTTTCAAGATTTCGAAATTGTGATTGTAGATGACGGTTCAACGGATGGCACGACCGAACTTGTGCAAACCATCTCCGACACGCGCATTCGTTATTTCACCCAAGACCATCGCGGCGTTGCAGCGGCTTTGAATCACGGCTGGCAAAATGCGCGCGGCACATACATCGGGCGCCTCGATTCCGATGATTGCTGGTCGCCAACATTGCTCCAAGAACTTGTGAACGCTCTTGAAGCAAACCCGAAAATTGCCGTCGCGTATGCGCGCGCGCAAGGCATGAACGCGAACGGTGAATCACTCACACAATTGATTGGCGCGCAGGAAAAATTTCCGAGTGAAACACTCAAGAGCTTGGTCTATGGCGATTTTGTGAGTCCGATGGCAGTCCTCATTCGCCGCGATGCGTTGGCACAGGTCGGTGGTTATGATGAATCGCTCATCGCAAACGAAGATTGGGATTTATGGCTTCGGCTCGCCCAAAATTTCCAATTCGCGTATGTGCCGCGCGTCCTCGCACGGTATCGGTATCACGCGCAAAATTTAACACGCACCGATTCCGCGCAGATGGAACGCGTGATGCGTGACCGTGTGCGCGTCCTCGACAAATTTTTCGCACAGCCAATCATTCTCCCAAATATCTTGGAAATTAAAACGCTTGCCTATCGCAATGTGTATATGGATTGGACAATCCGTTATTTGGAGCGCCGAGCGTTCAAGGAGGCAGCGCGCACTTTTCAACGCACATTGTCGTATGCGCCTTCGCGCATACGATTTTTTCCGCGCGCGTTGGCAGTCATGGTCTATTATCTTGGGCTGAGCAAAACGCACTGGGGCGTACGGCTTGTTGATGCGTGGCACGCGCGGCGACGCAGTATAAAATAGCGCTATGTTATAATTTAAAAGATTTTTTGGTAGGAGGAGTTGTATGGTTGGAAAATATGCAATTATGGTGGTTGTCCTATTTGTTGTGACCAGCTCATTTGCTCCTAGCACGCGCAGTGCGCCACTTCAAGATACGCAAACATGCGCGACCATCCCAACCGGTCTCGTGAGTTGGTGGACAGGCAATGAGACTGTCAAGGACCGTATCGGTTCAAACAATGGCAAGCTGAAGAACGGCGTGTTGTATGCAAAGGGCAAAGTGAAACAAGCGTTTTCATTTGATGGTGTCAACGATTTTGTGATTATTGGCAATCGTCCATCACTCGCCTTGACCAACGGGCTTACAATCGAAGGGTGGGTCAAGCCGCTTCGTCTTGGCGAAGGCAGCTGGGCAAGTATTCTTACCAAGTGGGGGCAATCGAGCGAGACCGATTCCTATTTGTTGGCAATGCACAAATCAAATGGAATCATGCAGCTTGTTGGCGGCATCGGCGTACTGAACAGTTCGGACAGCGGCTTTAAAGGCGGTGAACTCGAACGAAACAAATGGTCACATGTTGCCATGACGTATGATGCCGGAACCGGACAGAATGTCTTGTATGTGAATGGAGCGAACGTTGCCTCGCGCACGCGTATCGGCGGGATTAACACTTCGAACCTCCGTGTGTTGATTGGCAAAGAGGATTCACCCATGCCGCGTTTTTTTCCCGGCGTGATTGACGAGCTGTCAATTTACAATCGCGCGCTGACGGAACAGGAAGTGCAATCCATTTATGCGGCAGGCAGCGCGGGCAAATGCAAACCATAAGAATTGCACAGATTGGAAAACCGCGCTCGGTACAATTTCCGAACGCGGTTTTTGTTGTACAAAATGCTTGAAACGTCTTCGAGACCGCGCCTCGCGCTCGTCAGCATCGGCATTCGCCGCGATTTGCTTGCGCCATTGATTCATTTTTCAAAATTCGAACTCGCGCATTTTTACAATAAAAATGTGTATGGCGATTTGACGGCGGATGATTTTGATTCCACGTTGCAAACATACATATCGCCGCGCGACCTGTACCAAAAATTGATACGCCTACAGCCGCAAGTCATTCAAGGGGTCGAGCCATTTTCGTTTTACACGCAACCGTATGTGTGGGCATGTGTGTTGGCGGCGCGGAAAACACGCGCGGCGCTCATCATTCCCACCTTGGAAAATCGTCCGCTCGAGGTGAAATTTGGGAAATTGCGCGCGGCGTTGTTAAAGCGCATAACCGAATTTTATTTTGCGCGCGCGTGTTTGATTTTTGCGTTGAATGACGGCGCACGCGAGAATGTTTTGCAGAGTCATGCTGCGCCGCACAAAATCGTGCGCGCCATGTGGGGAACCTGGGGCGTGGACATGCGCGAATTTTTTCCGCGTATGGAACGCTCACCGCAGCGTTCCACTGCACCAATTATTTTGTATGTTGGACGCCTGCATGAAGAAAAAGGAGTGTTTGTTTTGCTCGACGCTTTTGCGCGCGTGCATAAAGAATTTCCAACGGCGCGTTTGGATTTCGTCGGCGACGGACCCGCACACGCGGAACTGACCGCGCAAATTATCCAACACAAATTGCAAGCGAACGTCACCCTGTTTGGCACCATCAAAAACCGCGCATTGCCCCAAATGTTTCGCCAAGCGGATGTGTTTTGCGCGCCGTCGCTCACGACCAAAAAGTGGGCAGAACAAGTTGGCATGTCTGCGCTGCAAGCAATGATGTCAGGCGTCCCAATTGTTTCGACACACAGCGGCGCAATTCCCGAATACATTCCCGATGGCATTGCGGGCATTTTGGTGCAAGAAAGCGACGCAAACGCGTTGGCAGCGGCGTTGATTGAACTGCTGTCGGACCAAGAACGTGCGCGCGAAATGGGCAAGCGCGGCGCGGATTATGCGCGCGGACATTACGATGCACAAAAAAATATCGAACGCGCGGAACAACTTGTGATGGAGCATTGTGTCAAATAAAGTGCGCGTCGCATTCGATGCGAGTTCCACGCGCGGACGCAAAACCGGCATCGGTGTTTATACGGAGCAACTCGTCCACGCGTTGCAAACCTACGCGCCAAACATCGCAACGGTCCTGCTGAATGATGCGGCAGAGGTGGATCTGCGCACCGACAAACGCATTTGGCGCGAACAATTTTTATTGCCGCGTCTCGCACGAAGTGCTAATGTTGACTTGCTTCATCTCACCGGCTTTGCCGCGCCGCTCCGTTCGCAAGTGCCGATTGTTTTGACGGTGATGGATTTGATTGGTGTTTTGTTTTCGCAAAATTTTCCGCCCGCGTCGCGTTTTTATTGGAGTCAATACTTGCCTTTCACGTTGCGCGCGGTGAAACATATCATCACGCTTTCGGAACATACCAAACGCGATGTGGTGCGCCTCACGCGTACTCCACCACAGAACATTACCGTCATTCCGCCCGGTCTGCACTCGCGCTTTCGCCCCATTCCCGATTCACACGCACTGGAAGAAACACGCGCGCGTTTGAAACTGCCGGCGCGCTTTTTTCTTTTCGTGAGTACGCTCGAACCGCGCAAAGGGGTGGACACGCTTTTGCACGCGTACGAACGCATCGCGCCGTATGTGAACGAACACCTTGTGATTGTTGGAAAACGCGGTTGGTACTATGAAACACTGTTGGCGCAAATTCGCGCGATTGGCGCAGAGCGCGTACATGTGGCAGATTATGTTGCCGATGAGGATTTGCCGCGCGTTTATAACTTGGCGACTGCGTTTGTTTTTCCGTCGCGCTATGAAGGTTTCGGTTACACTCCGCTCGAAGCGATGGCATGCGGCACGCCCATCATTTCTTCCAACGCAGCATCGTTGCCCGAAGTGATTGACGACGCAGGAATTCTCGTCGCGCCGAACGATATTACAAGTTTTGCACACGCGATGGAAACATTGGCAAGCAAACCCACGCTGCGCGCGGAACTGCATCAGCGCGGGTTGCATCGCGCGCAACAATTCACATGGCAACGCGCTGCGCTTGTAACCGCCGAACTCTATGTGCAAATTGCATTGAATCAAAAATCCTAAATGCGAATCACTATCGACCTCTCGCCATACGTTCATCATCACGCGGGCTTGGGACGCTACGCGGGAGAACTCGCGCACGCGCTGGAAACCATTGCGCCGCAAAATGAATACATCGGACTGTATCATGCGACGCGTGAAATGCAGTTTGGGAGCGAGTTAAAAAATGTGCGAGCGTTTCGCGTGCCGCTTGATGCCAAGCCGTGGCGCATGAGTGTTTTGTTGGCGTACTATGCGCGGTTGAGCATGGACCGCTGGCTGCCACCGTGCGACGTGTTTCACGCAACAGACCACTTGCTACCGCCACTAAAAAATGCGCGCAGTGTGTTCACCATTCACGATTTGATTTTTCGATTTTTTCCCGAATATCATTTGCCGCTGAATCGTTGGTTTCTCGATTTGATGCTGCCGAAATTTATGCAGCGCGCAAATACAGTTGTCGCCGTTTCGGAAAATACCAAACGCGATGTGATGCGTTTGATGAACATTCCCGCCGAGAAAATCGTTGTGATTTATGAGGGTGTGAGTTCGGCGTTTCGCCCAATTGAAAATCGTGACGAATTGGAACGCGTGCGTGCAAAATACAAATTGCCCCCGCGCTATATTTTGTTTTTTAGCACAATTGAACCGCGCAAAAATCTCATCACACTGCTCGACACCTACGCGGAACTGTTGAAACGCGGGACAAACGTTCCGCCGTTGGTGGTGATGGGGCGCAAAGGTTGGTTGTACGAGAGAACGTTGCAGCATATCGGCGCGCTGGGTTTGAGCGAACGCGTTGTGTTGACGAATTGGGTTGAGGGCGCGGACGTTCCCGCCGTCATCAATCTCGCGGATGTTTTCGTTTTCCCGTCGTTGTACGAAGGATTTGGACTCACGCCGCTCGAAGCGATGGCGTGTGGTACGCCCATCATTTCTTCCAACGCGTCGTCACTGCCCGAAGTGGTCGGCGATGCGGGAATTTTGGTCGAGCCGCGTGATGTTGGCGGATTTGCGGACGCCATCACGCGCGTGTTGGAAAATGACGCGCTGCGTCAAGAATTGCGCGCGCGGGGATTGAAACAAGCCGCGCGGTTTTCGTGGGAACGCGCGGCGCGTGATACGTTGACGGTGTATGACAAGGTCGTGAGAGGGTGAATGGCGACAATTGTTTTTGACGGACGTACGATTCAAGACCATTACCCCGGCATCGGGCGGTATGCGTTCAATTTGGCGCGCGCGTTGGCGGAATTTTTTCCCGAACATCAATTCCGTTTGCTGTTCAACCCGCGCGCCTACAACAGCCGATTCGATTTGCAAGAACTCACGGCGCGCGCCAACATCGTCCCTGTGCCAACCCCCGCGCAAATTTTTTCCCCGCAAGAACAAACGCTCGGACGAAATCTGTACATTATCGGCAACGCGCGCATCTGGTTCTCGCCGTATTATGCGCTGCCTCTGACGGTCATGATTCCTTCCGTCGTCACACTTGCCGATGTGACGCCATTAGTGCTTCCTGAAGAAATGCCAAACCCATCGAAACGCTTGTTGTATCGCGGGTTGAATCAAGCGGCAGGTTGGCGTGCGCGCGCGGTGATTACTTTTTCGGACGCGTCGCGTTTTGATTTGGAACGCATGTTGAATCTGCCGACGGAAAAAATTTCAGTGATTCCGCTCGCGGTTGACAGAAACTTTCATCCCGCGAGTTCTCAAGACATCGCGCAAGTGCGCGCGGCGCTAAATTTACCGCAAGTTTATGCGTTGTATGTGGGCAGCAACAAACCGCACAAAAATTTGTTGCGGTTGATTGAGGCATGGGCGTACATCAACACGGACGCGGTGCTGGTAATTGCGGGCGCGTGGGACAAACGCTTTCCCCAAGCAAAACAATTTGTCGCACAATGGGGCATGCAGGAACGCGTTTTGTTTCGGCACAATGTTTTGGAACCGATGCTGCCCGCGTTAATCAGCGGCGCGCGCGCGTTCGTTTTTCCATCGGTGCATGAAGGATTCGGTTTGCCGCCGCTCGAAGCGATGGCGTGCGGAACGCCTGTCGTCTGCGGACACGCGTCGAGTCTGCCCGAAGTCGTCGGCGACGCCGCGCTCGTGTTTGACCCGTTCAATGTGCAAGACATCGCCGAAACGTTGACGCGCGTCTTGGACAATGCTCACCTGCGTTTTGAAATGCGCGCGAAAGGTTTGCTGCACGCGAAACAATTCACATGGGAACGCGTTGCGCGCGCGACATTCGATGTATTTCAACAGGTTGGAAATTTCGCGTGAAAATTCTTCACTTCTATAAAGATTATTTCCCCGTCGTCGGCGGAATTGAAAATCACATCAAGCTGCTCGCCGAAGCGCAAGCCGCGTGTGGACATGGCGTAACTGTGCTAGTTACAAGCTTGGACGCGCGCTCGCATATCGAAAACATCAACGGCGTGCGCGTAATTTTTGCATCGCGTTTGTTCAATCTTTCGTCGGCACCTTTCAGCGCGAAAATGTTTGCGCGTATGCGTGAACTTGAAACGGACATCGCCCATCTTCATTCGCCCTACCCGTTCGGCGAAATGGCAAATTATTTTTTTGGACGCGCACGCGCGACGGTCTTGACGTATCACAGCGACATTGTACGCCAACGCGTCATGGGCGCGCTGTACACACCATTTTTACATCGCGTTTTGGCACGCGCGCATACTATCATTGCGACGAGTCCGAATTACATTGATTCGTCGCGCGTTTTGCGTGAATGGAAAAATAAATGCGTGGTTGTTCCGTTGGCGATTCCGCATACGCCGCGCGCAACAACACAAGCAACGGGGAGTGGAAACAATTTGCTTTTTGTTGGACGCTTGCGGTATTACAAAGGCGTGAATTATTTGTTAGAGGCGTTGACGTTTTTGCCAGACGCGCGCTTGACGATTGTTGGAACCGGTCCGATGGAACGCGCTTGGAAACAATTGGCTGATGAGTTGGGGATAGCGCCGCGTGTGGAATGGATGGGCGAAGTGAGTGACGACGCGCTGCCCGCATTCTACGAGGCGTGTGATGTGTTTGTGCTGCCGTGTTCGGAACGAAGTGAGGCGTTTGGCGCGGTGCAATTGGAAGCGATGCGCGCGGGGAAACCTGTGGTGTCGTGTGATGTGAATACGGGCGTCGCGTGGGTGAATCAAAACGAAATTACAGGGCTCGTTGTGCCGCCGAAAAATCCGCGCGCGTTGGCGGAGGCGATTTCGCGATTGCTAGACGATGACGCGCTGCGCCATGAATTCGGCGACGCGGGAAGATTGTGCGTGGAGCAAGAGTTCACGCTCGAAAAAATGGTCGATGGCGTGATGCAGGTGTACGAGCGCGCGTTGAAAGCAAAATAAACCTCGAAGTGTCTCATAGCGAACCCAGTTCGCCCGACCTTCGAGGTTTATCATTCTCCCGATGGCAGCGTGAAATAAAATGTCGAGCCTTTTCCCTCGACGCTCTCTGCCCAGATTTTGCCGCCGTGCGCTTCGACGATGTGGCGCGAAATCGCCAAGCCCAAACCGGTGCCGCGCAAGTCGCCGTGGGCGCGGGTGCGCGAACGGTCCACTTTATAAAAGCGTTCAAAGATGCGCGTCAAATCTTTTGCGGGAATGCCGATGCCGCTGTCTTGAATCGAAAGTTCAACATCCGCTCCATCGTTACGCCACACCGCGCGCAAAGTAATGCGCCCATCGTTCGGCGTAAATTTCACTGCATTGTGCGTGAGATTGCTGATGACTTTGCGCATCGCTTGTGGGTCAGCGAGAACTTCCATATCGGGCGGAATGTGGGTTTCAAGCGTGATGTGTTTGCGTTCGAGTTGCGGACGCAATGGCGTAAGCGCATCGTTGACCAAATCCACCGCGAAAATACTAACGAGGCGAATCGGCGCTTGCCCGGATTCAATCAGCGCGAGGTCCATCAATTCATCCGTGAGCTGTTTCAATAAATCAATTTGTGTGCGCGCTCGGTTGATTAAATCGGTCACGAGTTCTTTGTCATTCAGAACGTCATCCGTAATCGTATCCGCGAGCAATTGCAGCGAAGTCACTGGCGTGCGTAATTCGTGCGAAATGTTCGCGACAAATTCGCGGCGCGCGCGCCCGAGCCGCTGCAATTCGGTCACTTCGGTAATCCCCAACAGCGCGCCGCGTCTGTTCTCGTCGCCGAGCGCAACCACATTGACGTGAAATGCGCGTTCGCCTTTGACGACGGTTTGGCTCGTCGCGCCGCCGCTTTCATTCAACACTTGCGCCACCAACGGATACAAATCAAAACCCCAAGCCACCTCGCGTAGCGGGCGTTCCACCTCATTCGTCACATCGAGCAAATCGCGCGCCCTGTCATTCATGAACGTCACAAAGCCGTCGGCGTTCACCTGTACAATTCCATCCGAAGTAATGCGTGCCAAGGCGGCGAGTTTTTCTTCCGCGCTCGCCAGTTTTTGCTGCGATGCAGCCAGACGCGCTTCATGCTCCGCGCAGTCACGCGCACGTGCATTGGCGCGCTGCCACACCAGCCATATCAGAAAAAGCAAGGCGACGATGATGAGAATCGCCGCCCCGAAAAAAATTTCGTTCATGTTTTGTAGGGGCAAAGCATTTTCATTCACGCCTGTTCTGCTTTGCGCGTCTATGACAGAAAATGCTTTGCCCCTACGCGTTTATCCAGAAAACCGATAGCCCAAACCTCTTACCGTTTCAATCCGCGTTGGGTTCGCCGGGTCTTGCTCAATTTTTTCGCGCAGCCAGCGAATGTGTACGTCCACCGTGCGCGAGTCGCCCGCAAAATCGAAACCCCACACGCGCTGCAACAACAAATCGCGCGTCAACACCGCGCCTTTGTGACGAATCAATTCGGCGAGCAAATCAAATTCTTTCGGCGGCAGATTTAGATTTTTTCCGTCGCGCATCGCGCGATGTCCCACCAAATCGAGAATGAGATTGCCTGACTGCAATTTCGTTTCGGTGCGATGTTGTCCGCGTCGCATCACCGCGCGCAAACGCGCCATCAATTCGCCGAGAGAAAACGGTTTGATAATGTAATCGTCCGCGCCCGTGTCGAGTCCGACAATGCGGTCCACTTCACTGCTGCGCGCGGTGAGTAAAACTATCGGCGCTTCCGTTTCGCGGCGCAACGTGCGGCACACCGTTAGCCCGTCGAGTCCCGGCAGCATCACGTCGAGCAGAATCAAATCGGGTTTGTGTTCGCGCGCGAGGTCGAGCGCGCGGATGCCATCACTCGCGCGAATGACATCGTACCCTTCGCGCGAAAGATTGAACGACAGCGTATCCAACAAGGTTTGGTCATCTTCGACGAGCAAGAGTTTGGTCATATCTACTCGCGTATTTTTTTCGCTCACGAGCGATGCTTTGGCAGCCATCGCAAGCGTTTTCGATTCCGTCAAGAGAGTCGTACTCATAAAACAGGTTGGGGAAGCGTTTGGACAAATTCCTGCAGACGCGCGTCGAGCGCATCCGCTGTTCGTCGAAAAGCCTCCAATTTTTCATCTGTGTCGCCTTGCACGGCAGAGGGGTCAGGCATTCCCCAATAAAGCCGTGTCACCGCTCCGGGAAAAAACGGACACACCTCTTCATCGCACAAGGTAATCACATAATCAAAAGGTCCATTCACAAATTGCTGTACGTTTTTTGAATACTGCCCACTCGCATCAATTCCGCGGTCTTGCAGAACGCGCAGCGCAAACGGATTTACGCGCGATGGTTCGCTCCCCGCGCTATACACATCAATGAAATCGCCTGCGATGTCCCGCAGCAATCCTTCCGCGATTTGCGAACGCGCGGAATTGTGAACGCAGAGAAAGAGAACGCGAATTTTCATTTCAGCACATCGAATTGTCGAATCGCCGGATTGCCCGCTTGACCAATAGACCAACCGACGAACCGACTATCAGACTTCCCTCTGAACATTCAACTCTTCCAACTTGCCGGTGGTCGCGTAAATGACGCGTTCGGCAATGTTGGTCACGCAATCGCCGATGCGTTCAAGATTGTGTCCCGCGAAAAGTAAATTCAACGCACGTGTCACAGTGCGCGGGTCTTCGACGATATAGCTCATCAATTCACGAAAGACTTGTTTGTACAAATTGTCCACTTCGTCATCGCGGTCGGCAATCTCTTTGGCTTTGACCGGGTCATTGCGCGCAAACGCGTCCAACGCGCCGTGTAACATTTCTTGGGAAATCGCCGCCATACGCGGCAAATCAATCAACGGTTTCAGCAGCGGCTCATTGCCAAGATAAATCGTAATCTCTGCGATATTTTTCGCATGGTCGGCAATCCGTTCCAATTCAATCGCGATTAACTGAATCGAAAGAATTTCGCGCAAGTCATGTGCCATTGGCGATTGTGTCGCCATCAAAAAATAACACTGCTCTTCAATCTCGTACCGCGTCTTGTTGAGCGCATGGTCATTTTGGATTATGGCTTCAGCAAGCGCGCGGTCGCGCGTCTTGAGCGATTCCATCGCTTCGCCGATGACGGTCTCGACGCGTGTCCCATATTCCAACAATTGCACTTTGAGTTGCGAGAGTTCGCTTTCGAATGTAGTACGTGGCATGATTGTAAAGGATGAAGGATGAGGGATGAAGGATGAAAGGTGAGTGTGTTTTTCATCCCTCATCCTTCCGTCTTCATCCTTTATCTTATCCAAACCGTCCCGTAATGTAATCTTCGGTGCGCGTGTCTTGTGGCTTGGTAAAGAGTTGGCGCGTCTCCCCATATTCAATGACTGTGCCGGTGCGTTTGCCTTCTTGCTTGTCCGTTATCATCATCATCGCCGTATAGTCCGAGACACGCGCGGCTTGCTGCATATTGTGTGTGACAATCACAATTGTAAAATCTTTTTTCAAGTCGCGCATCAATTCTTCAATCCGAATCGTCGCGATGGGGTCGAGCGCGGAACAGGGTTCATCCATCAAAATCACTTCGGGCTGCGCGGCGAGCGCACGCGCAATGCACAAACGCTGCTGCTGCCCGCCCGATAACGCGAGTCCCGATTGTTTTAATTTGTCTTTGACCTCATCCCACAATTCCGCTTGTTTGAGCGCGCGTTCGACAATTTCGTTCAGGTTGCCTTTGATGCCGTTGATTTGTGCACCATACGCCACATTATCAAAAATGGATTTTGGAAACGGATTCGGTTTCTGAAACACCATACCAACCGTTTTGCGAACGGCAACGGGGTCCACATTCGGCGCATACAAATCTTGTCCGCGAAATAAAACGCGTCCTTCAATGCGCGTGTTGGGAATCAATTCGTTCATGCGATTGAAACAGCGCAAAAAAGTGCTTTTGCCGCAGCCCGAAGGACCAATAATCGCGGTGATGCGTTTTTCATAAATTTGGAGATTGACATTTTTCAACGCTTGGGAACTGCCATAGAACATATCCAAATTGGTTACATCAAATTCCGCGTTGGGCGAGACTTGCGTCGCCGCCATTTCGGGTTTGAGTTTCACTGCTGCTGTATCGTCACCGCGCATACCCAATTCCGTTCGTATTGAAGGAAAATCCGCCGGCGCATTTCCTTTAAATTCTGCCGATGATTCTGCCATGCGGTAACCCCCTTGTACATCCATACGCGATTTCTGTAAAAATTGTGTCATTCTAGTACGTTGAACGTTTCGATAAACGATTGCGCAAGAAAATCGCAATCGAATTCATGCCGAGCAAAATAGCGAGCAAAACAATAATTCCCGCTGCCGCGAGATTTCGAAATTCCGCTTGTGGGCGCGAAGTCCAATTAAAAATTTGAATCGGCAAGACGGTGAACGCGCTCGTCACGTCCACAAAAGGCGGATTCGCCGAAACGGGCAAGAATGCGATGAACGTCAGCGCGCCAATCGTAATCAACGGCGCCGTCTCGCCAATCGCGCGTGACAACGCGAGAATCGTTCCCGTCAAAATTCCGGGAAATGCCATCGGCAACACTTGATTCCAAATTGTTTGCCAACGCGTCGCGCCGAGGGCGAGCGATGCTTGACGGAGCGACGACGGGACGGCACGAATTGCTTCTTGCGCGGAAATAATCACGATGGGCAAAACCAGCAAACTCATTGTCAACGCGCCCGCGAGAATGCTGCGCCCTAACCCAAACGTGCGAACAAAAACTGCGAGACCGAGCAAGCCATACACAATCGAAGGTACACCTGCGAGGTTCGCAATGTTCGCTTGAATAAACTTGGTGAGTGCGCCTTGCGTCGGATATTCTTCCAAATAAATGGCGGCACTGACGCCAATCGGAAACGCGATGAGCGCGGTGAGCGCCACCAACACCACAGAACCGACGAGCGCGGCGAGAATGCCCGCGTCTTGCGGACGCCGCGATGGATAGCTGGTGATAAAGTCCCAATCGAGCCAGCCCACGCTTTTGTTCCACGTATCAATCAACAGCACCGCGAGAAAAAATAATCCAATTACGGTTGCTGTGAACGCGAGCCACTTGAAAATTTGCCCGATGCGCTGACGCTGTTTGATGCGTTGCTGCGTTTCAAAGGTTTCGATTTCACTCGGCGTTCTGTTTTCACTCATTGATACACCTCGCGAAAGCGCGCCAGTACGCGTTGACTAATGAGGTTCAAAAGAAACGTGATGAGAAAAAGCAACATGCCCACTGCGAAAATGGTTTTGAATTCCAAACTTGTTTGCGGATTGTCGCCGAGCGAAACACGCGCAATGTACGCGGTCATCGTCTCCATCGGATTCAACGGGTTGAATTGCACAACGGTGCTTTGTCCTGCCGCAATCGCCACAATCATCGTTTCACCCACTGCGCGCGAAATTGCCAAAATGAACGCGGCAACAATTCCCGATAACGCCGCAGGCACAATCACGCGCAAGGTCACTTCTAATTTCGTCGAACCCAAACCGTATGCAGCTTCGCGCAACGATTGCGGCACCGCGTTCATTGCATCTTCGGACAACGACGACACGAGCGGAATAATCATGATGCCCATGACCAATCCCGCCGTGAGTCCATTAAAAACTTTCATGTCGGGAATATATTGGCGCAATAGCGGGGTGACAAACGTGAGTGCGAAATAACCGTACACCACTGTCGGCACGCCGGCGAGAATTTCCAGCGCGGGTTTCAAAATGCCGCGCGTGCGCGGCGCAGCATATTCGCTCAAATAAATTGCTGCCAACATGCCCAAAGGCAAAGCAACGAACATGGCAATGGACGAGGTGACGAGCGTGGAAACGACGAGAGGCAAGACGCCAAATTGGGCGGGCGAAAACAACGGCGTCCAAACCGTTCCCAAGAGGAAATCAAAAAGCGAGACCTCGCGTAAAAATTCAATCGTCTCGAAAATCAACACACCAACAATTCCTACCGTCGTAAGCACAGACACCGCCGCGCAAAAAAACAAAAAGGCGGCGATGGCGGTTTCGTACATTCGACGCACATTCGACGTGGAAAACTCGATGGATTTTTTTTGCGGAACAGAAAGGGGGTTCGCTGCCATTACACCTCTCCAACATGCAGTCACCAAAAAAAAAATTTGTCGCGCGTTGTGCGCGCGCAGATGACACTATTTTACACGCAAACAACCGGCTTGAGCACGGATTCGTCCAATACCCAAGCCGGTGTTTTTCAAAGTGTGTCCGTTACCTGACGCATCTATTTTTTCATGCTCGCGAGAGTTGTCAGTCCCGCCGCATACACTTCATCTGCCACATTCACATAGCCCACTTCGTCCACCACTTGTTTTGCATTCGTCAGATAGAACGTGACAAAATCGAACACTTCTGCGCGTCCCAAATCCTTGTTGTTGACATAGATATAAAGCGGACGCGAGAGCGGTGCATACGTACCGTCGGCAACGGTTTCAAATTTCGGTGCCACGCAACCTTTGCCGCCGTCAATTTCCAGCGCCTTGAGTTTATCTTTGTTCTCTAAATAATACGCGAGTCCAAAGTAACCCATCGCGTTTTTGTCGCCTTCTACACCTTGCACGAGCGTGTTGTCATCTTCGGAAGCGGTGTAATCTGCGCGTGATTGTTTTGCCTTGCCGTTAATCACTTCGGTAAAGAAATCGAACGTGCCGCTATCCGTGCCGGGTCCATAAAGCGTAATCGGTTCATTCGGAAATTTGGCATCCACTTCATTCCAATTTTTGACCGTGCTGCCCGTATCCCAAATTTTCTTGAGTTGGTCTTTGGTCAAGCACGCGGCGAACGCATTGGAAGGATTGACGACGACGGTGAGTCCATCGAGTCCAACCAAAAATTCCGTGTACTCGACGCCAGCTTTTTTGCAGAGGTCTGCTTCCTCTTTTTTAATCGCGCGCGAGGCATCCTGAATCGCCGTGCGCTCCGCCGCGTTTTCGGAACAGAATACTTTGAAACCGCCGCCCGTGCCTTTGATGCCGACGGTCACTTTTACATTTTTTTGCACCTTGCCATATTCTTCGGCAATGGCTTCGGTAATCGGGAATACAGTGGATGAACCATCAATCGCGATTTGTCCCGCCAGCGCCGGCGCGGCAGAGGCGGTTGTCGGTTGTGAAGGTTGCGCGGGTGCAGTCGTTGGCGTAGCAGTCGGCGCACACGCGATTGCAGTGAGCGCAATCAGCGCCACAATGCCAAACAGAAAAACCGATTTCTTGAAAAACATTCTACTTCTCCTCCTGAATGATGCGTACATGAATTGCGTCTGACAAGTTCAATGCTTTTGTTTTTGTCGAAATGAGTATCGCGTTTCTGTCTTAACATTGATTCAAGAACGGGCAAAGAGTGTGTTAAGTTCGCGTTAATTCTTCTTAACACACAAAAAAAGAGTTGCGCCATTTGCACCGCAACCCCTTTTTTCACCGCACACTACATCTCAAATCACGAGATTAAACACGTAACCCGTCAGAATGATGGCACAGGCAATCACGAAAACAAAAAGCGCAATCAAGGGCGGCTTGAGTACGCGGCGCAGGATAATTACTTCCGGCAGACTCAAACCGACGACGGACATCATAAATGCGAGGACCGTTCCAAGTGACGCGCCTTTTTCCATAAGCGCCGATGCAATTGGAATCACACCTGCGGCATTTGAATAAAGTGGTATGCCAACGAGAACAGCCGCCGGGACAGACCACCACGCATCTTTGCCCAAAATACTTGCGAGCGCATCAGTGGGAATATACCCGTGAATGAATGCGCCTACCGCAATGCCAATGACCACATAGAGCCAAACTTTGTTCACAATTTCGCGCACTGCGCGCGCGGCGGCTTCAAACCGTTCGCGCCACGTGAGTTGTGCCGACGTATCATCTGTCGCGTTGAATTGCATCTCCCACACAAAACTTTCCACCCATCGTTCAACGCGCAAACGTCCAATGATGACGCCCGCGACAATCGCAATCGTCAAGCCCGAAATCAAATACAGCGCGGCGATGCGCCAACCAAACAACCCAACGAGCATCACCAACGCGACTTCGTTAATGATGGGTGCGGCAATCAAAAATGAAAACGTTACACCGAGTGGAATGCCCGATTCGACAAATCCGATAAACAGCGGCACCGCGCTGCACGAACAAAACGGCGTCACCACACCAAGACCGGCGGCTAAAACATTTCCGATACCCTCGCGTTTTCCACCAAGCAAACGCCGCGTGCGTTCCGCGCTAAAGAATGTGCGAATGAGGGTGATGATGAAAATCATGCCGCTCAAGAGCAGCAAAATTTTTGGCACGTCGTACAAAAAGAAAGCCACCGCGTCGCCCAATGCCGAACCACGCGCGAGCTGAAGCAAATCATACGCGATGAATTCAGCGATAGACTGCACGCTCGCATACGCAATGACCCAGAGCGCGACGGCGAGTCCGACCCAAACGAAACTTGACGCCTCTTGCCAAAACGAGGGACTCTTGTGAATTTGCGTCGTCATTTCACGACTCGCTTTTTTCGAGCGCGGCAAGCAGCAGTGTTTTTATTTGCGACGTTGCCGGAAC
Organism: uncultured Anaerolineales bacterium; assembly: GCA_964469005.1. GTDB lineage: Bacteria > Chloroflexota > Anaerolineae > UBA4142 > SHND01 > SHND01. Next base: position 54,683 of record CAYXXF010000006.1, read on the forward strand.
GCGTCCCGCCAACACAACTTTTTCGTTAATCACAAGCGCGGGCGTGTTGAGGATGCCGTATCGCATCATCACTGCCATGTCGGTCACCAAACGCACATTTGCTTCCACGCCCAATTCGCGCACCGCTTGTTCCGCGCGTGTTTGGACCGTATGACAATTATTGCAACCCGAACCGAGAACTTGAACGTTCAACATGATTTGTCTCCATTGGTGGAGGCACAATGTGGACATACACACGTGGCAATCTTTTTTCGTGCGGCAGGTTCACCCAACGCGTCAAGCAGCCCCAACACGCGCGCGTCGGCAATGTGGTAATACACGCGCAGCCCTTCTTTGCGGTCTTGAAGAATGCCGGCATCGCGCAAATACGCGAGTTGTTGTGAAACGTAGGGCTGACGTTGCTCAAGCAGTGCGGTCAAATGGCAAACACATTCTTCGCCCGCGTAGAGCGCGCGCAACAACCGCAAACGTTCTTGATGCGCCAATGCTTTCAAAAGTTCAACCGATTCCGTGCGTGTGTTCATTGTGTCTCAAACTATATTCAAAAATCTGAATATAGTTTCGCGGCAACAGGTCAAAAGCATATCGCGTCACCGTTGAAATTTGGTTCTAATAAAAAACTCGTTCTCGCCTTTCGGCGAGAACGAGTTTTCTTATTGCATTTGCCTAATCGCCACCGCCATCCCCGCCGCCATCCGCGCCACCATCACTCCCACTGTCGGCGGAATCAAAGCTGCTGTCAAACGAGTCCAGCACACTGTCGAATGAATCCATCGCGCCATCAAAGGCATCGAGCAGTCCGCTCCACGCGCCTTCGAGTTGCTGTCCCAAGTCGGGCGCTCCCAAACCGGCATCTTGTTCAGGGCGATGCGATGAGGTGTCCGACGCGGGAATGAAAGCAGTCGCCGTATCTCCTTCGCGCGTCGCGCGCAATTCTTGACCAAGCGCCTGATACTGTGTTCGCAATTCGGGCATTAACAAAAATCCACTGCCGAGCAAACCAACCAGCGCAATGGCTTCCGTCGGATTGCGTCGGTACATTTCGGACAAGTCTTGTGCATCCTTACTCCATGCTTGCAAATTTTCCCGCGCTGCGCGTCCTTTCTCTGTCAATTCATAACGCGTGTGCGAAAAAATCCCCAACGTTTTTTCGTGATGCGCGTACAGATATCCTTTGCGAACGAGTATGGACAACACAACATCCGTTTTGAACTTGTCAAGGTCGCCGCCAAATGTTGTCCGCGCATGTTGCACCACCGCCGCAATCTGCGCGCCTTTGCGTTCATTCGACACATACGCGACGACTTTGGCAGCCGCGCGCAAATCCGGTTCCAATTGTCCAAATCCGCGCGCATCCATTTCGACTGACAAAAAATCCTGCTGCTTGGTGAACACCCACATCATCTTGCGTTCTTCACGTCGAAACCGCACAATGCCTTTTGCAATGAGTTCCGTCAAGGCAAGTTTGAACGCCTCGCGTCCCGTCGCACCGTTCGGGTCACGCAACACATACAATTCGGCAGCTGTTAATTCAAGTGGAGTTTTTCCCATCCCTGTTCCTCCTTGTTGGCATAATCATTTTACCATGCGCGCACATGAGCAATAGCTCCACAGACGCGAACGGTGCGTGTGCCACAGTTCACACGCACCGTTCAAGAAAAGGAGGAAAGAGAAAGATAACGGTTCAAGCTGTGGATTCAATCCGATTCTCAAAAAAAATCTCCCTGCGCTTCACGAACGCAGCATCCGCTGCGTCATCAATTCGCGCTGCAATAGCGCGGGATGAATCCAATCAGTGCGCGTCGCGTCAAAACGTTTGCGCTGCAATTCGACAATCAATTCTTGTACACGAATCCGAATCGCATCACGTTGCACGCGATAATGCAAAACGTCTTTACCCGTCGGGTCTTGGAAATCCCAAATGTAATCGGGCGTGAATGCGCCGGGAAAAATATCCTTGCCCATCAACACGACAATATCTGCTTGTGACAAGAGCGTATTGTTGATTGGTTTCGGCAGCAAGCCGCGCGCATCCATCCCCACTTCTTGCATCACTTGAAGCATCAACGGGTCCGGCATCACGGCAGGCATTGTGCCGCACGAACTCGCTTTCGCCCATCCTTCGGCAAATTGATTGAACCATGCTTCTGCCATTTGGCTGCGCAAAGTATTTCTCAAGTCCACAAACAAAATTCGCTTCATGTCGCTGTCCTTTTCTCAAACACCGCCCGTAATCTCACGCCGAGCATAAACCCGACAAATTAAAGTTGCTTTACGTCTAAATCAAGGCAAGGTAAAGTTTGCGTAAAGAACTCTTAAGCAAAAACCGACACTTGCGAAATCTTTGATTTCGGAAATGTGAACTCGCTTTTGTCATAAACTCACACCCGTTATAGAATCTTTGCCGCTCACATAAAAACATGTTTCCACCTTCCCGTCTCGCCCTCTTTTGCGACAAATTCATTCAAGCCGGATGGCTCGCCGCGTTGATTGTCGCTCCACTCTTTTTCAACATTTATTCCAGTCGCGTCTTTGAACCGGACAAAATCGCGTTGATACGCACACTCGCGCTGGCGATGGGCGCAATGTGGCTCGTCCTGCGCGCAGAACGGTGGCGCGGACGCAATGCCGCGCGCAAGAGTGAAACCGCACCGGGCGCGCGTTTGCGCGCGTGGACGCGACGCGTCTCGAGTGAGAATCCGCTCACGCTCCCCGCGTTGTTTTTATTGCTCGCGTATCTCGTCAGCACACTGCTTTCCGTTTCGCCCACTGTTTCATTTTTTGGCTCGTATCAACGTCTGCAAGGGCTGTACACTTTTTCTTCGTACCTCGTCATTTTTTTCCTCGCCGCAAGCCAAATCAAATCGCGCGCCGACATGGAACGCAGCATCTCTATTGCGCTCGTTGCCAGTTTTCCCGTCGCGTTCTACGGAATCATTCAACATTATTTTGTGGACCCGCTCCCTTGGGTCGGCGATGTCACGTCACGCGTCGCGTCGAATTTGGGCAATTCGATTTTCATTGGCGCGTTCTTGATTCTTGTGATTCCGCTTACGCTCGCGCGTTTGATAGAGACCAATCAGCGCGCCACCGCTGCACACGCGACGCGCGGACGCCTTGCCATTTCCAGCGCGGCAATTTTTACCCTGCTGCTTGTCGGCGCGGCGTGGGGACTCACGTTCGATATTGGCGCCAAACCACTCATCGAAGCGAACTATAGCGGCACGCTCACACCGCAACAATTGATTCTCGCTTCAAGCGCATTCAACCTTGCATTGCTGGTCAGTGTCATCGTCGTCGCGCTGTGGTTCGCCGCCGCGTTTGTTTTGAAACAGCGCGTCGGAAATTTTCTATTGCTTGGTTTGTATGCGTCACTGCTCGCGGTGCAATTCGCCGCGTTGGTCTTTTCGCAAAGTCGCGGTCCGTTGCTTGGAATGTTTGGCGGCTTGTTCACGTTCGGCGTATTGTTCGCGTTGGTGCGCGGCGCGCGCAAATTGGCATTGCTCGCGGTCAGTGCCGCCGCACTTGTTTTGATTTTTCTCGCGCTGTTGAATATCCCCAACTCGCCGTTGGCGGGCTTGCGCGAACTGCCCTATCTCGGACGCCTCGGACGCGTCTTTGAGTTGGAAGGCGGCACGGGACGCGTGCGCGTTTTGATTTGGCAAGGCGCACTGCAACTCGTTGTGCCGCACGAACCGTTGTGGTCGCCACTGACCGGCGAGGATGCGTTCAATGTCATTCGCCCCTTGGTCGGTTACGGACCCGAAACCATGTACGTGGCGTACAACAAATTTTATCCGCCGGAATTGGGAACGCTCGAATCGCGCAACGCGACGCCTGACCGTTCGCACAATGAAACTTTTGACGCGTTGGTGACGACGGGGCTCTTTGGTTTCATTGCAGAAAATATTTTGTTCCTCACCATTTTTTATTTTGCGCTGAAATGGTTGGGCTTGATGCCATCGGCGCGCGCGCGCAATCTTTTTATCGCATTGTGGTTCGGCGGCGGAATTTTGCTCGCGCTCATTTTTGGATTTGTACTTGGTTGGGAATTTATTGGCGTCGCACTCCCCGGCGGAATGATGCTCGGCATGTTTGCGTATCTGGTTGCGGTTGCTTTGCGCGGCACCGCGAGAAAAGGTTTCAACGAAACGTCTCTACAATATCCAATTTCCGGTTTATGGCTTGTCGCGCTCACCGCGTTATTTGTTGCGCACTTTATCGAAATTCATTTTGGCATCGCCATCGTTTCGACGCGCATGTATTTTTGGTTTTTCGCGGCGGTGTTTGTTGCTATCGGCATCGGACGCATCGAGTTTCAGGCGAAAGAGTTGAGCGATGAAAAGGAATTGAAAAGTGCGCCGGAGCCGATGTTGAAACGGAAACGCGCGGCAACCGCAAACACCAATGTCGCGCGCAAAGAACAAGCTCCCACGCGCCGTATCTCAACCGCGCCCTTGATTACCTTTGCGTTTTTGGTTGGATTTGTTCTCGCCGTGATGGGCTATGATTACATCAACACAAATAATCTCGGCGCGTTGGGCAGTCAAGCCGTCAGCGGCTTGGATATTGTGACCAGCGCGCTAACTGTGAAGAATACGACGGCAGGCGGAATGCCTTCGTTCGTCATGCTGTGGCTTTTTGTGACAACGCTCCTGTTGGGCTTGGGCATTTGCGCGGGCGAATGGGGACGCGATTTGCATTTGAGTCTGCGTGATTGGGGTACCGCAATGTTATTGTTTGTCGTACTCGCGTTCGCGATTTTTTCGGGACTGGCGTTTTATCATGTCCTCTTGATTGCCACACAAGGCAGCAGCGTGCTTGAGGCATTATTGACCGCGGTCGCGTTGTTCACGGTCTTTATGCTTTTGATGGTCACCGTTTGCGCGTTAAGCATGTTGTTCGATGAACCGATGCCAATGATTTGGTTCCATCGCACAACGAATTATGTGGTGCTGCCGGTCTTGGCGGCAATTGCCTTGGTGCTAATTTTTTCGACGAATGTGGAACCGATTCGCGCAGATATGTTATACAAACAAGCCGCGAGTCTCACCGGCGAAAACAATGTGACTGCAATTCAATTGTATCAACGCGCGCTCGCGATGCAGCCGCAGCAAGATTACTATTATTTGTTCTTGGGGCGCGCGTATCTCGACGCGGCAAAAGGTGCGCAGGATATTGCCCAGCAGGTGGACTATTTGAATCGCGCGGAAACGGCGTTGGAAAATGCGCGCGCTATCAATCCATACAACACTGACCATTCCGCGAATCTCGCGCGCCTCGCGCAAGCGCGTGGTGCGTTGGCACACGATGTCGCAGTACAAATTGATTCGTACAAACAGTCGGCTGTCTATTTCGACCAAGCAAATCGTCTGAGTCCGAACACTGCACATTTGTACGACCAGCACGCGCAAGCGTTGCTCGAATATGCAGAAATTTTGAGAGCCAACAATCAAGAGGACGAGGCGAAGGGCATCGTGCAGTTGGCGCGCGAACGCATTCAGCGTGCGCTTCAAGTGGACCCAACGTTTTGTCTCACTCACGCGGTGCGCGCGCAAGCGCAAACAAGCTGGGGCGCGCGAGTCGCCGACGCGCTTCAAGCCATCGAATACGCGCCGCGCTGCGGTGATGTTTTTTATGCCGAAGGTTTATCCATTGCGGTGAATGAATTGGCACGCGCAGGAGATGAAGCCGTCGCAGTGAACGAAGGCGCGCAATTTGAAACTATTTTGAGCGAAGCGGCAAAACAAAATCCGACGCTCGAAGTTTATACGACCCTCGCGAATTTTTACTCCAAGGCGGGGCGCGTGAATGACGCCATCGGCGCAGTAGATGGCGCGCTCGCGGCGATTCCGCAAGCCGACGCGACAACGCGCAAACGCTACGAAGATTTTCGCTTCACGCTTGTCGAACTGCAAAAAGCATTGGACGCGGCGAACGCTTCGCCGAATGATGTGGAATTACAACGCGCCGTCGCGCAGCAATGGCTCGCGCGCGGACAATTGAATTTCGCGCTGCCCGCCTTTCAAAAAGTGGTTCAACTGAAAGCGGACGACTATGCGGCACAACGCAGCATTGTGTTGTTGCTGATTGCTACCGACCAACTCGCGCCCGCGACGCAACAACTCGCGCTCGCGCAAAAACTCGCGCCCGATAGTGACCAAGTGTTTTGGCAGCGTCTCAACGCCGTGATTGCGGATATTCAAGCAAACAATTTATCAAACGCCACCGCGCAACTGGAAGAACTCGCCAAATCTGCCAACTCGCAAGATTTCGCGCTGGTGAGCGCATTACGCAAATTGGCAGAAAAGTTAAAAGGCGCCGGTTAGTTCCTTGGTGCGATAGTTATTGCCCGATTCGGAAAACGCGATTTGCGAGATGCGACATGCCTACCATCGTCCTCATTTTTTTTGCCGCCCTCATTGTTGCCATTGCCGCGACGCCACTCGCCCAACGCGTCGCGTTTCGCTTGGGCATTCTCGACCAACCAAACACGCGCAAAGTCCACACGTCGCCGGTACCTTTGCTCGGCGGCGTTGCTATTTATATTGCGTTCCTCGCGGCGCTCTTGTTGTTTAGTGACGCGTTCTATGTAAATCAAGTGATTGGCATTTTGCTCGGCGCGACGTGGGTTTCGTTTCTTGGGATTTGGGACGATTGGAAAAATTTGCGTCCGTTCATTAAGCTCGGTGGGCAATTTTTCGCGATTGCGATTTTGATTGTCACGGGCGTTCAGGTGGAATTTTTACGCAATCCTTTTTTGAACCTATTCGTCACCGCCGCGTGGGTCGTGGGAATCACCAACGCCGTCAATTTTTTGGACAATATGGATGGTTTGTCGGGCGGCGTCGCCGCGATTGCTGCCGCGTGGTTTCTCGTCTTGAGTTTGTTGAACGGACAATTTCTCGTCGCACCATTCGCCGCCGCCATTTTGGGCGCGTCGCTCGGCTTCTTGGTGTATAATTTCAATCCCGCGCGCATTTTTATGGGCGACGCGGGGAGTCTGTTTTTAGGTTTCATTCTCGCCGCCGTTGGATTGAAATTACGCTTCCCCGGCAATCCCGATTCGATTACGTGGATGATTCCGGTCCTCGTCCTCGGTGTGCCGGTGTTGGACATGACGCTCGTGACAATTTCACGTCTGCGGCGCGGCGTCAACCCGTGGACCACTGCCGGCAAAGACCATCTCTCCCATCGGCTCGTCGCAATAGGCATGAGTCATCGGCGCGCGGTGCTGACGATTTATGCCATGTGCTTTGTTTCAGGCGCGCTCGGTTTTGCTTTGCAATATCTCGAGTTCGAAATCGCGTATGCGTTGTTTGCCGTCACACTCGGCATCGGCGCGCTCATCATCTTTTGGTTTGAAAGGACATCACACAAGCAATTCCCATGACTACTACGTCACTCTCTCTCGACCAAGTGTTGGAGGAAAAAATTAAAGCGCGCACCGCGCGAATCGCCGTCATCGGCATCGGTTATGTTGGTTTGCCACTCGTGGCTGCGTTCGCAGATGCAGGATTTCCTACTGTCGGATTTGACCTCGATAAACGCAAAGTGGATTCCATCAATCGCGGCGAATCGTACATCCCTGATGTGGAAACAACACTTGTCACGCGCCTGATTGAAAACAAAACATTGCGCGCGTCCACTGACGATTCCGTTTTGCGCGACGCGGACGTAATTTTTATTTGCGTGCCAACGCCGTTTGACCGCATGAAGGCGCCCGACCTCGGCATGATTCGCAGCGCGAGCGAAAGCATTGCTAAACATCTCCATCGCGGACAAATGGTGATTCTGCAAAGCACTACGTATCCCGGAACGACAGAAGAATTTGTTTTGCCGATTTTGGAAACAAGCGGCTTGAAAGCCGGAGACGATTTTTATCTCGCGTTCTCGCCCGAACGCATTGACCCCGGCAACAAAGATTGGAGCGCGCGCAACATGCCCAAAGTGTTGGGCGGACTCACGCCGCGTTCGACGGAATTGGCGCGTGACCTTTTGGCAACCCTTACGCCATCCGTCCATTTGGTCTCCACACCACGCGCGGCGGAAATGACAAAGTTGCTCGAAAATATTTTTCGCAGTGTCAACATCGCGCTCGTGAACGAACTCGCGTTGTTGTGCGAACGCATGGACATTGATATATGGGAAGTGATTGACGCGGCAAAAACGAAACCGTTCGGGTTCATGCCGTTTTATCCAAGCGCAGGGGTGGGCGGACATTGCATTCCCGTGGACCCGTACTATCTCTCATGGAAAGCGCGCGAATTTGATTTCTATACAAAGTTCATCGAACTCGCCGCCGAGGTGAATCAGTCCATGCCCTTTCACGTCGTCAATCTCATCGCGGACGCGGTGAATCGGGACGGGAAATCATTGGACCACGCGCAAGTGTTGGTGCTGGGCGTCGCGTTCAAACGCGACATTGACGACGCGCGCAATTCGCCCGCCGAGCGCGTAATTGAATTATTGATTGCGCGGCGCGCCAACGTGAGCTATCATGACCCGTATGTGCCGCATTTTCACATTGGCGACAGCGTGTTTCATCGCGCGCCGCGCGTGCTGGACGGCATCGCATTGACAGAACAAGCATTGCAAGAAGCCGATGTTGTTGTTATTGTAACGGGGCATCGCAATGTGGATTACGGTATGGTGTTGGCAAACGCGAGACGAGTTGTGGATACGACGAGTGTAACGGCGGCGATGCCCCAAAATGGACACGTCGTGCGGCTCGGCGCGCCGTCGTCATTGCACGCGGCAGACATGGGAGTGAACGGCGCAGAATGAGTGAAGCGTTATTCGCCGCCCCGCCGCTGCTAGTCATCGTTTCAGGACCAAGCGGCGTAGGCAAAGATGCCACGCTCAAGCGCATGCAAGCGCGCGGTTTGCCGTTTCACTTTGTTGTGACGACAACGACGCGACAACAACGTCCCGGCGAAAGCGAAGGCGTGGACTATCATTTTGTCACGGTCAATGAATTTCAAGAGAAATTGGCGCGCGGCGATTTTCTCGAACACGCTAACGTGTATGGCAATTGGTACGGCAATTCGCGCAGCGATATTGAGGCGGCACTCGCGCACGGCAGCGATGTGATTATGCGAATTGATGTGCAAGGCGCGGCGACGATTCGGCAGCGCGTCGAGGGCGCCATTTTCATTTTTCTGCTTTCGACGAGGCAGGAATTGGAAACGCGTTTACGTGCGCGCAAGACCGAAAGTGAAGAAGCGTTGCGCGTGCGCCTCGACCTCGCGGCGGCAGAAATGCAGCAACAAATCAGTTTCGATTACTGCCTCAGAAATTCCGACAGCCATCTCGACCAAACCGTTGACGATATCATTGCTATCATCCGCGCCGAGAAACTAAAAACGCACCCGCGTCAAATAAAATTCCGGTGACGAGTGACGAGTGACGGGGCAAAACCCACTCACGTCACTCTTCCCCTCTTCCCTGTCCTATGTTGTACATTGGCACAAGCGGTTTCCAGTACGACGATTGGGTCGGGACGTACTATCCCGAAGGATTGCCCAAACAAAACTGGCTCGCGTTTTACGCGCAAGAATTTCGCACACTGGAAATCAATTTCACCTATTATCGAATGCCCACGGCGCGCGGACTCGGCGGCATGGCGCGCAAAGTTCCCGAGAATTTTTGTTTCGCGGTGAAAGCGACGCAAGAAATGACGCACGCGCGCGAACGTGACCCGAACGTTTTTCAACAGTTCAAGGACGCGCTCAAACCACTCATTGACCAAAATAAATTCGGCGTCATCCTCGCGCAATTTCCGAGTTCGTTTCGCGCCAACATCGAATCTCACGAATATCTAAATTTTCTGCGCGCCGAGTTGGACACGCTGCCCGTCGTTGTCGAATTGCGAAACAAAGAATGGGTGGACGAGGAACGCGGCGAGGAAACGTTTGAATTGCTCCATTCTCTCAACTTGGGTTTTTGTTGTGTAGATGAACCATTTTTTCCGCGCGTTGCCCAAGTCACATCCAACATCGCGTACATACGCTTTCACGGACGCAATTTTCAAAAATGGTGGAAGCACGAACACGCGTGGGAACGTTACGATTACACGTACTCGACAGAGGAATTGCAAGAGTGGGTCCCGAAAATTCTACAGATGAACGCACTGGCGGAAAACACTTTTGTCTTTTCCAACAATCACTATCGCGCGCAAGGGATTGACACGGCGCGGCAATTGAAAATGCTTTTGGCAGATGGCGGATAGCACATAGCGTATCGTGAAACGTGATGCGGCAATTTGCGTATATCGCCAAGATGTTTCGGCGCAAGTCCAACATGTAAATTCCAAACTCTAATCTCCAAAACCATGTCCACCCCTCCACCACTCAAGCCGATGACCGCAGGCGATATTTTGGACCAGGCGATTCGCATCTATCGCGAAAATTTTGTCGCGCTTGTCACGATTGTTGCGATTGTGAATGTGCCGTTGATTCTCATCCAAGTCGCCGCGTCGGCGTTGACATTGCCACTTGGCAACGATTTTGGCGCGGACGCACCGCTAACTTCAGCGGGTGCTGCCACGTTGTTTGGGCTTGCTACAGTTGTTTCGACCATTCTTTCAACTATCGGTAACATTTTTGTATATGGCGCGATTTCGCATTTCGTCTCGCGCCGTTTTTTGGGACAACCGTCGTCCGTGCGCGACGCGTATGGCAGTGCATTCTCGCGTTGGCTCGCGCTCTTGATTGGCGCGTTGCTCATCGGACTTGCCAACATCCTCTTGTTGATTATTTTCCTCGGTGTCATTTTTATTCCTACGCTCGGCGTCGGCGTGCTGGGTTCGAATCTCGGTGACGGCGCCAGCGCAGTAGCAGGACTGTTGGTACTGTGTTTGTGTGTGCTGTTTATTCCCGCGATTTTCGTTTCGCTCTTTTTCAACACGAAATGGAGTTTCTGGACGCAAGCGATTGTGATTGAAAAATACAACAGCACCGGCGGCTTGGGGCGCAGTTGGAAATTAATCAAAGGAACGTTTTGGCGCGTGCTGGGCTTTAACTTGATTCTCTCTATCATCGTCGGCGCGTTCAGCGCGGGTCCAATTTTTCTCCTGTCGCTTGGCACAACGTTTTTGCCTTCGCCACTTTTTCGTTTGGTGTTGCAAAGTGTCGCCACGAGCGCAGTGGTAATGATTATGACGCCGTTGCAATTCGCCACGCTCACCGTGTTGTATTACGACCTTCGCATTCGCAAAGAAGGTTTCGATTTGCAGATGCAAATGAAGGACGAGTAGCTGACCAATATGAATGTGCTGCCAAAATTGTATGGCGATGTATGAAGAAATTTTTGTGCGCGTTTTTTGTTTTGCTTTTTTTTCTGTGCGCCTCCTCCACGTCTGCGCAAGCGCCGACGACGCTGGACGAATATCGCCGCGTCGTTCAGGAGACCCTCGCGCTTGTGCAACAAGCAAACGCGCGCTCTAGCACCGAACGCGCACCGTTGTTGAATCAAGCCGCCGACACATTGGACGCGGTGCGCGTCGTGCAAACTCCTTCGGGCGCGCAAATCACCATTGACAATCGCGAGTTGGTCGCGCTCATTCGCAATTCCGCCAAAACTCAAGCAGCAGTGAATCGGCTGGTTGCGCTTGACGATGCACTCAAACAACCACTCGTCACCATCAATGGCGCCGAAATTGTCCTACTGCGCGATATTTTGAGCCGTCCACCGTTTCAAGAAACCGTCACCGACACGTGGTATCAAAGCATCTTGCGCGCGATTTTGGAATTTATTGACCGCCTCTTTACGAATACCGCGCGCGGCATTTTTGATTTTCGCGACCTGCTCGTTCTCGGTGCGGGCGTTGTGGTCGTTGCCGTGTTGTTTTATTTCTTACGCAACCTGCGGCGGAACTTGGTCGCGGAAGAAGCGTTGCCCCCGCCTCTTCACGCGGACGATGCGCGTACGCCTGCCGAAGCGTTCGACAACGCGCAGCGTTTTTTGAATGCGGGCGACTATCGTTCCGCCGTGCGCCAATTGTATTTGGCAACGTTGCTTCTGCTTGACCAACGCGGACGCATCAAATATGACCCCACGTTGACGAATCGCGAATATCTGCGCCAAGCGGCGCAAGACCCGCGCGCCGCGACGGCATTGCAGCCCATCGTCGAAACCTTTGACCGTACATGGTACGGCTTTGAACCGATTTCGCGCGAGGAATTTGACGCGTATCAAAAACGCGTCGAGCAGGTGCGCGAATTATGAAACGTTTTTCCTTTGGGCGCGATGTGTGGCTGCTCGCCGGACTCTTTCTCGCGTTCGCGTTGTTCACCGCTTTCGTGACGATTCGCCAACGCCAAATTCAGGAACAGCAAGAAATCACCGCGCGCTATTCCTCGCACTCGGCACAACTCGACGGCACACTCGCGTTGTACACGTGGCTGGAACGTTTGGGGCATCGCGTCGAGCGCATCGAAAATCGCGCGTTTCAAATTTCGGACAACACGCGTCTCTTGTATATTCTCGCGCCGCGCGAAACGATTCAATCCAATGAAGCGAAATATATTTTGCAATGGGTGGCGCGCGGCAACACGCTGGTCATTGCCGACCGTTACGGTTTCGACAGCAATGAATTGTTTGGCGAGCTGAATGCCGAACTGGATTCCATTGAAACGTTTGCCGCACAACTCGAACTCGCGCAACCGCTCGCCGATACAAGCATTGATACATTGCGCGCCGAGACGCGGAACGGTATCACCTTCAAAAATAACGCACACGTGACGTACGCACAAGCGGACGACAAGCCATTGATTGCGCGCGTCACACACGGCAAAGGCATTGTGTGGTTATTGAGCGCACCGGAAATTTTTACCAACGAAAGCTTGGCGAATGACAACAACGCGAAATTTACCGCCGCGCTTTTTGCAGATGTGCCGCGTGATGCCATCATCGCGTTCGATGAATATCATCTTGGCTTCAAGCCCGAATTTGAACTTTCACTGCTCGACGTGTTGTACGATACGCCGTGGGGATGGGGTGTGCTGTTGACCATCGTTCTCTTTTTCGCGTATATGGGCGTGAACGGTCAACGGTTCGGACGCGTGATGCCTGTGCCAAAAACATTGGCGCGCCGCAGTCCCAGCGAGTACGTTACCTCAATGGCAAATTTATTTCGCCGCGCCAACAAACGCGGCATGGTGTTGCAGCATTTTCGTCATTCGCTCAAACGCCGCTTGGGGCGTCCGTATCATCTCAATCCTGAACTCGCGGACGAACGCTATGTTGAAATGCTCGCGCGCCTTCGTCCCGATTTGGACCGCAATGAACTCGTGCGCCTTCTCAACTCGCTGCGCCGGACGGATACAAGTGAAAGTGATTTGGTAAAAACAATTGAGCAAGCTGTGACGTTTGGAGGGCGCGCGACGTTGAAAAAGTAATCTGTGTTGAGTTTTCAGTTTCCAACATCCGACATCCAACTTCCAATTTCCAATCTCCAATTTCTATGAATACACAATCCGCCTATCAATCTCTTCTCGCCGAATCGAAAAAAGCGCTCGTCGGTCAAGACCAGGTGTTTGAGCAAATGGTCATCGCCTTGTTTGTGCGCGGGCATGTTTTGTTGGAGGGCGTCCCCGGCACAGCAAAAACGCTCGCGGCAAAAACGCTCGCGCATCTCGTACACGCGGAATTTAAACGCGTACAATTTACGCCCGACTTGATGCCGTCCGATATTGTTGGCACACAAGTTTTCGACGTCAACAGCAGCAAGTTTTATTTGAAACGGGGACCTGTTTTTGCAAACGTGGTGTTGGCGGATGAAATCAATCGCGCGCCCGCGAAAACACAAGCAGCTTTGCTCGAAGCGATGGAAGAACGCACGGTGACGATTGAAGGCGAACGGCATTTATTGCCCGAGCCGTTCATTGTTCTCGCGACGCAAAATCCTGTCGAGTACGAGGGAACGTATCCGCTGCCCGAAGCGCAACTCGACCGTTTCCTTTTCAAAACCCTCGTCACGTATCCCGCGCTCGATGCCGAAGCCGACATTTTGCGCCGGTATCATCAGGGCTTTGACGCGCATCGTCTCGCCGACGCGGGATTGACGCCCGTGTTGACACCGGAAGATTTGAAAACACTGCGCGCGGAAATTGACAACATCACCGTCGAAGATGGCATTCTCACGTACATTACAAAATTGTCGGATGCAACGCGCCGCGCCAATGACCTCGCGTTGGGCGCGAGCCCACGCGCTTCGATTGCGATGTTACTCGCGTCGAAAGCGTACGCGGCAATTCAAGGACGCAATTATGTTGTGCCGGATGATGTCAAAGGCGTCGCGCTGCCTGTGTTGCGTCACCGCATCCTGTTGAAACCCGAAGCGGAAATCGAAGGACTGAACGCGGATGGAATTATTCAACGCTTGCTCGCGTCGGTGGATGTACCGCGCTAGTGCAATCGTGCGACAGTGGTCAGTTATCAGTTTCTCGTTTCTCGTTTCTCGTTTCTCGTCTCTCGCCTCTCGTTCTACACATGTCCCAATCCTCACCACACACGACTCGCGAGTTGAGTTGCCCGAATTGCGGCGCGCCGTACGATGTGCCAACGTTTGGCAATCAAGCCACGTGCGCGTATTGCGGCTCGCGGTTTGTCATTCCCGAAAGCGTGCGCGCGTCAGCACCCACGTTTGCGGACGCGCCAAACATTCAGGTCAACGTTCCCGAGGTTCAAGCGGATGTTGCGCGTTGGGTCAAGTGGTTGGTGATTTTTATCGTCGTTGTGACTGTCGTGCCAACGGTTTGTGGTGTACTCGCCGCCGTGTGTGGAGTGCTTGCGCCGCTCAGCGCGTTCTTTTTTGGCAGATAAATGTTACTCACACGTCGCGCGCTTTTGTTATTGCTTTTGACCGCGCCGCTGCTCGCGCTCGGTACGGTTGCGTCATTGATGATTTATGTTGCGCTCGGATATTTCCTGCTCGTCGGCGTGATGATTTTTGCTGACCGCGCGTTGTCACCCAAACAAAGCCAATTCACCGTCACGCGGCACAATGATTCGCGCCTCTCGCTCGGCGCAAACAATCGCGTTGTTGTGCGCGTAACGAACAACAGTGCGCGCAGTGTACGCGCCATCACGCGCGACGAATTTCCACCGCAATTTCGCGCCGACAAAATTTTGCTCGACTCGAGCGCGCTTCAAGTTCCGTCCCTTCCTGCTGCTCCCTTTCTTTTAAAGCCACGCGCGCCTGTCGAGTTAATTTATCATCTCAATCCCCCACGACGCGGCGATTACCAATTCGGCGATTTGAATTTGCGTTGGTGGGGCGTGTTGGGCTTGATGATTCGTCAGGCGCGTTTTCGCGCGTCGGAACACGTTAAAGTGTATCCAAACTTGCTCGACATTCGCAAGTACGAATTGCAAGCGCGCAAAGGCATGTTACAAGAAATCGGATTGCGGCAAGCGCGCATGTTGGGCAGCGGCACGGAATTTGAACGCTTGCGCGAATATCAACTCGACGACGAATTTCGCAAGATTGATTGGAAAGCAACCGCGCGGCGCGGCAAGCCCGTCACGCGCGAATTTGAAACCGAAAAAAGTCAGACGATTATGTGTCTGTTGGACGCGGGGCGTTTGATGCGTCCGCCGGTGAATGATGCCGCCAATCAATCGGGACACGCGCTCGCGAAAATTGATTACTCGGTGAACGCGGTGCTGATGTTGTCGTACGTCGCGGGATTGCGCGGTGACCGCGTGGGTCTCTTGTCATTTGCAGATGAAGTAACAAATTATCTCGCGCCGCGCGCGGGACGCGGACAATTTTACAAAATGCTCGCGACGTTGTATGCAGTTGAATCGCAGCCCGTCGAATCGGATTACGTACGCGCGTTTGCGTATCTCGGCGCGAAACACAAAAAGCGTTCACTCATTGTCATTTTTTCCGACATCGCCACAGGCATCGCCGCAGATACATTGGTGAAACAAATCGCGCCGTTGTCACCGCGTCATCTCGTTTTACTCGTCGCCATCAGTGACCCAACGGTTGTGCAACTTGCGCGTCAAATGCCTCGCACTTCGGTTGGTGTGTACGAACGCGCGGTGGCGGAACAATTGGTTGATGAGCGCACATTGATTCTGGAAAAATTGCGCCAGCGCGGTGTGATGACACTCGATGTTCCGGCAAATCAATTGACCGTCGCCGTCGTCAACAAGTATTTGGAATTAAAAGCGCGGGGGAGAATCTAAATTGGAAGTTGGAAGTCAGAAATTGGAGGTTAGAGAATCTTTCCAACTTCTGACTTCCAACCTCCAACATCCAAACCCATGAGCAGAAACGCAAAAATCGCTCTCATCATTCTTGGCACACTCACCGTGATTTGCTTGGGGCTGTGCGGCATTGGATATTTTCTGCTGCCGCGTCTCGCGCAAAATGTCGTTTCGCAAAAACCGGAAGACGCAAAACGTGTTGGAGCAGAGATCGCCGATTACACCTTGCCTGAAGGTTATCAAGAATTCATGGGAATGAATTTTTTGGTGTACAAAATGGTGATGATTGCGCCCGCGCGTGATGATGGACAAATTCGAAATGGCATGGCGTTCATGCTACTCGGCATGGATTTTACTGGCGGCAATCAAGCAGATATGGAACGCCAAATGCAGCAATCGTTTCAACAGCAATACGGACGCAGTGGCAGTACGATGAAATATGTGGGGACAGAAACGGCGACAATTCGAGACAAGCATGTCACATTGACAATTGCAGAAAGTGAAGGCGGCTCGGCGACGCTGCGTCAAGCCATTGGCACGTTCGAGGGCAAGAATGGTCTGGTGATGGTGATGGTGATGGGCGATGTGGATGAATGGGATGATTCGTTGATGCGCGAATTTTTGGGTTCGATAAAATAGTAAGGGCGAAGCATTGACCTTCGTAGGCGTGTCTCGATTCGCGCCCGCGTGTGTCAATGCTTCGCCCCTACGTCCCTTCCAACCAACAACAAATACGCGTACATCAACACGCCCGTCAAAATTCCGACGCCATATTTTACAAATGCGGGGATTACATCTGACGGCGAAATGATTCCTTCAATCGCTCCCGCGACGACGAGAAACGGCGCGGTCCCCAATAGCAAACGAATAGATTTGTTTGCCGCGATGCCTAACGCATCGCGGCGTGAATACAAACCAGGACGCAATAACGCATAACCCAGCATCAAGCCCGCCCCGCCCGCCATTGTAATTTCACTCAATTCCAAAAACGCGTGACCCACCACAAATTCATACAGCGGCGCGTGATTGTTGTAATGATGCAAGAGTCCAAACACCGTTCCAAAAAAGACGCCGCTGTACAATAAAATATACACTGTCCAAAATCCAAACAGCATTCCGCCCGCGTACGCTTGAAACGCCACGCCCAAATTGTGCGTCATAATACTGGCAGCGCCGACTTGATTCGCTTCGTTCAAGTCTTTCCACCATTGATGCCCTGAACGAATCCATTCAATCGCAATCGGCGAGAGAACATAATTTGCCGCGCCGGGATTAAAATACACCACAATCATCGCGAGAATCCAGGGACCAAACAAGAGCGCCGTCGCAACCAAAGTGAACGGCAAAAACTCGCGATATAATTGGGGCAAGCTGTAGCGATAAAAATTGACAAGGCGTTTCCACACCAACGGTTCGCCGCGATACACAACCGGATGTGCGCGCCCGACCAATTGATTCAAATACGCGGCGACATCTTTTTGCGGAAAATCGCGCTGTGCGATGGCAAGGTCCGCTGTCGCGCTGCGATACAATTGCCCGAACTCGACCAATTCGGTTTGAGACAAACTTGAAATTTGTTCGCGTTCGATGCGCACTAATAATTTTTCCAAACGTTCCCAATCGCGTTTGCGTTGGCGAATCAATTGTTCAGGTTGCATACATGGAACTCTCACCCACCGACCAATTTGTTGTTGAAACTCCGGAAAACATTCGTTTTGGTTATGACGTCGCGGACATTGGTTCGCGCTTTTTGGCGATTCTCATTGACACGTTGATTCAAGGGGTCATCTACATTCTGTTTGCCATTGCATCACTCGTTCTCGGCAATGGTCTCTCCCAAATGGATTTGCCGCGCTGGCTCGTTGACGCGGCGGTCATTCTTTTTTTGCTCGCGCTGTTCTTGATTCAATTCGGCTATTTTCTTTTTTTTGAAATTTTTCTCAACGGCGCGACGCCGGGCAAACGTCTCTTTCATTTGCGCGTCATCAAAGACAACGGCTATCCGCTTTCGCCCATGGACGCCATCATTCGCAACATGGTACGCATCATTGATTTTTTTCCGTTCGCGTATGGCGTCGGCGTCGTTGTGATGTTTTCCAACAAACGCGCGAAACGTTTGGGCGATTACGCCGCCGGAACAATTGTAGTCAAAATGCGCGACCAAGTGCGTTTGCATCACTTGACGACCACACCAACCGTTACGCCGCCTGCACCGGAGGTACAAGACCAAATTCGGCGTTTGGACGAAGCAGACATTGCGCTTGCTGAAACATTTTTGAATCGGCGCGCACAAATGACCGATTCGACAAAAATGACTCTCGACCTTGCGCGGCGGCTCGCAAATAAAATGGCGTTGCCCGATGGCGCGATTCCAACGACGGTTGACAGCGCGCTGCTTTTCATTCGCAATACTATTACGGCGTATCGCACGCCGCGCGGTTGATTGTAAGCTGGCGCGTGGTTTTGACAAGGAATTTGAATTTTGTGGCATGTTCGACAAGCGCGTTTCCGCACGCAGCCAAGTCCGTTTGTTTGCGTTGGCTCATTCTCCTTAGTCTTTTGATATTTGCGCCACTCCAATTTCCCTCTGCCGTAACCGCACAAACGGGCGATACTTTTTTGCAACGCGCCATCTCCCTTGCGCAACAATCACAACGCGAGACCGGAGTGCCGGCGTCCGTCACGCTTGCCCAAGCGATTTGGGAAACGGGGCGCGGAGCGAGTCCCATCGGCAGCGCCAACAATTATTTTGGCATCAAAGCCGGTGGTTCGTCCGATGCAAGTGTTGTCGTCGGTCCCATTGCGAGTGGCTGGGTTTGGGCGTGGACCAAAGAATGGAATGGGTCGCGTTACGTGGAACAGCGCGAACGTTTTCGCGCGTACGAAAATATGGAAGATTCATTCCGAGACCACGCGTTGCTGCTCGCAACGGCGCCGCGTTACGCAAACGCGATGCGCGCCGTGGACGACCCCCGCGAATTTGCGCGCCGTATCGCGTCAGCAGGTTACGCGACATCCCCCACGTATGCGCGCGATTTGATTCGCGTGATGGACGATGGAAATTTATATCAATACGATTTACCGCGCAATGCGTTTGAAGTCGTGGGACAATCGGAAACGTTCGAGGTGTATGCGGGAGAAATTTTTCAAATCTACTTTGATGTCAAAAACATGGGCTTTGGCACGTGGAGTCCGGCAGCCGAGTACTATTTAGCCAGCGCGAACGACAATCGCTTTAGCGCGGCGGCGCGTCACGAATTGGCACAGCTCGTTCCGCCCGAACATGTCAACCGTTGGGTGCTGACCATGATTGCGCCAAATCAAGCGGGGACGTACTCTACCGTGTGGCAGATGAAACACGGCAATCAAAATTTTGGCGAACCACTCACCGTCCAAGTGCGCGTGCGCGCGCTGCCCTTGCCACAAAGCTGGTTTTGGCTCGGTGGGTTCTGTGTGTTGGCTTTGCTCGGCGTGAGCGCCCTCTTGGGATTTGGATACGCACGCTATAAAAAGAAAACCCTGCCCTCGAGACCGGTGTGAGTGCAGGGTTCATTTACAGGATTTACAGAGACAAGAGAGAATGTGGGCGAGTTACTCTGATTTGTGTTGAGTGCGATACCAATCATTCAGTGCTTGGGACAATTCAAACTCGGCGGAACCCATGTCCGTAACCGTCTTTGATTTATCTTTATGCTCTGCATCCGACTTGGCACGCGAGCCGCGCCGCTGAATCACTTTTTCCTGATATTTTTTGGCTGCTTTGGCAACCCGGCGTAGCGCATTCAGTTCTTTGTCCATGTTGTATGCTCCAGATTCTTGATCAGGTCCATCTTTCAAAAATTGGCTTTGCTCCCCCGCGAACAACTCAAGATTAACATTCAATAACTCGACGCGTCAACGGATTTTTCTTGCAAATTCGTTACAGTACGGTTAAATTCACCCAAACACCATTGCTTGAAAATATAAACAAGCATTTTCGCAGGAGGAACCAGTGCACTCGGATTCTTTTTCCGTCAATCGTCCCGAAGTGATTGACGAGCATTTTGAAGATGAATACGTCATTGTAAATCTCAAGACAGGGACGTACTATAGTTTGAATCCATCCGGCGCAAGAATTTGGGACGCGCTCAATCAACGGGCGTCGCGCGCAGCAATCCTTCAAGAAATGGAACGGCAATATGACGCGGACGCAGAGACCCTTGCCGCGCACTTGGACCGCTTGTTGGCAGAGATGGTGCAGGAGCATTTGATTTTGCCACAAGGCGATAACGGCAGCGCACAAACACTCACACCTGACCATCGGGTCAGCGCACGGCTCGCCTTTACGCCGCCGCACCTTGAAAAATTTACCGACATGCAGGCGCTGCTATTGCTCGACCCAATTCATCAAGTAGATGAGAGTGGCTGGCCCGCTGCGAAACCAAATGTCGCCTAACATTGCTGCAACTCCCGCGCGCGCTCTGGAATTTTTCGGGCGCGTGCAAGAGTCCTTTGCGCGCGCGTCCGCCCAAATGGGCAGCCCGCGCGAATTGGATTTTTGCATCGCGGACCGCGTGTTACGTCTCATTTTTGCCGGCACCGCATTGATTGAACCGTTGACGCGCACGTTTTCACATCTTGCATTGCGCGCACAAGCCAACGCGGACATTACACTGCGCCTCTGGGAAATTGCAGAAACGGGTGTCACTCTGCCGCCACCTCCTTGGAGCAATGACGCGTTTTTGCGGCGCGGTGAAATTCAAGGATACAACGACGGCTCGTTGTGCACCATATATCATCCTGACGGACGCATTTTTTTCGCGTACGATGCCGCGCGGAGAGAAGGATATATCGCGGCGTTTGACCACACCGCGCTGCCGGTGTACGAACGCGCGGCGTCATTGCGCCCGATTCTTTTTCCTGCCCTCGCCGCATTTCAGATGCAATATGTTCACGCGGCAGCCGTTGGACGCAGCGAGGGGGGGGTGATACTCGCGGGCAAAAGTCACGCGGGCAAATCCACTACCTCGCTCGCGTGTTTGGACTCGGAATTATTTTTCGCGGGCGATGATTATTGCGCGGTCAGTGTTCCATCACACGCGGGTGAAACGCCGAACGTGTACAGTTTGTACAATACTGCCAAAGGCGACGCGCAGACGGTAGCGCGTTTGCCCTTTCTCGAACCAGCCATTCAATTGTGGGATGTGGGCGGCTCGGAAAAAGCAATTTGGTTTTTGCACGAACACCTGCCGCACAAACTCATAACGCACTTTCCCCTGCGCGCCATTTTGATTCCGCGCGTCACGGGTGAACGCCACACGCGCGTTATTCCTGCCTCAGCGCAAGCGGCATTGCTCGCGCTCGCGCCCAGCACCGTTTCACAATTGCCGAACGCGGATGCGCGCGTGATCCAACGTCTTGGCGCAATTGCAAAAAGTGTCCCCGCGTACCAACTCGAACTCGGCACGGACATGCGCCAAATTCCTGTGGCTATCGAGTCCGTGTTGGCACGAGAGCGAGTTGCCGCATGAATCATCCGCGCGCGCTCGTTACGATGCTCATTGGAAAAAACTATCAAAGGCTTTGGGAACAACAGTGTCGCGCGAATTGGGAAATGTACGCCGCGCGGCATGACGCCGATGTGATTGTTTTGGACACGCATCTCGATACGAGTCCGCGTGCGATGACGCGTCAAAGGTCGTGGCAAAAGCTTTTGATTCTTGGCGAACCGCGCCTTGCGGCGTACGAACAAGTGGTGTGGCTTGACGCGGATATTCTGATTCATCCCCGCGCGTTATGGGTCGGCGAGAATGTTCCGCGCGAGTTGATTGGTGTCACCGATGAGTATGAATACCCCACTCGCGAATTAAATTTTGTTGCGCTCACGCGTTTGTACCGTTTCTGGGAAAAACAAAATATCCGGTTTGCGCGCAATGCAACACCGCGCGAGTTCTATGCGTTAGCAGGGTATGACAAAACGTTTGACCGCGCCGCGCAATCGGGGGTGATGGTGATGAATCCGCAAGCGCATCGCTCCCTCCTCGAACACGTTTATTACACGCGCGAAGGAACGCAGTTGGACGGTTTGAACGGCGAGATGCGCCCGCTTTCGTACGAACTCTTGTCCGCGAATTGTGTGCATTGGCTCGCGCCGCAGTGGAACGCGTTGTGGCAGCAAGAAAAGGCATTGTCCTTTCCCTTTTTATACCTCGAATCCGAACATCCGCTATTGTCCTTGTGCGCCACACGCGCGCTCGCAAAAAATTATTTTTTGCATTTTGCAGGCGCGCTGTCCGAACTCGCTGCCGTGGATTTGACATCGCCGCTCTTGCAAGTACCCCCGCGAAATATTTTCCCCGCTCCGCACCTCTCCCCCCCCCCGCAATGTCAATCGCCTGTTGCGCTGTTCTTGTTCAATCGCCCCGAAACCACCGCACACGTAATGGAAGCGATTCGCGCGGTGCGTCCGCGCGAACTCTATCTCGTCGCCGACGGACCGCGCGAAAATGTTCCCGACGACGTTACGCGATGCGAGGCGGCGCGGCAGGTGGCTTTAAAGGTGGATTGGGAATGTAAAGTCAGCACCAATTTCGCAGAAAAAAATTTGGGCTTGAAAGCGCGCGTCGAAAGCGGTCTGAATTGGGTGTTTGAAAATGCTGCCGAGGCGATACTCTTGGAAGATGATTGCGTGCCCGACGAAACTTTTTTTCGCTTTTGTGATGAAATGCTGGAACGCTACCGCAATGACACGCGCGTGTTTATGGTTTCGGGAAATGATTTCAAATTTGGTTTGGACACGCAAGACAGTTACACTTTTTCGCGGTATCCGCTCATTTGGGGTTGGGCGACATGGAAACGCGCGTGGCAAAAGAATGACGTGACAATGCGGACCTTGCCGGGCGCGCTTGCGACAAATCGTTTGTCGGAAAAATTGGACAGCGCGCGTGCGGTACAATACTGGGCGTACACATTGCAGGAACATTTCCAAACGCAAACCACGTGGGACTATACGTGGCTGTGGAGCATCTGGGAAAACGATGGCTTGTGCATTCATCCCAACACCAATCTCGTGGAAAATGTGGGTTTTGGCGCACAAGCCACGCACACGCGCGATGACGAAAATCTTTTTGCCGAATTGATTAAAGCGCGCCTCGAGTTTCCCTTGCAACATCCTACGCGTATCGAACGAAATCGAAACGGCGACGCGCTGGTGGAAGAAATCGCATTTAGTGGTACACTGAGACAGCTGTGGAAACGCGTGCGCGCGCGTCGCGACCGGTTGCAAAAGGCGAACTAGGCTTTGTGTGTGCGCGTGAGAAATTGACCAATGCTTTCGCTTTGTGTTGTCATGCCGGTTTTGAATGCGGCGCGTTTTTTGCCCGACGCGCTTGCGAGTATCGCCGCGCAAACGTATCCGCCGCAACAAGTTATCATTGTGGATGGCGCATCAACAGATGAGACGCCGCACGTTGCGCGCGCGTTTCCGAACGCGCGTTATATTCAACAAACGGGCGATGGCATGTGGAACGCGTTGAACGAAGGGATCGCGCAAGCGCGTGCTGATGCGATTGCGATTTTATCAAGCGACGATTTATGGCATCCCGAAAAACTGCGCCGACAAGTGGATTGGTTACACACGCATCGCACAACCCAAGCCGTATTTTGTCATGCGCTGCTGCAAGAAGTTGAAGCGGGTTCCGCGCTCGCAACCTCGAAACCGGAATTGTTCACACGCGCACAGCCCGCATACATGCCGGAAGCAATGTTAGCGCGCCGCGAACTATTTCAGCAGTTGGGCGCGTTTCCGGAACGCTATCGCATTAACGGCGATGTCGAATGGTTTGGACGCGTGGTGGACATGGGAATTGAAACGCACATGCTCGCAGATGTTTTATTGACACGCCGTTTTCACGCGACCAATTTGTCCACCGCGCCTGCACTCGGCATACAATACAATCGCGAATTGTTGAGCGTCATGCGTGGGAAAATTTTACGTACGCGCGGCGCGGGCGAGGACGCACGATGAACGATTCAACCGTGAGCGTAATCCTTCCCGCGTTCAATGCCGCAGCATACATTACCGAAGCATTGGCGAGTACTGTGACGCAAACGCGTCCGCCATCCGAAATCATTGTGATTAACGATGGTTCAACCGATGCAACGGCAGCGCGCGTGCGCGCGTTCGGACACAATGTGATACTGCTGCAACAATCGAATCAAGGAATTTATAGCGCGTTGAATCGCGGCATTCAACACGCGCAAGGCGAGTGGCTGGCATTTTTGGACGCGGATGATTTGTGGACCGCACAACGCTTGGAAAAACAATTCGCGCGCTTTCAAGCGGATGCGACGCTACACTGTGTGTATGGACACATTCAAAATTTTTACAGCCCTGAAACGGACGGCGCATATCGGGCGCGCGTAGTGTGTCCGCCAGAGCCCTTGGAAGGATTGTGGTATCACACCTTGTTGATGCGGCGCGCGGACTTTATGCGCGTTGGTTTGTTTGGCACAACTTGGGAGGTGGGTAGTTTTATGGAATGGTTTGCGCGCGCGCAAAGTATGGGCATCCGATATGCGATGCTGCCTGATGTCGTTTTGCGGCGACGCTTGCATCCAAACAATACGGGTCTGCGCGAACGCGCGTCGCAGCAAGATTACGCGCGGATTTTGAAATTGGTGTTGGAACGCAAGCGCGCGGCGAGCAAGTTGCACGTATAATATGACAGAATTTTCGCTCTTGAGTTTAAACACGTTTGGCTTGCCGTTGTTTTTGGGCTTGGGACGGTTACAGCGCTTGACAAAGCAACTCGACCACTACGACGCGTCTATTTTGTGTTTTCAAGAGATTCAACAAAATGCGTATGTGCCGTTTTTGAATCGCGGGCTGCCCGCTTATCCGCATCACGCGTTCGAGACAAATCTGTTCGCACCGAAAGGTGGATTGTTCACTGCCGCGCGCGTGCCGTTACACACCAGTCATTTTGTGCCGTATGAAAATCGCGGACGCATGTTGAGTGCGGGCTTTGCCGATTGGGTATTGAACAAAGGGGTGCTGGTTTCACAGCTCGAATTGAATGGACAAACAATTGTGGTGATGAATACGCATCTGCATGCGAATTATCGTGGGCAATGGCATCCGGAAAATCCAACCTCACGTATTCAACTTGACCAAGTGCTTCATCTTGCCGCAATGGTGAACGAACAACCGCGTGACGCGCTCGTGCTGGTGTGCGGGGATTTCAATTTTCCACGCGAAAGTTTTTTGTATGAGGAATTATTGAACGCGAGCCATTTGCGCGACCCTCTTGCCCAAGACCCGCGCCCGACGTATCGTCCGTTTCCACTAATGAGCAAAGAAAAATTCGCACAGCCGATTGATTTTGTTTTGATGCGCGCGCCTGCGACGCATACGATGCAAGTACAAGCGGACATTGTAGAAATTCAAGACGCCGAGCGCGCGTTCGCCGCGCAGCGTTTTTTGACCGACCATAACGCGTTAACATTGAACATCCGATGGTAAATGTATGCTAGACGCCCTGCTCTCTTTTATTCCGATTGACCGCCAACTCGCGCTCGCGCATTACACGCCGCTCAAGACCAATACGCATGGCGCGGCATTGTTCGCGGACTTGTCGGGTTTTACTCCGTTGACCGAAGCATTGGTGCGCGCGCTGGGTCCGCAGCGCGGGGCAGAAGAATTGACGCGGCAGTTGAATTTGGTGTACGACGCGTTGATTGGCGAGGTCGAAAATTATCGCGGCACCGTGATTGGTTTTAGCGGCGACGCGATTACGTGTTGGTTCGACCAAGATACAGGAACACGCGCGGTTGCTGCCGCGCTCGCCATGCAAAACGCGATGCAAAAATTTGCCGCCGTGCCAATTCCGAATGGAGGCACGGTCGCGCTCGCACTCAAAGCCGCCGTTGTCTGCGGCGCGGTCAAACGTTTTTGCGTTGGCGATTCCGATGTGCAATTGATTGACCTCATCGCGGGCGCGACATTGGACCGCCTCGCCGAAGTGGAACATCACGCGGAAAAAGGGCAAGTGGTGTTGGATGCAAGCACCGCGCGCACACTCGGCGACGCCATTCACATTGCTGAATGGAAACAGGAAAACGCGGGTCAATTCGCCGTCGTTGACCGCTTGAACGTGTCAATCGAAAAGCAACCGTGGGAACGACTCGCGCACAACGCGCTGCGTCCCGAAGAAATCAAGTGTTGGCTGCTGCCGCCTGTGTATGCGCGTTTGATGTCGGGGCAAGCAACATTTTTGGCGGAACTGCGCCCGGCAGTTTCGTTGTTTATGCGTTTTGGTGGAATTGATTTCGAAGCCGATGCGGACGCGGGTGCGAAACTCGACGCGTACATCAAATGGGTCCAATCCATCATCACGCGTTACGACGGCATTCTTGTGCAATTGACGATTGGCGATAAAGGCAGCTATCTGTACGCCGCGTTCGGCGCGCCCGTGGCGCATGATGACGACGCGATACGCGCACTCCGCGCGGCGCGCGAATTGCAGACGTCGCCGCAAGAATTTAGATATATCACCGCGCCGCAAATTGGCGTGAGTCGCGGCAGAATGCGCGTCGGTCCGTATGGCGGCACGACGCGTCGCACGTATGGTGTGCTCGGCGATGAAGTGAATGTTGCCGCGCGTTTGATGCAAGCCGCACAGCCCGGACAAATTCTCGTGACCGAACGCGCGGCGGATGTGACCGAACGCTTTTTTGAATTTGAGCGGCTCGAACCGATACGCGTCAAAGGTAAAAGTGAACCACTGCGCGTACTCGCATTGCGCGGTCCGCGCGCCGAAGTCGCGCGCGCAATGGAAGAAGATTATGAGCTGCCAATGGTCGGACGCGTGCGCGAACAAGAGGTGCTCCAGCAAGCGATTGACCGCGCAGCAAGCGGACAGGGACAAGTGATTGTCTTGCTCGGCGAAGCGGGCGTCGGCAAATCGCGGCTCGCCCACGAAGCGATGCGCCGCGCAGACTTGGTTGGCTTTCAGGTTTATCGCGGTGAATGTCCTTCGTACGGCACAAACAGCAGCTACCTCGTTTGGCACAATATCTTGCGCGCATTTTTCGCGATTGAAAATAACGCGCCGCTTGAAGCGCAAGTCGAACAGCTCACACAGCAATTGCGCGACATCAATCCGAATCTCGTACCGCGCGCGCCGCTGCTGGGCGCGGCGTTGAATCTGCCGATTCCCGAAAATGATTTGACGCGTTCGCTCGATGCGCGCGTACGCAAACAATTGTTGGAAGGAATGATTTTGGAATGTGTGCGAGCGCGCGCGCAAGAAACACCCATTGCGATTTTGTTGGAAGATTGTCATTGGCTCGACGCGTTGTCCCACGATGTTTTGGAAATGTTGGGACGAGAAACGGCAGACCGCGCCGTGTTGATTGTAACGACGATGCGTCCGCCCGATATTGAACGCTTGCAGACTCCGCGTCTCACGCGTCTCGCGAACACAACGCTGATGCACCTCGCAGATTTTTCCACCGACGAAGCCGCGCGCTTGATTGAATTGAAATTGGAACAAGGCAATGCAACTGACGGCGCGCTCGAACCTTCCATTGTTCAAAAACTGACGGCGCGCGCGGGCGGCAATCCGTTTTACATTGAGGAATTATTGAATTACATGCGTGACCGCGGTTTGAATCCGCGCGACCCGCGCACGTTAGAAGCGTTGGACTTGCCGGATAGTTTGTCGTCATTGATTTTGAGTCGGATTGACCGTCTATCCGATACACAGCGTTCGACGTTAAAAGTGGCGAGCATTATCGGACGCCAATTTTTCTTTCGTTGGTTGTGGGGCGTGTATCCGCCGTTGGGTGAAACGACGGACGTACGCACGAATCTTGACGACATGAGTCGCCTCGACCTCACGCCGCTCGACCAACCCGACCCGCAGCGTTCGTACATCTTTCGCCACGTGTTGACGCATCAGGTGACATACGAGAGTCAGCCGTTTTCGACGCGCGCGGAATTGCACGGACACCTGGGACATTTTCTCGAAGAACAATTCGCCGATGAAATCGAACGCAATGTGGACTTGCTCGCGTATCATTTTGACCGCAGCGAAGACATGCAAAAACGCCGCGAGTATTTGCTCAAAGCGGGCGAACAAGCCCAGGCGGAATATGCAAACGAAGCGGCAATATCGTACTATCGCCGTTTGCTCACGCTCCTCGCCGACGATGAAAAAATTCCGGTGATGTTGAAATTGGGGCAGGTGTGCGAAGTCGTCGGCGAATGGAACGAAGAAAGCGCGTTGTACCAAGAGGGCTTGCAGCTCGCGCAACAATTGAATGACGCGCACGGCGACGCGCGTTTGCGCGCCGCGCTCGGCACACTCTTGCGAAAACGCGGCGAACTCGCGGACGCAACGCATTATCTCGACCAAGCGCAGCAGCGTTTTGAAGAATTGAATGACCGCGCAGGCATCGGGCAAGTCCTACATGAACGCGGTACGGTTGCGACGCAGCAGGGGGATTTGACCAAAGCCCGCGCGTTTTATCAAGAGAGTTTGGAGATTCGCCGCGAGCTGGAAGAAGAAAAATTGATTGGCAATCTCTTGAGCAATCTCGGCATCATTGCGCGCATGACAGGCGACCCTGAACGCGCAAACGCATTGTATAACGAGGCATTGACGCTTCGCCGGGAAATCGGTGACCGTTGGGGCATTGCCGCGTCGTTAAATAATCTCGGCGTGTTGAAACGACAGTTGGGCGAATACGCTGCCGCGCGCGCAGTGCTCGAAGAATCACTTGGCATCTGGCGCGAAATCGGTGAGCGCGCCTATCTTGCCAACACGCTGACGAGTTTGAGTGAGGTGCTGATTGACCAAAATGATATTGCTGCCGCGCAGCCGCTGCTCGTCGAAAGTTTGAACATTGCCCGCGCGTTGGGCGACAAACGCACCACCGCGTTTCTCTTGGAAAATTTTGCGCGCGTCGCAATTATTCAAGGCGATGGCTTGCGCGCGGTGAAACTCGTCGGCGCTGCCAGCGCACTGCGGCAAACGATTGGCGCGCCATTGCCCGAAGCGGAACAAAAAATTCTCGACGAACGTTTGCAAACCGCCCGCGAACAATTCGGTGAAAATGTTGTCGCGGAACTGTGGGAACAGGGCAAAACGATGACGATGGAGGAGGCGGTGGAAGGTGCGCTGACGAAATAATCTGGTTCGATTGAACGCACAAAAATTTTAAGGTTAAGGTGGTTGAAGTTTTTTGGGGACACGCTATAATGCGATGCGTCCGCCAGACGAAATATTTCGCCGAGCGGCTCCTCTAAAAAAATAGATAGAGAAATTCATGTGAATCGGACGACTGCGCCGCTTCGCGGCGCAGTCGTCCGATTCTTTTTACGCTCTAGTTCGCATAGTACGATTTTACCATTGGGTTGTGTGGGTTGTATTGGCGTAGTTTCTATTTAGCGTTGTTGCAAGAACCAATCCTTTTGTTTTTTGGAGGTCGCTATGCTTTCGTTCAACTCGCTGCTCCCTCATTCTTCGGGACATGGCTTGCAAGTTGTGGTTGGATTTCTTTTGCTGGTTATTTTATTCACGGCGAGTCTCGGCGGTATAACTGCCGAAATTGTACCTGCGGCGACGCCGCCATCCCAGAACATTTCGGTCACTGCCAAGACCCGTAAGCCCACAAAGACCCCGAATCCACAAAAAACGCGCAAACCGAAAAAGACCAAGACGCCCACGTTGACTCCGCTCAGCGAAACGGCGACGGCGACACCTCAAACCGCTGGGACGGAAACTCCGGTTGCAACAGCCACGCCGACCCCATCTGAAACGCGGGACGTGCCTGCCCCGAAACAAACGCGCCAAGCACAAAAAACACAGACGGCGCGTAAAACGCGCCGTGCCCCAAAATCACCGACCCCTTCGCTAGCCGACCTCGAAACGCCTACGCCGAACACCGCTGACCAAGCGTCCGTCGAAATTGACCCGCTTCTCGGCGGTGAACTCGTGGCAGAAGATGGGCAGGTGCGCGTCGAATTTCCACCCAACGCGCTCAAACGACGTGCGCGCGTTTCGTTCAAGCGTTCCCTCGAAAATCAACACGACGACCCGACGGGACAAGTGATTATCAATCAATTTTCACTGAATGCCCTCAATCTCGACAATCCCGATAAATTCATTCACAAGTTTGAAAAGAAATTGCAGTTGACATTGCGCTATGACCCCATCCTGCTCGGCAGTTGGAAACCCGAACAATTGCTGGTGGTGTATTGGGATGAAACGCAAAACCGCTGGCTGCCGCTCGAAACATTCCTGGATGAAAAAAATCAAACCCTCGTCGCCGAGACCGACCACTTTACGGATTTCGGACTGGCGAATGCGCCCGATGTGCAAAATTATTTCCCCGGACTGGAAGGCTTTCAAACCGACCTTTTTAGCGGTGGGGCGGGGTATTCGTTTCCGCTTCAAGTGCCGCCGGGGCAAGGCGGACTCACGCCGCGCCTCTCGCTTTCCTATTCCAGCACGGGCATCGAAGGGGTGAACTCGAATGCAACCACTTCGTATGTCGGCGTTGGCTGGTCATTGGATACGAGTTATATCGCGCGCGACCGCCGCAACACGCCCGGTCCAAATGACGATGTTTTCAGCATTGTGTTAAATGGCGCGGGCTATGATTTGGTGTTGGGCGACGACAGCAAATGGCACACCTCCAAAGAACAGTTTTGGAAAATCGAACGCACCGGCGCAGACCTCAACAAATGGACGGTGACGACGAATGACGGCACCGTGTATAAATTTGGACACACCGCCGCCGCGCGTTCGCTGGGGATTCGCCGCGAGCCGGGACAAGCACAATGGTTCACCGACTATTATCAGTATTGGCTTGAAGAAGTGGTGGACACGCACGGCAACAAAATCAAATATACCTACCTGCACGAGACGGCGACGAATTGCAGTCAAGGGGCACCGGACCTCGCGGTCTATCCCGACAAAATTGAATACAACAGCGATGGCGCAGGCGGCTGGCGGACACGCATCAACTTTACCTATGCCACACGTGAGGACTATAACGTCTATTATGCGGCAAATAGTTGTGGTCCCGAACCGTATCAAAAACAAAAATTGACGGCGGTGAATGTCAAAACGCAGGACGAAAATGGGACCATGCAGTGGGTGCGGAATTATAAATTCACCTACGACTATACTTCCATCTTTCCCGGCGTCGTCAACATCCGCGATGGTGGTTCCACGTATTATGGCAAACTCGCGCTCAAACAGATTGACACCTACGGCAACGACAATGCCACCACCCTTCCGCCCTATACCTTTTCATACAAGCCGAATGGGCGGTTGAACATTGCCAAAAATTCGCTCGGCGGTCAAGTGAATTTTGATTATGAACTTGTCACCGCCGGACAGACGAGCGACAAGTATGAGCAGAACTATGTGGACTGGACCTGTGGGGGCAGCACCTGCACGATTCCTTCGTATGCGTTCTGGCTCAAGAATGGCGGCAGCGGCTACACCTTTGATATTCGGCAAGACCCCGACAATGCGTGGGCGCTCGCTTACCAAGTGCCGCCCCAAGGCGCGTCGAACTATTTGAAATGGAAAATCGCGCCCTATGTCCCCGGCGCGGCATACACCATTTCCAACACCGTCATGGCGGGCGCAAGTGGGGTGCAAATGCAGTTGCGCTTGTATGATGCGTGGACCGGCGCCGAAACCAATCTCGACCCCGCCTGGGTTACGGTCCCGACGAACAACGCCGCAGAATTTACCCATGTTTTCACGCTGACGGGACAAGTGAAAAATCCCGAACTGCGTTTGTTCGTCAAAGCCAATTCCGGGAATCCGCGCTTTTTCATCGAGCGCACCTTGATGCAGCCGCTCTCGACGCACAATCGCGTGACCTCGAAAAAGGTGGAGGATGGGCTGGGCGGCGATGCGACCTGGGGCTATGCTTATGAAGGAATTGCAACGAACGATGCCGCTCATTCGGGCGCGGCACAACAAAGCAAACCGCGTCACGAAATGTATTCGCAGTTTCGCGGGCATAGCAAAGTGACCGTCACCGACCCACTGGGCAATTATACGGTGAACCAATACGCCCAAGACGATATTTATTCCGGCAAAGCATTCACGGTGACCCAGCGCGCCGACGGTGGCGCGGTCTATGCCAAAACGTTCAACACCTTTGCCAAGACCTCGTATGCGATTGCGAACCCCTATACGACCACCGGTGAACGCATTGACTTTGTGAAACTGGCGGACACGACGGCGCTGACCTTTGACGGCACGGGTTCGTCAGTCGGCAAATTGACGGAATACAAATATGACGCGACGGGCAACATTTCCGCCACGTTGGAATACAGTGATACGACTACCGCGAACCTGTATCGCAAAACGGTGCGCGAATTTTTCCCGAACGCGACGGCGAACATTACGAACAAGGTGGCGCGCGTGCGCGTATTCGACGGCGCGGGCGCGCAAGTGGCGGAGACGCGGAACCTCTATGACAGCAATACACTCTATACCCAAGCGCCCGGTGCCAAGGGGGAATTGAAAAAAGTTGTTGTGTATAAAGATGCGAGCAATTCCTTTACGAGCGCGGAATACACTTACGATAATTGGGGGAATGTCACCTCGGTTAAAGATGCGAACGGCAACACGACGACGACGGACTATGATTCGCAGTATCACATTTTCGCGATAAGCAGCGACCCGCCTTTATTACCTGCGACGAC
Source organism: uncultured Anaerolineales bacterium (assembly GCA_964469005.1). Taxonomy (GTDB): domain Bacteria; phylum Chloroflexota; class Anaerolineae; order UBA4142; family SHND01; genus SHND01. The sequence continues at coordinate 87,624 of CAYXXF010000006.1, forward strand.
GAGCGATTATGACGTGCGTATGAGTCTCTTGACCGAAACGCTTGACCCAAACAACGCGAAAACGACAACCGACTATGATATTTTCGGACGCCGCTCGAAAATTTATGCGCCGGGCGAAAGCAAGACATCGGGACACGCCGCAACGGCGGAATATGATTATTGTTTTCCGCCAACGTGCCAGCAACCGCGCGTGCATGTCAAAGTGCGGAAAGACGCGGGCGGTGGCGCGACCGCCGCATACCAAGAGGCGTGGTATTTTTATGACGGACTAGGACGCGTGATTCAGAAACAAGCACAAGCGGAAGATGGCAACCAAATCATTCTCGTGAATACCGCGTATGATGAACGCGGCAAGGTGAAATGGGTCTCGCTGCCGTACTACAAGACGACAACCGGCGGTGTGTATCAAACCCCGGACTGGAATCAACCCAAATCGTTCACCGAATACGACCCTATCGGGCGCGTCTCGCAAGTGACGAATCCTGATGGGACCTATACCACCACCGCGTATGATAAATGGCTGACCACGACGACGACGCCCAACGGCGCGTATGGCGAGATGAAAAAGGATTTTCTCACCGACGCCATGGGACGCACGACGCGTGTGCGCGAATACGAGAACGGTGGCATGTACGCGACGACCACTTACGGCTATGATGTGAGTGACCGTCTCACGAACACGTGGGATGCGGCGGGGAACAATACACAACTCGCTTACGACTGGCTCGGACGCAAGTTGACGATGGATGACCCTGACATGGGGGCTTGGGCTTATGGTTATGATGACAATGGGAATTTGAAACGGCAGACCGATGCGCGCAACAACAGCGTCTGTTTTGATTACGATGCGTTGAATCGCGTGACGACGAAAACGGCGCGCACGAATGTTGCCAACTGCACCGGCGGGACGATAGCATACACCGTCACGTATGGCTATGATGCTGGCACGAACGGATTGGGACGCCGCACATCCATGACCGACCCAAGCGGCAGTACCAACTGGACTTATACTGCTGACGGGGAACTTTACTCAACGAGCGTGAATATCACGGGCGCGCCTGCGAATCCCTATGTCACCACGTTTGAATATGATGCAATGGGGCGCACAACGAAAACAACGTATCCCGGTGATAACGAACAAGTTACGCAAACCTACAACGACCAAGGATTGTTGGAATCGCTGGGCAGTTATGTTTCCAATCCCATTTACAATGCGTCCAGCCAAATCACAGAATTGAACTTTGGCAACGGCGCAAAAACGAATTACACCTACAATCCCCAAACTTTGCGCGTGAGTGATATTGACACCACCAAGAACAGCGTCGCACTGCTCGACCTGCATTACGCCTTTGACAACGTCGGCAACGTCTTGTCCATGACCGACAACGTGCGCGCCGAAACCACTACCTACACATATGATGATTTGAATCGTCTGCGTACCGCCTCTGCCAACGGCTCCAATCCCTACTCGCGCGAATGGACGTACAATGAAATCGGCAACATGCTCACGCGCAAAATCGGCGCAACGACATACAACTATACTTACACTGACGCGAACCATGTTCACGCGAAAACGAAAATAGACGGCGCGACACAGTTTGTCTATGACGCGAACGGCAACATGCAGCAACGCTACACCGACACGCTCTCGTATGATGTCGAAAACCGTTTTGCGAGCATCGGGAATGTTGCCAATCCGATGACGTTCACCTACAACGGTGACGGGCAGCGCGTCAAAAAAGTGGTCACTGGCACTGGCGCATACACGACGTACTACATCGGCAATCACTATGAAATCAAAGTCGTGAGCGGCGTCAGCACCATCACCAAGTATTATTACTTTGGCGCCAAGCGTATTGCGATGAAGCAAGGGAGTACGCTATACTATCTCGCAGGCGACTTGCTCGGTTCGACGAGTGTGGTGCTGGACAATAGCGGGAATGTGTATTCGCGGCGCACGTATTATCCCTATGGCGAATGGCGCACGACACAAGGCAACACGTTACCAACGGATTATCTTTTCACAGGTCAACGCTACGACGGCGCCGATTTGATGGACTATGGCGCGCGGCAATACGAGATGGTGCATGGGCAGTTCTTGCAGCCAGATTCGATTGTGCCGAACGTGATGGACCCGCAATCGCTTAATCGTTATGCCTACGTGCGAAATAATCCGGTCAATTTGATTGACCCAACGGGACATGCAGATTGTGCGCCAGAAGACGCCCAATGTTGGGAAAAACGATACTACGAGGCGCATGGGCAATGTTATTCCGAGCGCACAGACAGTTATTCGAAATCTTGCACTCCTACATTTGCGGATGCAGATATTTTGAAGGAGGTTCTTGGGGAAGAAGATGGACTCGGTATTGTTTCGCGCGGAAATCCTCTTGAGATATTACCCCTCCTACTTGAAGCAATAGCAGACGCAGCGTGGGGAAATAGACCAAATGCGCTAACCCTTGGAGTCTCTATTGGCGGGGGTGCCATTACGGTCTCCGGATCCGCATTTCTACAATATGTCTTCGACTTTAAACACAACCAGATAGGGTTATTCGGTGGGGTCTCGCCAATTGGACTTGGCTTCGGCAGATATTTTCTTCCACAGTTTTTCGGAACTGCTTCAGGAGGCATGGATTTTGGAATTGCCTGGTGCGGCAGCAATTGTACGAGCATTGATTCATTCAAAGGAGCATCTTTCCATGCTGGAGCATCAGGCGTTACTCCGGGATTGTGGGGACTAGGGTTAGAGGGATCGGTGTCCATAGGAAGCGGCGGCAAGTTCGACTCAAGCATAGTAACATCACTAACTCTGAGTGTACTAGGAGGAACTCCAGGTGTTGACCGACATGCAGGTTTTAGCTATAGCGATTACGTTTTGTTAGGGAGCTTTGGTAATAATGACCGCGCAATGGCACTCACAACACAACTAATCGTTACTGGTGTTACCAACAATTCAGCACTTGGGACTTACTATGGAATGTTTGCGGGTCTAACAGTGTATGAGCCGCCTCGATAAAAAGCGATTCTGGTATTCCAAATTTCCAGACATTCCACGTTACCCGAAAATCTGTATGAATATGCCCCAAGCAAAAATGATGTCACCGTTAGTTGTCGGTGCGCTGATCGTGTTCGTATTGGTCTATCTCTTTGTCCTGAATGCTTATTTTCCTCTGCCTCGCGCTGAAGACTTATTTGCCTCACAAAGAGAGATCATAGCTTCTACCTTGCCACTCAAGCACCGCTGGACATTTAACTCTGGAAGTACCATTGTTTTCCCTCCATTTGTTACATCAAGTGGCGTTGTGGTGCGAACCTATCATTCTCTTGAGAAAGTTGATGCTAGCAATGGTAAAAAAGTGTGGGAAGTTTCAACTGGAGCTGTAAAACTCATAAACGTGTATTTGGCTGCACAGGGGGAGAAAATTATTTTCTCTTCTTTCAATGACACACGTTTAAATGTTATTAGCGCATCTACGGGGAGGACATATTGGTCCACTGAAATTTCGGGACTCCCAAACTCCATCTCTGCTCTTGTAACAACAGACTCAACCGTTTTCATAGGAATTGGCCGCGCCGCACCGCCGCTGCGCGGGTACTCCTTGGCAAATGGCGAGCCTAATTGGACACCAATTCCAGACTTACCCGGAGGCGTTACGCCAAGTCCCTTGGTCATCTTAAATAACATATTGTATGTATTTCAGGGAAGCAGCCTCTACTTGTTTGACACAGCATCAGGCAAAATTCTTCAATCGCTGCCCGGATTTGTGAGAGATGGGACATCTATCAAGGTACGAGGAAATATCGTTTATATGTGGAATAAGCAAGCCTTGATTGCCAAAGACATCCGAACAAGTGAAGTTCTGTGGCGATACAACCACCCGCCGTTGTTTTATGCTTTAGCTGATGACCGAATCATCGTATATTCCGATTGCTGTACGCTTGCTACCCTTGCTGTAAGTACGGGAAAAGTGATCTGGCAACAAGAACTACGGAGAGGAGTTGTAGCGCAGATGACAATTCTCAACAACATTGCGTATGTGATGGGCGACGATGGTTCCATCACTGCTTTTCACATGGACACAGGAGAGGAAATAGGAAGATTAGAAACGAGTCCGAGACAGGTCAACTATTTCAACAAGCAAGTAGGTATGACAACTGATGGGACATGTTTGTATGCGGCATTTGGTGATAGGCAATTATTCGCCTTTTGCTGAAGTCCAGAATCAAACAGGAATTACTCACCTATGCCTCCTATGCAGAATTGCATTTCACCCCAAAAAAACCAACGACAAACTATTTTCCGTTGCACTGACAGCGGACTGCCAACGGATAGAAAGCGGTGACACGCCATCACGCACACGGTTTATCCGACGCGTTATGCGTGATGGCGTGTCAGGATAAACGGATACATTGCGCGCGTGCATCCAACATTTTACAAACGTTGCGCGACAAAAAAGCGAGACGCCACCACGCGTTTCGCTTTTTCTTTTTTGTGCGTCACGGACAAACGCGCAACGACGGCGGCGCGACGACAACGAATTTCGCGTATAATGGGGACGGCACACGCGTTTCACGCGAAGTGGTGGGTGTTGGCACAACCTACTATATCGGCAACCACTACGAAATCTACAAACCCAACGCTGGAACGACGACCTTTAACAAATATTACTATTTCGGTTCGCAGCGTATTGCAGCGCGCATCAACGGCACGCTCTTTTACATGCAAGGCGACCATCTTGGTTCGTCGTCGTTGGTGATGACGAGTGGCGGCGCGCTCAACACGCGGCAAACGTATTATCCCTATGGCGCGAAACGCGTGTTTGATGGCAGTGCGTTACCGACGGACTATACCTTCACTGTGACACGCCATCACACATAATGCCCATCGAGTCGCGGGGTGTGTGATGGCGTGTCAGGATAAACGGATTACGCGCGTCTCTTATCCGCTCATCCGCTTTCCCCATCCGTTGGCAGTTCTCCTCCCGCGATGATAGTTTGATGATAGTTCTCCTGTAAAATCTCAACACCAAAACAAAACGGGGATTACGAAACGCTGACAATCTCAAGTGAATGCGAATAGACGCAAGTTCTCTCTTGACAGATATACCACATCCCCGTACTATGTCTCTGCGCCGCAGCGCCCAGTTCTGACGCGGCGCTTTCTGTATTCCCACCCATTTCTCATTCGCCATTTAATTGAATCGCCGATATTGACGGCATCGCCATTTAGGAGTCACTCGTGATATTCCGCCTTCGCCCATTCCTTTTCGCGTCTGCGCTGTTGCTCGCAGGCATTTTTCTGTTTGCCGGTTCCGGCGTAATTACGCCGCGCGTGTTTGCGGAAAACGCACGCCCCAGAATTCGGGTCAACCAATCCTTTGCGCCGAACGGAGACATTGCCGCGTGCGGTCCCATTCGGACGAATGACGGTTTTACGACAAACACTTTGGCAGCGAACGATGATGGTTCGACAGGCGCCGTCAACATCGGCTTCGCCATGAACTATTTCGGCACATCCTATTCCCAACTCTATGTCAACAATAATGGGAATGTCACATTTGATGGACCGTTGAGCGCATACACGCCGCAACCACTTGTCGAATTGAACAAAGACATCATTTCTCCCTTTTGGGCGGACGTGGATACGCGCGGTGCCGGTTCCGGTGTGGTCACATACGGACAAGCAACCATTTCCGTTGACGGCACGCCGCGGTCCGCCTTCGGTGTCAATTGGATTGATGTGGGGTACTTTAATTCCAAAACGGACAAGCTCAACAGTTTCCAACTCGTCTTGATTGACCGTTCCGATTTGGGCGCAGGCGACTTTGATGTTGAATTTAATTATTGCAAAATTGAATGGGATTCCGGCGAAGCGAGCGCGGGCGTCTATGCGCGTTCCGGCTATGCGGGCGGCGAAACAACAGTTGAACTCGATGGTTCGGGCGAAAGTGGCGCGTTCTTGGACAGCAATCCCAACGGACTCGCCAATCGCCCCGAAACGACTTTTGAATCGCGCGATGGCAGCGTGGCAGTTGTAACGGCAACACCAACCAACACACCGACCGATACGCCGACGAATACGCCAACCGATACACCGACCAACACACCGACCGATACGCCGACCAACACGCCAACCGATACACCAACTGATACACCGACCAACACGCCGACCGATACACCAACCAATACACCAACCAACACGCCAACCAATACGCCGACAGGCACACCAACCAATACACCAACCAACACGCCAACCAACACGCCGACAGATACGCCGACGAATACACCAACCGACACACCAACGGACACGCCAACCAATACACCGACCGATACACCGACCAACACGCCCACATTCACACCGACGAATACGCCAACCAATACGCCCACACGCACGAATACGCCCATTGATAGCGCGCTCTTTGTCACCAATACCAACAATGATGGCGCGGGCTCATTGCGCCAAGCGATTCTCGACACCAACGCGAATCAAGGCGCGGATGAAATTCATTTCCTCATCCCGGGCGAAGGCGTTCGAACGATTGCGCTCACCGAGCCACTGCCCGACATCAACGATGCGGTGACGATTGACGGACTCACCCAGCCGAATCTTGTCACCTCGCTTGTGCCGACGAGTCTGCTCATCGAACTCGATGGCACAAACGCGGGCGCGGGCGCGAACGGTCTAAAACTCACGGGCTCGAACAATACGATACGCGGACTCGTGTTCAAAAATTTCGGCGGACGCGGCATCTATCTCAATGGTTCGAGTAACAACGTCATCGAAAATAATTTCATCGGCGTCGCCGCGAATGGAACAACTGCCGCGGGCAACGCGTCGCACGGCATCGCGTTGGATACGAACGCGTCAGCCAATACCATTCGCAACAATCGCATCGCGCACAACGCAGGCGATGGCATTTCCGTCAGCGACGGCGCGGGCAACAAAATTTCCGCGAACGAAATTTTTTCCAACGCGGGTCACGGGATTGATTTGAACAATGACGGCGCGAGTGCAAATGACGACGGCGATGCGGACACCGGCGCGAACGCGACACAAAACACCGGCGTCCTTCTCGTCGCGTCACCGTCGAACAATGATGTCGTACTCAAAGGGCGTTTGAACTCACTCGGCAATCAAAACTACACCATCGAATTTTTTGCCAACAGCGCGTGTGACAACGGCATCGCGCAAGGTGAAATCTTTTTAGATTCCGCGAACGCGCAAACGGACGCGCAAGGCAACATTTATTTTTCGACCACGCTCGCGAATGTTCCCGCCGACAGTTTTCTCACTGCTACAGTGACGAGTTCTGACAACAACACGTCCGAATTTTCCGCGTGCATTCCCGTCACCGCGAACAATCAATCGTGGGTCAATGCCCAATTTTTGAATATCGCTTGTCCCGATTCCGACAATCCACCGCCAAACACACAGAGCGATACACAGACTGAATATATCGTTCAATCCGGCGAGGCGCGTTGGTTCAAATTTTGTGTGACGCCGCGCTCGAAAATTATCATTACACTCACCGAACTTTCGAGCGATTTTGACTTGACCGTTTTCAAAGACATCGGCAAGCAATATCAAAACGATTTGAACCAACTGCAAAACTCCAACAACACGAATGATGAATTGACGCGGCTCGGCGCGGAATTCGCGCCCGACGCATTTTCGCCGGATGCATTCTCGCCGGATGCATTCAGCCCCGAAGTATTTTCACCCGACGCATTTTCGCCGGACGCATTCTCACCCGACGCGTTCTCACCCGATGCGTTTTCACCCGACGCCTTTAGTCCTGACGCCTTTTCACCGGATGCGTTCTCACCTGATGCGTTCTCACCCGACGCGTTTAGTCCCGACGCATTTTCACCCGACGCATTTTCACCCGACGCGTTTAGTCCCGACGCATTTTCACCCGATGCGTTTTCACCCGACGCATTTTCGAGCGCGCAATCGCGCAGTGTGATTGGCGTGTCCGCGTTTCCCGGCACCGCGAGCGAAGGCATCGTGATGAATACGTGGGACAACACCGGGGAATTTTTCCTCCGCGTGCGCGGCAAAAATGGCACGTTCAATCCTGATGCGCCATTCAAAATTACGGTAACGCAATTGTCCGGCGCGTGTGGTTCCGTCTCATTGCCCACACAAGGCACTACACTCGGCGGCGCATCGAACAAAAACACCATCATTCTTTGGGACTCGACACGCATCAAAGGCAGCAACGCGCAAAAGAATTCGCTGCTGGCGCGGATGAATGACCTCGCTGCCGCGACGAATGGCGTCGTTGTAGATGTGAGCGGCGACGCGCGCGTCGCCGAAACGAACGCGCAAGCCGATGCCAAACCCGATTGTCCGTTTGCAAAAAATTTGGTGGCGGATGCCATCAAAGATGTCATCAACGCGTACGACCAAAATGATAATTTGGATTACATCGTTCTCGTCGGCAACGACAATGTGATTCCGTTTTTCCGTCATCCCGACCAATCACTGCTCGCGAACGAAGCGGGCTATGTTCCGCCCGTCAAAGACAGCACGTCGTCGCAAGCAAGTTTGCGGCTCGGTTATCTTTTGACCCAAGACCCGTACGGCGCACGCACCGAACTCTCGCTCGGCACCAACACGTTTGCTGTTCCCGAAATCGCGGTGGGTCGGCTCGTCGAAACCGCGAGCGAAGCGGAAGGCATGATTGACGCGTTTCTCAATGGCAACGGAACCGTTCCGCTCAATGATGGCACATTGGTCACCGGCTATGATTTTCTTGAAGACGCCGCGCATGCGATTGTGGACGAATTGAATGCAGGCACCGGACAAAACGCGGACACGCTCATTGCGGCAAACCATCTCGCGCCCGCCGACCCGCAATCGTGGAATGCGGATGCGCTGCGCACGGCATTGTTGAGCAAGCGGCACGACATTGCATTTCTCGCCGGACATTTTTCCGCAGGGAGTACACTCGCCGCCGATTTCAGCACACGCGTCCTCGCATCAGAAATTGCGAATTCGAACATTGATTTCACCAACGCGTTGATTTACAGCGCGGGTTGTCATTCGGGCTACAACGTCGTAGATGACCACAGCATTACGGGCGTCACACTCGAACCTGATTGGGCGCAAGCCTTCGCGCGCAAAAAAGCGACGTTGATTGCAGGCACCGGATATCAGTACGGCGACACCGATGTGATTGAATACAGCGAACGCTTGTATTTGGAATTTACGCGAGAATTGCGACGCGGTTCGGGTCCCGTCTCGATTGGACAAGCATTGGTACGCGCGAAACAAACATATCTCGCGTCCACACCACAGCTCAAAGGCATTCATCAAAAAGCAGTATTGCAAACAACCATTTTTGGTTTGCCGATGTTGAGCGTCAACATGCCGGGCGCGCGTTTGGGCAATGATGCGGATGCATCCATCGTTACCAACACAAATTCGTACAGCACCAATCCCGGACAAACGCTCGGTTTGAAATATGCAGACATCACCGTCAATCCATCGCTCACGCAAAAACATTCCACGCTGAATGATTTGAGCAGCAATACGCCGATTCAAACGACGTACTTTGAGGGAAACGATGGCGTCGTCACAAATCCATCACAACCGGTACTGCCGCTCGAAAATAAAAATGTTTCGTTGAACGATTTCGTTTTGCGCGGCGTCGGTTTTCGCGGCGGTTCGTATTCCGACCTGAACAATATCGTTCCTCTCACCGGCGCGCCCGCAACCGAAATTCGCGGCGTGCATATTCCCTATCCCTCGCAAGTATTTTTCCCGATTCGCACGTGGAATGTAAATTATTTCGATGCGTTCGGTGGGGGGGGGGGCACAACGCGGTTGCTGCTTACACCCGCGCAATACATCTCGAAGGAGAATGACCCATTGCATGGTACGTGGCGCACTTTCGATTCCATGCAACTGCGTATGTTCTATAGCGCGAATGCGTTGATTACGAATGGCGGCCATGCGCCGGCATTGTCCGCCGCGCCTGCTATCTCAACCATTGATGCCGTTTCCAATGGCAACACCATTCAGTTCACCATGCGCGTCGTCGGGAATCCGTCGGCGGGCATTCAACAAGTGTGGGTTACATACACCGGCACGAGCGGCGAATTGCAGGGACAATGGCAATCGCTTGACCTGACACAAAATGCAACCGATTCGACCTTGTGGCAAGGCGCGCTCAACACCACCACACCGCCGCAAGACATTCGCTTTATGGTGCAAGCGGTCAATGGCGTTGGACTCACCGCGCTCTCTGCCAATCAAGGCGCGTTCTATACACCGGACGGATTCGTCAACACAACGCCGCAACAGCAACCCACCGCGCTCGAACTCGCTACCGCGTCAAGCGGCGCGTATGGCAATCAGCTCAATGTCAGTGCAACCTTGATGAGCAATGGTTCGCCTGTCGCGAACGAAATCATTTGGTTCGGTCTCGGCTCGCAGCGCGTCAGCGGCATGACCAATGCAAATGGTGTCGCGCAAAGCACGCTCTCGCTCTATGGCTTGCCTGATGCGTACAAATTGCAAGTGTCGTTTGACGGCAAAACGTTATTGGCGCCGGCTTCGACCCAAAGCAATTTCACCATCACCAAACAAAACACACAGCTCCTTGTGGACGCGCCAAGTTCGCCGGTACAGTACAGCGATGAAAGCGGCTTGAGCGCAACCGTACGCGATGCCAACAATCGCGCGCTCGGACAAGTTTCGCTCGCGTTCGTTTTGAATGGCGCAGACGACAAAGCATCACGCACCGCGATTACAAATCTCGTCAGCCGCGCGGATTTTGGGACCGTTCCGCTTCGCAGTGGCGCTTATGATGTAAAGGTTGCGTTTGGGCAAGTGGTGACATTGAGCGACGGCTCGACGTTGAATCTGACCGATACGCGTTACAACGGGTCGAGCGCCGATACAAACCTCACGGTTGCACCGGAAGACGCGACGCTGGCATATACGGGCGATACCGCAATTGAGGCGGGGAATGATGTCCACCTCGCCGCGCAAGTAGCGCAAGCGGATGATGGTTCGCTCGGTGACATAACGCTCGCACGTGTGCGCTTTGTCATCAAGAACGCTGAAGGGCAACCACTCTTTAGCGAAACAGTCCAGGTTGCTGCCGACGGCACCGCCGCAGCAACGGCAAGCGGAATTCTCGGCGGCGACCATACGATTGAAACCAAATTGGTTGGCGGTTACTTTGACGCTCCCAATGTCAACACGCCCCTTATAGTTACGGGCGAAACGGTTGCGCTTGCCCACACAACGCGCGTTCGCACACTGCAAGACAAAGCGTTCGATGCGCTCGATGTCACGTTCAAAGCCAATCAAGCAAAAACGGAAATCCGCTTGCGCGGTACGAAACCGGGTACATTCAAATATGTCGAAACGCTCGACAACCAAAGTGATATCGCACTCGGTTTGCAATTGAGCGTTGCGATTCCTGCAAGCGACAACCCGCAACTTGCGCAAGCATTTTGTCTCGTCGGCGCGACGCCAATTCAGGTTTATGCAAATGAAAATCTGACGCAAGAGGTGACGGACAAAGCGATTCTCAATCCTGCCGCGCCGCTCGCGGATGGGACACAAGATACGCTAACCTGCGTAAGCAACATTCAAGTGGATGTGATTGTGCCTGCGCGGGCGAAGCGTTATATCACGCTCGAGCTTGCTTTTGCAGGCAAAGGCACAACCGGTTTTGACAAGAACGCAACCAAAACGTATGCGAAAGCATTCCTGCTCGCCACATCGGTGAAAGGTTCGCAACTGCTTGGCAATCTCCAACTGCCGGCAGACCTCGACAACACCAACGGCGTGATTCTCGTCGGAAACAAGCTGACAGGCATCGGCGGTTTTGTGTGGGATGAAAACAACACACCACGCGTCGGCTATAACGTCCGCGTTCTTCAAGACAAAAATCAGGTCGCCACCGCCCAAACAGATGCCAATGGCTTTTTCGTCGTGCGCGTTCCGGCGGGCGGTCCGTATGTGGTGCAATTACGCGACCCCAATACGAATGAATTGCTCGCCACGGCAAACGTAAAGGAACTCGCCAAGAACCAGTTCCAGCGTGTGAAATGGAAAAATAGAGAATAGGATAAATCAGACCCCAAAGGTTTCGCGAGGACCTATATCGCAAAAACCTTTGGGGTTTTTTGTAAAATATGGAAATCGAAGCCAAGTTTGCCGTTCCCGATGATGCGACACGAAAAAAATTACGCGCGCTGGAGCGTGTTGGAAACTATTCGCTCGGCGAACAAAAACGCGTTGGAATGCGCGATACATTTTTCGATACGCGCGCGGGCGCGTTGCACAGCGTTCGCTATGTGTTGCGCGTGCGCTGCGTTCGTAACCGAACACCACGGAACAACGGAAAATTTTTTCTCACGCTCAAAACGCCGACTATCACTCAAGGCGCAATTCATCGCCGCCCCGAAATCGAACAAGAAATTTTTATCGCGCGTACGCCGCGCGTTTTGCGCGCGAAGGAATTGCCAAAGAAATTCCGTTCACTCATCGCGCCCGTAAGCAACGAAAGTTTGTATCCGCTGTTTTCGATTTCGCAAACGCGCGAGGTGCGAAATATTTTGCGCGGACACCGCGTGATTGCCGAGTGGAGTTTGGATTTTGTAAAATATCGCGCAGGCGAACGCCGACACGCGTTTTACGAGTTGGAGATTGAATTAAAAAAAGCGGGGACGGAAAACGATTTGGAAAGAATTGTGACGTGGCTGGAAATCGAATTTGGACTACAGCATGTGGAAAAAGGAAAATTTTTACGCGCGGTTGAGTTTATGCGCGGTGTGTAAGGGCGAAGCATTGACAATCACGAATGCTTCAAGTTACACGAACGCGTGTGTCAATGCTTCGCCCCTACCATTCACACAACACCACATGCAAAACTTTCGGTCCATGCACGCCGCGTTGTAATGTGAGTTCAATATCTGCCGTACGGCTCGGACCCGTGACGAATACGAGATTGCTCGCATCGCGCGTCACGTCGGGATGCGCGGCGAAAAACGATGCCATGTTGTAAAACAAACGCGATGTGGGTAACAACGCGATATGCGTGGGCGGAAGCAGTGACGCGAGACGCGGACGCGCTGCCGAAGAAACCAACGCGAATGTACCCGTATCCGCGATGCCTGCAAGCGCGCCTGTTATGCCTGTCGACGCGCGTTCCAATTCCATCAATTTATTTTTTCGAGCAGCGGCGTCACTCGGCATTTCGATTTTTTGCCTTGCGTAACCACTTGCGCGCAACGCCTCCCCTAACCCGCGCACAGGAATTTCGGAATCGTCCCACGTCAACAATTCTCGCCCACTCGTTTCGCGCAAAATTTTCAAGACGAGTTCGATTGCTTCTTCATCATTGCGCGCGATGTAACTCAATCCACCAAGCGGTTCCAACTCGCGGCGAAAACTTGCAATCATTTCTTCGCGACTGCCCTGCTCCGCCGCAACGCGCGGCGGCACACTTGCGCGCGCGGACGGTAAATGCGCGGTGTTTAACGAAACGCGAATTTGTCCCAACACTTGCGCGCGGTCATCTCTCAACGTTCGGGTTCCTCGTCAATGTGAATCAAATCAGCACGCCGCGATTCGCGGAATTGCTCATGGAAAGGTTTTTTTGCGAACGCGGGAAAATCGCGCGATTGCGTCCAGCCACTCAACGGCGGCGGCAGCCAACGAATCCAACCTTTACGACCGCCAACCATCCGCGAACCCCAACGCGAAAAGGTTGTGGCAAGATTGAACAACGCGGGACGCGTTACCGTGAACGAATACACTTTTAATCCAACGCGCAGCCACCACTGCATTTTCCCATAACGCGTTGCTTCATCGCGTTCGACGAGCAGCATACGCGGAATGTCAATTCGTACGGGACACACTTCGCGACACGCGCCACACAACGAACTCGCTTGCGGCAAATCGCTCCACTGCGCGATGCCGCCGAGTGCGGGGGTCAACACCGCGCCGACGGGTCCGGGATATACACTGCCGTACGCGTGTCCGCCGATTTCACGATAGACCGGACACGCATTCAAACACGCGCCGCAGCGAATACAATACAAAATTTCCGCAACCTCTGTGCCAAGCACGCGCGAACGTCTATTGTCCAAAAGAATAATGTGCAATTCGTCGGGTCCGTCGCCTTCGTCATTGCGCCGCGCGCCCGTGATGAGATTTGTGTACACGGTGATTTTTTGTCCCGTCGCGGAACGCGCAAGAACTTGGAGCATCACCGACAAATCGTCGAGATTCGGCACAATGCGTTCGATGCCCATCAACGCCACATGCACGCGCGGCGCCGTCGTCGTCAAACGTCCGTTGCCTTCATTCTCAACCAAACAAATCGTTCCCGTTTCCGCGACACCAAAATTGACGCCGCTGATACCCATGTCCGCGTTCAAAAATTCCGCGCGCAACGTCGCACGCGCGGCGGCGGTCATTTGCGCGGGGTCATCCGTGTATGGAATTGAAATTTTTTCGTGCAAGAGTTCGCCGATTTGTTCTTTGGTCTTGTGTACGGCAGGCACAATAATATGCGAAGGTGTTTCGCCTGCGAGTTGAATAATGTATTCGCCCAAATCCGTTTCAACCACACGAATGCTCTCTCTTGCGAGAGCATGATTCAATTCCGTCTCTTCCGAAATCATGGACTTGCCTTTGACGACGGTTTTGACATTATGTGTGCGCGCGATTTCTGAAACGATTTCATTCAACGCATTTGCATCGCTCGCAAAGTGAACATGCCCGCCAACCTTTTCCACATTCGTCGCGAATTGTTCCAAATAAAAGTCCAAACGCGAGAGCGTGTGTGCGCGAATCAAACGCGTGCGGTCACGGACAGCTTCCGCGTCGTGCAATGAAGATAACGCGTTGACGCGCAACGTTTGAAAGCGCCCCGTTGCGCGGTCGAGCGCAGTATGCAAAATTTGGTCACGCAGCGCGCCGTCCACGCGTTCGTGAAAAGTGACGTTGGGAGTATGCATAAAGAATGGAGGATGAAAATACGTCAGGGCAAATAAATTTCTTGCGTCACTTGAATTTTAGGCGCGGGGTCGAGAATTTCCGCGAGATGTTTTGTTTCGATATTTTCGCCGCGCCGATGCAAGCCACCGCCGATGTGCAGCAAACAACTGATGTCACAGCTGACAACCGTTTGCGCGCCCGTGCTTTCAATCGCATCCAGCTTGCGTTCCAACATCGCGCTCGAAATGTCCGCCATCTTGATTGCAAACAATCCACCAAAACCGCAACATTCCGTTTCGTTCGGCATCTCGAGCACCTGCACACCTTCAACATTCGCCAAAAGTTGGCGCGGCGGTTCTGTAATTTTCAAACCGCGCAAAAGATGACAAGAAGGATGATACGTCAGACGCAAAGCAGATTGCCCTGAATGAAATGAAGGGTCATGTTCACCAATGCGCGTGACGCCCAAAACATCCACCAAGAATTGTGTGAACTCGTACGTGCGCGCGGCGATGTTTTCTGCAAGCGCGCCGTATTTTGGGTCGGACGACAGGAGTTCGGGATAATGATGCACGAGCATATCGGCGCACGAACCCGACGGCACGACAATTGGGGCAGATGATTTTGACAAAACATCAAGCGTATATTTTGCCATCGCACGAGCATCATCCCACGCGCCGCCATTGAACGCGGGTTGTCCGCAGCACGTTTGCCCTTGCGGATATTCCACACTCACGCCCAATTTTTCCAACACGCGCACTACTGCCATGCCCGCTTCGGGGCGCAAGGTTTCAATCATGCAGGTTGCAAAAAGTTGCACACGGCGCGGCGCATTCGGCTTCATTCGGACAAGACTCCTTGACAATCGCTTCAGTTACAAGATAATTCGTGCACACTTGTTGTGCAGCAATCAATTGTGCAACAGGATTCGACATTATGCAATTCGATAGCATCATTATCGGTGCGGGCGCGTTTGGTACATCGCTCGCATTTCATCTCGCGCAAAAAGGGAACCGCGTCGCGTTGGTTGACCGTTTCAATGCCGCGTCGCAAACGTCGGCGCGCGCAGCAGGCATGTTCAAACAAATTCAATCCACGCGCACCCGTACGCAAATCGCGGTATTGAGCATCAACAAGCTGTTGAATTTTGAAAAGGAAATGGGAGTTGCTCCACCCGCGTTCGGCGTCGGCAGCTTGATGGTCGCGCGCAATCCCGAACATGCCGCATATGTGCGTCACGAAGCAGAGCAGGCGAACTCGTGGGGCGCAAACGTCGAACTCTTGGACAACGCACAAACGCGTGAACGAATGCCGATGCTCGAAACGGACAATTTACTCGCCGCCGCGTATTCGGCTGACCCATTCGTTCAAGAACCGACCGAACTTTTGCGCGCGTATTTGGAGGCGTGCAAAACGCGCGGTGTAGCACTGTTTGAAAATACTCCCGTTACCGCTATCAACATTTTCAAAAATGAGGTGCGAGGAGTCACCACAACGAATGGTGAACTCGACGCGCCAATTGTAATTGACGCGGCTGGCGCTTGGGCACGCGCGGTTGCTCTGACAGGCAACACGAATTTGCCTCTCGTGCCTGTGCGTCATCAATTGTATATCACGCATCCGATTATGGGTGTGGATTCGCAGATGCCGATGATTCGTTTTGTGGATTCTGCGGTGTATGTGCGTCCATCGCGCGGCGGTTTGATGGTTGGCGGTTTTGAAGCAGACCCAATGCCGCTCGACCCGCGCACACGCGAAAATTTTTCCATCGAACAACTGCCGCTCGACTTTTCGATTCTTGAAAATCAAACGGCGACAATTCATGACAACATCCCCGCGCTGCGCGACACAACGATTCAAGAACATCGCGGCGGACTTTTTACCATGACGCGCGACGGACAATTTCTCGCGGGACCGATTCCAAATGTGCGCGGCTTGTGGGCGTTGACGGGCTGCAACGGCAGTGGCTATTCCTCATCGCTCGCTTTGGGACAAGTGATGGCGGAATGGATTGTGGACGGCGAACCTTCCATCGACCTCTCAGAATTTTCGCCCACGCGTTTTCTCAATTCCATAATCACCGATGAAGAATTAACCGCCGCGTGTGTTTGGCAGTACGCGCATTATTATGACCCAACAACATAAAGGATGAAGGATAAAGTGATTGGATTTATTTTTGATTTGGACGGAACGATTGTAGATTCCACCGCGCATTATCGCGAAACGTGGGCGGAATTGATTCGTGAATTTGGCGCAGAGCATGACGCAGAATATTTTTTGCGTCGCTCGACGCGCGATAATTTTCGGACATTGCTCGGCGAACAGATTGCCGAGCATGAACTGGAACAAAACGTTACCCGTCAAGCCGAAATGGGAAATTCCAAAATGCGCGCGCACGGCGTGCAACCGCATGACGGGATTTTGGAATTGATTCGCGGCTTGCATGCGCGCGGCGTGAAACTTGCGATTGCGACGTCGGCGGAAAAAAGCAATGTGGAATGGACCTTGCAACAACTCGATTTGCAAGATTTTTTCAACGTCATTGTCACCGACCAAGATGTTGCACGTGGTAAACCCGCGCCCGATGTGTATTTGAAAGCACTGGAATTGTTGAACGTTGATGCGGCGCACTGCGCGGTGATGGAAGATTCCGCGACAGGTGTGCGCGCGGCAAAAGCGGCGGGGCTGCACGTGATTGCCGTACTCACCACGCACTCGCGCCGCGAATTGGAACACGCGGGCGCAGACAAAATTATCCAACGCGCAAAAGAAATGGACACGGACGACGTGATTGGATTTATTCGCGGAATGGGAAACGCGTGATGCCCGATTCCTCGAACCGCGCATCGTGGGGGTTCGCATTCATCGCATTCGGCGCAATCTTGTTTGGTACTATCGGCGTCGCGACCAAAGGAATATTTGAGCTCTCGAACGCGAATGCAATTTCAATTACACTGTGGCGCGTGTTGATTGCGCTGCCCGTTTTGTTCGCGATTGGTTTTTTTCTCTTGCGCCAAAAATTATTTGTGATTCGGTGGGTGGATTTGCGGTGGATGATTGTTGCAGGCGTGCTCATGGCAATTTATCAGTTGTCATTTGTCATGGCAGTGCAGTTGGTGAATGTGACGATTGCGACATTGGTGACGCTTTGCACTGTGCCGGTCATCGTCGCAATACTCGCGTCGGTTGTGTTGCATGAACACATGCACCGCAATTTATATGTCGCCATGGCGTGCGCGATTGTCGGAGTCGTGCTGCTCGTCGGTTTTGATGCGACCGGTGATTTCGGCGCGAATGTTTGGTTGGGCATCGGCTTGGCGCTATTGACCGCGTTCGCAAATGGCTTTTTTCAAATCGTGAGCCGCGCGCTGGCGAATCGCTATCATCCGATTCAAACGCTCGCCGTTTATTTTTTCATCGCCGCGCTCGCATTCATTCCGTTCGCGCTCGTCAATGGGTTCGTCACGAGTTATCCACCAATCGGATGGGCATTACTCGCGCATCTCGGAATTTCAATTTCGGTGATTGCGTATGTTTTGCTGCTGTTGGGTTTGCAAACGATACCCGCGACGACTGCAACAATTATCGGATTTCTTGAACCATTGACAGCAACGGTTCTCGCCATTTTGATTTTCAATGAACGCTTGAGCGCAACAGGATTATTCGGCGCGGTGTTGCTGCTCGCGGCGATGGTGATTGTATGGCGAACCAAGACAGTGCAGGTGGAGCCGGTGGGGGAGATGTGAGGAGGAGAAATGCAACACCAATCCCAACGCGAACAAACACACGAGCTTTTGAAATCGCGCGGCATCGAACGCGCGTTGTTTGCGAATATCGCAACCGTGAAATGGCTGACAGGATTCGCGCCGCCGATTCAGACGGGACCGAGCGCGTTTCTTGGCGGACCGCCAATGGTGTGGTACGAGAATGGCTATTGGACGCTCATGGTTTTCGATTGGCAAGAAGTGAACGCGGGCGAATTCGCGCGGCAGGAAAATTGCGCGCTCGTGAGTTACACGGGCTATACCGTTGACCAACCGCTGACGGGACAAGTGAAATTACGCGGTCTATTTCGCAGTGTCGTTCAAAATAATTTGTCGGGGAAAATTGGAATCGAAGCGCGCGATGTACCTGCGGATATAGCGTTGACACTACACGAAATTGGCGCGGCGGAATTGATTCCGATTGATACGTGGCTCGAACATTTTCGCCGCATCAAGACGCCCGAAGAAATTCAAAAACTGCGCGACAATTTTCACCTTACAGATATTGGACATGCCGCCGCGCGCAAAGCAGTACAAGTCGGCGCAACCGAAATTGATGTGTGGAACGCCGCGCATTACGCAATTGAAAAAGCGGCGGGACAGCGCGTCGCGTTGGGAAACGATTGTGTGGTGGGGTACAGAAAAGACAATGTCGGCGGCTTGCCCCTGAACAATGAAATTCGCACGGGCGACTCTGTCATTGTGGACTTGTCCACAATTCTGCACGGTTATTGGAGTGATTCGTGCGCGGCGTATTACGCGACGGAACCGACGGCGAAACAACGCGCAATGCACAACACCGCGCAACGCGCGCTCGACCTCGCGATTTCTTTGGTGAAACCCGGCGCCGTCGCGCGCGACATTGATTCGCAAGTGCGCGAGTTTATGCGCAAGGAAGGGTATCCTGTGTATTGGCATCACACGGGACATTCGCTCGGCGTCACCTCACATGAAGACCCGCGCATCGTGCCGTACAATGACATGACGCTGCAGGAAAATATGGTAGTGATGTTGGAACCGGGAATTTATTTTTCAGGGGAAACGAGTGTGCGTTTAGAAGATGCGGTGTTGGTGACTCAAGACGGCGCGGAAATTTTGACGCATCACGATAAATCGTTGCCATAGGAAAGCTGCCAACGGATGATGCGTTGACATACAACGCGAGCGGATAAGCGGATGGGCAACTCTCATCCGCTTATCCGCTTTTCATTATCCACTGACATCACTTAACGCGCATCCATCGCCACATAATCGCGTTGTTCGTAGCCGGTGTAAATCTGGCGCGGCCGCGCGATTTTTTGTTCGGCGTCGAGCAATCCTTCTTGCCATTGGGTGAGCCAGCCAACAGTGCGCGGAATCGCAAAGAGTACGGGGAAGAACGTAACAGGGAAACCCATTGCTTGATAAATCAAGCCCGAATAGAAATCCACGTTCGGGTACAATTTGCGTTTCACAAAGTATTCGTCTTGGAGCGCGATGCGTTCGAGTTCGAGCGCGATCTCGAGTAATGGATTGACGCCTGTTACCTTGAACACTTGGTCCGCCGTTTGCTTGATGATACGCGCGCGCGGGTCATAATTTTTATACACGCGATGTCCAAAGCCCATCAAACGCCCTTCGCCTTTTTTCACGCGCTCGATAAAATCGGGAACGTTTTTCACATTGCCAATGTGCGACAACATTCGCAGCACTTCTTCATTCGCGCCACCGTGCAATGGTCCATACAAGGCAGCAGCCGCGCCCGCCATCGCGGAATACGGGTCAACGTGGGATGAACCAATTGCGCGCATCGCGTTCGTGCCGCAATTTTGTTCATGGTCCGCGTGCAAAATAAACAGTACGTCAAGTGCGCGTTCTTTAACGGGGTCGGGCTCGTATTTCACCTGCGTCATCATGTCCAACATTCGCAAAAAATTTCCCGTGTACGACAAATCATTGTCGGGATACACATACGGCAAACCGCGAATGTGACGATATGAAAACGCGGCGATGGTCGGCACTTTGGCAATCAAACGAATAATTTGTTTGAGCCGATTGTCCGCATCGTGAATGTCGTGCGATTCGGGATAGTACGTTGAAAGTGCGGCGACGGTGCTGATGAACATGCCCATCGGATGCGCGTCGTAACGAAACGCCTGCATCAGCACTTTGATATTTTCGTGCAAAAACGTGCGATGAGTAATTTTATATTCCCAATCCAGAAACTGCGCGGGCGACGGCAATTCTCCATTCAAAATGAGGTAGGCAGTTTCCAAATACGTACTCTTTTCGGCGAGCTGTTCAATGGGAATGCCGCGATAGCGCAAGATGCCTTTGTCGCCGTCAATGTACGTAATGCTGCTGCGCGTGGACGCAGTATTCATGAACGCGGGGTCGTACGTCATCATGCCAAAATCGTCCGCGTCCGTTTTGATTTGCCTCAAGTCCATCGCGCGAATCGTGCCATCCGTAATCGGCAACTCGTACGCCTTGCCGGTGCGATTGTCGGTAATGGTCAATGAGTTGCGCGGCGCATCACCATTGGATGCGTCGGTTTTGACTGGGGATTCAGAAAGCATACTCGTCACTCCTTTGTGATTCCTGCAGTTCTGTTGCCGCTTGAAACATAACGCGAGGTCGGTCGAAATTCCAACAGAACCGAGATTGAAATGATGTTATAATTTTTTTGCGCAACTTTGGGTAACGTCGCCATGTTTGATTCGCCGCTCATCTCTGTCGTATTGATTGTTATTCTGTTTCTGCTCTGTTGGTATTTGGTCGGAATGCAGTTCAATATCCGTCGCGGTCGGCGTGCCTTGCGCTGGTTGGAGCAAGGACTGCCCGTCGTCGGCGAAAAAGCCGCGCTCAATTGGTCAGGCATCTCGCACGTACAAATTCAAGTACCCAAAGCCAAGGAACCTTTTCGCGCGATGGATGTGACAATTGATTTGGTGCCGCGCGAACTTCCGTTTTGGTTTTTTTGGAAACGCAGCGCGCGTGTACAAGATACAATCGTCGTGCGTGGACAATTGCGCGCCGCGCCGCGTTTCGATTTGGTTTCCCACAGTCCGCATGTCCTTGCAGATGAACAACTCAAACGTTCAGGCAGCGGACAATGGACGGCGGTGCAAGGCGGACTCGCGAACGCAATGAACGCCGACATTCGCGGCAGCATTTCACCGTATGCGGTCAATCGTCTCATCGTGCAAACCACACTCGAAGGCATGACCTTGACGCGTCTGATTGTACATCGTTCCGCGCCAAATTTAGAGGTCCACTATTTGCTCCCGCAGTTTGAGCAAGTCTCCCCACAACGCGTGTTCACCAGCATTCATCAGTTGGGTCAAGAAATCGCGCAGGTTTGAAATTTCCAATTCTCTTTGCGGCTTTGCGTGAAATTGTTAATGCGTCGCAAGTGATAGCGTCAATTCTTTTTCCCCGCTTTTATCTGTCGCCATCGCAATCAACAATGTTTGGTCAACCCGAACCCAAATCGCGCCCTGCAAATTTTGGCTGGCTTGATTCGCGTTGTTGGTGAACACGCGCATCGCCGCATCTTCGCGCCAACCACCGGCTTGCAATTTGTCGGCATAAAATTTCTTGATGTCCCCGAACGTTGTTTCTTGAGGCACGCGAAAATCGCGCTGCGTCTTGATTACTTCGATGCCCAGCCCGATGAAGGGCGGCGTTTCTTTTTGCGCGGGTCCGAAAAGCGGGTCAATGATTTTACTTTGGCTAGCGCTCAATTCGACCGCGCCCGGATACGTGGGCAATTCACTAATCGCAATCGGCTGTCCGCCAATCACGCGCCCGCCCGACGGCACGCCCGAACATGCAGCCGCCATCATCAACACGCTCACACTCAATAACACAAGTCCGATTCGAAATTTCATATTTGGTATAGAGACCCGACAGGTTTATGCGGTGAACTCCACCGCCAAAACCTGTCAGGTCTGTGTCCTAACGAATTTTCCCGCGTGCTTGAATTTCAAATTCTCCAATTACCTCGTCCATGCTCGTCGCAATAAACGAGTCGTGCAAATTCATCACCACGCACGCGTGCGCGGGAATGATTTCCACTTTGTCGCCAATGTTCGGCAAAAGTCCTTCGCCGTTGATACGTACGTTCGCGTGTTCTTCACTCAAGCGCCAAATTTCCAAATGCGGAAATCCTTTGACCGTTCCATACAAACCATTCGGCGCGGTGTCGGACGAAAGCGTTTTACTGCCGCAATCAAAAATCAAACGGTCAGGATGTTTGACGACAACAGTCGCAAGAATTGTCTGCGCGCAATCTTGCCAATCACACGCGAATTTCAAAACTTGTGTTGTGTCATAAAAAACGTATGTGCCGGGACGAACTTCGGTGACGCCTTGTACTTGCGCGGAAAAACGCGCAGTGGGCGTCGAACCGACACTCACCTCGCGCACCTCGATTCCATCCGCGCGAATCAGGTTCGCCGTTTCCACCATCCACTCGCCTTCTTCGCGCGCGAGTTTTTTTATTTCGTCCAACGTTTTTGCTTTGTACGTATGCCCCGCGTGCGTCATCACGCCGAGAAAATCAAGCCCCGGCAATTCCACAATTTCGCGAACCAAATCGCGCGCGCCTTCGTGATGCGCCGCGCCGACCCGTCCCAACCCAACATCCACTTCCACATACACGCCGATTTTTTTGCCGCGCGATTGCGCGGCGTCGGAAATGTCTTGTGCCACCTTGCGTGAATCGAGAGACACGCGCACGTTTGCGCGTTCCGCAAGCTGAAGCAAGCGTTCCATTTTTGGCGCGCCTTGCAAAGGAAAGGCAATCAGAATATCATCCACGCCGCCCGCATTCATCACTTCGGCTTCACCCAATTTCGCAACGGTGATGCCTTTCGCGCCCGCTTTTTGTTGCATGTGTGAAATAAGCGGCGTCTTGTGCGTTTTGGTGTGGGGACGCAATTTTACGCCCGCATCGTCCGCGTACCGTTGCATCGTTGCAATGTTGCGCTGCATCACGTCCCAATTTATGAGCAGCTGCGGCGTGTCGAGTTCTAGTTTGTGCATGTGGAAACTTTTTCTTGTGAGGATGACGGGATTGTACTACAGTGGATAGAGATGTCAACGCAGTTCCGGCAGTCTTGGCAAATCGTAGGTTGCTGTTCGTACATGCTTGATTAATAAACTGGAGGACATATGCAAAAGCAAATTCTCGTTTTGTTGTCGCTCACTTGCGGATTGATGCTGATAGGATGTGATGCTTCTTCAAGGGATGGATTTGAGCGCGTTGCCCTTCCTCATGTCGTTGAAGAACCATCACACTTTAGAATTGTTTTGGATCGCGTGGCGGATGGTATTCAAGCAACTGTTTTGTGTCGAGAACAAGGCGACGTTACAGAACTCGCACTCGTTTCAACACACCAAAACGCTACACGTTCTTTGAAATTGCAGCAAGCATTCGTCTGCGATTCTACGGACAAACAATTGTTACAAGGGATTGTCTTTACAAATCAAGAATTGGCGTCAGGACAAAATCTGGACTTGGCGCTTTCAGCACAAGTGTATGGAAAAGGGGCAATGGTGATGTACGCAACGGGCTATACTTTTCGTGCTGACAATCGTGGGGTATTCTACGTTGAGAAATGAAGGAGAAAAATGACCCTCGACCAACGCCGTCAACAAATCGCGATTTATGGCAGCGCGTACGATATGCTCAAAAACGCGATGGAACGCTATCCGCGCGAAATGTGGCAGTATCGCCCATCACCGCAGGATTTTACGATTCACGAAATTCTCGTACACATCACCGACAGCGAAGCAAATTCATTCGTTCGTGCGCGGCGATTCATTGCCGAGCCGGGTTCCGGTGTGCTGGGCTATGACGAATTCACTTGGGCGAAAAAATTGAATTATCACGCGCAAGCGGTTGATGACGCGGTGGAATTGTTTCGCTGGCTGCGCGGGAACACGTACAAATTGATTCGCGATTTGCCCGAAGACAATTGGAACAGCACTGTCGTTCATTCCGAGAACGGAGTCATGACTATGGACGAATGGTTGGATGTGTACACGCGCCATGTGCCTGAACATATCGCGCAAATGGAACGCGTCTATCAAGTATGGCTCGCGGATGATGACCCGTATGGTATTTTTGCCGCGCACGATGAGGTGTGAATAAAAACGCGGTTCGCTTTGATGCGAACCGCGTTTTTATTTTGATGCGCTTATGCCTTGCGGCGCAATTGCAGCGCGCCGACAATGAATAAAAGACTCAAGCCCAAAAGCGCAATCATCCACGTTGCATCAAGCACACCGCCCACAGTCGGCAAAACGGTCGCGGGGTTTTGCGGCGCAAACAACGCGCTCCATACAATCAACTGATTCGTCGTCGCGCATGTTCGATTGTTTGCCGCGTCTGCTGTCGCCTTCAACAGCGTCCAATTTCCATCCGCCGTTGCCACGCCAATCAACAACGCGTCCGCATTATTTTTTACTGCCGCGAGTTGTTCCGCGCCGTAACCGATGCAGTACTGCACCGGCGCAGAAATCGCGTTAATCGGCAATGCATTCGTACCAATCCACGTATAACGATAGCAGCGATTCAAAAAGGTGTGATTTGCAGGCGAGGTTGGACACGGCGGTTGCGGAAACGAACCTTCAATCGTCAAAGCCGAACCTGCGCTCGCCGCGCCTGCACCAACAACGATGATGAGGTCGCTCGCGCTGCACTGCGCGCCCGCATCACCAATCGCACACACAACTCCCGCGCCGGGCGCCGCCGGTGTTGGCTGCGCGGTATTGTCATTCGACCCGCCATTATTGGAATTGTCGTTGTTGTTGTTGTCACCGCCGTTGTTGTCATTTCCGCCGGTATCATCACCGGGCGTAGTCGTTGCAACCGACGTAGGTCCGGGCGGCGTGGGAACCGTCCCCTGCGCGCCGGGCGCTGCCCACGTTGTATTCGAAAACGCGAGCATTACAATCGCAAGCATGATAATTCCAAATAGTACCGCAATGATTCCATTCCGATGAGTTGTCGAACGCATACTTCCTCCTTGGGGATATTGCCGAGTGGCGCCGCATGGGCACCTGCCATCGCGAAAACGACCACGACATCTGCAGCCGCGATTATAGCATAGGGCAAAAATTCTTTGACAATTGAATTGACATGGCTATACTTGATTTATCCGTTCCATTGCATCTTGTTTCGCCGCACGCTGGCGAAATTATTTTGTACATCCCCGCGTTGTTTTGTGAAATCGAAAATTCTTTCTGCAGATACACGCGTGCTGAGGTAACAATCAACGCGTGATGAATCGCTCTTATACAACTTTACCCCGCGCGCTTGATTCATCGGCGCTGCTTTTTGATTTCGCCGCGCTCGCGTTCGCCGCCATTGGAAATGCGATGCTTGCCGCGCGGCTCAATCTCGCGCCCATCGCCTTGGCTTGCATTGTCATCGCCATCGCACTGCGCGTCATTCAACACCGCGCGCGCCTATTGTCCATTCCCTTGTTTTTCCCTTTGCTGTTATTTCTGGCGAGCGCGTGGATTGGTGTGAGCGTTTCCTTCGACCCCGCGTTTGCGCTCCGTAAATTTGATTTAATTCTCGGCGGCATCGCGCTCTATTTCGTGATTGCAACAACCGAAACCGCGTTGGCGAAAAAGTTGGTCGCGTGGGGACTTGCATTCATCGGCGCGGGCGTCGCGCTTTTTTTTGTCACGCAGACCGATTTCACCGCCGAACCTATCAAAGTCGAAATCCTCAATCACATTGGTTTGCTCCTGCATCGCCTCACGCCCCAATTTGGTTTTTATACCCCGCACGCGAACCTGATGGCTGGCATTTTGCTCTTGAGTTTACCGTACGCGCTTGGGCTCGCGTATGACGCGCTGCGCCACAAACGGTCCGGAGAAGCGCTTTTCGCCGCGCTGTTTGCCTTGTTGCTCGCGTTTGGTCTGGTGATGACGACTTCACGCGGTGCGCTGCTCGCGTTGGTGTTGCTCATGGGCGTGAGCGCATACTTGTATGCCGCGGCGCGTTTGGCAAAACGCGTTGGATATTCGAGTACGCTCGGCTTGGCTGTCGCGTTCAACCTCTTGCTGGTGCTTGTGTTGCTGCTCGTAGTCGTCGGCGGAAATCGCATCGGGGCGGCGATGAATACTCTGTTGGGTTCGGTGAACGGCATCCCACGTCCGTTGTTATTTCAACAAGTGTTTCAACTCGCACAGGATTATTCGTTCACGGGTGCGGGACTCGACACATTCTCGCCACAATTTTCGACGTACGAATTATTGATTAACGTCCCGTTGCTCGCGCACGGACACAATTTGTATTTACAGGTTTGGTACGAACAGGGCATTCTCGGAATCGTTGCGTTTGGATGGCTCATCGCCGCGTATTATCTGTGGGCATTGCACCGCCGCGCGCGCATGAATTGGTTAGCCATCGTCAGCATTTCAGCGACGACGCTGATGTTGGTGCACGGCTTGGTGGATGTTTTGTTTTATTTCAGTCGCGTCATTTCTTTAATGTTCATTCCATTGGGTTTGACTGTTTGCGCGCTGCAACCGTTCGAACCAATGCCGACTCAAAATCCGCGCCGCGTGTGGGCAATCGGCGCGGCAGCCGTTGTCGTTTTGATTGCGGTGCTTGGGGCAATTTATTTCGCGCGGCGCGACTCATTCAACGCGCAATGGACTGCAAACATGGGCGCGCTGAAACAGGCACAACTTGAATTGACAAAGATTCAAGTCCCGCATCCGACAGTGAGTCAAGTACGCCGCGAAACAGACCTAGCAGACGCGGAAAAATTATTCCGCGACGCGCTCACCCAAGACGCGCACAATCGGCTGGCGCACACACGGCTCGGCATCATTGCGTTGGACCGTTTCGATTTTCCACAAGCCGTTCAACATCTCGAAGCCGCGTATCGCGTTGACAAGAGCAATCGCGCGGTGATTAAAGCATTGGGATACGCGTATGTGTGGACAAACAAATTGAACGAAGCGGAACCATTGCTCAGACAAATTCCCGAAGCGGAAATCGAACTAGGCTATAACGTTTTTGAATGGCAGCAGCGCGGGCGCGCGGACCTGGCTGCAAACGCGCAAAGAATGGCACAGAGGTTGCGACAATGAATTTCGCTTCACACAGCTCGCGCAACGTTTGGTTGGGGGTTGGAGTGGTAACACTGCTCGCCGCGTTCTTGCGCTTGTACGATTTGCAGTTGATGGAATTTCGCCTCGACTCGGCGTATTGGGCGTTGCAGGCGTTGGACATTTTGGAGCGCGGCACCTTGCCACTGGTCGGGCAGCAAGTCGGAAGTGTGAACGCAGAATTGTATAACGGTCCTGCGTTGGCGTATTTCACCGCGCTTGTGTTTCGCGTTTTTGGCGCACAGCCCATTGCTGTCGCCGCGAGCATCGGTTTGTTGAACGCGTTGTGTGTGCCTTTGATATTTTTGCTCGGACAAAAATTGTACACGGCGCGCGTTGGGATATTGAGCGCGTTGTTGTTCGCCGTCGCGCCGTGGCTGGTTTTATACGGGCGCATGTTGTGGCCCCAATCTCTGCTGCCCGTTCTGGTGGCGTTGATGCTCGGCACGCTGGCAGTGGGCGTGAAACGCGAACGCGCGGGCGCATTTCTCGTTTGCGGAATTTTAGGCGGAGTCGCCCTCCAACTTCATCTTTCCGTTCTTTCGCTTTTTGCCGCCGCCGTTATTTTGATAATTTTTTACGCGCGGCAAAAACTGGTTTCGCTCGCGCTTGTGGCGGTTGGCGCGGGAATCGGTTATGCACCGATTTTGCTGTACGATGTACAAAATAATTTTGCCAACTTAAGCGCGCTGCTCCGTTTACCTGCGCTGCATGCAGTCAATGACCCGTTTCCCACACACGCGGCAAAAACGATTTGGAATTTTGAAAATGTCATGTCGGGACAAGCGCTGTGGGTGAGCAAATTGTCTCAAACTCAATATCTGCCGAACGCGATGGATTGGCTGCAAGGCATCGCCATGACGCTGCTCTTTGCGATTGCCCTCGCCACTGTGTTATGGGTAAATGCGCGTCAAAATGCCTCGCCAAAAAGTTCCGCGCCGCGATGGCGGGACCGTTTACGTTTGCCCTTTGCAGATGGCATGTTGCTTGTCATGGTCTTGTTGCCAACACTCTATTTGCTTATTTCGCGCGGCTTGATTCAACGCCATTATTTCATCATTTTGTATCCGACGCTTTTTTTGTTGCTGGCGCGCGGGTTTGACCTCGCGCAAAACCTACTGCGCGCGAATCCAAAATGGCAATGGGCAGGGCGCAGCATCATGTTTTTGCTCGCGCTCGTTGTCCTATTAAATCTTGTCACAAATTTTTTCATGTTTCGCTTTCTCGCCGAACGCGGCGGCGAAGGTGAATTTGGCACGGTGCTGCAAGACAAGACGCGCGCCGCACAATTCATTCTCTCCGACTCGAATGAACAATTTCGCGCGCAGTTGCAAAACACGCAAGAGGGACTGCCTTTTCAGTTTTTGCTTCGCACTGCAACAGCGATCCGCTCACAAGGTCCGGCGAATGACCCCACTGCCGTCCTCGCCGATTCTGCTTCACAACTCAAAACCTACCGTATTGTGGAAACTGCTTATCATCCGCTCCAACTCGGACAAGGCGAACGCGTCTTGTTTCAAACGCGCGGGATAGTTGTCGTAGGGACCGCGCCGTGACCGCATTTGTTTCATTTCGTCGTCACCTTTTCTTTGTCCTCCTCCTGTTGCTCGCCTTGCAAATTGCATTGTGGGGTTTTGTGTCGCTGGCATCCGCGCAAAACGCGCCGCGTATTTCCAACGCGCGCATTTTGACGCCGACCGTTGCGCAATTTGAAAAATTTGAAATCGAATTTGACGTTGAAACGTCGGCGACACATTTGAATTTACCGTACGATGATGCGCCGCCTACGGGTTTGAATGCAGGCATCGGCGTTTCGGTGGACGCGTTGTTTTCGTATGACAACTGGCAAACCACAATCACGCAGCCCGCGTTTTTTTATCAGCCGTTCACACATCAAACGATCAATGCTCGCGACCACTGGACGCCGAATGGCGCGCCGCGTTGGCGCGCGCGTTTCGCGCCGCGCACCGTCGGCGAATGGCAAGTGAAATTGCGCGTGCGCGACCGCAACGGCGAAACGGTGTATCCGGCAGACGTCGCGTTAGAATTTCGCGTTCAGGCGGCGAATGGACGATATGAGGGCTTGCGTGCGAATCCCTACACGCAGCATGGTTTTTTGCGCGCGAGCGAAACAGACGCGCGCTATTTTGAATTTGAAGACGGGACGCCGTTCTTGGGCGTTGGCTACAGTCCGCCAACGGATGCGGTGGAAAATGTTCGGGCGCGCTATCAGCAGTGGCAAGTGAATGGTCTGCAATTTGCGCGCGTGTGGATGAGTGGCTCCGGTATCAATGCGTCGCAGTGGACGCCCTGGGCATTCCCTTCGCAGCCGTACAATTTCAGTTTGCCGACCACATTGTTGGATTCCAAACAGCATCTGGAAGGGACAGACTTTTCGTTTCGACTCGATGCAAAGTATCCGTGTCTCTTTGTGGATTTCTGGCAAGGCGGCATTCCGGTACAACCAAATACGGTGTACGAGATTTCTGCGCGTGTGAAATTGGACCAGCTGACGCCGCAAGCAAATGCGACAGACGCAGGTTTTTCCATTTTCCGCGCGGGCTGGGTGGACGGCAGTTGCAGTAATCTAAAAACAAAACCGCTCGTCGCGCCGCATGTTGGCACAACCGATTGGTACACGATAACGACCACATTCACAACCGGCACGAATCAAAATTTTGTGGACTATATTTATTTCGCGTTGAACGAGGTTGAAACGGGGCTGGCATACTTTGACGATGTAAAATTCGTCGCGCGCGATGATCCCGCGCAAGTGAATTTACTGCGACACGGGCGCGCCGACAGTCATTTGAATTATGATGCGCTTAACGCGGCGCGGTGGGATTTGTTGATTGAGCAAGCCGCGCAGCACGGTGTCTTTCTGAAAATCGTGATTGACGAAAAGAATGAATGGATTCGCAACGTCATGCAAAAAGACGGCGCGCTTGGAAAATTCGACAATAATAATTTTTACGCGGCGGACGATACCAAAGTGCGCTGGTTGGATGAGGCATGGTGGCGTTATATCATTGCGCGGTGGGGGTACAGCACGGCGATTCACTCGTTTGAGTTTGTGAATGAGGGCGACCCGTATAACGGGAATCATTACAACGCAACGAACGCAATGGCGCGCTATTTTGATGACCATGACCCTTCACAGCACATGGTGACGACTTCGTTTTGGCATTCGTTTCCGAATCCCGAATTTTGGTCGAACTCGCGTTTTCAAGCAGTGGACTATGCGGACCTGCACGCGTACATCACAACAGGTTGGGGGACGAACGCATCGTTTGTGCCGCCTGCAAATTTGGACACGCGTCCCGAATATCAATTTCAAGGAAAAAATTCATTTCACATTCCCGCCACACAAAACGTTCGCGATGCGATTAATCCGCGCGGGCTTGCGCTCCAAGAACCGGGCGAGTGGATTATTCGCTATTGGATGAAGCAGGAAAATTTTTCGAGCAAATGCGGCTTTGGTGAAAACGGCAGCAATGTGCGCGTTTTTTGGCAACTGGACACCGGCGCGAAAGGAATTGTGCCAAATAATGCCGAAGGGAAAGATTTTTTGTGCAGCTCGCCGGCGGGAACATTTGACTGGCGCGAATTTTCCAGCACCCAAGACCGCAACGGACGCGAGCTGCCTTTAACGCAACGCCTCGTTATCAGCGACACGATGCCGCACGCGCTCACACTTGGAGTGAGCAATAGCGCAGGCAGCGCGGGAGACGCGTGGATTGCAAATGTGGAATTGATTTCGCCGTCCGGTGTGCGAACGCCGGTGCTTGGAGAATTTGACAATACTTCTTTTGCAAAGGATACTGCATGGTTGTCTGCCGCGTACAGCCAGTTATGGGGCGCGCAAAGTCCGGTGGGCGCCCACAAACCATTGGTGCGCGGCGAAACGGGTGTCAACAGCCAAGAATTTCCCAATGGCTTGCCCACATTAAATCAAGACCGCGACGGGATTTGGCTGCACAATTTTATTTGGGGTCAAATGAACGCGGGCGGCATGTACGATTTGTGGTGGTGGGGGAAGGAAAATATCGAAGAGAATCCCAAAAGCGGGCGCACCGGAAATTTGTATAATGTGTTTCTGCCATACGCGAATTTTATGGCAGACGTGCCGTTGAACAATGGCACGTACCGCGATGCCAACGCCATCACTTCGAGCCCGCAATTACGCGCATGGGGACAGCGCGATGATACGAATGGACGCGCGCATTTGTGGATTCAAAATCGCGCGCATGATTGGCAAAGTATCGTCGAAGGGAAAACGATTCCGCCGCTTGACGGCACCGTCCGTTTGGAAAAGATGCCGCCCGGAACGTATCGCATCGAATGGTGGGACACATACCGCGCCCGCGATGCAATTATCAAGCAAGAATCAGTTGCGGTAGAGAATGTGCTGGAATTGAAATTACCTGCCGCACTGGAAACAGATATTGCGGTGAAAATTGAACGCATAAAATAATTTATGAAAACGATGCAGTCACCTGCGCTTTTTAGTGATGCCACCATTCATCCCATCAAGTCCGAAGCGAGTTGGGGGTTTCCTGACCTCAAGGAATTGTGGCACTCGCGCGAGCTCATTTATTTTTTTGTTTTGCGCGACCTAAAAGCGCGCTACAAGCAAACCGTCTTTGGCTGGACATGGGCGCTCTTGCAACCATTATTGACGATGGTTGTTTTCACAATGGTCTTTAGCATCATTGCGCGCGTGCCGACCGGTTCCATCCCCTATCCGGTTTTTAATTTGTCCGGTCTTTTGCTCTGGACATTTTTTGTTACCTCATTTCGCGGCGCGGCAAACAGTCTCACCAGCAACGGACATTTGGTACGCAAAGTGTATTTTCCGCGACTCGTTTTTCCCCTCGCTGATATTCTCGCGTGCCTCGTAGATTTTGTTATTTCGCTGCCGTTGTTGGTCGGAATGCTGCTCTTTTTTCGCGTGACGCCAAGTTTGAACGTGATGTGGATTCCCCTCTTTGTTTTGATTTCCATGCTCACCGCATTTGGCTTTGGCTTGTGGTTCGCCGCAATCAATGTGCGCTATCGTGACATTGGTCACTTTTTGCCGTTTCTTACGCAAGTGTGGATGTACGCGACGCCGGTGGTGTATCCGTATGAACTCGTTCCGCAATGGCTTCGCCCTTTTTATGATTTGAATCCAATGGTGGGCGTGATTGATGGAATGCGCTGGGCGCTTCTTGGCACAGGGGGACGCGCACCGGATATTTCACTTGTTTATTCGACGCTCGGTGTAATTCTCATTACCATTACCGGACTTGTATTTTTCAAACGCATGGAAGCCGAATTTGCAGATGTTGTATGAGTGATACCGTCATTCAGCTAAACGATATAGGCAAGAAATATCACATTGGTGTGCGCGAACCCGATGTGGATGAAACACATCCGCGCGATTGGCGACAACGCTTATTGCCTTTACGCAATGGGCGGAACAAGCCGTCGAGTAATGGAAAACCCGCGCCGAATTCATTCGATGGCGGGAATGGCAATGGACACAATGCACCCACAGAACCCGAACGCGAAATTTGGGCATTGCGCCATGTGTCGTTTGAAATTGCGCAAGGGCAAGTCATCGGCATCATCGGGCGCAACGGTTCCGGCAAAAGCACGCTGCTGAAAATTCTTTCGCACATCACCAAACCGACCGAAGGCAGTGGAATGATTCGCGGACGCGTCGGCAGTTTGCTCGAAGTCGGCAGCGGCTTTCATCAAGAACTCACCGGACGCGAAAATGTGTTCATGAACGCGGCGATTTTGGGTATGCGCCGCGAGGAAATCAAACGCAAGTTCGATGAAATCGTTGCGTTTGCCGAAGTCGAACGGTTTATTGATACGCCGGTCAAACACTATTCGAGTGGAATGCACATTCGTTTGGGCTTTGCGGTTGCCGCGCACATTGAACCCGAAATCTTGATGGTGGACGAGGTGTTATCCGTCGGCGACGCGGCATTTCAAAAAAAGTGCTTGCGTAAAATCAAAGAGATTTCGCAAGACGGGCGCACTGTGTTGATTGTAAGTCACAACCTCGTCACCGTCAGTCGCCTCGCCTCGCGCGTGTTATGGCTGCATCGCGGCAGCCTGCGCGCCGATGGCATTTGTGATGATGTGATTCAAGAGTATTTGAATACGGTGGGCGCGGAATCCATGAGCTCGCTTCGTCGGACGGCAGACGATGAAGTTGCGCAAGCAAGTGGTCTCGTCATCGAAACGCATCCTGATTTTGGACTCGCCATTGAGCGTATCGTTTTGAAAAATGGCGCAGGACAAGAAACGTTGCAATTCGCGCCCGGCGATGCGTTGACAGTTGAAGTGCATTACGATGCAAAGATTCGGGTCGAGCGTCCGTTTGTGTGGCTTTCCCTCGACAGTAAAATGGGACCGGCGTTCAGTGCGAATATGCTTTTGGATGGACATCAGCCCCGCGAATTATTTGGACCGGGGGTCTTGTCCTGTACATTCAAAGCTCTGCCCTTGCTGCCACAGCCCTACACTTTACGTATGGCAATCCGCGCGAACGACATGCGAACCGGCATCGTGTATCCGCAAGAAATTGCATTCTTGCGCGTGCGGGGCGACATGGAAGCATATGGTTTTCAAGGACAGGGCTTGCAAGACCGCATATCCAATTCAGTCCCCGTTGTCGTGCCGTATGTGTGGACCCTGCCCGATGGCACAACCCATCATGTTGAATTGGAACGAAATCCGGCACAGTCCGAGCTCGCGTCACTCGTTCAAGTCTCTTTATGAAAACCAGCATCATTATCACTTCTCACAATTACGGAAAATATATCGAGCGTTGTTTGCGCAGTTGTCTCAATCAAAGATTGGTCGAAAACACGAACGAGATTATCGTCGTTGACGATGCCAGCACGGACGATACGCTCAAACGCATCGAAAAATTCAAACGGTTTCCAAACGTTCACGTTATCGCGAATCGCGAAAATCTTGGCGTCGCGCGCGCCGCCAACATTGGTATCGAAGCGAGTGTGGGACATTACATCGTGCGTGTGGATGCGGACGATTACATTTCGGAAAATTTTATTTTCTTTATGCGTTCGTACATCGAAGCCAACCGCGACGCGTTCGGCGTGGCGTGTGACTATTTGTTGGTGGACGAACAAGAAAAACGATTGCGCCGCGCCTACGCCAATGAGGAACCCATTTCGTGCGCCATTATGTATCCGCGTGATTTGTTGATTAACGCGGGGGCGTACAATCCCGACTTTCGCCACTTTGAAGAAGCGGAATTACGCAAGCGCGTTGGTGACAATTACAAATTGTATTATTTGCACATGCCGCTGTATCGCTATCGCATGCACGGCGCGAACAAAACGAAATCCCAAGATTATCAAGAATTCAAGTCAAAGTTTCGCGAAACGCTCGAAATCAAACCGAACTGATTGTTTGTATGTCCGTCCCGGCACCCTCCTCATCTCCCCCGCGCGCGGTTGTCATTATTCCCGCACGCGGCGGCTCGAAACGCCTCCCGCGTAAAAATATCCAACCGCTGCTCGGTCGCCCGATGATTGATTATTCCATCGCGGCTGGACTGGGCAGCCGCTTTGTTGGCGCGGGCAATGTGTACGTCTCCACCGATGATGCAGAAATCGCCGACATTGCGCGGGCGTGCGGCGCGGCAGTGATTGCGCGTCCGCTGGAACTCGCGCGTGACGACGTGTGGACCGAGCCGGTCATTCAACACGCGGTCCACGTGGTGGAACAAAACGGCGCACCGCTCGACATTGTGATTTGGATGAATGCCTGCGCGCCGGAAGTGCAAGCATCCGACATTGACCACGCCGTCGAACGTTTACTCAATGAAAATTTACGCGAAGTGTTTGCGGTGGACGAACAACTGCGTTCGACGAGCGTTGTGCGCGCCGTGCGGCGCGAAGCGTTGTTTCAAGGACGCTTGTCCGTGAAATGCGCGGTGATGATATTGCCGTATGTGGATATTCATTATCAAGAGGACCTGAAACAAGCAGAACGTCGTTTGCTGGAACGAAACAATACTCACGTTTGATGCCGGCAAAGGCAACCATGAATGTAATGGGGGGAAGTTGGAGGCATACATTCAATCGGCTACCGTTCAGCATCGTCGCCGCGACGGTGCTCTGCGCGGTGTTGTTCCTTGCCCAAATTCCGCTGGCGCGTCCAAATGCAGTGTTTGCATTGTTAACGGCGTTCGCTCTGTCTGCCGCGTGGGGGATTCCCATTGTTTCGATTGCATGTCCCCGGTGTCCGCTTGACCTGCGCGTGGCATTCACTTTAACAACCGGATATGCGGTCGCAATCTTTGTCGCGTTTGCCTTTGGCATCTTGGGCTTGGAGAACTTTTATTGGCTCGCCACTTGGACGTTCTTTGGAGTATGGCTTTTTGCAAATCGCAATAGAGCGCGAGACATTCCGCAAGTTAGTGTGCGAACTGCCGCGATTTTGGGATTCATTCTTGCATTGAGTTGTTTGGTGGTCAGTCCATTGATGCAACCAATGAAACAAGCGTCAGACGGAACGTTTCTGGATTACACATATCAAGACAATTATTTCCATATCGTTCACACGCACGTCCTCGCTCAAGCTATTCCGGCGCAAATCAATCCCGAACTTGCCGGTGAACCGCCCGTTGTGTATCCCGATTTTCAACAAGCGTGGATGGCACTCCTCATGCGCGCAGCTGCGCTTGATGCGCGCACGGTCTATTTCCAAATCGCGCCCCTCTTTCTTGTCACTGCGAACGTAGTTGTGTTTTACGCTCTCGGTAAACGTCTGACCAAAGAGCGCTGGGGTGGGTACGTCGCAGCAGCCCTCCCTTATATTCTTTTTCTCCCAAACCCGTGGGACTCGAATCGCTTGCTGCAAAACATTCAGGTGGATCTCCGAACCGGTTACGAGATGCACTTTTACGATTTGCGCTATAACATTCTGGTCGGCGCAGGTTGGCTGCTCCTGACAAGTTTATTTTTGATTCTCATTGTTTGGCAAGAACATCAGCAAGACCGCTTTGGGATTGGGCTGTTAACCTTGGCGAGCATTATGCTGATTGCGCTGATACGTGTGCGGGCGCATTACTTTGTTGCGGCGGCTCCATTTTTTTTTGGTTTGTTGGTGTGGTTCGTCTTGAAAAAGAAAAGTGTTGGCTCATTCGTGCCGCTCGTGACTTTAGCGATTTGTGCGCTCTTTGTCTTTGTCGAAAGTACGGCACCCTATTACGATACGGGGAGTTCACGTCTCGCTTTCGAGTACGGACGCTTTGGAACATTTTTGGCGCAGATGCTTCCACCGTGGCTCGGCACATTCGTCCAAATTTTTCCGCGCGTGCTTCAGCCATTTCTGTACGAAATAGCTTGGGTGGTTCTATTGGGCTTTGGCGCGTGGCTCTTTCTTGCATTTTTGGGCTGGGTGTATTTGTTGGCACGCGGACAGGCGCAATGGAATGTGCCGAATGTTTTTCTTGTCACGCTGCTCGGAATGAGTGTCGTGAGCGCAACGATTGTCGTTCTCGGCGTGAATCCCGGTGTGCATGGTGATTGGGGTTCGCAGAGTTTTACCCTCATTCCGCGTCTGGCACTGTTGTTTGCAATTGTCCCTTTGGCAAAATTGATTGCTGCTATCGGTGTGCGCACATGGCGGCAGCGAAACCCGCTGCGGCTGGCGGCGTTGTGTCTTGGATTGGGCGCGCTTGTTTCGTGTCGCGCCGCAGAAGCAACTCTGCACAAATTGGAATGGCGTGCCTATCCCATATCCGCGCAAGAGAAACATGTGTATGACTGGCTCCGCCAAAACAGTCCGCCGCGCGCAGTGATCGCATCGGACCCAGGGCACATCGTCAATAGCTATGGCGAAACGATTGCCGAGACAAATTTCTTGTCGGGACAGACTGAACGTCCCGCCTATCTGCAGCGCAGTCGTGACCCGATTGTCGCATCACCGGAATTGATTGAGAATCGCGCTCATCAATTGCAGGCAATTTTCCAAGCCCGGTCGCCGCAACAGGTCAAGACAGCATTGGCGCAACTTCCGATAGATTATTTGGTGGTGTATGCCGAAACGCCACCGGCTGTGGATTTGACCTGCTGCCTCGTTCTGATTTTAGATGGTGACACGCGCCTTTATTACAATCCACGTTAACCTTGGAAGAAACATCATCTAGGCAACGTTTTGTATTTTTGAATCTTGTCAAAGGGCTCTGGCGAAAATGGATATCGGTCTTGGGATTGGTTGGGGCTTGGTGGTTGCCTCTGCTTCTGCGATTGCGTGGGGCTTGCCACTCGTTTCGATCCTTTGTCCCGCATGTACAAACGCTGAACGTACTTGTCTCGTTTTTTCCATCGGATATGTTGTAACAATTCTCCTGCGCTTTGTTTTGGCGTGGCTTGGCTTGCTCGACGCGTTTTGGCTTGGCGCATTTCTCTTTTTTGGAATATGGCTCGCGGCGCGCGCGTTTGACCGCCGCGTTGCGGTTTCCGAAAGATATAGTCGCGCGCTGACCTACGCGGTCAACACATTAACAAAGCCAACCGTTTATGTGGTTGGCATTATCTTGCTCTTGAGTATCTGGGCAGTCAGTCCACTGCTGACCCCGCTGCACCAAACCGGCGCGGGCAATTGGCTCGATTTCGCGCATCGTGATGCGCATTATCATCTCATCCGCGCGGTGATTCTCGAACAGGGAATCCCTCAATACACAAATCCGGATTTTGCGGGCACAACGCCGATTCTCTATCCCGATTTCAATCATGCTTGGATGGGCATGCTGCTCCGCGCGACCAATCTTGATGCGCGCGCGATTTATTTTCAGGTCGCTCCGATTTTTTTGATATTTGCAACTATTCTGAATCTCTTTGCAGTGGGCAAAACGTGGACGCATCGCAATCTTGGCGGTTATGTTGGCGCTGCCCTCGCCTATTTGGTTTTTGTTCCTAATCCATGGGACCCCAATTTGCTGTTGCGCCAAACGCAAGTACTCGCACACACATTGTATGAAACGCATTTCTACGATTTGCAATACAATCTTGCCATCACGGCAGGGATGTTGCTTTTCAGCTCGCTCGTTTTGGTTTTGCTCGCGTTCCGACAACAGCAGGACACGCGCACACGCATCGGGCTGCTGACAGTGGGTAGTGTGCTGGTTGTGGGACTGGCGCGCGTACGAAGCAACTATTTTGTCCCGATTGCCCCCTTGTACATCAGCTATCTCCTTTGGTTATGCTTGCACTACAAGCAGTGGAAATTCTTGGTTCCTTTGCTCGCGTTCGGCGTTTTGATTGTGTTTGTGGCAGTCGAAAGTTATTCAGGGGCATACGAGCCCACGGGCGCACAGCTGACGTTGGAATACGGACGCTATGGCATGGCACTGGCAGATAGTTTCCCAACGTGGGTTTCAAGTACAATTGCCCATGCGCCACAATTTCTTCAGCCACTCTTGATTCAATCTCTCTGGATTGCGACTTTTTCTTTTGGGCTGTTTTACTTGCTCTTGTGTCTTGTGAGTTGTTTTTTTTATGTACGGGTTCGCCCGCGTCTCTCTTTCGCCGCGCTTTTTCCGCTGCTCACGTTACTCGGCGCGTTCGTTGCCGCAAGCGTGATTGTCCTTGCACACACCGAAATTAAGAACGGCAATTGGGGCGGGCAAATGTTTTCCCTTTTGCCGCGTGTGGCAGTACTTGTGGGGATTGTCCCTTTGTATAAAATAGTTGACCGGCTTGCATCTCGCACAACATTTTTTCCCAAGTACAATTTCGTGTTGGCGCTTGGGCTCGTTCTGCTTTGCACATTCATGACATACCGCGCGGCGAACGCCGCGCTCCATCGCTTGCCCCAGCGCGCATATCCCATCACGCAGCAAGAGTTTACAGTCTATAGCTGGGTGCGTGTTAACGCGGCGCGCGATGCCGTGATTGCTGCGCATCCCGAACATCGCGTGAATCCTGCCGGTGAAACGATTCGCGGAACGAATTTTCTTTCGGGCGTGACCGAACGCCCCGCGTATATGCAACGTCTGCTTGACGCGGCAGGTCCGCGCAATCAAGAAGGGCAAGCTCGCGAAAAATTATTAAAGCAATTGTTCGAGGCGCAAACGCCGCATCAAGTGCAACTGCTTCTCGTACAAATGAATTTTGACTATTTGCTCGTTTATGCAGATAAACCACCACAGACTGATCTGAGTTGTTGTCTCGAACGAATCTTTGACGGCAAAACAAAACTCTATTTCAAATCATCACGCTGATACCATGTATTCACAACTCGTTTTTCGCGCGCCGAACGTTCTCGACGATTCGCAGTGGAGCCACAAAGCTTGGATGAGTGTGACCGACGCAGATTTGGTCGAAAAAATTTTGCTCTATCAAGCCGCACGCGCGCAAGGAACATTCCACGCGCTCGAATGGGGTTCGGGCAAAAGCACAACCTACTTTACGAATTTGCTGCGCGAACGCGGTTTTGATTTTAATTGGGTCACGCTGGAATATGACCGCGCGTTTTTTGAATCCAGCTTTCTCGAATTTTTAAAAACGCGTGCGCGCGTGCGCGTCGAATATCTCGATGAAAATTCGCGCGCGACCATTTTGCAAAACGATGACTCGTTTGAAATCGAAGCGGCAGTTTTCGACAAAGGCAAATTATCACCGTTCGACCCGCAGCACGCGGCAGACCGTTCGGTGAATCTCGACCAATATGTTCAGTATCCCGCGACGTTGAATCAAAGATTTGATTTCATTCTCGTTGACGGACGACATCGCCGCCGTTGTTTGCTCGAAGCATCTAAATTGTTGAAACCGCGCGGCGTCGCATTCTTGCACGACGCGTATCGCGAGTACTATCACTGCGCGTTCGACGCATTTCGTTCGCGCCGCGCGATTGGCGAAATTTTATTCATCGGCGCACAGTACGAAACGGATTTCGACGAACTCGTTACGGAATAATCCATGCCCACTTTCACACATACATTTGAAATCATCGCGGAACTTCATCCTCAGCACAGCGGCGACAAAGGCATCCTGCGCGAAATGATTCGTCAGGCAAAAATGAACGGCGCGCATGTCGCCAAGTTTCAGCTGTACGACGCGCCCGCGTTACTCGGCTCGGACGCGTGGAATTATTTGCAATTGACCCAAGATGATGTCGCACAAATCAAACAGTGGTGCGATGAAGATGATATAGAATTTATGGCATCTGTGTTTGACTTGACACGCTTGAAATGGCTCGAAGAAATCGGCGTGCGTCGTCACAAAATCGCGAGTCGCACGGTGACAACGGACGTTGCGTTAGTCGAAGCAATTTTGGACACGGGCAAAGAAACAATTATTTCGCTTGGCGCGTGGACGCGTCCCGAAAAACCTTTTGGCGAAAGCGAACAAATTCAGTACTTGTATTGCAAATCAAAATATCCCGCGTTCCTTTCCGACATGGGCGATTTACCGAATGATTTTCCGACGAACGGTCTCGCGGGTTATAGTGACCACACACTCGGACTCGATGTTTGCTTTTTGACGATTGCGCGCGGCGCGCGCATTATCGAAAAACATTTCACGCTCGACAAGACGCGCGGCAAGCCAACCGAAAAGGCGCACATTTGCAGCATGACGCCGGATGAATTATTGCAGCTCTCGCACATCGGCGCCGCGTTATATCGCGCGCAGCGCACCATTCGCAACGTGCAAGGAGAACGCGCATGAGCGCAACACTGCGCGGCTGGTGGCGTTCGTGGTACGGGAAAGAACAATTCGCGTTTCCTCTGCCGGAAGGTTGGGAATTGGTGGACGCGCGGATGCGCGGTGCGCCGACATTGAGCAACGAGGAAATTCGCGCGCGATTATTGCAGCCGATTCATTCGCCGCAACTGCGCGACCTTGCGCGCGGACGGCGCGACGCGGTGATTGCGATTGACGATTTGAATCGCCCGACGGAAGCATTTCGCATTTTGCCGATTGTGTTAGAGGAATTGAACGCGGCGGGCATCGCGGACGAGCAAATTCAAATCATCGTTTCGCTCGGCACGCATCGTCCGTTGACGCGTATGGATTTGGAGAAAAAAGTCGGCGTGGAAATTTTGAACCGCGTGCGTGTGTACAATCACAATCCGTATTTAAATTTAGTGGATGTGGGCACAACAAGTTTCGGGACGCGCGTGCTCATCAATGGGCAATTTGCCGCGTCCGATTTGAAATTGAGTTTAGGCATGTTTGCGCCGCATTCGTATGCGGGCTTTAGCGGCGGCGGAAAAATTATTTTACCCGGGCTTGCGAGTTGGGAAACCGTTTTGAGCAATCACAAACCCGCGAGCAAAATTTTGTCGGGGCAAGTGGGACAAGTCGAAGGCAATACGCGACGCACGGAAATTGATGAAGCGGCAAAACTCGCGGGACTAGAGTTTTCTATCAACGTGGTCTCGAATGAAGCGGGCGAAACCGCCGGATTGTTTTGCGGAAATGTGAGCGAAGCATTTCGCGTCGGCGCAAAATTCGCGGCAGAGGTGTACGCAACCGAAATTCCAACGGACGCG
Organism: uncultured Anaerolineales bacterium; assembly: GCA_964469005.1. Lineage (GTDB taxonomy): Bacteria > Chloroflexota > Anaerolineae > UBA4142 > SHND01 > SHND01. The sequence goes on from CAYXXF010000006.1 coordinate 130,012, forward strand.
GACATTGGCATTTTTAACGCGTTCCCCAAAGACACCGAATTGTTGCAAGCATTAAATTCACTGTCCGCATGGAATCCGGGCGCCGGCGAGCGCGATGTGGTGCGCGCGGGCGGGACGATTGTGGTGATGACCTACGCGGCGGAAGGACACGGCTGGCTCGGACTTATTAACCCCGGCGCGCCGCTGCATCAACGCCGCGACAAAAATCCGGTGTACAAAAAAATGTTGGAAAATCGCGAGTTGTATTTTCTGTCACCGAATTTGAGCAACGCGATGCTCCAAGACCATTACCCGCCGCAAGTGCGCGTTTATCCCACATGGAACGCGTTGTGCGAGAAATTATTGACGCGGCATCCGCACGGCGCGCGCGTTGCCTTTTTTCCGTGCGGTCCGTTGCAGATCGGATACAACGATTTGAAATTGGCAGGTGCATGACAAATTTCAAATTTGTCATACGGGAGATTCTATGAACACACTTCGCACGATTTGGAAATACTGGCGGCGCGTTGGACAATTCATTGGCGATTGGGTCGGGCGCATCGTCCTCACGATTTTTTATTTCACAATTTTTATCCCATTCGCGCTCATTGTGCGATTCGCTCAAGACCCGCTCGCCGTAAAGCAAGCGCCGCTGCAATGGGTCGAACGCACGACGCGTGATTTGACGATGAAAGATGCAGGGAGACAAGCGTAATGTACATTCTGGGAATCTCTTGTTACTATCACGACGCGGCAGCCGCGTTATTGCAGGATGGGATGTTGGTCGCGGCGGCGGAAGAAGAACGTTTTTCGCGCAAGAAACACGATGCGGGTTATCCAAAACACGCGATAGAGTTTTGTCTCAAGCAAGCAGGCATCACCACGCACGATGTGGATTACGTCGTCTTTTACGAAAAGCCCTTGTTGAAATTCGAGCGCATCTTGCAGACCGCGCTCCAAATGTTTCCACAGTCATACGGATTTTTTCGTGAAAGCATGGTGAGCTGGTTCACCGACAAGTTGTGGATTCGCGGCGAGATTCTTTCCAAACTCGATATTCCGGACAACAAACTTTTATTTGTGGAACATCACTTGAGTCACGCGGCGAGCGCGTTCTTTTGTTCCCCGTTCAAAGAATCCGCGATACTGACAATTGACGGCGTCGGCGAATGGACGACGACCACAGTCGGACGCGCGACGGCGGACTGGGACGGCACGGGAAAAAATTCGATTGATTTGTTTCACGAATTGAAATTTCCGCACTCGCTCGGCTTGTTGTATTCCGCGTTCACTGCGTATCTCGGTTTTGAAGTGAATGAAGGCGAATACAAAGTGATGGGTATGGCACCGTATGGTTCGCCGACGCGGATGGATGATGTGTACAAATTGCTTACCGTGAACAAGGACGGCAGTTTCCATCTCAACATGGATTATCTGGCATATCACTATTCGCGCAATCAATCGTACAACAACAAATTCGTCGAACTGTTTGGCGAACCGCGCAAACGCGAGTCCGATTTTTATACGCTCACTACACATCCAACAAAAAATCATCCGCAGTGGGATGATGCTGTCGCGCAAAAAAATCAAGAGTACGCGAATATCGCCGCGAGCATTCAGACCGTCACCGAAGAAGTGATGTTGAACATGGCGAATTACGCATATGAACACACCGGATTGAAACAACTTTCGATTGCGGGCGGCGTCGCGCTAAACTCTGTAGCAAACGGACGCATCTTGCGCGAAACAAAATTTGACGATGTGTTTATTCAACCGGCAGCAGGCGATTCCGGCGGCGCGTTAGGCGCAGCGTTATACGCGTATCATGTCTTGTTGGGCAAGCCGCGCAAATTTGTGATGGAGCACGCGTATTGGGGACAAAGTTACGGCGCGGAGGAAACCATCGCGGCGATTACTGAAAAGGGTTACAAGTACGAACGCGTCGAGGATACGGAAAAACTCGCGACGCGGATGGTGGACGATATTCTCGCAGGCAAAGTGATTAGTTTGTTTCAAGGCGGCTTTGAATGGGGACCGCGCGCATTGGGCAATCGTTCCATTCTCGCCGACCCGCGCAAAGCGGAAATGAAGGAAATCGTGAACGCGCGTATAAAGTTCCGCGAACCGTTTCGCCCGTTCGCACCCGTCATTCTCGAAGAACGCGCGTCCGATTTTTACGCGGACATGCGCAATCCCGAAAAACATTATCCGTTGCGATATATGTTGATGGTCTATGCTACACGTGACGGGCAAGGTGAAAAAATTCAGGCGGTAACACATCAAGGCGGCACGGGACGTTTGCAAACGGTGCGCCAAGAATGGAATCCGCTGTATCATCGCGCGATTGAATTGTTTGGGCAGGCAACGGGCGTGCCTGTACTGCTCAACACAAGTTTCAATTTGCGCGGCGAACCGATTGTTACTACACCTGCAAACGCGCTCAACACGTTCACCAAAAGCGATATTGATACGTTATACATGAACGGCTTGGTCGTACGAAAGGATTCCAAATGAAAGCATTTTTACGCAGCATGTCGTCGAATCTCGGCGTCGTCGGCGAACTGCTCGGTTTCCTCTGGGAACGCAAGTTGTGGTGGTTAATTCCGATGGTGCTGTTGCTAATGATGTTCGCCATCTTTATGATTTTCACCACTGCGTCAGGCATCGCGCCGTTCATTTATACCTTGTTCTAAACGTAGCATAGCACTTGGGCGTCAAGCGCGTATTAAAACACGCACGAAATGCTATCCTACAAGTTACATGAAACAGACTCGCAAGGGGCGCGGGTTGCTTGCCGGACTCGCGCTTGCTTTTTTTTCGCTTTGTGTCACGCTGCTCGTCATCGAGGCAGGTTTTCGCGTGTACCAACGATTCGCGTTTGGTACTCCTTTGCGCGCGTCACTGTCCGAAGAATCACTCGGAAAACTTTCGCCATTCGTTCTCGATGCAGAATTGGGCTGGAAGTCCACGCCCAATTACAAATGGAAAGGGATGTACCCGAATCTCGACGGGACCAAATATCCGGCGGATTTGCATTTTGACGCGCGCGGTTTTCGCGCATTCGGTGATGTCAATTCATCACGTCCGAAAATTTTTGTTTTGGGCGATTCGATTACCCAAGTCGTTCAGGTTTCCGATGACAAGACCTATCATGCCATCATGGCGCGCGCATTGAACGCAGAAAATTTTGCGTATGGAGTTGCGGGGTACGGTTCATTGCAAGAGTACATGATTCTTGACCGCTATTACGATGAAATCAAACCGGATTTGATTGTGTGGCAATTTTGCGCGAACGATTTGGTCAACAACGACCCCATTAATGAAACCAACAGTACCAAAAGCAATAACGGGATGACGCGTCCATATTGGGTGAACGGCAAGGTGGAATATATTTTGCCAAAACGTTTGGCGTTCGTGCGTGAGTTCGCGTTAAACTATTCGCGCGTCTTGTATTGGGTCTTGAGCCGCATTGACCAGGCACAGGCGAACAGCGATGCGCCGGATGTGCAAGCGCGGATGATTGCGAATGGGGCGAACGACCCCGATTTGCAGCGCGTCGCGCGCGTGACGAACGAAATCATGCAAAAAGTGCGCGCACGTATCGGCGCAACCCCCGTCGTGACTTTTACCTGCGCACATCACGAATTGTTTGACCAAATTTTTCGGACCATCTCGGAACAAAACGGAATGCTCTTTGCAGATGGTGTTGCAACAGCGGTGGAAAGCGCGGAAAAGCAAGGCACCGTCGTCCGCGTGATTGACGGCGGACATTATAACGAAGCCGGGAATCGCATCATTGGCGAAACGCTCGCCCAATTTATTCGCGAGAAAAATTTGTTGGTGAAACCATGACGCAAGGGAATGGACATCATCGCGCGCGACGTTCCAACGCGCTGCCAAAACCCTTGCGCCAAGTTTGGCACAAGGTGCGTCCCTCACTTCCGCCACCGCCACCCGACCCGAATTTTCCAGAATCGGAACTTGGACCGCTGGTACGCCAAGAGTGGGACAAATGGAAGGACGCGCGCCAACGCGCGAAAAAAGGACCGCGCGTCTTGATTGCCACGGGCATTGGTGGGCATCCGCCTTCAACGGTGATTGAAGCGTTTCTCGCGACGGCGTTGACGCTGCGCGGTGCGAACGTAGAATTTTTTTTGTGCGACAAGCAATTGCCCGCGTGCTTGATGTGCAATTACATCAATTTTGAGAGTCCCGAACAACTCGCCGCACAAGGTCCGCAAGAAAAAATTTGTAAATGGTGTTATCCGCGCGGGCGCGCGATGTACGCGCCGTTCGATTTGCCGATACGCACGTTTGGTGAATTCTTGACGGATGAATTGCGCGAACGCGCGCGTGAACTCGCTGCGGCTGTGCCGCTTGCCGAAATTCAAACCTACAAATTCGAGGGCTTGGAAATTGGCGCCCACGCGTACGCAAGCGCCGTGCGTTTTTTCGTAAAGAGCGATTTCTCGGACGAACCCACCGCCGAGCCAATTTTGCAAAGATATTTGGAAGCGGCGCTGCTGTCCGCATTTGCGACCCGCGCGTTGATGCGTACAACGAAATACGATGTCGCCGTCTTTCATCACGGCATCTATGTTTCGCAAGGCATCTTTGGCGAAGTCGCGCGACAGGAAAAGGTGCGCGTGGTGAATTGGGGTCCTGCCTATCGCAAACACAGTTTTTTATTCAGCCATCAGCGTTCGCATCACTTTACACTTTTGCAAGAACCGGCGAGCGTCTGGGAAAATTTGAAATGGACGCCCGAACTAGAAGCCGACTTGATGAACTATGTGACCAGTCGTTGGTCGGGCGCGAACGATTGGATTGGTGTTTCGCCGATTCATCAGCCGGCGGACGACGCGCTCGAACAAGAAATCGGAATTGATTTTTCCAAACCGACGATTGGGTTGTTGACGAATGTGTTATGGGACGCCCAATTGTTTTACGAAGGCAACGCGTATCGTGACATGCGCGAATGGATGTTTGATACCATCGCGCATTTTGCCAAGCATCCCGAACTGCAATTGTTGATTCGTGTGCATCCCGCCGAAGTGCGCGGTACGCTCGCCTCGCGCCAACAAATCATTCCCGAAATTCAAAAACGCTTTCCGCAATTGCCCAATAATGTTTTTATCGTGCCGCCCGAAAGCAACGTGGACACGTATCGCGCCATGATGCGATGCGACAGTGTACTGATTTTTGGTACGAAAACGGGAATGGAACTTGCGACGCTCGGCATTCCGATTCTCGTCGCGGGCGATGCCTGGGTGCGCGACAAAGGCATTACGCTCGACGCGCATACGCGCGACGAATATCTGAAATTATTAGAACGGCTACCACTGCACGAACGGTTGGATGAAAAAACGATGGAACGTGCGCGCAAGTACGCCTATCATTTCTTTTTCCGCAAAATGATTCCGATTTATTTGGTGCAGCCCGAACCGGGACAATGGAAAACGTTTCGCTTTCAAATCAAACAACTGGACGATTTGCTCGATGCGAATGAAATTGGTTTGAACGTGGTTTGCAACGGTATTTTGCAAGGCAGCGAATTTATTTATCCGGCGGAAAAAATTTCACAAACCGAATCCGCGCGAGTGTTGGCATAACCGATGGGACAAAGCAGATTGGCGCGCATGCGCGCAGTGATTTCCAAAGAAGGCGTGTCAGGTCTGGGCTTGTGGACCGCGCGCTGGTTGTATTGGAACAGCGGGCTGTATCGCACCGAGTGGCATTTTCGTCCGCCGCTGCGCGACCCGATGTATCTGGATCGTTTGGAAGAGACCCGCGAAGGACGCGAGCGTTCGATGCGTTTTTTGCACGAACATCGCGTGCGCCACAAAGTCATTCGTCTGCCGCAGGTGCGTCTCAAAGTGGATTTAAAAGACCATGCGGTCGGGCGAAAACTTTTTTTTCAACACGTCTGGGAACCGTACGAAAGCGCATTGTTTTTGAAACAGTTGCACGCGGGCATGAATGTTTTGGATATTGGCGCGCACATTGGTTATTATGCGTTACATGCAGCGCGCGCAGTCGGAAAAACGGGACATGTGTTTGCGTTTGAACCCGCGCCCGAAAATTTCGCGCTATTGTCGGAAAACGTGCGCTTGAATCATTTGCACAAGACTTTGACGATAGAAAATCTCGCGGTGTCAGACCGCGCGCAAACGTTGGTCATGTCGCTCTCCAACACCAACACCGGCGACCATCGAATTTATGCGACGAATCAAGACGACGACGCCTTGTTTAACAAGAATGAGCCGCGCGCGACGCATCAAGTCCAAGCGATTGCGATGGACGATTATCTGAAAACGAAACAGGTCGCGCACATTGATGTCATCAAAATGGATGTGCAAGGCGCCGAGCTGCAAGTGTTGCGTGGAATGCGCGAAACATTGCGCGCGAATCCAAACATAATTTTATTTTTCGAATACTGGCAGTTTGGCTTGAAAGGCAACGGCACGCCGATTCAAGCGCCGTTGGAATTTTTGGAACAAGAAATGGGCATGCAATTGTTTTACATCAATTCCGAAACAGAACGCGTCGAACCCAAGCGCGCCCGCGAACTTGTAGAATGGGCAAGCACCCTCGACCCGACGGTGCAAGTTGATTTGATTGCCGCGCGTCATGCACCCGCGCAAGGTTGGCAATGAGCGAAACGCGTACAAGTATGCTCTGGCGTGTGCGCAGACGTTTGGCGCATTTTTTGTTTCCGCCCCCACCGCCGAAAGCGACACCGCCGCCGCGCGTTTTTGAGGAACGCTTTTCGTCAAATCTTGCCGTTGGCGAACGCACGGTATTTTTGCCGTCCGCTCATTATGAACAATATCCGTCACCGGACGACAAGGCGCATTTGTTCTTTGGCAGCGATTGTATGATTGGCGCGCGTTTTATTTTGGAATCGAATCAAGCGCGCGTTCAGGTTGGAGACCGTTCGTACATCAGCCCCGGCACAACGCTGACTGCGCGCGAGGCAATCACCATTGGCAGCGACGTGATGATTTCATGGCAAGTACAAATCATTGACCACGACGGACACGCGCTCAATTGGGCACAGCGGCGCGCGGACATTTTGCAGCAAAACGCCGACCACCGCGCGGGCAAAAATTTTCGCACGAGCAAAGATTGGTCACAGGTGATTTGCAAACCGATTTCCATTGGCGACAAAGTGTGGATTGGGTTTGGCAGTTCCATTCTCAAGGGAGTGACGATTGGCGAAGGCGCGATCATTGGCGCGCAGTCCGTCGTCACACGCGATATTGAAGCGTGGACAATTGTGGCAGGCAATCCCGCGCGGGTCGTCAAGCAGCTGGATGAATCATGATTGACCGTGTGCGTCGCGGTTTGGCGCATCGTCTTGCGCCGCCGCCGCAAGACGAAATTGCGCTCCTGATTCAAGCGTACGAGCAAAGCGGACGTGTTCCCTACAGCCCCGGGTATTCTTTTTTTCGTGACCGCTTTGTAAGCGCGACGCTCGCGAGCACGGAACTCTTGCAATGTTTTGCCGCAAACGCACGCTTGCCGGATAAATTTGGATTTGGTTTGGATGAACGCGTTGTGGAATATCCTTGGATTTTTTCAAGACTTGAGCCCGGTACGACACAGTTGTTGGATGCAGGCGGCGCGTTGTCGTTCCCCTATCTTTTGGAAATGCCCTTACTGACGCAAAAAAAAATCGTGGTCTATACGCTAGCGCCCGATGCGTGGATTCATTCGACTCCAAACATTTCTTATGTTTATGGCGATTTGCGCGAGACAATTTTAAAGGACGCACTGTGCGACGAAATTGTTTGCCTTTCGACGCTCGACCATATTGGCATGGACAACACACAGCGTTATTCCAGCGACGCGCGTTTTCGTGAAAACAAACCGAATGAATTCAAACGCGCACTCGTCGAATTGCGCCGCTTGCTCAAACCCAACGGACACTTTTTGTTCACTGTCCCCTTTGGCAGATACGAGAACTTGGGTTGGATGCAGCAATTCGATTCGAACTTGCTCCAACAAGCAATCGAAACGTTTGGCGGCACGGTGCTTTCAGAAACATTTTACCGATATTCCGAAACGGGTTGGCAAATTGCACGCGCAGACGAGTGCGCCGAATGTGCGTACTTTGATATACTGCGCGCGCCCACGTTGGACAGTGACCGCGCGGCGGCGGCGCGTGCTGTTGCGTGTGTGGAACTGTACGCGTGACTGAAATGAAAATTGCATTCAAGACTTTTACGCGTCCACTATGGATGGCGGGCATCGTCACATTCCAAGACTTGATGATTGCTTTGCGAACCTTGGATGCCGAGCCGCTTGAACTTGATTTGGTGCGATGGGAACATTCGGACCTTGCAGACTATACATTGTTACTCCCGTACATTGATAAACACATCATTGCCAAGTTTCCACTACCACCGCCGCCGCCGCCACCTCGGCTACCGCGTTCCAAAATCGAATTGTCCGACGCGTTCACGGCGCGCGTGCGTCGTCGCGCTGCGCGGATGCTGGTGCCTCCGCCTGTGATGCCGCCCCCGCCGCCGCCCGATGAAACGATGCGGGCGAATGGCGTGGATTGTTTGTTTTCAGTCGTTATGGAAAACCGCGCGGACGTTTCCGTGCCGCTTTTGATTTGGATTTATGATTTACAGCATCACCACTTGCCCGAACTGCTTTCGGTGCGTGAGCGCAATCAGCGTGACCAAGTGATTGCGCGCGAAAGTGAACGTGCTACGCGGCTCATTACACAATCTACCAGCGTGGCGAACGACCTTGAACAATTTTTCCCAACGGCACAAGGCAAAGCGCGTTCGATTGTTTGGGTCTCTCACGTTCCCGCAACGGTTTATCAAGCCGAGCCAAACGCTGTCGTGACAAAATATAATTTGCCTGAAAAATTTTTTTATTTGCCCAATCAATTTTGGATGCACAAAAATCACACGCTCGTTGTCGAGGCGTTGGAACTATTGCGCGCGCGCAACGTTCATCCCGTCGTCGTTTGCACGGGCAAACCACACGATGACCGCAACGCAGAGTATGCGGGTGAACTGTTAAGTAAGGTGTCCGCACTGAACTTGCGCGAACAATTTATTGTTCTCGGTTCCGTCGCGCGTGACCAAGTGTATGCGCTGATGCGCCAATCGGTTGCCATGTTGAATCCATCGCGTTTTGAAGGATTTGGCTTGAGTACCGCAGAAGCCAAGTCATTAGGCAAACGCGTTTTGCTCGCCGATTTACCTTCGCTCCGCGAACAAGACGCGCCGCACGCGCTCTATTTCAATCCAAATGACGTGCGCGAGCTCGCGGACAACATGGAAATGCTTTGGCGCACTGTGCCTGCGGGCGCGGATTTGGAGATGGAAGCAAACGCGCGTGCCGCGCTGCCACGGCGACAGCGTGAATTTGCCAACCAATTTCTTGCCGTGGCGCGTGAGGCGATTGAAACCTTCCACCGCGCGCCCACACCAACGGTGCCGTAATGTCCGACGCGCCGCTGTGCAGTATCATTGTTTCGGAGATGAATCAGGCGTCCACCCTGCGCGTGACGCTTGATTCAATTTTTTCGCAAGAGAATCAAGCGCTGGAATGTTTTGTTGTCACTGCGAACGATGACACCCTCGACGTGTTGCGCGCATATGAAACGCGCGGGCTGCAGTGGGAACGGGCGAGCGCCGCAACGAGCGTGGAGGTGACCAATCGCGCCTTTGCAAACGCGCGCGGCGAATTGGTATGGTGGCTATCGGGCGCGGATAAATTGTGTCCGTGGGCAACGCGTCTCGCAAGTTTTGTTTTTCAAAATTTGCCGCAAGTGCAGTGGCTCACGTCGGGTACGCCGCTCACGTGGACACCAACCCAATTGGCAGTCAGCGCCGGACTCGCCGACGGTTACACCGCGCGCGCGTTTTATGCGGGACGCAATTTACAAACGAGTTCCTATTTTCATTTTCCGATTTGGCGCGCGGGTACAGTGTGGCGACGTTCGTTGTGGGAAAAATGCGGCGCGCAAATAAAGTCCGAATTGCCAGAGGCGGGCGATTTTGAATTGTGGGCACGGTTCTTTCAACACAGCGATTTGCACACCATGAATATCCCCATAGCCGGACAGCAAACCAACGCGTCGCCTATCGAAACAAAAACGTATTGGCAAAACGCGACACAGCATTTGAATCGTTACAGCCGACCTGCTGCGCCATCGAAGCTTGTACGCCGCGCGCAAGCCCAATTGATGCGGCGCATCCCATCCTTGCGTGAACGCTTTGCGCAGCCCGCGCCACACGTTTGGATCTCGCCGCCAACGCTCGAATGCGGCATCGGCAAACATTACATTCTTTGAGAATTTGATTCTAACGATTACGCCTTGTGGCGTCCATTTCGTACGCACAATATCAAGTTATGGCAACCCTTACGCGCTTTCCAAAAATTTCGATTGTCACGCCGTCGTACAATCAGGGACAGTATCTGGAAGAGACGATTTGTTCGGTTCTCGACCAGA
>CAYXXF010000006.1:140573-176724 GCA_964469005.1 uncultured Anaerolineales bacterium
TCACCGAAGGATTCAAACACGCCACCGGTGACATTTTCGCTTATCTCAATTCCGACGATAAATATCTGAAATGGGCGTTTCGCACCGTTGCGCGCATCTTTACCGAGTTTCCCAAAATCCAGTGGCTCACTTCCAATACACTCATCATTTGGAATGGCGAAGGTCTGCCTGTGCAAACCTATCCTGCGGTGCATTACGCGCGTACATGGTTTTATCGCGGTTGGGCAACCCAAATGCTCGGCAACCGTTCGGGCTGGATTCAGCAAGAGGCAACGTTTTGGACGCCGTGGCTGTGGAAACAGGCGGGCGCGCGGATGGAGGAAAGTTTATATCTCGCGGGCGATTTTGAATTGTGGGCGCGGTTCTGGCAACATGCTGATTTGGTGACAACAGATATTCCCCTCGCGGGCTTTCGCCAACATGGCAAAAACAAAACGACGCCCAAGGAATACCAGGAAATCTGCCGTAACATTTTGTCCAAATATCCAAATCAAGCGCTCACGCATCCGCGCAAACGTTGGCTCGCGCAAAAAATTCTAAAATACACCGGACGCGGCGGCAAACGATGGGGCAGCACCGCGAATTGGGTGCGGTACAACCAATTCACACAAAAGTGGACGTATCACTCGCACTATGTCATCTGACCTGCCGCGCATTTCGATTGTCACGCCATCGTACAATCAGGGACAGTATCTGGAAGAGACGATTTGTTCGGTTCTCGACCAGAACTATCCGAATCTCGAATACATTATCATGGATGGCGGCTCGACGGATCACAGCGTCGAGATTATCCAACGCTACGCCAAACATCTCACCTATTGGCAAAGTCAAAAAGATCGCGGACAGAATCACGCCATCACCGAAGGATTCAAACATGCCACCGGTGACATTTTCGCTTATCTCAATTCCGATGACATTTACATGCCTTGGACATTACACACCGTCGGAAAGATTTTCGCGCAAGTCAAGAGCATCGAATGGCTGACTTCGCAAACGACGATGATGATTGATGCGGACAGCGACCCGATTGCTGCCTATCACGCGATGTTTCACACGCGTCTGCGCTTTTACAGCGGCGCAACCCTCCGAACATTCTTTGGCGAAAGTGGGTGGATTCAACAAGAAGCAACGTTTTGGACCCGCGCGTTGTGGGAACAAGCCGGCGCGCACATGGACGAGGAGGCGTATCGTACCGGCGATTTTGAATTGTGGGCGCGCTTTTATCAACACGCCCATTTGACGACGGCACAAATTCCACTCGCGGCGTATCGGTATCATGGCAAAAATAAAACACAGCCCGAGCTCACTCATCAAGAAAGCCGCGCAATTTTGGCACGGTATCCGCACGAAAAAAAATTCAGCGACAATCAATTTCGGTTTATGCGCTGGCTCCATGCGCGCACCGGACGCTTTGCCAATCGGTTTGGCGCGCGCCAGTGCCGCATAGATTTCGAATTTGAAAATGACGCGTGGGTGCGTCATTGCTACAACATTTTCTGAACCGCATGTCCAATCAATTGCCGCGCATTTCGATTGTCACGCCATCGTACAATCAGGGACAGTATCTGGAAGAGACGATTTGTTCGGTTCTCGACCAGAACTATCCGAATCTCGAATACATTATCATGGATGGCGGCTCGACGGATCACAGCGTCGAGATTATCCAACGCTACGCCAAACATCTCACCTATTGGCAAAGTCAAAAAGATCGCGGACAGAATCACGCCATCACCGAAGGATTCAAACACGCCACCGGTGACATTTTCGCTTATCTCAATTCCGATGATAAATATCTGCCGTGGACACTGCAAACGGTTGCGAATATCTTTACCCAAGTGCCGCAAGTGAACTGGCTCACTACGCGCACGACGATTGTGATTGACGAGAACGGCGACCCCTTGACGACAAACACTACAATTGAATTTACACGCCGCCGATTTTTTAGCGGTTTGACGCTCGGCGATTGGCATGGCGAAAGCGGGTGGATTCAACAAGAAGCAACGTTTTGGACACGCGCGTTGTGGGAACAAGCCGGGGCGCGCATGGATGAAGCATTGTACATGGCGGGCGATTTTGAATTGTGGGCGCGTTTTTTTCAACACGCGAATCTGGTAACAACGCGTGTGCCGTTGGCAATGTTTCGCCTCCACACAACAAACAAAACGCAGCTCGACGAATATCGCCGCGTTGCGCACAACATTCTCAAAAAATATCCGCACGAAAAATCGTATTCGCCGCGCAAATTTGAAATTTTGAATTGGGTCAATCGCCTTGGCAAACAGCCGCGTTATGGTGCGGCAAACTGTTGGGTCACATACAACAACGCGCGCACCATGTGGGTCTATCGCAGCGAGATGTTGTTGTGAAGAAAAATAACTTGCCGCTCGTCTCGATTGTCACGCCCTCGTACAATCAAGCCGAATTTTTAGAAGAGACCATCGTTTCGATTTTGGAACAAGATTATCCGAACATCGAATACATGGTCATTGACGGCGGCTCCACCGACGGCAGCGTGGACATTATCAAAAAATACGCGTCTCGGCTGGCGTATTGGGAGAGCGTGCCGGACAAGGGACAATACGACGCGATTCAAAAAGGATTTGCGCGCGCGCGTGGCGACATCATGGGCTGGCTCAATTCGGATGACAAATTGTGCCCCTGGGCAATTCGTACGCATGTCACCGTTTTTCAACAATGTCCGCAAATCGAATGGCTGACGAGCGCAGAACAAATTTTTTGGTCGCGCGCCGGTTTTCCCGCGCACTTGTGGCGCATTGACGGTTACGCGCGCGACGCGTTTTATCGCGGACGCAATCTCGACCGCGACCACTATTTTCGTTTTCACACGATGCAAGAAGTGACCTACTGGCGGCGTTCCCTGTGGGAAAAAGCGGGCGCACACATGGACACCTCGCTGCTCATCGCCGGAGATTTTGAACTGTGGGCGCGGTTCTGGCAGCACGCGGAATTGGCAACTTTGAACGCACTCGTCGGCGGCTATCGCATGTATGCCGAAACCAAATCGTCGAGCAAGTACGACAAATATCTTGCCGAAGCGCGCAGTGTTTTGCAACGTTACGGCGAGGCGCCGCCGCCCTCACCATTGAGTCTCCGTTGGCGTGACCGCGTGCGGCAACGTTTTCCATTCCTCGCGCCGTATGTGGCGGAAAAAACATTGCATGTCGAAATGAATCCGCACACCGAAGCATGTCGCGTGTATTATCGGTACTTGGTTTGAAATGACACGCGCTCTCGTTTTCTTTCCTCACAATCTTTTTCCCGCGCGTTCGGGCGCACATCAACGCTGTGTGCAAATGATGCAGGGCTTGCATTCCCTCGGCGCAGAGGTGACGCTCGCGAGTTCCACCTACACGTCAGAAACGGTGTGGCAAACGGTGCCCGCTTCTGAACTCGCGCGCGTGGGCGTTTCACAATTGCGTGTGCATCCCGCGACGATTTGGGACAAACGCTATGTGAGATACATGCACAAGCTATATCACGCGCTGCGTCGTCAACCTTCGCTCGATTCGTTCAACTATGCGCCGCTCGGCTTGCGTCTCTGGTTCCACAAGCTCGTTCGCGAAATTCAGCCGCACGTTATCATTATCAATTATGCGTTTTGGGGCGGCTTGATAAATCCCGCGATAAATCAAGCAAGTGTGACCGTGATGGATACGCTCGACCTTGTGTCGTTGTATCGTCCGCGTTTTATTTTGATGGAGCAATATCTCCCCCCCCCCCCAATTGCGCCCTCCAGCATTGACCCAAAATTTTTGCAGGAAGATTTTTTTGACGCATTTGATTTTCAAGTTTCGGCGGAAGAATTTGCGATTTACGACCGCTATCGTTATACCATCGCGATTACGCGCGCCGACGCGGACTTGATTCAAAAAAACACCGCGCACACGCGCGTTCTCACAATTCCGATGACGCAAGAAATTTGTGTGTTGGACAATCAATATGACGGCGCGGCGTTGTACACGCCCGGACGCAATCCGTTCAACGTGCAGGGCTATTTGTATTTTGCGGCGCGCGTGCTGCCGCGCGTATTGGAACGCGAGCCCAATTTCCGTTTGCATGTCACGGGGACGGTGTGCGATGATTTACAAGCGATGCGGGGCATCGAATTGCGCGGCTTTATTCCTGAATTAGAGAACGAGTACACTCACGCGCGTTTTCTCATTTGTCCCATCCTTGGAAAAACCGGACAACAAATCAAAATCGTCGAAGCCATGGCGCACGGCGTTCCCGTCATTGCGACGCGCACGGCGGCAGAAGGTTCGCCAATTCGACACGGCGAAAACGGACTTGTCGCGCGTGATGCGAACGAATTTGCCGCGCACGTTCTCACGCTCTGGCAAGACCGCGCGTTGTGCCAAAAAATGGGCGACGCCGCGCGGGAAACGATTGCGAACGAATTTTCTCAAGAACGCTTGGCGAAAAACCTGGCGCAAATTTTGAACGCATAACACATGTCTATTGGTATCGGTTTTGAAATCATGCGCGGCAGCGGTGCGAGTTGGCGCGGCGGCTCGATCCATTTTGCAAATTGGCTGCACGCCCTGCGCTTGACTTTTCCAAATGACGCGCGGCTCTATCTCGTCGAAGCATTGCACGGCACACCTCCGCCCGAGGAATTGCTGCCGCTCGTCAAACGCGTCATTACATATCCCACGTTGAAACGTTTCAGCGCGCAGTGGGTGCTCAATCACGCGCAGCGACGGTTGTTCAAAACTGATTTGCAACCCGACCGCGTGCTGCGCGCACAGGGCATTGACGCGTTAATTTGCGGTGTGCTGGAGCGAACCACATCGCTGCCAACGTTTGCGCTCTTGACCGATTTTCAACATCGTCACTTGCCGGAATTTTTTGACGCGTCAGAAATCGCGTGGCGCGACGCGGCGTTTGCCAAAACTGCCGCGCGTGCGACGGGCATCATCGTTTCGAGTGAAAGCGTGCGCGCCGATGTCGAAACATTCGCGCCGCAATTCGCGCACAAAGTTTCGATTGTTCCGCCCACCACCTTTATTCCGCAAGAAATTTACGCGCGTCCGCCGCAAGAAATTTTGGACGCGTATTCTTTGCCGCAAAAATTTGTGTACTTGCCCAATCAATTTTGGCAGCACAAAAATCATTTGCGCGCGTTTGACGCAGTGCGCCAATTGAAACAGCGCGGTGAGGAAATTTTTCTGGTTTGTACGGGATACGGGGGCGACAGCCGCAGTCTCTTGTATTTTTCGCAAGTGCTGCAAACCATTTCGCAATGGGGGTTGCGCGACAACATTGCGTTGTTGGGAAGTGTGCCCCGCGCGGACGTGTTTGCGTTGATTCGCCAAGCCGCGTTTGTTTTGAATCCGTCGCGGTTTGAAGGATACGGCTTGTCGCTGGACGAAGCGCGCAGTGTGGGCAAACGCGCGCTCGTAAGTGACCTCCCCGCGCATCGTGAACAAAACGCGCCGTGTGTGGAATACTTTGACGCGCAAAACGAAAATGAACTCGCCGAAACATTGAGCGCGTTGTGGCAAAATTCGCAGCCGGGTCCCGATACAGAATTGGAAGCGCGCGCCCGCGCGGAACAACCAATGCGAATGCGCGCATCCGCCGAAAACTTGATGCAAATGGTGAAAAAAGGAATCGCGTGAACGCGCCAAAAATTTCCGTCATCACGCCTTGTTACAATCACGCGGCGTTTTTGCGCGAGACGATTCAATCGGTGTTGGGACAAAATTATCCCAACCTCGAATATATCATCATGGACGGCGGCTCAACGGATGGCAGCGTTGAAATCATCCGCGCACATGAATCGCGTTTGGCATATTGGCAGAGCGCGCGCGATGGTGGAATGTACAATGCAATCAACGCGGGAATGCGGCGCGCGACGGGCGATATATTGGCGTGGCTCAACGCCGACGATTACTATTTACCGGAAACGCTGAACTATGTTGCCGCGCAGATGTACGCCACCAAACCGGAACTGCTTTTCGGCAATGCGTTTCATTTCGTCCAAGACAACGCGACCATGTGGGGCAGCGATGTGGTGCGCGAACACTCGCGCAAGGATTTGTGCAAATACGATTACGTGATTCAACCCGCGTCGTTCTGGACGCGCGCGGTTTGGGAAAAAGTGGGCGAACTCGACGAATCGTATAAAATTGTAGCCGATTGGGAATGGTTCGCGCGCGCGAAACGCGCGAACGTTACGCTGCGTCCCGTTGCGCGTTATCTCGCGGGCTATCGCATTGTGCCGACGAGCAAAACACAATCCGGCGGCAGCGCGCGCAATCAAGAGTGTGCGCGCATCTTGCGCGAGTACGTCAATGCGGAGTATGCGGAAATATTTTTGCGCGTGGCAGCACAACGCGACCAAATTTTACCGCTCCGAAATGTTTTGCGCCGTTGGCATCTCACACGTTTGGAAAATTTTATTTTTCGCTTTACCTTTCCAAACATTTTTGCGCGTGCTTCCATTTCGGATGTCTGGGACATGATTGAAACGATTGGGTATAGTTGATATGGCAGCTACGTTACCGCTCGTCAGCATTGTTACACCCTCTTTCAATCAGGCGGCGTTTTTGCGCGCGACGATGGAATCAGTCTTGGCGCAAGACTATCCGCGCGTTGAATATCTTGTGATGGACGGCGGCTCGACGGACGGCAGCGTCGAAATCATTCGCGAGTTCGCGCCGCGTTTGGCATATTGGCAGAGTGAACGCGATGCGGGACAAGCCGACGCGATTAATCAAGGCTGGGCGCGCACACGCGGCGAGATTGTGTCTTATCTCAACTCCGATGACACGCTGCATCCGCACGCGGTGCGTTTGAGTGTCGAAGCATTGCAAAAAACTCCTGACGCGGGTTTTTCGTACGGCGCGTGTGCGTGGATAAACGAGCGCGGGGAACGCATTGGCTTGATTGAAGCGAAACAGTTTGCTTTGACGGACTTGCTCTTGCAAAATCGTTTCGCGCAGCCGAGTGTGTTTGTGCGCCGCGCGGCGTTGGAACGCGTCGGCATGTTGGATACAGCCATGCACTATTTGATGGATTACGATTTGTGGCTGCGTCTCGCGCTGCATTATCCAACTGCGCGCGTTTCAGAAATTATTTCCAATTTTCGTTTGCACGACGACAGCAAAACCGCGTCGCGCTATAGATTTTTTCTCGACGACAATTTGCGTTTGCTCGACAAAGCATTCACCGACCCCGCGTTTCCAGTCGAATTGAAATCACTGCGAACGCGCGCGGAAAATTACGCGTTCGTTCTCACAGCGCTGCACTGTTTTAGTTTGGGACGCACCGATGACGGACGCGAAATCATGTCGCGCTTTTTTTCAACGCAAGCGCAACCGCTCGCGTATCCCGATGACCTCGTCGCGTTGTTTGCAAATCATCTCGTTCACATCGCGCCGTTGCGTCAAACCCAAAACGAGTCAAGCCAGATGTGGCTCGATTCCATTTTGAACGACCTGCCCGCGAACGCGCAATCCTTGCGCGCGCTGCGTTCCCAAATTCTCGCGCAAGCGAATTTGAATTGGGGTTTCGCCGCGCACAAAGAGGGCAATCGTTCCGGCGCGCGTAAATTCATGCTGCGCGCGCTGCAATATCATCCCGCGCACGCGCGCAATCGCGGTGTGTGGTCCGTCCTTGTGAAATCATAATTTCAAAACATCAATTCAATATGCTGCAACTTTCTGTCATCATTCCCACCTTCAATCGGCGCGAAATGCTTTTTCGCTGTCTCGACCATTTGGAACAACAAACCATTCCACGCGACTCGTATGAAATTCTTGTGATTGACGATTGCTCGCCGGATGACACGCCGCAAAAAATGGCAGAGCGTGTTGAGGAGGTTGGCGAAAATCGCGTGCGCTTTTTCCGTCAAGCCAAAAATGGCGGACCGTCAGCGGCGCGCAATCAAGGCATTCGACAAGCGCGCGGCGAATGGCTTTTGTTTCTCGACGACGACATACTCGTCGCGCCCAACACACTCGAACTTCATTTGGACGCCCACCGCGAACAGCCGGGCGAAAACGTCGCGGTATTGGGCGTCACACGCGTTGCGCCGGGAACACCGATAACGCCGCTCATGCGCTATCTGCTCGAATCGGGCAAGTCACCGCTCATTGACAGCAATACGATTCCCGACCCGAACAATGTGCCGTTTGGATTTTTTCAAACCAACACCTCGGTCGCGCGAAAGTTTTTGTTGGCACACGGTTTCTTTGACGAAGAACTGCGCTTTGCGTATGGCGAAGATACCGAGCTCGCGTATCGTTTGCAAAAGCACGGCTTGCGAATTGTGTTTCGCAAAAATATCGTCGTGGACCATTACGGCATTCTTTCGTACAATTACGCGCGCCGCCGCGCCCACATCGCAGGCAAAGTCGCAGTCCTCACGTATCGCAAACATCCCGAATGGCTCGACATTCGCTTCTTGAATTACGGCGCGAAATCGCGATTGGCGATTCAAGGGAAACGTTTTCTCGCGGAGCAAGTGTTTGACCCACTTTTACTAACCGCCGACGCGCGGCAGTGGGACTTGCCCGTGTTGGGACGCGCGTGCGGATTTTGTTTGAGCGTGCATCAATTGAGCGGCATGTTGGACACCGCCAAAGCAGAACAGCTCTTGACGTAGGCGCGCATGTCATTACAACGCGTCCTGCTTGCCGTGCATCATTATCCTCCGCGCCGCGTTGGCGGCGCGGAGCTTTTGACGCAGCGGTTGGCGCAATGGTTGACGCGACATGACATCGCCGTGCGCGTGGTGTGCATAGAAAATGTGGAACGCGGCAGTGCGACGGAAATTCGCGCACGGGATGAGATGGATGGCGCAGTCCAAGTCCGACGCCTCGACCTTGTACTTGCGCCGGAAAAACGTTTGCCACTTTGGTTTGATGAACCCATATTGCGCGAACATTTCAACGCGTTATGCGCGGAATGGCAACCCGAAATTGTTCATCTCGTCAGTGGCTATTTGATGGGCACTGCCCCACTCGACGCGGCACGCGCGCACAACATTCCATCTGTTATTTCCCTCACCGATTTTTGGTTTCTCTGTCCGACGATTCAGTTGCTGCGCGGCGATGGTTCATTGTGTACGGGACCCGAACCCATCGAATGTGTGCGCTGCTTGTTTGACGAACGCCGCCCGTTCCGCGTAATTGACCAACGCGCGCCAAATTTGATGCGCGCGTTTTGGAAAACTGCATCCGCGCGGAATTGGCTTGGTAACGCGTTTGATTTGCCGCCATTGTTGAATGCGCTGGAGGCGCGTCACCGCACACTGATTCATTCGCTACATCAAGCGGATGCGATTATTTCACTTACGCGTTTCTTGGCTGAATTGCATATTGCGAATGGTGTGGCGCGCGAAAAATTTTTTATCAAGCCCGATTGCATCGAGCCGAGCGATTTTGCTCCAATCGAATTTCGCCCGACGCGCACTGATGAAATTCATTTTGGGTATCTCGGACAAATAACGCCCATCAAGGGCATTGATGTTTTGTTGCGCGCATTTCTTGAGGTTCAAGCACGTGCCTCAAAACCGGTGCATTTGCATCTATACGGCAATTTGAATGCCGAGCCATCGTATGCGCGCGAATTACAGCGTCTTGCTAAAAGCGCGTCGAACATTACGTTTCATGGCACGTATGAACATCGCCGCGCGCTGGCGCTAATGAATGAAATGGATGTGATTGTCGTGCCCTCGCTGTGGTATGAAAATTCGCCGCGCGTGATTTTTGAAGCGTTCGCCGCCAAGCGTTCGGTCATTGGCACGCGCGTCGGCGGCATTGCCGAAGTGATTCAAGACGGACACAACGGCTTGCTATTTGAACGCGGTAGCGTCGAGGACTTGGCGCGCGTGATGTTGCGCGTTGCCAATGAACCCACACTCTTGAAAAAACTCGCGGCAAACATTTCCCCCCCCCGCACGTTGGATGAGGACATGCGCGATGTGCTGCGCGTGTACGAACGCGTGCGCTCGCACATCGCATTTGAAAAAATTGCGCGATGAATCCGACGGTTTATATTCTCGTCCTGACGTTCAATCGCTGGAACGACACGCGCGAATGTTTGACATCGGTGTTTGCGAGCGATGCGGCGAATGCGCGCGTCCTCGTCATGGACAACGGTTCCACCGACGAAACGCTCGACGCATTACCGCGCGAATTTCCGCAAGTGCATTTGATTAAAAATCCGACGAATCTGGGATATGCGGAAGGAAACAATGTTGGACTGCGTTTTGCGTTGGCACAAAACGCGGAATTTGCAGTGGTGTTGAACAATGATGTCACGGTTGCGCGCAATTGGCTGACCCTGCTTTTGGATGCTGCCGCGCAAGAGCCGCTTGGCGCGTTGTTTGGTCCAATGGTGTATCATGCGAACGAATCGCGCGTGATTCAATCGGCGGGTGGTGTGCTGCCGCGCGATTGGCACGCCTATCATCGCGGCGCGAATGAAGATGACGCAGGACAATTTTCAAACATGCAAGCAGTAGATTGGCTGACGGGTTGTACGATTATGGCGCGCTGTGCGAGATTGCGCCAAGTCGGTTTGCTTGACCCGGCGTTTTATATGTACGGCGAAGATGTGGACTGGTGTGTGCGCGCGACCCGCGCAGGATATCGAGTATTGTTTGTGCCTCAAGCGCATGTCTGGCACAAAGGCGTACAGCGCGAGTATTCTCCGTCGCCGTATGTGACCTATTACAGCGCGCGCAATGAATTGCAGCTCATTCGGAAACATCGCGGCGGCGCGCTCACACTGGTACGCGCGTTGATGCGGCATCTTCGTACTTTGACGAGTTGGACAGTGCGCCCGCGATGGCACGCGCAGCGCACCCATCGCGACGCGTTGGCGCACGCGCTGTTCGATTTCGCGCGCGGCACGTCCGGTCAAATTCCTTAACCTCCGTGAACGTTCTATACCTCGCCAGTTGGTTCCCCTACCCGCCCGACAACGGCTCGCGTCAGCGCACATTTCATCTTTTGCAGGGGCTTGCGCGCAGGCATCGCGTGACGTTATTCGCGCTATACGACGCCGACCAAAATCCCGACGAGGCAAATGTTTTGAAAGAAATGTGTGCGCGTGTCTTGACTCAGCCGCGTCGAACGTTTCAGCCGACCCGATTGCGCGCGGTGTCCGCATTTTTTTCGCCGCGCCCGCGCTCGATTGTTGACACGTACGATGAGGAATTGGCGCGGCGAATCGAATCCGAAGTGAAACGCGAATCGTACGACGCGATTCTTGCCGGACAATTGAGCATGGCAGTGTACGCGGGAAGGTTGCATCATCGAGTAAAAATCTTCGATGAAGTCGAAGTCGGACTGTATGTGGACAAAATCGCATCCGCTGCGGGTCCGGCGCGTTGGCGCAATGCGTTGACGTGGGCTAAGCTCGCGCGGTATCTTGCAAACCTAACGGCGCGTTTTGAAGCACTGACCGTCGTTTCAGAAGCGGAGCGGGCGCATTTGGAACGGTTGGGCATTGCACGGGAAAAGATTACAATTGTGTCGAATGGGGTTGATTGCGCGTACCAAGCCGTGGCGAGCATTGCGCCAAAACCATTCACACTCATTTTTAACGGCGCAGTGACGTACTCGGCAAATTTCGACGGAATGCGTTTTTTCGTGCGCGAGATTTTGCCGCACATTCGAAAACAAGAGCCGCGCGTTCGTCTTGAAATCACGGGGCAGGCGCCCCAAGTTGCCCAAAACGAGTTATCTGAAGATAATGTCGTGTCGTTCACGGGTTACGTGCCGGATGTACGCCCGTACGTGCGTGCGGCTGCAGTCTGCGTGGTACCGTTGCGTCAGGGCGGCGGCACGCGGTTAAAAATTTTGGAGGCGATGGCGCTCGGCACGCCCGTCGTTGCCACACGCAAAGGAGCGGAAGGTTTGGACGTACGGCACGGGGAACACTTGCTCATTGCCGATTCAGCAGACGAGTTCGCGCAGGCGACGCTTTTGATACTGCGCGATGAGGAATTGCGCGCGCGTTTGGTGAGGAATGCGCGTGCGCGTGTGTGCGCTGAATATGATTGGCGCGCAATTCAAGAACGAATGGAACGGGTTCTGCACAGCGCGCTTGAGGAGTCAAAATGATTGGAAACACTTTGCGTCGAATGGGGATTGATACAACGCCACTGTACCAAATTCAGTGGGCGAAATGGATTTTGATTCTTGCCGCCATCGGCATCGCCGCGTATGTCGGTATGAATGCGCCGCGCACGTTTGTCATGGGACGCAATGGCTTTGAAATTTTTATGGTGCTGACGTTGTTTGTGATTGCGGTAGGACTTGTTTTGGCGCGTCTCGAACTCGGCATTATTGCGATTGTCATCACTTCGTTTTTTGTTCGCTTTACTTTACCCACCGGCTCGAATACGCAAGTGCCTGCCAGTCTGCTCATCTCCGGTTTCGTGGTTTTGGTGTGGTTCATGTCCATGTTATTGCGCCGACAGGTCCGACTGATGCCGGCAAGCTATGTCTTGCCCACAGTTATTTTTATGCTCATCAGTTTGTTGTCCGTGCCATATAGCTGGCTGCTGCTTCGCCCCGATTTGTTTGGCAATGGCGGCACCGGACGTTCGGGACTGGGATTCACGTTTGTGCAGGTCGGCGGCGTGACGTTGATGATTTTGCTTCCGATGGTCATGCTGATGACGGCAAATGTTCTCAAAAATGAAAAATGGTTCAAGGTCTTGTTTGGTTTGGTGATTGTCGTTGCGATTCCCGAGCTGATGATGCGTTTAGGCATTTTCGGTTTCAATTTTGCCGGAATCACGCTCAAGACCGGCGCTTCGTACGCCCTGTGGGTTGTTGCTCTGTGCGTGGGACAAGCATTTTTTAATACCGCGATGAAAAGATGGCAGCGCGTACTCTTGATGTTCATTGCGGGCATCTGGATTTACTATGGCGCGGAAGTGGGCGCAACTTGGTTTTCGGGTTGGATGCCCGCGGCAATTGCATTGATGTTTCTTGCGTTCATGCGCTCGCGCAAATTATTTTTCGCGCTCCTCGTTTTTGGCTTGGCAATGATGTCGCTGCGCGCTGAACATTATATTGATTACATTTGGAATGATGCGGTCAATCTCGATGCGAATCGGTTTGAGATTTGGCAAGTGATTATTTTTGACCTTACCTTGACCAAAACCAATTTCTTGTTCGGCGCAGGTCCGGCGGGATATTTGCCGTTTTACGAAACGTATTATCCCGGCGGCGCATGGGTCTCACACAACAACTATGTGGACATTTTCGCCGAGGTCGGACTCGTCGGCTTTAGCGTTTTTCTGTGGATGAACTTTGCGATTTTCAAAACGGGCTGGCAGCAGCGGATGCAAATGCCCACACCGTTTTTGACCGCATTCAATTACAGCGTTCTCGCGGGCTTTGTCGGCACACTCTTTGCGATGGGGCTGGGCGATTGGCATATTCCTTTTGTGTACAACATTGGCATTCCGGGTTTTGATATTGCGGTGTACGGCTGGCTCTTGACCGGCGCAATGCTCGCGCTGCAACATTTGAAACGCACTACTCCTGATGCTCGAATCTAGTTCCTCCCCCCGCGTGTCCATCGTGATTGTGAATTGGAATACGCGCGCGTTATTGCGCGCGTGTCTCGACTCTCTGCGCGCGACGGTACAACTTATTCCGCATGAAATTTTTGTCGTGGACAATGCTTCAACCGATGGTTCCGTCGAGTGGCTGGGCGAAAAAAATCCCGATGTGCAATTGATTGCCAATCGCGAAAATGTCGGTTTCGCACGCGCCAACAATCTGGCGCTGGAACGTTGTCGCGGGGAATTTGCCATGCTGCTCAACAGCGACGCACAATTGTTGGAAGGAACGTTGGCGCGCTTGCTTGCGGTGATGGAACAAGAATCGAATGCGGCAGCCATCGCGCCAATGTTACTGAACGCGGATGGTTCGTTTCAAGCGGGCGCGAATGATGATTTGACGCTGTGGAATGAAACATTGCTCGCGTTGGGACTCGCGCGTTTTTTGCGCGCAGGTTATTACCCGGGTTATCCACAAAACGCGCCGCGTGGAACGTATGCGTGGGTCGGCGGCGCCTGCCTCATGCTTCGCCGCGCGACGTGGAAGCAAATTGGGATGCTCGACGCCGACTATTTCATGTACACCGAAGAAGCCGATTGGTGTTGGCGCGCGCGGCAGGCAGGTTGGGCAATTTGGTACGAACCTGCGGCGCAAACCATTCATCTCGGCGGCGGCAGCAGCCGCAATGCGTCCGCCAAAATGCGCGCGGCATTGTACAAAAGCAAACTGATTTTTTTTCAAAAGCATCGCCCGCGCTGGCAAGCGCAAACTCTGCGCGCGGTATTGATGTTCACCGCGTTCAGTAAAGTTGTTTTGTATGATGCTGCCGCGCGCTTGAATCGAATGCGCGCGCCGATATGGCTCGAACGCGCGGCGAGTTTTAGAATGGTCATGGACGCGGTGCGAACGGTTGCGGCATGAGCGACGCAGTGGATGTTTCCGTACTGATTGTGAATTGGAATGCGCGTGATTGTTTGCGCGCGTGTCTCGCCTCCTTACAAACGCAGAACGCGTCGTGCGAAATTATTGTTTTCGATAATGCGTCAACGGATGGCAGTGTACAAGCTCTGCGCGCGGAATTTCCAAATGTCCGGTTCATCGCGAGCGAAAAAAATTTGGGGTTTGCGGCAGGCAACAATCGCGCGGCACAAAACGCGCACGGACGTTATCTTTTGTTGTTGAATCCTGATACAACCGTCCCGCCGCACACGTTGGAGAAAATGGTCGAGTACGCGGACGCGCATCCTGAAATTGGCGCGTTGGGTCCGCAGCTGCGCAATGCCGATGGTTCCGTGCAGCGTTCGTGTTGGCGCGGTTTTCCCGGCTTGGGCATGGCGTTAACGGATGCGTTGTATTTGTGGAAAGTGCCGTGGCTGCCTTTATCGCAACAGTCCGAATATCGAGCAGAGGAATTGCGCGCACCGCGTGTAGTGGACCATTTGCTCGGCGCGTGCATGTTGATTCGGCACGCGGCGTGGGTACAAGTCGGCGCGCTCGATGAAAATTATTTTTTGTTTCTCGAAGAAACGGATTGGTGTTTTCGCGCGCAGCGCGCGGGCTGGCAAATCTATTTTTTCCCGGACGCGCACGTGATTCATTTTGGGCAACAAAGTATGCGCCAAGCGCCGAGTAAAAATATCCCACAGTTTTATTCCAGCTATTTGCGTTTTTATCGCGCGCAGCATGGTGAAAAAGCGGTGGGCGCGTTTGTGTTAAAAGGCGTCATTGCGCTCGCCTGTCTCATTCGAATTGGCATGTGGCGCGAACGCGCGCGGCGCGCGCGTGATGCCGCCGCGCGTGAATTGGCGCGCGCAATGACACTTGGTTATCGCCAAACTTTGAATCAATTGGGAACGTTGTAAAAAAATGGTGATGGTTTCCAAGCAGAATGTTCGTGGCATCGAGTGGCTGGTGTTTTTGCTGCTGCTCGTTTGCTTTACGTATTTCTTGCCGCGCTGGGCAGATTGGAATGTCAATTCGCGGATGGATTTAATTTTCGCAGTGGTGGACGAAAATACGTTGGCGATTGATTCGTATTATCAAAACACCGGCGATTACGCGTTTTATCAAGGTCATTACTATAGCGACAAAGCGCCCGGCACCTCACTGCTCGGCATTCCGTTTTATGCAGCGTTCAAATTTTTGGGCGGACACACGCTGATTGAAACGGTTGCCGCGCGTCTTGCCAATTCCGCGTTTGCCGCGACCTTGAACGCGAACGGGCGCGGAATGATTGTCGAGAGTCTCTATTTTTTTGCGGCGACGGCATTCGTCACTTTTTTTACGAGTGTGATACCTTCCGCACTCGCGGGTGTTTTGCTTTTTCGACTAGCGGTAGAGTGGACGCGTTCGACACGCATCGCGTTCGTCGTCGCAGTAACGTATGGGCTTGCCACGCCCGCGTTCGCGTATGCGAATAATTTGTATGGACATCAGTTGAGCGCGTTCTTGCTCTTGAGCGCGTTTTATTTGGCGTATCGCGCGGCGCGCGGGACACGTCCCCTATTGTATGCAGCGGTCGCGGGACTCGCACTCGGCACATGTCTCATAACCGAATATCCGACGGCGTTGATTGTCGGTGGCATTGGATTGTACGCGTTATACAAATGGCGCAATGTGAAAATGATTGCGCTCGCGTGTGTGGCAGGTGTGCCGCCGCTGCTGTTGATGTTTGCGTACAATTACGCGATTTTCCAAACGCCGCTGCCGGTGGGATATTGGTATTCGCCGTTGTACAGCGATTTGCATCATACGGGTCTCGTCAGTTTGACGTATCCAAAACTTGATGTGGTATGGCAATTGATGTTTGGCGTTCAGCGCGGACTGTTTTTATTGTCGCCGATTCTGCTCGTCGCGCTGATGGGATTTTTTTGGTTTGCGCGTGAACGCGCGTTACGCGCCGAATTCTTTGTCACGTTGTGGGCAGTGGTGAGTTTCTTTTTGTTCAACGGCTCATCGGCAATGTGGCAAGGCGGCTTTGCCGTCGGTCCGCGTTATCTTGTGCCGATGCTGCCTTTTCTCGCACTGCCATTCGCGTTTGTGCTGTATCACGCGCGCGCATCGTGGCTGCGCGTCGGCATTGCATTGGTGTTGAGCGTGTCACTTTTGGTGGTCTGGGTCACGACCATTGGCGGACAACAATTTCCGCAGTATCAAGCGTTTCCATTCGTTCAATATTCGCTGCCGTCGTTTTTGCAAGGCGACCTCGCGCGCAATCTGGGAATGTTTTTGAATCTCAAGGGTTTCGCCAGCTTGCTTCCGCTGGGCATCATGCTGTTGGGGATGATTGGTTGGTCTATGTGGCGCGCGCGCAAACAATCGCCGCGTGCACGACTTTCCCGACAAGAACCCCAAACGGCATTGCAATAAATTGCTATTCATTTTGCTTTTGTAGGAGTTGGAATGATTTCGTCTCTGCTCACGCGCTCAGGGCGCGTGTTGATTCTGATAATTGCAATTGTTGGTAGTTGGATTGCGCTGTCTCATTCAGCGCCGAGTTACGCGCAAACTGATACCTTGCAATGGACTCGCGCGATTCCGATTTCAGGCGCGCTCGGCGGTTCGCGTTACCCTTCCCTCGTCACCGAAGATGATGGCAATGTTTTTTTATTTTGGGGTTTCGTGCAGTCGGGGGAACGCAGCACCATTTTTGTCAGCAAATTTGACGGTACGGCATGGTCGCGTCCCGTGGATATTTTGTTTGGCGGACCGCGCGCGCTCGCACAATTGGATGGACGCGGAACGATTCGCCTGATGATGGCGCAAGGCGAAAATGTCGCGCTGGTGGATTCGACCATCGCAGACGCGACGAGCGTACGCGGCTGGAATGCCGGAACGACCATCGGACACAGCGGCGCCAACTTGTTGGGGGATTACACGCTCGATGACCAAGCCAATATCTATACTGTTTGGTTTCAAAACGCGCCGGACTGTAAAGAATGCTACAGCATCGCATATGAAAAAGCGGGTGAAGGAATTGATAGCGCGCTCTCGTATCGTGTGCTGTCCGATTCGGAACGCGCGCCGCAACATCGTTTGCAATTGTTGCGCACCATTTCGGACACGATGTATGTCTTGTGGGATGCATCGGAACGCAACCCCAACAAAGCCGGCATTGAAATGTCAGTTTCCGAAAACGGCGGTGAAACGTGGTTGACTGACCCACACGCGTTAGCATTCACTGAACAAGATATTCGACAGCCCCGACTCGTAGCAGACAAAAACAACAATCTAGTTTTGGTCTATAACTTTGGCGACAAGGACGAAGTGTTTTATAGCACTTCGATAGACCAAGGCGCGACTTGGACAGAACCACAAGCGATTCCCGGATTGTTTTCGAGCAAAGAAAGCGCAGAGGACAGCTACTTCGCGACGGCAATGGATAGCGCGGGGAACGCACATTTGATTGCGCCGGGACGCGCGTCCAAAACCCAAGTGGAATCGGGTCTCTATCATGTCGTGTGGGATGGCACAGCATGGACGGGTCTGCAAGAAATTTATCGCGGCAATACTACGGTCGAATATCCTGCCATCGCCATCAGCAACGGCAATCGCTTGCATGTTTCATTTGCGACGCGTGACCGCAATCCGGTGGGCGGAAGCGCGGATGAAACATTCCAAGTCTGGTACAGCAACGCGCAAACTGACGCGCCCGCCGCGACGCGCGTTCCGCTTCCAACGTTCACGCCCGCGCCGACCTTGACCCCACAACCCGAAGCAACCGGCACGCCAACACCAACCACAACGCCGACTCAAGTTCCGTTGGACCCAAATGCGACCGCGCCCGTCACCGGCACAGTGAATCCACAAGAGCCGATCATCGTCGCGCTCGTGCTCGTGATTCTGGTTCTGGTGATTGTCGTCGTGGTGAACACATTGATTCGCCGTCGCAGTTAAAGCAACGCGTCTCAACATGCTTCAACAGATAGACCTTGCAACCGAATGATTCCCCAATAGAAAATCATCGGACATTCATTTTTGAGCCGCGTTGAATGAACATTTTGTTCTTGTCGAATGTTTTGCCCTACCCCCTCGACGCGGGTCCCAAAGTCCGCAGCTATTACGTTCTGCGCTATCTGTCACAGCATCATCGCGTAACACTTGTCACGTTCACACGCGCCACCGATTCGCCCGATGCCATTCGACATCTTGAATCGTTCTGTCACGCGGTGCATCCCGTTCCGATTCAACGTTCGCGCGTGCAAGATGCGCTGCACCTCGCGGCAAGTTTTTTTCAAGCGCGCCCGTTTCTGATTGTGCGCGATGATTTGCGCGCGATGGATGAAAAAATTCGCGCAGTGTGCGACGCGAACGCGTTCGATGCCGTACACGCGGACCAACTTTCCACCGCGCATTATGCGCTGCGCGTCCCGCTCGTGCGCCGCGTCCTCGACCAGCACAACGCGGTTTGGACAATTATCCAACGGCTCGCGGAACAACAAACTTCGCGCGTGCGGCGCATCGTACTCGAACGCGAAACGCGTTTGCTCCGCGCATACGAAGCGGTGACATGCGCGCAATTTGACCAAGTGGTCACGGTAACGGATGAGGACAAGCGCGCGCTGACGTTTCCCGAACATCCGCCCCGCGCACTGATGCCCACCATTCCGATTTGCATTGACCCGCACGAAACAATTCCACTCCCATTCAATCCAAACGCGCGTGATGTCATTTGCGTCGGCGGCATGTTTTATCCGCCGAACGTGGACGGCGTAACATGGTTCGCGCGTGAGGTTCTGCCGCACGTTTGGGAACAATCGCCCGCGACAAAATTTTTTATTGTCGGCGCGCGTCCGGCGGCATCCCTCCGCGCGTTGGCGCAAAACGAAACGCGCATCGTCGTCACCGATTATGTGCCTGATACGAATGAATATCTGCAGCGCGCTGCGGCGTTCGTCGTGCCACTGCGCGCGGGCGGCGGAATGCGCGTAAAAATTTTGGACGCATGGGCGCGCGGCGTGCCAATGGTTTCGACTACCATCGGCGCAGAAGGCATCGCCTATCGCAACTGTGAAAATTTACTCATCGCCGATGCGCCACAGAAATTTGCAAAGGACGTGCTGCGACTCATTCAAGACCGCGCGTTTGCAGAGCAAGTTGCTCATAATGGACGCGCGTTCGTGGAGGAAAAATACGCGTGGCAAAAAGTGTATCGCGCGTGGGATGAGATTTACGGCGATAAGACATAATAACCAACTCTGAAAATTTGAGGGAACCTACAGTTGTTGGACATGTTTTCGCTTTCCTAAAAATATTTCTATTGGCGGCGCGCTGAACAGGCGGCGCACCTACTATCCCTACGGCGAATGGCGCACGACACAAGGCAGCACGTTACCAACGGACTATCTCTTTACAGGGCAACGCTACGACGGCGCGGATTTGATGGACTATGGCGCAAGACAGTATGAGATGGTGCATGGGCAGTTCTTGCAGCCCGATTCGGTTATTCCGAACGTGATGGACCCGCAGAGTTGGAATCGCTATGCGTATACGTTGAATAATCCGGTGCGGTATACGGATCCGACGGGGCATATGATAGATGAAGATGAGGATGCTAATGACAACAACTCAGACACTAGCAGTACTCCCATTCCACCCGCATATAAAGAAGAACCATATAACGAAACTGAATATTGTGTTATGTATCCTGAACAGTGTGTCTCACTGCCAGCGACCGATGATTCTGGACCTGAAGGACCCGAACCTGATTGTAACTTGAGTAAATGTCCCACTGAACCTTTTGATGGACCTCCCAAGCAGTATCCAACTGCCGAAGAGAAGTGGCGTGCAAATACCTATACAGGTGTAGCTATAATGCTTAATGTCACATCCCTTACTATGAGTACTGTTGGGGTTGGCTTGGAGTTTAGTGGTTGCGCTGGTGGGTCAGTAGCGCCTGGTGTAGGAACCGCCGCCGGATGTGGAGCAGGACTTGCTGCCTATCAACCTTTGAATGCGATGGAAGGTGTTTTTGGCGTTGCGGGTGCCGTTTTCACAGCCATGGCCGACAATCAACTTGGCAAGACCTATATCAACTTTGAGCGCAGAGAGATTTCGATTGGGCAAGATACTATTGCCTCAGCAATACCTGCAACCGTGGGTTTCTTCCTTGGAGAGGCGGTTTCGGATACCATTCTCAATCAGGCAAGCCTCGACTATTCGGTTGGACGCTTGATGGGGGCAGCTGAAGCGCCACCGTTTTACTTCAGGCTAAAATAAATTCTAACAACACCATTCAGTCAATAAGTGAGTTTGAAGGATCTACTTGGAAAGTTCTCATCACTGCGTGCTTTTCCACGTAGATCCGAAGCAAAAAAATGGAAAGTCTCCTTCTGCCCCTCTCCGAATGGATATTAGCACGCATATGGCTAATCTTCGGAATTTCCGGACTAGTATACGTCGTATCCTTTCTTCGGTTCATTTTCTACTGGATTTCTCTTTACGGTGTCAGCCATCTAAAGGAATTGCCCGAAGAAATCGCTGTTCCGATCGATGTAAAGATAGGTATCGGATTGGCACTCACAATAGCGTGCGGGAGTCTCGATTTCGCATTGTTAATAAAATATCCACATCTATTCACTGTCATAGTCGGTGCCATACTGAACCTTCTGATCATTGGGGGAAGCATTGCTGCAATTGTCATGCCCCTCCGATTTTACAAAATATATCGCTCCTCAATCTAGGATACAACAGAACGAACACACACACGAAAACCAGCAAAGTCCGCCATCAGGGTCCGCTGGTTTTGTTTTCATGCACCTCGTATCCGCTCATCCACTGACCGCGCGCCCCCCCCCTCACTCCACAAAAAACAACGACAAACTATTCTCCGTCGTACTGACAGCGGACTGCCAACGGATAGGAAGCGGTGACACGCCATCACGCACACGGTTTATCCGACGCGTTATGCGTGATGGCGTGTCAGGATAAACGGATAGTGCGCGTCCATCCAACATTTTACAAACGCTGCGCGACATACAAGCGAGACGCCACCACGCGTTTCGCTTTTTCTTTTTACACGTCACGGACAAACGCGCAATAATGGCGGCTTCCCTCCTTTCCACAATCGCGCTAGAATTTTAAGGTTCGCCAGAACCAAGGCATCCGCGCGCGCGTTGGATACATCCGGCGAATGTGCTTGAACAATGCGGTACAATCATTGCGCGCGCCCAAGAGTTGACGAATCCCCCCATTAAGATATACTCGCAGAGCGCGCAGTACTATAGTACTTGTACGCAACGGAGACACGCGGTTTGCGATTGCTTTATCTTGTGCCGTATGCGCCAACACCCATTCGCACGCGTCCATTTCACCTGTTACGCGAACTTGTCCGCCGTGGACATACCATCACGCTGGCGACGTTGTATGCGGATGCAATTGAATATGATGCGTTGGCGCAGTGGCGCGCCGCAGGTGTCGAAACGCTTGCGGCGCGTTTGTCTCGCACACGCGCCTTGAAAAATGTTTTGGGCGCAACCATCACTGCCGCGCCATTGCAAGCAGCGTATTGTTGGCAGCCCGAGTTGATGCAAGCCATTTCGCAAGCACTCGAACAAAACGCGTTCGACGCCATTCATGTGGAACATTTGCGCGGCGCGCGGTATGGGTTACACATTCAAGAATTTTTGCAAAAACAAAAACGCGCGACGCCGGTGATTTGGGACAGTGTGGATTGCATCACCCATTTGTTTGAACAAGCAAGTCGCGCGAGCGCGAGCAGTACCAGTCGCATGATGACGCGTGTCGAAATTGGACGCACACGCGCGTATGAAAAAAAGTTGGCGCAAACATTCGCACACACGACAGTGGTTTCAAAAAGTGAACGCGCGGCGTTTTGCGAAATTTTGGAAACGGGCTGCGAACGCGTGACGGTTGTCCCGAACGGGGTGGATGTCGAATTTTTCACCCCCCCCTCGTCCCCGCGCGACGCGGCGACGATTTTATTTTCTGGTAAAATGAGCTATCACGCGAACGTCACCGCCGCGTTTTATTTGTTGGATGAAATCATGCCGCATGTGTGGAACACATTGCCGCACGCGCGCGTACAAATCGTCGGACAAAATCCGCCGACCTCGTTGCAGCGACGCGCGAACGAACGCGTTGAAATCATCGGTTACGTTCCCGATATGCGTCCCTATTTGCAGCGCGCCACTGTTGCGTGTGCACCGATTCAATACGGTGCAGGCACGCAAAACAAAGTGTTGGAAGCGATGGCGTGCGGCACCGCCGTCGTCGCAACACCACAGGCGGTTGACGCGTTGGACACGCAGTCCGAACGCGATGTTTTGATTGGCACGACACCGGAACAACTTGGCGCGCAGGTGACGCGCGTTTTGACAGAGCAAAATTTCCGCGCGCGGTTGGAACAGCGCGGTAGAACGTATGTGGAAACACATCACGTGTGGCAACACAGCGCGAGCATGTTGACCGAAATTTATTCGCAGGCGCGCCACGACGCCACGCAAGCGGGGGGAGTTTAGGAGTCATGTCCAGCATTAATGTTGAGCGCATCTTGGCAAATTCCATCACTGCCACACGGCGAACCCAACAACGCCTGTATCTTGGCGCGTTGGTTTTGGGAGATGCGGTGACGATTGCATTGGCGTTCACTCTGTCTTATGCGGTGCGTTTTGATTTCCCGCTTTCATTTTTTGAAGACAGTGATTTGCCACAGCGCTTGCCGGTGTATTGGGTCTTGTTTTTAATTCCCCCGTGTTTGCTCGTCCTCGCGTTATTTCAGTTGTACGACACGCAGTACCTTTTGGGTGGCATGCACGAATATGCGCGCGTCATCAATGCAACGTCAGTGCTGGTCACCTTTGCCATTGTCCTCTCGTTCCTCTTTCCGTTCTTGCGCGTCTCGCGCGGATTCATTGCGGTCAGTTGGATAATTGTCACAGCATTGTTGTTGGTCGAGCGATTTATTTTGCGGCACGCCGTCTATCGGCTGCGACGCAACGGCTTTATGACGCGACGCACACTGATTGTCGGCGCGGACGAAGACGCGCGACACATTGCGGAACAATTGTTGGCAACTCCAACCTGCGGCGCGGAACTGCTCGGTTTTGTGGCGAACGACCAACCACTCGGCACAACCCTCACGAACGAACTCACAGTTGTTGGCACTGTGGACCGCTTGCCCGCGCTGGTGGAACATTTGGGTGTCGAAGAAATTATTGTTTCCACCGAAGGACTGCATCGTGCGGACATTATTCGCGTGTTTCAAAATTACGCGTATGACGAAGATGTCGCAGTCCGTTTTTTGCCGGGACTGTTTGAAATTTTCGCGACGGGTGTGCGTATCAAAGAAATCGGTTCCGTGCCATTGGTGAGCATGAATCGCGGACGGCTTAATCCCTGGGAGTCGGCAATCAAAACACTGACGGATTATGTGGCGGCACTTTTGTTGTTGGTCATGCTGTCACCGCTATTTCTCGCGCTCGCAATTATGATCAAGTTCGATTCGCCGGGTCCCGTCTTTCATCGGCGGCGTGTGGTGGGGCGCGGCGGGCAAACGTTTGACGCGTTCAAATTTCGCACCATGCGTATAGACGGCGATGCAATCTTGTCAAAGTATCCCGAGCTGCAAGCCGAGCTCAAACAGAATCACAAACTCAAGCAAGACCCGCGCGTGACGCGCGTCGGTTCGATTTTGCGCCATACGTCGCTCGATGAATTGCCACAGCTCTTTAACATTTTGTTGGGGCAAATGAGTTTGGTGGGTCCGCGCATGATTACACTGGAAGAGATGGACAAGTACGGGAAATGGCGCTGGAATTTATTAACCGTCAAGCCGGGCATCACGGGTTTGTGGCAGATTAGCGGGCGGAGTGACGTGACGTATGAAGAACGCGTGCGACTTGACATGTACTATATTCGCAGCTATACCCTATGGCTTGACCTGCAAATCCTATGGCGCACGGCGCCTGCCGTCTTGAAACGGCAAGGGGCGTATTAATCGCGTAAGGAGCCGCGCTTTTGCACCGTGACTGTTTTCGCATATAATTTGTCGCGTTGCCTTTGCGCTGCGCAACAGGAACACGGTGTAAGGAGTTTGGATGGAATTACGACAGTATTTGAACGTTTTCAAGAAATGGTTGTGGCTCATTGTGCTGGTTGCGGCAGTCGCCGGCGGCGCGAGCTATTATGCAACAAGTCAGTTGCCGCGTTTGTATCAAGCCACCGCCAAAGTGATGGTCGGGGAAAGTTACCAGAAACTCAATCCCACTCCGGGTGACATCGCAACAGGTTCTGTCCTCGCCGAAACCTACATTCAACTCGTCAAAACCTCAGCCGTCTTGCGCGGTGTCAAAGAACAGCTCGGTCTGGACGCATCGGTCAACGAACTCCGAAACGCGGTCAATGCCAGTACGATTGACCGTACACAATTCCTCGAAGTACGCGCGACAGACACAGACCCGAAACGCGCGGCATTAATCGCCAACGCGGTGGCGGAGCAATTGAAATTGTTGGGACCTGCTTCTTCAAATGAAACCCTCCAAAAGCAGCGCGAGTTTGTGAGCCAACAAATTCAAGACCTTGAAGACAAAATCCAAAAGTCCGAAACCGAAATCGCACAACTCGAAGAATCCCTCAAGACAACAACTAGCGTGCGCGAAGCAGCGGACAAGCGCAGCGAGATTGACCGCTTGCGCGGACAAATCGCGCAGTATCAACAGAACTATACCCAATTCATCAATTACCTTGCGCCCTCTTCGCAAAACACTCTTTCTATTCTCGAACCCGCCGAAGCGCCGAACCAACCGTTTGCGCCTAACCTTCCGCTCAATGTGGGTCTTGCCATTGCTATCGGCATTATTCTCGCGACGGCAGTTGTCTTTTTGATAGAGTATCTCGACGATACCATCAAGAGCAAAGATGATGTGACACGCGTTTTGAACGCATCCA
The DNA here is from genome assembly GCA_964469005.1 of uncultured Anaerolineales bacterium. Lineage (GTDB taxonomy): Bacteria > Chloroflexota > Anaerolineae > UBA4142 > SHND01 > SHND01. Next base: position 166,037 of record CAYXXF010000006.1, read on the forward strand.
CACTCGGCGAAATCGGACTGTTGAAAAATCGAAACGACAAATTAATCGCCGCTGCAGAACCGCGTTCGGCTAATGCGGAAGCGTATCGGATGCTCCGAACGAATATCAGTTTTTCATCGGTGGACAAACCGATTCGAATGATTTTGGTGACGAGCGCGAGTCCGAGCGAAGGCAAAAGCATTACCGCCGCGAACCTCGCGGTCACGATGGCACAAGCGGGTTATCGCACGACCGTCGTTGATTGCGACCTTCGCAAACCAACGCAACACAAAGTCTTTGGCATTTCCAATGATGTGGGCTTGACGAACGCATTGCTCGCACATGCGGATTTGAGCAGTTTCATTCGACCAACACGCGTCGAAAATTTGCGCGTATTGACGACGGGTCCCCTGCCGCCAAATCCGGCAGAGCTGCTCGGCTCGCGCAGTATGACTGACCTTTTGACGATGATGCAAAAGGAATCGGATGTAATTGTAATTGACAGTCCGCCGGTGCTTGCCGTCGCCGACGCGGCTATCCTTTCACGCATTTCCGACGGGGTCATCCTTGTCGTGGATAGCGGTAAAACGAAACGCGAGTCTGCACTGCGCGCCAAAGAAGCACTCGAACAAACTGCCGCGCGGCTGTTGGGCATTGTCTTGAATCGGATGCCAAGCAACTCGGGCTATTATTCATACAACAGCAAATACTATTCGAGCTCGAGTGAATCGGCGGCAGCACGCTCAACGCCTGCGACTTCGAGTTCCAGCTAAGCTGATTTTGCGCCACCTATTCGCACGTACTTGAATGCCGATGCGAATTTCATTTGCATCGGCAATGTTTTGTCTCGATCTTTGCAACGAATGGCGAGACTCTATTTCTGCTAAAGGACTGAAAGACTGAATGGATGAATTGAGTTCCAAGTCGGGTGAATCATTAACGGAATCAACGAACGTGCCGCGTTCGGATTCTCCAAACCAAGCCAACGGAGAATCACACCACGCGCAGCCCGGAAATTTCGCCCGCGCAATTACATCCAAACGCGTTGTTATTCCACCAAACGCCAAACGGATCGTTAAAGCTCCGCCTGCACCCGCTGCGCCGCCCGCTATCGAGCCCCACGAAACCATCGAACCAAATGGTGAAACACCCATTTACGTCGCGCCGATTGTCGCTGCAGATGTTTCGCCGGTCGAGTCAATCGAACAGCCATTCATCCAACCCGCGCTCGACGAATTTCCGGTCTCGATGGAAACGGCTCAAACACCAACACTCGAGCCCAAACCATCAAGCTATTCTGAAAATCTGCCCAGCCCGATTGTTCCTTCTCAAACCGTTTCGACAGCATCATCGCCGAATCTGGTCAAGCCGGGTGGATTGCCGTACCAACCGAACGCGTCAACATTCACACCGATTGCCGAAAATCAGGTGAAAAGTCGGCGCGGCTTGGAACTTGGGCTTTGGGCAGTCGCGGGACTTTTGTTGATTGCCGCCGTCGTTGCCATCGTCATTTTGGTCTTTCCAAATTTATTGCCTTTCAGCAATCCGTCCGGCGAACTTGCAACGCCAACTCAAGTTGTCGCGCTCCAGCCAACTGCAATCCCCGGTGCCACCTCTACGCTCCTTCCAACCAATGCGCCAACCAGCGCACAACTTGTTCCGACTTCCGCGCCGCTCATCATACCGACTCCGCCGGCGGATGGACAACAGCTTTCCATCTTGACCGATGCAGCACTTACAGGCTGGGTTGCTTCCGGTGAAGACAAGCCGCACTATGGCGATGAGAATCTGCACGCAGGAACCTTTCAAGGAAAGAATCTCGCGAGCGTTCTGCAATTCAATTTACGGAACCTGCCACAAGATACTAAAATTCTTTTCGCCGCAATAGAGTTGACGGGACGCGACGGCAGTCGGTTGGACACGAGCGGTGATTGGCAGCTCGACCTCCTCGAAAATTCTTTGACGACGGATTGGTTCAATGCGACGGCGGAACAAATTGCAGGCGCAAAATCGCTCGGCTCGATTGGTGCACCACTCACAGCGTCCGACCTCGGAACCGCACGCTTGAATCGTTTCATTTTGAGCGACTCAGAACTTGAGCTCTTGCAGCAGCAATTCAAAAATGGGAATGCCGTTTTTCGTCTGCGCGGTCCAAGCAGTAGTCAAGATAATTTGTTCACATGGGAATCGGGCGCGAGCGGTTCTGCCATCAATGCCCCGACACTTCATCTAGTCTATGTTCCGGGAACGTATGTTGTCATCACCAACACCCCCCAACCGACCAATGTATTGACCGCTGCGGCGTATGTTGTACGCGGCACTGACCAAGCCAAACGTAACGGAACACCGACACCGTTCCCGCCCGGAGTTGCAACCGCGACACCCGGTGGTGAAATCGTGGTTGTGGATTCATCCACCGCGATTCCGCAAAATCAAGAGACCGCCATCTTTCTCGCCCAGCGAGCCACCGCCTTTGCGCGCACCACGGGAACGTACACGCCAACGCCGCAAAGTGTCGTGATTCAGTTCCCGACGAACACACCTGTCGTCATTCCCGAAGACCGCCTTGCAACTGCGACCCCGATTCCGCCCGATGCCGACCTCGCGTCGATTCCGATTGATTACCAAGTCTGCCGTTGTCAGGGACGTATTATTTTGCTCTCAACGCGGTACGGTGGCGAAAAAGGCAGTCCCATCATGCTTGAACCGGATGGAACGCCTTTGGGAAAACTTTCGGGCGATTTTTATTACAAACTCGCGCTCGCGCGCGAACCGTATTCGCCGGACCACACCAAGCGTTTGATTTATCCAAACAACTCGAACGGCGTTCAGCAAATTGGATACGAGACTCTCGCGACGGGCGAAATTACGTTTCTAACCAATTTTCCAAAGGGCATCGCCTATGACGCGTCATGGGCGCCCGATGGCAGCGCGGTTGCATTTGTTTCTACCGAGCGTGGCAACACCGATGAAATTTATGTGTACGATTTCGGCACGGAACAGGTCACGCGCTTGACGACCGCGCCGGAAGGTCTTTTACCTCTAAGCAAGAATCCTTCCTGGTCTCCGGACAGCCAGCAAATTGTTTTTTGGTCAAGCCGTTCCGGTCGTCCACAAATTTGGATCATGAATCGCGACGGGTCTGATCTGCACAATATTAGTAACAACGACTTTAGCGAAACCGTCCCCGTCTGGGTCAAGTAAAACGGCGCTACCCCATTTCGTTCGGAAAGGTTTTGACACAGAGCTGCTTTCAGAACCCGGCAGAAAAATGCTTTACCAAATAGAGCATGCCGAGTTGTGCATAGAGCAGCTCTGTATCATTCACGCCCAAAAATCTGTCAGGTCTTGCGCCATCCCACAACCTCTCGCAAGACTCGACAGCTTTTGACATCACATGCCCAAATTGATTGATTTCCTCGACCTGTATCTTTTTTCCGATGCCCCCGGTCTGCAAGCGCGCACAGCGTTGCGCCGCGCGTGGGAACTTGCCACCGGCAGCCCGTGGGAAGATTTGTATCTTGCCTCTTTGGACGATGCTCTGACCGAAGAATTGCCACATCTCTCTGCATATTCGGGACGCAACACGCAACGCCCGACACGCGGTGAATTGGCGCAAGTCCTCGCGGCGGATTTGGGTGATGCCGCCAACTCGCTTCAATTTTTGGAACAAGGCAGTCGCGCGTTTCTCACCGAACTCGCGCGTGCCATGCAAGCGCAACGCCTCATCACCATCAATCGCCACAACTTGTTCACAGACGAATATCGCCAGATTCTTTTAAACTTGTTTGACCACGCGCATGTGCGTTTCAAATCCGTGCTGACGCGCAATGAGCCCGAGTTCAGCGCCGCACTCGCGAGTACGACGGGTTATGATTCTATTCTTGCCGAGAGCATCGAAACATTTTTGACACGTCAATTTGGAGTTCAGCTCACCACACTCGCGTTGAACAGACCCATCACCCCATCCGACGCGGCACCATCCTCAACGGACCAAGCAACCGAAATTTTTTCCGTCGAACCGTCCGCGCCGTCCACTGAACCATTGTCGGACGAAGAAGCTACTGAAATCTTTCAGGTAATTCCACCTGCGCCTACTGAAGCTCCCGAATTGAGTATCGCCGCCGACGAGGCAACTGCGGAACTCAGCACTCTGCCAAATGTTTCAACCGAAATAGAAACGATTGTTCCGGACATATCGGACCAGACAATTCTACAAACACAAGAACCTATCATCGAACGTGACACAGAGTTCGATTCTTTTCCGATGGACAGCGTACCGGAAATGGAACCCGCGCTACCCGCGCCGGAGATTGTAGAACCAATCACGCCCGCATTCGTCGAACCCTCACCCGCGCCGCTCATTACAGAAAATCCAATTCCTCGCGCTGCGCCGAATCGCTTGCGCGTGCTCATTGCGACACCCTCCGATTTACAGACAGAACGACGCTTGTTGACAGAACTGGTGCGCGAACTTGATGCGCGTTCGCGCGCGCGCTTTGGTTTGGAACTCGCGTTGGTTACGCCAACGCCCGGTGAGGATGTCACTCAAACCAGCGGACAATCTGCTGTCGAACTTGCGGACATTTTCATCGGCGCGGTGTGGCTGCAATTTGGACGCACGGCGTACGAGACCGACGCGAACGGCGCGTCTTTTTTTGCGGGAACACAGACCGATTTTGCACTCGCGCTGCAACAAGGCAGTGTGCGCGACGAAGGTTGGCTGCGTACTGTCATCTATCGCTCTATTCGCCCTCCGCTTGATTTGCTTCATCTCGATGTTGCCGAATATGGACGTGTGCAACAATTCTTTGAACGTGCGAGCGCGTATGCAGGCGATGACCTCATCCGCGTATATGCTGACGCGTCCGAATTGGTCAATGACGCGCGCGCGCGCCTCGACGCTTGGATTTACAACTATGCGGGCGACCTTGCGTTCGCGTTGAGCGAGTACGCAAGAAATTCCGCCGCGAGTGGTCAACCCGCAGCCGCGCTCGATGATTTTGACCAGGCGATTGCGCTCTATCGCGAACTGGACCGCCCCGAACAAGAACTCGCGTTGTGGCTCCAAGTCGGCGAATTACGCCAACAAACGCGTCAACCGAACGCGCCCGAAGCATTCGATACGGCTTTGCGCCTCGCGCGCCGTGTCGAAAATGATCAAGCCGCCGCGTATGCCCTCCGCGCACTCGGCACACTCGCCGCGAGTTCGGGCGACCATACGCGCGCGTTGGAACAGTACCAGCAAGCACGCGCCTATTCACAGCCGAACGATGCGATGTATCGCGAGTTATTAGGGGATGAAATTGCGGCGCAGGTCGCTTTGGGTGACGCGGCACAATTGCGTCAGGATTTCGCAACCGCAGCCGATTCGTATCGCGCGGGTTTGAATTTGGCGCAAGAGCTGGGTGATTCCTCACACCTTGCAAACGTGTGGAATAAATTGGGTGCGCTTGCTTCGCGTACAAGAAATTGGAACGAATCAATTACAGCATATGACAACGCGCTCGCGCATTGGGATACACCACGCGACAACGATCTTCGTCACGCTGCCTTTGACGCGCAAGCAAACGCGTACGCGCAAATTGCGGAAACCGCGCGCGCGGCTGACGACCTGCAAGCCGCTGAAAACGCATACCAGTCCGCCCTTCGCGCAAACGCGCAAGGCACAGCGTCGCGCGCGTTGCGCATCGAATGGTTTCGCGCGTTGGGAACACTCGCTGCCGCACGCGGTGACGCCGCGCGCCAAATTGAAGCGTACGACCAAGCTCTCGCGCTGTTGGATTCTCCGCAAGATGCTCAAGCGCGGCGTGCACTTCTAGCTGAACAAGCTCGCGCTTATGAAACGCTCGGCGCCGCGCGCGTACAAGCGCAAGCGTGGGATAGCGCGAACAGTGCGTATCGTGATGCCCTCGCGCTGTATCAAGAACTCGACGCACGCGCGGAACAAGGCGCGACGCTCTATCAGCTTGGCAGCATTGCGCTTGCACGCGGCGAATGGCAAGAAGCGAACGCCTACCTTGCACAAGCATTGATGCGTTTGGATTCACCGGAATCCGCCGACCTCCGCGGCAAGGCATTGCACGCGCAAGCGTCCGCCCTAACCCACATCGGCGACGCGCATCGCGACGCGCAAGAATGGGGTCAAGCCGAAATCGCGTATGTCCAAGCGCGCGGCAATTTGGAACAACTCGCGTTAAGTGATGAAACCGGCGCGTTGTTGTATCGGCTCGGCGTTGTTACATTTTCCCAATCGCGTTTGCCCGAATCCCTCGCCTATTTTCAACAAGCCCGCGCGCGTCTCGATACCGATACTCACGCCGAATTACGCGCGCAATCCTTACGCGCCGAAAGCACGGCGCTGGGTCGTTTCGCAGAAATGTACCGCGGCGCAGGCGATTTTCAATCGGCGCAAGCTCAGTATCGTCAACAGCTCGAACTCGCCCAAGAATTACAGGATGACGCGTTAGAAGCCGATGCGTTTCATTCACTCGGACTCGTCGCCGCTGACCAAAACGAATGGGACAACGCAGTTGATTTGTACGAGCAGGCATTAGCGCGCCCGACCATCGCCGCCCAAACCGAAACGCGACGCTTTATCCAACAACATCAGTTATCTGCCTTTGAAAAAATCGGTGAACGCGAACGCGCGGCACATCATTTACCGCAAGCCGAACTCGCGTATCGTTCCGCGCTTGCCACGGCGGAAGCGTTGGGAGACCGCGCACGCGAAGCCGACCTCTTGTACACGCTCGGTCTCATTTCCATTGAACATGAAAATTGGGACGAAGCGTTAGTGGACCTTCGCCGCGCGCTCGGCATTTACAATTTGATGCCCGCCGCGCCATTGAAACCACAGGCGATTTGGAATATCGGACGCGCGCAGCGCGGACAAAAACGCGCGCAGTTGAATACTGTCCTTGCGCGCGCCGAAACTGCGCGCGACAGCGGCGCGTGGTTAGACGCAAAACCGGAACTCGAAACCGCGTTGCAACTCACGCGCGACCTCGCCGACACACGCACTGAAGGAATTGTCCTCGCGGAACTGGGCGACATGGCGGCTTTGCAACAAGACTGGGACGCCGCCATCGAAGCGTACACCACCGCGTCGCCGAAACTAACCGCTGAAGATGCGGAACGACGAACCCTGCTTGTGCGCGCACAGCTGGACGCGCTGCGCCATCGCAGCATCGCAAAACGCGAGGCACAACAATGGTCTGCCGCCGACGCCGATTTGTTTGTCGCGCTGGACTTGGCACGCGAGTTGAATGACGCGCCCGCGCAAGGCGAGTTGGTTTATCAACGCGGTCTCGTCGCGTCCGGACAAACGCGTTGGAATGAAGCGATTGACCTCTATTCCGACGCGTTGAATCGAATTGATTCGTCAAGCACCTTACGCGCAGACATTGAACGCGCGCAAGCCGACGCGTACCAAGCCCTTGGCACCGCCGAGCACGACGCACAAAATTGGGAAGGCGCAGAAGCGGCGTACACTCAAGCACTCACGCTGCAACAGGGACTTGGTTCTGCGCACGCACAAGCAATCCTGCTCGCCGCGTTGGGTGATGTAGCAACGCGTCAAGCGCGCTGGGGCGACGCCGTTGCGCACTTGACGAGAGCGCGCGAACTCGCGTCGGCGGATTCTTTGCAAACTCTTGATGCCGACCTTGAGCTTGCCACCCGCGCACTGAAACGCGAACAACAAGCCGAAGCCGAGCGTCAAGGCGATTTGAAACGCGGCGCGCGCGATTTTGAAACCGCGCGTACGGAATATTCTCACGCCCTCGCGTTTGCGGATGAATTGCAGGACCGCGCGGCGCAAGCCGAGTTGCACGCCAAACTGGGTTTTGTCGCAACCGAGCGCGCCGACTATCAAGACGCGCTTGAACAGTATCGCGTCGCGGCAGGTCTGTACGACGCGCCCGAAAGTGCGCCGCAGCGCAGCGCCTTGCTCGAACTGCAAGCGCAGACACTTCAAGAATTGGGCAACCGCGCAGGCGAAGCGGGGCAATGGGAAAACGCGCTGCAAAATTATTCGCAAGCGATTGCGCTGCTCGACGCGCCCGCGCAAACCGAACAACGCAACGCGGTTGTGCAGCTGCAAGCGGTCACTTTGGAAAATCTCGGTGACGAAGCGCGCGCCAACCAACAATGGGATGCGGCGCTTGACGCGTATCGCCGCGCAGCAGGTCTTTTCGCGCTGACCAATTCGAGCGAACACCAACGCGTCGTGTGGGCACGCGAGGCAGATATTCTGTCACAACTCGCGCGTGACGAACATGCCGCGCAACAGTTTGAATTGGCGTCGAGGCATTATGCGGAAGCGGCGGAACGTTTGAGTGACGCGCAAGCGTTCGATGCGTTGCGCCAAGTTCGCGCGGCACAGCTCCGCGTATTCCGCGATAGCGCGGACGTTGCTGCCGACGCGTCCGATTACAACACCGCGCGGCGTTCGTATCGCCAAGCGCTTGCCATTGCCGAAGAGTTGGATGACCGCACCGCGCAAGCCGAACTCTATTTGCGCTTGGGACAACTCGCCGCGCGTCAACGCGATTCGCAGTCCGCGCTTCTTTCGTACCAATACGCGCTGGAACGCGCTGATGCCGCGCCAACCGTACGCGACACGATTTTGCGCGCACAGCTGATGGCGTATCAACAACTCGGCAGCGCGCAACGCAGGGACGGTGATTTCGCGGCGGCAGAAGCGAGTTATGCGCGCGCGTATGCAAACGCGCAAACGCTCGACGATACGCCTCTCACGGGCGAACTTGCTTTTGTGCTTGGCATGTTGTCCGCCGACCAAGACGCGTGGGAATCGGCACTCGGTTATTACCAGCGCGCCCTTGCGGTAATGGAGACATCCGCCCCGCAACGCGCGGATGTGAAATCGTATCAAGCGTATGCGTTTCAACAACTCGGCGACACGCAATGCTCAAACGGACAATACGACGCGGCGGCGAGTTCCTATGCCTCTGCGCTCACGACCGCGCAGGAAATTCAAGACCAAACGCGTATCGGACAAATCTTGTACCGTAACGGTTTGCTTGAAGCCGCGCAAGGACGTTGGGAACAAGCGCTTGCCGCATACCAGCACGCCGAAGCAGAATTGCGCGGCGCACAGGACGAAAGCATCAATGACTTGACGCGCGATGCCGCGTTCGCCACGCGCGCGATTCAACGCCAACAGCTCGCGGCACAACTTGAACATGCCGAATCCGCGCGCCAAGCGCAGCAATGGGACGATGCGGCAACTTCATACCGTTCAGCATACGCGTTGGCGGAAACACTGGATGAGACCACTACGCGTGACGCGCTGCGTCAAAATTTGGTGAATGTGTACGCCGACAAGGCGGCAGCCCTGCGCGCTAACGAATGGTGGGACGAAGCAAGCGACGCGTATCGCGAAAGCTTGTTACTCGCGCGCGAATTTCAATTGAACGATGCTGTCGCAAAACGCGAACGCGAGCTCGTAACTCTCGCCGCTGCGCGCGCCAATTCCTCCGTCGCGGCTGCCGATTGGTCCACTGCCGAACGCGCCGCGCAAATGCAGCTGGCGCTCGCCCAAGAATTTAATCACGTCGACGCGGAAGCGGACGCGCGATTCACGCTCGGCACGATTGCGACCAAGCAAGAAAAATGGGGGGACGCAAAAACATTTTTTGAAACTGCGCGCCCGTTGTTTGTCAAAGCCGAGCGCGCCGGGTCCCTCGTTGAGCTTGACGCCGCGCTCGCACACACGAACGAGATTGTCGCGCAGCGCGCCGAGATGGGCGCACATCTTGCAAGCGCGCAAGCCGCACAGGCACAAGGGCAATTTGATGACGCAATCACCGCGTATCGCGCGGCTCTTGCGCGCGCCCATACCTTGAACGATAGCGCGGCGCAACAACAGATTTCTGCATCCGTCATTGCTGCACTTGCAGCAAAGGCACATGCCTTGCACGCGGAACAAGATTGGAGTACCGCCGAGACCACGTATCGTGATGCGCTCGCCGCTGCGCGTGAATCCGATAACGCACCTGAAGTGAATGCCCGCCGAGCAGATATAGTTGCGCTCGCGACGGACAAGACCCGCGCGGTTCAAGCCACCAACAATCCTGTTGAAATTGAACGCGCCGCGCAAGAACAATTTGCGATAGCGGTGGAATTTGAGGATGCCTTTGCGCAAGCTGATGCGCTGACGATTCTCGGCAGCGTTGCTGTGGACCGCAAAGAATTGCACGAGGCAAAACAGTATTTCGAACGCGCACACTCGCTGCTAACGCCCGACCACGCGACCCAACGCGAGACGATTGACGCGCACCTCGCGCGTGTCAACGACGTCTTGACCCGCCAAGCACAATTGGCAGAAACGCTCACACGCGCACACAACGCACGCGCGCTTGGCGATTTGGATGCATCCCTCGATGCCTACCGCAACGCGCTTGACCTTGCGCGCGGTTTGGATGACGACGCAACTGCCTCCACCATTCGCGGTGCCATTGTTGACGCGGCAATCGAACAAGCGCGCACGCAAGCTGACGCGGACGCATCAATTCTTGCCTATCGCACCGCGCTCGACCTCGCACAGGAATTTGGAAACGATGACGCCGCATCCGCGATTCGTGCCGCCATCGTTCAAACCGCAACCGAACATGCGCGCACGCAAGCTGATGCGGACGCATCAATTCTTGCCTATCGCACCGCGCTCGACCTCGCACAGGAATTTG